>CAVQUW010000012.1:0-271836 GCA_963716785.1 uncultured delta proteobacterium | reverse complement strand
TTCCAGGACAGTATCAGGATAATGAAACAAAACTATATTATAATTTTTTACGATATTACAATATAAACACTGGCAGGTACATGGCTGAAGACCCTGTCGGCTATATGGGAGGAATAAATCAATTTGAATATGCAAGAAATAATGCTACGAATATGTTTGATCCCTTAGGTCTATGGGTTTACAAGGGATACTGCAGATATATTTCTGGGGGTGAAGCAATTGGCGTAGGGCAAATTCGCTGTCGAGTTTGGTCGGAATGTAGAAACGACGGTAAAAGGGAAGTAGGCGAACTTGTAGCTGTTTTTGGAGGTATCACTGCAGGCATTCCAGCGAGTGTAACTTATTTTAATATTGAGCAGGATAGCAGAAGCTTTTCAAATGAGCCGCAATTGAAAGATTTGTCAGGATTATCCTCAATCTATACGATAAGCTCCTCTTTAGGATTTGGATCCAGTATAACTATTCTAAATTTAGGCTCAACTACCGGAGCATATGGAGCTGATAGCTACCAAGCTGGTATTGACGCTAGCGCCGATGCTTTTGGTGGATACTCTTGGATTGAATGGTCCAAAATAGAAAACTGCTGTAATTAGAGCTTATAGGCAAGTTGTCCTTTATGCAGAAGATGAAAAATAGAAAAATTATTTTTTTTGATACGCTATTTATCATTGCTTTTTTTTCTGTAGTTTTATGTTTCATAATGGTATTTCAAAACACAATTAAGACTGCTTTTTTCATTTTAATTTTAATTGGAATAATTTTAATTTTTTCAAAAAGATTCAAAGAACAATCAAAAGTTTCTCGATTTTTTTACGATATAGGCACAGTTATTTTTAGGCCCAAAAGTGAAAAAAACCATTTAATATGGGGATGTATTTTTCTTGTTTTTGGTATTTCGATGCTTTTGTCAAATCCAGATTTGACAAAAGATGTTTCGCATATCAATGAGGCCATTGATAAAAATTTTCAAAGTTGGTGGTACAATGATCCAATATTTTATATAATTATCATTATACTTGTTGTATTCATTTACAATAAAATAAGGAAATATTAATATTAATCTTGGCGGTAGATCCTATTGTTTGCAAAAAAAAGGGACGCTGTAAGGTTATAAGTTAAGTCATTCAAATCCTCTTCACCGATCAACCTTTATTCGCTCAATCAACCTGCTATGACGGCGGCCTTGTCTACCGCTTCAGCGCGCCCGCTGGGGAGTCCATGGTGTACGCGTTGCGGGCGGTGCACCCGGATGTGACCGATGGCCCTGCGGGACGATGGTGAAAAGTTAACAAGATATAAAACGCCGAACCCTCCACAGCATTCCCAATTTTGAATACCCCCTCACGAACTACGGTCTGATCCGCGCCGACAACCTCAAGCTCAGCCTGCCGCAGAACGACCCCTACTACCGCTACGAGACCCTGGGGGCGCTGCCGGAGAGCCTGGCCGCCAAGGGGCGGATCACGGTGCCCTACCGGGTGACCTGCATCAAGTCCCCGGAGGGCGACGGCACCGGCACCGGCGGGGGCTGTTCGAGCTACGGCGCCTGCGCGCTCGTCGACTACGGCTACCGCTGCGCGAACGGTGCGGACACGCGCGGGACGGCGCGGCACTGCTGGACCTACACCTACGGCAGCTGCGGGGGCAGCCCGCCGGCGATCACCCCCGGCGGCGGCAGCTGGAGTGTCGGCGGCGGGGGCGGAGGCGGCACGAGCTCCCCCGCGGCCCCGGCGCCCAAGCCGATCACCGGGGTGAAGTGCTTCCCCTCCCCGGTCAGAAAGGAAGCCTACTGCGGCGATGACTGCGCGCTTTCAAAGGAGAGCCGCCAGGGGATCCTGCAGGATGTGGCCAGCCAGGTGAACCTGGTGCTTGGCGAGTACACCCGCGGGCACACGGATCTCTCCGTCAAGGTGCCGGGCGGTGCGATCGGGGCGGAGCGGCGCTACTACGGCAACGCCTGGCACTTCGAGCACACGCGCCACAACCTGGTGATAAAGCCTGCGCTGATCGGCACGCGGCATCGAGTCGGTCGAGAAGGCCGGCGTCACCTACACGGCCTCGGCGCTCGACTCTGATCTGTTCCTCCACGACACCTACCGCATCAGAAAGACCGCCACCGGCTTCCGCTGGGAGGAGAAGAGCGGCGGGTTCAAGGAGTTCGACGCCGAGGGGCGGATGCTCGCCTACGGGGGCCGGAACGGGGTCATCGGGCGGCTCTCCTATTCAGGCGGGAAGCTCGCTGCGGTCTCGGACAGAAACAACCTGCCGGTGCTCTTCTACGAGTGGGACGGGGAGCGGTTCTTAGCGGTGCGCGACCGGGACAACCGCCGGGTGGATTATGCCTGGAGCGAGGGGCGGCTTTCCGCGGTCACCGACCCCACCGGCGCCGTCACCCAGTTCAGCTACGACGGCCAGGGGCGGATCGCCAGGGTCACCGACGCCGAGGGCCGTGAGGTTCAAATCGGCTACGACGACTACGGCCGGATCGCCTCGGTGGTGAATGCGCTTAACCAGGGGCATAGCTTTGAGTACGACTACGACGAGGGACGCCAGGAGCTCTACGCGCGCATGCGGACCTCGGCCGGGCTTGTCAAAGAGATCTGGTTCGACAAGGCCGATGAGATCAGGCGGGTGGATGTGAACGGCCGCAGCGTGATGAAGATCGTAAAGGACGGCCGCCACCTCATCATCACCGACGAGCGCGGTGAGATCACCCGAAAGGAGTACGACGAGCGCGACAACCTGACGCGGGTCGTCCACCCCGACGGGGCCATCGAGAGCTTCACCTACGAGCCGCGCTTCAACCGCCGGACCCGCGAGGTGAAGTAGTGGGCACGCTGTAAGGTTGTTAAGATTTTATTTCTTGGGGAAATACTTTACATTATTCATCTTCTTGAAATCCGAATCCTGGGTCCAGAGGGTGGCGTTGAATTCTTGCGCCGTCGCAAGAATAATGCTGTCCGCCATTGGAAGATCATGTTCCAAACTCAGCTTTGAAGCGGAGATCGCCAGAGACGCTTTGAGATCGACTACCGTCCCCTTTTGCATGGCAATAACCGCTTGAAGTGCGTCATTTTCGCTGGATTCTCGAACAGTGAAAATTCGGATTGACACTCCGAAATATCGTGGATAAAATGCGGTTATGATCGATCGCCCCGCTTACTTGAAATGTCTTTCAGCCGCTGTGCGGCGCTCCCGGATTACCGCCCTCGATGGGGCCGCGCCAGTGCGGCAAGACCACCCTGGCGCGCTTATTTCAAAAGGAAAAACGCCACGCATTTCGACCTGGAGTCACCGGCCGACACCCATCGGCTCCTAAACCCCGAGATGATGCTGGGGTCATTGAAAGGCTTGATCGTCCTGGACGAAATCCAGGCGATGCCCGAGCTATTCAAGGTGCTGCGCGTGCTGGCAGACCGCCCTCACAATCCGGCCCGGTTTCTGATCCTGGGGAGCGCATCGCCGGAGATCGTGAAAGGCACTTCTGAAACCCTTGCAGGTCGCGTTGAGTTTGTCGACCTCAATGGGTTTGATCTCGGTGAAACCGGTGGCGATACGTGGCAAAAGCTCTGGCTGCGCGGAGGATTTCCCCGCGCCTATCTTGCCGGGACTGATGAGGACAGCGCAGCGTGGCGCAACAGTTTTCTGAAAACCTTCCTGGAACGCGACATTCCCCAGCTGGGAATATCCATACCGGCCGCAGCCATGCGGCGCTTCTGGTCCATGTTGTCCCATTACCACGGTCAAACTCTGAACGCCTCAGAACTGGCACGCTCCATGGGGGTTTCCGATAAGACCATCCGCTCCTATATAGACATCCTCACGGGGACCTACATGGTGCGCCAGCTCCAACCCTGGCATGAAAATATCAGCAAGCGTCAGGTGAAAGCCCCCAAGATCTACATGCGCGACAGCGGCATTTTTCACAGCCTGATGAATGTCGGCGATGCCCAAGCGTTGCTCGCACACCCTAAATCGGGCGCTTCCTGGGAAGGGTTTGCTCTGGAGCAGGTGCTTCGAACCCTGCAACTAACAGAGGCCTATTTCTGGCGGGCGCACTCGGGCGCCGAACTGGACTTTCTTTTTACCCAGCGCGGCCGGCGGTTTGGGTGCGAGTTCAAGTTCAGTGAAGCCCCGCGGATCACCAGGTCAACACACACGGCGGTAAATGATTTGAAGCTGCAGCACGTTTGGGTGGTCTACCCGGGAGCGCACGTCTTCCCCATCGACAAAAAAATCAGCGCATGGCCGTTGGCACAAGCCCCATCCCTACCGACCGAGATCGACAGGCGTTCCAGAGAGTGAGGGGAGCACGGAACGGCGACTGAGTATCATCGAAGGACCCGTGGTTTAGTGGATTTTCGAGGTCGAAGTGCTCCGCCGTTCGGGATTGAGGCCCGCTGCTGCTGGCCCTCTAAGGGATGGCTTCGATCGCGCGAATGCGCTCCTGAAGCGGCGGGTGCGAGTAGTTCAGGGCCACATAGAGCGGATGGGGGGAGATATTGGTGAGGTTGTCGGCGGACAGTTTTTTAAGGGCACTCACGAGAGCGCTTTTGGCGCCGGTGGTCTCGACGGCGAAGCGGTCCGCCTCCGTTTCGTGCGCGCGCGACACCCGGTTCATCAGCACCCCCAGGATCAGCTCCGCGGGCTGAATCAGCAGAGTGAAAAAAACCAGGCCGGCGTAGACCGAGGGCCGCTCCACAAAGAAGGCCTCGTAGAGAATGGGGAGGCGCGAGAGGAGCGCGAAGACGAAGAGCAGCGCCGCGCTGTGGATCAATTCAAGCGCCAGGCGCTTCAGGATGTGATTCTTCTTGTAGTGCCCGGTCTCGTGGGCCAGGACGGCGATCAGCTCCGGGATCGGGTGCGCTTGGGTCAGGGTGTCGAAGAGCGCGATGCGGCGGTGCTGCCCGAAGCCGGTGAAGAAGGCATTGCTCTTCGTGCTGCGGCGGGAGCCGTCCATGATGAAAACGTTCTCCAGGGGAAAGCGGATGGAGCGGGCGTAGGCGAAGATGGCGGTGCGCAGCTCACCCTCCGCAAGCGGCGCGAAGGTGTTGAAGAGCGGCATGATCCAGCGCGGGGCGATGAACTGCACCGCCGAGCATGAAAAGGGCCGCGAGCACCCAGCAGTAGGCCCAGGCGAACGGCCCGGCGTATTCGAACAGCGCGAGCACCCCCGCCAGAAGCGGCCCCCCAAGGAGAAGGGACAGGACCAGGGCCTTCAAACCGTCTGACAAAAAAGTCCTGAGGCGGGTGCGGTTGAACCCGAACCGTGCTTCGATCACGAAGACGGCCCAGGCCTGGAAGGGCACGGCCAGGAGGGCTCTGCCCAGCATCAGCGTTCCGATGTAAAGCAGCCCGGATGGCACCGGGCCCATGCCGAAGGCCCGCACCCAGTCATCCAGAACACGGAAGCCGCCGCCGAGCCAGAAGGCCAGGGTCAGTGCCAGGAAAAAGGCCGCGGAAGCCCAGCCGAGGCGGGTGCGCGCACGCAGGTAATCACGGGTGCGGCGGTAGCGTCGGGGGTCGTAAGTGTCTCGGAAGGCTTCGGGGATTCCAGCTCCGGCAGCCCTCAGGTTCAGCGCTTCGGACAGCAGACGCAGGCTGAAATCGCCGATCAGCGCGACCAGGACAACGAAACCAATCGCGTTCATGAAAACCCCTTGAACCGCCAATGCGAGCGATAGCCTCGCCGCTTGCGGCTGGGCTATCGAGCGAATCAAAAAACGACCCCATTCCCTGCGGTCGAAGATTCCCCGCAGCCTGCTGCGGGGAGATTCAATCGACGGGTGCTCCCCGAAAACGTCCTTCCCTGCGATTTATTAATGGTCTCGAAATTGAATGGACACGTTCTGCAAAATCTCCCCTGCCCCTCTTTGCCAAAAAGGGGTGACCCCCTCCCTTTGGTAAAGGGAGGTCGGGAGGGATTTTCGGAGAGCGTCCTGATTATGATGAGACCATTAATTATTCCCGCCCCTATCCCGCTTTAAGGCCGGAGGCGGGGCCGGTGCGGACGGCGGCGCGGTTTGCGGAACGGACGCCCCGGAGTGATCGCGCGCAATGAGCATGTAGATCGCAGGCACCGCGAACAGCGTGAACAGGGTCCCGACCGCCATGCCGCCCACCAGCACCAGCCCGATCGAGTTGCGGGCGGCGGCGCCGGCCCCGGTGACCAGGGTCAGGGGGAAATGCCCCGCGATCGTGGCCGCGCTGGTCATCAGAATCGGCCGCAGGCGCGTCAGGGCCGCCGCGTGCACGGCCTCGCGCTTGGATTTTCCCTGCCGCTGGAGGGAGTTGGCGAACTCCACGATCAGGATTCCGTTTTTCGACACCAGGCCGACCAGAGTCACCAGGCCCACCTGGGAGTAGATGTTGAGCGTGGTGGTCCAGCCGTGGGTCCAGAAGGGCACATTCGGGTCGGGCATTTTCAGGAACGTGAAGATGAGCGCACCGAACATGGCGAGCGGCACCGACCCGGCGAGGATGACGAGCGGGTCCCGGAAGCTGTCGAACTGGGCGGCGAGCACCAGGAAGATCAAAAGGACGGCCAGGCCGAAGATCGGCAGGAATTGATTGCCCTCGGACCGCAGCTGGCGGGACTCGCCGGTGTAGTCCAGCACATAGCCCTTGGGGAGGATTTTGGCGGCCTCGTCCTCGAGAAAGCCCAGCGCCTCGTCGAGCGGTCGGACCGCCACGCCGCTGATCTTGACGGCATTGAACTGCTGAAAGCGGTTCAGCGACCGCGGCACGGTGGAGTTGCGCAGGGTGGCGACCGTGCTGAGGGGCACGAGCTGACCGTTCGGGCCGGTGACGTAGATGTTCGTGAGCTGATCCGGGTTGAGGCGGTCGATGCGCTGGATCTGGGGGATCACCTTGTAGCTGCGGCCGGCGATGTCGAAGCGGTTGACGAAATTGCCGCCCAGCATCGCGGCCATGTCGGCCCCGACCCGCTGCAGGTCGAGGCCGATCTCGGCGGTCTTGTCGCGGTCGATGACGATTTCGGATTGCGGCTGGTCGATTTTGACGTCGATGATCGGCGGGAAGGCGAACATGCCGCTCTGCATGGCCTTGAGCTGGATCTGCTCGGCAAAACTCAAAATCTGCTCGGTATCGGCGGTCGATGCCAGAATGAGCTCCACCGGGAACTGGCCCCCGCCGGGCAGGGCCGCCGGCAGCACCGGCAGGACGCGGATACCGGGTATGGCGCGCAGCTTCTGCTGCACTTCCGGGAGGATCCGGTCGATGGTGCGCTCGCGCTCATCCCAGGGCGCGACCACCATGCCGGCAAACCCGGAAGTCGGGCGCGTGATCTGGAAAGTGAATTTCGTCTCCGGCACGCCCATGTAGACCTGGTTGACCGCCGCGGTGTAGCGGCTGGTCTGATCCAGGGTCGAGTTGGCCGCGGCATCGACGATCCCGAAAATGACCCCCTGGTCCTCGGTCGGGGCGAGCTCCTTGGGCGACATCCAGAACATGGGCACGGTGAGCAGGCTCACCACACCCCACACCAGGTAGACGGCCGGGCGCGCATTCAGGGTGGCGTCGAGCAGGCGTCCGTAAAAGGCCCGAATATGTTTGAAGTCGCGTGAGATCTTGCCGGCCAGCCCGCGTTCCGAGCTTCCGGCGCGCAGCAGCTTGGCCGACATCATGGGCGAGAGGGTGAGGGCGACGACGCCGGAGATCAGCACGGCACCGGCCAGCGTGAAGGCGAATTCGCGGAACAGCGACCCGGTGAGGCCGCCCTGAAGGCCGATGGGGGTGTAGACCGCCGCGAGGGTGATCGTCATGGCGATGATGGGGCGGACGAGCTCGCGGGCGCCGAGGAGGGCGGCCTCGGTCGGCGCGTATCCCTCCTGCAGGTGACGCTCGACGTTCTCGACCACCACGATGGCATCGTCGACCACGATCCCCACCGAGAGCACGATGGCCAGGAGGGTCAGCAGGTTGACCGTGAAGCCGAACACCTGCATCAGGAAAACGGCGCCGATCAGGGAGAGCGGGATGGCCACGACCGGGATGATCACGGAGCGCAGCGAGCCGAGGAACAGGAAAATGATGACCATCACGATCAGGATGGTCTCGCCCAGGGTGGTGACCACTTCGCGGATGGCGTTGACGATGTAATTGGTGGCGTCGTAGGCGATCCGGCCCTGCATGCCCGCGGGCAGCTGCCTTTGAATGGAGTCCATCTCCGCTTGCACGCGCCGGATCACATCGACCGAGTTGGCGTTCGGAAGCGGCCAGATGCCCATGAAGACGGCGGTCTGGCCCGTGAAGCGCACCTCCGTGTCGTAGTCCTCGGCCCCGAGCACGATGTCGGCGATGTCCTCCAGGCGCACGATGGCCCCGTCCTGCTCGCGGATGACAAGACGCTTGAACTCCGGGACGGAGCGCAGGTCCGTGTTGGCGGTCAGGTTCACCTGGACCAGCGAGCCCTTGGTCTGGCCGGCGGCGGTCAGGAAGTTGTTGGCGGCCAGGGCCTGGCGCACCTGGACCGGGCTGATGTTGAAGGCGGCCATGCGCTCGGGTTTGAGCCAGATGCGCATGGCGAAGGTGCGCGCGCCGAGGATGTCCGCGCGCTGGACGCCGGTCAGGGACGACAGGCGCGGCTGGACGATGCGCACGAGGTAGTCGGTGATCTGGTTCTGTTTGAGAACGTCGGAGGTGAAACTCAGATAGGCCGAGGCGAACTGGCTGTCCGCCGACTCGACGTTGATGACCGGCACCTCGGCTTCCGGCGGCAGGTCGTCGCGGACCTGATCCACCTTGGAGCTGATTTCCGAAAGGGCCTTGATCGGGTCATAGTTGATTTTCAGGCGGACTTTGATGGTGGAAAGGCCCTGGGAGCTCTGGGACTCGATGTAGTCGATGCCGTCCGCGGCGGCGATGGCGCGCTCCAGCGGAGTGGTGATGAAGCCGCGCACCAGCTCGGCGCTGGCGCCGACATAGACGGTGGTAACGGTGACCGCCGCGTTCTCACTGCGCGGGTACTGGCGGACGGTGAGCGTGCGCATCGCCTGCAGCCCGGCGATGACGATCAACAGGTTGACCACCAGGGAGAGCACGGGCCGCTTTATGAACAGATCGGTAAACTTCATGAGGTGTCGGCGCTCGGGCGCGGGACGTGGTGAGTGCGTCGGGCGCGGGATCGATTCCCTTCCACTGTTCAGCTTTCAGCCGGGTTTGGGTTGAGCTTGAATTCGGGGGCGAGGGTGTTGTCGACGGTGACGGCCTGCCCGTTGCGCAGCTTGAACACGCCGGTGCTCACGACCGTGTCGCCGGCCTTGATCCCCGAGACGACGGCAACGAAATCACCGCGTGTCTCCCCCAGCTCCGCGAGCACCTGGCGCACCACCTTGAGCGGCCGATCGGAGCCCTCGGCCTCTTTGTCCTCGACGATGAACAGCGTGTCGCCGTAGGGCGCGTGCAACACGGAGGTGGCCGGAACGGCGACGACCGCGTTCCGGTCGGGCAGCATCACGGCCACGTTGACGAACATCCCGGGTCGCAGTTGCTCTTGGGCATTGTCGACGGTGGCCTGGATGCGGATGTTGCGCGTGGCGGCGTCGACCTGGGGGTTGATGGCGGTGATCCGGCCTTCAACCACCCCGCCGGGAAGCGCGTCGGTGCGGATCCGGGTTTTAAACCCCTGTTTTACCATGGGCAACTGCTGCTGCGGCAAAGAAAAATTGACGAAGATCGGGTCGAGGGACTGCAGCGACACGATCGGCTCCCCCTCGTTGAGCACCTGGCCCAGGTTGACCAGGCGCAGACCCAGGCGTCCGGCAAAGGGCGCCCGGATGGTCTTCTTGGCGATGACGGCGCGGATGTTGTCGGCCTGAGCGACGGCTTGCTTGTAGCCGGCCTCGGCGTTGTCGTACTGCGACCGGGAAATGGTTCTCTCCGCCAGAAGCTTGCCCAGGCGCTCGACATTGAGCTTTGCGAGCGCCACCGTGGCCTCCACCGCGCGCAGCTGCGCCTCTTCCGAGGAGGTGTCCTGCTTGACAAGGATATCGCCGGTCTTGGCCATCGTGCCCGGTTTGAATGCGATCTGGACGATTTTTCCGTTCAGCTCGGCGGTCACGGTGACCCCCTGAACCGCGGCGAGCGATCCCACGGCGGTCAGTTGGGTCTCCCATGATTCCGCGCGGGCCACGGCCGCGGTGACGACTTCAGGCGGCGGCACGTTCTGGCTCCCATGAGCGCTCATCCGCTCGATCTGAAGCCCCTTTATGCCCGCCCAAAACGCCGATCAGCCCGATCAACCCGGCAACGGCAAGGAATATTTTCTTTTTCATGTCCGCATACCCCAATGTGTCACTCAAAGATAGCAAGGTCGGCGCTGATGTCAATGAACGCCGACAGCTGGACCGGGTCAGGACAAGGTGTCAATCCCCGGCAGGCAGACAGGGTGTCAAGTCTCGATTTGTGATTTTAGGTCTTGACCCGTTCGACCTGTCTTGATAGTCAAGCCCCATGGCACGTGCATGGCGCATCGAGTTCGAGGGGGCGTTCTATCACGTTCTTTCCCGCGGGAATGAACGCCGGGATATTTTCTACGACGATGACGATCGCCGGATGTTTTTGGCCACTCTCGGCGAAATGGCGCAAAGATTCGAAATCGAGCCGTTGGCCTATGTGCTGATGAACAACCACTACCACCTCCTGCTGCGCAGCCTGCGCGCCAACTTATCCCGGGCGATGCAGTGGTTTGGCGTCACGTACACCAACCGCTTCAACGCCAGACACGCTCGCAGCGGCCACCTCTTTCAAGGCCGGTTCAAGAGCATGCTGGTTGAAAACGATGCCTATCTGCTGGGGTTGTCCCGGTACATCCACCGCAACCCTCTGCGGGCCGGGGTCGTCAAACGGCTGGTCGATTACCGATGGAGCAGCTACCGGACTTATGCGTATGGGCAGAAGGCCCCCGAATGGCTCAAAACGGACCGAGTCTTGGGTCAATACCGGAATGTCGATGACCCGCACGCCGCCTACCGGCAGCAGACCCAGAACGATGCGCGCGAGGAACAGCGGATCTGGGAAGATCTGCGCCACGGGTTCATTTTGGGTTCGGAGCGTTTTGTGACGGCGATAAAAGAAAGGTTTCTTCCGGACGCACCGCACCGGGATGTCCCACAGCAGAGGCTTTTGATCAAAGACATGGATCTGAACAAGGTCCTGGCGAAAGCCGCCGCGCATTTGGGCTGCGATGCGGACGATTTCAAGAAAGGCGTCAGGATTTCCTCAAGCCGGATTCTCGAACGGGATCTGCTGCTATACGGCGTGTGGCAGCTCGGGGTTCGCACGAATTCACAAATCGGCGAAATCTTCGGGCTGAGCGGCTCCGCGGTCAGCCGGCGGGTGGGGCTGCTGAAATCAAAGGCCCGCGCGGACCAATCGATCCAACAGAAAATAGCAGACCTAAGGACAATAATCGAGATTTGACCCCTTGCTGCCCCTGATGCTTGTCAATGAAATCGACTATTTCCTTCTTCTTGATGGCGGCTTTCTTGTCCATGCCGAGCGCTGCGGCGGCGGTGGACCTTGTGAAGGTGGACAAGTCCGAGCGCACGATGTTTTTGATGGAAGGCGACCAGGTCGTCAGAACGTTTCGAATTTCCCTTGGTGCGAATCCCGAGGGACACAAGCAGCAGCAGGGCGACAAGAAGACCCCGGAGGGGACCTACACGCTCGATTACAAGAAGGAGGACTCGGCCTTTTACCGTGCCATGCACATCAGCTATCCGAATGCAAAGGATGTCGCCGATGCGAAACGTCGCGGCGTAAACCCCGGCGGGCAGATCATGGTCCACGGGCAGAAGAACGGGCTCGGCGCTTTATCGATAGTGACCCAGTACGTGGACTGGACGGACGGGTGTATCGCCATTTCAAATTCCGACATGGACGAATTCATGCGCCTTGTGCCGGTCGGGACCAAGATCATGATCGAGTGGTAGGCAGGATTAGCGCGGAGTCAGGTGTCGTGTGCCTATAGCCAGCCTCCTTGTCCGCCACGGTCGGCCAACGCTTCGTCTCTCGGCCCTCCTTCGCGGGGTGATCACCGATTTACCGGCGCGTGGGTTTCGGGCGGGGTCGGCTCGGCATGTGGCTCCATCCCCTATCCCCCGGGGTCACCTGCCCCGGCTGGGGCCCGCGCCGGCTATCCGAGCACATCCTGAAGCGCGATGGCGCACCGGGCCTTGGCGTCTTCCGGGCCTTCGATGTCGACCCTCTGGTTTTCGAAGTCGATCTCCATCAACCGGCAGCCGTGCTGTTCGACCACGTTCTGGACGATGGTCAGCAACTGGTCTTCCCTGAGCTCACTCATGGCGGCGTTGTCCTTTCACCGTTTAGGCCACGCTGCCCGTCATCGCGGATGAATTACCGCGGGAGGGCATGGCAAGTCCCGAAAATTTGCGTTAAGGTAAAGAAGTGACCGGCCCCGGATCCCCGTGAGTGGCGCTGGTCGCCCGTGGGTGTCGCCGGCGCTCTCACCGTCTATGATAGGAGGGTTTTTGACTCAAATCAAGGCGTGCCGCGGACCGGTGCCCTATGCTTTGAGCAACGCCAAACAGGGGGCCCCATGACCATCGATCTGAAGGATCTCAAGGAATCCAACGAGTTTCTGAACCTGATCCTCGAAAACATGAGCGCGGCCGTGCTCGTCGCCGACGAGAACTTTCAGATCTACGAGTTCAACGGCTCCTTCGTCAGCCTCTTCGACAGCGCGGCGATCGTGCCGGCCACGAAGACCTTCGGCGAAATCAGCGGCTGCGTCAACGCCGTCCGTGAAAACAAGGCCTGCGGCGAAACGTCGCACTGCGGTGCCTGCGTCCTGCGGCACTCCCTGATTCAAACGGTCCTTGCCGACGCGCCCGTGGACCACCAGCCGCTCAACCGCATCTTCTATGTCAAGGGGCAGGCGGTCCAGAAATACCTGCGGTTCACCACTCGGCGCATTCTATACCAGGGCCGGAAGATGATCCTGGTCATCATCTACGACGTCTCCGACATCGAGATCCAGAAACTCGAGCTCGAGCGCAAGCAGACCCTGATCGACCAGGATCTGAAGGCCGCCGCGGCCATCCAGCGCAGCCTCTTGCCGATGGACGCCAAGGGCCTCGGGCGTCTGCGCACGGCCTGGAAGTTTTCGCCCTGCGATCGTATCGGCGGGGACATCTTCAACCTGCACCGGATCGACAAGCGCCAGGTGGGGCTTTACATGCTGGACGTCTGCGGCCACGGGGTGCCGGCGGCGCTGGTTGCGGTGGCGGTGTCCCAGTTCCTGCTGAGCGGTCGGGGGCTCCTGGGCAGCGACTGCGAGCTGGCTTCGCCGGAGACGGTGCTCAACCACCTGGACGAGGCGTTCCCCTTCGAGCGCTTCGAGACCTATTTCAGCATCGTCTGCATGACCATCGACATCGAGCAGGGGCTTCTGACCTACGGCAGCGCCGGGCACCCGCCGCCGCTGTTGCTGCGCGCGGACGGCGGTGTGGAAATTCTGGATCACCGCGGGCCGGTGATCGGTTTCGGTGCCGGCAAACCCTTCGGGCAGCAGGAACGTCGCCTGGCGCCGGGGGACAAGATCATCCTTTACACCGACGGGGTCACCGAAAACCGCGGCAGCATCGGGCAGCCCTTCGGCAAGGAACGCTTCTACCGGGCCCTGGAGAAAGGCGCCCGGCGGCCGGTCGGCGAACTGGTGGAAAGCGTCTACGGCGAAATGAAACGTTTTCTGGGCGGCGCTCGACCCGACGATGACATCAGCCTGTTGGGTGTCGCCTACGGGGAGGAGGCGGGCGACCGACCCTGCTGATTTCAGGAGATTTGCCCTCAGTCACCCGATTCGGGAAGTCCGGGGGAAGGGGAATGCGTCTTGATAGAATCGCGCCCACGGCCCTGATGCTGTGGGCCTTGGGCCTGCTGACGGGCATTTACGCGGCGGAGGTGGACATGTCCACACGCGGGAACGTGCCGCTGGAACTGGCGGCACCGGTCCGTCTGCGAGCCGGACAGAGTGCCCGGAGCCCGGCCGACCGGATTTTGATCACCTTCGACTCGGTGGTCGAGGACTCCCGCTGTCCGCAGGGGGTGCGCTGCGTGTGGGAGGGCAATGCCGGTATTGCGCTTTCTCTCAAAGCACCCGGGGGCTCGGCCGTCGTTGTGCTGAACACGAGCACGCGCTTTGAAAGCCGGGTCAGCCGCCTCGGCTTCACCATCCGACTCCTGGAGGTTTCCCCTCTGCCCGAGGCGGAGGCCCCCGTCGCCCCCGCTGATTACATGGTGACGATCGAAGTCACTCGCCCATGAGTCTTGCTCAGCGCTCTTCGTGCTCCAGGATCGCGGGGTCGTCGGGGACGATCGCCCCTCGCCGTTTTTTCAACGGACCAGGGCCAGGCTCAGCCACGGCAGGTAGGTGATCACGGCGAGCGCCAGCAGAAGAAGGACGACGAAGGGCAGGCAGGCCGCATAGAGCTTCAACACCGGCCGCTCGAAGCGCATGCCGGCAATGAAGAGGTTGATCCCGAGCGGCGGGAGCGAGGCGCCGATCTCCAGATTGGTGAGGAAGATGATGCCGAGGTGGATCGGATCGAGTCCGTAGGCCTGCCCGATGGGGGCGATCAGTGGGACGACTACCACCAGCGCCGAGAATATTCCCATGGTGCAGCCGACCGCCAGCAGGAAGAGGTTGAGCACGACCAAAAAGACCCAGCGGCTTTCGATGTGGGCCTTGAAGAGATCGAGCATCCGCATGGGGATCTCGGCGTCGATCAGGTAGCTGGTCAACCCCATGGCCGCCCCCAGGATGATCAACACCCCGCCCACCAGGATCATGCTGCGCTGCATCAGGCCGGGCAGGGCCCGCCAGCGGATGTCGCGGTAAATCAGCACCTCCACCACGAAAACGTAGGCCGCCGTGATGGCCGCGGCCTCGCTGACCGCAAAGTAGCCGGTGTAAATCCCCCCCAGGACCACGACGGGCAGCGGCAGCTCCCAGAGGCCCCCCCGCAGGGCGGCGGCCAGCTCACGGCCGGTGAAAGCGGTGCGGGGGACGCCGGCCTTTATCGCCCGGTAGATGCTGTAGGCGGAGAGCACCGCTACCAGCAGGGCCCCGGGCAGCAGCCCGGCTACGAAGAGCTCGCCGATCGACACTTTGGCCACGACGGCATAGACGATGAGCGGCAGACTCGGGGGGAACAGCAGCCCCAGGGTGCCCGAGGTAGTCAGGAGCCCGAGGGAGAAGGGCTCCGGGTAGCGGCCGCGGGTCATGGCCGGCAGCAGGATCCCGCCGAGCGCGATGATGGTCAGCCCCGTGGCGCCGGTCAGGGCGGTGAACACCGCGCAGGTGACGAGCGCGATCACGGCCAGACCGCCGGGCAGCCAGCCGAGCAGGGCGTCGGCCAGCCGGATCAGGCGCCGCGGGGCACCGCTTTCGGAGAGTAAATAGCCGGCGAAGGTGAACAATGGGATCGCCACCAGCACGGGGTTGGTGGCCATGCGGTGCAGTTCGATGATGAAGGCGGCGACGTCGATGCCGCTGGCGACGAAGAGATAGAGGGCCGCCGCGGAGATGACCACGAACACCGGCGCCCCGGCGAGCAGCAGCAGCAACGCGGAGGCTGCGATCAGCAAGTCGGTCATGACGGTTGATGCGGCGCCGGTAGAGGCGTTCGCGCGCTGCAGGCCTTGATCGACCACAGCAGAAAGCGCGCGGCCATCAGGGCGAAGGCCACGGGGATGATCAGCTCGGGGACCCACACCGGCAAATCGAGGAAGGTGCGGTTGCCGAGCTGGGCCTCGTCCTGGATGAACTTCGCCCCGGCATAGGCCAGCAGGCCGCAGACCGCGGCGGAGCAGCCGTGGACGGCGGCGGCGATGATGCGCCCCTTTCGGCCCGGCATCCGGCGGGTGAACACCTCGATCGTGATGTGGCGGCCCTCGCGTGCGGCCAGGGCCGCCCCGATGAACCCCACCCACAGAACCAGGTAGCGGACCAGCGGTTCGGCCCAGTTCAAGCCGACCCCGAACACGTTGCGCAGCGCGATCTGCGCGAAGGCGGTCAGGATCATCGCGGCGAGGAAGACCACGATCAGGGTTTTTTCGGCGCGCGCGATCCGCTCATCGAGCCTTTCCCAGCGAATCACTTGGCCCCTCCCCGGAACGCGCGCAGCGTGGCGGCGAGCTGCTCCTCGGCCTGCGGCGAGAACTTGTGGGCACCCGGCCGGGCCATGGCCCTGGCGGAGATCCGCTTGTATTCCGTGATCTGGTCCGGGGCCAGGGTCAGGGTCTGAACGCCGTGCTTGCGCATGACCGCGACGGCCTCCTGGTTTTCCTTGCGGATCACATCCTTGAGCTTAACGAAATGGCGTCGGAAGATCTCCTTGACGGTGGTGTGGTGCTCGGGGGGGATCTTTTCGAAGACCTCTTTTTTAACGGTCAACCCACCCGTCAGATACAGCAGCGGGACATCGGTCAGATGCTTGATGCGGGTGAACCACTGCAGGGCGATAGCGCCGGTGGGCGGGGCGTAGACCACCTCCACCAGGCCGGTTTGCAGCCCGACCAGGACGTCGGGGATCGAAAGCGGCACGCCGGTGACACCGGCTTCCTCGAAGATGGCCTTGGACATGGGCGAGTCGTTCCAGATCCATACCTTGGCTTTTTTCAACTTTTCGATGGTCTCGATCGGCACCGTCGACATCAGGTACACGAACCCGGCCTCCGCCCAGCCCAGCACCACGTAGCCGTTGTCCTCCATGCCCTTATGCAAAAACGGCTCAATCCGGACGAGGGCGTGGTCCACCTCCGCGTAGGAGTCGAACAGGAAGGGGGTCTGGAGCACGTCCAGGTCCGGGAAGATCATCGACAGGCCGGCCGAGGTCAGCACGGAGGCATGGATCTGCCCGATGTGCATCTTGCGGATCATGTCCTGCTCGTCGCCCATCACCCCGCCCGGGTAGATTCGGAACTGGACGGCATTGGCGGTCTTCTGCTGGACCTCGTCGACGGCCTCCTTGAGGATCTGCATCCATGAGCTGCCCTCCGGGGCCAGCGTCGCCAGCTTGACGACGACGGCCGGCTTGGCGAAGGCCGCGGTCGGCGACAGGCAGAACAGGCAGAGCGTCGCGGAGAAGCCGATCCGAACACACCAGGTCTTCAGGTTCTTCATTTCGGTCCCTTCAGAAAAAGTCATCCGCCCGTTCGAGCAGGTCGGCTGCTTTGCGATGGGCGACGGTGTTCAACAAAGTGAGCTCCGGGACGATGTCGGCCGGTGTTGCCAGGGCCTTGTTCAGCACGGCGGTGAAGAGTTCCCGGTCCATGGTCCTCTTGGCGTAGCTCTCGGCGTAGGTGACGTAGGCCATCAGAAATTTTCCCTGGCCCAATTCGAGCGCCTTCTGGAAGTGCTCGCGGGCGCGCTCCAGGCTGCCTCCGGCGACCCGCGGACGGGCGGCGTACCAGATGCCCATGAAGAGGTGGGGGCTGCCGTGATAGTAGCTCTCATCAAGGGCCAGCGCGCGGCGCATGAGGGCTTCCACCCGGGGAAGCTCGGCCACGGCTTCGATTGAGTTCATGTGGGCGGCGGCCCAACTGCCCCAGCAGGACCCCGCCCAGAAGATGAACGGCAGGTCCGCCTGGTCTGTCTGTTTGACCGCGGCCTCGAAAACCTCGAAGGGGGCGGTGAGCGGCTTATCGATGCCCCGGCGGGCCAGGGCGTCTAGGGCGTAGCGCTTGGCCCGGCCCAGAAGGGCGTTGCGGTAGGCGTCGTCGTCTTCGACAAAGGCCGAGGCGAACGAGGCATAGGCCTGGGCGGCGGCGATCAGAAGCCGGTCGTTGTCCGGCCACGCCTCGATCATGCCGTCCATCAGCATGAGATAGGCCGGCATCCCCTCCCGTATCACGCGCAGGTCGGATTGCCGGTAGGAGGCGCGCGCGACGTCCTCGACCAGGGAGGCGGCGCCGGCGACGGTGGATTTCTTGTGCAGCGAACAGGCTGAGGCGAGAATCACCCAGGCGGCGATGCAGAGCCAGGTCCCCACGCGGGCCGCGGCGGCTCCGGTTCTGGTGCGGCTCCATCCGATTCGAGCGGCCACCTCTTCCTCCGTGCTCCGGCGTTCAAGGCCGTTTCTCAATGGATTCAGCGGGATGAATCAAAACACGCAACCCGAATGAACCCGGGGTCGGTTTCGAGCCCCGTGGTTCGTGCTGCGTTGTCTGAACGAAAAAACGCATGAAACGCGCCGAAGGCCCGTATCGAACAAACCCCGCGGAGCGGGTCGAAGTATTACCCACTCCAGAGTACAGGCAAGCGCACCCGATCGTCAAGGGAAACCGCTCGGCCGCCGGCTTTTCACGGGTCTCAGGGCGCGGGGTCGAGGCGTTCACGGCGCATGGCGCCGGGCCGGGTCCATCGCCAAATAAAAAACGTCAGGACGGGCTGCATCCTGACGCTTTTCGGATTTGAATTAGTGCCGACCCGCGTGTGGCGTTACTTGGCCGGCAGGTAGGGGATTTCCTTGCCCCACCAGCCCTCCGTGGCGGACAGCTTGGCATCGGCCGCGGACGTGTTCTTGTGTCCCCACCAGCTGTAGGCCCAATGCTGGTTGGTTTTGAAAATGGTGTCATGTTTGTAGAATTCCGAGGAACAGCCGACCATCACCATTGCCGCAATACCGAGCAGAAGTAGTTTCTTCATCTCTGAATCCTCCTTTTTTGGTTATGCTAATTTCGTTTGCCCCAAATTAAATCTTGGTCTTTTGATGGCGCTTATTATAATCATGCGCGCCCATTTGTCCACAAAAAAATAAAGAATTTACTCCGCCGGGAGCTCTGCTTTACGTCACTCGGGACGCGGGTGATTGCGCCCTGGTCCGATAAAAGGCCCTGGCCTCTTTGCCCCAAGGCCTCCTTCGCCATGGCGCCTGGCGGGTGATTTGTCGTCGCCGGGTCCACCACGATTTGGATCTCCCCGCAGCAAGCTGCGGGGAATCTTCGACCAAAAGGAATGGAGTCGTTTTTCGATGCGCGCGCCAACCCCGCCGCAAGCGATGGGCAATTCACTCGCTTTCACGTTTCAAGCGATCTCAGTTTTTTGGGTGTGTTTCAGCTGGCAGGGTGAAAAAGCGCTAAAGTTTCAGGCCCGCCGGCCGATATCATTGCCGGGTACCAAGATTGATGGACTCGTAACAAGTTATTCCAAGCGATGAGAATCGAACCCGGTTTGGGTGGGCTTGACATGCTGGGCGGGGCCCGCTATGGTTCAAAGGAAGGGCCTGAAATATTACGGCATCTCGAATTTGGACCGGAAAGGCCTCATCCCCAGCTTCCTCCGTTTGGCCGGCACCGCGGCGGCGGCACGCCGCGTGGAGCAGGTGCGCCGGACCCTGGCTGAATAAACCCCGCGAACACCTGGCACGGTTCAGGCCGGCCAAAGGAGAAAACCGATGAGAAAACGGATTTGGATCCCCATTCTGATGGCGGCCCTTTTGGCCACGAACGCCCATCGTCTGCGAGGCCGGCCCGGCGCTGACGTTCACGATCGCGGTCCCGGAAGGCTGGAAGAAGGTCGACACCGACGAGCCCATGCTGTTTATCACCCGCGACGGCGGCTACAAACAGTTCGCGCTCGTCCAGCAGCGCGCCCTGGGCAAGCCCTTTCAGTTCACCCAGAAAGTACTCACCAAGGGAATGGCGCTCCAGGAGGCGGCTGAGATCGTGATCAACGAAATCATGGCGGACCAGAACATCCGCGATTTCAGCTTGATTGAAAAGGCCCCCGCCCAGGTTGCCGACAACCAGGCGTTCCGGCTTGTGTTCGTCTACATGATGCGGACGGGTTTGCATTCAAAACGATCTACTATGGGTTCTTCCACGGCGACCTGTTCTATAACATCCGCTACGCCGCCACCGAGGAGGAGTTCTTTCAAAAGGATCTGCCGACATTCCAGCAGGTGTTGAAAAGCTTCAAGCTCGTAGCCGCCAAAACCTCCTGACCTTGGTTCAGGGTTCAGGGGCGCGACTGTCGCTTGAATCGGAGTGCACCACCCCGTGATCCTCTACGACCCCGGCCAGAAACACAGCCTGCAGGAGTTCGGGATCGGGATCCCGGTGATGGACAGCCGCGCCACCGAGACCTTCGCCCGGCTCGCTTCCCATCCGGTGCTGGGGCCGAGACGCCATCGCTGGCACATCGATCGCATCCGGGAGCGTCTCAGCCGACAGGACCTCTTGCGGGCCCACACCGACGATTATGTGGCGCGGCTCTTCTCGGATCGTCTCGAGAACGAAATCGTCCGCACTTTCGAACTGGTCGACGCGCACGGGCGATATTTCCGCTACGTCCCGGCTGAGGCCGAATTGCCGCTTGCGGACCTGTTTGAAAGGATCCTGGTCCGTGCGGCCGGAACGGTCCAGTGCTGCCGCACGGCGTTGGCGCAGGGCTTCTGCTTTTACTTCGGGGGCGGCATGCACCATGCCCAGAGTGATCGCGGCGCCGGGTTCTGTGTCGTCAACGACATCGTGATCGCCCTGCGCAAGCTCATGGCCGAGGGTCTTATCCGCACCGCCTGGGTGATCGACCTCGACGCCCACAAGGGGGATGGGACGGCGGCGCTCACCAGCGGTGATGCCGCGATCGTCACCCTGAGCATCCACATGGCCGAGGGGTGGCCGCTCGATCAGCCGGGCTAGCGACCGCCAGGGTCGCCTGAATCCCTCCTTCGTCCCGAGCGACATCGATATCCCCATCGCCTCGGGTGAAGAACACGGTTATGTCGCGCGGCTTCAGGTCGGGCTCCAGCGCCTGTCCGGGTATCCGCGGCCGGATTTGGCCCTGGTCGTGTGCGGGGCCGACCCTTACGAGCTCGACGAACTGCCCTCGACGGCCGGTCTGAGACTGTCGCTCGAGCAGCTCCTGCAGCGCGACCAAACGGTTGCCGCGTTCCTCTCGGAGCGGGGCATTGCGGGGGCCTACCTGATGGCCGGCGGCTACGGTGCCGATTCCTGGCGGGTCTACACCCAATTCCTCGAGTGGGCCCTGCTCCGGCGCCTCGATTCACCCTGAACCGCAAAAACGAGCGCCATCACCGCCGCTTGCGGCGGAGCGCCTCGATCCAAGCCCCCCCCGCCCGAGACCGGCGGCGGCCGCCTGCCGCGTGCTTATTTCTTCGGTTTCTCGAGAAAATGCGCGATGTGGTTGCGGTACTGGGAGGCGACATTGCGGTTGTGGACCACGAACATGTCCCCGTCGAGCGAGGTGATCGGTCGCTCCACGGCGGTGAACACCTCGAAGCTGCGGTTGATGATCTCGTCGGCGGTCATGATCTGGCGGTTGTAGCCGAGAAGGTAGTGCAGGTCGACCCTCTGCCCCTGCTTGCCCCAGGTGAGATTGCGCAGGTGGTCGCGGATGTCGTCGATCTTCTCGCGCATGACCTGGATCGGCAGCCGGTTGAAATGCTCGTCGAAGGCCGAGAAATAGACATTGGCCGGGAATATGGGCTGCATCCCCATGACGGCCTCGAAGGTCTCCTTGGCGCAGGCGTGGGCGGCGAGCTTGATCTTCGCGCCGAGCAGGTCGCCCTTGAGGGGCTTGGTCTCGATCTTGCGGGGTTCGCTGAACTTGACCGACAGGTGGACCTTGCGGTAGTCCCCGCAGAAGCGGCGGATGATGTGCGCCATGTCCTTGAAGTAGATCTCCTCCGGGTTTGTCCCGGCGGCCTGCATCCGCGTCAGCTCCTCGAAGTGCTCGTCCTCGAGCACGCGTTCGTAGGCGAGATTCACCCCGACGATGTAGCACTCCACGCCGGCGTCGACGGCCGCCTCGATGTCCATCTGAAACGGCAGGTGATGGAACCCGTCGATCCTGCCGGTATAGCTCCGGCCGGTCTTGATCTCATCGGCTTTCAACAGGTCGAAAAGGCTGGGCTTGACGGCGGAGAACCCCGGAAACGTAAGGAACATCTCCTTTTCGGTCATCAGGTGATAGCGGTAGGCGCGAGAGAGGGAAAGGATGTCCTTTTTTCCCAGCTTCAGTTCCTGGCCGTCGTCCTGGCGGACCGTCACCGTGTTGCGGAACACCTTGAAGGCCCCGCGGCTGGCCAAATACTCGGCGACGCTCAGACGGTGGTTTTTGGCCAATTCCGCCATCGCCGGGTTGAGGATGGCCGGGAACACGTCCTTGAACAGATCGACGTCCTCCAGGAAGAGATTGCTGCCGCCCTCGATCAGCACCCGCAGACCGTGCTCCCGGAAGAGCACCCCCAGCACGATGAAGTCGGCCTCGCTCAGGTGGTTGGGCTTGAACGTGATCGCGCAATCCGGGTGGGTTTTGCGAAAGCGCTTGATGGCTTCGAGTCCCACCACGCGGGTGTTGAAGGTGTTGCCGCGCGCCAGCGCGTAAATGAGCATCTCGAGCGCGCCGCTCTCCTGATAGCGGTGCTCGATCAGGTGAAACATGGGCTTCATTTTATCGTACAGCGCTTTTTTCATGTCTTCCGAGCCTCGCCGAGCGTCGACGCCGCCGGGGTTGTCCTGAGCGGTATCGCCACCATATCACCCAGGTTCCTTGAAATCAATTAAAGGGAGGGCATCTGGCCGTGCACCCTGATCGTTCCGGCGGGGTGACCTCCCCGGGGCATGTCACTGCATCACATAACAGGACGGCGTTGTGCGCCATATCATTACTCCGGCAATTGATTATGCCAATATTCGTCATCTCTGCGAAGGCCGGAATCCATGTCGGGTGTGGATGCCGGATCAAGTCCGGCATGACGACCTTTGCCTATTTGGCTGCCGCTCTAATAACGGTCTCATCATCATCCAGAGGTTCTCCGAAAATCCCTCCCGACCTCCCTTTACCAAAGGGAGGGATCACCCCTCTGTGGCCAAGAGGGGCAGGGGAGATGTTACAGGATGTGGCCATTCAATTTCGAGACCGTTGATCACATGCCGATTACGGAGTCATCGCCGGGATGACTTCTTTCAAACTCTGCTTACTTACAGGTCAGTAATTTAGCTTGACAGCGCTTCCGCGCGGCGCTACAGGAAAACATCGGTGCCACGGTCGGTCGCTTCCCGATTCAAGAAAAAGGACCGCCCGGCGACGTTCAACCGCCGCGGATATCAACCCATGCAAAAGCGTTTGGCCTCAGAAGAGCGCAAGGCCCAGATCCTGGCCATTGCCCGGGCCTTGTTCGCCAAAAAAGGTTTTGCCGAGACCACCCTGGACGACATCGCGCGCAAGGCCGGTGTCACCCGGCCGCGGGTGATCCAGCTGTTCGGGTCGAAAAAGGGCATCTACCTGGCGGTCGCCCAGTCCGCCTATCGTTCCCATCCGCTGGACAAGGACCTGGAGGGGCCGATTCGCCGCCGCGACGACAGCGCGGTGTTCGAGGCCTTTGCGCGCCACATCCTGCAGCACACCCGGCGGCGCGAGGATCGCGAAATCGCCAAGATCCTCATGCTGGCGCGGCTCAAGGAGGACCACTTCCACCGGCAGCATTTCCACGATCAAGACGTTCTCATGATCAGCCGCCTCGAGCAGTACGTTGGCGAAAGAGTCCGGGAAGGGGCTTTCAAGACCATCGACCCGCGCACGATCATCTTCGCCTACCAGGCGATGGTGTCCAACCTGGTCATCTATAAAAACGTATTGAAAAAGATGGAGTTCGTCACCATCGAGAAGCTCAGCCGCGACTGCGCCCGGATTTTCGTCGAGGGCATCGCGGCGGCCCGCAGCCGGAGAAAGGAGTGAGTCATGGGACGCAAACGATTCGTCGACCTGAGCATCGCCATCGAGCCTAATCTTCCGAGCGACCCGCCGATGATGATCCCGAAGATCGACTACGTCACGCACGCGGCGGGCGCCGCTCAGATGACGGAGTTTTTCCCGGGGGTGCAAAAGGAGCAGCTTCCGGGCGGGCTCGGGTGGGCCCTGGAGTTCATTACCCTGACCACCCACTCCGGCACCCATCTGGATGCCCCCTATCACTATCACCCCACCATGGACCGCGGCAAGCCGGCGCTGACCATCGACGAGGTCCCGCTCGAGTGGTGCTTCAACGACGGCGTTCTTCTCGATTTCCGGCACAAGGCGGACGGGGAGCGCATCAGCGCCCGGGACGTTCGAAAGGAGCTCGAACGGATCCGCTACGAGATCAAGCCGCTTGACATCGTGCTGGTGATGGTCGGCGCGGATGCGGCCTGGGGCACCCCGCAATATCTGGTCAAAGGCGCCGGGATGGACCGCGAAAGCACCCTTTTTCTGACCGAAAAGGGGGTGCGGCTGGTCGGGATCGACGCCTGGAGCTGGGACCGCCCGCTGCCGTTTCTGGCCAAGGAGTTCAAGGAGACCGGCGACCCCCGGGTGATCTGGGAGGCGCATTTCGCCGGCATCGAGACCGGCTACTGCCACATGGAGAAGCTCGCCAACCTGGCCGCCATCGGCCGCCCGCACGGGTTCACCGTCAGCTGCTTTCCGGTGAAGATCAAGGGGGCGAGCGCCGGCTGGACAAGACCCGTGGCCATTATCGACGGCTGATCGATGACCACCGCGCAACGTCAAACATTCCATAAAGGAGGTCGAACATGAAGCGTGTACCCCGGACCCTGCTGCTGGCTGTCGTGTTGTGCCTGTTGATGCCCCTTGCGGCATCGGCCAAGACCATGAAAATGACGGTGATCGCCGGTCATCCGCCCGTTTTTCTGTGGGTGAGTCTCGCCCGCGATTTTTTCATCCCCGAGGTGGACAAGCGCATCAAGGCCGCCGGGATCGACCTCACGATCGATTGGAACCAGGCCTACGGGGGGACCATCGCCAAAATCGGCGGTGAGCTCAAAGCCATCGAGGACGGGGTCGGCGACATGGGGTTTGTCGGCACCATCTTCGAGGCGCCCAAGATGCCGCTGCACAACGTGAGCTACATGACCCCGTTCACCACCAGCGACATTTTCAAGGTGGTGGACACCATGGAGGGGCTCCAGGAGAAGGTCCCGGAGCTCGGCAAGGAGTGGACCAAACACAAAACGGTCTACCTCGGCGGTGCGGCGCTCGACACCTACGGCATCCTTTCCAACTTCGAGATCAAGACCGTGGACGACGTCGCCGGCCACAAGCTGGCCGCGCCGGGCCCCTCGGCCAACTGGCTCAAAAACACCGGCGGGGTGGCGGTCGCCTCCAATCTCAACGAATACTACAACGGGATCCAGACCGGGGTGTTCGAGGGCGCGGTCACCTTCATGACGGCGGCCTCCGCGATCAAGCTGCACGAGGTGGCCCCCTATATCTGCATGGTCGACTTCGGCGCCCAGTTCGCGGGGGGGATCGCCATCAACCGGGACGTGTTCAAATCCCTGCCGCCTGCGGTGCAGAAGATATTCAAGGAGGTGGGCAAGGAGTATTCCGTCAAGCTGGCCCAGGCCCAGGCCGACCGCGCCCAGCAGTCCCTCGACATGATGAAGCAGGCCGGGGCGAAGGTCACCGTGCTCTCCGACGCTCGAGCGCAAGCGCTGGGCCGACAAGCTGCCGAACGTCCCGATGGAGTGGGCGGCCGCCATGGGCGAAAAGGGGATCCCCGGCAAGGCGATGCTCCAGGCCTACCTTGACGGCCTGCGTCAGAACGGGGTCAAGCTGGTGAGGGACTGGGACAAATGAGCTCGCCCGGGAAAGACAAGGGTGCCGGCCGGCGGCTGTCCTTCGAAGCCGTCTTCTCGGTCATGAACAGCATCGGGACCGCCTGGGTCTTCGTGATCCTGGTGCTGGTCAACGCGGACGTCATCGGCCGCACCCTGTTCAACACCCCCATCCGCGGGGTGACCGAAATCGTCTCGCTCTCCATCGTGGCCTGCGTTTTCATGCAGCTCGCCCACACCATCAAGGTGGGCCGGATGACCCGCTCGGAGGTGTTCCTGGATTGGGTGGGGCGGCGCAGGGAGCGGGTGCGGCAGTTCCTGGAGGGGGTCTACTTCCTGGTGGGGGCGGGGCTGATGGGGGTGCTGTTCACCTCAAGCCTGCCGCTTTTCGTGGAGGCCTGGCAGATCGACGAGTACGTCGGCGCCCAGGGGGATTTCACCGCCCCGGTCTGGCCGGTGAAACTGGTCATCCTCATCGGCTGCGCGGCGGCGGCGGGCCAATTTTTACTGGGCGCCGTCCGGAAATTCCGCTCCGCGGCGCGTTCCGGCCGGCCGGCGGGCACCGGAGCCGGGGGCGACGCATGACGGACATCCAGGTCGGTCTTCTTTCCATCGGCGCGATTCTTTTGTTGATCTACGGCGGCCTGCACGTGGCCAGCGCCCTCATGCTGGTCTCCTTTCTGGGCGTCTGGCTGATCAAGGGCAACTGGGTGGTGGCGAGCAAGCTGCTGGCGAACGCGGCTTCGGACAGCATATCGGGCTATATTTTCGGCGTCGTGCCCCTGTTCGTTCTGATGGGGTTTTTGATCTCGGTCTCGGGCATCGGAAAAGACACCTTCGATGTCGCCAACCGCCTCTTTCGCGGCATCCGCGGGGGGTTGGGGATCGCCACGGTGGCCGCCAACGCGATTTTCGCGGCGGTCACCGGGATCTCCATCGCCTCGGCCGCCGTGTTCACCAAGGTGGCGGTGCCCGAGATGATGCGCCTCGGAAACTCCGCGCGCTTCTCCGTGGGCGTGGTGGCGGGTTCCTCGGTTCTGGGGATGCTCATCCCGCCGAGCCTTTTGCTGATCCTCTTCGGCATCCTGACCGAAACCTCGATCGGGGACCTCTTCAAGGCCGGCATCCTCCCGGGGCTCCTGCTGGCGTCCGTCTATTGCGTGGCCATCGTCGTCATGGCCCGGTTTTTCCCCGGCTATGTCGGCGGCAGCGGCCCGGCCGACCGGGCGGCCGGCACCCGGGAAATGACTATCCCCCAGGCGCTGATCAAGATCCTGCCGATCGCCGTCCTGATCGCCCTCGTGCTGGGGGGGATCTACGCGGGGTGGTTCACGCCCACCGAGTCGGGCGCCGTGGGGGCGCTGGGGGCGCTGATCCTGGCCCTCGGCCGGCGCCAGCTCGACCGCGCCAAGCTCTGGCAGGTGCTGCTCGAAACCGGCCACGTGACGGTGTCGATCCTTTTTCTGATCATATCGGCCAACCTTTTCGGCCGCATGCTCGCCGTCTCGGGCATCACCGGGTTCGTCGGCGGCTGGATCGCCGATTCGGGGTACAGTTTCCATGTCGTGCTGGGCCTCTACCTGCTGGTCATCCTGCTGATGGGGACCATCCTCGATTCGAGCTCCATCATGATGATCCTCGTGCCGCTGATCTACCCGATCATGACCGAGTTCGGGACCAACTTCGTGTGGCTCGGCCTGGTGACGACGCTGGCGATCGAGGTCGGGTTGATCACCCCGCCGTTCGGCATCGCCTGCTTCGTGGTCAAGGCCACCCTGGACGATCAGGAGATCGGTCTGAACGACGTGTTCGCCGGCGCCCTGCCCTACGTGGTGATGATGCTCCTGGTGCTGATCCTGGTGGTGGTTTTTCCCGAGATCAGTCTGGTACTGGTGCGGTGAAGACCGGCCGGGCGGCCTGCGCCCGGCTGAAACGACAATCAGGTGACTGCGAGAGGTCCGAGCCATGCAAAACCCCATCGTCGGCTTTCAGGTCGACCGCAACGAAATCCGCTTCACGGGCCGCGACCTGCAGCGGCCGGAGTGCATCCTGGCGGAGCCGGACGGGAGTCTCTGGAGCGCCGACGCCCGCGGCGGGGTGGTCCACATTTCCCCCGACGGCTCCCAGCGGCTCATCGCCCAGCGCCACCACAAGGCCTTCGAGGGCGCGGCGGACGATGCCGGCCGGTTCACCGAGGGCACCCTGCCGAACGGCCTCGCCTTCGCGGCGAACGGCGACATCCTCATCTCGAATTTCGGCACCGACGTTCTTGAGGTGATGACCCGCGAGGGAAGGACCCGCGTGATCTACGACACCCTCGACGGGCAGCCGATCGGCAAGGTGAATTTCGTCCTCAGGGACAGCCGCAACCGCATCTGGCTGACCATCTCGACCCGGATCAGAGAACTGGATGCAGGCGATCAGCCCCAAGGTGGCCGACGGGTACATCGCCCTGGCCGACGAAAAGGGACTGCGCATCGTGGCCGATGGGTTCCGGTTCACCAACGAGATCCGTCTGGACGCCAAGGAGGAGTACCTCTACATCGTCGAGACCTGCGGGCAGTGCATCACGCGCATGCGGGTGGCGGGCGACGGAAGCCTCTCCGGCCGCGAGATCTACGGCCCGAGCAAGCTGGGGACCGCCGGCTTCCCGGACGGCATCGCCTTCGATGCCCACGGCAACCTCTGGGGGACCTTGGTCATGTCCGACCAGATTTTCGTCATCACCCCGGAGGGGGATTTCCACGTCGTCCTGGACGACGACCGGCCGGAGGCCTCCCAACGCCTGGAGCGCGCGTTTGCCGAAGACAGGGCCACCCCGGAGCACATGCTGGCCTGCGGCGGGACCCTGGCGCCGTGGTTTGCCAGCGTCACCTTCGGAGGGGCCGACCTGAAAACGGTCTTCATCGGCAGTCTGCGGGGGACGCGCATCCCGTATTTCCGCTCCCCGGTGCCGGGGCTGCCGATGGTTCACTGGAAGTGATCGTCTCCATGGCGCGGTCCGCCGGTCTCACCGGCACGGGCCCGCGGCCTGACCGGCAACTCACGCAACGAGACAGGAGCACCTCATGCCGAAGTTTATCTTGAACTGCGCCTTGACCGGAAACATCCACATCCCAAGCATCAGCCCCTATGTCCCGATCACACCCGCTGACATCGCCGCGCAGGCGGTCGCTGCCGCCGGCGCCGGCGCCTCCGTCGTGCACGTCCACGGCCGCAACCCGGAAAACGGCGCCCCGTCCGCCGACCTGAACATCATGGGCGAGATCGTCAGCCGCATCAAAGCCGGATCGGACGTCGTCATCAACATCACCACCAGCGGCGGGGCCATGGCCTCGATCGAAGAGCGGGTGGCAGTGGTCCCGCGCTTTAAACCGGAGCTCGCCTCCTTCAACCAGGGCACGATGAACTTCGGCATCTTCCCGCTGGCCGGCCGCATCAAGGACTTCAAGCACGACTGGGAGAAGCCGTATCTGGAATCTTCGCGCGACTGGATCTTCCGCAACACCTTCGGCGACCTCGAGAAGATCGCCCGGATCATGCGGGAGCACGGCACCAAGCCGGAGATGGAGATCTACGACGTCGGTCACATCTACAACGCCCACTACATCTGCTCTCAGGGCCTGATCGAGGACCCGCCGTATTTTCAGGCCGTGATGGGGATCATGGGCGGCATCGGCGCCACGATCCCGCATTTCATCCAGATGCGGGAGACCTTGGACAAGCTGATGGGCGCCGGCAAATATCATCTTTCCGCGATCGGCGCCGGCAAGGACGAATTCGCCATCGGCCTGACCTCGATCCTGATGGGCGGCGGCTGCCGGGTCGGTTTAGAGGACAACCTGTGGCTGGCCAAGGGCCGCATGGCCCGGTCCAACGCCGAACTGGTGGAGAAGATGGTCCGCATCGCGCGCGAGTTCGGCTACGAGCCGGCCACGCCCGATGAGGCGCGGCAGATGCTCAAGCTCAAGGGCAAGGACAAGGTCGATTTCTGACAAAGGGGCCTGGATAAACTACAGCCAACCCGCAAACCGGCCGGCCCTCCTCCCGGCCGGCGGCATCCCTCCGATCGAGTCCCCGGCACCGTCCCCGGCAGGAAGTCATCCGCACCCCGCAGGGGCGAAGCACGGCGTTCGGCGTGTTGGACATCCGTTGTGGAAGTATTAGTATCACGTGTACTGCAGATCACTATTAGAGATCGGGGATACGCCGGAATGAAACGACGGATGGGGATATGGGCCGCAAAGTGGAGATGGCTCGCGGTCGGTGCCATCGCCTTGACAACGCTTGGCGCCGGTCCGGGCAGCAGCGGGGGGCCTCTTTTACCCGACCCCGCCGTGTTGCGCCAGTGGGTGAACGAGATCAAGAATTCCCCGCGCGGGCCGTTTCTGCAGATCCGCTGGTTTTGCGCGGACGGCAGTGTGCACCCGCCCGGAGAGTACGTCTGTCGGGAGCGCGGCGGCGGGGTCCAGCACGGCGAGTGGACCGAGCGGGTCAAGAGCTTGCGCGGCGGCGGGTATACCATCGCCAATGTTTTTGCCGACATCGAGCCGCGGGATCTGCTGCGCCGGCCGGACGCCGCGGAAGCCGTTCGGCAGATGATATTGGAACAATATCTGATCCGGGCCGATGACGGCTGGATTTTCCGTCAGGCGCGCTACTATCGCGGGGCCTTGCAGGCCGAGGACGAGATCAAGGGCGGCCGGGCGCTTCTGTTGGCCATGGTGGCCGACCCGCAGTGGCGCTCCCGGGACTACACCACCCTGCTCGAGGCGGTGCGTCTGATCCCGCACGGCCGGCGCGGGGCGCCGATCAGCGAAATGCGGCAGCTCTCGCGCGCCCTCGCCGAGGCGGACCGCGACTTCGAGAACCTGCGCATCAAGATCCACGTCAAACCCGAAGCCGGGGACGCCGCGCGGGTGCGGGCCTATGCCGCCGGCCGCGGTGCCCGCGAGCGTGCCGCGGACTACGAGCGCCTGGCCGTCGTCATCGGCGAGGTGTTCGAACCCAGGGACATCCCGGCCGAAATCACGGCCGTGAGCCGGGCGATCCCGTCCAAGGAGTTCTCCCGCCGCCTCTTGGCCCATGCGACCCGGATGGCCGCCCTGGAAACCCCTTTCACCCGGTTCCAGGCGGCCTGCAGTCTGTCGGCCGCCATACGCGACGAGCTGCCGCTGGCCGGCAGCAGCGACCTGATGCTGGCCCTTCTCGACGCAAGCCTTTTGGCCGAGACCGATGCGTTTCAATCCGGGAATCGTCTGCTTGAGGACCTGCCGCGGGCCACGCGCCGGGAAAGGCTCACCTGGCTTGCGGCTGCGGTCGATGGCCTCTACGGTGTCGGGCTGATTTCCCGGCGCCAACACCGCGCGCTCGGGCAGCGACTGGAAGGCATGTCCGCCGCACCCCTGCGGCCGCTCGACTACAAATCCGGGCTCGACGATGCCGCCCGGCTGGCCGGCTGGGCGGACCGGGCCCTGCGTTTTCAATTCAGCCTGGCCGTGGAAACCCTGACCGCCCTCGAGCCCCTGACCGGGACGTACTTCCACGATCGGCTGCGCGGCAGCCTGCTCCTGGTGTACGCGGCGGTCCTGGAAAGCCTGGCGGCGGACGCCGGCCGTGAGCTGGGCATCGTCAACCGCCTTTTCGACCAACGGATCTCCACCGGCCTGACCGGGCTCAACCCGGGGATCGCCCGCGGGGTGCTGCGGGTGGCGCGGGCCGAGGGCGAACCGACGTCATTCGACCCCCGGGGGATCACCCTCCTGCCGGCCACCACGGACAACCTGCCGCCGGTGGCCGGCATCATCACGGCCGGCAAAGGCAACATGCTCTCCCACGTGCAGCTTCTGGCGCGCAGCCTGGGGATCCCCAACGTGGCCGCCGAGCGCGAGCTCCTGCCGCAGATCGCCGCCTGGGAGGGCCGGCGGGTGGTGCTGGCCGTCAGCCCCATGGGGGTGGTGCAGCTGGCAGCCGACGGGCCGGATTGGGACGAGGTGTTCACCCAGGAGAGGGCGGAGCTCTCGGGGCTGATCCAACCGGACCTCGCCAAGCTCGATCTGACCGATACCCGGCTCCAGCCCCTGGAACAGGTGCGGGCTTCCGATGCGGGGCGCATTTGCGGCCCGAAGGCCGCCAACCTCGGCGAGCTCAAGCATCATTTCCCCGAGGCGGTGACCGAGGGTGTCGTGATTCCCTTCGGCGTCTTCAAATCCCTTCTCGATCAACCGCTCGAGCCCGGCGGGCCCACTCTTCACCGCTGGATGCAGGCGCAGTATGCGCTGATCCGCGGCCTTTCCGCCGATCCGGCTGCCCAGGGTTCCGCCATCGACCGGTTTCTTGCGCGCGTCTCCGCCCGGATCCTCCACGCCGAGCCGGGGGATGGGTTCCGCCGCGAGCTGCGCCGGAGCATGGAGCAGGCCTTCGGCCCGGACGGGTCCTATGGGGTCTTCGTGCGCAGCGACACCAACGTCGAGGACCTCCCGGGATTCACCGGCGCGGGCTTGAACCTCACGGTGCCGAACGTGGTGGGTTTCGACAACACGCTGGCGGCCATCCTTCGGGTGTGGGCATCACCCTTCAGCGAACGCGCCTATAAGTGGCGCCAAGCCTTCATGGATCAACCCGAGCATGTGTACGCCTCGGTGCTCCTGCTGAAAAGCGTCCCGGCGGAAAAATCCGGGGTCATGGTCACCGCCGACGTGGAGCGCGGGGACCCCGGCTGGCTGTCGGTCGCCGTCAACGAAGGGGTCGGTGGTGCGGTTTCGGGCCAGACCGCCGAGGAGTTGCGGATCGACAGGGAGAGCGGCGAAGTCCGGCTTCTGGCCCAAGCCACGGAGCCGTTCAAACGCGTGCTGCGCCCGGAGGGGGGTGTGGTCAGCCTTCCGTCCGACGGCGCGGATGCAGTGCTCACGCCGCGGGAGATCGACCGGCTGCGGGATTTTGCCGCCACCGTCGCCGGCCGCTTTCCGGTGCTTGTGGGTGCCGAGGGCAAACCGGTTGCGGCCGACATCGAGTTCGGGTTTCTGCGCGGCCGCCTGGTGCTGTTTCAAATCCGCCCTTTCCTGGAAAACGCCATAGCCCGCCGCAGCCAGGTGCTCATCCGTCTCGATGCTCCGCTGCGCGAACCGGCCCGGCATTTCATCAATCTGGACGAGCGTCCATGGAAGAGGGAAGGAGGATAGGTCTGTCATGAAAATGCGCGTGATGCCCGCTTCGGCTTGCAGGGCTGCCGGTTCGGGGCTGAGCTTTCTCCTGGCGCTCTGCCTCTCGGCCGGGATCGCCCGGGCCTACCCCCTGGACGGTGCCCGGGACACCGGCATTCAAAGGTTGGAAGCCTACCGGCTGGCTCAGCAAGGCAAGGTTCAGGGGCCGCGGCAGCCGCGGGGCGCCCTGCTCGACCTGGCCCAGGTGGACCTCAGGCTCACCCGGCAGTCGGCCGCAGAGCCGCCCCCGCCGGACCCGCGGCTCGGCGCCGCGCTGGCGTCTTTTATCGGTGCGGAGGCGGACCGTTACGGGATCGCCGTCCTGGACCTTTCGGACCCGGACCGTCCCCGCTACGGCGAGCTTGCGGGGGGGTACCGCGCCAACCCGGGCAGCGTGGGCAAGCTCATGGTGGCGCTGGCCCTGTTTCAAGCCCTCGCGGACGTCTACCCTGAAGAAACGGCCGCCCGCCTTTCCGTCCTGAAAAACACCATGGTGACGGCCGACGAGTTTATCCGCACCGATCACCACCAAGTTCCGTTCTGGGAGCCCGGCAGCCCCAAGATCCGCTACCGCCGGCTGGAGGAGGGCGACCGGGCGAGCCTGTGGACCTACCTGGACTGGATGCTGTCGGCCAGTTCCAACGCGGCCGCCAGCATGGTGATCCGGGAGCTCATGCTGATCGCCCATTTCGGCCGGGAATACCCGGTCGCGGACTCCCTGGCGCGGGATTTTTTCAAAACCACCGCCAAGTCGGAGTTGGCCCGGCTCCTCACCCGGGCCCTGGTGGATCCCGTGGCACGCAACGGCCTTGACCCCGAGGAATTGCGGCAGGGCTCCTTGTTCACCGCCAGGGGCAAGCAGCTTGTCCCCGGGACCAGCAGCTATGCCACCCCCCGGGGGCTGATCCGGATGCTGGTCCGGCTCGAGCAGGGCCGGCTGGTGGACCCCTTCTCCAGCCGCGAGATCAAACGGCTCCTGTACATGACCCAGCGCCGCATCCGTTTCGCCTCCTCGCCGGCGCTGGCCGACGCCGCCGTTTACTTTAAATCCGGCTCGCTTTATCGATGTGCGCCCGAGCCGGGGTTCACCTGTCGCAAGTATCAGGGAAACCTCGAGAACATGATGAACTCGGTGGCGATCGTCGAAGCGCCGGCGGGCGCTGCGCGGCTGTTTTACATGGTGGCGGTGATGTCAAACGTGCTGCGGAAGAACTCCGCCGTGGAGCACCAGAGCCTGGCGACACGGCTGCACCGGCTGATCGAGAGGGAGCACCGTTGAGGGGAAGGTCAGCGCAGCGCCTGCGGGGGACTGGTGCCGGCCAGCCGGCGGGGCGCGGGTCCGGTCATGGTCGTCCTTGAAACCGACCGGGCCGGAGTGGCGGATGAGCTCGTCCATGGCCGTGATCAGGGTGCTCAGCCAGCGGCCGCCATCCGGGCTCTGGGCGAGCGCGACGGCAATGTAACGGCGGCCCTCGTGCTCGACGATGGCGCTGTCGGAATGAAATTCCTGCCAGGTGCCCGACTTGCGGAACAGCTGCGAGTCCGGGTGCACGGATTTGAGGCCTTTGACGAACTTGTGGTTGATCGCCGGGTTTCCGAGAATGGATTTCATGCTGCGGCTGTACTCGGGGGTCACCAGTTGACCGGTTTCGAGCAGATAATAGAAGCGGGCCACCTGCAGAGCGGTGGCGCCGTGGGAGAGGTGGTGCAGCGGGTCGCGGCGGCTGGCCGGCCTCCTTGGCGTACGCCTTGCCCACCCAGAGGCCGCCGTTCATGTCGGGGTCGTAGAGACGGTAACGGGGCGACTGGAGCAGACCCGCCAGGAAATCCCGGCCGACCCGGTTGAACATTTCGGTGGCGGCCTCGTTGGAGGAGTTCCGGATCATCTTCTGCAGGGTGGCGAGAGTCCGCTCATCCAGGGTCATCTCCCCCCGGTTGATGCGTTCGAAGGCCCCCAAAAGAATGGCGATCTTCGGCAGGCTGGCCGCGTACATCATGAGGTTGGGGTTGGCCAGGGCCGAGCGTGGGGAAGCCGGGTTCGTCACGTCCACCAGGGCGACACTCAATTTTTTCGCGCGCACGGCCTCGTTCAGGGACAGTGTGCCCAAGCAGTTCTCGAGACCTTTCTGCAGCAACGGGTCGCAGTACTCCACCAGGGAAGGCTCGGCGCCGGCGTACAGGCAGGTGAGGAACCCGAACAGGAGAATTCCAGCAGCTACTCCGATTTTAAATCGCATAGGAATAAATCTTATTATTGAAACCGGGACAAATTGCAAGTGAAAAGATCAAGTATCGATGCATCCGGCGAATGCGAGGCCCGATTTCCCCTGCTCCAATCCGCCGGGATGCGCTCCACCCTGCTGTTCGTCAATTTTTTTCTCATCATCCTGGCCCTCTACCAGCTGAAGCCCGCCAGCCGCTCCCTTTTCATCGAGTCTCTCGGCGCGCACCGGCTGCCCCTGGTGTGGATTGCCACGGCCCTTGCCATGGGGGCCTTCATCGGGGTCTATCACCGGCTCGTGGAGCGCTACAGCCGGATCCACATCGTGCTTGCCACCTGCGGGACGATTGCGTTGACCCTGGCGGGGTTCCGGCTGGCTTCGGCCGATCCGGGGCCGGTGATCTCCGCCTGCCTGTATGTGTTCGTGGACATTCTGGGGGTGGTCCTGGTCGAGCAGTTCTGGAGCCTCACCAACTCGATCTACACCGCGGGCGAGGGCAGGTCCTGGTACGGGTTCGTGGGCACCGGCGGGCTGATCGGCGGGTTGGTCGGCGGCTGGCTGGCGGCGGCCCTGATCCGCTACACCCCGCTCACGACCCCGGATCTTCTGCTGACCGCCGCCGGTCTGATTTTGCTGATCGCCCTTCTGACCTTCCTGATGGGGCAAGTGGGGCTCTATTGCGAGGTCGACCAGGTGGTGCGTTCCGCTTCACCCTTGACCGGGTGGCGGATCTTCAAACACAGCCGCTACCTGATTCTGATCGCCGCCGTGCTGCTCTTCGCCCAGCTGGCCTCGCCCCTGGTGGAGTACCAGTTCATGAGCTCCGTGGAGGCGGTCTATGCGGAGCGCGAGGCGCGCACGGCCTATCTGTCCGCGTTTTACGGGGTGCTGGGAGTGGTTTCGGTCGCGGTCAATTTGCTGATCACCCCCTTCGTGCATCGGCTATTGGGACCGATTGCGGGACTTCTCGTCCAGCCGTTGCTGATGGGCGCCTGCGCCTGGGGGTTTTTGCTGCAGCCGACGCTGTTCTTCGGCGGCGCCGCCCGGATCAGCGACCGGGCCTTGTCCTACTCCATCAACCGGGCGTCCAAAGAGCTTCTCTACATTCCGGTGGACTCGGTGGTGATCTACCAGGCCAAGGCGTGGATCGACATGTTCGGGTACCGCACGTTCAAGATCGCCGGGTCGATCCTCATCCTTTTGTTCACGCAGTGGCTGCCCGTCAGGCTGGGGGTGGCGCAGTTGAGCTGGTTCACGATCGGCATCTGCGCCGTCTGGGTCGGGGTGGTCATTTTGCTGCGCCATCAGTATCGGTTGGTGTGCGGGGCGGTGCCGAAGGCGTTTGTCCCCAACCCCACCGCTAACGGGCGGTCCGGTTAAGGGCAAGAGGGGCGAGGGTGATGAGATCGAGGCGGCGTTGATCCGGCGGGCAGCGGAAGCGGACGGGGAGAAGGAGCCGGGAGGTCGGCGCACAGGGGGCGGCCGGTCCCGGGCAGACTTAGAAAAAAGAGACCTGGATCAGGTAGCCGATACCGCTGAACAAGCCGATATAAAAAGCCATCGAGAAAATAGCGCCAAACCAACCTTTGACGGATTTTTTGGTCAAGGGTGTTGCTCCGAACGTGTGCGGTGTAGATAGCATGATTATAGCCTGAATCGGGTTGAAAGTAAAATCGAAATCGGGCCGTCCCCGGCAAACGGCAAGGATTGCGCCTGCGATTGGGGTTCAGTTCCCGCGGGCGCCGCCGTTAAGTCCCCCGGCGCAGAGCGCGCGAGTCAGTTGCGGACACAGAGCGTTGCCGCCCAAGCCTTCCATGACCGACAGCGCTTCGATGGCGCTGCGGGCTTTCTGATAGGGCCTGTCCGTGGTCAAGGCATCGTAGCAGTCGGCGACGCTGACGATTTTGGCGCCGAGCGGTATCTCTTCACCCCGCAGGCCGATCGGGTAGCCGGCGCCGTCAATGCGCTCGTGATGATACCGCACGCAGTCGATCACCGGACCGGCAACCCCCAGTTTTCTCAGGAGGTCGGCCCCGATGCGGGGGTGGCGGCGGATCTCAGCCCGCATGGTTTGGGACAGGCGCGCCTTGGTGTTGCTCAACAGCTTGGCGCTGAAAGCGATCTTGCCGATGTCATGCAGCAGGGCGCCGAGGCGGATGGCCTCAATCTCTTGGCGGCAGAGCCCGAGCGTGCGGGACAGCTTTTCGGCGTAGTCGGCCACGCGCTGGGCATGCCCTTGGGTGTAGGGGTCCTGGGCCCGCATGGCGAGGGCCAGCGCGGCTAAGTTACAGGCCGCATCGGTCTGGGCTTGATCAAGGCGGTGAAGACCGCTCCGCAGGGCCGCCGGTGCCGATCGCAGGGTGACGGTTTGCATAACACGCATATAAAAAAAGTCCCGGCCCGCAGGGGCCGGTGTTTCAATTGAGCCACGGCATCTTGAAGGGCCGGTGTATAGAGCAAGGCGAGGGGTCTGTCAACAAAAAAAGGCCCGCCGGCCGGAGAACCCCGGGTTTAGAGCGCCCCCTCCCCGGCTGCGGGTCAGCCGCCGTCGAGGGAGCCGGTCACCTGGATGAAGGGCAGGGGGTTCACGCTGACCGAGTTCACCTTGACGCCCCAGTGCAGATGCGGGCCGCTGGCGCGTCCCGTGGCGCCGATCAGACCGAGGATCTGCCCCTTGTGGACCGTTTGCCCCACGGACACTTCAATTTTGCTCAGGTGGGAATAAGAGGTGAACACGCCGGCCCCGTGGTCGACGACCACGGCGTTTCCCGAATAGAACAGGTCCTTGGCCAGGCGCACCTTGCCGGCGTTGGCGCTGTGGATGGGGTCCCCGGTCTTGGCGCGGAAATCCACCCCGCTGTGGTGGCTGCGCAGCTCGCCGTTGAACACCCGTCGGGTCCCGAACGGGCTGCTCAGCTCGCCCGGCACCGGCACCTCGAAGGCGCCACGCCACAGGCGCATCGCGCTGCCGGTGGCATAGATCCGTCCGAGCTCGGCTTGCTCGCGGCGAATGCGGGCCAGGTCCTCGCGGCTCGGGCTGACATGCCGGGGGTCGACCCGCAGGGACTCCTCGCCGTAGCGGCCTTCGGCGATAACGATCGCGGCAATCTCCATGGTCCGTTCGCCGGGGCTCTTGCCCCAGGCCAGGTTCAGGAGCCGTTTTGCCCGGTTTCGCGTCGAGAGGGACGGCCACCAGGCCGGCATAGACGCTCTGTGCCTTGGCCGGGTGCGGGAACAGGGCGACCTGCTGCCCCAGGAAGGTCAGTCGCAGGTCGGATGCCTTCAGGGATGTGCCGCGGCAGTCAAGCTCCACCACCAGCATGCCGCCGGTCTCTACCGTGGCGGCGGAAAGACGTGCCACGGGAACGGCGGGGGCCGTCGCCGCAGCCGGCGGTTGCGCCACGGCGACCGCCGCAAGCCAGGCGGTCGCGACCAGGCACAGGAATTTTAAGACAAAGGGCCGCTGCCGATCGGTGTGGACGCAGTTGCAAAATGGCATGAGATTTCGTACCGGGGTGTCGGGCGGGGTGCCGCCGGCCGGCGGCACCCCGTTGTGTGGTCAGCCCTTGATGATCCGGGGCAGCATCATCTGGTGCTGGGGGCAGATCGAGTGCGGGTTCTGGTAGGCCGCACCCGCGAAGGCCTTCAGGTAATTGCGGATTTCGGTCATCCGCGCGACCTCGTCGACCATTCCGTGCTGGGCGCAGTAGACCGGCCGGGAATTGTCGTAGTAGGACTTGACCAGCTTGTTCATCTCGTCGATGACCGGCTCGAGCGGTTTGCCGGCCTCCTTCTCCTTGACCAGGCGCCGCGAGTAGCTGGCGGCGGCGGCGGTCTCGCCGTGCATGACGTAGATCTCGGTCGTGGCGGTTCCGAGCGTGAAGGCATTGTGGCGGTTGGCCGTGGGGCCGCCCATGACGTAGTGGGCCGCCGCCGTGCCCTTGCGCAGGACCGTGAGCATCATCGGGACGTCCGTCTGCTGGATGGAGTAGATCAGGGACTGGCCGAGACCGAGCAGCTCGGCCTTCTCCGCGATGTCGCCCACGTCGATGCCGCTCGTGTCCTGGAACCAGACGACGGGCACGCGGTCGCGGCCGCAGTGCACCACGAACTCGTTCATCTTGATCAGCCCCTGGCGGTAGAGCTTGCCGCCGATGCCCGGGTAATCGGCATACTCGGGATAGTGCTCGCCCAGAAACCCCTGGCGGTTGCCGATGACCCCGACCAGATAGCCGTCGATCTTGACCAGGCCGGTGTAGATCTCAGGCCCGTAGCCGGGGCGGTATTCCATGTGCTCGCTGTTGTCCACCAGGCGCGCGAGGATCTCGTCGAAGTCGTACATCTGCTTCTGGTTGAACGGCACGAGGTAGTAGATGTCCTCGGCCGGGAATCGCGGCTCCGCGGGCTGGGCCACGCGGAAGAACTTCGGGTTGTAGGCCGGCATGTCCTTCATGTAGTCCTTGATGCCGTCGAGCACCCCTTCCTCGGTGTCGAAGACATAGCGGAAAAACCCGGTCGCGTCGTGGTGGACCTTGACCGAGCCGGGCGGCTCGGCCTTGTACTGTTTGGCCGCCGCGATCAGCTGCTCGGCGCCATCGAGGTCGAAAAACCCCTTGGGCGACATGCCGCTCACGATCCCGCCGCCGCCCACGGCGATGTTGGCGTCCTTGTGGGCGAAGAGGATGGTGGGGCTGATGCCCTGGTAGCCGCCGCCGGCCGGGTTGGTGCCGTAGATACCGGCCAGGATCGGCACCCCCGCCTGGTTGAGCTCGGCATGGCGGAAAAAGGTGGTCCCCGAGCCGCGACGGTCGGCATAGAACTTCTCCTGCTCCGGCAGCTTGACCCCGCTGCAGTTGACCACCCACACCAGCGGGACGTTCAGACGCTTGGCCAGGTTGGTGGCCCGGAAAATATTCTCGGCCTGTCCGGGAAGCCAGGCGCCGGCCATGACCTTGTTGTCGAAGCCGATCACCACCGCCCATTTGCCCGAGATCTTGGCCAGGCCGTTGTAAACGTTGCTGGTCCCCTCCTCGTTTTCGGTCGGGTTGTAGAGCGTGTTCAGCGGGCACCAGGTGCCGGGGTCGAGCAGGTAGTCGAACCGCTGCCAGACCGTGAGCTGGCCGCGTTTGTTGATCACGCTGGCCGGCATCCCGGCGTTCTTGACCTTCTCGATCGCCTTGTCGACCTCGGCTTCGACTTCCTTGATCTGCGCGACATTCTTCTCGCCGCTCTTGATCTTGCCTGGTTTCAGCGCACTGCCGAACTCGGTCATTTTTTCGAAATACGGTTTCATGTCCTACTGCCTCCCTCTTTAAGATCTGAATTAGTTCCCGTTCATCCGATCCGCACCGCTCCCGGTCCGGCCTGGCTCACAGGCATTTGGTAAAACACTCTCATATACGAAATCATCGGGTGACGTCAAGCAGGTAAACGGCCTTTGGTCTTGACATTCAGGCATCCATTCAGTATCAAGGCCACGCTGAAGTGAATAATGGAGCAACGCGGCGTTGCACGCGGATCAGACGATCAAAGGGAGGAGAAACGCATGAGCAAGCAGGTAAAGGCCCCGATGCCGGGGAAAGTCCTCGACATTCTTGTCCAGGTTGGCGAAGAGGTTCTTGAATATCAGGAAGTCCTGGTGCTCGAGGCGATGAAGATGGAAAACGCCATCCCTTCGCCTGAGGGCGGGAAGGTCAAGGAGATCAAAGTGAAAAAGGATGACACCGTGGCCGCCAACCAGGTGCTCATGATCCTGGAGTAGCCGCCCCGGCAGCACGCCCACCCCACCCCGGAATCGGATCACGAAGGCCCGCAACCGCACGGGCCTTCTTTTTTCGTCTTATCCGGCCTGAATCCACTCCCCGATGTCAACCCTTTCGACCTGGTCCAAAGCGGCGGTCAGGGTTTCGCCCTTCAGACGCGCCGCGAGCGCCGCGGCAAGCATTTCCGGTCGGATGACGAGCCCGAGCTTCGCCATCAGCCCCAAAGACGCCAGAGCCCAGTCCGGCGTCCGTATGCCTTGCGCCTTGAAGTCCACGCGGTGAACCCGCGCGCGGGTCTCCGGCAGCGCCACCCCCGCGGCCTGAATGACCACGGCGGTCTCATCCAGCCCGGCAAACAGGCCCTTGCGTCGCGCCACCCCTTCCGCGCCGAGCGCCACCGTCACCGCCGGTCGGTCGATGCCGGCGTAACCGATGGGCCCCGGGCTCAGGATCACTTCGCTGATCGAGGGGCCCCGGAGCACGGTGATGTCGTAGTCGTTCTTTTGGCTCGCCTGGAGGCCGGCGTGCAACCCGCTCAGGCACAGGAGCTCACCTGCGGTGAGGATGCGCTGTCCGGCGCTGCCGAGCAGGATGATTTCGCGGCGCGCGTTGTCGACCGGTGCGAACTTGGGCGCCACCGAAAGCGGCGGCGGCACTGCCGGCTGCGCGGCGGCCAGCCTCCGGTAGTGTTCGCCGAATTCCAGGCGCTGGTTTTCGGGGACCACCCCTTCGATCGGGGCGAGCCGTGCCAGCGCCTCGTCAATGGCCTTCGGCGTCAGCCGGTTGCGTTTCGAAAAGCGCCCCGGGCAAACCCCCCAGATGTCCAGCACGGAAAACCCCTTGTATTCGATTGCCTGCCGGATGACATCGGCCAGATCGTTGCGATATGCAGAGCAGCGGACCACGTACGGGGCCCCGGCCGTTTCGGCCACGGCACAGATGTCCAGGGGGCGCTCGAGCCGGTTGAGGAAGCCTGAGCCCACCGCCGCCTCGGGCGGGGTGGTGGCCGAGTACTGACCGCCGGTCATCCCGAAATTGAAGTTGTTCAGCACGAGCAGCGTCAGGTCCAGGTTGCGTCGGCAGGCCGCCAACAGATGCGCGCCGCCGATGCCCTGCCCGCCATCGCCCATGGTGACCACCACCGTGAGCTCGGGCCGGGCGAGCTTGAGGCCCGCGGCATAGGTCAATGCCCGGCCGTGGAGGCCGTGAAAGGCGTGGGTGTGGAAGAAGGTGTCGAAGAGGCCCGAGCACCCGATGTCGCTCACCATGGCGATGCGATCGGCGTTGCACCCCATCTGTTGAAATGCCTTGTCCAGGACTTGGGTGATCCGTTCGTGGGAGCACCCCGGGCAGAACACGGGCGGCCGGGCCGCGTTGAGCAGGCTATCCATGGGTCAAGGCCTCCATGATGGTGTCCGGTGAGATCAGCCGACCGTCCATCTGTCCGCAGAAGTCGATTCGCTTCCCCGGCAAAAGACGTTCGATCTCGTGGACGTATTGCCCCAGGTTCATTTCCACCACCAGAACGCGCCGGACCCCTTCGCCCGCCTGGCGGATGATTCCGGCCGGGGCCGGCCAGAGGGTCTTGAGGGTCAGTCGGGATATGGGGACACCGCGCGCTTGCAACCGATCGATTGCCGCGGCAGCGGCTTGTGAGGTGACGCCGTAAGTGACGAGGAGCGTCTCGGCGCCTTCTTGCGGGGCGTAATCGCAGAACGCGAGGCGGTCCGCCGCCGCTTCCAGTTTGCGCTGCATGCGGTCGACCATCCTCTGGATCTGGGCCGGGTCGGTCGTGATGTAGCCGTCCGGCCCGTGGGTGGAGGAGGTCTGGCGGACCGGGGTGGATCCGCCGATCGGCAGAAAACCCGGCACCGGTTCGCCCGCTTCGGTGTGAAACGGGATAAAGGGTGTCCCGGGCTCTGCAAGACGTCGGTCGACGATCTCCGGCAGCTGCAGGTCGGCGACATCGAGGCTCGCCCGGGTCATGGCGATTTCCTTGTTGGAGGCGATGAAGACCGGGCAGCGGAACTGCTCGGCCAGGTTGAACGCCTGCGCCGTCAGCACGTAGCAATCGGCGACATCCGCCGGCGCCAGAACGATCACCGGAAGCCCCCCGCTGGATCCCCACCGCAGGAACTGGACGTCCCCGTCGGCCCCCCGGGTGGCGGAGCCGGTGGAGGGCCCCAGGCGCTGGATGTCGACGATGACGATGGGGATTTCGCTGCCGATGGCAAACGAGATCTGCTCGCTGTAAAGGCTGATCCCCGGCCCGGAGGTCGCCGTCAGGACCTTCATGCCGGCCATGGAGGCCCCCAGGCAGAATCCGATCGAGGCGATTTCGTCTTCGCCCTGAATGCAGACGCCGCCCATGGGCGGCAGCATGGCGAGCATGTGGTTCAAAATGGTGGTGGCCGGCGTGATCGGGTATCCGGCAAAAAACCGGCAACCGGCGGCCACCGCCCCGCGGGCGATGGCCTCGTTGCCCTCCATTAGGGACAATGCCATAAAAGAACCTCTTTCATTTATGGTTTTATGCCAGGGCCCGCGGCGGGCGCTGCCGCTTGAACCTGCTGCCACGGGTAGGCGATGCGGGCATGAAACGAGGCCTCGAGTGCGTCCACCAGGGTGCGGATGATGGTGTCGATGTCCTGGGTGTCCAGACCGCTCTCGCTCAGCTGACTGTCGGCGATGCGCTTGAGCACGATCAGCCGCACGAGCCTTTGAAATGCCTTGCGGCCCGGCTCTTTCAGCGACCGCGAGGCCGCTTCGACCGCGTCGGCGATCATCAGCAGAGCCGCCTCCGCGCTTTGCGGTTTGGGGCCGGGGTAGCGGTAGTCCGCCTCCCGGATGTTGCCTTTGGGCTGGGTCTTGAGGGCTTTGTGGTAGAAAAAGTCGAGCACCTGAGTGCCGTGGTGCTCGCGGATGAGATCGATGACGACCGGCGGCAAGCGCGCCTCCATGGCGAGGCTCAGCCCCTCGTCCACATGGCCGAGAATGGCGGCGACGCTTTCATGCGGGGCCAACGCGTTGTGCGGGTTTTCCCCGTTCAACTGGTTTTCGATAAAATTCCGGGGCATGCTCATCTTGCCGATGTCGTGGTAGTACGCCCCGATTCGCAGCAGGAGGGGATTGGCCCCGATGGCCTCGCCGGCCGATTGGGCGAGGTAGGCCACCGTCATCGAGTGCTGATAGGTGCCGGGGGCCTCGGTGAACAGTCTTTTCAGCAAGGGGTGGTCGAGGTCGGAGAAGCGGCGCAGGCTGAAGGTCGAGGCGATGAACCGGCTGGCCCGGATGGCGGGAAGGATCAGCAGCGCCAGCACCCCGGACACCACCCCGCCCCCGAACGCCCAGGCGCAGCGGACCAGTACCGGATCACCCGCCAGCCGCAACCAACCGCTGCCGCCCGCCGCGGGGGGATCCAGCAGGCCGGCCAGCAGGGGCCATTGCGGAGACAGCGCCGCGACCAGGACGGCATTCACCACACCGATCAGCAGGGACGGCAGGATGAGATCGGTACGCTTGTCGATCTTCGAGGACACCATCACCGCGGTCAGCCCCACGACCACCAGACTCAGGGCCGTCTCAAAGGTCTGCCCGATGAAGAGGCTGGACAAAGCGGCGGCGACCAATGAAATGCCGACGGCGGTTACGCGGCCCTGGTGAAGCCCGATCACCATCAGGGGCAGGGCGGCAAAGGGAAGGAATTCCACCGGCAGGGCGGTAAACAGCAGGGTCGCTTTGAGAATGGCCCCGTGCACGATCAGCAGCACCAACAGCGTGCGCTGGGATATGTTGCGCTTGTAGCCGGCCCGGGGCAGAGCAAAGAGGAAGAAGCCGAGAAACACCACCATGAAGATGCTGATGAACGCCACCAGCGGGATGCGGTGGTATTTGGCGTCGCCGATCCGGCCTTCAAAGGCTTCGATGCGCGCCACATCGTCCTCGTCGAGCGGCTTGAGAAATGGGATCAGCACCTCCCCGGGGCGGTAGGCCCCCCCTCCGACCGCGGATGGGCCGCTGGAGACCGCCCGGCCGGCGAGGGGGGCGACTGTGTCCGGCGGGAGGGGATGGGCCGATCGCAGCGAGAAAGGGGCCGCCTGGCCGGCCAGCGGCGGCCGGTACGCGAAATAGATGTCCTCCACGAAGCAGTAAAGGAAATTCAACGACACCAGTGCCAGGATGAGCGCCGCGCGCATCATCGAGGTCGTCTGCGGTTGTGTGTTGCCTGCACGCATTTTGGCCCTAAAGTTATTCCTGAGTCGGGCGATGCAAACCTTAAGGATCCAATCATATAGAGCCACAGGCCATGAGTCAATCAGTTCCGGCCGGTCACGCAGCCTGAAGCTGCGTTTTGAGCTCAGGGCGCCGTTGTCGACGACCATCCGTCATGCGATCCGCCCTCGGCGGCACGGCGGCTCGAACCCGCAGGAGCGCAGGGACACAGGAGCGCACGCATGTTTGCCAAGGCCATCAGCCGCATCACGGGCAACTACAAAGCCAAACCGGAAAAGGCGCCTCTCGTCGTGCCGCCGCCGGCGCCGACCCCCGCTGGTCTGGCCAAAATGATCAGCTCGGCCGGCAGGGTCCAATTGAGCTTCCTGCAGCGGTTGGTTCATACGGTTTCCCGTGAGGAGTTCGTCCGATTCCTGCAGGCGCCGGCGCTGGTGGGGGCGGCCATCCACATGGGCACCCTGTCGTCGCCTTCGGCGTCAGCATCGCGCGAAATGAACCGCACGGTCCTGTTCGAGCCCTTTGAGGATTCCGAAGAGGCGGCCACCGTGTCCGAGAGTCTCCAGCATGCCATCTACCCGCTGGTGAAAAGCGAATTTGCAACCAACACTTCCACGATTTTCGCCATCGGCCGCATTGACGGCAACGATCTCGTCATGCCGGACTATGCCATCTCAAAAAGCCACGCCGCCATCGAGGTTCGGCGCGGCACTCATCTGATCAAGGATTGCGGTTCGACAAACGGGACCTTGCTGAACGGGGGGCGCGTGGGGCAGAAACCGCTTGAGCTCAAGGACCGCGACATCCTGAGCTTTGCCCGCTATGAGTTCATCTTTCTTTTTGCCGATGCGCTCTACGACACCTTGAAAACCTGACTGATCGGCCGGCCCGGGCGCGCTACAGGCCCGGGTGGGGCGGTGCCGGGGCGCCGGGCTTGTCCAGCTCGGTGCGCACCGCCTGGCCGAAGGTCTGCAGCAGGTAAGGTTTCCTGATGTAGGTGCCCGCCCCCAGGCGCTGGGCTTCCCGCACCTGGGTCGATTCGGAATAGCCGCTGGCGATGACGGTTTTCTGCCCGGGGTGCCGGGAGAGGATGCGTTTGAACGTTTCCAACCCGTCGATCCCCGGCTCCATGATCATGTCGAGCACCACCAGATCCACCGCCTGCCGCTCAAGGGCGGCCACGGCCTCCTCCCCGCTCGCCACCGCCGTTGCCCGGTAGCCGAGTTTTTCCAGAATTTCGGTCGCGATTTCGCGTTGTTCCCGGATGTCGTCCACCACCAGGATGGCCTCTCCTCTGCCGGTGACGACATCCCGAAATAAGTGCTCGGGCGGTCTTGCGACGTGTCTGCGGGTGGCGGGGAAACAGAGTGTGATTACCGTCCCCCGTCCCTCGGTGCTGTCGATCTCGATGTGACCGCGATGATCCTTTACCGTTCCCCAGACGACGGCCATCCCCAGCCCGGTGCCGCTGCGACCCATGGATTTCTTGGTGTAGAAGGGCTCGAAGATGCGCTCCATGTCCTCGGTCGGTATGCCGATGCCCGTGTCGGTCACCGTGAGCGTCACGTAGTCCCCCTTCGCCGGGCCGTCGATACCGAGCCTCTGCGTCTCGAGGTGCCGCTGCCCGGTCCGGATGACGATGGTGCCCCCCTCCGGCATGGCCTCGGCGGCGTTGGTGACCAGGTTCATCAAGGCCTTGGACAGGTGCAGCGGGGAGCCGAGGACGTTGAGCAGGTCCTCCTCCAGCCGGCTCTCGACGGTCACGTCGGGGTGGTGGTGCCGCAGCTTGCCGAACTCCGGGCTGGCGAGGTACTCCGTCACCGTCTGGTTCAGGCTCACCACCTCGACCGTTTCGACCCCGCGGCGGGCCAGCGTCAGCAGGTCCTGGACGATGGCGGCCGCCTTTTCACCGGATTTCTTGATGGTGAGAATCGGTCTGCGCAAGGGGCTGTCGGCGGCGAGATCCATGAGCAGCAGCTCCGGGTAGCTGACGATGCCGGAGAGGATGTTGTTCAGGTCGTGGGCTACCCCGCCGGCCAAGGTGCCGATGGCCTCCATTTTCTGGGCGCGTTGGAGCTGGACCTGCAAATCGCTGCGTTCCTGCTCGGCACGTTTGAGCTCGGAGATGTCGTTGCCGATGCACAGCATTTCACGGAAGCGGCCGGAGTCGTCGTGGATCGGTCGAAAGGTCCAGGCGATCCAGGCGGTCCCGCCCGAGCGCAGCCGGATTTCGGTTTCCCGCACATCGGGTCGCAGCGGATCGCCGCTCATCGAAGCCATCAGCTCCTCCAAGCGCGGTGGGTCGGAGTGTGCGGAAGGCAGAAGAAAGCGCGCGGCCCCCGCGTTGAGCAGCTCGGTTTCGCCGGCGCCGAGCAGCCGCTGGGCGAACTCGTTGACGAAACTGATCCGTCCCTCCGCGTTGACCCGCAGAATCAGGCTGTTGGCGGTCTGCACCAGCTCGCGGTACTTTTTTTCGCTCTCCTTGAGATTTTCAAAGGACCGGGCGCTGACGATGCTGGTGGCGAGCTGCGAAGCGATGCCCATCAGCAGATTCACTTCGCTCTGCTGCAGCGGCCGGCTGGATCGGCTTTTGTCGACCACCAGGATGCCGAGTGCCGCTTTTTCGTAGACGATCGGGACGCAGATCATCGACCGGCTGTCCAGCCGCTGCGCGAGATCCCGGCTGCGCGGGGAAAGGGTGTCCTCGATCTCCTTGATGTCGTTGACCAGGCAGGGACGGAGCTCGCGCATGGCAACGACGAAAACCCCTCGGGATTCGGGCTTGGTGAGATCGACCTGCACTCCCTCGAGCAGGCCCTGCTGCTCCGGGGTTTGACCGAAGCCGGCGAGGTATTCAAGCACCCCCTGCTCGGGGTTCGACAGCATGATCATGCCCCGGTCGAAATCGAGCCTCTTTTCGATGATGCCCAGCACGGCGGCGGTCAGGCTGCCGACGTCAAGGATGGCGGAGACGGCCTGGCCGACCTCCTGGATCAGAAGCGCATTGTTGTAGCGCACCTCGCTTTCAGCCAGGGATTCTTCGGCGGCCCTTTTTTGACTTTCGACCGTCTTCGCCAGGGACAGCCGCGCCACGCGTTCGGCCTGGTAGGCGCAAAGGCCGATCAAGACGCTGAGCGCCAGACTCCACCCCATCCAGACCGCGAAGGGCAAAAAAGCGAAGAGGAGGACCGAGAGCGCCGTCCCGGTGATCAGGGCGGTTTTGCGCAGACGCCGCCAGCGGTGCGGAAGCTCCTCTTCCCAGGTGACGGTGTAGCGGCAGCAGGCCTGGCCCCGGTGAATGCATTCCGGGTGGTCGACCCTGGCGGCCTCCAGGGTGAACAGCTGCGCCAGGGATTCGAAGATGCCGGTGCGGTTGGCGCACTGATAGGGTTTTTCGGCCACCCCGGGCTTGGGGGCCGAGACGATCTCGACGGTGTGCGGCCCGATCTGCCGGGTGGTGATGGCGGCTGCGCGGCTGAGCACCGGGTAGTGCTTGGCCATCAACTGGTAGACAATGGCCGGCGTCATCAGCCCGAGCATGTACTGGCGGCCCGAGCCCATGCCCTCGTACGACGCCACGAGCCGCCCGACCTTGCGCGAGAGGTCCGGGTCGCCGGTTTTCTCGACCAGCACGGTTTGCAGCCGATCCACCTCCTCCTGGGTGAACCAATGCGCCGGGTCTTCGATCTGGTAGCGCGTGATCCCCGCGGCCGCGAGGACCTCCTCGGTCTTGAGCTGCGGGTAGAAGCGGCGCAAGTACAGGAGGTACATTTTGCTCAAGCGGCTGTTATAGAGGAGTTTTTGTTCCATCGACGGGGGCGTCCTTCGGCTGCGCGCAATTCCGGATTCGGGGCGTGTGCCGTTAATCCATTCTACCACTATTTCAGGAAGGTTACAAAAAAGATCCTACCCGGCTACCCGCACCAGGCTGGAGGCGGGCACGATGGTCACCTGCTGGCGCAGGGCCGGGAGCTCTTCCCTGAGAATACGGTAGGTGGCGGAATTCGGGTGGGCGATCCCCACCGCCTCCCCTTTTCGGCGGGCGATGCGGATCAGCAGGCGGATCTGCTGGCGGATGAAGGCCGGCTCCGGGGAGTGATCGAGGAAGACGTCGCGTTGGGCGAAGGGAATCTGAAAAAGCCGCGCCGATGGCTGGCACACGCTGTTCTCGGTGGTGCGGCTGTCGACAAAAAACAGGCCGCGGCGCTTCAGGGCCGAAAATACCTGGTACATCTGCTCGGAGTTGGCGGTCAGCCGGGAGCCCATGTGGTTGTTGACACCCTTGATGTTCGGGACGGAATCCAGGTTTTTTTCGAGCACCCGCAGCAGCTCGTCCGCGGCCATGTCGACCAGAAGCGCACCGGGGCCGGGGTCGATGCCGGGGTACTCGATGGGTTCCATCGGCAGATGCAGCATGATTTCACGACCCTTGGCGGCCGCCATGCGCGCGATCGATTCAACGTGGGGGCTGTGGGGCAAAATGGATAGAGTCAACCGGGCATCGAGGTTGATGAACTTGTCCGCAAGACCCCGGTCGTATCCCAAATCATCGATGATGATCGCCACCTGCGGCAGCCGCGACGGAACGGGCAGGTCGGGTGGGAGCGGCGGCAGGGCGGCGTGCAGGGAGTCGGTCTCCGGGGACGGGGGCGCCGGCGGTTTTTCCGGGAACACCTCATGGATCGGCGGGCCTGGGGCAGAGGGGGGGTTCGGGTGCGGTCGTCGGCACCTCGGTTTTAGGGGGCGATGGTTTTTCCACCGGGGTTTGCCCGGGAGCGCGGCCACGGGCGAGCGGGGCCTCCTGGCGCGCGGGTGGCTTCTTGCGCTCGACGGAGGGGGGCTGCCCCGGCGCCGACCCGAACCAGCGGATCAGAAACACGGCCCCGAAAACAACAAACACCAGAAGCGCCAACCCACCGATCAGCCGGGTGACCGGTGGGCGTTTCCGGGACCGTTGCGTCGCAGGCCGCCGCTTTCCCTTGGCAGTGGTCTTTCGAGAAGGCATATCGACGGGCTTTTCGCTGCCGGCCCGTTCAGCTCTTTAAGTTTTTGAGCAGGTCATGGCCGATGAGGATTTCAAGCGCGCGCATGACCTGGTTGTCGGTTTGAAGCATTTCCAGTTTCAGGGGGCCGACCCTGGCCTCGGCATCCTTGAGCCGCGTGGGTTTTTCCTTCTCCGGCTTTTCGGGCGGCCGGCGTTCGGGCTTTGCGGTCTCATCTTCGGCCTCGAGGTGGTTTTCCAGGTCCTTTTCCTTGACGAGCATCTCGTCCGCGGCGCCGGACCCCTCCGGGTCCAGGCGTTTGAACTTGAGAACGATGTCGGGCTCGATGCCCTTGGCCTGAATCGAGCGCCCGCTGGGCGTATAGTAGCGGGCAATGGTGAGCTTCAGCCCCGAGCCGTCGCGCAAGGTTTCGACGGTTTGAACCGATCCCTTGCCGAAAGAAGTGGTCCCGATGACCAGACCGCGTTTCTGGTCCTGCAGCGCACCGGCGACGATCTCGGAGGCGCTGGCGGTACCGCCGTTGACCAGCACCACGATCGGGTAGGCGCGCTGAATCGGGGATGGGGACGCGTTGAAGACTTTGGTGTTTTTCTTCTCCCGGCCCTTGATGGTCAGGATCTGACCTTTGTCCAGGAACAGGTCGGAGACGCTGATGGCCTGGTTGAGAAGCCCGCCGCCGTTGTTGCGCAGATCGAGCACCAACCCGCGCATCGGGGTCTCGGTGGACTCCAGCTTTTCCAGGGCCGTCTCTAATTCCTGCGTGGTGGTCCCGGTGAAATTGGAAACACGCACATACCCGTATCCGGGTTTGAGGGGCAGGTATTTGACGCTTTGAATCGGGATCTCATCGCGCGTGAGCTCGAACTCAAGCGCTTTTTTGACGCCCTCGCGCATGATGGTGACCTTCACCTTGCTGCCTTTGGGCCCGCGCATCATTTTGACGGCCTCCCGCAGGTCCTTGGCGGGCTGGTCGTCCACCTTGATGATGCGGTCGCCGGCCTCGATCCCGGCCTTGTGCGCCGGTGTGTCTTCGATCGGGGAGATGACGGTGACAAAGCCGTTTTGCATGGTGATGTGAATGCCGATACCGGTGAACTTGCCCTTGGTGTCGAGCTGCAGGTCCTCGTAGGCGTCCGGCGGCAGCAAAGACGAGTGCGGGTCAAGGCTTTGAACCATCCCCTGGATCGCTTTTTGGATGAGGTCCTTGGCCTCGACCTCATCCACGTATTCCCTCTGGATCAATTCGATGACGTCCGAGAAGATCTTCAGGTTCTCGTAGAGATCGTCGTTGCCCGCCGATCCCGCTTTCTGGACGCCCGCTCCCATCACCCAAACGAGGACTGCCGCCAGCATGATGATCCACAGCTTCACGGGCCGATTTCGTTTGCCGGTCATATCGGTGCTCCTTTGATTGGTTGCTTGATGACTTTAACGCGAAAATCAGACTGAAGGCTGAAGGCTATTAGCCCAAAGGCAAAAAAGGCGGCTCGCCACAGGTATTCACCTCCGGCCGGTCTTCTCTCAGCTATTCCCTTGCCCCTGCGGGAAAGGATGATTTCCAACCTCCATGGCGTTCCTGAAGCGGACATGAAAGTTATACGAGTTCTTCTTGCTTGAATGTGTGCACTGCACCGCTTCCGGGGAACCCTTGCCGGGGGGCCGTGGGGCGTTTTGTGAGGAGCGGCCGCGACCCGCGGTGGCGGGGCCGGCCCACCGGGCACCCGCCCTCTCATCCCGGCCGCAGCCATTCGACGGGGTTCAGCGCCTTGTCGTGGTGGCGGACTTCAAAGTACAGTCCGGTGCCGCCCTGCGTACCGGAATCGCCGACGGTGGCGATGATCTCCCCGGTCTGCACCTGGTCGTCGACGGACTTAAAGACGTCTTCCAGGTGGGCGTAGACCGTGTAGAAATGGTCCCCATGGTCGAGGATGACGACATTGCCGTATCCCCTGAACCAGCTGGCGTAAAGGATTTTCCCGGCACTGACGGCCTTTACCGGTTCGTTTCGGGCGACAGCGAAATCGACCCCGCTGCGAAAACCCTGCACCTTCAGGTGGGGAAGCGTGTACGGGCCGTATAAATTAACGATCTTACCTCCAACCGGATGGATAAGCAAGCCTTTCAATGTTGAAAAGGCCTTGGCGCGCCGGGGACCCGTCCGGGGGCCGGGGCGGGGGGGCGCGTCTGAGAGACTCGATTTTGCGGCTGAGTTCCTCGGCGGACTGCTTGAGGTCGGCGATGGCGGCCTGCTGGGTCTCCCTTTGGGCCTGGACCATGACGAACAGCCGTTTGCGCCGCGCGGTTTCGTCGCCGGCGGCCGTGATCAGCCGGGTGTACTCCCCCATCCCCGCGCGTTTTTTCTGCTGGTGGGCGAGCAGGCGGGACTGGAGCCGGGCGAGCTCGGTCTGGTGGACCAGGAGGGATTCGCGCGCCTGTCGGTCATGGGCCAGGATTCTTGTCAGGGCATTCCGGCGCTGAACCAGATCCGCCACGGAGCCGGCCGTCGCCAGAACCGGTGCGGTGCCGAACCAGCTGGCTTTGTAGAGCGCCACCAGCCGCCGGGCGAAGGCGGTCTCGCCCGCCCGGATGCGTCGAGTGACATCCGCGATGGTCGCCTGGGTGCTTTCGATCTTCTGATCGAGGTCCTCCAGCTCGGCCTTGAGGACCGCGGCCCTGCGGCGATGACGCTGCAGAGTAAGATCGCTGGCTTCCAAATCCTTCAGCAGTTTGTGCTCTTGACGGGTGAATCGGGTAAGGTCGCTTTCGTGTTCGCGGATGTTCCGCTCCAGGGCCTCGGCCTGCTCCCGCAACACCTCCACCGGTTGCCCGCCGCCGGCGTCCAGGCGACCCTGACCGGCCACATCCGCGCAAGGGGGGAGCAGAGCGAGGGCGAGGACCCAAATAACGGCCCGGACGCGCATCAGGACCTCAGAAACTGGCGCAGCGACAGGTGGCACCCCAGCCAACCGACCAGCATGCTGGTCGCCGTGACCCCCAAGAGGGTCTGCGGCGGCAGGAAGCGCACCTGCAGCAAGCCGGCGAGGAGATCCTGGTCCAGGCGTGCGGCGAGCAGGTTGAAGACGGCGAAGAGCACCGCAAGGCCGATGATCGCCCCGCAGCACCCGAGGATGAGCCCTTCGATGTAAAAGGGGACCTTGATAAACCACTCGGCGGCCCCCACCAGACGCATGATCTCCACCTCCTGGCGGCGGGAGTAGATCACCAGACGGATCGTGTTCGCCACGATCGAGACGGCGGCCACCAGAAAAAGACCGGTCATGGCCACTGCCGCCACCCGGAACAGATCCACGACGCGGCGCAGGGACTGCACCCATTGATGCCCGTACTCGACCTCCTCGACCTCCGGGATCGCACCGATGCGGTCGGCGATGGACCCGATCTCCGTCCAGGCCCCGGTGGCCGGCTGGAGCCGGACCTCGAAGGCGTCGGGCAACGGGTTCTCGGTCAGGTTTTCCAAGAGCGACGCCTGGTGTTTCATCTGGGCTTTCAGCCGGCTCAGGGCCTCATCGCGTGGGATGTACCGCACCGCCTTGACCCCGTCGATCGCTTCGATGAGCCGGCTGCAGGCGGGTGGCCGCGGCAGGGTCCGCATCCGGCTTGAGATACGCCATGATGCGGGTGTCCTCCTTCCATCCCTCCAGCAGGTCGCCGGTGTTGACGAAGAACAGCATGGCGGCGCCGACGATCAGGACCAGCAGCGCGATGGTCACCAGGGTGACGGCATTCACCAGGCGGTTGGTGAGCAGGTCCCGAAGCGCTCTTTTAATATACCATGTGATCATAGTGTTTTTCGACATGGCCGGAGCCGAGCAGCCGGCCCTGGTCGAGGTGGAGCACCCGCCCGCCCATGCGTCGGATGAAGCCCTTGTCGTGGGTGGCGATGACCACCGTGGCCCCGCGGATGTGCGCACCGCGCAGCAGGTCCATGACGGCCTGGGCCGAGGCCTCGTCCAGACTGCCGGTCGGCTCGTCGGCGAGAATGATTTTCGGGTCCCCGACCAATGCGCGCGCCACGGCGACCCGCTGCTGCTCGCCGCCGGAGAGGCTCGGCGGGAAAGACGCCGTGCCGTGCTCCATTCCCACCAGCCGCAGGACGCTGCGCACTTTCTTGGGGATCAGGGCGGGCCGCTGGCCGGCGGCCTCGAGCACCAGAGCGACGTTTTCGTAAACGCTGCGGCCGGGGATCAGCTTGTAGTCCTGGAAGATGATGCCGAGCTTGCGGCGCAGCGTCGGTACGCGACCGCGGGGCAGGCGGGAGATATTGACGCCGTCGACCAGAAGCTCCCCCGCGGAGGCTTTCTCGCCCAGGTAGAGCAGCTTCAGCAAGGTGGTTTTCCCGGCCCCGCTGGCGCCGGTGATGAAGACCATCTCGTTCTTGGCGATGTCGAAGGTCAGATCGACGAGGGCGTTCTGGCTCCCGTAGGTGTGGTGGATATGGAACAAGCGGATGATGGCATTGTCCTCACCGCGACCCGTCATTCAACCGTTTCCTGACCGAGGGCCCGGATCAGCACGGACTTGGCGATCTTGAAGTCGTACAGCGCGTTGTAGTAGTTGGTCTCGGTCTGGGTGACCAGGGTCTGGGCGATGAGCACATCGGTCTGAGTGGCCACCTGCTCCTTGTACTGCTCTTCGGTGATCCTCAGGTTCTCCCGGGCTTGCTCGACGGCCCGCTCGACGGTGACGATGTTCTGCTCGGACTCCTTGGTGCGCAGGTAGGACTGCTTGACCTGCTGGCTGATGGAGTCGGTCAGCTCCATTTTCCGGTACCGCGATTGGGCCAGCCGCGCCAGCTTCTCCTTGCGGCCGAAACCGGTCCGGCCCCACTCCCAGAAATTCCAGGTGGCCGTGGCCTGGACGCTCCAGCCGGCGGCGTCGCTGATGCCGTCGCCGCCGTCCACCTGCCAGTCGTCCCCCACGCGCGTGTAGGCCCCCGTGAGGTTGACCGCCGGGAAATAATCCTTCTCGGAGAGCTTCACCCGCTTTTCGGCGATCGCGACTTCAAGATCCGCCACCTGGACCTCGAGGCGGTCGGACTGGGCGGCGCTCAGGCAGGAATCCAGATCGCGTTCAAAGGTGAGGTAGCCGGTCTCCTCCACGAGGGCGACCGGTGCGTTGATCGGCCGGCGCAGGACCGTGTTGAAGCGCGTGCGCGCGACCTCCAGGTTGTTCCGGGCCACGGTCAGCTGCTGCTGGGCGTTGGCGAGCTGGACCTGGCTTTGCAGGAGATCGTTCAAGGGGCTCAAGCCGACTTTGTAGAAATTCTCGGAGACGTCTTTCTGGGCCGCGATGGAAGTGACGGTCTGCTGGGCCACCTCGAGCAATTTCTGGCTTTTCAGCACCGAGTAATAGGCGTTCTTGGCATCCAGAACCACGTCCTGGCGGGCGATCCGGGCGGAGAACTCGGCCACGTCCAGGCCGAGCTCGGCGATCTGGTACTGGCGGATCAGGCCGAACCCGGTGAAAATCGGCTGGGTGAAGGAGGTCACGAAAGTGTATTCGTCCTGGGGGGAGACCACGAACTGCTGCGTCCCGGCGGCGGTCATCACATCCTGGGTCCGCTCGCGGTTGCGGTGCAGGTAGTTGTATCGCGCCCCCAGGGTCGGCAAAAACCCGGTCACGCTGACGTTGCGGTTGGCCTCGGCGGCCGTTGATTTCTTCCTGGGAGCGCTTGACATTCAGGTTGGCGTCGAGCGCCTGCGCGATGGTGTCCCTGAGCGTGAAGGGGCCGTCCGGCTGCTGCGCCCACGCCCCTGACGGCGGCAGCATCCCAAGCGCGAGTCCCAGCCAAGCGAGGAGCCACCTGAGGTGTCGAAAGGGTTTCATGACGTTTTCCTTGTGGATTCGGAATTGACGGGTTTCAAGGAACCTGTTATGAGTGCGGCGAGTTCAAGGAGGGCCGCCCTCGGTTTTTCTTGCTCAAAGCCTCCACCTGAATCCCATTCTCAGCGGCTTCTTCCATTCGGTGGAGGCTTTTCTATATCCAATCAGCTTGCGGAAATCAACCTCTTTGGCCCCGGGTCCGCTCCGCTCCCCGCTTCCCGGGCCGCGGGAGGTTGCTGGAGGCGACCGCCTCGGGCGGACACCCCGCGGTGGTCGCCGTCACACTCTCCCGGAGAAAGGTCCATGAAGACGGAACTGATCGACATGCTCTGCCGCAAATCCTTCCAGTACAGCGAGGAGCCGGTGTTCAAGCTGGTTTCAGGGCGCATGAGCCATTTTTACGTGAACTGCAAACCGACCACCTTGAGCCCCCGGGGGATGTTCCTCGTGGGGCACCTGGTGTTCGAGCGCCTTCAGCACGCGGGGGTCACGGCGGTCGGCGGTCTGACCTTCGGCGCCGACCCGGTGGCCATGGCGGCGGCCTTCGCCTCCGAGCTGCGCCGGGGGCCGCTTCAGGCCTTTTCGATCCGCAAAACGCAGAAGGACCACGGCATCGTGCGCTGGATCGAGGGGGATGTCCGGCCGGGCGAGCCGGTGGCCGTCATCGACGATGTGGCCACCACCGGGGGCTCGACCATCACGGCCATCGAGCGGGCGCGCTCGGAGGGCCTCGATGTGGTCAAGGCGCTGATTCTCGTGGACCGTCAGGAAGGTGGCCTTGACCAGATCCGCCGGCACGTCGCGGATGTCGAGGCGGTGGTCACGCGCGATGAACTGATGCAGCGCTGGAAGGAAATCCGGGGGTAGGCCTGGTCGGTCTGTCCCGTCTGTCCGGTCGGCCGGTCTGTCCGGTCGGCCTCGCCGGTGGAGGCCTCAGTCGACGACATAGGTCGCGCAGGAATCCTCCGATTCCCACGCGCTCACGCGGCGGACGCGCACGCCCGGGGTCTGGATCGCCGCCTGCATCTCGCCGGCGATCCAGGCGGCGATGCGCTCCGAGGAGGGCTGGCGCCCGGGGAACATGTCCAGATCGTTCAGGTACTGATGATCGAGCCGGCCGATGACCGTTTTCAGCCGGGACTTGATTTCGCCGAAGTCCATCAGCACCCCGCCCTCATCCAGGCGCTCCCCGGCCAGGACCACTTCGATTTTCCAGTTGTGGCCGTGCATGTTTTCGCACTTGGCCCCCACCATGGTCAGGCGGTGGGCCGCCGCGAAGCGGGTGACTACCTTCAGCTCGTACATGCGGATCCCTTCACCGTCCCCCTCGGGGACTGGGAGAAAAGCCCTCGCCTTCAGGCGAAGACTTGAGTTGGTTTATGAGCACCAAAGGGTTCAAGGGTTCAAGGATTCAAGGGGTCAAGGGCAAAGGAGGAAAAGGCGCCGATGTTTTTTCACTCGAACCCTTGAACCCTCGGACCCTCGACCCCTCAAGCCACCGGCCTTAGCCGGTGCAGGGGTTATTTGCTTTTCAGCATGTCCTTGAGCTTTGTGGAAAATTTGCCCTTTTCGAGCTTGGCGAATTCCCGCAGGAGCTCTTCCTGCTTTTTGGACAGGCCGGTCGGGGTTTTGATCATCACCTGGATGATCTGCTCGCCGCGCTTGCGGGTCCTGAGCGAGGGGATGCCCTCCCCGTGGAAATAGAAGAGCTCCCCGGGCTGGGTCCCCTTTGGGATCTCGAGTGTTTTTTGTCCGTCCAGGGTCGGGACCGTGACCTGGTCTCCCAGGGCGGCCTGGACGAACGATATCGTCACCTGGCAGATGACGTCGTTCTCGCGGCGCTCGAAGAACTCGTGGTTCTGGACATGGATGAACACGTACAGGTCCCCGGGGGGGCCGCCGTAGGTCCCCGGTTCGCCCTCGCCGGAGAGCCGCAACCGGGACCCGTTGTCCACGCCGGCGGGGATTTTAACGGACACGCGCTTGGTGACCCGCACCTGGCCGCCCCCCCGGCAGGAGTGACAGGGGCGGGCGATCATCTGCCCGCTGCCGCGGCAGACAGTGGCAGGTGGTCCTCACCGTGAAGAACCCCTGGCTGCGCGACACCTGACCCGAGCCGCCGCACTGGCGGCAGGATTCGGGCCGGGTGCCCGGCTCGCAGCCATTGCCGCCGCACTCGCGGCAGGGCTCCATCTTGGCGACCTCGATCTCCGTTTCGGTGCCGAAGGCGGCGTCCATGAAGCTCAAGGTCAGGTCGTAGCGCAGGTCCGCCCCGCGCCGGGCCCGGGTGCCCGAACGATTCCGGCCGCCAAAGCCGAAGAAGTCCTCGAAGATGTCCCCGAAGCTCGAAAAAATGTCCTCGAACCCACCGAAACCTGAAAAACCAGCACCCTCGAGCCCGGCATGTCCGTACTGGTCATAGAGCCCGCGTTTCTCGCGGTCTCTCAGGACCTCATAGGCTTCGGCCGCTTCCTTGAAGTTCTCCTCGGCCTGCTTGTCCCCGGGGTTTCGGTCCGGGTGAAATTTCAGGGCGAGCTTACGGTAGGATGATTTCAGCTCATCTTCGGTGGCGGTGCGTGCGACTCCCAGAATTTCGTAATAATCTCTTTTGGCTGTCATAATCTCCCGAGGCGTCCCCGCCCTCTTCAAAGTCACGGTTGGCAGGGCTGCGTTGCGTTTGATGGACGGACGGGTTTTATCATAACGCAAATCCGCCGTAAGTCAATTTAGCGAGCGGCGGGCCGCCCCCGGTGGGAGGTCCCCAGCACAAACACCAGGGTGCAGGCCAGGGCCACGCCCCCCCCCACCGGGAAAACCAGACGCAGGCTGAACCAGTCCATCATCAGCCCGGCGATAAGGGCGCCCGCCAGCATCCCGGAGCTGTGGGCGACCGTCAGGATCGCCATGACGGACCCCATGGCGTTCATCCGGGTGCCGTGGCTAACGGCCATGGCCATCAGGGCGGGCATGGAAATCCCGCCGCCGAGGCCGAAGATGACGTTGACCAGCACCAGGCCGCCGAAACTGTCGACCCACTTGAAGGCGAACAGGGACGCGGCGACGATGAGCCCCCCGGCCAAAACGAGCCCCCTTTTGCCCGTCCGGTCGGAAACAGCGCCCATCGGGGCCTGCACCACCCCGCTCACGAGCACCCCCACCATGATGAGGGTGCCGATGGACGAGCTGCTCAGGTCGAGCTCCGAGTCGGCCAGGACCGGCAGGAAGCTCCAGATGATGCCGATGCCGAAGGTGTAGGCGAACCGGTAGGTGAACAGGCTCAGCATGTCGCGGTCGCAGACAAGGGCTTTCCACGGGCCGGCGGGTTTGGCGCTGCGGACGATGCGCTCGGTTCCGGTCGGCGGCAGGAAGGCCAGCGCCAGCAGAAACCCGACGAGCCCCAGCACCCCCATGCAGACAAAGGACATCTGCATCCCGAACCGGTCGTGGATGGCCCCGCCGAGGAAGGGCCCCAGGCTCAGCCCGCAGAACATCGACAGGTTGAACAGCCCCATGGTCGCGCCTTCCTGGCCGGCGGGGGTGATGTCGCCCACATAGGCCTGGATCACCGGCATGAGCGCGGCCGAGGCGATCCCCTGGAAGAAGCGGATGACGATCAGGGCGCCGACGCTGCTTGAAAAAATGAAGGCGATCGAGATCAGGGCATAGGCAAAAAGCCCCGGCAGGATCAGCGGCTTGCGCCCCTTGCGGTCCGACAGCCGTCCGAAGAAGGGCAGGAAGAGGGTCCTCGAAATCGAGAACGAACCGAAGATCATCCCGATCGCCAGGCCGCCGGCCCCCAGGCTGTGGACGTAGACCGGCAAGAGCGGCACGACGATGCCCACCCCGGTCACGGTGGCGAAAATCGAGAAAAACAGGGTGGCGAAGACTTTCTTGTCGTGGGGTTCCAAGGCTTTTGTCCCGGACGGTCAGGGCCGGATCTCGATGATCTCGCCGGTGTGCGTCGTGCTGTAGCCGCCCAGGGCGTTCACCCGCCGCTTGAATTCGGCCGAAACGATGGTGTCCCGCAGCTGGCGGATGCTTTCTGGTCTCGAAATGCTCGGCCGGGATGACGAGGTCGTAGCGCTCGGTGACCACGGGGATGAAATCCAGGCCGAGGGCCTTGGCCGCGGCAAAGATGCCGAGTCCGGCATCGGCGCCGCCGCTCAGCACCGCCACGGCCACCGACATGTGGGTGAACTCTTCGGTGCGGTAGCCGCGGATGCGGCCGGGGTCGAGGCCCCGTTTCTTGAGCTCGAAATCAAGCAGGATGCGGGTTCCCGAGCCGGCCTGGCGGTTGATGAAATTCAATTCCGGGCGGGCCAGATCCGCGATGCCGCCGATCCCCTTGGGGTTTCCGCGGGGTACGATCAACCCCTGGTCGCGCATCACCAGGTTGAAGAGCGCGACGTGCCGTTCCGGCAGGTATTTCTTTACGTAAGACACATTGTAAGAGCCGTCGGCGGCGTCCAGCAGGTGGCAGCCGGCCAGATGACAGGCGCGGCGCTTTATGGCCGCAAGCCCCCCCATGCTGCCCACGTGGCTCGAGGAGAGCCGAACCCGGCCGGGTGCGGCTTTCAACTGGTCGGCCAGCACATCCAGCGTGTTGTCGTGGCTGCCCACGATGACGACGGTTCGACGGAGCTCGGACTGCGGCCGCAGGAGCTCCGCCGTCACCTGTTCCTCTTCCTTGACCCCTTCGATGTCCGCGGGGATGCGGATGATCCCGTCCGCTTCGGTGATGGAGGTGATGGAACCCGCGCCGCGCGGCAGCGGAGTGGCGACAAGACGGCCGTCGACCTCGCCGAGTTTGACGCGCACGAACTCCTCGAGCCCCAGTTTCGAAGCGATTTTGCGGGTGGGCACGACCGTCGCGGCGCTCGGCGCCGGCTCGGGCTGGCCGAGCAGCTCGCAGATCAGGGGTTTGATGAGCTGCTCGAAGACAATGATGGCGGAGACCGGGTAGCCGGGGACCCCGAACACGGGGACCCCCTGAACTTTGCCGATCACGGCCGGTTTGCCGGGCATGATGGTGATGCCGTGGACCAGGACCTCTCCCAGCCCGGCGATGGCCGCCCGTGAGAAATCCTCCGATCCGGCGGACGACCCGCCGAGGATCATGACGGCCTGAAAGCCCCCGGCGACGGCTTCAGCGACGGCGGCTTCGATCCGGGCCGGGTCGTCGGCGATGGCCGCGTGTCGGGAAAAGGCACCGCCGCAGGACGCCACCAGGGCCCCCAGCACGTATGAGTTGGTTTCCAGTACCCGGCCGGATTTAAAGGCCGAAAGCGGGGTGTCGCTCCAATCGAACAACTCCGAGCCGGTGGGGATGATCAGCACCCGCGGCTTTTTCAGGACGGCCACGCGGAACACCCCGCCGGTGAGCAGGGCCCCGACGCAGTAAGGGGTGATCGCATGGTGGCGCGGGAACAGAAGCTCGGTGGCGACGATGTCCTCGCCGATGCGCCGCACGTGCTGCCATGGGAACGCCGGGGCTTCGATCACGGCCGGCGCGCCCGCGGCCATCCGAACGTTCTCGATCATGATGACGGCGTCGGTGCCCTCCGGGAGCACGTTGCCCGTGTTGACGGGAAAGGCCTCCCGCCCCACCTCGAGGTGCTTCGGCCGGGTCTCGCTGGCGCCGTAGGTCTGCTCGGCCTTGACGGCGATGCCGTCCATGGCGGCGGCGTGATGCGAAGGGGCGGAGATCGCCGCGAACACCGGCTCCGCCAGGATGCGCCCGACCGCATCCGGCACCGCCACGGTCTCCGCGGCCAGCGAACGCAGGGGCGCCAGTTGCGTGCGCACGATCGCGCGCGCCTCCTCCAGGCTTTTCATTCTCAGATAGACGTTGCGCATTTTTTTCCTTCAGAAAAAAATGATGGTGGTTTTTATGGGGGAGATTTCAGAATGCACTTCTCGAGGGCACAGCCTCTTATTCGTTAAAAACTTAACACTTAAAACATAAAACTGTCTTTAATCAAAACAACCTCACCTCGACCGGCACACCTTCCTCGAGTCCCTCCACGTTCTTGCCGACTTCGATGATCCCGTCGGCTCTGATCATGGTGTTGATCAGGGCGGATTTTCCCAGCACGGGCTCCGCCCAGAGCCCATCGTCGCGGTGGTGGAGCTTGACCCTGATGAAATCCGTCCGGCCCTGGACGGAGGCGACATTGCGGCTGAGGCGTGCCGGGACCCGGGGCGTTTCGTCGTGGGGGGAGGCCAGACCGCCGATGTGGCCGAGAAAGGGGCGTACGATGCGCGTGAAGACGATCATGGCCGAAACGACGTGCCCGGGCAAACCGAAAAAGGCCCGCTGGTGGACCTTGGCGAGAATGGTCGGTTTTCCGGGGCTGATGGCGATCCCGTGGGCCAGGATGGCCGAATTGTCGAAAGAGTCGATGACCTCAACGGTGAAATCGCGCGCCCCGACCGAGCTGCCGCCCGAGACCAGCACCATGTCGCATTCGGTCAGGGCCTTGAGGCAGGTCTCCCGCAGGGCGTCGCGGTCGTCCTTGACGATGCCCAGCCCGACGGGCTGCGCGCCGCACGCCGACACCAGGCCGGCCAGGGTGTAACTGTTGACGTCGCGCACCCGCCCGGGGCCGGGCTCGGTTTCGATAGGGACGATCTCATCACCGGTGGAGATGATCGCCACTTTCGGTCGCCGGTACACGGCCACGCGCTTTAGTCCGACCGCCGCCAGCACCCCGGTGTCCTGGGGCCGCAGCCGTTGTCCGCAACGGGCCACCACCGCCCCTTTTGCAAAATCCTCGTCGGCCGACACGAGATTTTGCCCCGGGGCGACGCTGCGGAAGGCCTCGATGGTGTTTTCATCCAGGGCGTCCGCGTGCTCGAGCATGACGACCGCGTCGGCCCCCGCGGGCAGCATCCCGCCGGTGGCGATGCGGGCCGCCTCGCCCGGGGCGACCGAAAGCCGCGGCGTCTCCCCCATGGCGATGGCGCCGACCACCTGCAGCAGGGCCGGGTTGGCCTCGCTGGCGCCGAATGTGGCGGCGGCCTGAACCGCATAGCCGTCAACGGTCGAGCGGGCGAAGCCGGGAAGGTCGGCGGGCGCCGACACGTCTTCGGCCAGCACCCGGCCGGTGGTGTGCGCCAGGTCGACCTCCTCGACCTCGACCCGGGGAAATCCCGGTATGAGCTCAAGGACCTGCCCGACCTCCAGCACCTTGAAAAATTCCTTGGACATGGTTTCCCAGCGGCTGGTGCCCCAACCGTCCCCATGGCATTGATGCGTGACCTCCAAAACCCCGCCGGCGGTTGGCCGGTGCGTGGTTCCCCGGCCCTGGCAGCCCCGCCGCCGCTTCTCGCCCGGGCTCGCTTCGGCCGGGAACCATAACCTTTCAGCGGTTCGACAACCAGCGGGCCGACGCATGAAACTAACACAAAGCAGGCGGATATTCAAAGTCAATCTGTCCTTGCAATATCCTGAGAGCAGTATATAATCTTCACTCGGCGGTTGGAGCGCACTCCGGCCGGACCTACTCCAGAACCGATAAGGAAGGTAACGACGATTTATGGTGGATGACGCCGCAGAGACCCTTGAGAGCCCGCGCGCGGGCAAACCGGAATTTTTGACCTCGACGCGGTTCGACGAGCTCGACCTGCCGCCCGAGGTGGTCGCCGGGCTCAAGGATGTCGGCTTCGATTACTGCACCCCGATCCAGGAGCAGGCGCTGGCGATCCTGCTCGAGGGCCGCGACGTCGCCGGCCAGGCCCAAACCGGAACCGGCAAGACCGCGGCCTTCCTGGTGACGGTGATCTCCCGCATGCTGAGGACCCCGAACCGCCAGCCCGGTGTGCCCCAGGCCCTGATCATGGCCCCGACCCGGGAGCTTTCCCACCAGATCCTCGAGGAGGCTCAAGCCTTGAGCCGGCACACCGATATCTCGCTGCTCGAGGTGGTGGGGGGGCTTGATTACCGCGAGCAGGCCGAGGGGCTGAAAAAGGGGACGGACATCGTCATCGGCACCCCGGGTCGCATCATCGACTATTACAAACAGGGGATCTTCAAGACCGACGACATCAAGTTTCTCGTCATCGACGAGGCCGACCGTCTGCTGGACCTCGGCTTCGAAAAAGACATGCGCTACATCCTGCGCAAGCTGCCGCGTTATGACAAGCGCCAGTCGATGCTCTTCTCCGCGACCCTCTCCTACCGGGTCCTGGAACTCACCTACGAGTTCATGAACCTGCCGGAGTTCATCTCGGTGACACCGGACACGGTGACCGTCGAGGGGATCGAGCAAGCCCTCTTTCACGTGGGCAAGGACCGGAAGCTCTCGCTGTTGCTGGGGCTTCTCAAACGCGAGGATCTGACCCGGGCGCTCATTTTCGTCAACATGAAGGTCGGCGTGGAGCGCCTGACGCGCAAACTGAAAGGCAACGGGTTCCCGGCCGAGGGGATCACCGGCGATCTGCCCCAGCGCAAACGCTTTCAGCTGATGGAGCGCTTCAAGAACGGGCAGATCAAGATCCTGATCGCCACGGACGTGGCCTCCCGCGGCATCCATGTCGAGGACATCAGCCACGTCGTCAACTATGACCTTCCCCAGGACGCCGAGAACTACGTGCACCGCATCGGTCGCACGGCCCGGGCCGGTAAAACCGGAAAGGCCATTTCGCTGGCCTGCGAGGATTATGTATTTCACCTCGAGCCGATGGAAAACCTCCTCGGCTACAAGATCCCCGTGGTCTGGCCGGAGGAGGACTGGTTCGTGGAAGACTGCGCCCGGCGCGAGCCACCGGAGCGCCGCGGCAGAACCGAACGGCCCGCCGGTCGCCGGGGGCGAGACGGCGATCGCGTTTCGGATCGGGGCCGGGGTCGGGACCGGGACCGCGGAGCCCAGCGTCCGCCTCGCAAGGCGGCGAAGGAGGCGCCCAAGGCACCCAAGGTCAGGCGCTTCCCCGGCGCGTTTTTCGGCTTCATGCCGCCCTCGGGAGACCCTGAGGCTTTCGTCACCGAGGAAGCCGTCGCCGAGGAGGCCGTCATCCAGGCGGCCGTCGCCGAGGAGGTCCTCATCCAGGCGGACGTCCCCGAGGAGGCCGGGGAATCCGACCAAGCCGCGCCGGCCGAACCGGCCGAGCGTCCCAAGAAGCGCCGCCGCCGCCGCCGCAAGAAAAAAGCGACCTCGCCCGAATCCGCATCCTCCTCCGCGCAGGCCCAAGACGCCGTGTCGGGGTCGGATCACACCTGAACCGGCAGATCTGAAGCCGGGTCTTTTGCTTGTGAGCGGCAGGTGGCCATCCTCCTTGAGATCCGGTGGCGACGTTGACTCGGCAGAGTGAAACCCCTACACTACCGCCCATGGGACACGTCTTCGACTTCCACGAGGCCGGCGCGTACGAAAAATGGATCCAAAAGCCGGAGAACCAGCTGGCTTTTGAGATGGAGATCCGGTTGTTGCGTGAATTGCTCCAACCGCGGCCCGGGGAGTCGATCCTGGACATCGGTTGCGGCACCGGCGCCTGCCTCAGGGCTTTTGTCGAGATGGGGCTGAAAGTGACCGGCATCGACCCGTCGACTTACATGCTCGATCTGGCGCTTGCCAAGGTCGGGGAGCGGGTCGATCTCTACCGGGGCTATGCCGAAGATCTGCCTTTTGACGACAACTCATTCAACCATGCCAGCCTGTTCACCACCCTGGAGTTCGTGGACGACGCCCGCCAAGCCTTGTCGGAAGCCTGCCGGGTGGCCAAGGACCGGCTGTTTATCGGCGTGCTGAACCGCTATGCCATCAAGGGGGTGGAACGACGGGTGCGGGGGATCTTCACCCCGTCGATTTTCAACCACGCCCGGTTCTTCAGTGTCTGGGCGCTCAAGCACATGATCTATGACCTTGTGGGGCACGTGCCGGTGGCCTGGCGCACGGTTTGCCAACTGCCGCTGCCCTCCGGCAAATTCGCCGACAGCTTCGAGCAGAAATTCCTGCAGCATTGCCCCTTTGGCGCCTTTGCCGGCATGGTGGTCGTTCTGATGCCGCGTTTTCGGGCCCGCCCCCTGACGGCGCGCTATCAACCCAGCCACACGGCCGGCACGGTCTCGGGCTGAGACGGCCCGCGCCCCAGGCCGGCCCTTCCCGGTATGGGCCTGTCCACCAGGAGCCGATTGCCATGGAAGCGCTGCTCTACGAAAAGCTCGATGCCGGCAGGGTGCGCTGCCGTCTGTGCCGGCACGGCTGTGTCATCGCCGACGGAAACCGTGGCCTGTGCGGCGTGCGCGAGAACCGCCAGGGGGTGCTGCACTCCCTGGTCTACGGCCGGTTGATCGCCCGTCACATCGACCCCATCGAAAAAAAGCCCCTGTACCATTTCCTGCCCGGGTCCCTCTCCTATTCCATCGCCACGGTGGGGTGCAATTTCCGCTGCCGGTTCTGCCAGAACGCCGACATCGCGCAGCTGCCCACCGATCACGGCGGGGCCATCCTCGGGGATGAGTGCTCCGCGGAGGAGGTCGTCCGGGCCGCCGCGCAGGCCGGGTGCCGGAGCATTTCCTACACGTACACCGAGCCCACCGTCTTCTTCGAGTTCGCCCTGGAGACCGCACGTCTGGCCCGCGCCGCAGGCATGCGCAACGTGTTCGTCACCAACGGCTACATGACCCGGGAGGCGCTGGAGTTGATCCGCCCCTTTCTGGACGCCGCCAACGTGGACCTCAAGGCTTTTTCCGCAAAGTACTACCAGACCCTCTGCGGCGCCAAGCTGGAAGGCGTCCGGCAATCCCTGCGGGACATGCGGGCCATGGGGGTTTTTGTGGAGGTGACCACCCTGGTCGTCCCCGGCTTGAACGACGGGGCGGAGGAGCTGCGGCAGCTGGCAGAATTCCTGGTCGCGGACCTGGGGGCCGACACCCCCTGGCACGTCAGCCGCTTTCACCCCACCTACCGCCTGACCGACCGGCCGCCGACCCCCGTGGCGACCCTGCGGGCGGCGCGGGCGATCGGCCTTGCCGCCGGGCTCAAGCACGTTTACACGGGCAACGTGCCGGGCGACCCGGGGGAGAACACCTTCTGCCCAGGCTGCGGCCGGACCGTGATCGCGCGCCGCGGGTTCAGGGTGGCCGATTCCCGGCTCAAGCAGGGGCGCTGCGCCGAATGCGGGGAGACGATCGCGGGGGTGTGGGGATAAAGACAGCCTCAGGCTGTTTTTATTTTCTGCACCGCCAGCAAGGAAATGACGCCCATGGCGGCGCCGGCAAAGAAGGGGATGCGGTAGTCGACCACCCAGAGCATTCCGCCCAGCGCCGGCAGGAAGACGGCCGCGATGTGGTTGATCGTGAACCCCACGGCCATGGTGGGGGCGATGTCCGCGGGGTCACCCACCTTCTGGAAGTAGGTGCGGATGGCGATGGCAAAGGTGAAGAAGATCTGGTCCAGGATGTAGATGAACGCCACCAGCAGCTTGGATTCGACGGTCGCATAGGCGGTGAAGAGGAAGATGACGCTGGCATATTCGAGGGAGAGGATCTTGCGCTCGCCGAAGCGGATGATGGCCCGACCGACCATCGGGCTCAGGAAATAGTTGATCGTGTTGTTGATGACGAAGAGAATCGTCACCTCCTGGACCGAGTACTTGAACTTCTGGACCAGCAGCAGCACCGAGAAGGCGATGAAGATCTGGCGGCGGGCCCCGGCCATGAAGGTCAGAAAGTAATAGAGCCAATATTGCCGGCGCAGCACCATCTGCCTGCGCTGCGGTACGAGGGTCGCGTCCGTGGGGTCGCGGGTCAGGGCCCAGAGCCCTGCGGCCGCGATCAGGGCGCCGACGACCAGGTAGACCTGGGCGAAGTCGAGAAGCGACGTCATGAGCCAGATCAGCAGCCCGATCACGACGCTGGTGGCGGCGGCCAGGCTGGTGAGCTTGCCGAAGACCCAGGGCGACTCGTGCTTCTTGAAGTACTGCAGGGTCAGCGACATGTTGGTGGTTTCGTAGTAGTGAAAACCGAAGCTGCCGATCAGGGTCGTCAGCGCGATCCCCGCAAACGAGGGGAAAAAGCCGGTCGCCCCCAGCCCGGCGCCGAGGATAATGATCGAAAGGGCCGACAGGCGGTGTTCGCGCACGATCAGCATGACGAAAACGGCCAGCAGGGCGAGAAGCCCCGGGATTTCGCGGATGGATTGGATCATCCCCACGTGGCTGCCCGCCAGCCCGGCGACGTCGACCGCGAAATTGTTGAACAGGGTGGACCAGGTCTGAAGTCCCAGAGTGGAGCTGATGGTCAGCACCACCAGATAGACGAACATGGGGTTGCGTTTGATCGAATCGGTTTCAAGCATGACGGGGAGCCTCGCGCCCGGCGCTCCGGGCAACGACCTCAGAGGGTGGGTTCAGGAATGACAAACAGATTGTTTATTATATGTATTCGAGTGGTTATATTTTATTTCGGTTCCGGCCGGGTTTTAGGTTCAAATTTTTGAACTTTGTCTATTAATAAAAATTTCCTTTGAAAACAACGGGTTTTTTTTATATCGACCAAAAGGGGTTTATGATTTTGAACTTCCAGGCTTGTTTCGGTGCCTGCGCGCAGAAGCCGGGGGACGGTACGGTCAGTGCCGTTTAATTTTTAAATTATTGAATTTATGATAAAAATATTTAATTATTAAAATTTTTGGAGAACGACGAGGGGAATGGCAAGCACTTTGCATATACCTAAACTAAAGCCTAATAATTTCTTCATCTGTTCTCCTCCTTAACGGCTAATTGGATGTTCCAATTAGCCGTTTCCCTTTTCTTGCAGGTCACGCTGGCGGGGAAATGCCATGATCATCGACGCCCACACCCACCTTTTCCCGGAGTCCGTCCGCTCCGACCGGCAGCGTTATTTTCCCGCGGAGCCGGCCTTCGAGCTGCTCTACGGTTCGCCCAAGTCGCGGATCGCGGGACTGGAGGATTATCTGGCCGCCATGCAGGCGAACGGGGTCGACCAATCGGTGGTGTTCGGCTTCCCCTGGGGCAGCCCGGATACCTTCCGGATGCACAACGATTTCATCATGGAGGTGGTCAGCCGGCACCCGGATCGTCTGATCGGCCTCGCCTGCTTCGACCCGGCGCACCCGGCCGCCGCCCGGGAAGCCGAGCGCTGCATCGCGGGCGGGCTGCGCGGCGTGGGGGAGCTCGCGTTCTACCGCTCCGGGATCGATGCGGCGGCCCTCGACCAACTGGCTCCGGTCATGGACCTCTGCCGGGCGCACGACCTGCCGATCCTGATCCACACCAACGAGCCCGTCGGACACGCCTACCCCGGCAAGACCCCCAACACCCTGGCCGAGATCTACCGCATGGTCGGCCGCTTCCCGGACAACAAAATCATCCTGGCCCACTGGGGCGGGGGGCTCTTCTTTTTCCAGCTGCTGAAAAAGGAAGTCCGGGAAAGGCTCAGGAACGTCTATTTCGACACGGCGGCCTCGCCTTATCTCTATGAGCCCGAAGTCTACCGGATCGCCGTGCAGACCGCCGGGTGCGAGAAAATCCTTTTCGGAAGCGACTTTCCTCTACTGGCGCCGCAGCGCTACTTCGAGGAAATGAGCAAGGCGGGTCTTTCGCCGAGGGAGCGCGAGCGGGTCTGCGGGTTGAACGCCGCCCGTGTTTTCGGGATCGAGTCGGCGCCGTGCGCGTGACGCCGCTGCGGCGGCCGCCGCTTTTGCCGCCGAGATCAGATTCATTTTGGCGATGAGGCATCGGGTTGATGAAGAGGACGGCCATATGACGCACGCCCCCGAAACTCAGCCGGCTGAACCGCAAAAACGAGCACATTCTCCTCTGTTTGCGGCGAGGCCGGGGGGTGAATCAAAACAAGACCCCATTCCTAACGACGGAGAGCGCCGGGGCCTCATCGATCGGCTGCTGGGGTCGAGCTCGGCCGACCCCGGTTACGGGGTCGCCTTCTGGCAGGAGCGTGTGTTCCGGCTGATCTTCATCGGCGCCGCGCTGCAGGGTCTCGCCGGCTACGTCCTGAACAGCCTGATCGCCTTTCGCGCCGGTCATTGGCTGCACATCGCGGTCTACACGGCGATCTATGCCGTCATTGTCGCCCTCGCCTTGGCGCGCCGTCCCCCTTACCGGTTTCGGGCCTGGACGGGCCTGGTCATTTTCTACCTGATCGGGGTCTTTTCTTTTTTCTCCTTCGGGCCGGCCAGCAGCGGCCGGATGTGGCTGCTGTCGTTCTGCCTGCTGACCAGCCTGCTCTGCGGGCTCAGGGCGGGGTTGAAGGCCATGGTCGTCAACATCGCGACCTTCCTGGTCCTGAGCGGCTTCATGTTCACGGGCCGGCTCGACACCCTTCTGCAGCCGCTCAACGCCCCTTTGGTCTGGATCACCTCCGGTTTGACCTTCCTGTTTCTGAGCACCGTGGCCACCTTCGGGATCGGCTTTTTCGTCGACCGGCTGGAGCAGACGCTGGAGCACGAGCGGAGGCTGGTGACCGAGTTGGAAGCGGTGAATGCGCGTCTGAGTGTCGAGAACCGCGAGCGGCTCCGCGCCGAGGACTGGCTGAAAAGCTCGGAGCGGGAGCTGCGGGCGCTGGCGGGGGAGCTGGAGGCGCGGGTGTCCGCGCGCACCCGGGAACTGGAAACCATCAACCGGCAGCTCGCGCAGCAGATCGCGGAGCGCCGGCTGGCCGAGGAGGAAACCAAGCGCTCCCACGAGCGGATACGGGGCCTCTACCGCAGGCGGCAGCAGGCGCGGGAGGAGGAGCGCCGCCTGATTTCGCGCGAGGTGCACGATGCGCTCGGCCAGAACCTGACGGCCCTTATGATCGACATCGCTTGGCTGAAGCGCCGTTGCCCGCCCGGGGCGACCAATGTCGCGGACAAACTCGAGACCATGGCGCAGGTGCTGGACGAGACCCTCCAGCGCGCCCGGCGCATTGCCGCCGAACTGCGGCCCGGCATCCTGGATGCGCTCGGGCTCTGCCCGGCGGTGGAATGGCTGCTGAAGGATTTCGAAAAGCGCACCGAGATCCGCTGCGAGGCCGTCATCGAGCCCGACGACATCCAGGTGGAGCCGGTCCGGCGGACGACCGCCTTCCGGATCCTGCAGGAAGCGCTCACCAATATCGCCCGGCACGCCGGCGCCACCCGGGTGCGCGTGACCCTCACCCAAGAGGCCGGGGGGCTGAGTCTCAAAATCGTTGACAACGGGGTCGGGATTTCGGAAGAGATGGCCAACCGGGCCGACACGCTCGGGCTCGCGGGCATCCGCGAACAGGTCGAGGAGTACGGCGGAGAAACCCGCATCGAGGGGCGGCCGGGCGCGGGCACCGAAATCACGGTCACCCTCCCGGTGGATGGAGCACAGGAGACATGATCCGGATCATCATCGCCGATGACCATCCCGTCGTGCGCGCCGGGATGCGGCAGATCCTCTCGGAGTCGGAGGACCTGGAAATCGCCACCGAGGCCGGCAGCGGCGAGGAGCTCCTCGAGGCAATCGCCGGAGCCGATTTCGACGTGGCCCTGCTCGATATCACCATGCCGGGCATCGGGGGGCTCGATACCCTGAAGCGCATCAAGGCCCTCCGGCCGCGGCTGCCGGTGCTGATGCTGAGCATCCACACCGAAAACCAGTTTGCGGTGCGCTGCCTTAGGGCAGGCGCGGCGGGATACCTGGCCAAGGAGAGCGCCCCCGAGGAGCTGGTCAAGGCCATCCGCCAGGTGATCGGGGGCCGCAAATACGTCAGCACCGACCTGGCCGAGCGGCTGGCGATGGATCTGGGCCGGGACCTGCGTCGTCTGCCCCACGAGCGGCTTTCCGACCGCGAGCTGCAGGTGCTGTGCTTGCTCGCCCGTGGCCGGACGGTCACCGACATCGCCGTCGACCTGAACCTGAGCGCCAAGACGATCAGCACTTACCGCAGCCGCATCCTCGAAAAAATGGGGATGTCCACCAACGCCGAGCTGATCGCCTACGCCGTCAAGAACGAATTGTGTTGAGCCGGACCGGGCCCTTCCCGCCCTGGCCGGTCCGCCGTTGCGCCGGCTTGATTGGGTATTTCACATGTAGGTTATTATCCTACACGCATTTCAGTTTTCCGCTGATACCTGTTTTCCCCAAAAATTGGTAAAATCATTCCATGATCGCGTGATGCCGGTGCGGCGCGGTTCATCGAGCTGCCTGCCGAACGGTTTTCCGTGCTCGTTCCGCTGCAGCGGAAATCCCCTGCCGGACGGGGGTACCCCGATTTGCTGTGCCGGCCGCAGAGAGGAATCATCCCTTGAGAGCGACATCGAAGAAGATCCCACCGGTCGATCGCCTGAAGCGCATCCATCACCTCCTCGCGGAAGCCCGGAACGGGCTGGCCATCACCGACGGGAGCGGCCGTCTCATCTACGCCAACAAGGCCATGGCGGAAATGCACGGCTTCCCGCCGGCCGCATTTGTCAGCAACGTCTTTGCCGCCCTGGCGGCCGTCGATCAGCTCCGGTTTCTGGAGGCCGCCTGCGCCCTCATCGCGCGACCTGGCGGTTCTGACCGTGAGATCGACTGCGAGCATCGCAACAGGACCATGTTCAGGGCGCGCCTGCGACGGTCCTGCCTGGAAGATGAGCGCGGGAACCCGATCGGCGTTATTTTTGTCTTCCAGCGGTCCTCCACCGCTCGGCGCTCAGCCGAACCCGGAAAATCGCGGCCGGTCCTCCCACGCAGCGCGCGGGGTCCCGCCGGGCGCCGCAGTCCGAGCGGACCGGGCTAAAGCCGGACGGTCCTCAGGCCGCCGGCTCTTCTGAGGCCGCTGGTCCACGATCCCTGGTTTCCGTTCCCTGCGCACTTCGTGGCTCATCCAAGTCCAAAGGGGCTCCCCGGCCTGCTGATGAAGCCGGTGGCGTTTCAAGACTTTGCCCGTGCGGTTGCGACCGCTCTGGCGCCCGCCTGATCCCCCTTTTCGAAGCCTGCCGTTTTTTGAAAACGGCTGCCGGCTGCCCGGCTCTTTCGGACCTTGGCGGGACGGCCCGCTAATCGGAAATCCTCTGTCCGGGAAAGAGGCTTGTGGCGGGGATCTTTTTGGTTTAAGGGAGGATGTGCCGAAATCCCGAGGGTCGTCGACCCCCCCCCAGGAGGATTGCCATGCGCCCGTTTGCGGTTGCCGTCGCTCGCTACGAAAAACCCCTCGATTCGGTGCGCCGGGCCGTTGCGCTCGCGGGCGGCCTGGACCACCTTCCCGCCCGCGCCCGGGTCTTCATCAAGCCCAACATCGTCTTCTGGACCCGGGCGGTCGCCTTTCCCAAGTGGGGTGTCATCACGACCACGCGGGTGGTGGAGGACATGATCGTGCTCCTCAAGGAGCGCGGCATCGAGGACATCACCATCGGCGAGGGCACCGTCACCATGAACCCCAAGGACACCGCGACACCGGCCCACGCCTTCGACAGCCTGGGCTACGCGGCGCTCGGACGCCGATACGGGGTCAAGGTCCTCAACGTGTTCGAGCGCCCGTTCGTCAAGGTGGACCTGGGCGACGGGTTGGCGCTCAACTTCAACGCCGACGCGCTTGAAAGCGACTTCCTGGTCGACCTGCCGGTCATGAAATCGCACAACCAGACCGTGGTCAGCCTGGGGATCAAGAACCTGAAGGGGCTGATCGACATCCCCTCCCGCAAGCGCTGCCACAGCATGGCTCCCGGCCGGGACCTGCACTTCTGGGTGTCGCGGCTGGCGGACCGCATGCCGCCGATGTTCACCCTGCTCGACGGGATCTACACCAACGAGCGTGGGCCCGGCTTCGACGGCCGGATGCACCGCTCCGACATTCTGGTGGCTTCATCCGATGTCCTCTCCGCGGACCTGGTCGGGGCGGCCCTTCTGGGACACACACCCGGGGCCGTGCCGCACCTGGTGCACGCGGCCCGGCGGCGGGGTCGCCCCCTCGACCTGTCCGACACCGAGGTGAGGGGCGAGAAGATCGAATCACTGGCGCGCCGCCATGAGTACGATTTCCAGTACAGCGAGACCGCCGACGCCGTCCTGCCCGTGCCTTTGGCCAGAGAAGGGCTCAAGGGCGTGTATTACCGCAAATACGACCTGTCCATGTGCACCTACTGCTCGGGGGTCAACGGGATCCTGCTCTCCGCCATCCGCTACGCCTGGAAGGGCACGCCCTGGGAGGGGGTGGAGATCCTCACCGGCAAATCCATGCGGCCGACCCCCGGCATGGCGAAGACCATCCTGATCGGCAAGTGCATGACCAAGGCCCACAAGGACAACCCGGACATCCGCGAGATGATCGCGGTCAAGGGCTGCCCCCCGAAACCGGCGGACCTGCTCGGGGCCCTGCGCTGCGCCGGTATCGAGGCCGATGCCGGCCTGTTCGAGAAAATGGACCAGCTGCCGGGCTTGTTCATGGGGCGCTACGCCGGCAAACCCGAGTTCGAGGAGGGGCACTTCCGTGCGGAAGGCTGAAGGCGGAAGGGGGAATTCGGAAGGTGGAATGCGGAATTCGGAGGGTGGAAGGGGGAAGGTGGAAGGTAAAGGGCTGTTCCGGCGTCCCCCCCGCCTATACCCGGATCCTCCTCAGTTTGCCCAGGATCGGCTCCATCTGCGCCCGGTGTTCGGGGGGGACCATCAGCACCGTCAGGGGCGCGTTGACGATCAGACCGTTGCCGCTGCAGTGCAGGGCGCCGTCCGCGTAGGCGGCCCGGTTTTCCGCGGACGCGAGCACATGCAGGACATCCAGCAGGTTCCCGCTGCAGCCGCCGGCGTCAATGTGCTCGATGGTCTGCAGGAAAACGGTGTTGAGCGAGATCACGAACTCCACGACATCGGCATACCCCGTGGTGGCGCAGCGGGTGCGCGAGGTGAAACAGCGGCAGTGAAACGGCCGCAAGGCGTAGATCGAACATAGCCCTTCGGCCAGCAGCGGGCAGGTCCCCGTGGGGGCTGGCGCGTCTTCGGGCGGCGGCTCCCTGCCCGCGGCGCACATCGCGGCGATGCCGTTGGTGGTCAGCTCCGGCCGCAGGCGCGGTGCGGACGCAGCGGCCCGCAAATGCTCCCCCAGGGCAGCCGCCGCGCCCTGCGGGTTTTCCCAGATCCGGTAGGCCTCGAGGGTGGTCAGGGGGACCCGGGTGGTGCAGCAATCGGTGCACCTCATCCGGCAGGCGGTCGGCTGGGTCTGCTGGAATTCGTCATACACGGCATAGACGGCCTCAAGGGCCCGCAGTTTGCGTTCGATTTCCATTTTGTTCACCTCCTTGCGGCGCTCCGGCCGCTCACCCGGTCCAAAGCCGCCAGCTACCTCAGCGGTGGTGATCCGCGTCAGGCAGTTCGCCGGGCCGCAATTTTCACCAACGGTCTCGAAACACGGGGTGCAGTCAAGCGGCGACTGAACGACTTCCACCGCCGTCCCGAACGGCCGCCATCGCAGCGGGTCCGACGGGCCGAAAATGGCCACGGTCGGCAGTCCCAGCCAGGCCGCGAGGTGGCTGGCCCCGGAGTCGTTGCCGACATAGCCGTCCGCCGACCGGAACAGCGCCGCCAACTCAAGCAGATCGAGCGGTCGATGCAGCCGGTGCGGCTGGCCGGACAGCATCGGCACCAAGTCCTCCTCGGCCGGCCCGATGACGAATTCGGGTTTCAGGCCGCGGGCCGCGATCCGCTCGGCCGTATCGCAAAAGCCCTCAAGCGGCCAGCGCTTGCGGCGGCTGCCGGCACCGGGGTGCAGGAGGACGATCGAGGGTGCCGCGCGCGGAAGCGAACGGGTGGGCGGCCGGGGCGGTCGAAGGAGGCCGGCGTCCGCTGGGTCGAGAAGGCCGCAGGCGAGAAGGTGCGCCAGGGCGTGCTCGGCCACGTGGCGGCGCTGATCCGCCGGAGGCCGCGGGGGAACACGGCAGATCTCCGCCCCGCAGGCGCGTCTCAACCCCTCGACCGGGGCCTCGGTGCGGAAGAAGAGCAGGATGCGGGGGAAGCCGGACAAAAGCTGCCGGGCTTGAGGGGCGGGGGAGCCGCCGAAAAGGGACCCCACCCAGGCCGCTTCGAGCGGCATCCAGGCATCGGTCACCCCCAATGCCGTTGCCAGCCGGCCCAGGGGTGCCTGGCAGAGAACCGTCAGGGGGCGACGGTGCCGGCGCAGGCCTTGGAGGAGCGGAAAAAGGGTGACCAGGTCCCCCAGGGCGCCGGGGTGGATCAGGAGCAGGGGATCGGGCGGCATGCCCATCTATCCGGGCGCCGGCCTGCTACGGGTGCCGCGAGGCACGGGCGGCCTTCGCGGATTCCGCCGGCGCGGCCGCCTCCGCGGCGGGCGGCGGCACGGCGTTGCGCTCGATCGAAACGGGCTCGGCATGCCAGATGTCGCGGTTGTACTCGAGAATGGTCCGGTCCGATGAAAACTTGCCGATCCGGGCCGCGTTCAGGATCGAGCGCCTGGTCCACGCCTCGGTGTCGCGGTACAGCGCATCGATCTCCATCTGGCTGCGGTGGTAGGCCTCGAAGTCGGCCAGCACCATGTAGCGGTCCTGCGGTCAGCAGCTGATCGACCAAGGCCGGAACAAGCCGCGGTCGTCCGGGCTGAAGAAGCCCTCGCGGATCGAGGTCGAGCGCCTGCCTGCAGCACGGGGTCGTTCTCGTAGATAGTCCCGCGGCCGGTAGTGGGGCCCGCAGGGCGGCGACCTCCTCGGCCGTGAGGCCGAAGATGAAGATGTTTTCGCGCCCCACCTCCTCCATGATCTCGACGTTGGCGCCGTCGAGCGTCCCGATGGTCAGCGCGCCGTTCATCGCAAACTTCATGTTGCTGGTGCCGGAGGCCTCGTAGCCGGCCGTCGAGATCTGCTCCGAGACGTCCGCGGCCGGGGAATATCGCTCTCGGCCAGCGTCACCCGGTAGTTCGGGCAGAAAGACGACTTTGAGCGTCTTGTTGGGTGGCGGTGTCCCGGTTGATCGATGTCCGCCGACGTGGCAGATGAGCCGGATGATCATCTTGGCGGTGTGGTAGCTGGGGGCGGCCTTGCCGCCGAAGAAGAAGGTACGCGGGTGGATGCGGAAGTCCTGTTCCTCCTTGAGCCTGAGCCACAGGCTGATCACGTGCAGGATGTTGAGCAGTCTGGCGCTTGTACTCGTGGATGCGCTTGACCTGCACGTCGAAGATGGACTCCGGGTCGAGCCGCTCGCCGGTCAGCTGGTAGGTCGAGCGTGGCCAGGCGCTGCCTTGTTCTGCAGCTTGATCTGCGCGCCACTCCCGGCGGAAGTCGGCGTCCTCCGCGCAGGGCTCGAGCTTCGTCAGCTCGGACAGGTCCCGCACCCAGCCGTCGCCGATCTGCGCGCGGTGATCAGGTCGGCGAGGCCGGGGTTGGCGGCCAGCAGCCAGCGCCGCGGGCGTCACCCCGTTGGTCTTGTTGTTGAACCGCTCCGGGTACATCTCGTCGAAATCCTTGAGCTCCCTCTCGCGCAGCAGCCGGGTGTGCAGCTCGGCCACCCCGTTGACCGAGTGGGACCCGACGATGGCCAGGTGGGCCATGCGCACCCGCTTTTCGGCCCCCTCCTCGATCATGGACATGCGCGCGCAGCTGTCTCGCCGTCGTCGCATGAAGCGGATCGGCGACGTCCTGAGGAAGCGGCGGTTGATCTCGTAGATGATCTGCAGGTGCCGGGGCAGGAGGTTGCCGAACAGGGACACCGGCCATTTCTCCAGGCCTCGGACAAGCAGGGTGTGGTTGGTGTAGGCGCAGGCTGCGGGTGGTGATGTCCCAGGCCTTCTCCCAGCTGAGGCCGTAGCTCGTCCAGCAGAATGCCGCATGAGCTCGGCGATGGCGAGCGCCGGGTGGGTGTCGTTCAGCTGGATGGCCACCTTGTCGGGGAATGCGTCGAAGCTGTCGTGGTTGACCAGGTAGCGCCGGATGATGTCCTGGATCGAGCAGCGACACGAAAAAGTACTGCTGCTTCAGCCGCAGCTCCCGGCCCTCGTAGGTCTCGTCGTTGGGGTAGAGCACCTTGGAGATGTTCTCGGAGATGTTCTTCTCCTCCACGGCCTTGAGGTAGTCCCCGTGCTGGAAGTAGTTCAGGTCGAACTCGTTCGAGGCCCGCGCCGCCCACAGCCTCAGGGTGTTGACCGTGTTGTTGCCGTAGCCGATGATGGGGGTGTCGTAGGCGATGCCGACCACGTCGCTGGTGTCGACCCACTCGCTCTGGTGCCTCCGTCCGGCAGTGCGACCTGCTTCACCCGGCCGTAGAAGTGGACGGTGAAGATGTATCTCCGGCCGGGAGATCTCCCAGGGGTTGCCGTAGCTTGCAGCCAGTTTTCGGGCAGCTCCACCTGGGCCAGGTTGCGGATCTCCTGGTCGAAGATCCCGAACTCGTAGCGGATCCCGTAGCCGACGGCCGGCAGCTCGAGGGTCGCGAGCGAGTCCAGGAAGCAGGCCGCCAGGCGGCCGAGCCCGCCGTTGCCGAGGCCCATGTCCGGCTCCTGGCCGGCGAGCTCCTCCAGGTCGATGTTCAGCTCCTGCATGGCCTGGCGGGTCTCCTCGTAAATGCCCAGGTTGATCAGGTTGTTGATCAGCACCCGGCCCATGAGGTACTCGGCCGACAGGTAATACACCCGCTTGACGTCCGCGGTGTAGTATTTCTGCTGGGTCTTGATCCAGCGTTCGATCAGCCGGTCCCGCGCGGCGAGCGCCAGCGACAGGTAGAGATCGCGGTTGGTGGCGGTGTACTGGTCCTTGGAGAGCGAGTACTCCAGGTGGTTGGCGAAAGAGAGCTGGATGCTTTGGGTGTCGAGGCCCTTGCGGAAGGTGCCCCACGACTGGAAGAGCTTGCTTTTTTTCATGGAGAAACCTCTTGCGGTGCGGCGACGGCCTGTCGGCCGCCATGGACGGAATGACCGCGCGGTGAGATTCGGCGCTGAACAGGACCGAACCGATTTCTTTACCATGATAAGTTACCACGAGAGGTGCGCGGAGTCAAACCGGTGACCCTTGCCGGGCGGCCGGTTTCATGGAACGGGTTGCCCATGCCGGCGGGATGGTCTATAGCTGACATCAGTTCGTGTGGATTGACGCTTCCGGCCTCAAGCGGCAGGGAATATTCGACCGCGAGGAATGGTCCCTTTTTTGATGCGCTCGCCAACCCCGCGCAAGCGGCGGGGAGAACGCTTGCTTTTTCTGGTTCCAAGCGTCGCACACCAAAACCCAAACCCGAAGGAACCGCCGCCACCATGCCTGCCCCCCTGGACACCAATGCCGCCGGACTCCCGGCGGTTTCCGTATCGCCACGGGCCGCCCGGCGCATCGAAGGCGGCTTCCTGTGGGTTTTCTCCAACGAGATCGAGGCCATCGACCCGTCCCTGCCGGCGGTCGCCTGGTGCCGTTTCCTGCGTGCCGGGCGGCCGGTCGCCACCGGCTACTACAACCGGCACTCCCTGATTGCCGGGCGGGTGGCGGCCCGGGGGGTGGTCGCGGACCTCCACGACCTGCTCGAGGTGCGCCTGCGGCAGGCCTTTATCCGGCGCCGGCCCCTGCCCGCGGGCGAGGCGGCACGTCTGGTGTTCTCCGAGGCCGACCTGCTCCCGGGTTTGGTGGTGGACCTTTACCCGCCGTTTGCCGTCCTTCAAAGCACGACGGCCGGCATGGACCTCATGCTGCCCGAGATCGAGTCGCTTTTGCCCCGTGTCGCCCGCGAGGTCTTCGCTGTGGAGCTCGAGGGCGTGGTGGTGCGCTGCGATGCGAGCGTGCGCCGGCTCGAGGCGGTGGAGACCTTCACCCGCGTGAGCTTCGGCGAGCCGCAGGCATTGTCCCGGGCGGTGGTGGCGGAGCACGGGGTGCGGTATGCCGCCGATCTGATCGACGGGCAGAAAACCGGTTTCTTCCTCGACCAGCGGGACAACCGCCTGCGTCTCGCTGCCCTGGTGCGCGCGCGGCGCCCGCAGCGCGTCCTGGACCTCTTCTGCTACAGCGGGGGATGGGGCCTGCGCGCCCTGCACGAAGGCGCCGGGCACGTGACCTTTGTCGATCAGAGCCGGGCCGCCCTGGATCTGCTCGAACGGGGCCTGGCCGCCAACGGGGTCCCGCCGGCGCGGTTCGCGCTGATCCAGGCCGACGCGTTCGACTTTCTGGCGGGCCATTCGGAATTCTACGACGTGGTCGTGGCCGACCCGCCGGCCTTCGTCAAGTCCCGCAAGACCCTGGCGCGTGCCGCCAAGGCCTACCGGAAGCTGAACCGTCTGGCCTGGCGGCGGGTGGTCCCCGGCGGTCTTTTATTGACCTGCAGCTGCAGCCGTCATCTGTCGGAGGGCGAGTTCATCGAGCTGCTGGCCGCCGCCGTGGCCAAGGAAGGGGATATCGCCCAGGTCCCTACCGGGGGTTCCAGGCGACCGACCACCCCGTTCTCCTGTCCATGCCGGAAACCGCCTACCTGAAATGCCTGGGGTTGCTCAAGGTCGCGCCCGGTTGAGCCGCGGCGGTTCGCCGCCGCCCGCACCCGTCCCAAAATAAGACTTGCTATTGCCGGTCGATTTCCTTTAAAAGGGTCGAGCTTATCGGGCCGGTGAAACACCCGCCCGCCTTTTTTTTAGAGCAATGACCGCGGCCGGCCTGTGCGTCACCGGCGCAGGACGACCTTTCAACGAACCACCAAGGAACTTACGCATGAAAGACGGAGACCCTGGCGGCAGTCCCAGTCACCAATGCTACCGCTGCGTCATCCCGTCCTGGATGTCTTTGATTCGAGGCCCATACCTCCCCCGGAGACCGCTTCGCCGCTGATGTGCCGAGCGTGCTCCTGTTCGTTTTGGCCTCGACACGATGGACCCAAGGCGGAGAGGAGATGCCCATGAGCGCCATCCCGCAAAACCCTCCGGAAAACGAATCGACCTGCAGCCCCGAAGAGCTCCAGTCGCTCGAGGCCCTGAAGGAGCGCCACCCGGCCGATATCGCCGAATACCTCGAGAGCAGCGGCCTCAGCCCGCTCGCCATCGTCGAAACCCTGGTGTGCATCGGCAACCACACCGCGCTCGAGGCCTTCGAGCAGCTTTCCCTCGAAACCCAGGAGGCCTGCGTCGAGGCCGGCAACACCCGGACCATGCTGCAGTTCATCGAAAACATGGAACCGGACGACCGCGTCGACCTGCTCAAGGCGGTCGACGAAGACATCCGCGAGGCCATCATGCCGCTGATCGCCCAGGCGGAGCGCAACGAAATCCGCCGCCTGTGGCACTACGAGGAAGGCACGGCCGGTGCGGTCATGACCACCGAGTACGCCACCCTGCCGGCCGAGATCAGCGTGCGCGAAGCCCTGGACAGGCTGCGCCTGCAGGCCCCGAACAAGGAGACGATCTACTACGTCTACATCACCGATGCCGACCGGCGCGTGCTCGGCATGGTCTCGCTGCGGGATCTGATCATGTCCAAACCGCAGGCGCGCCTGCAGGACATCATGGAGACCCACGTGATCGCCGTCGACCACCAGACGGACGTCGAATCCGCCGCCGCCCAGATCCAGAAGTACGATTTTCTCGCCATGCCGGTGGTGGACGGCAACCAGCGCCTGGTGGGGATCATCACCGTCGACGACGTCATGGACATCGTCGAGGCCGAGAACACCGAGGACTTTCAGCGCATTTCCGCCGTCGTGCCCTTCGAGGAGGAGTACTTCAAGCGGCCGATGCCCCGGCTGTTCTGGAGCCGGTTCTGCTGGCTGGCGATCCTGCTTTTCACCTCACTGCTCTCGACCTCCATCATGGAGGCGAACGCCCCGACCGTGGCGCAGATGATGGCGTTGGTGTTTTTCATCCCCCTGGTGGTGGGAACCTGCGGCAACGCCGCCACCCAGTCGGCCACCATGGTGGTGCGCGCCCTGGCGCTAGGGGAGGTCAGCCCCAAGGATTTCATGCGGGTCACCGGAAGGGAGCTCGGGATGGGGGTGGCCCTGGGGGTTTCTCTGGGGCTGATGGCCTATTTCCGGGTGTTCCTGCAGGATCACAACCTGATTCTGTCCGCCATCGTGGGAACCGCGCTGCTGGCGACCCTGATGGTGGCCAACCTGGGGGGCGCCTTGATCCCGCTGCTGCTCAAGCGCCTGAACCTCGACCCCGCCCTGACCGCGGGCCCGCTGATGGCGACGGTGATCGACGCCGTCGGCATCACGGTCTATTTCCAGACCGCCATCCTGATCCTGCGGGCCTTCAAGTAAACGGCGCCGAAGGCCCGCATCCCGCGGGCCCCCGGTTCACGGTCCCTGATCCCCCCATGCCCCAAGTCTTCAGGCGTTGAGTTCCCGGACTCGTTCCTCCCTGCCGCGGGTTATCTCCCCGATCAGAAAGGCCGCCAGACACCCGGCCGCTATGGCAATCAGATCGAGCCCGTCGTAGGCGCCGCGGGTGAAGTAGGCCTCCACCTGGTCCAGGACCGGGACCTTATCGAACCACTCGGGCACATAAGCGGCGATCCGGGCGCCGTATTTCTGCCCGAACTCGAAGGCGGCGTCGATCGCGAGCCAGGCGAGGCTGAGCCCCAAACGCCAGCGCCGGCCCCGCGGCGCCACCGCCATGGTGACGAGCGCGAACCCCAGCGGATGGAAGAAGTCCGGCGCGAAATCCCCCCAGGCGCCGAACGGGCTTGGAAACCGTCGGAAGAATCCGCTGAGGCCCTCGAACGGCGCCAGGAAATAGGCGTTCCCAAGCCGGCCGGTGAGGTACTCCAGGGCCCCTGCGGCCAGGCACAGCAGGCCGATGGTTAACTGGGCGGCGTTGACACGAATGGGCATCACAAGGCTCCGGAAAGCGGATGGCAGCATACGCGACGGCACCGAAACAGCGTCCGGCAGTTGGATGTTTTTTTTGACTACCGCGACAACCGGGGCGGCGCAACCTTTCTGCCCCGCAAGGGCCGCACTGGTCGGGCCTACACGGGCCGGAGGCGGATGTCAATCGCGCGATGGGCCGGCGCCGCGCGCCGGGGGCTCATATCGTCACTCAAATGACACTTTTAACGGAAAAAACCACCGCAATTGGGCCGGCACCCCTTCCCCTTGGGGATCCGGTCAAGTAAGTTGTCGCCGCCCCATCAGTGCCGGGATCGCCGCCAAGACCCCATGCCCGAGAGGGGTGGCCGTTCGGCGCCGTCAGGGTCTCGCGCCGCTTGAGTAAGTTCCGGCCGCGGTGGCACCGAATGTGCAGATCACGGGGCCTTTTGGCCGGCATTCAGCTCCGGGGGCGGAATGACTATGGCCCGCGGTCCGAAATGCTGCCGATGCGCCTTGCAACGAAGACGGGGCGTCGACGCGGCAGCGCCCATCTCAATCCCACATCAAGGAGGTTTTTCGATGTCGTTTTTTCAGTGCAGCGGAGAAGCAGGCAGCGCGCGCGGCCGGCAGGCGGCGCGGGTCGGGGTGGTGGCCATGGTGTTCCTGTTCGGCATCCTCTCCATCATCGGCTCCGGCGGTTTCCACGAGCTGGCGAACAGGAAACCGGACCCGGAGGTTGACAAGCTCAGCAAACGGATCGAAGTGCTCAGACTGGAACAAGATGCGCTGCGGGCACAGATCCGGACCACCTCTAACACCAGGTCCACTCCCGCCATGCATCAGAAGATCAGAGACATCGATGCGGAGATCGAAGCATTGGGAGAAAAAATCGACCGCCTGACCTCGAAAACCGTCGCCTGCTTCACGGCCGACATGCAGGTGCTGACCGACAAGGGCCCCCGGCCGATCACGGACCTGCGGATCGGCGACCGCGTGCTGACGGCCGACGAGCAGGGAAACCGTTCCTTCAACCCGGTCCTGAAGACCCTGGTCGACGACAACAACCACTACTACCTCATCAACGGCCGGGTCAAGGTGACCGCGCTGCACCGCTTCGCGACGGCCGAAGGCTGGAAGAAGGCCCGGGAGCTCACGGTCGGCGACCGGCTCAAGACCGCCGACGGGGGTTACGAGGAGCTGGTGTCGAAAGAGCTGGTCGGCCGGGACCTGACCGTTTACAATCTCACAGTGGCCGACAACCACAATTTCTTCATCACCCCCGGCGGGCCGGGCGCCTACCTGGTGCACAACTCGGGCGGCGGTGGGGGGAAGTAGGCTGCCCGCCGACAACCACCCCGATCCGCAAAAGCAAAATGGCCGGCTTCTCGCCGGCCGTTTTGCTGTGTGTCTCCAAGGGCCGAAGCCGAGACGTGCGGCCCATGCTGCTGAAGGTCGGGGTGCTTGTCGGCCGGTAGGGGCGATGGGGGAGAAAGCGAGGGCTATACGGCCATCACGTAGCTGAGGAGTTTGTAGACCAGCTTGGCCGCCAGGAAATCGGGCGCCCGGTTGTGCGCGGACGGGCAGAGCTCGACCACGTCGAAGCCGACGATGCGGCTGCGTCGGCTGATCGCCCGGAGCAGGCGCGTCACATCGTACCAGAACAGCCCGCCCGGCTCGGGCGTGCCGGTGGAGGGCATCAGGGAAGGGTCGAAGACGTCGAGATCGATCGTGACGTAGCAGGCGGGGGCCAGGCGCGCGACCACCGTGTCGACCCAGTGCGGGTCGTCGGCGATCGTGTGCGCCCAGAACACGGACCCGGGCGGCATGGCGGTCCGCTCGGCGACGTCCATGCTGCGGATGCCGACCTGGACGATGGGGCAGAGCTCCTGCACGCGGGCCATGACGCAGGCGTGGTTGAGGCGGCTGCCCTCGTACTCCTGCCGGAGGTCGGCGTGGGCGTCGAGCTGGAGCACGCACAGTCCCGGGTGGCGCACCGCGTGCGCTTCGATCGCGCCGATCGACACCGAGTGCTCGCCGCCCAGGGTGATCACGAACTTGTCGCGGCCGAGATAGCCGGCCACCCGCTCGCGCACGGCGTCTACCATGGCCTGGGGCGAGCGCTTTTCGTCCACCGGCGGGGCGGTGAAAATCCCCCGCCGGTAGACTTCGCTGGCCGTCTCGATGTCGTAGAGCTCCATGTTGGCGGAGGCGTCGATCAGGGCCTGCGGGCCCCGGTCTGCGCCTTTGATCCAGGTGGAGGTCTCATCGTAGGGCACCGGCAACACCACGGCCCGTGCAAACTCCTCGTTTGCAAAATCCGCCGCAAGCGCGCCGAAATTGGCCATCAGGCGTTCAGGTTGACCCGCAGAATCGGGTAATGGTAGTTCACGAAGCACAGGGCCGCGAGCGCGGTGCCGTACCTTTTCGTGGGTACAAAGCTTTCAGTGATGACGCGCCGGTCCTCAAGATGGAAATCATCCGAGTAGCCGTTGGTGTACAGCTCCTCGACGCTGGCGTGCAGCCGGCGTTCGATCTCCTTCAAGTCGTAATCGCCGTAGAGCTCGCACACGAGCCCGCCGTACTTGGCGCGCGTCTTCTTCTCGTACAGCCAACCGTAGATGATCCCGGCCGTGGCGCGCTCGCCCTTCTCGACCGTGCAGACCGAGAAAATAGACTCCATCACGGAGCCGTGGACGAGACGATCCGGTCGTGGGATTTCGGTGGCGATACCCGGCAGGATGGAGGAGTATGTCATGATGTTGCACATCTCCACACCCGCCTCTTTGAGGGCAAGATGGTAGGAACCTGCGTGAACGGTCAGGTCGCTTTGACCTGAGCCTTTGGTAACAAAGTAGTCCTTGGGAATGCGGTTACCAACGACAAGTTCACCCAAACGGCCTTCCAAGTGCAAGATATCTTCTTTTTCCACTCCCTGTATTCCCCTTTTGTCCCATAAAAAGTCCTAATTGAGAGTTCTCACTCGGGCCCCCGGCCGCGGCGCCCTCGCGCCGTGTCCGACCGCAAACCTGCTCTTTCCGACCCGCCGGTGACTCCGCAATTCGTCCCGGCGTAAAAAAGACCCATCTAAATAGCACTATCGAGCTTTTTTGCAATCTTTTTTTTTATCCGTCCCGCGCGACCTCCGTTCGTCGGTTCACGGCAGCCCCGCCAGATACTGGCAGGCCGGGGCCACGAGGATCGTCTGGCCTTCGTTCGGCAGACGGCGATAGCCGTCCGCCGAACGCACCAGCTGCACAGCCGGGATTTTAAGCGCCCCCTGGAACTTGAGCAGCGCCGCCGAGGGTTGGTGCCCCTGGGCCCGGGCGTCGATCAGGAGCACGGGCCGGCCGTCGTCGACGATGACGAAGTCCACCTCCTGCTGGTCCTTGGTGCGGATGAAATGCAGGCTGAAGCGCCCGTGCCCCATTTCATTCCAACCCGACACCGCTCGCAGCAGCTCGAGCGCCACAAGGTTCTCGAAGCGTGCATCCGGGTCCTTCACCCGGGGAACGTCCACGAGGTAGATCTTCTGCCCCTCGCGGATCGCCCGCGGCACCCCGCGCGTCCAGGGTGCAAGGCTGAACACCGCAAAAAACCGCTGCAAGGTGGCGAGCCAGCTGCGGATGGTGTTGTACGCCACCTGGATCCCCTGGGCCAGCTCCGGTACCGACACCAGTTGCCCCACCCGGGCCGGCAGCAGGTGGTAGAGGGTCTCCACCTCGGCAATCGCCTTGATTCCCGTCAGATCGCGGATGTCCTCCCGGATCAACTGTTCGGCGTAGGCGTTGGACCAGCGCCGGTAGGCGTTCTTGCGCCCGGACAGGTACGGCTCGGGAAACCCGCTGTGCTCCGTGAGCTGCTGCCAGATCTCCTTGAGCGCCGCGTGGCGCTCCATGCTGACCTGCAGCGGGTTCTGCAGGAATTCCTCCACCGGCAGGTTCGCCCCGGCGAGCTCGGCCAGGGTGAACGGCCACAGGTGCATCAGATAGTAGCGCCCGGCCAAAGAGTCGCCGCGCCGCTGGGGGGTGTCGAGGCGGCTGCTGCCGGCGATCAAAAACTGGTAGTTGCCCTCGAATTCCTCGTAGACCCCCTTCAGATATTTGCGCCAGCCCCGGTGACGGTTGATCTCGTCGAAGACCACCAGCGGCGTGGACTCGTCCCGGCGTTCGGCCTCCGCGAAGAACGAAGGGTTGCGGATCAGTCGCGTGCGGTGCTCCGGAATCTCGCAGCTCAGGTACTCGTGATTCAGGTACGATCGGCCGATCAGATCGCTCAAGGTGGTCTTGCCCACCCGCCGGGCCCCCGCCACGAACACCATGCGCTTTTCCTTCGAAAGCTCATGGAACATGTGTCGGTACAGGGGGCGATCCAGCATGCCGGCATTGTTTCATAGCATTGAAACTTAGTCAAGTCTAAATTTCATTGCGATGAAAGATAACCAGCCGCCTTCGGCTGTCAAGGCGCCGGCCCCGGGATGCCGGCGGCATCCGGTGCAGGTCGTCATTCGAGGGGATCGTTCCGGGGCGTGCGCCGCAAGGCGGCGGGGTCGAAGCCGAGCGTGTCGGTCTTGGCGAAAACCTCCGCGAGCGTGGCTTCGTCCGGCGCAGGCGTTCGCGCAAGAACCCATGCGTACCGGCGGCGGGGCTCTCCGACGAGCACCCAGCGGTAGCCGGGATCCAGGGCGAGGATCCGGTAAGACCGCACAACGCCTCTCAAAAGGCTGGCTGATGCGATTTTTCGCGAACTCCCGGGGCGGCAGCGGCTTCTCCCAGGGGCGAAGCCCGCTCCACCGTGAGCGTGACCGCCCCCCAGTCCTGCTCGACGCTCGCCGGAAAGCAGGTAGGGCCGCCGCGCGGTCGAGCAGGTGGCAGAAGCGGCGGTAGGCCTCGGGGAAAAAGGTGGTCTCCACGATGCCGGTCTCGTCCTCGAAGGTCAGAAACTCCATGGGTTCGCCGTGCTTGGTGCGCACCACCTTGCCGGTGATCAGCCAGCCGGCGAAGCGCACGCGCCGGCCGACGTGGCGTGCGACTTCCACCGCCTTGAGCGCGCCGGCCCGCTTTGCGCAGTCGGCGTAGAGCGTCCATCGGGTGGCGGTCGCACAGGAACCCGAGCACGGCGAACTCCCGGCGCAGCCGCGCACGCGGGTCGTCCGGCGGCAGGGCGGGGGGCGCCCGGCCGCGGGGGGCGCCTCGAACAGGCGTGCCCTGGGCCGGCAGTCCGCTCCCGCGTGCACGTTTCAGCCAACGCGTCGAGCTCCCAGCACAGCACGGCCCGGCCGGCGCCCGGCGCGAGCGCGTCCAGGGCCCCGCAGTGGATCAGCGCCCGGGCTTCGTCCTCATCCGGCCGCACCCGCTCGAGGAAATCCGCCAAGCCCGCCGTAGGGCCTGTCCGCGGCGCCGGCGCGACGATGCGCTGCGGCGGTGGCCGCGGAAAGGCCCTTGACGGAGAGCAGCCCGACCCGCAGGGCGGCCTCCTTCCCGCTCCAGCGCACCGCGCTTGCGTTCACGTCGGGCGGCAGAATGGTAAGCCCCATGCGGCGGGCCTCGGAGACGTAGGCGAAGGTGCTGTAGAACCCCCCCTGGTTGCTGATCACCGCCGCCATGAACTCGGCCGGGTGGTGGACCTTGAGGTAGGCCGCCTGGAACGAGACCCGGGCGTAGGAGGCGCTGTGGGGCTTGCAGAAGGAGTAGCCGTCGAAGCTCATCATCATGTCCCAGACCGCGGCGACCCGCTCTGCGGCGACCCCCTTCGCCCGGGCGCCTTCCCGGAAGCGCCGGGCGTAGTCCTTGAGCTGGTGCGCGCGGTCCTTCTTGGAGAGCACCTTGCGCAGGCCGTCGGCCTCGGCGTGGGAGAAGCCGGCCAGTGCCACCGCCACCCGCGACACGTCCTCCTGGTAGACCATGATGCCGAAGGTCTCCTCCAGCACGTCGGCCAGCAGGGGGTGGATCGGGTCCCAGGCCCCGCCGTGCAGCCGCCGGATGTACTCGCGGATATACTCGTTGGCCGCCGGCCGGATGATGCTGCTGTGGATGACCAGGTGCTCGAAGTCGCCGACGCCGGGCTTTCTGCTGCAGCAGCCGCATGGCCGGGCTTTCGATGTAGAAGCAGCCCATGGTGCGGCCCTGGGCCACGGCCTCCTGGGTGGCGGAGGTCGTCCTCCGGCTCCCAGCCGGGCTCGTCGAAGGCGACGCCGTTTGCGCCGAGATTCGGCCGAGCGCATCGCGGATCACCCCCAGGCTGCGGTTGCCCAGCAGGTCGATCTTGACCAGCCCGGCGTCCTCGGTGGCGTCCTTCTCCCACTGGATGATCGGCACCCCCTTGGGGGCGCGCTCGACCGGGACGTAGTCGTCGATCGGACCGGGGGTGATGACGACCCCGCCCGGGTGGACCGAGAGGTGGCGCGGGGTGCCGACGAGCCGGCGGGCCATGCCCAGGATCTCGGGCCAGGGCGGCGGGAACTCCAGCTCCTTGAGCTCGGGGCGCGCGCGCAGCGCGCCCAGAAAATCGGCTCCGGCCTCCTCCAGGCGCCAGTGCCAGGGCAGGCGCTTGGTGACCCGGCCGATTTCCGCCGCGGTCAGACCGTAGACCTTGGCGACCTCGCGCACGGCCATGCGCGGCTGGAAGAGGACGTGGTTGGCCACCATGGCGGCGTGGCCGCGGTGGCGGGCGAGCACGGCCGCAAGCACCGCGTCGCGCTCGTCCCAGGCAAAGTCGACGTCGATGTCGGGCGGGTCCGTGCGGCCGGGGTTGAGAAAGCGTTCGAAGTAGAGGTTGTGCTTGAGCGGGCAGACGTTGGTGATGCCCAGGCAGTAGGCGACCAGTGAGGCGGCCCCCGAGCCGCGGCCGCAGGTGCGCGGGCTCAAGGCGACGATGTCGCGCACGATCAGGAAATAGGCCGCAAACCCCATCGGCACGATCAGGGCGAGCTCGTGTTCGAGGCGCTCCACCACCGGTTCGGAGAGTTCGGCGCCGTAGCGGCGGCGGGCACCGGCGTAGGCTTCCGCCCGCAGCCGTGCGGCCGTGGCGGCCGGGTCGTGGCCGGCAAGGGGCGGCATCACCGTGCCGAAGCGCGGGCCCGTGAACGCAAGCCGCGCGGCGAACGCGTCGGCGGCGGCCAGCGCCTCCGGGCAGACGGCGAAGCGTCGGGCGTACTCCGGCGGTGCGGCGAGCCAGGCGTCGGGCGCGGCGGTGTCCCGGTCCGGCAGCCGGGAGAGGCACGTGTTGCCCGCGATCGCCCGCAGGACGCGATGGAGCGCGAAGTCCTCGGGGCGCAGGAAGAAGCTGTCGGGGACGGCGACCGCCGGCACCCGCAGCCGGCGGGCCGCGCGGCGCAGGGGGTGGGCCGCCGGCGGCGGGCGGCGGGGCAGCGCGGCAGCGACCGCGACGCCGGCGGCGTGCCAGGCCGCGAGCAGGTCGGGGTCCGTGGTCAGCACCGCGAGCCCCGCCGCGTGGACGGGAAGCTCCGCGCTGAGGTCGAACGCCTCGGGTCGCGGTGCCGGCGGGTGAGCAGCCGGCAGAGATTGCGGTAGCCCGCGTCGCTTTCCACCAGGCAGACGGCGCGCCGGCCGCGGCCGGGGTCGGTGACCTCCGCGCCCACGATGGGGGTCAGCCCCTCGCGCCGGGCCGGCCGTCAAAAAAGGCCACAGGCCGTAGAGGTTGTCGGTGTCGGTCAGGGCCAGGCGGTCGTAGCCCAGTCGCCGCGCCGCGCGGCAGAGCTCCCGGGGCGATGCCGTGCCCCACATGAGGGAGTAGTGGGAGTGGACGAGGAGCGGAGTCATGGGTGTCGGTCGGCCGGGGAAAAACCGACACAAGGTCTGCCGGTCTGCCGGTTGGCCGGTCGGTCGGGGAAGAACCGGAACGGCCGACGGCGGGTCGGGTGGGCGGGGGGGCGGGCTCGACCGTTCTCCCGACCCGGAGCGCCTCGCGGCCGAAGCGGTTGCGGACGGCGTCGACGGCGCCGATCAGGCGCTCGCGCCTTTCGGTCTGTCGCCGGTCGTCTCGCGAACAGCGCCAGCTGGGCCGGCGGGAACACCAGCCGGTCGCAGACCAGCCGCAGGTGCCGGACCCGCACCCGCCGGGTCCAGGCCAGGATGAGCACCCGGCGGGCGATTTCGAACAGGGTGATGTCGTTGGCGGTGGCGGGCCGGGCCGCCAGCTGGCGGGCGCAGCGGACGCCGTCCGAGTAGTCCAGGACGACGGCGACCCGCCGGGCCGCCCGCCGGCGCCGGCGCAGCTCGGCGCCGAGCTGCTCCACCAGCCGGTAGAGGGCGCCGAGGAGCGTGTCGGTGTCGTTGGTGTCGGTGCCGAACTCGCTGGTCCGCCGCGCACCGGGGCGGGTTCTCGCCCACCGGCAGCACCGGCGAGGGGTCGATCCCGCGCACGGCCTCGTAGAGGGACATCGCGCGGCGGCCGAAGGGGACCTGCAGCTCGGCGAGGTGCAGGTCCGCCACTTCGCCGACCCGCGTGAAGTTGAACTCCCGCAGCCGCCCGAGGTCGTCGCGCTCGATGCCCGGCACCAGGCCGAGGGGCAGGGGCGCCAGAAACGGCTGCTCCTCGCCGGCGGCGACGATGTACTCGCCCTCGGGCTTGACCAGACGCGTGGCCACCTTGGCCACCAGCTTGTTGGGCGCCAGCGACCAGATGGGGGCGAGACCGAGGTCGGCGCGGATCTGCCGCTGCAGGCGCCAGGCCAGGTCCACCGGCGGCCCGAACAGGCGGCCGGTGCCGGTGACGTCGATGAAGAGGTGGCCGTCGGAATCGCCGGCTTCGATGCGCGGGGAGTAGGGCAGGGCGCGCTCGAGCAGGGCCCGCATGGCCTGCTCGTAGCGGTCGGGGCGGGGGGCAGCACGCGGGCGTCGCGGCACCGGCGGGCGGCCGCGGCAGGGGCATCCCCTTGCGCACGCCGGCCCGGTAGGCCTCTTCGCTCATGTCGTAGACCGCCGCCCGCACCGCCCCCGCCGGGGCGATGATCACCGGCCGGCCCTCCAACCGGCGGTCGAGCGTCCGCTCCACCGCCACGGCGAAGTCGGCCACGTTCAGATGGATGATGGCACGGTCCATGGCAAAGACAGTTCGATTAGGTTTTAAGTGGTTCAAGTGGTTTGAGCAGATAGTTGAGGCCGGCGGATGGCACGCGAGCAGGCGGTTTCATCCGCCAATAGGACCAATCAAATAACCAATGGAACCAATTCAACCCAATTAAAACCGTTCAATAGACGCATGAGCTGCACGGCGTTGCGGGGGGCCTGGGCGCGGACGTGGTTGTTGAAGAAGACGACCCCGCCCGCCGCCCGCGCCGCCATCCGCGCCATGGGGCCCGCCACCCACTCCCGCAGTTCCGCTTCGCGGTAGTCGTAGTCGAACTGCTGTTGCATGTTGCCCGAACGCCAGCCGCGGGCGTTTCGGCCGTGGAACCGGATGTAGAAAAGCTCGGGGTTGGTGACCACGTCGAGGCGCGGAAAAAGCCCCGGCAGTTCCGGTTCGTCCACGGCCACCAGGGTGACGCGGCGGCGTTCGCATTCGGCGAACACCCGGTCCGCGGCCCAGGAGGCGTGGCGGAATTCCACCGCCAGGGGCAGTCCGGCGAGTGCGTCCAGCAGCTCCGCCAGATACCGGCGGTTGGCGGCGTCCCGGCTGAACCCCGGCGGAAACTGAGCCAGCACCGCAGTGAGCTGGCGCGCCTGGGCGAGGGGGGCGATGCCGTCGCGGTAAAGCGCCGCCTGCCCGCGCCACTGTCCGGGGTCGACCTCGTGGGTGAGGGTGCGGGTCAGTTTGGCGGTGAAGCGGAACCCCGCCGGTGCGAGCTGCCGCATGCGCTCGATGGCCGGGGCCTTGGGCATCTGGTACCAGGTGAAGTTGAGCTCGGTGACGGCAAACTGCCGGGCGTAGAGGGCGAGCATTTCGGCGGCCTTGGTCCCCGGCGGGTAAAACCCCGCCTCGACCCACTCGGCGTACGAGTAGCCGCTGGTGCCCACGAGGACCGGGCAGGCGCTATGAGGAGTGGGGTGAGGCATGCAGGTCGACCCGTCGCCCGTCTGCCGGTCAGCCCGATTTGAGGCTAAGCCTGCCGTTCCCAGCCCCGCTTGCCGACACTCTCTTTGAGGGCGTTCGTTTTTCGCCGGACGAATTCGGGGCTTTGAGATAGCGTATGAGTCCATCAATGATCTTTCGAATTTGGGCGCAGTGATCATACGCTTGATGGAACTCTTCATTTGCTTTTAGGATTCCACCCTTGTGACGGGCCGACGGGTCGACCGGCTGACCTTTCTACCACACCGGCGCGCGCACCAGCCCCACCACCTTACCCTGCACGAGCACCTCCCCGAAGCCGCAGCGCATGACGGGGTAGGCGGGGTTTTCGGGCCGCAGCTCGATGTGGTCGGCATGCAGAAAAAAGCGTTTGACGGTGGCCTCCTCGCCCTGGATCAGCGCCGCCACGATCTCGCCGTTTGCGGCATACTGGCGCGGCTCGCAGATCGCGAGGTCCCCGTCCAGGATTCCGGCCCCCTGCATGGAGTCCCCCTGGACGCGCAGCGCAAAGAGATGTTGTCCGCGGAAACGCGTGGAGTCGACGGTGACGCTGCCGTCCCACTCGGTCTGGGCGTACATGGGCAGCCCGGCCGCGATGCGCCCCACGATCGGCACGTCACGGCCGCGCTGAAGGGCGGAGACCTCGCCGGCGGGGTTCAACAGGTGCACCGTGCGGCCGTAGCGCCCTTCGCGCTTCAGGCAGCTTTTGGCCTCGAGCGCCCGGATGGTGCGGGCCACGGCCGCGTGGCTCACCTTCAGGTCCGCGGCGGCTTCCCGCAGGCTGGGGGCCCGGCCGTCGGCGGCGATTCTGCGCCGCAGATAGTCCATCAGGCGTTGCTGGGTGGGGGTCAACCGTTTCGGCGGCATGGGCAATCCTCCGTCGCATCCGTGTTCTTGGGAAAATTATAGCCGCTAAAATGTAAATGTCAATGTAAATTTAAATGTAAAGAAATGGGTCACCGGTCGGCCGGTCAGCCGGTCGCCGGTAAGAAAGCGGTCGGGGGGCGGCCCGGCGACGGGCCGACGGGCGACCAACCCCTTCAGACAGGCATTGCGGCCAGCCGGCGCTCCCCGAAGCGCAGCGGCAGGATGATGGCGAGAACGCTCAGGGCGAAAACAGCGCTGAAAGCGGCCGCGGCCCAGAACCACGTGGCGCTCGAAATGGCCCGGCCGTGGATCCCGGCCAGGACGATGCGGTTGACGGGGCCGGCTTCGAGCAGGATCACCGCGCTGATGAGGGTGGCGCTGGCGGTCATGAACATGAGGCCGCCGAAGCTCGTGACGGTCTGGGCCGGGTTTTCCGCCTTGAAGTCCGGGAAGGCGGCGCCGAACCCGATGCCCATAGCGACGACCCCCGGGACCAGCAGGAACACGGTCGCCGTCGACAGGACCATCATGAACGGGGTGACGTGCAGCAGCAGGTTGGTGGCGACGATCAGGATCTCGGTCAGGACCAGGAGCGGCAGGTAATAGATCAGAAACTTGATCCGCAGGAAGGCACCCAGTGAGATCGGCGAGACCTTCACCATCCAGATCGCTTCGCGTTCCATGCTCACGGCCGGGAACGCAAAGCGCGCCGTGACCGCCGTCAGCACGAAGAGTGCGAGCGCCATGTTGAGAAAAGCGAACAGGTCTTCAAGGTAGGCGGTCTGAATCGGGGATTTGTCGAGCGGCAGCGCCTTGAAATTGTAGATGTAGATGACGACCAGGGCCGCGATCAAAAAGAGCTGGGTCCACTGGGTCTGGTCGCGCAGGAAGGTCTTGATCTCCTTGAGCGTGAACGCCCGGACCGGGCCGGGCAGAAAGCGCAGCAGCTTTTCACCGATGCCGCTCGAGCGCACGAGGCGGGTGCCGGCGGTTTGAGTCCGCGAGAACCCTCTGAAATAGAGGGTCTCCGCGGTGATCACCAGCAGACAGATCACGGACGCTGCAAAGCTGGCGGAGAGGGCCAGGTGAAACAGGCTGTTTTTGCCGGCCCCGGTCAGGGCGCCGTGGATGCCGTCGTAGGCCCAGGTGCTCGGCAGATACGGGGCGGCCGGCGCCTGCAGAGCGGAGATGTACACCATGACCGAATCGAAGACTTCCGGGTTGACGAGCTGCTCCGGCCGCATCAGCCGGATGGCGAGGTAGAGGGCGACGAACAGGAGCACGCCGAGGAGGACAACGATGCTGCGAAACCGGTTGGCCGGTACGAGCATCACGCCGACGAGCACCAGAAAGGCGCTCAGCGCCGAGGCGCTGACCGCCAGGACCGCCATGCTGGCGGCCATGCAGGCGTAGTAGGCGAACCCGTTCTGGAAAACCACCCCGTAGGCCAGAAACACCGGCAGGGTGTAGACGATCACCATCCAGGAGCTGTCCACGGTGCTGTCGATCCAGCGGGCGAGAAAAACCCGGTGCCCCGGGATCGGAAGCGAGTGAACGAGGGCCAGGTCCCGCGAGAGGTAGAGCTTCGAGAGCGAGGTCAGGATGCCGCTGAAAAGCAGCAGTGCGAAGGAGACGATCAAGATCATGGAGAGGATCTTGAAGGCCAGGATGTCGCCGATGTCTTCGATATTTTGAAAGTGCCGCAGGACTTTCCAGGAGACCGCAAAGAGACCGACCCAGAACACCGCCCCGAAAACACCCAGCGTGACCAGGCGGACTTTTCCGCCGCCGGTCATGCGCGGCCGGCCCCGGCGCCGGAGCGGCAGCGTGCGGGGTCTCAACAGGAGTGCGATGTCGGCGATCAGGGGGTTGTCCATTCGTGGTCCTGTGCGGCGGCGGCGCCTTTTTTCTACGAATGCAAATCGGTGAGGTGCATGAACACCTTCTCCAGATCGGTCGTGCTGACGTTCGCCTCGCGCTGCAGGTCGGCGGTCGTGCCGCTGGCGATGAGGCGGCCGCGGGCGATGAGGCCGATCCGGTCGCAGATTTCTTCGGCCACCTTCAGCGTGTGTGTGGACATGAAGATGGTCATCCCCTGGTCGGCCAGCTTCCGGAAGAGGTTTTTTACCATCAGGATGGCCGCCGGGTCCAGGCCCACCATGGGCTCGTCCACGATCAGTACCTCAGGGTCGTGCACCAGGGCCGCGGCCATGATCAGGCGCTGCTTCATGCCGTGGGAATAGGACTCGATCAGCTCCTGGGACCAGTCCGCCAGCGAGAACGTCTCCAGCATGTCCCGCGCTTTTGTCTCGAACCGATTTTCAGGCACGCCGAAGATATCGGCGGTGAAGCGCATGAATTCGATCCCGGTCAATTTTTCATAGATGTACGGGCGGTCGGGGATGAACCCGATTTTGCGCTTGGCCAGTTCCGGCTCGGTCTGCATGGGGGTGCCGGCGATGACGGCACTGCCCGCGGTGGGCGCGAGGATCCCGCCCATCATCTTGATGGTGGTGGTCTTGCCGGCACCGTTCGGGCCGATGAACCCGAAGATTTCGCCGCGCCGGACGGTGAGGCTCAGACGGTCCACGGCCTTGCGGCGGTTGTAGGTCTTGGTCAGCTCACGCAGTTCGATCATCCAGGCGGCTCCGTCCAATCGATGATTTCGAGGGTGACCCTGCCGATCACCCCCGCCAGGTCGAGCTGCTGGTTGGCCGAACCGGTGACCAGCCGCAGGTGGGTGACATCGGCCGGCAACTGCCCGAAGGCCGAGTCCACCGTGATCCAGCGTCCGACATGGACCAGGTTCCAGGCGTGGTAGTGGAATTTTCCGTTGAGGTACACGAGCCCGGCTTCGACCCGCGCCGGCAGTCCGGCGGCGCGCGCCAGGGCGGCGTAGAGCACGGCGTGCTCGTTGCAGTCGCCCTCGCGGAGCTCAAGGGTGGACAAAGCGTCCGGCAGCGAGAGGACCGGCCGCTTGTCGATGTTCCGGTACACCCAGCGCATCAGGTGTTCGGCCTTTTCGAGAGCCGAAAGCGGCTGCCCTCCGAGGATCTCATCGACCCGGGCCCGGACCTTTTCGTGATCGGACTGGATAAAGGGCTCGGGTCTCAGAAACGCCAGCTCGAGAGCGGTCTTTGGCGGGTCCTCTCCCCTTCCGGGCAAGTCTGCGAGGGATTCCCGGCGCACGGTGAGGACCCCGTCCCTGAACTCCTGGCGCCCCCCGTGGAGTTGCAGGACCGCCGGGTTGACTCCGCCCAGCCGGACCCGCAGCGCTTCGACCCGTGCCGGGTCGCCGATGGCGCGGTTGACCGGCACGGAGGCGACATCGGTCAACTCCTCGCTGGCAACGAGCCCGACCTCTTCCATCCCATCGTCGCGGTCGGTTTTTTCAAGGCGCATCCCGAGCAGGCCGCGTTCCTTCAACAGCTCGCCCTGCACGCCGAACCACACCGTCTGGATCGTCCCCCTGAAGTTCAGGGTGACGCGCGTGGCCGGGACCGTGCCGCCGGCGATTTCGATCTCTTCGCGGCCGATGACCTCGGCCAGGACCTGGACCGGGGCCAGCGAGGCGAGATCGAACACGTCGAAGACGTGGCGGTCGCCGGCCCTCAGCTCGGCGGCGCCCAGGACGTGGATGACCGCCGACAGGGGATAGAAGCGCCGGGGCATCGGGATCTGGAGGCTTCGTCGGTCGCCGACGCTCTCGGTGGTGACCGTGAGCGCGTCGCCTGCAACCGAACCGGTCGCCAGGAACTGGAAGCGTCCGGACCGGATCTCGAAGCGGAAGCGCTCGAGCGTCAGGTCGGGCTGAAGTCGTGCCTCGGTGCTCAGGCGCAAATCCTGGACCATCCCCATGGTGGTGAGTCGCAGCCGAACCTTTTCCTCCACTTCATACCCCGCCCCGCCCGCCCGCAGGCGGCTGAAGGAAGTGCCGATCCTGCGGTCCTTCTGGTAGATGGCCATCCACGAATCGCGCGCGGCCACCCCGGTCTCGACGGCGTTCCGCAACGAGCGGGCCGAGGAAAGCCGGTTGAAGACATCCATCCGCAACATGAACAGGATCGCGAATAAGGCCGTGAACAAAAGCCCCGCGATTCGAAAGGGGCGTGTGCGGCGGGTCGGCATGATGTAGAATCGATCCTCTCCGGGTAAATGCCCACCATTGTACCATGCCTGGTTTTTCCGCACAATTTGAATGGGTACCCCTTTCACCACCGTCGGTTGAGGTGTTTCAATTTGGGCACACAACATGTGGGATTGTCCTTAACAGTTTATTTTATATGATAATTCACGTCGTTTTTTTGTTGACACGCCCGCTCTTTTCCGCGAAAGTAAAAGCGTCGGACCTTTTTTGGCGTTTCCGGTAATTGATGAGAAGTGGTTTCATAACCTCGGATCACGCCTGCGGGCAAGGCGCCGGCCGATTCGAAAGCGCAGCAACCCTTATCGGTTGTGAGCATTTCGAGAGGCCGGCAACGCCGCCCCCGGGCGTCAGACGGGGTGATGAAACCGCTTCGAAGCACATGAGCGAGATCCAAGGCGTTGTTGCAGCCCCGATTCACAGCCGATCCAGCGTTTCAGGCAGAGTCAGAAATGGCTCTGCCTTTTTTGTTCGGGGGAGGTCCTCGCCGTAATTCACGACGAAGCCTGGAGCAGGAACGCTTGCACGCGGGAGCGGGCAAGTGGTTCACCAACACAACGTAAGCAGGTTTTCAGAATCAAAGGAGGAGTGTCATGGCGGAAGAAGGAGTCGTCAAGTGGTTCAACGAGAAGAAGGGTTTCGGGTTCATCAAAAAAGAAGACGGCCAGGACATCTTTCGTGCACTACTCGGCGATCAGAGGCCAGGGCTTCAAATCGCTGGCGGAAGGCGATCGCGTGCGTTTTGAGGTACAGCAGGGCGCGAAGGGCCCGGCGGCAGCCGAGGTGGAGCGGGTCTAGCCATGCCGGCGCCGTCACCGGCCGGACGGTCGTCGCGCGCACGGGGATAAAACCCGGACATGTCGAACCCCTCACGGTCATGATGCCGTGGGGGGTTTTTCTGGTGCGGAGCCCTGGGGCACACACTTGCCGCCTTAGATGACCCCGGTGCGGTAAATCCCGGACAAGGGGTCAAGGGTTCGAGGGTTCGAGTGAAAAAAAAAAGCCCGTGGCTGCCGCTGAAAGCACCAGGCCGTCTTTTCGTTGACGGGTCGGGGGTCCGGATTGGCCTGGAAAAACGCTGCAGGTCCTTTCACTTGAACCCTCGACCCCTTGGACCCTAAAGAGTGAGCGGCCCGTTTCTGCAAGCAATTCAATCCTTGATGAACTCCTAAAAAGTCATCCCTTCTTCAACATCTCCCGGGCGTGTTCCAGAGTCAGGCGGGTGATCTTCTCGCCGCCGAGCAGCCGGGCGATTTCCTGGGTGCGGTCGGCGCTCGAAAGCGAAGTGATGAGGGTGCGGGTGCGGCCGGCGGTGACCTGTTTGGATATCCTGAAATGCTGATCGCCGAACTTGGCGATCTGGGGCAGGTGGGTGATGCAGATCACCTGGTGGTGCCGGGCGAGGTCCGCCAGCTTGCGGCCGACCACCTCGGCCACGGCGCCCCCGATGCCCGCGTCCACCTCGTCGAACACGATGGTGGCCACCGTTTCGTTCGCGGCCAGGATGGACTTCAACGCCAGCACCACGCGTGAGAGCTCGCCGCCGGAAGCCACGGCCGCCAGCGGCTTGAGCGCCTCGCCGACATTCGGCGCGATGCTGAAGACGGCGCGGTCGATGCCGTTTTCACTCACGGCGCAGGTCTTCGACCGTGAGATGGGGGTCCGTGCCCGGGTCGGCCGGGACGGTGCTGAACACCACCTCGAACTTCGTGCCGCCCATTTTCAGAGTGGAAAGCTCGGCGGCCACACGGGCGGCCAATTTGTTTCGCGGCCGCCCGGCGCCGGCGGGAAAGCGCGCCGGCCTGGCGGGCCATCTCCGCCTGAAGCTCGCGCAGGCGCTCTTCGGCCGCTGAGATGTCCGCGCCGATGTGCTCGATGGCCGCCAGTTCGGAGACCGCGGCGTCGCGCTTTTCCCGCATTGCCGCAAGCGACCCGCCGTACTTGCGTTTGAGCCGGTTGATCAGATCCAGCCGCTCCTCGATCGCTTCCAGGCGCCGGTCGTCGGGCTCGATGCCCCTGAGGTAGGTGCGCAGCTCCGCCACCAGGTCTTCGACGCGGATACCGATCTCCTCGCCGGCCGTTTTGAGCGGGGCGAGCCGCGGGTCGATGCGGGTCATTTTCTCCAGCCCGCGGCGCACTTCGGCCACTTGCTCCACCACCGACCCTTCGGCCCCGTAGAGCAGGTCGATGCCGCCCTGGACGGTTTCGTAGAGGGTTTCGGAGTGCTTCAGGCGGCCGCGCTCCTCTTCAAGTTCCCGGTCCTCGTCCGGTTTCACGCCCGCGGCCGTGATCTCCCGCTCTTGAAACTCAAGCAGCTCGACCCGCTCCGCCTGGCGCGCTTGGCGCGCCCGCAGCTCCTTGAGGCGTTTGACCTGGGGGACGATCTCGCGGAAGAGGGCGCCCACGGCTTCGCGGGCGGGCATCAGCCCGGCGGTCTGGTCGAGCAGGAGCAGGTGCTGCTCCTCTTTGAGCAGCACCTGGTGGGCGTGCTGGCCGGAGATGCTCGCAAGGTTTTCGGTCACCGCCGCGAGCACCTGCAGGGTGGCCAGCCGGCCGTTGACATAGATGCGGTTGGCCTCGGCGCGCGCGATCACTCGGCGCACCAGAAGCCCCTCGCTGAGATCGTAGCCCTGCTCGGCCGCGACCCGCCGCACGGGGGAGTCCGCGGCGATGTCGAACAGGGCCTCGAGCTCGGCGCTGTCCGCGCCCGTGCGGATCATCTCCATGGAGGCCCGGCCGCCCAGCAGCAGGTTGACGGCGTTGATGATGATGGATTTCCCCGCGCCGGTCTCCCCGGTGAACATCGTCAGTCCGGCGTCGAAGCGGATCTGCAGGTCGTCGATGATGGCGAAATTGCGGATCGAGAGCTCTTTCAGCATGGTGAACGCCGCCGCCTTCGGGATGGGTGTGGATGGACGCTCCGGTGCCGATACCCCCCCCGGACCGGAGCGCCTCATTATACACGGCCGGCTTGCGTTGTAAAGCGCGGGAAGGGAGGGAGAGATTCCCTACCTTGGGTAGCCGACGATCTCCCGGATGCGCTCGTAGAGCGGTTTGAGGTGCCTGTACATCTTCTGGTACACCTCGTGGTAGAGGGTGTCGTAGAGCCGGTGGTTCTTCTGGTCCGGCTCGAAGACCTCGCCCACCCGGGTCATGGCGCCGACAGCCTCCGGGAACCCCTTGAAGAACCCGAGCCCCACGGCGGCGTCGATGGCGGCCCCCAGACCCGAGGTCTCGTAGAGGTGGGGCCTGGCGGTGGGCAGGCCGAAGATGTCGGCCGTGAGCTGCATCGCGTTGCGGCTCTGGCTGCCGCCGCCGGAGACCCGCAGGCTGGTGACCGGGGTGCCGCTGCGGTGCTCGATGCGCTCCTTGCCGTCGCGCAGGGCGTAGGCCAGACCCTCCAGGATGGCGCGGTAGAGGTGGGCCCGGGTGTGAACGTCGCCGAAGCCGATGATGGCGCCCTTGGCCTCGGGTCCCGGCAATCTCAGCCCGGGGGTCCAGTAGGGCTGGAGCATCAGCCCCATGGAGCCCGGCGGGGATGTCGTCGACCAGGTGGTCGAAGAGGGCCTCGGGTTCGAGGCCCAGTTCGGCGGCTTTTTCCATCTCCGGGTGGCCGAACTCCTCCTTGAACCAGTTGACCATCCAGTAGCCGCGGTAGACCTGGACCTCCACCGTGTAATAGCCCGGCACGGCCGAGGGGTAGGGCGGCAGGAGCGGCATCGGCTTCCACGTATTTGCGGTGGGTGACGTTGATGGTGGCGGTGGTGCCGTAGCTGAGACAGCCGACGGAAGGCTCCAGGCTTCCGGAGCCGATGACCTCGCAGGCCTTGTCGGCGGCCGCGGCGATCAGCGGCAAGCCCGGCGGGGATGCCGGTGGCCGCGGCGGCCTCGGTCGTGATCGTCCCCAGGAGTCTCCCCGGGGGCGACGAGATCCGGGAGCAGCCCCGGGTCCATGGGCAGGACCTTCCACTTCCAGTCCCAGCGTCCCGACCAGCGCTGGCGTTTGTAGTCGAAGGGCAGATAGCCCACCTGGCAGCCGACGGAGTCGACGAACCGGCCGGTGAGCCGGTAGGTGAGGTAGCCGGAGAGCAGCAGGTACTTGTGGGTGCGGCGCCAGATGTCCGGCTGGTAGGTGCGGATCCAGTTGGCCTCGGCCTCGGCCTGGAGGTAGGCCACGGTGCGGCTCAGACACGCGGCCTTGAAAGATCGCCCCCCACAGGCCGCCGACCGGCGGCAGGCCGTAGGTCTTGCGCTGGTCCAGCCAGAGCATGGCCGGCCGCAGGGGGGTGCCGTCCGTGTCCACGTTGACGACCGTGCCGCGCTGGGTGGTGAGGGCCACCCCGGCCAGCCGCGAGCCGTGTCGGCGCCTTTTTGCGCCACAGCCCCTGGCAGGCGCGGACGAGGGCCTGCCAGAAGACTTCCGGGTCCTGCTCGGCCCAGCCGGGCCGCTCGGCAAAGTACGGGGCGAAGGCGGCGGCCTCCTTGAAGAGCAGGCGGCCCTCGGCGATCGAACACCAGGGCTTTCAGGCTCTGGGTGCCGCTGTCGATGGCAAGCAATAGGTCCGGGCTGCTCATGGGGTGCCCTGCGCCTGAGGGTCTTCCGCCCCGGGCCGCGGCGGCGGGGGTAAAGTAGCCGCTCATAGCACGCTTTGACGCGGCGTTCAAGGCGGCCGGCGGGGTGGAATCGTGGGCGAAGCACTCTGCTATATCGGCTGCCGCGGCCAGAAGTGGGTTGCCCTGCTCGGCTGGGGTTCGGCTGCATTCAAGTGTGCCGCGCGCGATCAGTGGATCGGCTGGCCGCCCGCGCAGCAATGGCGGCGGCTGCGGTTGATCGCAAACAATGTGCGGTTTCTGATCCTCCCGGGCCACCATGAACCCAACCTCGCCTCCCGCTTGCTCGCCTTGAATGTAAAGCGCTTAAACAAGGATTGGCAACTGTATTTCGGCCATCCCCTGCTGTTGGCCGAAACCTTTGTGGACGGCGCCCGCTTTCGCGGCACCTGCTACCGGGCCGCGGGCTGGCAGCTGTTGGGCACCACCCGGGGTTTTGCCAAATGTAATCGCCGCTATTCTCGACACGGTCAGCCCAAGCTGGTGTTCGTGCGCCCTTTGGTCCCCGATGCGCCCCGTCGCTTGGCAGCCCCATTTTTATCCCCACTCAACTCAAATCGAAAGGAGAACCCCTGGGTGAACGCACCGTCGGGCACATCGCGAATGGGAAGCGATCCATTCGGTTGCGTGTCCCCCGCCGCCATCCGGCGGGGTTTCAAAAAGCTTGAATGATCCGCGCATCTGGCATAAGTTCGATGGGGCGGCCGCAGCCGGCCGACTTTCACCTGGAGAGCGATCCATGCCAAAAACGCCCCTGCTGCCGATTCTGGTCATCGCCACCCGCAACCCCGGTAAGACCGCGGAAATCCGCGCGCTTCTCGAGGGGTTTGCGATCGACGTCCGCAACCTGACCGATTTCGGCCCCATCCCGGAGGTCGTGGAAGACGGCGCCACCTTCGACGAGAACGCCTACAAGAAATCGAGCTTCACCGCCCGCGTCCTGGGGTTGCCGGCCCTGGCCGACGACTCCGGGCTGACGGTGGCCGCGTTGAACGGCGCCCCGGGGGTGCTTTCGGCACGCTACGCCGGCGAGGATGCCGGCGATGCGGGGCGCTGCCGCAAGCTGCTGGCGGAAATGCACGGCCGATCCGACCGCCGGGCGGCCTTCGAGTGCGTGATCTCGCTCGCGGTACCCTCCGGCCCGGCGCTGACCTACGAGGGGCGCTGCGAGGGGCTGATCGCCGAGCGGCCGTCCGGGGAAAACGGTTTCGGCTACGACCCGCTCTTCTACTACCCGCCCTTCAAGAAAACATTTGCCGAGCTCACCCGCGAGGAGAAAAGCCGTGTCAGCCACCGGGGTCTGGCGTTGCGCGAGCTGCGGGAGGAGTTCGACAAGGTCAGGGCCTGGATCCGGCGGCACATGCCGCCGGGCGACCCCTGGAGCCTGTGAGGTGAGCCCATGATCGAGGATCTGGTCCGCAGGACGCGCAGCGTGCGCCGCTTCCGGCAGGAGCGCGGCGTCGACATCGAGACTCTTAAAGAACTGGTGGACCTGGCGCGGCTTGCCGCGTCGGGCGGCAACAAGCAGCCTCTCAAATACGTGCTGAGCACTAATGCGGAGAAAAACGCGCAGATCTTCGGGTGCCTGGGGTGGGCCGCCTACCTCAAGGACTGGCCGGGGCCGGCCGAAGGCGAGCGGCCGTCGGCCTACATCGTCGCTCTCGGCGACACGGCGCTCGCCGTGACCTTGGACTGCGACCTGGGGATCGCCGCCCAGACCCTCATGCTGGCGGCCGCGGAAAAGGGCCTTGCCGGCTGCATGATCGGCGCGATCGACCGCGGCGCGCTCACCCGTGCGCTCGTGCCCCCACCCGGGCTGAAGATCCTGCTCGTGATCGCCCTCGGGTGGCCGGCCGAGTCGGTGGTGCTCGAAACCGTCGGCCCGGACGGCGATGTCCGCTATTGGCGCGATGCTGAGGGGGCTCATCACGTGCCCAAACGCCGGCTGGAAGACGTGGTCATCGCCGCGTTCCCCTGAGCCTCCGGCACCGAGCTGATCCCATGGCTGAAACAAGTCGCGGAACCGCGCCCGTCCCCCGACCCGCACCCATCCGCTCGGTGGTGTTCAGCGGAAGGATGCTGGTCGCCGCGCTGATGGGGTTCTCTTGCGGGCTGCCGCTTCTGCTCACCCTGGGCGTGCTCCAGGCTTGGATGAAGGAGGGGGGCGTCGACCTGACCTGGGTGGGGATGATCACCCTGGTGCAGTCGCCTTACTCCTGGAAATTCCTCTGGGCCCCGCTCGTGGACCGGTTCACGCCGCCTTTTCTGGGTCGGCGGCGGGGGTGGCTGCTGATCGCCCAGCTCGCCCTGATGGGGTCCATCGCGGCGCTGGGCTGCTCCGATCCGGTGGCCCACCCGGGCCGCATGGTGGCCGCGGCGCTGCTGGTGGCCTTCTTCAGCGCCACCCAGGACATCGTCGTGGACGCTTACCGCCGGGAGGACCTGCCGGATGCGGAGCTCGGGCTCGGCTCCTCCATGTACGTCTACGGTTACCGGATCGGCATGTGGGTGGCCGCCGGCGGCGGGATGATCCTGGCCGATCACATGCCCTTCGGCCGGGTCTACCTGCTCATGACCGCCGCCATGATCCCGGGGCTGGCCACGACGCTCCTCGCCCCCGAGCCGCGGGTCGTGGGGGATGCGCCGCGCTCGATGCGCGCGGCGCTCTGGGCGCCGCTCACCGATTTCCTCCGCCGCGACGGCGCGCGGTGGATCCTGGCCTTCATCCTGCTCTACAAGGTCGGCGACACCATGGCCGCCGCGATCTCGACCCCCTTCTACCTCGATGCCGGCTTTTCGAAGTCGGAGATCGGCGCCGTGGTGAAGCTCTTCGGCGCCTGGGCCACCATCGCCGGGGCCTTCGCCGGCGGGGTGATGATGCTCAAGCTCGGCATCCGCCGCAGCCTGTGGGTCTTCGGCGCGCTCCAGGCGCTCTCCACGGCCGGGTTCGTGGCGCTCGCGCGTATCGGCGCCAATGTCCCGGCCCTGAGCGCGGTGATCGCCTTCGAGAGCCTGACCGGCGGCATGGGGACGAGCGCCTTCGTCGCCTATATGGCCAGCCTGACCGACAAGCGTTTCACCGCGACCCAGTATGCCCTGCTCTCCGGCATCATGGGGCTGCCGCGAGTGCTGGCGGCCGCCCCCACCGGTTTTGCGGCCAAGCACCTGGGCTGGGAAGGATTCTTCCTTTTCTGCACGCTGGCGGCCCTCCCGGGGATGCTGCTGCTGTTCCGCATCGCACCCTGGAACCCACCGGCTGACGAGGGCCGGCTGCCGCGGGGGTGACGCGCCGGCCGGCGGCGCCGGGTTTGCATTCCGGCCCGCGGCCTGCTAATGAAGATGAGTTCGTGATCGACCCGATTTCGGCTTTGCGCTTTCCCGCCCAGGCGGGACGGCCATAGCGGCGTGCTGAAAGTCAGCGAACACCCCCCGTGTTCCCTGAATCATCGACCCCAAACCGAAGAAGGCCGCATAGAAGGATATGACCGCCGACCTGCCCGACAAGAAGACCCTGAAACGCCTCGCGACGCTGCACGCGAAGCGCCGCGAGATCCTGGCGCTGCCGCCGGAACAGGCCCTGGAGCGCATCCTCGACGACCCTCAGCCCGCCGCCCTGGTGCACGCGATCCCCGAGACCGATTTTTATTTCCTGGTTCACGACATCGGCCCCGAGGAAGCGCTGCCGCTCCTGACCTTCGCCTCGGACAAGCAGTGGGACCACCTCGTGGACCTGGAGGGCTGGGCCAAGGACCGCATCGAGATCCACGGCGCCACGCGCTGGCTGAGCCTCTTGCAGGAGGCCGATCCGCAGCGCTTCATCCGCTGGTCTCTGCAGAGCCGGCTCGAGTTCGTCGAGCTCTACCTGTTCAACAACATCGAGGTGCGCGTGCGCGAGCACGACCAGGACCCTTCCGAATTCGGCGATGGGTTCTTCTCCCTGGACGGCACCTACTACGTCCGCTTTCTGAAGCTGTCGCCGGTCCTGGAAGAATCCGGGATCGACGATGAGGCGCGCAAGGCATTTTTGGCGAAGTTTATCGAACAGCTGGCGGCCTTCGACCATCGTACCTGCCAGAACGTCCTGGTCGAGGCCACGCACGTCATCCCCGCCGAAACCGAGGAGCGCGAGTACCACTGGCGCAACGTGCGCCTGGCGGAGAAGGGGTTTTTACCCTTCGACGAGGCCGTCGGCGTCTATCAACCGGTCAAGCCGCGGGACCTGAAGGCCCGGGGCCATAGCTCACCGGCCGATGCCGCCGACGCATCCGCCCTGCTGCCGATCCCGGCCTATCCGCTGCGCGAGGTGAAGGCGGACAACCACTTCAGCCGGGCGCTGGCGCGGATCGAGCCGGGCGAGATGCTTGACCGGATCCAGTGGGAGTTCGCCAACCTCTGCAATCAGGTGATCGTGGCCGATCATCTCACCGTTCGCGACCGGGAGCAGTTGGGGCAGGTCGTCAAGAAAGCCTGCGGCTACATCAGCATCGGGTTGGAGCGGCTGAAAGGCGGGCCGGAGGGCCGGGTGGACGCCCTGCAGGCCGCCGGCGAGCTCACCCGCTATCCGCTCATCCAGCTCTTTCGCCTCGGTTTCGGCGCCGCGCTCGAGATCAAGTGGCAGGCCGAGCGCTGGCTGAACACCTGCTGGTTCGCGAAGGCCGGCCTGCGGCTCACCTTCTGGGGCGAGCAGTGGATGGGGGTGCTCGGCGGTCTGCTGCTGAAAAAACCGCTTTACTACGACAACTACCAGCGCGGGGTGCTCTACCGTGAATTCGAATCCTCCGAGGATGTCGCGGGCACCGCGGCCCTGTTCGACCGGATCACGGCCGTCGACGACCTGCTCTCCCTCTTGGCCGTCCGGTTGAACAGCCCCGGGCGCTACGGGTTCCTGACCTACAAGAACCTGTTGCTGACACGCTGGGCGGGCCGGCGTCTCGGCCTGCAGCAAGAGACCCTCGAGCCGATCCCGTTCAAGGCCTTCACGCCGTTCTTCCGCGAGCTTCTCCCGCCGGGCGCCGCGGAGCCACGGCGGGTCCCCGCGGAGCTGAAGACCGGCTTCATCGACTGGCTGGCCGCCGAAACCGGGCTCAAGGATTTCGAGATCTCCGGGCGGCTGGGGACGGTCTTCGAGGAGCTCTTCGGCGAGATCGAGGCCGAGTACGGTCGCGTGGCGCCCAAAGACCTGGACCCCCGGTTCGTGCAGCTCTTCCTCCTCAAATAGGCCTGACCCAGACCGGCGGGTCGGAGATCCTCAAGTCCTTAAATTCCGGGATTCCCCTCGCTTCAGTGAAAAGGTTCCTGCCTTCTTCCCGCCAGTTCCGCCAAGAGGTGAATGAAGATGACGGCGACCGCAATCGGGACGGCGACGGCCACCCAGAAGGTGGAGATGTCCATGGCCTCGGCCGTGCGGTCCCAGCTGCGGATCAGAAACCGGTGGCTGTAAATCAGGACCGGGCCCAGGAAGACGACCACGCCGGCTGAGCGCAGGAGCTTGGCGGGAAGGGCCCAGGGGGAGCTGCCCTCCCTCGGCGGCGGCTTGAGCCGCGGGTCGCGCTGCCGCTTGTAGGCCACGGTCGCCCCCAGAAGCCCGCCCCAGACCATGCAGTAGCGCGCCGCCTCCTCGGTCCAGACCGGGGCGATGCGGAAGAGGTAGCGCCCCGCCACCTGAAACGCCACCAGGGCGAGCATGAGAACGAAGAAGGCGACCGACCCCGACAGGCAGAGCCTGTCGAGGGCGGCGCTCACGCTTGGAGATTGCGTTTCGTGCCGGAGTTCATTTTTTGCGTGCCTTTTCAGCGGCGTCGGTGAATTTGGGGACGTCGGCGGCCGGGATGACCTCGGCGTAGGCCTTGCGCGAAAGCTCGGTGAACTTCGCCCGATCCGGGGGCGCGAGCGGGGTCACCTCCACCCCGGCCGCCTTGAGCGCGGCAAACGCCTTTTCTTCCGAATCCGCCACCCACTTGCGGTTGGCCGCGTCGGCCTTGGCGATGGCTGCATCCACGATCTCCCGGTCCTTTTTGGACAGCCTGGAATACCACTCCTCCGAGGCCAGGGCGACGCGCAGGGACGGGCTGACAGCGGCATTGAGGAAATACTTGACGAGCTCGGTGTGCTTGAACATGATCGGCACCCAGGGCGGGTTGAGATACCCATCGGCCACCCCCGTCTGCAGCGCATTGTAGATCTCGGGCCAGGGGACGACCACCGAGTTGCACCCCCACTGCTCGTAGTACTTGGTCTGGAACTTGTCCATCGCCCGCATGCGCATGCCTTTCATGTCCTCCACGGAGCGGATGGTTTTTTTGGTGTTGGCGATCCCGGCAGCATTGCCCAGGGCGACCAGCGAGAGCACGCGCACGCCCTTCTTGGCGAGCTTCTCGTTGAACCCCTTCAACAGGCCCGAGCCGGCAATCGCCCGGTCCAGGTGCGCCATGTCGTCCCAGAGGAACGGCAGCATGAACCCCATGATGGCCGGCTCGATCTGCCCGGGGCGGGAGAGGTCGGACATGCTCACCTCCAACAGGCCCTGGCTGACCTGGTCGAGCCGTTCGGCCTCGTTTCCGAGCGCGTTGACGGCATACTCCTTGACGGCGATTTTGTTGGCCGTGAGGTGGTCCTGGAACGCCCGCGCCCAGACATAGGTTCCGGACTTCTCGAGATCGGGCGGGGAGTCGAGCGCGACCTTGACTTCGCCGGCCTGGACGGCGGAAGCCGCCGCGAGCAGGGCCGCCATCGCCACCATCATCGACATCCGTGACACACGCCATGTCCTTTTCATCATCTTACGCCTCCTTGGGGTTGTCGGGATCAACTCAGACCCATGATCCGGGGCAGTATCAGCACCACCCCGGGAAAAAAGGTGATGGCCAGCAGCACCACCAGCTCAATCACCACAAACGGGATTGTCTCCCGCGCCATGACCCAGTAGTTCTCGCGCGCGATGGCCGATATGACCAAAAGGCAGCCGCCGATCGGCGGGGTCACCAGCCCGATGGTGAGGTTGAGGCACAGGACCACCCCGAGGTGGATCGGGTCGATCCCCTGCGCCATGGCAGTCGGGCCGAAGATCGGGACCAGAAGCGCAAGCGCCATCGGCACGTCCATGAACATTCCGGCGATGAGAAATACCAGGTTGACGAGCAGAAGGTAGCGGACCCCGGTCAGACCGAGCTCGTTCACCAGATTGCCCACCCCCTGGGGGACCTGCTCGAGCGAGGCCACCCAACCCGCGCAGGCCGCGGCGGTGAGGACCATGAAGATGGAGCCCGACAGGATGGCGGTTTCCCTGAAGCTCTCCCGGAGCTTGTTGAGGTCCATGCCCTCGTAGAAAAATCCCAGGGTGCCGGCCAGAATGGCGGCCAGGGCGCCTGCTTCAGTGGGGGTGACGACGCCGAAGACGATTCCGCTCAGGATGACCACGGGCAGCATCAGCGCCGGGGCGGCCCGCAGGAAAGAGGCCCCGATCCTCGGCATCGGTTCTCCTTTGCCGCCGGGGTGGTTGCGCCGGTGGGCGAAGTAGGTGTTGCCCGCCATGAGCCCGCCCCCGAGCAAGAGGCCCGGGACGATGCCCCCCATGAAGAGCCCGCCGACGGAGGTCTGCATGAAGGCCCCGTAGAATATCATGATGATGCTGGGCGGGATGATGGGGCCGATGATGGAGGCGGCGGCGGTGATCGCACCCGCATATCGGGGGCTGTAGCCTTTCTCCTTCATGGCCGGGATCAGGGTGGTGCCGAGTGCCGCCGCATCGGCCACGGCCGAGCCGGAGATCCCGGCGAAGAAGATGTTCGCCATGATGTTGACGTGGCCCAGGCCGCCCTTGAACCGCCCCACGAGACTCATGGAAAAGTCCACCAGGGCGCGGGTGCACCCCGAGCGGTTCATGAGCTCGCCGGTCAGGATGAAGAGCGGCATGGCCATGAGGGAAAAGACGTCGATTTGGCTGAAGATGCGCTGCGGGAGCACTGCCAGATAGCGGGCGTTGCCGCTCAAGAGGAAACCGATATTGCCGAGCGCCCCGACGACGTAGGCGAGTGCCGCGCCCGATGCCAGAAGCGTGGCCAGAGCCAGCAACAGGATCCAAACCAAGAGAGACTCCTTTTCCGGGATCAACCGATGCCCTGATCCCTCTCCAGGCTAAATGTCAGCGTCCATTCAAAAAAGATCTTTGAGGCCTACCCGCGCCGCAGCACCCGTCCTGAAGTCGCTCCCAGGATGCGCCCCTTTTCCGCCGCCGTCACGCCGTTCACGAAGACGTAGTCGATGCCTTCCGGGCCCTGGTTGGGCTCTTCGTAGGTGGCGCGGTCGATGATGGTGGCGGGGTCGAAGACGACGATGTCCGCGTCGAAGCCTTCCTTCAGCAGGCCCTTGCCCTTCAGTCCGAAGGTCTGGGCCGGCAGCGAAGTCATCTTGCGCACGGCCTCCTCGAGGGAGAGGACCGACTCCTCACGAACATATTTCCCGAGGACCCGCGGAAAGGTCCCGGTCATGCGCGGGTGCACCCTGTTGACGCCGAAGCCGGGAATGCCGTCGCTGCCGATCATGGTCAACGGATGGCGCATGATGCGCCGGACATCCTCCTCGCCCATCATGAAGAGGATCGCGACGACCCCGATGCCTTCCTCCACGACCAGGTCGAAGATCACGTCGTAGGGGTTCCTGTTCTCCGACTGGGCGATGTCGGCCACCGTTCTTCCCACATAATCGCCCTGTTTCGACACAGAGATCATGATGCCGTCGAAGCCGCCCCCCTTGATCAGGTTCTCCCAACCGGGCTCGTTCGTCTCCTCCACGGTCCGGACGATCTCGGCCCGGAACGCGGGGTCTTTCAGCTTGCGGGTGAACACGTCCGGCCCGCCGGCCAGCGCCTTGGGGGGCAGGACTGCGGCCAGATAGGTGCTGCCGGCGCGGTAGGGGTACTGGTCGCAGGTCACCTCGACGCCGCGCCGGCGCGCCTCCTCCATCATCCGCAGGGTTTCCGTGCTTTTGCCCCAATTCGCTTTTCCGGCGATCTTGTGATGGGCGATGTGCACCGGAACGCCGGCTTCCTCGCCGATCCGGATCGCCTCCGCGATGGCCTGGAATCTCCTCGTCGCTCTCGCTGCGCATGTGGGTCGCGTAGATCCCGCCGGAGGGGACGAGCATCTTGGCAAGCGCGACGATCTCCTGCGTGGTGGCGTAGTTTCCGGGGGCATAGATCAGTCCGGTCGACAACCCGAAGGCCCCCTCCGCCGCGGCAGCGGCTGACATAGGACTGCATGGCCTCCAATTCCGCGGCGCTCGGGGCCCGATTGGCCATGCCCATGGCGCACATGCGCACCGTCGAGTGCCCCACCAGGGGGACCACATTGATCCCGGGTTTCAATTCCTCGAGCATGGCGAGGTAGTCGCCGAACGATGTGATATCGAGGTCCTGCGGGCCGATCCGGCCGTCGCTCAGCACGTGCAGGAACTGAGTGATCTCCTGCCGGTGCGCCGCGCTGATCGGCGCCGGCGACTGGCCGCAGTTGCCGATGACATCGGTGGTGACGCCCTGCAGGACCTTGTCGTCGCAGGTGGGACATTTGAGGATATACACGTCGTCGTGGGTATGGGTGTCGATGAAGCCCGGGCAGACAACCCGATTCTTTGCGTCGATCTGCCGGCGTGCGCCGGTCGGGTCGATCTTTTTCGCGATCCGGCGGATCTTGCTGCCCGTGATGCCGACATCGGCGCGGTAGTCCGGGTTGCCGGTGCCGTCGACGATGCGGCCGTTGCGGATGATGATATCGTAATCTTCTGCCATGCCTGCCTCCGTTTCTAACAAATGCGACGCTCAAACGGACATTTCCGCGGCGACCGCCTCCGCTGCGGCAATTACTTTTTCGATCTCCTCTTCGCTGTGGGCGATTGATACCGCGCCGCCCCCGTGCGCCGTGAAGACCCCGTGATGGAGCATGCGCACCTTGAACTCATGCTCGACGCGCGCCACGTTCGTCAATTGCTCCAGATCTTCAGGGTTTCGGACCGAGACTGCCGCCGCGCGCGGCAGGTACAGCCCGCAGAGGGACCCGACGCCGGTCGTCCCGGCCGGGGTTCCATGCCGCTTGAAGGCCGCAGCCAGGCCTTCGCGCAGCCGCTGCCCGCGACGGTCGATTGTGGAATACAGGGTGGCCGCATGCGTTTTGAGGTATTGAACCGTGCGACAGCCCAGGATCATGGACAGGGGTGAGCACGAAAAGGTTCCGCCGCCCACCACGACGCTCGAGCCTTTTTCCCTTTTGATCGTGGGGTCGCACAATTTCAGCACGTCCGCGCGGCCGGCGATCACCCCGAGGTTGGCCCCGCCGCCGATCACCTTTCCCAGGGTGGCGAGATCGGGCGTGATGCGGTAGTGCCCCTGGGCGCCGCCCAGGGCCATGCGGCAGCCCGTGATCACCTCGTCGAAGATGAGCAGGGCCCCGAGTTTGCGCGTCTCATCCCTCAGGAGCTCGAGATACCCGGGGTCGGCCGGGATGAACCCCCCGCCTCCCAGGACCGGTTCGATGATGACGCAGGCGAGGTCATCCTTCACGGCGCGGATCGTCTGTAGCGTCGTCTCGGGGTCGTTAAAGCTGATCGTTTTGGTATAGGCCGCGATGCCCGGGGCGAGGCCGGCGCTCTCGGGTTTGTCGAATGGGCCCTGAACCGCCCAGACCAGTTCGCTGTTGCCCCCGTGCCAGCCCCCGGCCGCTTTCAGGATCGTGCTCTTCCCGGTGAAGGCGCGGGCCAGGCGCACGGCATACATGGTGGCTTCCGTACCGGAGACCCCGAAGAGGAGCTTCTCGGCACACGGGACGATCTCATGCAGCAGTTCCGCGAACAGGACCTGGTATTCGTGCACGACCCCCCAGTGGGCGCCGGCCTGCGCGATTTCCTCCATGGCCTCCTTGAAGACCGGCGGCTTGTGGCCCAGGATCAGGGCAAAGTGCCCCATCCACAGGTCGATGTACTCGTTGCCGTCCACGTCCCATATCCGGGAGCCGGAGCCGGCCCGCATGAAGAAGGGGTGCGGGGAAATGAGCCGGTAGCGGTGGCTGATCCCTCCGGGCATCACGTTGATGGAGCGTTTGTACAGCTCGATCGATCGCGGCGTTTTCTCCCGGTACCGCGACAGATAGTCCACCTGGCTCATGGTTTCAGTCCTTTTTTTGTGGCCGGCCTGCGGGTTCGATAAGTCTCAAATATGTTTTCGACCTCGGCGTGGGTCTGCAAAGCCTGGTCGATCGCGGTGGGAGTGCCGGACTTGATCGCCTCGAGCAGCACCTTGTTTCCCAACAGAAGCTGTGAGGGGCCTTTGGGAAAGAGGCGGTCGAGTTTGGGGACGTAGGAGTGCATCAGGATGTCGTCCAGGAGTCGCCAGATCAGGGGGTAGACCCGGTTGCCGGTCGCTGCGGCAAGCTCGCGGTGAAACTGCAGCGCCAGCCCGAAGTAGCTCTTGATGTCGCCGACGGAGGTCTCCATCTTCAGAATCAGGTCCTCCAATTTGCCGATGTTCTTTGAGGTGGCGTTTTCGGCGGCGGCATAGGCGATCGCGCGTTCGATGGGTTTGCGGACTTCCCAGAGTTCCTCGAGAGTCTTCTCATCCGCCTTGATCAGCCAGGAGAGCTGAACCCGCAGGGTCTCCACATAATGGCTGATGTCGCAGGCGCGTACGATCGAGCCTTTCTGGCCTGTCCGCACCTCGATCAGCCCCATGATGCCGAGAGTCCGCAATGCTTCTCGGATGGTAGGCCTTCCCACCTGAAACATCCCCGCCAGCTCCCGCTCGGAGGGCAGGCGGTCGCCCTGCTGCAGATTGCCATCGATGATCGTCTGCTGGATCTGTTCGACCACCTGCTCATAGAGCCGGGTCTTTTGAAGCGGTTGGTAGGTCGGGGGCGAGGTCATCGGTCCGTGGTCTTTGTTAGAGAATAAAAGAATGGTATTACCATTCTTTTATTTTTAAACTATTGTCAAGCACTATTTTTGAGCTGGACAGGCCGGGCCCAGCCGAATCCAGGAGGTCTCGATCCCTGGAGTCTTCGGGAAGCGGATTTAGCGGAGACTTGGATTGCCTTGACCCCGTTTCAGGGTACTACGGACGTCGGCCGGCCCGGCCGGTCCCGCTATCTCGCCCGCAGCAGAAAAACGCCGGTCAGGATCGACACCATCGCGGTCACATCCCACGGGCCGATCGGCTCCTGCGCCAGGAAAAAGCCGATGACCATGGCGATGACGGGCGGGATGTAGGTGACCGAAGAGGCCGTGACGGCCCCGAGCCTCTCCACGATGAAATAGTAGAGGATGTAGGCGACGCCCGTCCCGGTCAGGCCGAGGCCGACGACCAGGCCGAGCAGGGCCATGGGTTCCGCCCCGATGCGGGTGATGCCGGTGAAATCCGTCGTCAGGGTCAGCATCACCAGCGCCAGCCCGACCTGGTAGGTGGCCAGGGCGCTCGACGGGATGGACTGGTGGGAGAGGAATTTGCGGGCATAGACGAAGGAGGACCCCAGGCTGAGCGACCCCAGGACCATGTAGGCCGCGCCTTCCGTGTTGACGGCTGCGACCCCCGCCGCCCACGGCCGGGCGATCAGGGCGACGCCCAAAAACCCCAAAAGGACGCCGGTGGCCCTGAAAACGGTGATGCGTTCCTCCCTCAAAAAGAAAAACGCCACCAGAAAGGAGAACAACGGGATCGATCCGCTCAACATCCCGGCCACCCCGGAGAGCAGCAGCGAGGTCCCCTTGGCAAAGGCGTAGTAATAAATGCTGGTGGCCAGAAGCGACATGACCCCAAAATGATGCGCGCGGCGCAGGTGTTCCTTTCTGAGATCGCCGCGCCACAGCGCGAAGGCGAGGATGGGCAGGAACCCGCACAACACTCGCAGGAACACGATCTGGCCCGGGCTGATCAGCTTCGAGGCCCATTTCATGAAGAAGAAGTTGTTGCCCCAGATCAGGGCCAGCAGCGCGAAGGCCGCGTAACCGGTGTTGACCATGGATTCCTTGGTGTGCGGGTCATTTGTGGAAATTGGGGGGGGGCTCGGTGCCGTTCCGCCGTTGATAGCGATCAGGGTTCATTCGTCGGGCTGGGCAGCCTCCGCCCGGAGGCGATGCACCGCCGCGGAGATCACCCGCGCCGCGCGGTCGACTTCCGCCGCCGTCGTCATCCGTCCGGTGGTCAGCCGCAGCGTGCCCTTGGCCCACTCGGGCGGCACCCCCATCGCCTGGAGCACGTGGGAGATCTCGACGCTGCCGGCGTGGCAGGCGGCCCCGGCCGAAGCGGCGACCTCGGGGGCGATCGCCTCGAGGAGACGGTCGGCCGCGAGCCCGTGGAAGGAGAGGCTGAGCGTGTTGGGCAGCCGGTGCTCCGGGTGGCCGTTCAGACGCACCTCCCGCACCCCGTTGGCGATGGCGATGTGAAGCCGCTCGCGCATCGCGAGCAGGTGCGCCCGGTTGTGCTCAAGGTCCCGGGCCGCGATCTCGCAGGCCTTGCCGAGCCCGACGATCGCGGGCACGTTCTCCGTGCCCGGCCGCAGCCCCGTCTCCTGTCCGGCGCCGTGCATGAGGTTCTCGAGCTTTGTCCCCCGGCGGATGAACAGGGCGCCCACGCCCTTTGGGGCATAGAGCTTGTGGCCCGCGACCGAGAGGAGGTCGACGCCGAGCTCGGTCGTGTCCACCGGCGATTTTCCCGAGCGACTGGGCCGCGTCGGTGTGGAAGCGGATGCCGCGCGCCTTGGCCAGGGCGGCGATCGCGGCGATGGGCTGGATCGTGCCCACCTCGTTGTTGGCGTGCATGATCGTGATCAGGATGGTGTCGGGCCGCAGCGCGGCGGCAACGTCCACGGGGTCCACCAGGCCCTCGGCCCCCACGGGCAGGTAGGTTACGGCCAAGCCCTCCTTTTCGAGAAAGGCGCACACCTTGAGCACCGCCGGGTGCTCGAAGGCGCTCGTGACGATGTGGCGGCCACGGTGGCGCAGCGCCCGGGCGCTGCCGACGATGGCCCAGTTGTTGGCCTCGGTGCCGCCGCTGGTGAAGAAGACCTCTTCGGGGGCGCAGTTCAGAAGGCCGGCGACCTGTCGGCGGGCGCGGTGGACGGCCTGCCGGGGCGCGGCGCCGAAGAGGTGGCCGCTCGAGGGGTTGCCGAACTGCCACCTCGAGATACGGCCGCATGGCGGCGACGACCTCCGGGTCGTGGGGGGTGGTGCCGTTATAGTCGAGGTAGACGGGTTGCATACCGCGCAGTCTCCTTGTCCGGGTGCTCGAAGGCAGCGGGTCGCCCGTGCGGTGCCTGCGCCCCGCGGGGGCGGCCTGCTGCCGCGATCCTCACCGCCGGGGCTCCCGCCAGTGGCCGTCTTGCGACGGGCGGGACTGGCGACGGCGGGCGGCGAGCCGCCGGACTGAGACAGGCTACAAAGAGAAGATGCCTTTGTCCAGCCCATGATGTGAAAAACATAAGTTCAAGTTTGAATTTTCACAGTACCCGCCCCGTGTGCCTGCAGATGGCAGAATTGATTCAGGTCAATGCGCAGGGGCGCCGATCCGGCTTAAGCTGGACCATGCCGGCCGTTTGACCCGCCGCCCGGCACCCCAACACCCGGAAAGGGAGAACGCCTGCCATGGAAGCCACGCGTGTGCTGACGAGGGAGCACGGACTGATCCTCCAGCAGCTGGAGAACCTTTCCGCGGCCCGGCGGAGCCTTGAGCGGGGTCAGCGGCCGCCGCCGGCTTTTTTCGAAAAGGCGGTGGTCTTTGCGCGCGAGTATGCCGACCGCTTCCACCACTTCAAGGAGGAGTTCCTCATGTTCGGCCTGCTGGCCCGGAAGCTGGCCGGCCGGCTGGACACGGAGATCGGCGCCCTGCGCCACCAGCACGAGCGCTGCCGGCAGGCGATGGCCGCCATCGAGCGCGCCCTGCCCGGCTACGGGGCCGGGGACGAGATCGCCGCCACGGTGGTGGTGGCCGAGCTCGCCGCCTACACGGCCCTCCTGCGGCGCCACATCCGCCTCGAGGACGAGGTGTTCTTCCCGATGGTCGAAAAGGAGCTGGGCGAGGAGGACGACCGCTATCTGACGGAGCAGTTCGCGGAGGAGGACCGGCGCGGGGAGGGGCGGGACTTCAGCGCCGATGGGCGGCGGCAGGTCGTGGAGATGGGCGCCCTGATCGCGGCCGGGCGGCCCGGTGCGCCGGGCGGGCAGGGTGAGGCGTGAGCGCGGCGGCCGCCAAGATCAACTGTTGGGAGTACATGCGCTGCGGCCGTGAGCGCGGCGGGACCGCCGCGCACGAGCTCGGGGTCTGCCCGGCCGCCGTCGACGCCACCTTCGACGGGATCAATTCCGGGGTCTGCGCCGGCCGTTTCTGCTGGGCCGTCGGCGGGACGCTGTGCGGCGGGACGCGTCAGGGCACCTTCGCCGGGAAGCGCGAGACCTGCGTCGAATGTCATTTCTACCAGCGCGTCCAGGCCGAAGAGGGCACGGCCAACCTGCGCACCAAGTTCCTGCGTTTCGTGACCCCCCGGGGGTCGCTGCTGAGGGGCATGGGGTTCCGCCACGTGCGTCGCGGGGTGCGGTTCATCACCCAGGGCGTAGCGGGTGAGGCGGCCTACATCATCCAGCGCGGCGCCTGCATGGAGCTGGTCGAGAAAGACGGCGAACTGCACCCCATCGCGCACCGCGGCGAAGGGGACGTGGTCGGCATGCTGACCCTTCTGACCGGGGAGCCCGAGACCGCCCACGTCGAGGCCGAGACCGACATGGACCTGTGGGTCCTCGACCGGGCCCGGTTCGACGGCATATCGCGGCAGGACCCCGAGCTGGTCGCCTTCCTGACCGAGCTGGTGGCGGAGCGGTTCGACTCCAGGAGGCCCACGGCGGACCGGACCATCGGTCCCTACCTCGCCACCCGCATCATCGGCCGCGGCGGCTACAGCATCGTCTACGAGGGGCGCGACACCGCGACGCAGAAGCGTGTCGCCATCAAGATGCTGCGCCACCACCTGGCCCTGCAGCCCGATTTCCTGGAAAGCTTCCGCAAGGAGGCCCAGGTCATCGCCGGGCTCGAGCACGAGAACATCATCCGCGTCTTCGGCATGGTGGAGCGGTACCGGACGGTGTTCCTCGTCATCGAGTACCTGGAAGGCGAGTCCCTGAAGGACCTGCTGGCGCGGCAGGGCGCCCTGGGTCCGGAACCGGCCGCCGCCTTGCTGCGCCAGGCCTGCGCGGCCATGGCCCACGCCGGCCGCAAGGGGCTGATCCATCGCGACATCAACCCCGGCAACATGATGCTTCTGTCCGGCGGCCGGCTGAAGCTGATCGACTTCGGGCTGGCATGTCCGGCCGGGGCGGAGGACCTCGAATATGGCGGGGCGCTCGCCTACCAGGCGCCGGAGCTGCTGGACGGTCATCCGGCCGACCGGCTGAGCGACCTCTACGCCCTGGGCATCACGGCCTACGAGATGATCACCGGGGAGACGCCCCATGCCGACCCGGACCCCGGCCGCTTCATCCGGCGCCGCCGGGCCGAGGCGATACCGGACCCCGCCGCACGCGTTCGCGGTCTGCCCGAGGCGCTGCGGCGCTTCATCCTCAAGGCCTGTCACCACAACCCGAAGCGGCGCTACACCGATGCGGCCGAGGCCCTGGGGGCGCTCGCGGAAGCCTCCGGCCGCGCCGCACGCAAAGGAGAATGACGATGTCCGTGACCCCCGACACCTGCCCGGCCGACATCTCCGAGCAGGACGTCATTGACGCCATGAAGGGCATCCCGGGCTACATCGACATCACCCCGGGCGACTTCCGGACGATCTACCATATCGGCCTACCGCAAGGCGCTCGAGCGCCTGAAGCAGGTCGGTCCGGGCGCGGGACATCATGACCCGCGGCGTGATCGCCGTTCGGGCGGACACGCCGCTGGCGGAGGTGGCCGCCTCGCTGGGGCGGCACCGCATATCCGGCGCGCCGGTGGTGGATGAGCACGGGCGTGTGGCGGGAGTGATTTCCGAAAAGGATTTCCTGCCCCTCATGGGGGCCGAGCGCGGGGACAGCTTCATGACCGTCGTGGCCGGCTGCCTGAAGGGCAAGGGGTGCCCGGCGGTCAGCGCGCGCGAGCAAACGGCGGCCGAGCTGATGAGCGCCCCGGCCGTGACCGTCTTCGAGGAGGCCACGGTCTCAGGAGATCTCGGCCCTGATGGCGCAGAAGGGGATCAACCGCCTGCCGGTGACCGATGCCGCGGGGCAGCTGGTGGGCATCGTCACCCGCGCGGCCCTGGTCCTTTCCTCCTGTGCGGCGGAGTTCTGAGGCATTGACGCATCGGGGGCGGACGCGGCATGGAATACTTCGGTAAAATGAAGGGCGGCGCCAAGAGCCCGCCGCGGGTCGACGCCGTCGAAATCCCTGGTCGTGGCTGGGGGCTTTTGCCGGGACCGCCGCCGTGGCGGCGCTCCACTACGCACCTCCTGGCCGGCACCGACCGGGTCATGCTGATCGGCTCCTTCGGCGCCTCGGCCGTGCTGGTCTACGGCGCCGTGCGCAGCCCCCTGGCCCAGCCCCGCAACCTGGTGGGCGGCCACGTGATCTCGGCCGCCATCGGCGTCGCCGCGCATCAGCTGCTGGGCGCCGCGCCCTGGCTGGCCGCCGCCGCGGCGGTGGCCACGGCCATCGCGGCCATGCACGCCACCAGGACCCTGCACCCCCCCGGCGGGGCCACCGCCCTGATCGCGGTCATCGGCGGCGACCAGATCCACGCGCTCGGCTACCTCTACGTCCTGGCCCCGGTCGGGCTGGGCGCCGCGCTCCTGCTCCTGGTGGCCCTGCTGGTGAACAACCTGCCGCAGGCCGCAGGTACCCGGAGTTCTGGCTCTGACGGCGATGGCTTTGCTAAAAAACCCGATTTCGGCGTTGCGCTTCATCCCGCGCTCGCTGCGGCGTACGTAAAGTACGCCTCACTCGGCGGGATTCGCGCGCCTTGAACTCGGGCTTCTATCAAAGCCATCGGCGGGGATGGGTTCCTGCGAGTGCCGAGGGCGGGCGATGGCATGCCTGTCGGTCTTCACACCCCGGCGAGGATTTCGGATGTCCCCAGCACCGTGGCATAGGCCCCGGAGAGCGCGGCCATGAAGGCGGCGTGGACCTGGGCGGCGGGGACGGTTGCGGGGCCGAAGACCAGGGGCCTTGTCGCGCAGGCGTCATGGGCCACGAGGCAGGTGAACCCCAGGTCGGCGGCCGCGCGCACGGTGGCGTCGATGCACATGTGGCTCATGGCCCCGCACACGACGACCGATTCGACGCCGGCCCGGCGCAGGCGGTCGCGCAGGTCGGTGCCGCGGAAGCTGTTCGGGAAGTGCTTGACGATGACGGGCTCCCCCGGCCGAGGGGCGACCTGCGGGTGGATTTCCGCACCGGGCGTGTCGGGAAGAAAGAAGGCGGCCCCGGGGCGGTCGGAGATGTGGCGCACATGGAGGACGGGAAGGTTTTTGTCCCGAAAATGACGCAGGAGGGTTGCGGCGTTTCGACCTGCGGCATCAATACCCTCCAGGGGCATTTTGCCCCCTGGGAAATAGTCATTCTGGATGTCCACGAGAACCAAAGCCGTGTTGTCGATGAAGTCAGGATGAAATTTCATGATTCCATCTCTACCAGGCGCACTATTTTTTCAATCCGAGGCGTTTCGGCGTATCCCTGGACGGCAAAAAACTGCCCTCTCAGGAACTCGACGGTTTCCAAGCGTTCCCCCGGCGATTTTTCGAGCCAGAATTCGAGGTCGTCGCGAATTCCTTCATGGGAAACGATTTTGATCGACTTCATGGGTTCAACCTGTTTTAGGGGTCAAGGCGGCACTCGTCTCTTTTCAACTTGATCTATTTAACCAAATTAAGCGATTGGGTGCAATAGTGACGCATTGATCATGGAACCGGCACCCCCATTGCGCCGAACCTTTTCGAAACCGGCCTCGTTGTGGGTGAAACGCCTCAGCCCCGCCGCGGGGTGAAGGCGACCTCCCGCGGCATGACCACCGACGGGAACCGGGAGGCGTCCGTGTGGGGCAGGAACCGGGCGGCGCTGAAGCGGTTCATGAAGTCCTGGTTGACGTTCAGCTCGAGATAGGTGATGCGGTCGCGGATGAGGTCGATCTCCTCCAGGGCGTCGGCCGTGGTCAGCGCCTCGGCCGCGCCCGCCAGCGAGCTGTTGCCGAGCGGGATGAAGCGCTCCGGCGGCAGGTCCGGCAGCATGCCGATGGTCACGGCCGAGCGCGGGTTGATGAAGCAGCCGAAGGTGCCCGCCACGTAGAAGGCGGAAAGCTCGGTCGAGGTCCACCCCGACGGTCTGGGTCAGGGTCTCGAGGATCGTGTACATGGCGGCCTTGGAGCGGACCAGGCTGTCGAGGTCGGCCTGGCCGATGGTGAGCGCCCGGCCGGTGGCGGAGGTCTCGGCGGCGACCACCACCAGGTGGGGGATCCCGTCGATCTCCGTCAGCCGTCCGCCGCAGGCCGCGGGGACGAGCTTGCCGCGGATGTCGATCATTCCGGCTGCAAAGAGCTGGGCGGCCAGGTCGATCACCCCCGAGCCGCAGATGCCGCGGGGGGGCTTGTCGTCGATCGTGTGCAGGTCGAATTCGCGCGTATGCGGGTCGATCACCACGCGGTCCACCGCGCCCGGCGCCGGCCATCATGCCCATCTGCGTCACCCCGCCTTCCAGGGCCGGGCCGGCCGCCCCGGCGCAGCCGATCAGCCAGTGCTCGTTGCCGAGCACCACCTCCGCGTTGGTCCCGACATCCACCAGCAGGGCCGTCTCCTTGCGCCGGTGCAGCCTGGAGAACAGGATGCCGGCGATCAGGTCGCCGCCGAAGTAGCTGCCGATGTTCGGGAAGACCAGCACCCGGGCGCAGGCCCCGACCGCGAGGCCGAGATCGGCCGCGCGCAGCACCCCCGGCCGGTTGACCGCCGGGGTGTAGGGCTCGCGGATGATCGAGCGGGGCGGCAGGCCGAGGAAGAGGTGGGTCATGGCGGTGTTGCCGGCCACGGCGAGCGTGTGGATGTCGGTCGGTTCGATGCCGGCGCCGCGGCACAGATCGGCGATCCCGGCGTTTACACCGTCGATGATGAGCCCTTTCAGCTCCGCCAGGCCGTCGCCGGACTCGGCGTGGTGGATGCGGGTCAGCACATCCGGGCCGATCGCGATCTGGGGGTTGTCGCAGGAGGTTTCGGCCAGGGTGCGGCCGGTGGACAGGTCGATCAGCATCAGGGCAACCCGGCTCGTGCCCAGATCGACGGCCACACCGCAGGCCGGCCGCGGCGTGTCGGCGCCGTCGACCCCGGTCAGCACCCAGCGGCCGGGCTCCCGCCACACCGTGCAGCGCACCCGGTACCCGCAGCCCCGCAGGATGCCCGGGAGCCGTGCGAGGAGCTCCAGGTCGATGGCGACGGTTTCGGCCTTGAACTGCGTCCGCAGCGCCGCGGCCAGCCGGTCGGCATCGGCGGTGTTGTCGGAGAGGCTTGGGGGCTTGAGCGCGAGGGTCCGGACCCAGGGGAGGGCGGGGGGGCTCACGGGCTTTTTTCCAGTTCGGCCAATATGCGGTTCATGATCTCGCCGGCCTTGCCCGGGATCAGGAAGTTGCTGACCGCCCCGGTCAGCGGGGTGGGCTCGGGGTTGATCTCGATCACGACCGCGCCGGACTGCCGGGCGACCCCCGGCATCATGGCCGCGGGCTGGACCACGGCCGAGGTGCCGACCACGAGCATGACCTCGCAGTTCGCGGCGGCCTCCTGGGAGCGCCACAGGGCTTCCGGTGGGATCATCTCGCCGAAGAAGACCGCGTCGGGCCGCAGGACCCCGCCGCAGCCGCAGCGCGGCGGGATCACCGTGGCATCGACCTTGGCGGTTTCGATGCGGCGGCTGCACTGGATGCAGCGCTGCCAGGCGAAGGTGCCGTGGAACTCGATCACATCCGAGTTGCCCGCCATCTGGTGCAGCCCGTCGATGTTCTGGGTGATGACCGTCTTGAGGACCCCGAGCCGTTCGAGCCGGGCGAGGCCCGTGTGGGCGTCGTTCGGTCGCGCGCGGTCGACCACCGCCTTCATGTCCTTGACCAGGACCTTCCAGACCTTGGCCGGGTCGGCCATGAAGGCGTCGATATGGGCGATCTCCATGGGGTCGAACTTCTCCCACAGCCCCCCTTTGCCGCGAAACGGCGGGATCCCGCTGTCGACGGAAATCCCGGCACCGGTCAGGGCGACGGCCTTGCGCGCCGTTTTGAGATGGCCGGCGGCGCGTTTGATCAAATCCTCCATGGCTGTTTCCCCTCGACTCTCCTGTCCTTCAACAAACATTCCGCCCTCCGAATTCCGCCTTCCGAATTCCGAATTCCGCCTCCCGAATTCCCCCTTCCGAATTCCGAATTCCGCCCTCCGACTTCCAATCACCCTTCCCGCACGGCATAGTACGTGTGCCAGATGCCTTCCCGGGTCCACTCCTCCACGATGCGCAGGCCCGCGAGCGTCAGCCGGCGCCGGACTTCCTTGGCTTCGCTGCGCATCAGGCCCGAGAGGATGAGGCGGCGTTTTTCCGCAAAACCGCTGGATTCGGTCAACCGCAGCATCACCGCCCCGTGGATGTTGGCCGCCACCAGACCCGCCGGACGGTCGATGAAGTCCTCCGCCCGGCCCTGGACGACCAGGACGGTCGTCTTCCAGGCGGTTCCGCCGCACATTGCGCGCGGCGGTTTGCGCCGCCAGAAGGTTGAAGTCAACGGCCAGGACCCTGGGGAAGCCCAATCCGGCCGCGGCCACCGCGAGGATGCCGCTGCCGGTCCCGAGGTCCAGGACGGCGTCGGCGCAGCCGGCGGAGGCGGCCATTTCCAGCGCCGCGAGGCAGTCCCGGGTCGTGGGGTGGGTGCCGGAGCCGAAGACGACCCCCGGGTCGATCAGGATCGGGATCTCCCCGTCGCCGGCCGGCGCAGTGGGCTCCCGGCCGGCCCAGGAAGGGATGATGTGGAAACGGCCGAGCCGCTCGTCCGACAGGGCCGCCCCCTGCCACTGATCGTAGGGCATGTGGGTGCGGTCCACCAGTCGCAGCTCTGGGTGGCGGCGGACGAGCGCCTTAACCTCGGCCTCGGCCGGTGAGGAAAAAAACAGAAAGGCCGAGTCCTCCTCCTGCCAGTGGCCGATAAAGTGCGCCCCACCGACCACCGGCCGGAACGCCACTCTCCCTTGCAGGTAATAGATGTAGAGATCCGCGTAAGGGCGGTCCATCGAAGCGGGCTATGCTTTCGGCTTTTCCGGCGGCGGCTCTTCCCCGGGGATCTGGTCGAGGTACCACTCCATCGGGTCGAGCAGCGTGTAGCCCATTTCGGTCAGCTTTTTCTTGACGTGGGCCACGTTTTGCGTGAGCAGATAGGGGAAGACCGCGCGTTTGTCCTCGTCCCAGTAGCGGGCCACCAGGACGCTGCCGAAGGATACGCCCATCGCGGTGATGGCATCGACGATCTTCTTGAGCTGCCCGACCTTCTCCTCGACCAGGATGCAGAGCAGGGTCCCGGGCTCGCCGATCCCGAGCACGTTGATGAAGGCGCGCAGCAGATCCCGTACGGAGAGGATGCCCTTCAGGCGGCCCTCGTCGTCCACCACCGGCAGGGCGCCGACCTTGGCGTTCTGAACCATCATCAGCGCATCCTGGATGGTGTAGGCCGGCGTAATGGAGATGACCTTGCGGCTCATGATGTCTTCGACCCGCAGGGACTCTAAGCTTTTTTTCTCTTCCGGTTTGAGGCCCTCGCGGAAGGCGTGGTACGGCAGGGCACTTCTGATGTCGCGGTCGGTGACGATGCCGACAAGCTTGTCGGCATCGACCACTACCGGGAGATGGCGGATCTTGTTTTGGGTCATCAGGTCCTGGGCTTCGAAAATCGTGGCCTGCGGACTGACGGTGATGACCTTGCGGGTCATCGATCTGCTGACGAACATGGTTTCCCCCTTGACAAGTTAATCTGTTGTGTTGGCGCCGCTCAGCCGTTTAAAAGGATATCCACGTGGTTGCGGGCGAGCTCAGGCAGCCGCTTCAGGCAGTATCCCCCCTCGAGAATGGAGACGAGCCGGCCCTTGGTGTAGGTTTGGGCCAGACCGAGAACCTTGCGCATGACCCATGAATAGAATTCCGTGGAGAGCTTGATGTCTGACATGTCGTCGTCGCGGTGACCGTCGAAGCCGGTGGAGGTCAGGATCATCTCGGGCTTGAATTCCTCGAAGGCGGGGTAGAGGTCGCGCTCGATCAGTCGCTGGTAATCCTCGTCCCCCTGGCCGGGCAGCACGGGCGTGTTCTTGGTGAACCCGTAGCCCGGTCCTTTGCCGTACTCGAACTCCCGGCCGGTTCCGGGATAGGCGAAAGTGGGGTGCTGGTGGATCGAGTAATAGAACACCGAAGGGTCGTCGTCGAAGATGTGCTGGGTCCCGTTGCCGTGGTGAACGTCGAAGTCCACGATGCCGACACGGGCGATGCCCCACTGTTTCTGAAGGTACCGCGCGGCGATGGCCACATTGTTGAAATAACAGAACCCCATGGCGCGGTTGACTTCCGCGTGGTGCCCCGGCGGCCGGACCGCGCAGAAGGCGTTGTCGAGCGTGCCCTCCATGAGCTGACGGCAGGTTTCGACGATGCCGCCCACCGCCAGCAGGGCGACTTCGTAGGTCTCGCGGCACATCTGGTTGTCGGGGGAATCCAGGGTCTGCTTGTCGGCGCGGCAGGCCGCCTCGAAGCGCTGCACGTACTCGGCGGGGTGAACGTTGTGGACCCACTTGAGCTCGGGCATGCACGCCCGGACCCGCACGAGTTTGTCGAGAAGCCCTCCCCGCTCAATGCCTTCGTAGATGGCCGTGAGCCGTTCCGGGATCTCCGGGTGATAAGGGCCGGTTTTGTGGAGCAGGTAGCGGTCGTCGTAGAGAAAACCAGTTCGCTTCATCGGCTTGTGTCCTCTTGACGGGCTTGATTCTCGATCGTCGAGCGTGGAATCGGCCTGCCGTCGGGTCTCCGGCCGCCCCCGGTCTAATGGACGATCTTGTCGAAGATCTTAAAAGCCGCTGCCACGCTCGGGCTTTGATCGGGCATCCGGATGGTCGGTTGTCCGCTGTAGTCGAAATCGTAGACCGTGCGGTCATCTGGGACGGTTCCGGCGAGCGTGAGCCCGGCATCGTCGATCATCTTCCGCGCCGCCTCTGAGGGCGGTTCCTTGACCTGGTTGATGACGACCACGCTCTTGCCGACCCCGATGTTGAGCTCGCGGGCGAGTTCGGCGATGCGCAGCGCCGCCTGCAGCCCCCGCCGCGAGGGGTCCGAGACGAGCAGAAGCAGGTCCACGTTCTTGGTGGTCAGCCGGCTGATGTGCTCCATGCCCGCCTCGTTGTCCATCACCACGTAGGGGTAGTTGCCCACCAGTTTTTCCAGAAAATTGGTCAGCAGCGAGTTGGCCGCGCAGTAGCAGCCGGCCCCCTCCGGCCGGCCCATGACGATCAGGTCGAACCCGTCGGACTCGACCACCGCCTCCTCGAGCTTCATGGACATGAAGACATCCTTGGTCATGCCGCCCGGGACAACGCCCTTCTTCATGTCCTCCCGGGCCGCCCCGAGGGTGTCGCCCAGGGGCACGCCGAGCACCTCGTTCAGGTTGGAGTTGCTGTCGGCGTCCACCGCCAGCACCGGGGTTTTGCCTTTTTCCAGAAGATATTTGATTAAAAGCCCGGCGACGGTGGTCTTGCCGACGCCACCCTTGCCGGCCAGTGCAATCGAATACGCCATGGTTCCTGTCGCTCCTTGTCTTCTTCAACGAATTCCACGCCCCGACGCCCGGCGCGGATCGCCAAGACCTCGAGGGCAGACCTATTCCCTTAGGCCAGATTTCGCAAACAGTCAAGGCGGATTTCCGCGTCCCGGTACCAAACCGCTTGAATTAGGGATATTGCTTGTGATAATCGCAAGATGCTTGTGTTGGCGCACCGATCCGGATAACCTAACGCACGGAGGCAGGCATGGATTTTGAGCTCAGCAAATCGCAGAAGGAGATTCAGAAGGCGGCGCGGGAATTCGCCAAGGGGGAGTTCGACAAGGAACTGGCCCTCGAGCTGGACCGCAAGCACGAGTTCCCGCGGAAAATCTGGCAAAAGGCCGCCGAACTCGGGTTCATCGGCGTCCACTACCCGGAGGAGTACTCCGGTCAGGGTCTGGGGCTCATGGAGAACATCCTGATCGCCGAGGAGTTCTGCGCCCGCGACTCGGGCATCGGCAGCGCGGTGGTTCTGGCCAGTTTCGCCTCCGAATGCGTGCTGCGTTTCGGCAGCGAGGAGCTGAAGAAAAAGTACCTCCCGCAGGTGGCCGAAGGCAAGATGCTCTCCGGCGGCTCCTTCACCGAGCCCGGTCACGGTTCCGACATCACCAGCTTGGACACCCTGGCCGTACGCCACGGCAACGAGTGGGTCATCAACGGCACCAAGACCTTCATCACCAACGGCGGGTTGGCCGGCTTTTACTGCACGCTGTGCCAGACCGAGGTCGGGGTGCAGCCGCCCTACCGCGGCATCAGCATGATCCTGGTGGAGGCCGACCGTCCGGGGCTCACCACTGCCGACGTCGGCGAGAAGATGGGCATCCACATGATGGCCACGGCCGAGGTCAACTACCGGGACGTGCGGGTCCCCGACACCAACCTCATCGGCACCGAGGGCCGCGGCTTCTATCAGGTGCTCGAGTTCTTCGACGAGAGCCGGGTCCTGGTGGCCGCCCAGGCGCTCGGCATCGCCCAGGGGGCCTACGACCGGGCCCTGGCCTACGTCAAGGAGCGCCAGCAGTTCGGAAAGCGGATCGCCGAATTCCAGGTCACCCAGCACAAGCTGGCGGACATGGCCACCAAGATCGAGCTGGCGCGCCTGATGACCTACAAGGCCGCCTGGAACTTCGACCAGGGACGCATCGACCCGAAGCTCACCTCGATGGCCAAGATGTATGCCGCGCGGACCGCCGTGGAGGTGGCCGACGAGGCGATCCAGCTGCTGGGCGGCTACGGCTATATGACCGAGTACGAGGTGGAGCGGTTTTACCGCGATGCCAAGATCACCGAAATCTACGAGGGCACCAAGGAGATCCAGAAGAACACCATTGCCAGCGCGGTGCTTGGGAAGTTCAAATAGGTCGAACCGAACGCTCGGGGTGCATCGGTGATCGGCCGCCGGCCTCCGGCGGAGAACCGGGCCGTTCGGCCCGGATCAGGCGCAACGGCCTGGAAACAGGCCCCGAAAGGGAGGGGAGGGTTATGAGCGAGGAGAGCAAATCCCTGGCCGAGCAGCTGAAGAAAGCCGTGGACGCGGGGGTGGACCTGGCACAGAAGACCTGGGACGAGGTGGAGGCGCGCGGCAAGGAATTCGTCAAGAAGGCCAACCCGGCCGAAAAGGATGCCGCCGGCCTGCTCAAGGGGTTCCAGAAGAGCTTCGAGCAGACCCAGAAAAGCCTCGAGACACGGGTCGGGAAGGTGGTCAAGGATGTCCTCAAAAAGGCCAACCTGGTCACCGTCGAAGAGCTGAAGTCCGTCAAGCGGGAGCTTCAGGCCCTGAAAAAGGACGTGCAGGCCATGAAGGCACCGAAGGCGGGCAAGGTCAAGGCGCCCCGGGCGGCCAAAACCGTCAAGGCCGCCGGGGCCCCCAAGAGTGCCGGGGCGGCCAAGAAGCCGAAGGCGGCGAAAACCGCCAAGACCCCCAAGCCGCCAAAGGCACCCAGGGCCCCTCGGCCGAAGAAGTCCTCATAGCGGGCGCCGGACCCGGACGCTCGCGGCGCCCTTGTCGGCGGATCACGCGGGCTTTGTCCGGTACGGTCCGCACCCGGCGCTGCCGGCGGCGGACGGCCTCCGCCGGCGCGCCGCAAGCCTGACCGGTGAACCCATGCGAATCGGGCCATACCCAGCGGATGAGGCCGGCCGCGCCACCGTGGGCGCCCCGTGCTGAGCATCCGCAAAATCGGCGTGATCGGCCGGACCTACCGTCACCTGAACCGTTACCGTCAGATCTTGACGGTACTGCTCAAACACGGATTCGGCGACGTGCTGGACCAGCTGAAGATCGATCAGTATCTCGAGGTCGGTCTGCAGGTGCTCTCCCGCCGCAAGCCGGTGCGCGAGGAGCGGCTGACCCGTCCGCAGCGGGTGCGGATGGCCTTCGAGGAGCTCGGCCCCACCTACATCAAGCTCGGCCAGATCCTCTCCACCCGCCCGGACCTGGTTCCGGTGGAGACCCTCGACGAGCTCGCCAAGCTCCAGGACGAGGTGCCCGAGTTTGCGTTCAGCGAAGTCGCGGCCATCATCGGCCGCGAGTTCGGCCTCGCCCCCACGGAACTCTTCGAGCACATCGACCCCATCCCCTTGGCTTCCGCCTCGATCGGCCAGGTCCACCGGGCAATTCTCAAGAACGGTGAAGAGGCCGCGGTCAAGTTCCGGCGGCCGGGGATCCGCCGCCTGGTCGAAGTCGATCTCGAAATCATGCTGCACCTGGCCACCCTGGCCGAGCACCACGTGGAGGAGCTCGCCGCGCACCGGCCGGTAAAGATCGTCGAGGAGTTCGCCCGCACCCTCGAGAAGGAAATCGACTTCCGGATCGAAGCGACGAACATGGAGCGGATCGCTCAAAGCTTCCTCGGCGACCCCACGGTCTACATCCCCGCCGTGTATCCCGAGTTCAGCTCGCAGCGCATCCTTACGACCGAGTACGTCGAGGGCATCAAGATTTCGAAGATCGAGCAGCTCGAAGCCGCCGGTTGCGACCGCCGCATCCTCTGCTCCCGCGGGGCGGACATCGTCCTCAAGCAGGTCTTCGAGCACGGGTTCTTCCACGCCGACCCGCACCCGGGCAACATTTTCGCGCTGCCCGGCAACGCCATCTGCCTTTTGGACTTCGGCATGGTCGGGGTGGTGGACCGGCAGACCCGGGAGATGTTCGTCGACCTGGTGGACAGCGTGGTGCGCCGCAACGAGGCGCGGGCGGCCCAGGTGCTCCTGCAGCTGACCACCTGGGAGGTCGAGCCGGACCTGCGGGCGCTCGAGCGGGAGCTCGCGGACTTCATGGGCCGCCACCTCTACCGGCCCCTCAAGGAGATCGAGATCGGCCGCCTGCTCTACGAGCTGTTGGAGCTGGCTGCGCGGTTTGAGCTCCGCATCCCGCCGGACATCTTCCTGATGCTCAAGGCCCTGAGCACCGTCGAGGGTGTCGGCCGGATGCTCGACCCGGATTTCGACATGATCGCCAAAACGACCCCTTTTGTCGCCAAGGTGCTGCGCGAGCGGTTCAAGCCCCAGCGGGTCGCCGAGGACCTGGGCGATCTCACGCTGCGGCTTTTCCAGTTCCTCAATCGGTTCCCCAAGGACCTTCTCGACCTGGCCGACCTGCTCCGGCATCGCAAACTCGGCCTGCAGATCGAGCACCGCGGACTGGACAAGATGCTCGCCACCCACGACCAGATCAGCAACCGCATCTCCTTCTCCGTCGTCATCGCTGCGCTCATCATCGGTTCGGCGCTGATCGTCATCTCCAAGACCCCGCCCCTTTTCTTCGGCATCTCCCTGATCGGGATCATCGGGTTTCTGGCGGCGGCCCTGATGGGCGTCTGGCTGCTGGTGGCCATCCTGAAAAAAGGCAAGCTCTGACGACTTTGCAAAAAACCCGATTTCGGCGTTGCGTTTCATTATTGAACCGGCGGCTTAACAGACGAATACCGTCATGCCGGACTTGATCCGGCATCCGTATTTCTCTGGGTTCCGGCCTGCGCCGGAATGACGATGATTGGCGTAATTGATTGCCGATTTAATAAGCTGAAAGACCTCTTTGATTTCCGCGCCCGGGTCCTTATGTTCACAGTGTGCCGGCCTCCTTCGAGGACGCCGACGCTCAGGCCCAATCCAACGATTCGGAAAAAGGAGGCTTTTCGTGACCAAAACCTGCGGATTCTTTATACTGTTGGCGGTGTTCGTTGCCGTATCCACGGCGGCGGCGCAATCCATGGCGGTCGATATCCGTGCGGCCGGACCGAACGGGCCCGGAGATTCGCTCGGCACCGTCACGATCACCGCGACGCCTTACGGCACCCTGTTCACGCCCGCGCTGAGCGGGCTCGCCGCGGGCGTGCACGGATTTCACATCCATGAAAATCCGTCGTGCGCCCCTGCGGAGAAAGACGGGAAAATGGTGCCGGCCCTCGGCGCCGGCGGTCACTACGACCCGGGCAAGACCGGAAAGCACCTGGGGCCATACGGCGACGGGCATCTGGGCGACCTGCCGCCCCTATTCGCCGATGCGGACGGGAAGGCGACCGTCCCGGTGCTGGCGCCGCGGGTCACGCTCGCCGATCTCAAGGGCCGCAGCCTGATGATCCACGCCGGGGGCGACAACTTCTCGGATCACCCCGCGGCTCTGGGCGGCGGCGGGGCGCGTCTCGGATGCGGCGTCATCGATTGAGGCAGTAAAAGGTGCGACAGTGAGGCGGTGGGCCGGGGCCGATCAGGATCCAGTTGAGTGCGCTGCCGGGGTGTGGTAGACAAGGGGTCTCATTGAGACGACGCCCGGAGGCTGTGCATGAAACCGATCCTGTACAACACCCTGACACGCCAGAAGGAAGAACTCACGACGATCCGGCCGGGAGAGGTCGGCCTCTACACCTGCGGGCCGACCGTCTACAACTTCGCCCACATCGGCAACCTGCGCACCTACATCTTCGAGGACATCCTGAAACGGGTGCTCGTCTTGAACGGCTTCGAGGTCACCCACGTCATGAACATCACCGACGTCGGGCATCTGACCGGCGACCGCGACATGGGCGAGGACAAGATGGAGAAGGGTGCCGAGCGCGAGGGCAAGAGCGCCTGGGAGATCGCCGAGTTCTACACCCGAGCCTTCCGGCAGGACATCGCCCGGCTGAACATCCTCGAGCCCGACGTCTGGTGCAAGGCCACCGAGACACATCCCCGAGCAGATCGACCTCGATCCGGACCCTGGAGGCCAAGGGATTCACCTACCGCACCGGCGACGGCATCTACTTCGACACCGCCAAGTTTCCGGACTATGCCCGGCTCTCCCCCCTGAACCTCGACGCTCTGCAGGAGGGCGCGCGGGTCGAGATGAACCCCGAAAAGCGCAACCCCACCGACTTCGCCCTCTGGAAGTTCTCGCCGGCGGGCGCCCGCCGGCAGATGGAGTGGGACTCCCCCTGGGGCGTCGGCTTCCCGGGCTGGCACATCGAGTGCTCGGCCATGGCGATGAAGTTTCTGGGGGACCAGCTGGACATCCACTGCGGCGGCGTCGACCACATCGACGTCCACCACACCAACGAGATCGCCCAGTCGGAGGCCGCCACGGGCAGGAAATTCTTCAACTTCTGGATGCACGGCGCCTTTCTCAACATCGAGGGCGGCAAGAAAATGGCCAAGAGCGAGGACAATTTCCTGACCCTGGAAAACACGCTGCTCAAACGCGGCATCAACCCCCTGGCCTACCGCTATGCCTCCTTTCAGACCCACTACCGCAAGCCGATGGAGTACAGCGAAGAGTCCATCCAGGCGGCCCAAAACGGTCTCGCGCACCTGTACAACCAGGTGCGCGAGGTGGCCGGCGCCGGGGTCGACGCGGCCAAAGGCGCCGAGCCCGGTCTTCCGCGGAAAATTCATGGAGGCGGTCAACGACGACCTGAACATGCCGCGGGCCATGGCGGTGGTCCAGGAGATGCTGAAAAGCGACATTGACCGCCGTCGACAAGCACGCCACCGTCCTTGATTTCGACCGCGTCCTCGGCCTTGATCTGCGCGCGGTGGACCGCCCGGAGGAGCTTCCGGCGGAAGTCGGGCGGCTGGTGGAAGCCCGCACCAAGGCGCGCCTGGCCAAGAACTGGGCCGAGTCCGACCGCCTGCGCGATGAGATCCAGGCGCAGCGGCTACACGGTCAAGGACACCCGCGACGGCATGAAGCTCATTCGCAGCTGAAGCACCGGCCGGCGGCACCGTGAGCCGTCTTGAGGCGGACGAAGAGGCTTCAGGCGAGAGACTCTTCGTCCCTGCGCCGGCTCTTGCGGTTCTTTTTCGCCTCTTCTCCCTTCCTTTCCCCCGCGGCCATCGGCCGGTGGACACCCCCACACCTCACGTGCACTTGACTTCCGCCCATTAATGCAACATTGTTGCATTGTCTGGACCGAGGCGGTGGCCGGGCCCGGCCGGTTCCGAACGCTACGATCCGGCGGACGATGCCCGGCCGCGACGAAATGCTATTGCGGCACGCTGGAGAGGAGAACCCGATGCCCCGTTTAACCCTGCTCTATGCATTCATCCTCGCTCTGATGCTTTCAGGCATTGCCGCGCTGCCGCTCGAGGCGGCCGGCGTCAGGGTGTTCGTGAGCATCGCCCCGCAACGCTACCTCGTGCAGAAAATCGGGGGTGAGCTGGTGGAGGCCTCGGTGCTGGTGCCGGCCGGCGCGGATGCGCACACCTTCGAGCCCAAACCGCAGCAGATGGTCGAGCTGGCACGGGCGGCGATCTATTTTGCGGTGGGGGTCGACTTCGAGAAGGTCTGGCTGCCGAAAATATCCGCGGCCAACCCGGGGATGCGCGTGGTGCACACCGAGCAGGGAATCGACCGGATCCCCATGCAGGCGCACGCGCACGCGTCTGAGCCGCGGTCCGCAAATCCGTCCGGGCAGCGGGCAAAGGTCAAGGGGGCGGACGGCTCCGGCACCGTTGAACCGGATCCGCATATCTGGCTGTCGCCGCCGCTGGTTAAAATCCAGGCCGGGCACATCCGGGATGCGCTCGTCCGGGCGGACCCGGCCAACCGCATGCGTTACGACGACGGCTACCGCGGAATTCTGATGCGTGAAATCGACGCGCTGGACGCAGAGTTCAAGGCGCTGTTTGCCGGCAGGCAAGGCGCAAAGTTCATGGTGCTGCACCCTTCCTGGGGCTATTTCGCGCAGGCCTACGGCTTGGAGCAGGTGCCGATCGAAATCGAGGGCAAGGACCCCAAGCCGGCCCAGCTCAAGGAGCTCATCCGCGAAGCCCGGGCGGAAGGCATCCGCGTGGTCTTCGTGCAGCCGCAGTTTTCGGCAAAGAGCGCCGAACTGATCGCCCGGGAGATCGACGGCCGGGTAGTGGTCGCCGACCCGCTGGCAGCGGACTGGGCCGCCAACCTGCGCACCGTCGCCGCCCGTTTCTGCGAGGCCTTGCGATAAATGAAACCGATCGTCATCGAAATTGAGCACCTGTCGTTCGCCTACAACGGGCAGACCGTTCTGCAGGATGTCAGCCTTGAGGTGCGGGCCGGGGAATTCGTGGCCATGATCGGCCCGAACGGCGGCGGTAAGACGACCCTCCTCAAGCTGATGCTGGGGCTGCTCGACCCCGGACCGGGGGGCCATCCGCGTGTTCGGCCGGGCCCCGGGCGAGGTTTCCCACCGCATCGGTTATGTCCCGCAGAACGTTCACGCCAACACGGAATTCCCGATCTCGGTGCTTGGATGTCGTTGTGATGGGCACGATTGCGCCCGGCCCGGAGATGGCTGCGGCCGGGTGCTGCGGACCGCCGAAGCAGGCGATGGCAGATGCTGGATCAAGGTGGACATGGGCGCCTACCGCGACCGGCGCATCGGGGAGCTGTCCGGCGGGCAGAGGCAGCGCGTCATGGTGGCCCGGGCCCTGGTGGGGGACCCTGAGGTGCTGTTTCTCGACGAGCCCACCGCCAGCATCGACGCCAGGGGCCAGCAGGAGTTTTTCGGCTTGCTCAAGGAGCTCAACCAGACCATCACCATCATCGTGGTCAGCCACGATCTCGATGGTGATATCCGGGTATGCCACCTCGGTGGCCTGCGTCAACCAACACCTGCACTACCACGGGCAGGCCGAGATCACCCAGGACATGATCGACGTCATGTACCGCTGCGCCACCGAAGACGTCTGCCCGGTGGAGCTTATTTCCCACGGGTTGCCCCACCGGGTGCTGCCGCAGCATCGGAACGACGAAGATGGTTGAAGCCCTTCAGTTCGAGTTCATGCGCAACGCTCTGCTCGCCGGGATGCTGGCGAGCGTCATCTGCGGCGTCATCGGCTCGCTCGTGGTGGTGCACCGGATCGTCTTCATCTCGGGCGGCATCGCGCACGCGGCCTACGGCGGCATCGGGCTGGCGCTGTTTCTCGGCTGGCCGCTGATGCCGACCACCATCGGGTTCGCCCTCGCCGTCGCTTGCCTGATGGCCGCCGTCACCCTGAAGATCAAGCACCGGGCGGACACCGTCATCGGGGTGATCTGGGCCCTGGGGATGGCGGTCGGCGTCGTTTTGGTGGACCTGACGCCGGGCTACAACGTGAACCTGATGAGCTACCTGTTCGGGAGCATCCTTGCCGTGGGCCACGCCGACCTGTGGATGATGCTGGCCATCGCCTCCGGGCTGATTGCCGCCATGGCGCTCTTCTACCACCCGTACCTGGCCATGTCCTACGACGAGGAGTTCGCGCGCATCCGCGGCATCCCGGTGACGGCGCTCTACTTTTTGCTGATCAGCATGCTGGCGGTCTCGATCGTCATGGTCATCCAGGTGGTGGGGCTCATCCTGGTGATCGCCCTGCTGACGATCGCCCCCTTTACCATGGAGAAGCGCTCGAAGTCGCTTTTCACCATGATGGCGGGATCCGTCGGCCTGAACCTCGCCTTTACGATTGCCGGGCTCTGGGTCTCCTACGCCTTCAACCTGACCTCCGGCGCCTGCATCATCCTGGTGGCGGGCGGCGTGTTTCTGGTCGCCAGCTTGCTGGAAGGGGTGAGCCGCGGCGCGCGCCGGAAAACGGGCGCCGCGGTTTCCGGACCCGGCGCCCTGAAAGGGAGATGAGATGTGCCATCGATGCGATTACCCGGCGTTGCTGGCCGCGGCCGGTGTGGGCGCAACCCCCAACCGTTTGTGCGTGCTGGAGGTGGTCGGGGCCAACACCGGCCCCCTTGCGGCCCGGGAGATTTTCGACACCGTCCGCCGCACCGGCGGCATCAACCGGGTGACGGTCTATCGCATCCTTGATCTCCTGGTCGAAAAGGGGTTGCTCGATCGCATCAAGGGCGGAGGCCGCAGCTATGTCTACGGGTTGGCGCCGAATCCGCACCACCCGGCCCACCCCCACTTCTTCTGCCGAAGTTGCGGCGCCCTGCAGTGTTTGCAGCCCGGAAGCCTCAAGGTGGACCTGAAGGCGATTACGCGTTCGTTTGCCGGTGAGATCCAGGGCGTGGAGGTGCGTGTCGACGGGGTCTGCCGCAGTTGCCTGGACCAGGCATAGAGGAAGGGGACGGCTTCGATCAAGGCCCGAGTCCAAGGCGCGTCGATGCCCGTGCGGCGAGGCGTACTGTTCGTACGCCGCAGCCGTCACGGCACGCGGCGCCACGCGGTAATCGAGGCCTTCGGCAAATCGTCGGCCGGCGTAGACTCGGGGGTCAGGTGTAGTCGTTTTTTCTCTTCTCTGGGGGGCAACGCGGACGGCTTCGATCAAGGCCCGAGTCCAAGGCGCGCCGCTGCCCGTGCGGCGAGGCGACCTGTTCGTACGCCGCAGCCGTCACGGCACGCGGCGCCACGCGGTGATCGGTCCTTCGGCAAATCGTTGGCCGGCGTAGACTCGGGGGTCAGGTGTAGTCGTTTTTCTCTCTTCTCGGGGGGGGCAACGCGGACGGCTTCGATCAAGGCCCGAGTCCAAGGCGCGCCGCTGCCCGTGCGGCGAGGCGTACTGTTCGTACGCCGCAGCCGTCACGGCACGCGGCGCAACGCGGGAATCGGGCCTTCAGCGAAGCCGTCTACCCGCATTTGTTGAATCCACAGAAGTGGCAGATCATGCACCCCTCCTCGAAGCTGATGGTCTGGCCGCACTCCGGGCACTTTTCGCCGAGCAGGCCGTACTCGGTCTTGTGATGCCGGGGGGCGTTCTTCCCGCTGAGGTAGCGCTTTTCGAGCACGCGCGCGATGGCGTCCGGGATCGAGAGCACGAGCCCCCCGTCCTGGAAAATGGGGTGCTCGCCGCCGATCCCCTTGAGCTGCTCCACGATCTTGTCGACCGTGACCCCCGCTCTGAGCGCGAGCGACACCAGGCGTCCGATGGCTTCGGTCTTGGCGGTGGTCGAACGACCGGATTTGCCGATGGTGGCAAAGACCTCGAAGGGCCGCCCCTCGTGCTCGGTCACCGTGACGTAGAGGTGGCCGTACCCGGTTTTGGTCTTGGTGGTGAACCCCATCAGGGTTTCCGGCCGGTCGAGCACGAAGCCGACCATCCGGTTCGCCGCCTCTTCCTCCTTCTTCTGCCCGAAGGAGAGCACCTGGTTTTCCTTGCTGCCGTCGCGGTAGATCGTGACCCCCTTGCAGCCGAGCGAGAAGGCGAGGTCGTAGACCTGGCGCACGTCCGCGATCGTGGCGTCGCGCGGCAGGTTGACGGTCTTGGACACCGCGTTGTCGGTGTGCTTCTGGAAGGCGGCCTGCATGCGGATGTGCCACTGCGGGGAGATGTCGTGGGCGGTCACGAAGACCCGGCGCACATCCTCCGGGATCTCCTCCAGGTCGTGGATGCTGCCCTGGCGGGCCACCTTGTCCATGAGCTCCGGGCTGAAGAAGCCGCGCTCCCGGGCCACCTTCTCGAAGACCGGGTTGATCTCCATGAGCTTGTCGTTGTCCATGACGGTGCGCACGAAGCTCAGGGCGAACAGGGGTTCGATCCCGCTCGAGCAGCCGGCGATGATGCTGAGGGTGCCGGTGGGGGCGATGGTCGTGCGGGTCGCGTTGCGCAGCTTTTCGCCCGACGGCGCAAAGACGCTGCGCTCCCAGTTCGGAAACGCGCCCCGCTCCTCGGCCAGCACCCGGGAGGTTTCGCGGCAGGTCCCCTGGATGAACCCCATCACCTCCTCGGCGGCCTTGAGGGCCTCCTCGGAGTTGTAGGGGATGCCCAGTTGGAAGAGCATGTCGGCGAAGCCCATGACCCCGAGGCCGATCTTGCGGTTGCCGCGCACCATCTCGGTGATCTCCGGCAGCGGGTACTTGGACATGTCGATGGTGTCGTCGAGGAAGCGCACCGACCAGGCCACGGCCTCCTTGAGCCGATCATAGTCCACGGCCGGGCCCTTTTCCGTCTGGGCGACGAACAACGCCAGGTTGACCGAGCCCAGATTGCAGGCCTCCATCGGCAGAAGCGGCTGCTCGCCGCAGTTGTGGGCCATGAGGCCGTTCGCGTCGAAGCTGTTGGCGCCCGGGACCTGGACGTCGAAGACCTCCTCCTCCCCGTCGGGGGTGAGGGCGGCGAACTCGGCCACAAAGCGCTCGCGGTTCAGGGTGCGCTGGTAACTGGACAGGGCACTGTGGAGGCGGGCGGCTTTGTTCTCGTCGCGGAAACCGATCATCTCGCTGAAGCGCGGGAGGTTGTCGCCGGAAATGACCAATTCGTGCTGCGACCGGGTGGCATAGGCCCGGCGGCCGCCCCGGCCGTCCGGGAGGACCGCCTCGCCGGCGGCGCGGCGGTTTTGGTAGATGCTCGCGCAGATGCCCAGGCGCAGGAGCATGCGTTGCACCGCCTGAAGCGTCGGCAGGTCGCTTTGGGACAGCCTCACACTCACGCCCTTGGCCTGGGTGCCCTGCACTGAGCCGTCGCTGTCGAAGAGACCGCCCAGAAGGCCGCGGTAAAACTCGCTCGAGCACTCTTCGGCGGCCGCGGTGATCCGTTTGTGGCCCGGTCTCATGCCCAGTTCGCCGCAGAGGGTCCTGAGCGCGCCGGTGCTCAGCCGGTACTCGCCCCGTCCCGGCACCGCGATCCAGCCGGCGAAGTCGCTGCGGTGCGGCAGTGCGCTCGCCGCGGCGAAGGCGGCCTGCATGACGGCCGAGCAAGGTTCGCGGTCGTCGTTCACAGCCGCGGATTTGGGCCAGACGGAGAGAACCGCCTTGTCCTGTTTCAGCGTGCCGTCGCCGATCAGCAGGCCGACGAGATAGCCCTCCGCCCGGCCGTAGGCCCCCTGCCATGCCGGAAGGGCTCGGTGGTTGTTGAGGACCACCCGATCTCCCGGCGCCAACTCTCCCGCCGGGACCCACTCGGTCCTGATGGCGAGGCGCGACACCGATGCGGCCCGCAGGACCTTGTGGTCCTTCGTCAGCCGGAGTTCGTGGCCTTCCCGGGTTTTGAGCCGGAAAACAGGTTTTACCCCGGTACGGAAGAACCCCTCGCCGGCACTCAAGTGCATGCGGCCGTTGACGGCCAGGGCCACGGGCCGGCCAAGGAGCGCCCCGGCCCGTCGCGGGCCCTGAGCGGTCATCACCCAGGTGTCGCCGGTCACGCAGGGGTTCGTGGACTCGATCTCCCCCAGCTCCGGGGTGGGGTTGTCGGCGTTCATGCGGTCGAGAAAGATGATGCCGGGGTCGCCCGTTCTCCAGGCCTGGCTGACCAGCGCTTCGTAGACGTCGCGGGCGTTCAGGCGGCCGACCGGCTGCTTGTCGCGCGGGTCGATCAGGTCGTATTCGCGTTCGGCCGCCGCGGCCTCCATGAACGCGTCGGTCACACCGACCGATATGTTGAAGTTGTTCAGCTCCCGCCCGTTGCTCTTGCTGAAAATGAACTCCATGACGTCCGGGTGGTCGACCCGCAGAATGGCCATGTTGGCGCCGCGGCGGGTGCCGCCCTGTTTGACCTGCTCGGTGGCCGTGTTGAAGATTTTCATGAAGGAGACCGGGCCGGAGGCCACCCCGCCGGTGGTCCCCACGGTGCTGTTCATGGAGCGCAGCCGGGAGAAAGAAAAACCGGTGCCGCCGCCGGACTTGTGGATCATGGCCGCATTTTGCAGGGCGCCGAAGATCCCCTCCATGCTGTCCTCGACCGGCAGCACGAAGCAGGCCGCCAGCTGACCGAGCCGCCTGCCGGCATTCATCAGGGTGGGGGAGTTGGGCAGAAAGACGAAGCCGGTCATCAGGCGGTAGAACGCCTTGGCCACCTCTTCGACCCGGGCATCGTCGGCGCCGTGGTTCTTCTCGGCCCGGGCAATGTGCCGCGCGACCCGCTGGAACATCTGCCGGGGGGTTTCGGTGACCTTGCCGAGATTGTCCTTGCGGAGGTAGCGCCTTTTCAGGACCGTGAGGGCGTTTTCGGACAGATTCAGTTCGTCGCGCACAAAGATGGAGTTGTCCAGCCGCACCGGGCTGGGTTTGGTCAGTCCGTATTCCATGAGCTTGGCCTCGATCATTTTTTCGATGAACGACAAGGGGATGGTCTGAAACTCCATCCTGGAGATCTCCTCCCGCACGAAGCGGCTGATGCCCAGGGCCTGGTCGGAGTCGATGGGGTTGTCGCGCACCAGGATGTCCGTGAACAGCTGATCGTCCCAGGTCCAGGACCCCAGATCGAGGCTCCCATCGCGGGTGACTAAAAATTTTCCCTTTTGGCCCATCGGTCGCTCCTTTTGCGAATCATCTCGGTGGTGTTCGAAGCTGATTGCCCCTGGTCGAGCCGGTTTGCCATCTTCAAGACATCGGACGGGAAGCCCCAAGACGCAGCGTGATTAAGGCAGGTTTTCAGTATCCCATACTACATATTGTGTGTCAATATCGTTTTTGATCAATATGTGTGCCTTCTTGGGTTGAGAAACCGACGCGGGCACCTCATTATTTCACAATCTACAGCAGAACAAGGGTGTTGGCCATACCGTTTCCCGTATGGGATGCTCCCACGCCGCCATTGCCGGCGCTGTTGCGGGTTCATGGCAACTATTCCGCATAGAAAGCTATTTGTCGATACTTAACAAGTGGTTATTGATGAGCTTCCCTGGACAAAAACAATATTGGGTGTTATGATGGTATCCTAATCAATCGAGTGATCTGGGAAAGCCGGTGCGGCAGATGGATCCTCTGCCGTGTCATTTCCAGACGGGAGGTGTCTGGTGAAAAAAATTGCCGCAACCGCTGTTCTGTCCGCATGCCTGGTCCTGGCCCTTTTTCTCGGCGTCGAAGCATCCCCACTGGGGACCGCCGCCGATTTCAATGTGTTCGTGTTCGGCGACATCGTTCAATACGGGACCGACGTCGAAGGCCGGGTCGCGGGCGGCGGAAACGTCACCTACGGCAAGAACGAGCCTGGCATGGGGTTTGCCATCGCCCGCAAGGTCGAAGACAAAAATCGGGCCGCCCGACCTGGTGTCCGGGGGCGACCTGAAACTGGCGAACGGCAGCGTAGGGTGGCTGGACCCGATCAGCTCCGGGAACGCTGCCTCACAGAAGGGCGCCATCACCTACGGCGGAACGATAGAGATTGGAAAGGATGCGGGCGGGGTCTACGAGAACGTCGGTTACGACCCGAACAGACTCCAGCAGGGCCACCCCATCGATTTCGCCGCCGAGCAGAACTATCTGCGCCACATGTCGGGTTTCTGGGGGGCGCTGTCTCCAATGGAACAACCGAGGTCCTGGTGAACCCTTCCAATGAAATCTTCGGCATCAACCTGACCGGGACCAGCACGGAGTTGAACATCTTCAGCCTCGACGCCGCCTTCATCCGGCAGAACATCGGCTTCAACTTCTTTGCGCCGGATACTTCCACCGTCCTCGTGAACATCACCGGCAAGGACGTCGAGCTGATGAATTTCGGGTTCTACTTCAACGGGATCAAGGGTGACGAAGATCACGGCACGGGGTACCCTTTCGCCAACATCCTGTTCAATTTCCTGGATGCCAAGAACATCGCGATCGACGGGATCGAGATCAACGGCTCCATCCTGGCCCCCTGGGCGGACATCGAATTTTTCAAAGGCAGCCACATCGACGGTCAGTTGATCGCTCAATCGCTTAACGGCGAGGGCGAGTCCCACAACATCCGCTTCGACGGCAACCTGCCCACCGCGCCCGTCCCCGAGCCGGCGACCCTGATCCTGCTCGGCACCGGGCTGGCCGGGGTGGCCGCCTGGCGGCGGCGACGGTAAACTGATTTCCCGGGGGCCGCACCATCGGCGGTGCGGCCCCGGAACCCGGCTCAGGCCGGCCACACCTTTTCATCTCCCGGATCAACCCCGGTCTTTTTTCGCAATGGATCCCGAGCGCAACATCGTTCTGATCGGCATGCCCGGCGTCGGCAAGAGCACCGTCGGGGTGCTGCTGGCCAAGCGTCTCGGCTTCGGGTTCGTGGACACGGACATCTTCATCCAGGTGCGCGAGCAGCGCAGCCTGCAGGCCATCATCCGTGCGGAAGGCCCCGAGGGGTTCTGCCGCCTCGAGGAGCGGCACATCCTGGCGCTGGCGGTCCGCGCCCACGTCGTTGCGCCCGGCGGCAGCGTCGTTTACAGCGCCCGCGCCATGGCGCACCTGAAGTCGAACGGGACCCTGGTCCACCTGGATTTGTCCGTGGCCCATCTCAAGCGGCGGCTCGACGACGTCGACGCCCGCGGGGTGGTCATCGCCCCCGGTCAGACCGTCGAGGCCCTCTTTGAAGAGCGCCGGCCGCTCTACTGGAAATACGCCGACGCCACGGTCGCCACCGACGGCCTGGCGCCGGACCAGGTGGTCGGTCGTGTCCTGCAGGAACTGGAACGACTCAATCCTCAGACAAGGCCGCCCGCCGGATGACGTTCTCCCCGAACCTGCCCTTGATGCTCTCCACGGTGCGGTCCACCTTCTCCCAGTGCTCCCGGGGTTTTTGTTCCGTCTCGAACAACTCCTGCTGACGCGGGACGCCCGCCGGCACGAAGCCGGTGGCGCCGAGCCCGACCAACCGGATTTTCTGAGAGATGCGGAAGCCCTCCAGGAGCCCGAGACCGCTGCGGTAAATCACTTCCGAGGACTGGGTGGCGCTGTCCAGGGTGGTGCGGCGGGTGACCGAGGTGAAATCCGCCTGCTTGATCTTGAGCACCACGGTGCGGGCCTTGACACCGGCGCGGCGCAGCCCGGCGGCCACATCCTCGGCCTGCTCGAGCAGGCAGCGCGCGAGGAGGGACGTGTCCCGGGTGTCCTCAGGCAGGGTGCACTCGCTGCTGACCGACTTGCCCGGGGTGTCGGGCGAGATGGGGGTGGGGTCGATGCCGCGCGCAAGCTCCAGCAGACGGGTCCCGTAAGATCCGAAAACCGCCGTGAGCGTGGTTTCCGGGAATTTACGGATCTCGCCCAGGCAGCGCACCCCCAGCCGGTCGAGCTTTACCTGGGTCTTGGGCCCGACCCCCGGGACCTTGCCGATCGGAAGCCGGTCGATGAACTCGACGACCCGCTCCGGGTCGATCACCGTGAGGCCGTCGGGTTTCTGGAGATCCGAGGCGATCTTGGCGAGAAACCGGTTCGGCGCCACCCCGATCGAGCTGGTGAGACGGACCGTTTGAAGGATGCGCTCTTTGATGTGACGCGCGGCGGCCACGGGGTCGGGGTACAGGCGGTCCGTGCCGGCGAGGTCGATGAAGGCCTCGTCGATCGACACCGGCTCCACCAGCGGCGACACTTGCCGCAGGAGGGTCATGACCGCCCGCGACACCTCCTGGTAGCGGTGCATGCGCGGGGCGACGAACACGCCCTGGGGGCAGCGCCGGCGGGCCTCGAAGATCGGCATGGCCGAGCGCACCCCGAACCGGCGGGCCTCGTAGCTGGCCGCCGAGACGACCCCCCGCTTGGAGCTCCCGCCGACGATGACGCACTTGCCCCTCAGCCAGGGGTTGTCCAACTGCTCCACCGCGGCGTAGAAGGCGTCCATGTCGATGTGAAGAATCATGCCGGTCGAGCTCCCGGGGCCAAAGATAATCGCCGTGCGGTGCCGCGCATGGGCGGCGACAATTCGCTTGCCTTCGGGGTGGCACCTGTGATAATTACAAAATTGTAAAAATCAAAGCCACCCATTCCATTACTGTGACAAAAGGTCAGGCATGCGGCAGATCGAGGAAATCACCCTGCTCTACGAGATCACCAAGTCGCTCAACGAGCACCTGGATCTCAAGCGCTCCCTGTACAAGGTCCTCGACATCCTCTCGAGCTCGATGAACATGGTGCGGGGCACCATCACCCTGCTGGACCCGCTGCGCAACGAGATCCACATCGAGGTCGCCCACGGGATCACCCACTCCGCCATCGCCCGGGTGACCTACAAGCTCGGCGAGGGCATCACCGGCCAGGTGATCGAAAGCGGCAAGGCCGTGGCCATTCCCGCGGATCAGCGAGGAGCCCCGTTTCCTGGACCGCACCGCCAGCCGCCGGCGCGGCGGGGACCGGGAGCTCTCCTTTTTCTGCGTCCCGGTCAAGAAGGGCAACCAGGTGATCGGCGCGCTCAGCGTGGACAGGCCCTACGACAAGTCCTACGCGCTCGACGACGGCAAGCGCCTGCTGTCGGTGATCGCCACGATGATCGCCAGCCATGTCATCAAGCTCGAGACGATCCGGCATCGAGCACGAGCGGCTGCGGGATGAAAACCGTCGCCTCCAGACCGAGCTCAAGAACAAATACAGCATCAACAGCATCGTTGGCAACAGCAACAAGATGCGGGAGGTCTACCAGATGGTCTCCCAGGTCTGCCGCAGCAACGCCACCGTGCTCATCCGCGGGGAGAGCGGCACCGGCAAGGAGCTGGTGGCCAACGCGATCCACTACAACAGCCCGCGGGCGGCCAACCCCTTCGTCAAGGTCAACTGCGCGGCCCTGCCGGTGACCCTGATCGAAAGCGAGCTGTTCGGCCACGAAAAGGGGGCCTTCACCGGGGCCATCAAGCAAAAGCTCGGCAAGTTCGAGCTGGCCCACCGCGGCACCATTTTTCTCGACGAGATCGGCTCCCTCGGCCTGGACGTGCAGGCGAACCTTCTGCGCATTCTCCAGGAGAAGGAGTTCGAGCGGGTGGGCGGCCAGCGCACCCTCAAGGTCGATGTGCGCGTGCTTGCCGCCACCAACAAGAACCTGGAGCAGGCCGTGGAGGAGGAGACCTTCCGGGGCGACCTCTACTACCGCCTGAACGTCTTCCCGATCTACATGCCGCCGCTCAGGGAGCGCAAGACCGACGTCCTGATGCTGGCCGACCACTTCCTCGAGAAGTACGCCAAGGAAAACCACAAGGACATCCGCCGGTTTTCCACCCCGGCGATCGACATGCTGATGCAGTACCACTGGCCGGGCAACGTGCGCGAGCTCGAGAACTGCATCGAGCGGGCCGTGCTGCTCTGCGAGGAGGGCGTCATCCACAGCTACCACCTGCCGCCGACGCTCCAGACCGGCAAGGAGTCGGGCACCCTGCCGGCCGTCTCCCTGGAGGAGTCCGTCGCCGCCCTTGAAAAGGAGATGATCATCGACGCGCTCAAGAACACCCGCGGCAACATCTCCAACGCCTCCAAGATCCTGCAGACCACCGTGCGCAAGTTCGCCTACAAGGCCAAGCAGTACGGCATCGACTACCGCCACTACCGCTGACGGAGGCGCCGGAAGCCCAAGCTCGGCGTTGCGCTTCGTCCCGCGGACGCTGCGGCGTACGAGAAGTACGCCTCGCGCCGCGGCGACTCGCGCGCCTTGATCTTGGGCTTCGGGCGCCTCCGTCCCGTCGTCGCTTGCGGCGAGCGCAGAGGCTGTCGGAAGGGCAGATCAGGGTCCTGCGCCTTGGCACGCTGAATACGCTTTGATGCCGGAAGCCCAAGCTCGGCGTTGCGCTTCGTCCCGCGGACGCTGCGGCGTACGAGAAGTACGCCTCGCGCCGCGGCGACTCGCGCGCCTTGATCTTGGGCTTCGGGCGCCTCCGTCCCGGCCCCTTTTGAACGGTCTCGAAATTGAATGGGCCCGTTCTGCAAAATCTCCCCAGCCCCTCTTTTGCCAAAGAGGGGTGGTTCCTCCCTTTGGTAAAGGGAGGTCAGGAGGGATTTTCGGAGAGCCTCTGGATTATCTTTAGAGCATTAACACGCGGCGTGCGAGAGGGACTCGATACCATAGGCGCGCCTACAAGGCCTTGTGCTCGTGGACGTGTACGTCGCGCTGGGGGAACGGGATGCTGATGCCCTCAGCGTCGAAGCGTTTCTTCACCTTCTCGATCGTGTCGAAGTAGACGTTCCAGTAATCTTCCACGCGGCTCCAGGCCCGCAGCGTCATGTTCACGCTGCTGTCCGCCAGTCCAGAGACCACGACCACCGGGGCCGGCTCTTCCAGCACCCGCTGATCGGCCTTTGCGATGTCCTCGATCACCCTGCGTGCCTTGTCGATGTCATCCCCGTAACCGATGCCGACAACCACCTCCACCCGGCGGGTGCCCTTCGTGGTGTAATTGGTGATGGTGTCGCCCATGACTTTGGCATTGGGCGCGACAATGGTGCGGTTGTCCGGGGATTTCAAAAGGGTGGTGAACATCTGGATTGCTTCGACGGTGCCGCCCACCCCGGCGCCCTCGATGTAGTCGCCCACCTTGAACGGCTTGAAGATAATCATCAGCACGCCGGCGGCGAAATTGGAAAGAGACCCCTGCAAGGCCAGACCGATGGCCAGGCCGGCGGCGCCCAGGACGGCGATGAAAGAGGCCGTCTGGATGCCGAGCTGGTTCAGCGCGGCGATGACCACGAAGACGAGAAGCGCGACGTACGACAGATGTGAGATGAAGCCGACGAGGGTGGGGTCCTGATTGCTGCGGTTCAGGATGCGCTGCAGAAGCCGGGTCAGGCCCTTTGCGACCCAGCGTCCGATCACCAGAATGGCCGCTGCTCCGATAACCTTCATACCGTAAAGCGCCAGCAGTTCATAGACCTTTGCGAGCAAATCCTGAACATCCATCTGTGTTTTCCTCCTTTTTGAACCGCAACAGCGAGCGCATCCCCTGCAGCGTGATGCGAGGAGATTCACCGGAGAACCGTTCGGTTCGGTCCTTTTGAACGCCTGTCCCATGGTGACTGGACAGAGGAGCGGTGACCTTTATGGCCGCCTCTGTGTTTGATGCGGGTGGCGCTTTTTTGGATTGAATCTCGAATCAGCAAACAATGAGAATTCTCGGAGGCCTTCAACATGCTTTTGCCCTGAAGGATACCCCATGCTTCGTCCGCCGTGCAATAGCCAATTATAATCAACCCAATCCCAAGGTGTTGGATTTAAGGCCGGCTTGGAAAGAACTTTGAGTCGGACATGATGGGACAGTGCGGCATCGGGCGGCCTAAAACATCGAGAGCGGGTATCGATGGCGGGAACGGAAACGGGCATGCGCCCCCGGAGGGAGGGGGAGTGCATGCCCGTCCAGCGCCGGGGCCGTCGCAGGGCCCCGGCGGTCAGGCGGTTAGATGTCGTAGTAGAGGAAGAACTCGTACGGGTGCGGCCGCAGCCGGACCGGGTCGATCTCGTCCTCGCGTCTTGTACTCGATCCACATGTCGATGACGTCCTGGGTGAAGACGTCGCCCTTGAGCAGGAACTCGTGGTCCTCCTTCGAGAGCGCTGCGAGCGCCTCGTCCAGGGAGCCGGGGGCTGACGGGATCTTCGGCCAGTTCCTCGGGCGGCAGGTCGTAGATGTCCTTGTCCAGCGGCTCGCCCGGGTCGATCTTGTTCTGGATGCCGTCGAGGCCCGCCATCAGCATGGCGGCGAAGGCGAGGTAGCGGTTGCAGGACGGGTCCGGGGTGCGGAACTCGATGCGCTTGGCCTTGGGCGAGGCGGAGTACATCGGGATGCGGACGGCGGCGCAGCGGTTGCGGCTCGAGTAGGCCAGGTTGACCGGGGCCTCGTAGCCGGGCACCAGCCGCTTGTAGGAGTTGGTGGTCGGGTTGGTGAAGGCGCACGAGGGCGCGGGCGTGCTTGAGGATGCCGCCGATGGCGTACAGGGCCATCTGGGAGACGCCGGCGTACTTGTCGCCGGCGAACAGGGGCTTGCCGTCCTTCCAGATGCTGATGTGGGTGTGCATGCCGGAGCCGTTGTCCCCGAAGAGCGGCTTGGGCATGAAGGTCACCGTGCTGGCCGTTGCGGTAGGCGACGTTCTTGAGCGACGTACTTGAACCACATGAGCTGGTCGGCCATCTGCAGCAGGGGGTCGAAGCGCATGTCGATCTCGGCCTGGCCGGCGGTGGCCACCTCGTGGTGCTGGGCCTCGATCGTCGATGCCGAGCTTCTCCAGGGTCAGGACCATCTCGGTGCGGAGGTCCTGGAACTTGTCCATGCGGCGGGCACGGGGAAGTAGCCCTCCTTGTGGCGGGGCTTGTAGCCGAGGTTGGGGCCCTCGTCGCGGCCGGTGTTCCAGGTGCCCTCGATCGAGTCGATCTCGTAGAAGGCGCCGAAGTTGTCGGACTGGTCGTAGCGGACGTCGTCGAAGATGAAGAACTCGCGCCTCCGGGCCGATGAAGGCCGTGTCGCCGATGCCGGTGCTCTTCAGGTAGGCCTCGGCCTTCTGGGCGATGTTGCGCGGGTCGCGGGTGTAGGGCTCGCGGGTGATCGGGTCGACGATGTTGCAGATCATGGACGAGCGTCGGGGTCGGCGTAGAACGGGTCGATCTTGGCGGTGGCCGGGTCCGGGATCACGAGCATGTCGCTCGCGTTGATGGGCTGCCAGCCGCGGATGCTCGAGCCGTCGAAGCCGAACCCGTCCTCGAAGCAGCCTTCGTCGAGCTGGGCGATGGGCACCGAGAAGTGCTGCCACAGCCCGGGGAAGTCCATGAAGCGCAGGTCGACCATCTTGGCGCCGTTTTCCTTGGCAAAAGCGATCACGTCTTTGGGTTTCATGCTGATTCCTCCTTAAGGTTTGGTCTTGATTGGTTTTTACCTCACCGGCAGCCGCGCGTCGGGGCCGGCGCCGAAACTTTGCTCACACCGCATCCGTGCCCGTCTCGCCGGTGCGCACGCGGATGGCCTGCTCGACCGGGATCACGAAGATTTTTCCGTCGCCGATCTTGCCGGTGTACGCGGCTTCGCGGATCTTGGCCATCACCTGCTCGACGCGGGCATCGTCGGTGACGATCTCGATCTTGATCTTGGGGATGAAGTCCACCACGTATTCGGCGCCGCGGTAGATTTCCTTGTGGCCCTTCTGGCGGCCGTAGCCCTTGACCTCGGAGACCGTCATGCCCTGGATGCCGATCTCGTTCAGGGCCTCTTTGACGTCATCGAGCTTGAACGGCTTGATGATGGCTTCGATCTTCTTCATCATGGGACGTTTCTCCTCTCTCGATACTGGCCGATGTTACTGAATCTCGAAGGCCCGCTCGCCGTGGACGGCACTGTCGAGCCCGACGATTTCGTTTTCCTCCTCGACGCGCAGGCCCCCGGTGAGCGCCTTGGTGACGTGAATCAACACCAGGGTGGCCACGGCGGTGAAGACCGCGGTGGCCAGGATGGAGGCGAGCTGGATCCACAGCTGGGCGGGGTTTCCGAAGAACAGCCCCGTACCGTTGGGATTGACCGACGGGTCGGCGAAGAGCCCCGTGGCGAGCGCGCCGAACGCGCCGCACATGCCGTGGACCCCGAAGGCATCCAGGCTGTCATCGTAGCCGATTTTCTGCTTCAGCCGGGCCACAGATAAAAACCCCAGAACGCCGGCCGCCAGCCCGATGGCCAGCGATGCCTTCAGGCCCACGAACCCCGCGGCGGGAGTGATGGCGACGAGCCCGGCGACAACGCCCGAGGCGATACCGAGCACCGTCGGTTTTTTGGTGACCCACCACTCGGTGAACATCCAGGACAGGGCGGCGGCGGCGGCCGAGGTGTTCGTCACCAGAAAGGCGGAGCCGGCCAGGCCGTCGGCGGCGAGCTGGCTGCCGGCGTTGAAACCGAACCAGCCGAACCACAACAGCGCGGCCCCCAGCGCGGTCAGGGCGATGCTCGAGGGGAACATGGCCTCCTTACCGTAGCCGACGCGCTTTCCGAGCGTCAGTGCCAGCACCAGACCGGCCACGCCCGCGTTGACGTGTACCACCGTGCCGCCGGCAAAATCAAGCGCCCCCATTTGGGCCATCCACCCCCCGCCCCAGACCCAGTGCGCGATCGGGGCGTAGACGCAGGTCACCCACAGGACCGTGAACACGATCCAGGCGGAGAATTTCATGCGGTCCACCACCGAGCCCAGGACCAGCGCCACGGTGATGCAGGCGAAGGTCATCTGAAACAGCGCGAACACGTTGGTGGGGATGGTCCCCTGGAGGCTGGCGGTGTCGATTCCCTCCATGAAGGCGTACTTCAGCCCGCCGATGAGGCCGGCCGCGTCCGGCCCGAAGGCCAGGCTGTAGCCCCACATGACCCACACGATGCTGGCCAGGCAGTAGGCGACAAAGGTCATCGCGAGCGTGTTCAAAAGGTTCTTGTAACGGGACATGCCGCCATAGAAAAGGGCCAGCCCGGCCGGGGTCATCATCATCACCAGCGCCGTCGAAACGATCATCCAGGCCGTGTCTCCGGAGTTCAGCCCTTCGGCGGCCCACGCCGGAGTGAGGGGGGCGAGCGTCAGCACGGCGCCGGCGATCGTTGTCCTTATCCGCTTTTTCATGAAGATCAATTCCTCCCGTGTCGTTTGGTTTCCCGCCTCATGCCGATGCGGTGATCGAAGGCAGGCGTTCGAGAATGGCTTCCTTGAGGTCCTCCACCCGCTGCGGGTCGTCGACCTTCTGCCCGTTGACGTCGCGCACATAGAAGACATCCACCACCTGGTCCACTTTCGTGGCGATTTTGGCGACCCAGATGTCCAGCCCGCACTGGAAAAGGGCATCGGTGACGCTGTAGAGCAGTCCGGGGAAATCATGCGTGAAGACCTCGACGATCGTGAAAAAACTGGAGCCGGCATTGTCCACCCGCACCCGGTGCGGTTTGCGGACCGCCCGCTGCTTGCGGAACCGGGGCGTCTGCAGGTGCGGCTGGAGCGCGGAGCGCAGATCCATTTCGCCGGTGAGGACCGCTTTCAGGTGCTCCTCGGCGCGGCGCCACTTATCGTCCTCGAACAGCAAATCCGGCGGCGGGGTCACCTCGAAGATGTCGAGTGCGGTGTGGTTGCGCCAGGTGAACACCTGGACATCCAGGATGTTGATGTTGTTCAAGGTGAACACCCCGGCGATGCTCGCGACGAGCCCCGGGCGGTCTTTGGCGCAGATCGTCACGGTGCGGCCGGAGCCGTCGGGCGAGCGGCGGATGTCCCAGGCGAAATCGGCCGGGCCCAGGCGGCGGAACAGCTCGATGTGCTCGGCGATGCCGGGCTCCGGGACCGCGAGCAGGTAGCGCGGTGAGAGGACGGGGAAAATGCGTTCCCTCTCGGCACGTGTCTCGGCCGAGTCGGCGGATGCGACCAGCGCCTCGCGCTTGCGTTCGAAGACGGCGACCGCTTCTTCGGTCGCCAGCTCGCCTTTCTCGAGGATATTGAGGACTTTGAAGAAAAACTCCCGCAGCAGGTGGGAGGTCCAGTCGTTCCAGGCGGCCGGGCCCGTTGCGGCGGCATCCGCCACGGTCAGCAGGTAGAGCATTTTCAGGCGCTCGGTGTCCTTGATGCGCAGGGCACAGGCGATGGCGGTCTCCTCGTCGTGGATGTCCCGGCGGGTGGCGGTCTTGATCAGGAACAGGTGCTCGCGGACGAGAAAGGCCGCGGCGTCGACCGCGGCGGGCTTGAGCCCCTTGGACGCGAGAATGCCCCGGGCGATTTCGGCCCCGCTCGTGGAGTGGTCGGCGTCGGGGGAGGCTTTGCCGATATCGTGCAGCAGTGCGGCCCACAGCAGGGCGGTCTTGTTCTTCAACTCGCGGTAGAGCCTTGCGCCAAGCTGCTCGGCGCCTTTGGATTCTTCACCGAGCTGCTTGATCATGTGCACGGTGCGCAGCAGGTGCTTGTCGACCGGAAACAGATGGTACTCGTCGTATTGAACCCGGTTGACGATCGCGCCGAACTCCGGGATGAAGGCCTGCAGGAAACCCGTGCCGAGCATGTCGTCGAGGACTTCGCTTGCGTCGGCGGCCAGCAGGAGGCGTTCGAAAGCACGGACGATCTCCTCCGAGGCCCGCAAGTCCGGATCGAGGAGATAGGCGAATTCCCGAACCAATCGGCGCGCCTCGGCACTCAACGGTGCCTTCAGGTGCAGGCTTTCCTCGAAGATGCGGATGAGCAGCTCCGGGCGCTTGAGGATCTCCTCCGGGCCCGTGAAGCAGAGCATGCCCGCGGCGTTCAGTTCCAGACCCTCCATGGGCTTCGGCCCCGTGGCCCGGTGCGACCGCCGGCGGCTGCTCGCCAGGCCGAGCTCGTGCGTCAGCATCAGGTGCTGCTGTTTCACGGTCCCCATCCGGGCGTGGAGATCGCCCAAAAACCGCTCCACCGGCTGCTGGCCGGAGGCGGCCCTGAATCGGAGCTGTTCGGCGATTTTGATCTGGTTTTCGAAATGCAGCTGGTCGCACTTGCGGCCGCAAAGGTGGTGGAGGCGGTTGCGCACATCCCAGATGAAACCGAGCGCCCCCCGCAGGTCCTGGTACTCGGAGTGGGAGAGCAGCCCGAAGTACTCCAAGTCCCGTGGCTGGCGCACATCGTGTTTGAGACGCGCCAGCCAGAGCATGGTGTGATAGTCGCGCAGCCCGCCCTGGCCTTCCTTGAGATTGGGCTCCAGCAGGTCCGCGGAGTTACCGTACTGCGCATGCCGAACGCGCGTGGTTTCCACCAATGTCTTGAAAAGCTCATCCGCACGCTTGCGGACGATTTTGTCCATCAGTTGAGTCATCAAATCCGAGAAGAGCATCGACATGCCGCAGACGAACCGGGCGTTGAGCAGCGGGGTCAGGATGTTCAGGTCCCCCCCGGCCAGCCGCAGGCACTCCTTGACGGAGCGGGTCGCGTAGCCGACGTCCATGCCGATGTCCCACAAGGGGTAGATCATCTCGCGGATGAGGTCCTCCGCATGCTTGGGGACCCCCTTGCCGAACAGGATCAACAGGTCGACATCCGAGTGCACGCACTGCTCTTCTCGGCCGTAGCCGCCGAGAGCGACGATGGCATAGGGGTTCTTGTTGATTTCCAGCCGCGGGCCGATCATGCTGGTTTCAAAGGCTTGCTCGAAGTAATCGTCCAGGGCCCGCGCGTGCTGCCGCAGGAAATCGGACTGCCGTCCCCGCAGAAAGCGGCCGGTGAGGTCGATCACCTTCTGCTTGAGTTGTCTGGAAGCCGGCTCGTGCACGTTTTGCATTCGCTCTGGTTGCTCCGCGGTGGATCGTGTCGGTCTTCAGGCCGCTATTCCCGGGCGCGCTGCCGGCGGCCGGCGGCGACTTGACCGCAGGAAGAGTATCGGCAAGAGTCGTGCCAGGGAGCCGTGGGAGAATAAAGTGTTGGATAACCGGTAGTTTGAGCGGCAAAGAGGCAAGCCGGGGATCACAAATATATTACAAATTTGTACGGTATAAAATTTTTCTTTTTACAAATTTGTAAAATATGAGGCTGGAAAATGGGTGCGGATGGGGTCCCCGCCGCCCCTTTCCTTCAAAGCCCCCGCCCAGCGTGTCCATCCTCCCCACCCCCGGACTCTCCCGCCCGGGAAGGGGATTCTTTTTTGTGAAGACCGGCCGGAGGCGATCACCCCGTGGCGCGTCGTGTTTCTTTTTGCCTATGGTCTGATAGCCTTCGGCCTTCAGCCTTTTTTTCCCGTGCTGCCGTATTCCTTGAAAACGCGGCGCCAGATCTGCCGGATGCGCGGCTGCAAGCGCTCGAATTTTTCGGCGGGGACTTCAGCCGGCATTTCCTGCAGGCTGAGCTGGTGCGCGGCGGCGCGATAGATCAGGTAGGCGTGCTTGAGGACGTGGGCGGTGTACTCGTCGAGCACCCGCGTTTCGATCAGCGTCTGGAGCAGACGGACGTTGTCGGTCCAGCGCACCAGCTGCGGGCAACGGTGCGCGTGCCGCAGGACCAGGTACTGGACCAGGAACTCGATGTCGACGATCCCCCCGGGGTCCTGCTTGAGATCGAAGGCCCCGGGCTCCGGCCGGCGGCGCTCACGGCGCATCCGACGGCGCATGTCGACGACTTCGGTGTGCAACTGCTCCGGCGCGCGGAACCGGGCGAGTATCTCCGCACGGATCGCCTCGAAGCGGTCGCAGATCAGCCGGTCGCCGCTCACCGGCCGGGCCTTGATCAGGGCCTGGTGCTCCCAGGTCCAGGCCTCGTTCCTTTGGTAGTCGGCGAAGGCCTCGACATGGCGCACCAGGATGCCGGAAACCCCGCTCGGCCGCAGCCGGGTGTCGATCTCGTAGACCCGCCCGGCGCGGGTGTGGGAGGTCAGGATGTGGATCACCCGCTGGCCCAGGCGGTTGAAGAACTGCGCGTTGTCGATCGGCCGGGGCCCCCCCTGGGTCTGGCCTTCCACCCCGGTGTGCAGGAAGACCAGGTCGAGATCGGAACCGTAGCCGAGTTCGAGCCCGCCCAGCTTGCCGTAGGCGATGACGGCAAACCCGCGCTCGCACGGGGTGCCGTGCAAACGGCAATCCGGGGTGCCGTGGCGGGAGACCAGGTGGGCCCAGGCGAGATCCACCACCGCGTTGAGGGTGACTTCGGCGATGTCCGACAGGAAGTCGCTGACCCGCATCAACGGAAGGTTTCCGCTGACGTCGGCGGCCGCCACCCGCAGGACGTTGATCTGGCGAAAAATGCACAGCGCCTCGATCTGCGCCTCCAGGTCGTCGCCTGCGGCCGGGTCCAGGCGCCGCTCGAGCTCTTTGGTGAGCGCGGTGCGGCCGGGCGGCCGGTAGAGGGTGCGCGCGTCGAGCAGCTCGTCGAGCAGGACCGGGTGCTGGGCCAGATAGGTCGCGATCCAGGGGCTTGCGTCGGCCAGCTTCACCAGGTGGCTGACGGCCGCCGGGTACTCGAGCAGCAGGGCGAGATAGCTGGTGCGCCGCTCCACGGAGCGGATGAGGTCGATGATCCGGTGCAGCGCCGCCAGGGGGCGTGCAGCGCCGGCCGTCTCGATCAGTACCAGCGGGATGAGCCGATCCAGGCGCTGTCGGCCGGTCGGGCTGAGGGCGCGGGTCTCCGAGTCGCTGCGCAGGTACTCCAGCAGCGGCAGCACCTCGCCGGCGGCGTCAAAGCCGATGTCCCTCAGCGTCGCGGCCGCCTGGGTCTCGTCGGCGAGCTGCAGCCAGACATCGCTCACCCGGCGCTCCAGGGGGTTTTTCCTGCGCTCCCCCTCGGCGGGTTCGAGCAGCATCTGGAAGTGGCCGTGCACCTTCTTGCGGTGGCGTTTCAACTCGGCCGAGAATTCTTCCGGGCCGCTGTGTCCCATGGCCGCCGCCAGGCGCGCGAGACCGGCGGCGTCCGCGGGCAGCGCATGGGTCTGCTGGTCGGCGAACTCCTGGAGCCGGTGTTCGGTGTTGCGTAAAAACACGTACGCGGCGTCGAGCTCGCCGCGCGTGGCCTCGGAGATGTGCCCGCCGGCCGCCAGGACGCCGAGGACCTTCTGGATGCGGCGCTCCCGCAGTGCCGGGGTGACGCCGCCGCGGATCAGTTGAAAGATCTGCCCGAAAAATTCGATTTCCCGGATCCCGCCCGGCCCGAGCTTGATGTCCCGGGCCATCCCCTTGCGGGCGACCTCGCGGGCGATCATCTGTTTCATGGAGCGCAGGGACTCGAAGGCGCCGAAGTCGAGGTAGCGCCGGAAGACGAACGGAAAAAGGCGCTCGAGCAGGACCTCGCCCGCCTCGCGGTCGCCGGCCACCACGCGCGCCTTGATCCAGGCATAGCGTTCCCAGTCCCGCCCCTGCTCCTGGTAGTATTGCTCCATGGTGTCGAAGCTCATGACCAGGGGCCCGTTGTCGCCGTAGGGGCGCAGACGCAGGTCGACGCGAAACACAAAACCGTCGGCGGTCGGCTGCCCGATGACGGACACCAGCTTGCGGCAGAGCCGGGTGAAGAACTCTTCGCTCGATATCACCGGGCCGGGCCCCCGGGTTTCCCCGGGGCCGGGGTAGGCGAAGATCAGGTCGACATCCGAGGAGAAGTTGAGCTCGCCCGCGCCGAGCTTGCCGAGGCCCAGCACCACAAGTCCCTGGGGGTGGCCGGCGGTGCACAGCGGCTCTCCGTGATCGGCGCACAGTTTTTGATGCAGCCACTGCAGGGCCTGCTCCAGGCAGGCCTCGGCCAGGGCGGAAAGGTCGGTGGTGGTTTCGGCGAGGCCGGCCAGGCCGGTCAGGTCGCGCCAGGCGATGCGGATCATTTCGCGGCAGCGGAAGCGCCGCAACCGGCGGCCCAGGGTTTCGGTGTCGGCGACGCCCTTCAACCGGGACGCCAGCCCCGCGGCATAGGCCCCCGGGGCGTTAACGCGGTCGAGATCCCCGCTTCTCAGGAGGTGCTCCAGGAGGTCGGGGCGGCGGGTGCACTGCTCGGCGACGAAGTCGCTGAAGGCGAGCACCCGCAGGATCCGGCCCGACAGGTCCGGGTCATCCGGCAGCGTCGCGTCAGCCTGACGCAGGGCGTCCTGCAGCCGCACCCACTTGGCGTCCATGTCGGCGACCAGCTCCGGCGGCAGGCCCGCCTGGGGGGGCGTCGTCATGCGTCTTGCGCGTCTTCAGCGGGCATATCCCCACTCCCTGAGACGCTGATTGGCGTACTTGGCATAATCGCCTTCGCGCACCTGCTGCAGATAGCGGCGGTATTCCCCGGCGGCCTGCTGGCGGCGGTTCATTTTCTCCTGGGCATAGCCCTTGAAGAAAACGACCTGGGGGTTTCCGGGGAGCAGTTTTTCGGTGGTCGAAAAATCCTGGTAGGCCCCCTCGAAGTTCTGGGTGTTCAGTTTGGCGAAGCCGCTCAGGTGGTAGCCCCGGGACTCCTGGGGGTAGACCGCCTTGGCCCGCTCCGCATACCGCTGCCCTTCGGCATAGTTCTTCTGCACCAACTGGCAGGTGGCCATGCTGATCAGGCCGGCGTAGTCGTTCGGCGCCATTTTGAGGGCCTTGGTGTAGTGCTCCTCGGCCTCGCCTGATCTTTTTGCCGCCCATGGCCTTGTCGCCCAGTTGCATCTCGTCGATGGCCGGCTTCAAGGCCCGCAGGCGGGCCGTGCGGTCCATGTAGCGCTCGCGGTTCAGCGGCAGGCCCCGGGCGGATTGATACCGGGTCTGCACCGCATCGAGGGCGTTGCGGTAGCGCTCGTCGCTCATGGGGTGGGTCGCGAACATCAGCTCGATGCTGCTCGGCTTTGACTTGTTGAGGCTTTGCAGCATCTCCATCAGGCCCACCATCCCATCGGGTCCGTATCCGGCCCTGACCATGTACTCGGTCCCCAGGGCGTCGGCCTGGCGCTCGTTGTCGCGGCTGTAGGAGGCGAGCAGGGCACCGGCCCCGATGCTGCCGAGCTGGCCGGCAATGTCCCCGAGGACCGCGGCCTGGGTGCCGGCCAGGATCGCAAGCCCCCCGACCAGGACTTGGGTCACCATGCCCTTCGACATGGCCGAGGCCGTGTGGCGGGCGTTCACGTGGCCGATTTCGTGTCCCAGCAATGCCGCCAGCTCGGCCTCGTTGTCCAGGTTCAGCAGGATGGCCCGCGTGCAGGCGATGCTGCCGCCCGGGAAGGCGTAGGCGTTGATGTAGTTGGCGTTGACCACCCGAAAGGAGTACGGCATGGCCGTTCGGTGCGAGCGTCCCTGCCACCGTCGGCCGACCTCGTCGACATAGTCGTTGAGCGCCTGGTCCTGGGTCTGGCCGTAGTCCGCCGAAAACTGCATGGGCGAGTACTGGCGGTCGACCTTGATTTCCTCCTCCTCGGAGACCAGCATCAGCTGACTTTGACCGGTGACGGGGTTGGTGGCGCAGCCGGTGGCGGCGCCGGCGGCCGCCAGCGAGGCGAGCCACAAAAAATCGCGGCGGGTGAGTCGGCCGCGCAGACTCGATGGGATATCGAATGAGCTCATGCCTACCTCCTCAAGCGTGGCGCCGACCTGTCGGACGCGTCGGGTCGTCGGCCGGTTGCCTGGGTTCCCGGGTGAGGTTTTTGGGGGGACGGCCGGCAGCATCGAAATGCTGATGACGTTGGACGAGATCATCCATTGGTTCAATAAGCGAGGATCAACGGGCGGCCCCGTGGCGGTTGTCGTGGATGTGACGCGTTTTGAAAATATAGATGAAATCCCGTGAGGTGTCAATTCGGCGGGGCCGGCATCAGGGTGCGTCGGGCGAGCGACAAATTTGTAACAATTGAACCGATCCTACCGCCGCGGTGTAATTTCGGTTGACTCCGTGCCTTTTTTCCTTCATAAAAATCATTCGCAGGCGCAGCCTGGCCAGAGCCCCCCACGTTGCGATTGCGTGCAACACGGACGTGACCGCCACCGATGCCCGATCAAGTGGCATGTGGCTTGCAGTATCTTTCTTGCTCAGCACAGACGAGGTGGAAACGACAAGGGGGGCGGCTTAAACCAGTGTCACGGCAGAAACGTCGATGGCCCAACCACCCCTGACCCCGCGCATCATCGAACCGCCCGAGTTCGTCATTACCCAGCGTTGAGTCAAACCGGTGCTCACGGCGGACCGAGTTTCTGTAAATCGGCGCACCGCTCCTATCGCTGCAGGTGCCGACGGGGCACGGGCGGGGATCGCGGCCGTCGGTGTCTTTGCCCGCGGGGCCTCGGGTTCCTCATCGCCTCAGCCCGCGGCCGCGTGCGGTCGAAGTCGGTCCGAAGCGCTCAGGCCTCAGGGAAGGAGTAGCGTATGTGTCGTCTGTTTGCCATCACCAGCAAGGAGCCCCTGTCGCCCATGGTGGCTGTCGAGGCCCTCAACGTCATGCGCGAAGGCCATGACGGTTCCGGTGTCGGCATCTTCCTGAGGGATCTGGGCGGGCCCTTCGAGGAGATGAAAGAGGCCCCGATTCTCTCCGGGATTTTCAGCGATGCCGGCCTGAAGCGGCTCGACGCGTTCATGATGGACATCGGTTTCATGACCAAGTACAAGATTTCGATCAAGGTCCCGAAAACGCCCCCGCCCGGCATCCCGCGCCGGGACGTCTACCTGATCCGGGCTTACGAATACCCCGAAGAGTGGGAAGGGCTGGCGCGGGAGGAGCTCCACCGGCGGCTGCTCGACACCCGCCTGCAGCTGCGGGCCATGGGCGAGGCGGCGGGGGACATGATCGTCTTCTCCTTCTGGCCGGATGTGATCATGCTCAAGGAAATCGGCGACCCCTTGGCGGTGGCCCGACACCTGCAGCTCGACCGCAAGGAGCTCAACGCGCGGGTGATCATGGCCCAGGGCCGGCAGAACACCAATTACGCCATCGATCTCTACGCCTGTCACCCCTTCTTCATCCAGGGGTTCTCCACCATGACCAACGGCGAAAACACGGCCTTTGTCCCGATCCGGACCTTTCTCGAGTCGCGCGGGTTCCCGGGCTATATCGGTTACAACTCCGACTCCGAGGTCTTCACCCACATCCTGCATTATGCCACCCGATTTCTGGGCTTCGGGATCGAGTCCTACAAGCACCTCATCACCCCGCTGCAGGACGAAGACCTTGCCGCCCACCCCGATGCGCATTTTCTGAGCCACCTGAAGCAGACCTGCCGGCCGCTGATCATCGACGGGCCCAACTGTGTGATCGGCTGCCTGCCGGACCACAGCCTGTTCATGGTCCAGGACCGCAAGAAGCTGCGGCCGGGGGTGGTCGGCGGCAAGCCCGGCATGTTCGCGTTCGCATCGGAAATCTGCGGGCTGGATGCCGCCATCCCCGTCCGGGACAAGAGCAAGGACTTTCAACCGATGTATCTGGACACGGCGGTCGTCGGACCGGATCGCCAGGAGGTGCGCACATGCAGTCAGAAAGACCCATTACCCCCTCCACGCTGAGTGTCAAGGACCTGCCCTGGCAGATCCTCTGGGACAAGGAAAAATGCACGCTGTGCGGCCACTGCACGGCGGTCTGCCCGGTCAACGCCATCGAACCGGGCGTCTTTCGCAAGCGGGTGGCCGAGCCGCCGGTCGGCTTCGCCGCGCCGCCCGCGACCGCCTTCCGGGCCTACTACGGGATTCGGCAGAAGACCGACCCGGCCTACGCCTGCATCGGCTGCGCCACGTGCACCCTGGTCTGCCCCAACGACGCGATCATGCCGATGCACTCCGACGAGGCCGACAAGCTCCGGTTCCACATCGACCGCGGCGGGCAGCCGCGGCGCCGCGGCGGCCGGCGCAACCTCCCGGGAGTGCTCCTCGACCGGCTGAAATTCATCCGGATCTCGATGCTGACCGACCCGGCCCTCGACGCCGGCCGCCACGAGTTCGAGCTGCGCACCCTGCTGGGCCGGGTCCTGCCGCCGGAGGAGAACCTGGCAGCTGCGTGAGAACGGATGGATTCCGCCGGTGCGCGAAATCTATCCGCTGATCATCGGCGGCATGTCCTTCGGTGCGCTTTCGCCGAACATGTGGGAAGGGCTGCAGATGGGGGTGGCCTATCTCAACGAGGAGCTCGGCATGCCGGTACGCATCTGCACCGGTGAGGGCGGCTGTCCGCCGCGGCTGCTGCGCTCGCGCTTTCTCAAATACGTCATCCTGCAGATCGCCAGCGGCTATTTCGGCTGGGACGAGATCATCCACGCCCTGCCGGACATGAAGGAAGACCCCTGCGCCATCGAGATCAAGTACGGCCAGGGCGCCAAGCCGGGCGACGGCGGCCTGCTCATGTGGTACAAGGTCAACAAGCTGATCGCCGCCATCCGCGGGGTCCCCCCGGGGGTCAGCCTGCCCAGCCCGCCGACCCATCAGACCCAGTATTCGATCGAGGAATCGGTGGCCAAGATGATCCAGTCCATGTACATGGCCTGGGGGTTTCGTGTGCCGGTCTATCCGAAGATCTCCGCGACCTCCACGGCCCTGGCGGTTCTGAACAACCTGACCCGCAACCCCTATGCCGCGGGGCTTGCCATCGACGGTGAAGACGGCGGCACCGGCGCGGCCTACAATGTCTCCATGAATCACATGGGGCACCCGATCGCCAGCAACATCCGCGACGGCTACCTGACCCTGGTCAAGCTCGGCATGCAGAACCAGATGCCGCTGTTCGCCGGCGGCGGGATCGGCAAGAACGGCAACCTGGCCGCCAACGCCGCGGCCCTGATCATGCTGGGGGCCAGCGGCATCCAGACCGGCAAATACATCATGCAGGCGGCCGCCGGCTGCCTCGGCTCGGAGACCGACCGCTGCAACATCTGCAACATCGGCCTCTGCCCCAAGGGCATCACCTCCCAGGACCCGCGGCTTTACCGGCGACTGGACGTCGAAGAGGTGGCCCAGCGGGTGGTCGACGTGTTCCTTTGCTTCGACACCGAGCTGAAAAAGATCGTGGCGCCGCTGGGCCGCTCGACGTCGCTGCCGATCGGCATGTCCGATGCCCTGGGGTGGATGACTATCACACGGCCGAGCGGCTGAGCATCAAGTACGTGGTCTGATAAAGCTCGAAGCGGGAAGCGGTAAGCTCGAAGGGAGCTCGAAGGAAAAGCGCACGACGGGTTGGACCCGCGGTCTGTCGGGTTCCGAAGCGCACCGCGTGTGCCTGGAGAAGAGATATGAACGAATCCAAGCCAGACAACTTGAAACCGGTGCAGATCATCGCCGGCCGGCAGGACGGCGAGCGGGTGCGCTCGCGCATTCTCGAAGAGCAGATCCAGCAGGCGGTCGCCGGCGGCCAGCGTCGGCTGCAGATCGAGGCTTTCGGCCAGCACGGGATCGGCGGCCGCCTGTGGCGGGCCGGCGAGGAGAAGGTCCACATCCGCATCACGGGTCACCCGGGGCAGCGGGTCGGTTCGATGGGGTTTCCCAACACGCTCATCGAGGTCCTGGGGCCGGCCTCCGACGATGTCGGCTGGCTCAACGCCGGGGCCGAGATCGTCGTCCACGGCAATGCCGGCAACGGGCTGGGCAACGCCATGTCCCAGGGGAAGATCTACGTCGCCGGCAACATCGGCGCCCGCGGCATGACCATGACCAAGCACAACCCGCGCTTCGACCCGCCCCAGCTTTGGGTCCTGGGGGCGGTCGGCGACTACTTCGGTGAATTCATGGCCGGCGGCGTGGCCGTGATCTGCGGGCACGAGGCGCAGACGCCGGAAAACGTTCTCGGCTACCGGCCCTTTGTGGGCATGGTGGGCGGCCGGGTGTTCTTCCGCGGGCCGCAGGGCGGGTACAGCCGGCAGGATGCCCGGCTGGTCCCGATCGCCGATGCGGACTGGGACTGGCTGGGTGCCGGGCTCAAGGTCTTTCTGAAAAAAATCGGCCGCTCCGAGCTCCTGCGCGAATTTCTGGTGCGCGAGCATTGGCAGCTGCTCGCCGCGCGCCGGCCGCACGAGAAGGCCGGACAACCCGCGCGCTCGATGGCCTCCTTCCACCGCGAAGTCTGGGACGCCGGTCTGGGGCAGGGCGGCTTGATCGGCGATCTCTCACGGATCGACCGCAGCGTCATCCCGCTGATCACGACCGGGGGGCTGCGGCGCTACGTTCCGGTGTGGGAAAACCTGCAAGTACGCCGCGCCCTGCGAGTCCACCTGCCCGACGGGGATCCCGGTCCAGCGCCGCTGGCAGCTCATCCGCGAGGGCCGGGTGGACGAGGCCGTGGATCTGGCCCTGGCCTACACGCCCTTTCCGGCCGCGGTGTGCGGCTATCTCTGCCCGAACCTGTGCATGCAGTCCTGCACGCGCCAAACGGCCGCCCTGGCCCCGGTGGACACGACCAAGATCGGGCAGGCCAGCATCCGCGCCAAAGCTGCCGGAGCTGCCCGCCCTGAGCGGCCGGCGCATCGCCGTGGTCGGCGGCGGCCCGGCCGGTCTTTCGGTGGCCTGGCAGCTGAGGCTCGCCGGCCACGAGGCGGTGGTCTACGAGTTGGCGGGCCGGCTGGGCGGCAAGTTCACGCGGGTCATCCCCGAAAGCCGCATCCCGCCGGGAGGTGATCGCGACCGAGCTCGAGCGCGTCAAGCGGGTCGTCCCCCACGTGACCCTGCAGCAGCCCTTGGGCCCCGCGGAGGTGGCGCAGATGCGCGCCGACTTCGAATTCGTGATCATCGCCGCCGGCGCCCAGAAGCCGCGCATGCTGCCCATCCCGGGCATCGAGCGGGCCGTCCCGGCGCTCGAATTCCTGGACGCGGCCAAGGCCGGCACCATCGCCCCCGGCCGCCGGGTCGTGGTCATCGGCGCCGGCAACGTCGGCTGCGATGCCGCCACCGAGGCCCACCGCCTGGGGGCGCGCGAGATCACCCTGATCGACGTCCAGCAGCCGGCGTCCTTCGGCAAGGAGCGCCGGGAGGCGGAGGCGGCCGGGGCGGTTTTCCGCTGGCCGGTCGTCGCCCGGGAGATCACGGCCGCGGGGGTCACCCTCGCCGACGGCGAGCAGGTCCCGGCCGACACGGTGGTGGTGTCGATCGGCGACGTCCCGGATCTTTCCTTTCTGCCGGAGGGGATCGAGACCGAGCGCGGCTTCGTCAAGGTGGACGCCGGCCACCGCACCTCCGACCCGAAGGTTTTCGCCATCGGGGACGTGGTGCGCCCCGGGCTTTTGACCGATGCCATCGGCGCGGGGCGCAACGTGGCCCGGACCATCTGCGACCTGCTGAACGGCAAAACCCCGGCCGCCGCCAAGCGTTCGATGATCGATAAGCGGCGCGTCACGCTGGAATACTTCGACCCGCGCATCACCGCCTTTGCGGACGTGCACCAGTGCGGCTCGCAGTGCCTGTCCTGCGGCGCCTGCCGGGACTGCGGCATCTGTGTCGCCGTCTGCCCGCAGGGGGCCATCCGCAAGCAGGAACCCGACGGGAAACCCTATGAGTACGTGGTCGACGAAAACCTGTGCATCGGCTGCGGTTTTTGCGCCGGGGCCTGCCCTTGCGGGGTGTGGGACCTCAAGGAAAACGCCCCGCTGGAGTGAGGGCCGACCCGGGTGGAGGATCGGCCAAACGGCAGACGGCGCAAGCCGTCACGTGAAGAGGTGATCAATTGAAGACAGTCGATTGTTCCGACAAGCCCCGCGAGTCCTGCGGCATATTCGGCATCTGCGGGCATTCCGAAGCGGCCGCGATGACCTATTTCGGCCTCTACGCGCTTCAGCACCGGGGCCAGGAGAGCGCCGGCATCGCCGTGGTCCGCGACGACGGCATCGTGGCCCACAAGGGGATGGGTCTCGTCTCCGACGTCTTCGACGTCGACCACCTGGAGGAGCTCGACGGCTGCTGCGCCATCGGGCACGTGCGCTACTCCACCACCGGGAGCTCGATCCTCACCAACGCCCAGCCCTTCATCGTGCGCCACCGCCAGAAGACCTACGCCGTCGGTCACAACGGCAACATCGTCAACGCCCAGGCGCTCAAGGAGGAGCTCGAGCAGACCGGCTCCATTTTCCAGACCACCATGGACAGCGAGGTCTTCCTGCACCTCTTCGTGAAGCGCCTCACGCTCGGCTTCGATCAGGCCCTGGTGGAGTCGGTCTCCCGGCTTGAGGGGGCCTTTTCGCTGGTCATGCTCACCAGCCGCGGGGAGGTCATCGGCATCCGCGACCCGCACGGGTTCAGGCCGCTGTGCCTGGGGCGTTTGAACGGCAGCTATGTCCTGGCCTCGGAGAGCTGCGCGCTCGACCTGGTGGAGGCGGAGTTCCTGCGCGAGATCGAGCCCGGGGAGATCGTCATCATCACCCAGGAGGGGATGCGCAGCATCCGCACCCCGGCCGCCGCCCGCAGGTCCCTGTGCATCTTCGAGTTCATCTATTTCGCACGGCCGGACAGCACCATCGACGGGAAAAACGTGTATCTGATGCGCAAGGCGCACGGGCGCCGGCTGGCCGTGGAGGCGCCGATTTCCGCCGACTTCGTGATGCCCTTCCCGGACTCGGGCACCTATGCCGCCATCGGCTATTCCGAGCAGTCCGGCATTCCCTTCGAGATGGGGATGATCCGCAACCACTATGTGGGCCGCACCTTCATCCAGCCGACCCAGAGCATGCGCGATTTCGGCGTGCGGGTGAAGCTCAACCCCGTCAAGGAGCTCCTGCGCGGGAAAGACATCATCATCATCGAGGATTCCATCATCCGAGGCACCACCGTCCGCACGCGGGTCAAGGCCTTGCGGGAGCTCGGGGTCAAAAGGGTGCACATGCGCATCGCCGGCCCCCCCCACCGATTTCCCTGCCACTACGGGATCGATTTTTCCACACGGGGGGAGTTGATCGCGGCCGGCAAAACCGAGGCGGAGCTCTGCCGCCTGCTGGGCCTGGACAGCTTGCACTACCTGAGCATTGACGGGTTGCTGGAGGCCACCGGCGAACCGCAACCGGAAGTCCGGTACTGTAAGGCCTGCTTCGACGGCAGCTATCCGGTGCTTTTCGACGAGCAGGTCTCCAAGGATTGCCTTGAGAGAAACTGCTGAGACCCCTTTCCACCCGCACGTCACCCGACGGCTTGTAGCTTGTCCTTTGCGCCGTCCCGGTGTACACTAGGTCATCTGACGCATGCAGCGCGGAGGGAGTAGATGATCGAGTCCAATTATCTCAAGGACAACATCGAGAACATCCAGAAGCTCATGGCGATCCCCACCCTGCGCCAGTTCGAGTCCAAGAGCCTGGGCAAACTGCTCAAGCTCAGCCGGGTGCGCGAGTACGGGGACGGGGAGGTGATCATCCGGGAGGGCGACGCCGACCCCTGGCTGTACTTTCTGCTCTCCGGCAGCATCCGCATCTCCAAGGCGTCCACCGCAATCGGGACCAGCGACCGTAAGGGGGAAATCTTCGGGGAAATGCGCCTCATCGACCGCAAGCGCCGCTCGGCCACGATCACCTCGGTCGGCAAAACCGTCTGCCTGGCGGTGGACACTTCGGCCAAAAGGCGCCTGGCCGCCGCCAGCCCCGATGAGGAGAAGCTTGATTTCCTGCTGCTGCTCTACCGCATTTTCGCCGAGTACATGGCCATTCGCCTGCGCGCCACCAACGAGGAGCTGATCGCCGCGAGGAAAAAAATCGAGCAGCTCACCGCCGCCCCATGAGCAAGGCCGCCACGGTTGCTTTTTCACGCCGCTCGGCCAACGTGTTTTTGCACGTCCTGACCCGCTGCAACCTGCGCTGCCGTCATTGCTACATCAACCCGGAGCAGCACGGCCGGCGGCGCGTCCCGCTCGCGCGCCTCGAACGCTGGCTTGCCGCGCTGGCCGAACGCAGCCCCTCGGCCAATCTCGTGTTGCTCGGCGGGGAGCCGACCCTGCACCCGGACCTGCCCCAGGCCGTGCGCTGCGCCCGGCGTCTCGGCTACGCCAGCGTCACCATCGACACCAACGGGTACCTGTTCCACGACATCCTCGCCAAGGTGACCCCGGCCGAGGTGGACGTGTTCAGCTTCAGCCTCGACGGCGCGACGCGGGCGACCAACGACCGCCTCCGAGGCAAGGGCTCCTACGACGCCTGCCTGGACGGCCTGCGCCGGGCCGCGGCCGGCGGGTTTCACACCAGCCTGATCACCACCGTCAGCCGCGCGAACCTGAAGGAGGTCGCCGCGATGGGCCCGTTGTTGAAGCGCCTTGGGGTCGGCCGATTTTTTATCCAGGTCCTGGGTCTGAGAGGCAAGGCGGCCGTCACCGGGTGCGCGGCGGACGCGGGGGAGCTGATGCGGGTCTCGCCCGCAGAGTGGCTCGCGACGATCCCGGCGGCGGCCGAGGAGATCGCGCGGCTCGGCATCCGCGTGATCTACCCCAGGGTGTTCCTCGGTCCGGAAGAAGCCTTCGAGTGCGCCGGGGTCGTGGCCGACAACTACTTCGTCTTCCCCAACGGCCGGGTCTACCGTTGCCCCCTGTGCGAGGACTACCCCATCCACAGCCTGGTCTTCGACGGCGACCGGCTGCGCGCCGCGCCCCGGCTGAACGAGGACGACTTCTTCCGCCTGAGCATCCCGGAGGGCTGCGTCATGAGCCGGCTCATCCATCCGGGCCGCGCCGGAGACCCCGCCGCGGGGGGGCCCGCATCCCGCATCGCCTGCTGCCTGCTCAAGGAGGAGGTGCGGCCGGCTTGACTTCGGCCGCTCATTCCCATAGCATCGCACCACGCCGACCCGAATCGATTCCCCTGGCAGGGCCCGATGCCGAACACGATGATCCTGATCCTTGCCGTGCCGCTGCTGGCGGCGCTGCTCTGGTTCGAAAAAACCGGCAGCCGACGGGGCGCCCTGAGCGTCAAGACGCCTTTGTCCGCTCTTTTCATCCTGAGCGCGGTGCTCCAGCCGCACCCGTTTCCGTCCTACTACCACCTGATGCTGGCAGGCCTGGTCTTCTGCCTGGGCGGGGATGTGTTCCTCGCCCTTCCCGGCGCGGGCATGTTCCGCCTGGGGCTGGTCTCCTTCCTGGTCGGCCATGTATTTTATTGCGCGGCATTTTTCACGATCGCCGCCCTCAACCCCTGGACCTGGGGGGGATGGGTGGTGTGCGCGGCACTGAGCTGGGCCGTTTACCGGTGGCTCGGCCCGCACCTGGGGGCCATGGCCGGCCCGGTGATGGCCTACGTGGTGGTGATCACGGTGATGGCGACCGGCGCCTGGACGGTGTTCGGCGACATGCGGATCGCCGCGGCGGGCCGCGGGATGATCCTGGCGGGGGCGATCTCCTTCTACATTTCCGACATTTTCGTCGCCCGGGACCGGTTTGTCAAAAACGAGTTCGCCAACCGCCTGGCCGGTCTGCCGCTCTACTACCTGGGGCAGTTCCTGCTGGCGTTTTCCGTCGGGCGGGTGTTGTGATCGACGCGGCGGACGATGCGAGGGCGGCGGAACCGCAAACGATCCGCCAGCGGATCGGCGCACTGCTCGGCGCCCGTGAGATGGACGCCAGGGAACTCTCCCAGGAACTGGGGATCAAGGAGAAGGAGGTCCTCGCCCACCTCGTGCACGTCGCGCGCTCGGCCGCCGATGGCCGGCGCCGGTTCCGGGTGACCCCCAGCCGGTGCCAGCTGTGCGGTTTCGTCTTCGCGGAGCGGCGGCGTCTGACCCGCCCCGGACGATGCCCGCGCTGCCGGCGCTCCAAGGTCCAGAGCCCCTCGTTCCGCATCTGCTGACGAGGGGCTCACGTGGCAGTGGAAAAAACCCATTGACAAGCCCGCGAAAATCGGTATCTTTGGCGGGTATTATCAGCTTATTCTCAGGGCGGGGTGGAAGTCCCCACCGGCGGTAACCCGGTTTCTGCGGGAAGCCCGCGAGCGCTCCCTTCGTCAGCAGGGAGGTCAGCAGATCTGGTGCAAGGCCAGAGCCGACGGTCACAGTCCGGATGAAAGAGGATAAGGCGGTCCGCAACACGCCCAGCCACCTCACCTCCAGGTGCGTGCCTGTCCGTGCGTGCCAAGGCGGTCTTTCCTGCCTTAGCCCTGATTTTGTTAAATTTAGGGAACCTGGGGGTATCGCATGCGTCAAACCCTGTTGTCTCAGTTTGGAAGCCCGCAAGCGCGGGTCGAACGTGCACTCAAGGCCCTGGCCGGCGGCCAGGGGGTGTTGGTCACGGACGATGAAAATCGCGAGAACGAAGGCGATGTGATTTTTGCCGCCGAATCCCTGACCGCCGCCCAGATGGCCATGCTGATCCGTGAATGCAGCGGCATCGTCTGCCTGTGCCTGACCGAGGAACGGGTGCGGGCGCTCGATCTGCCGATGATGGTCAACCACAACTCCAGCCGCTACGGGACCGCCTTCACGGTGTCGATCGAAGCCGCGTCGGGGGTGACCACCGGGGTCTCGGCCGCCGACCGCGTCACCACCGTGCGGGCCGCCATCGCCGATAACGCCAAACCCGCGGACCTGCACCGCCCCGGCCACGTGTTCCCGCTCAAGGCCCGGGCCGGCGGTGTCCTGGAGCGTCCCGGTCACACCGAGGCCACCGTCGACCTGATGCGTCTGGCGGGGCTCAAGCCTTACGGGGTGCTCTGTGAGCTCACCAACCCCGACGGGACCATGGCGCGGCTGCCGGAAATCGTCCGATTCGCCGAGCAGCAGGGCATGCCCGTGATCACCATCGAAGACCTGGTCGCCTACCAGAAGCTGCGGGTCAAGGCCCCCAACTGAATCAGGGCCTGCGGTTTCCTGCGGTCGTATCTTCCGCCCCCTTACTTTCCGGGCCCTGGAATCACCAGGGCCGACCGGTGTTTGAATGCGCCACCCTGTTCGGCGTCGGCTGGATTTGACTTAAGTCAATTTATTATCTACATGAACAGGTATACTCGACCCGATAGGTATTGATCTCTCCCAGCACCCTGTCTTCCGGCGTAACCGGGCCCTCCGATTGCGGCCCTCGTAGATTGAATCGGCCTCCCGGGGCCGAAATCCACTGAGAAGAGGATGCCAGGCGATGCGCGTTCGCAAGAAGATTCCCTGGAAGGCCCTGATCGGGATCGGTTTCCTGGCCGCCGCCGTCGGTCTGTTCGTGAGCTTCGGGCCGCCCAAGCTCATGGCCAAGACCGAGACTCCGCTGTTCTGCTCGTCTTGCCACGTCATGCAGTCGCAGTTCGAGTCCTGGTTCAACGTCGGCGCCCACCGCACGATCCGCTGCGTCGACTGTCACCTGCCGCACGAGAACCTGCCGGCCTACTACCTGTGGAAGTCCATCGACGGGATGAAGGACGTGGTGGTGTTCTACTCCGGCCAGACCCCGGAGACGATCGAAATCTCGGAGCGCGGGAAGGGCTTTGTGCGCAACAACTGCATCCGCTGCCACACCGAGCGCGTGGCGATGATCGACCAGGAGCGCAACTGTTGGGACTGCCATCGCTTCCTGCAGCACCGCCTGGCCGGGGTCCGGATGACCAACTAGAAGCCGGGAGCGATGGTTGCATCTTTTCTGACGAGACCACCTTGAGGAGGGGCAGATGTCTTCGACCGTAAGAACCGTTTTGTCACTGTGTGCATGCCTGGCCGTTTTGGCGGGGACCTTCGGCTGCGACCAGCCCAAGCCCCAGATGCGGCAGGTCGTCCAGATCCCGGACAACGAGATCGACCCGGCCCTCTGGGGCAAGGCCTTCCCCGAGGAGTTCGAGCTCTGGAAGAAGACCGAGGAAGCCGTCAGCGCCCGAAAGAGCAAGTACAAAACCGGCATGGACGACTCGGCCATATCGATCGACAAGCTCTCCCAGTTCCCCTACATGGCGCTGCTCTTCAACGGCTGGGGCTTCGGCGTCGAGTACAACGAGCCCCGGGGCCACGCCTACATGGTGCGCGACCAGCTCGAGATCGACGCCTCGCGCATCGGCGCCGGCGGGGTTTGCCTGAGCTGCAAGACGCCCTACGCGCCGGGCCTGGAGAAGGCGCATGGGGAGGACTACTACAAGAAGCCCTACAAGGAAGTCCTCGCCATGATCCCCGAGAAGAACCGGGACCTCGGCGTGGCCTGTATCGACTGCCACGACAACAAGGACATGAGCCTGAAGATCTCCCGCGAGTTCACTCTGGGCGCGGCCTTCAAGGCCATGGGCACCGACGCCTCGAAGCTCACCCGCCAGGAGATGCGCTCGGCGGTCTGCGCCCAATGCCACGTGACCTACAACATCAAGAAGGACGCCGAGGGCAAGTCCGTCGGGCTCTACTTCCCCTGGCAGAAGAGCAAGTTCGGCGGGATCACGATCGAAAACATCATCGCGCAGATCAGAAGCGACGAGACGATCAAGGAGTGGAAGCAGACCGTCACCGGCTACAAGATGGCCTTCATCCGCCACCCCGAGTACGAGCTGTGGACCTACGGCAGCACCCACTTCAAGGCCGGGGCCTCCTGCGCCGACTGCCACATGCCCTACACCGTGGCCGGGGTGCACAAGGTCTCCGACCACCGTGTCATGAGCCCGGTGCAGGCCGACATGAAGGCCTGCAAGCAGTGCCACGCCGAGAGCGCGGACTGGCTGAAGGAGCGGGTCTTCTCGATCCAGGACCGCACCGTGTCGCTCATGATCCGCGCCGGCTACCAGACGGCGACCGCGGCCAAGCTGATCGAGCTCGCCCACAAGGTCCAGGCCGAAGGCAAGACAGATCGACCAGGCGCTCTACGACAAGGCCAAGGAGTTCTATGAGGAGGCCTTCTACCGCTCGCTCTACATCGGCGCGGAGAACTCGGTCGGCTTTCACAACCCGCCGGAGACTCTGAGGATCCTGGGCGACTCGATCGCTTTCGGCAGCCGCGCCGAGGCCTACCTGCGCCAGGCCCTCACCAAGGCCGGGGTGGATGTGCCGCTCAAGGTGGATCTCGAGATCATGAAGTATGTGGACCAGCGCGGTTCCAAGAAACTGAAATTCGAGCCGAAGCTCGAGTTCAAAGACCCCTACGGGCTGCAGGACAAGTTCTTCTAAACCGAAGACTCCGCCCGGAATCGGGTGGTGTCTGCATGGTCGATCCACAAAAAAGCCCCCCGGCGCTGCGCCGGGGGGCTTTTTTTCGACCGGTTTTACCTTTTGGCTGGAAAAGGGCAAGTCACTCTTTTCCGCCCTCCGGCATGCATCGGCTGAAGCTGCGAGGGCGGGTAAACCGGGAGGCCATTTCAGCCTTGACGTCCGGCAGTTCCAACTGCGATAAATCCTAATGCTTGCTTTTGTCCGGTGAAAAAAACCGGCGGGGCTATGTCTTGGCACCGGAAGCAGGCGCCGGCGACGGCCGCGGGGGGGGCGATGAGCAGTGAAACGGATGCGCTGAAAAAGTGGCTGGGTCCTCTGGGGGCGAGCCTCCCGGAAGTATATCTCGTCGGCGGTGCAGTGCGGGACCGATTGCTGGGCCGGGAGGTCACGGATATCGACCTCGTGTGCCCCGCGCCGGAAGATCTGATTCGTCTGCTGCAAGCGGCCCATGACATGACGCTCGTGCCGTTTCTGAAAAAGCCCGATGCGCCCGTGTCTCCGGGCGGTCGACCGAGCCGACCCCGGGGACTTCATCGACCTGGTGCCCCTCCACGGGGGCAGCCTGGAGCAGGACCTCGGCCGCCGCGATTTCACGATCAACGCCATGGCGCTGCGGGTAATGCCCGGCGGGGTTGCCGGTGAGCTGGTCGACCCGCTGGACGGCAGGGGGGACCTTAAGCGCCGGCTCATTCGCGCCGCCGGGCCCCGGGCCTTCATCGAAGACCCGCTGCGCGTGATCCGCGCCGCCCGGTTTTCCGCCGAGCTCGGTTTTGAGATCGACGCCCAAACCATCGAGCTGATGCGGGAGGCTGGAAGCGGCCTCGCCGGCGTTGCCGCCGAGCGTGTCACCCGGGAGTTGTTCCTGACCCTGCGCGCCCCGGCAAGCGCACCGCTCATCCGGACCCTGGACGAGGTGGGCGCCTTGGAGGTGGTCTTGCCCGAAATCGGGCCGATGAAAGGCTGCCGGCAGAACGCCTACCACCATCTGGATGTCTGGGGGCACACCCTCGAGGCCTTCGCGCACCTGGAGACCCTGCTCGGCGCGCTCGGGGAAAACTTCGGGAGCGCGGCCGATGCGCTCAGGCTTTATCTGGCGGAAGAAAACCGGCTGGCGGTGTTGAAGCTGGCCGTGCTGCTCCACGACGCCGGCAAGCCGGCGTCGCGGTCTTTGAAACCCTCGGATGGGAGCGTCACGTTTTACGGGCATGACGCCGCGGGCGCCGCCATGGCCGACGCCGCCGGCCGGCGCCTGAAGCTCTCCACATGCGAGCGCGAGACCCTCGAGGTGCTGGTCCGCCACCACATGCACCTCTTCGATCTGACGGCCGCCGAGGTCGGCCCGAAGACCCTGACCCGGTGGTTCCGCCGGCATGGGGAGCAGATGACGCTGCTGATCCTCCTTTACATGGCCGACACGCTGGCGACCCGTGGGCCGGCATTGATCGAATCCGAGCGCCAACGGCTTCTGCGCTGGGGGCGTGCGACCGTTGCGGCGTACTACAGCGAGATCAAGGGGCGGCTGGAGCGCAGGCCGTTGATCACCGGGAAGGACCTGGCGGCCATGGGGATGGCGCCGGGGCCCGCCATGGGGCAAGTCCTGCGCGCCGTCCGCGAGGCCCAGGACGCCGACTCGGTCCGCACGGCGGAAGAGGCTCGGTCGCTGGCGCGGGCGCTGATGCGCCAACACGGGGACCGGTCCAGAGATTAACGGTCTCGAAATTGAATGGACCCGTTCTGTAACATCTCCCCTGCCCCTCTTTGCCAAAGAGGGGTGATCCCTCCCTTTGGTAAAGGGAGGTCAGGAGGGATTTTCGGAGAGCCTCTTGATTATTATGAGACCATAATTAAATCGGCAATAAATTGCGCCAATCTTCGTCATTCCGGCGGATCCCGGATCAAGTCCGGGAGGAATCCAGAGAAATACTGGATGCCGGATCAAGTCCGGCATGACGACCTTTGCGTATTTGGCTGCCGGTTTAATAACCCGCCGGTTCAATAATATGGCAAGCGGTATAAAAAAAAGCGACAGCGTGCAAGCCTGTCGCTTTTTCTCCGTCGAGTTTTCGAACAGAACAGACCCTCACCCGTGCGCCGGTGGGGCTTTTATTTTGTGCGCTCGGCCTTGATGATCATGACCGTGTCGGCCGGGACGTCCTGGTGGCCGCCGCGGCTGACGGTCTTGACCTTTCCGATGGCATCCACCACCTCCGAGCCTTCCACCACCTTGCCGAAGACCGCGTAGCCCCACCCCTGGACGGTCTTGCTCTTGAAATTCAGAAAATCGTTGTCCGCCGTGTTGATGAAGAACTGGGCCGTCGCGCTGTCCGGCACCTGGGTGCGGGCCATGGCGATGGTGCCCTTCAGGTTCTGCAGGCCGTTGTCGGCCTCGTTTTTGATCGGGGCGCGCGTGGCCTTCTCCTTCATGCTGACGCTCATGCCGCCGCCCTGGATCATGAAGTTGGGGATGACCCGGTGGAAAATCGTGCTGTTGTAGTGGCCGGCATCCACGTATTCCAGGAAGTTCTTGACCGTGGCCGGCGCCTTGTCCGGAAAAAGCTCGACCACGATGCGGCCCTTGTCGGTTTCGAGCGCGACCTTGGGGTTGTCGCCGGCGGCGGCCGGTGTCACCGCGGCGAGGACGCTCAGTGCGGAAATCCAAGCAAATTTCATCATTATATCTCCCTTCGATTTTTAATGTTTCTGGAACATAACCGAAAATAACCCAAAGTCAAGCGCCAATCGGGCCTCGCCGGGCGCGAAGCCTTGGGTTGACAGGATCAAAAACTTTTAGGAAGAATTATGGGCAAAGGGCCCGTCATCCGATCGGTGTTCGGAGCCGGTGCCCCCGCACCCACAGTTGAAGGAGGGTGAGGCATGATCGAGGTCATTCACAACTGGCAGGGCGTGCTCTGGCTGTGCGGTTCGGTCGCGGCCGGGCTCTTGGCCCACCGCGTCCTTTTCGCAATCGCCAAAATGCTGATCCGGCGAAGCCCGACGCCCTTCAAGGAGGCGGTCGTTCGGCAGAGCCGGGGACCGTCGCGGCTCATGCTCCCGCTCTTGATGGTCCAGTTCTTCGCCCCGTTGATCCGGCTGCCCCCGGAGTGGTCGGCGCTCTTGCGACAGGCCTTCGGCATCCTGCTGACCATCTGCGCGGCCTGGTTCCTGATCCGCCTGACCCACGTCATCGAGGCTTACGTCTTCTCCCAGTTCCGCGTCGACGCCAAGGACAACCTCAGGGCCCGCGGGGTGCGCACCCAGATCCAGATCTTCAGGAAGATCGCAGTGGTCGTCGTCATCACCCTGACCGCTGCCGTGGTGCTGATGAGCTTCGAGAAGGTCCGGCTTCTCGGCACGAGCATCCTGGCCTCGGCCGGGATCGCCGGGATCATCGTCGGTCTGGCCGCCCAACGCACCATCGGCACGGTGCTGGCCGGAATCCAGATCGCCTTCACCCAGCCGATCCGCATCGACGACGTCGTGATCGTGGAAGGGGAGTGGGGCCGCATCGAGGAGGTCACGCTGACCTATGTCGTGGTGCGGATCTGGGACCTGAGACGGCTGATCGTGCCGATCACCTATTTCATCGAAAAGCCGTTCCAGAACTGGACCCGCGTGACGGCGGACATCCTCGGCACGGTCATGTTGTACGTGGACTACACGGTGCCGGTCCAGCCCGTGCGCGATGAGCTGGAGCGCATCCTGAAGCAGGCCGCCGACTGGGACGGGCAGACCTGGGGGCTTCAGGTGACGGGCGTCACCGAGCGCACCGTGGAGCTGCGGGCCCTGATGGGCGCAACCGACGCCTCCAAGGCGTGGAACCTGCGCTGCGAGGTGCGCGAGAAACTGCTCGACTTCATCCAGCGCAACTACCCGCAGGGCCTGCCCAAGCAGCGCGCCGAATTCCAGTCCCCGGCCCCCGGTGGTCCAGGGCCCGTGTGACCTGAACGGGGGCGTCTCAGCGCGTAATGCGCAGTCCCATCAATGCGCTTTCATCACGGATGCTCCCAATGTCCAGCGTGTTTAAAATGCGAACTGGACCAGCTTGAACCGCTGCTGCCTGTGATAGCGGCACTCAAACTCACGTTTTCAAAAATGCGATATGTTTTTAGAAGCTGTCAGCAACGCAGCTTTCTTGGGAGGAGAGTTTGCTGTGATATTTCCTCTATCGACGTTGAAGGTAACCGGCCTGCACGGCCTTCCGCGCAGGTCAGGTGTACCGCCGGTGGTGCCTCGCCTATTTAGTTTTCATTGCTACCAATGAGACGATAGACCGCAGCACCAAGCAACGCACCAGCAATTGGGGCAACCCAAAATAGCCAAAGCTGACCTAAGGCCCAATCGCCGACGAATAGCGCGACGCCTGTACTCCTTGCAGGGTTAACTGAGGTATTTGTGACCGGAATGCTGATGAGGTGGATGAGTGTAAGGCAAAGCCCGATCGCGATAGGGGCAAGGCCCGCCGGTGCACGTTTATCCGTTGCACCGAGGATGACGATCAAGAAAAACATGGTCATAACGACCTCGGTAACCAGCGCCGCCAGGAAAGAATAGCCACCGGGCGAATGGGTGCCGTAGCCGTTTGACGCAAAGCCTTTTGAAACATCAAATCCAGCAGCGCCGCTTGCGATGACGAAGATGACTGCTCCTGCCACAATAGCACCCAAGACTTGAGCAAGGACATACGGGGCAAGCTTGTTGGCAGGGAATCGCCCGCCGGCCCATAAGCCAACTGAAACTGCTGGATTTAAGTGGCAACCGGAAATATGACCGATGGCGTATGCCATGGTCAGGACGGTGAGACCAAATGCGAGAGCAACACCGACGAAGCCAATGCCTAAGTTTGGAAAACCAGCCGCGAGTACCGCACTACCGCAGCCTCCGAGAACCAACCAAAACGTGCCAATAAATTCTGCGCCGTACTGTTTCATTTCAATTTCCTTTCAGTAGAACATGTAAATAGAAATAGCAAAGAGGACCAACATGAATAAGATAGACGATTGTCCTTAAAACATTATGGATCGATACCTGAAAACGAAAATATCACAAAGCTCGCAAGAATACAGATATCTCGGATGGAATGACAATACCTCAACATGCCAAAAGCATTACAGTTTTATGCTGCATATCCTTTTTTTCTCGACCGGGCTGTTGATGTCAAACCCAAACTGGAGGAGGTTATGCCTTCAAGGTTCAGGTAGAGGTCGTCTACCTCACGTTTTTAAAAAACTGATAGGGTGCCCAAAGCTGTCAGTATCACCAGGATGACGGCAATCAATTTCTGCTGGATATATCCCCGCGACACAATCTATCCAGGATTCTCCCAGCCAAGATCATATCCACCCTTTTCTGCGGTGCCTTGTGTTTGGGATAACCTGACCAACACCACCACGAATTCAAAAATCATCCAGGATTGGACTAAGTGCCGAATGTTACCCCCCCCACCTGAATCTCTTCCTCCATTGAACATCCGCACGCGAATAGATGTAATTTTTTTGAATGTGCAGTTGGAAGTTTGAAGCCTTTTATGTTGGCTGTACTGGTCTGTATTTTATGCAAGACAGAAATCCCACGAGCATGGCTTCCGTGAGAGTAGAAATCGCCAAATAAAGAGGGAGCAAACCGAATTGTGCTAAAGTGGTTGTGGCCAACATAGGGCCTAAAGTGTTTCCTACTAAACGGCCGGAATTTAGAAACCCAAGAGTGGTCCCTCTCCAGCCATCATTGGTAAATGTAGAGATGACAAGCGGGATGACAGCTGCGATCATGCCCGTCTGCATCACTCGGATTAATGTGAAGCTGCGCTTTTTTATTGACACACCATAGCGGCACCAGTAAATATAGTGCGTATCAACGTAATTTTTTTAATCGGAAAACACAAGGAGAAACAAGATGCCCGTACAACCGACAGAAAAAGAAGAGGAATATTTCGCTCTCCGTGAATTTGAACGTCTGAAAAAGCTGGAGCAGGCAAAACAGGAGAAACTGGCCGCCTCCGAAAAGGAGCGATTAAAGAAGCTCCATTACATGCAGTGCCCGAAATGCGGCATGCATCTTGTGGAAATCGATTATCGCGGCATCAAAATCGATCGCTGTTCGGATTGTGAAGGCATCTGGCTTGACAAGGGCGAGTTGGTGGCCCTTACCGATCTGGGCGAAAACGTTCTCGGCAAGCTGTTTTCCGTTTTTAGGAAATGAACCATCCCGTCCCACGCCCTGGCGGAAAGTAGGTAACAGTTAAGTCGTTCTTACGGCTTCAGGCAAAAATGATCGATGGCGGCTTAAAGAGAGCAAGAAGCTTTGTTCCGCCCGATTAATTTGTGGCCATCGGCGTGGGGTCTGCGCGATCAGAATCAGGAGGAGTCTTACACGAATCGACCAATTCGTGTCAATTCCGAATTGGAGCGTTTTGGGGAACCGTTGCCTGTGATGTATGTTGTCAACCTCACGTTTTCAAAAACCCGATATAGTGACCTTCGGCTGTCACAAACACATCGTTCCAGAATTCGTTTTGCGGTGATATTCTCAACGGCGTCCGTAACCGGCGCTGTCAAGCGTCAGAACGACGGTCTTTTTCGGCCTTTGCGTATGCCTTTATCAGATTTTCGACCTCCTCCATGTGACCCTCATCACCGTATAGCAACATGGATAGTTCATTACTGTCTACCTCTCCGTCAATGTTGTTAAAGATGCGTTTGACAAGTGTCTGACGGACAAGCAGCAATAGGTCCTCAGCGGAACGGATATTATCTGATAAAGAAATGCCATTCCTGTCTGGAGCTAACCTAAAAGCAAAAACCTTAAACAATATCGCCTTTAACTTGGACGCATCAGTATCGGTAATGGAAAGACCCTTTTCATGAAGCCGTTGCATCAATTCATTCTTGAATTCCATATAGGATCCGACCTCGCCCTTTTGGCTAAAGATGTCAAAGGCTTCCCTGATACCTGATTCCATGAGTTTTGGAGGCACCAGTCTAACCTGCTGCTTTTTCAAAATAGATTCATATGTTCCCAATTTACGCTCAGGAATAACACAAGAAGACGGTGATTCGTTTTTGACGCTCACCATGTGATCGTACTGTCCCTGGCTGACGGATACGACGTCGCCACAGGCCTCGAGGAACGATGTAAAAGACCGGTAGCCGTAATTGGCTTCATCAAACGAAGAGTCCAGCCGTGTCATCATTGGCTTGACAGCTGCCTTTACGACCGGTCCTCCTACTATGTTTGAACTCAAAGCCGCAACTGCACGACAGAGAAGTTCCTTGGCCTCGTCAAGAGATTCGGTGTGAAAGTTTTCAACAAGTGGTTGAACTGTTGGGGAGGACGCTTTTATTATTAGACTAGCGTAAAACTTGAACTCGTTGCATGTCCTAATCCAATACTGATTAGTAGCCTCCTTGACTCCTATGCCAACGATTCTCTTCCCTTTCTGACGCACTTTTTGGGCTATAGATATATAGTCACTGTCGCCTCCAATTGCGACAACGACTCCAATATGAGTGTTCTGCCCGAGATCCTCGATTATATCAATTGCCATGCGAATGTCTGCGCCGTTCTTACCGTGAGCCCCCCTGGGGAACAATTGAACAAGATCAATTGCATGGTTCTGCAAATCGAAATTATAAGGAAAAAAGAACCCCCAATTTGCATACGCTTTATTAATATTTATGTTACCAAGCGTATTTATGTACTCCATTATTGCATCTATATCTACGGCCTCTGGCTGCTTCTGATATCTATTCTGCTTATACCAATTTTCTCCGAATTTCACTTGGCATAGAGAGGCATGAATATTCTCAAAGTCCCAATACACTGCGACATTGTCCATTGATATTCTCTCTGTTTGATTTTATGGTTCTCGCTGAACAATGATTAGATGGTTTCCTTAGCATATCACAGCTTTGGTGATGTGGTGATATGTCGGATGCTAAAGCGCACAATTTGAGATAGATAAAGAATATCGCTCGAGTTTAACAAGAAATAGTTAATGAATCAGGGTTGTCAAACAAGAAACCCGGCCGTGTGCATTGCACTTGCGGTGGCCGGGTTTGCGTCATGATGAGCCCTCGGTTGGGTAGCAAAAATCACGGTAGCAGATGCGGTCTGACGTGGTCAATTAATATTTACTGTTTCCTTGTTTTTCATGTTTTGTCCGACGCAAAGCGTCAGGGCATCTGGATCGGGGCGGGCATGTGCTCGACCTTGCGCTTGAACTTCGGGAAATAGTGCTCCCGGGTCCCGGTGCAGGCGATCAGGTGCAGCTTCTCGTCGCGGACCGCCCCGACCACCAGGCCCAGGTATTCGAGGCTCGCCACCGAGAGGTAGCTCATCTCGAAGCGGAACCCCGGGGTTTTCCCCAGGGTGAAAGGCTCGAGGCCCGTGGTATGGACCCGGGTGCCTGCGAAGGGCCCCGCGTGGGGCCAGACCCTTGCGAGCGTCGTCATCGTGGCGGACACGCGCTCCATGATCTCGCTCGGCGCCATGTCCCGGCGGAAGAGAGGCAGCTTTTCCGTCCTGGCCTGCAACCCGATGAGCGGCTCCCCGGCGGCCGCCCCGGTGGGCGCGGCCAGGCGGTCGCAGTGCCTGGCGGAACCCGGTCAGGGCCGGGTCCACTGCGTGTGGAAGAACTCCCCCCGCGGCCGGTCGACGCGTTCGTAGGTGTGGGCGCCGAAATAGTCGCGCTGGGCCTGGATCAGATTGGCCGGCAGCCGCGCGCTGCGGTACCCGTCGTAGAATGTCAGCGAGGCGGCGAGCGCGGGGGCCGGGATCCCCAGGCGGACCGCTTCCATCACCACGCGGCGCCAGGACGGCTGGCACTTGTGGACGATGCGTCTGAAGTAGTCGTCGATCAGCAGGCTGGCGAGCGCGGGGGCGCGGCCGTAGGCGTCTTTGATCCGCTCCAGAAAGACGCTGCGGATGATGCAGCCGTTGCGCCACATGAGGGCGATCCGCCCGTAGTCGAGGTCCCAGCCGTGCTCGGCGGCCGCCGCCCGCATCAGCATGAACCCCTGCGCGTAGGAGACGATCTTCGAGGCCAGCAGCGCCTTGCGGATGTCGTCGACGAGCGCTTTTTGTTCCCCGCGGTACCGCCCCCTCGGCCCCTTGAGGCGCTCGGCGGCGTCGATGCGCTCCTCCTTGAGCGCCGACAGCGCGCGGGCGTAGACGGCTTCGGTGATCAGGGTCAGCGGGACGCCGAGGTCCAGGGCGTCGATGCCGGTCCACTTGCCGGTGCCCTTCTGCCCGGCCGCATCGAGGATGTTCTCGACCAGGGGCCGGCCGTCGCTGTCGGGAAAGCCCATGATGTCGGCGGTGATCTCGATCAGGTAGCTGTTGAGCTCGCCGCGGTTCCAGGCGCCGAACGTGCGGCGCATCTCGGGGTGGCTGAGCCGGGCGGCGTCCCGCAGCAGGTGATAAGTCTCGGCGATCAGCTGCATGTCGCCGTACTCGATGCCGTTGTGGACCATCTTGACGTAATGGCCGGCGCCGTCCGCCCCCACCCAGTCGCAGCAGGGCAGGCCGTCGGCGGTCTTGGCGGCGATGGTCTGGAACATCTCCTTGACCAGGGGCCAGGCGCGGGCGTCCCCGCCCGGCATGATCGCAGGCCCGTGCCGCGCCCCCTCCTCGCCGCCGGAGATGCCGGTGCCGATGAAGAGAAGACCCTGCTCGGCGAGCGTCCGGGTGCGCCGGATGGTGTCGCGAAAATGCGAGTTGCCGCCGTCGATGATCAAATCCCCCGGTTCCAGATGCGGCCGCAGCCGGCCGATCAGATCGTCGACGGGCCGGCCGGCCTTGACCATCAGCATCACCCTGCGCGGCTTCTTCAGCCCGGCCACCAACGCCGCAAGCGACCGGGCGCCCACGACCCGGGTCCCCCGGGCCGGTCCGCCAAGAAACTCCTTCACCCGGGCCGGGGTGCGGTTATAGACGGCGACGGCGAACCCGTGATCGTTAAGGTTGAGAACCAGGTTCTGGCCCATCACCGCCAGACCGATCAGACCGATATCCGCCGTTTTCTCCGGGTTGGGTTTCATCAGGTTCTCCTTTCCGGTGTGGGGGGGCCGAGCGGCGCGGGGGGCGGTCCCATGGCCGCCCGGGAATCCCGGTCGGGACCCTGCCGGTGTCCGCCGCTGGAGGCATCCATGATTTGGATATACGCTTCGGTGAGGTTTTGCAAGGCGCGCCGTGCCGAAGGGGCCGGCGATGCGAGGGCTTTTCGGATCATAAGGAAGGCGGCGGCGGGGCCGGGCGCGCGGCGGGGGGCTTTCCTTCGATGCCGGGCTCAGCCGCATCAGCCTGAAGACTGGGGGGGTGCGCTCTCTCTGAGCCTCGACGCAGTCGCAGTGCCCGTCGAGGGAGACGCAGTAGTGCATGCAGCGGTCGGAAGATGACGACCTCTTGAAAAATTTGCATTGGCGCTGATCCGCCGGCCGCGGGCCGGCCCCGCAGCGGGACATGAAGTCGGCGACGCAGCAGTTGATGCAGCGATCCCTCCCGGCTCTGTGGCCGACGCACTCGTAGTGGGCGTCTTCGCAAGGGTGATCGGGTTTTGTCATCGACTTCATGCCTCTGCGTCCTCCCTGGCGCATCCGGCGGCGAGGACCCCGGGGCTCCACGCCGCCCGAGCCCCACTGTAGGAGAGAGACCGAAAAAGGGGCTGACGTTACAATTGATTTTCCGATTGCCGATTGTGCAGGGGCGAAAGCGGCCCGGCGGGGGATTCCGATGCCCGATCGCCGGCCTCTTCGGCTGGGGGTGCCCGATCCTCCAGTTTAGAAAGCGTTTGGCGTTTGACCCGGAAAAAGGTACTATGCCGCCGAGAAGGTCGGACCGGCGCGGTCCCGGGCCGCGGTCCGGCAGTCCGCCCGGAGGAAGGAACGGCTCAAGGTGAATGCTTTGATCAAGTTCATCGGAGGCGCCCTGCTGGTTTATGCGCTCTACTGCGGGCTTCTCTTCCTGGCGCAGCGGCAGGTGCTTTTCCCCCGCGGCATGATTCCCGCCCCGCCGCCGGTCGACCTCGCCGCGCTCGGCATCGAGCGGATCTGGCTCGAGACGGGCTTCGGCAAGGTCGAGGCCTGGTACGTGCCGCCGGCGGCCGGCGGCCCGGCACCCTGCCCGGCGGTCATCTTCGCCCACGGCAACGGGGAGCTGATCGACTTCTGGCCGCCGGAGCTCAAGCGGTTCTCGCAGATGGGGATGGGCCTGCTCCTGGTGGAGTACCCCGGCTACGGGCGCTCGGCCGGGAGCCCTTCCCAGGAGGCCATCGCCGAGACCTTCACCCGTGCCTATGACCGGCTGGCGGCCCGCGCCGACGTCGACCCGGGGCGCATCGTCTTCTTCGGCCGCTCGCTGGGGGGCGGTGCGGTCTGTGACCTGGTGCGCACGCGGCCGGCGGCCGCGCTGATCCTCATGTCCTGCTTCAAGAGCGTGCGGGCGTTCGCCCCCCGCTACCTGGCGCCCCCGTTTCTCATCCGCGACCCGTTCGACAACCTGGAGGCCGTCAAGGGCTTCAATGGGCCGGTGCTCGTGGTCCACGGCCGCTTCGACGAGATCATCCCTTTCGGCCACGGCCAGGCCCTGCATGCCGCCGCGCCCAACGGGAAATTGATCGTCTACGAGGCCGGCCACAACGACTGCCCGCCGGAGTGGCCGGTTTTCTGGCGCGACCTGGAAGAATTCCTGCGAGGCCACCGCATCCTGTGAAAACCGGCATGCAGGCTACAGGCAGGTGGATATGAGCAGAATCTTGTTTCTGACGCTGGTGACGGCGGTGCTGGCGGCTGTGGCGGTGGGCCACGCGGCCGTGGAAGTCATTGTCGTGCACTACCGCAACGCCTCCGAGGTCCTGCCTCTGGTGAAGCCCCTGCTCACGCCCGAAGGCAAACTCTCCGCGGACGATCGCACCGGTCAGCTCATCATCGTCGACAGCGAGGAGGCCATCGCCCGGGTCAGGCAGCTCCTGGCCACGCTCGACCGGCCAGCCCCCCAGGCCATGGTCCGCGTGCGCTTCGAGGAGAGCGCGGCGGCAGAGGAGCGTTCCATCTCCGGCGGCGGCCGGGTTTCCGGGGATGAGTGGTCGGTGTCTGCCGGCCGCGGCCGGCGCGACCGCGACGGGGTGGACGTGCGCGTGCAAGGCCAGTCGGAAAGCCGCAGCGGCAGCTCCGAATATTTCATCCGGACCCTCTCCGGAACCTGGGCCTACATCCTGGTCGGCCGGGACATCCCTTACACAACCCGCTGGCGGGACCTGTGCCGGCGCTACGGGCAGACGGTGGTGTTCCAGCGCCTGGAAACCGGGTTCGAAGTCAGACCCATGATCCAGGGGGAGACGGCCGTCGTCGACATCGTGCCGCGTCTGGCTGAGATGGGATCCCCCGGCGGATCGGGAGTGGTGCGATTCGCCGAAGCCGCGGCCCAGATTCGCGTGCCGCTCGGGCAGTGGGTTACGATCGGCGGGTCCGACCAGGCCGGCTCCGAGGCGGTCCGCGCCATCCTGGAGGCCGGCACCAGCCAGCGGTCGAGTGCGCTGAGCATCCAGATGATGGTGGAGTCAAGATGAACGCCTCGGACGCCGACACGGGCATGGGGTCCACTCCGGCCGGGCGCCGGAGTGGACTATGGCTCGCAACGCAGGAAGCGTTCGTCGTTTTTAGCTTTCCCGAGAACCTCATTCTCATGAAAGGAGCAAGCGATGGCCCTGATTCGAACCGTTGAACCCGGCTCGGCGGAAGGTCACACCAAGGAGATTTACGACACCATGCAGAAATTGGCCGGCGTGGTCCCCGCCCCGCTGCAGCTTGCCAGCGCCAGCCCCTGGATGTTGGACATGATGTGGCAATCGGTCCAGTATTACTCCCGGCACCCGCGGTTGGGCTTCGGGGTGCTGTCCGCCATCCGCTATCTGGTCGCCCGCCATTACGACTACGCGTTCTGCACCGGCTTCAACAAGAAGTTTTTGATGCTGCAGGGGATGTCGGAAGCGGACATCGAAAAGATGGAGCAAGACCCGCTTCAAGTGCCCCTGGACGACAAGGACCGCGCGCTGGCGGCGTTTGTGATCAAGGCGATCAAAACGCCCGATGCGGTGGAAAAGCGGGATGTGGATCGACTGCGTGAAATGGGGTGGAGCGACGGCGATGTTCTGGATGCCGTGGCGCATGGGACCAACATGGTCGGCTCCAGCATCCTGATGAAGACCTTCAAAATGGATCAGGCGTGTTGAAGCGCGATCGCGTTTGCAGTCCCCGCCGCATGCGGGGAGGAGGGGGGATTCACCCCGAGCGGGGCTGATTTGCCGTCATCTGCGGGATTGTTTTTAGAGCTGATTCAGATCGGTTCTGTAAACTTCCGCCTGCCGCAGGATCAGTTGTTTTTCAGAGGCCGCCATGCGGTCCCAGGTGCGGTAGGCCATGCCGATGCGGGGGTTGGACTCGAGCTTCGCGCGGTGGCGGGCGTGAAAATCCCAGTAGAGGGAATTGAAGGGGCAGGCGCGGTCGCCGTGTCGGCGCCTGGGGTCGTAGGCGCACCCCTTGCAGTAGTCGCTCATCTTGTTGATGTAGTTCGCCGAGGAGACGTAGGGCTTGGTGGCGACGATCCCGCCGTCGGCGAACTGGCTCATGGCGCGGGTGTTCGGCGATTTCCACCCACTGGACGGCATCGATGTAAATGCCGAGATACCAGGCGTCCACCGCATCCGGGTGGATGCCGGCCAGCAGCGCGAAGTTGCCCGTCACCATCAGCCGCTGGATGTGGTGGGCGTAGGCGTGGTCGAGCGACTGGCCGATCGCCGACTGCAGGCAGCGCATGTCGGTCTCGGCCGTCCAGTAGAAGCCCGGCAGCGGCCGGTCGTGGCCGAGATGGTTCATCTCCGCAAAGCGCGGCATCAGCGCCCAGTAAACCCCGCGCATGTATTCGCGCCAGCCTAGGATCTGCCGCACGAACCCCTCCACCTGCTGGATGGCGATCGCGTTTCGGGTTTTTTCGCCACGCATCGACCGCGGCCCCGATGACCTCCATCGGGTGAAGGATCTTTGCGTTCAGGGCGAAGGAGAGCCGGGAGTGGAACAGCGACCAGCTCCCGAGGGTCATGGCGTCCTGGTAGGTCCCGAACCATGGCAGTCCGTCCGCGATGAAGGCCTCCAGGAGCGCGAGCGCCTGGGAACGGGTGACGGGCCAGATGAGGCGCTGCGGGTCGATCTCCCCGCACGTCTTGACTCCGGCCTTGCGGAGCATGGCGACGATCTCCCGCACATCGTTGTCGAACACAAGCGGCTTCGGAACGGGCGTGCGGCCGTCGTAAGCCCCGCGGTTTTTGGCGTCGAAGTTCCAGCGGCCGCCGGCCGGCTTCTCCCCCTCCATCAGGACGTTGAAACGTTTGCGCATGCGCCGGTAGAAAGACTCCATGAGAAAGCGGCTCTTGCCCGAGAACATCTCCTTGAGTGCGAGCCTTTCGGTCAGGAAATGCTCGGTATCCAGGCCGCGAGCGGGGACCGGCAGGGATTGCGCCAGGGCGCGCAGTTGGAGCTCCAGGCGATGCTCGTCCGGAAGCAGGTATTCGAAGCCGGTGAAACGGTGTTTTTTCAGGAGACTGCGGATGTTTGCGGGAATGCTGTGGCGGTTTCCGGGGTCGTCGAGCCTCAGGTAGATCACCGCGTGGCCGCTGCGCCGCAGGTGGTCGCCGAAGGCGCGCATGGCGGCGAAAAAGGCGGCCACCTTCTGGATGTGGTGGGTGACGGTGTCGGTTTCCTGCCGGACCTCCATGAGGACGCAGACGCCCCGGTCATCCGGCTGTTGAAACCACGAATGCGCCGCGTTCAGCTGATCGCCCAGGATCAGCCGCAACGTCTTGGGGGCGGAAGACATCCTGCTCCATTTCCAAAGCCGGTCGTTTCTTCAGAGGTCGCCGGCGCCGATGGTGACGATCCCCAGGTACCCGTCCACGGTCAGGATCTCCCCGTTTCGGATCAGGGCGGCGGCCTCGGCAACCCCCGTGACGCAGGGCAGCCCGTACTCGCGCGCGATGATCGCCCCGTGGATCAGCATGCCCCCGCGGCGTTCCACCACGGCCGCCGCCAGCGGCACCACGTAGGTCATGTTGGGGTCCACGGCGTCGCAGACGAGGATCTCGCCGTCGGAAAAGTCCGCCAGGTCCGCAGTGCCGGTGGATCACGCGGGCGATGCCCCGGGCCACCCCCGGGCCGGCCGGCTGGCCGAGGAGCTGGCGCGGCCTGACGGGCCCTTCCCGGGTAGTTTTCCGATCCCGGGCGGGGTGCATCCGGCTGCCGGGGTCCATTTCCTCCAGCGTGGCCTTCAGCTCTTCCCGGTCTGCGGCGGCCGTCGGGCCGGAGTCGAGGCGCCGTCGGCCCTCGTTGACGGCAGCCACCAGCTGGGCCTCGATCCGGCCGATGAGGATGTTGTCGTCGTCCCGGAGCCGATAGCTCACCCGCGCCAGCTCGAGCAGCTCCTCCGCCTCCGGGCGTCGGGATTCGGGCATGGCGCCCAAAAACCGTTGCGCAAGAGTGTCCCGGTCCGCGCGCGGCGCGGCCGCCGGCCGGTCCGCCGGCCGCGAGGCCATCTGCAGCAGGATGCGGGTCAGCGGGCGGGTGGCGCCTTCGCATTGAGTGCCGCCCGTCACCTCGCAGGAGAGATCCCCGAACCGACCGATGAAGTCCTCCAGCGCCCGGCGGAGCTCGGGCCGCTTCTCGCTGCAGTCGCCCTGCGCGAGGCAGGCCGCCGCCACGGGGTCGGCCCGGACCTGGTCGGCCAGATCCTCCAGCAGGCGGTTTCGTTCCAGGCTGGCCATGTCGGTCCGGGTCAGGAGGTCGACGAACTCGTAGGGGTTCTCGGGCTTGACGGCATCGTTGTACGCCTTTCCCGAAGAGCCGGATGGCGTGGGCGAAGGGAATGAAATCGGCCCAGTAGACGTTTGCCCAGGCCGTGTTGATTTCGATGCGCCGACGAATTTCAGCAGACAGCGCGCGGTCTGAGAGCGTGGCGGGATCGATCGCCGCAAGTTCCTGCGCGGCCTGGATCATGGCCGGGACCGCTTCCTGCTCGATCTTCACCCGAAGCGCCTTCAGGTTCTCGAGGCTGCGGTGCAGGCTCAGGTACCATACCCGCTGGTCGCCTTCGGCGGCCTGCGGCCGCGTGGTCACCGCCCGGGACTGAAGCAGATACAGCTGATCCCCTCGCAGGGTCCACTCCACGTCCTGCGGGGTGCCGAAATGCGCCTCGGCCTTGAGGCTGAGCGCGACCACCGCCCGGACTTCATCGTCCGCCAGCGGCGGTGTGGCAGCCATTTCGCGCGACAGCGGGAGTCGCTCGACCCCCTTTGCCGTGGCGCAAAATCGCTGATCCCGGTGCGCGGCGGTGTGGCTCAAGATCCGGCTGAAATCCCGGTCGACGACCCAGCGGTCGGGCGCGACCGCGCCGTCCACCAGGCCCTGGTTGAGCCCGTAAACCGCCTCGACGACCGCCTGGGAGGGGTCGTTCGGGCTTTGCGAAAAGGCCACACCGGACCGGTCGCTGAGGACCATTTTCTGGACGACCACCGCCATGGCGCTGCGGCCGACGTCGAGGCCGAGCTCCTGGCGGTAGAGCAGCGCGGCATCCGACCAGAGCGAGGCCCACACCATGCGGATGTGTTCGAGGATGGCCTCGACCCCCCGGAGGTGGACGTAGGATTCGTGCAGGCCGGCGAAGGAGGCGGCCGCACCGTCCTCATCCGTGGCCGAGGAGCGGACGGCGACCGGCGCGGACCCGAACCGATCCTCCAGTCCGGCGCGCAGGGCCGATTCCATATCGGTCGGCATGGGCTTGCGCAGGAACATGTTGCGGATGCGGGTGGCGCAGTCCCAGACCTCCTCCCAGCGCATGTCTCTGAAGTCTTTGCGGTTCAGTTCGAGCAGAATGCGCTCGCGCAGGCCGGTGCGGTCGACGAAGGCGTTGTACGCGTCGGTGGTGATGCAGACAAAATCCGGGACCCGGAACCCGGCCCGGGACAGCGCCGCAAGGGCCAGCGCCTTGCCCCCGGTCAGGGGCATGTCGCGCGGTTCCGTCTTCGGCGGTTGAAAGAATCAGCCTCATGGCTCGAGGTGCAGCTCGACGACATTCTGGAAATTGCGGACCAGGAAAAAGGAACGCGCCTTCAGCTCCACCAGGGCACAGGTCGGGGCGTGCACGAACTCCTCGAGGTAGGGGTGCTTTCCCAGGTAAAGATCAAGCGCCCGCGCTTTTTCCTCGCCGTCGATTTCGCTTCCGGCCCCGACCACGGTGACCGCCATCGCGCGGTGGAAGTCGTCCATCTGGTCGGAGTCGTTCGAGATCAGGAGCGCAATGCGCCCGTCCGCGGCAAGGTTGGCAAACTTGCGCGTGCTGCGGGGGGTCGCGAAATACAGACATCGGAGGTCGTCCGTGACGGCGAAGGCCACCAGGCTGGCGTAGGGCTGTCCGGCCCGCTGCGTCGCAAGCACCGCCAGCCGGCACTCGTCCAGAAGTTTGCCCAATGTCTCCCGTATGCCTTCTTCCGATTCCATACCGTCGGTTCGCTTCCCACGCAGGGGGCCTGAACGCCCCTCCTGCGGCGTGCTCATGCGCCGCGCAAGCCTTTGGTGATCAGCCGGCAGGCCGCGCTCTCGGGTGCGGCGACCAGGGCGATACCGAGAATGAGGAGCGGTATCGCGAAGATGAACCCCACCACCGGCACGATGACCAGCCCGACGACGAAGAGCAGCATCGACACCACCAGCACCGCGATGCCGATGGATCGGGTCGAGAATCGTTCCTTTTTGCAATCATTTGCGTCCATGACACCTCCTTGAAATCGAGCGCCGCGAAATGCCTCCGTGATGCATCGGCCGATTGTTCAAGCCCCTCAACAATAACTCTTCCCCGGGAATGGTCAATAGGCGAACGAGCTATTCACCGCACGGCGGGTTGGAAAAACACCGGGAATAAGGGTGCGGATATGCGTGGTGATCCGATCGAAAGATCGGCCGCCGCCGATTACGCTTTGCGCTGCCCGCATCAGACAGATGGCTTTCCGGGTTCCAGGAGTTGGGCCATTCTCCCCAGGGCGATCCGGCACACGACCACGTAGGGCAGCCAGTAAAGGGGCAGTTCGAAGAGGACCGTGCAGGCGCCTGCGTCTGATGAGACGACCCGATGCCCGGTGGCCCGGGTCCCGGCGACTTTCCAGGCCCAATAATGGTTGTGTTCGTATTCGGTGATCAGGAATGGGGCCCACCACCCGATCGGCGTGAGAACCCGTCCCCGAGACCCCTCGCGGATATGCCGCTCGGAGCAGACCACGCCCCGCACCGTCGGCCCCCACAACCGCCACCGGGTCGTGTCGGTGAGCAGATCCCAGGCCTTCTCGGCAGATGCCGCGAATTTTCGCCCGACGGAAACATGTGACGGGTGTACCTCGATCAAGATCCCCTTCCCCCTTCGGTCCCGTTGAGGGCATGTCGCTTCAGGACTTCGATCGACACATTCCTCCAAGCCGCCGCTGGTGGTTCTGCACCATACGGTAATACACGACCCGGTGAAAAAAAGAGCGACGACCGCAGGTGGGGTTCACATGCTGCTGGAATTCCGGCGTCGGATGGTTACTATGACCTGGTAGGCACGCCACGGGCAAATTCAACCCGATTGGTGGTGAGCATTTCGAATGGCCTGCAGCGCGGCCCCGGGAGTCAGCCGGGGTTTTGAAAAGACTCATGTTGAGTCGCATCCCGAGGAGACGCATACATGGATCGCAGAACCTTTTTCATCGTTGGGGGCAGTTCCGGAATAGGCTTTGAAATCGTCAACGCGCTCATCAGTCAGGGAAATGAGGTCTACGTGGGGTCCCGCACGAGTGACAAGCTCTCCGGCCTCGAAAGGGTTCATCACCTGAAGCTCGACGTAAAAGAGCCCCCTGACCGCTTGGAGGGATTGCCCGATGTGTTGAACGGCGTGGTCTATTGCCCCGGCACCATCCGGCTCAAACCTTTTCAGCGTCTCACGCGGGAGGACTTCTTAGAAGACCTGCAGGTCAATTTTCTAGGTGCTGTTCACACACTTCAAGCCTGCCTGCCTCATCTGAGGAAATCACCTGCCGCGGCGTCCATTCTGCTGTTCAGCACGGTTGCGGTAGAAACCGGGATGCCTTTTCACGCCTCCATCGCCGGCGCCAAAGGCGCGGTTGAAGGCCTTACCAGATCACTGGCCGCCGAATTAGCCCCTCGCATCCGAGTCAATGCGATCGCCCCTTCGTTGACGGATACGACCCTGGCGGCAGGCTTGCTGTCCGGTGATGAAAAGCGGCATGCGGCCGCAGAGCGTCATCCGATGAAACGGATCGGCTCAGCGCGGGACATCGCACGTTTGGCCGTGTTTATGCTATCCGATGACGCAGGTTGGATGACCGGACAGGTGCTGCACGTTGACGGGGGGATGGGCGCTCTGAGGGTTTTCAGATAAAATGGAAAAAGTTCTTGTGACAGGGGCCACCGGCTTCATCGGATACGAGGTGGCGAGACAACTCGCGGAAAGGGGCTTCAAGCCCCGGTTGCTGGTGCGACGGCCCTTCAGGGGCATGATCCTGAAGTCCCTGGACGCCGAGTTGGTCCAGGGCGATCTTTTGAAGATGGAAAGCCTGAGGCGGGCGGTGGCGGGGATCGACACGATCATCCATTTGGGGGCGGTGGCGGCTTTCACCTCCTACCGATTTGTCCGTCCGTCGATTGTGGAAGGATCGCGCCACCTGATGGAGGCGGCGCGCGAAAGCGGGGTGAAACAGTTCGTTTATGGCGGGACCCTGCTCGTCTACGGCAGCCGCAAGCAGCCGATCGACCAATCCACGCCGGCCTCCCCGGTCGTGGGCTACGGTCGCGCCAAACTGGAGGCGGAGCAGATGATGGCCGCCATGGCGGGAGAGTGTGGGATGCGTTTTTCTTCCCTGCGCCTGCCGCACACCTACGGCGCGAGGAGCCTTTTCTTCGAAGAGGCCCGCAATGGAAGAATTTTTTTCCCGGGCCGCGGCGACAACCACTACGCCCACCTGAACGTGGCCGATGCGGCCCGGGCGCTCATCCAGGCCGGCGAAAGCGGTGCCGGCGGGGTGATGGTGGTCGCCGACAACATGCCCTATACCTGGAACCAGTTTTTCTCGATTGCTCAGACGTTCTACCCCCGTCTGAAAATCACACACATCCCCAAACCGCTGGCCTTGCTGGGCACCGGCCTCATGGACCTCGTTCACAAGCCCGTGTCGAGTCCCAACCTGTACTCCATTGGGGCCGTGCGCAGCTGGAACCTGAATTTGCCGGTGGAAACCGCCACGCTGCCGAAGCAGCTCGACATCGAGCCCTTGTACCCGACCCTCCGAGAGGGAATCCCGGCCGTGCTGGACGAATCGATCTCATTTTGCTGGCGGCACTCGATGAAAGACCACTGCTGACCTGTCTCCGGGGCGTCTCCGGCTCAGAGCCCTCACCATTTCAGGCAGGATGGCTTTTCCGAAAAAGGCGGTCTACCCGGGGAGTGCTCAGGCATGGCCCAAGAATGCCGCCACCAATCGACGCGCTTCCGAGGTGCTCGCACGCCGAATCAGCGGAAACAAATGGCGGCAATCGTCGATCGAGAGCTGCCGCACGGATCGGATGCAGGCGAGCTCGTCGCGCAGGTGCGGAAATGTCCCCGAATCGGCGTCCAGTTCTTGTTTTTCTAAAATTTTCGAATAGATCATCGCTCGGGCCGCGAGCAGCCGCTCCCACTCGGGCTGAGAGCGGGTGGGGTGAAAAATATAGAGCAGGGTCAACTGGTCCCCAGGCCCGTAAAGGCTCCCTTTCTCACCCATCGATTCCAGCGCGGCGTCTGCCAGAAACAACGGCTGCACCCGGGCGTCGGACGGAAGTCGATCGCGGAGATTCCGCCAGAGTTGATAGTGAATCAGGCCGGCTTCGATATGGGATGTCGCGTAATTCCCGACAAGGGACACCAGTGCCTGGGCCCGCAAGGAATCCCGCAAGCGAAAGCGTGCGGCATCCGCTCGGGCAAACCGGACCACGGCCGCGGTCGCCTCCTCGAACGTGCCGGTCCGCAACGGTCTGGTAGTAATCCAAAAGGGCCCGGTAGCGGCACGTTCGGCGCGATACACATAAAAATGAACCGAGTCTTGAGCCAGGTCGTCCGGTTGTGCGGCCTTCTGCGAACTGCTCGTGAATCCACAGAAGACTCTCGATGAACGGCTCCACCTGATAAATTGTTTTGCCCTGCGCATGCAGTTCGCGCAGCAGGCGGCACATGTCACGGCTAAATGCCGGGTATTCGACATCGACCGGCAGCAGGTAGTCGTCGACCGACAACTCTCCCCGGAGCATTTGCTGCGAAACCGGGCGTGGGCGGCTCCTCCAGGAAAACAGCTTGAGGGCGTCGCATCGCCTCGGCGATCAGGGGGATCATTTCGGGTCGGTGCAGGGAAAGCCCGACAAAAATCTGCCGCATGAGTCGGGACCCGAACCCTATTCGGTTACCTGGATATTCCCGGCGTATCGGCCGACGGTGGCATCGTCAACGCAGTTGTCCAGAACCTCTTCCGAGACCTCCCGGATGTTTTTCAGTGCCTCGATGGGACAAACGAATTCATTCCCGGCAACATCCTTCACCTTTCACATACACCGGCTGTTCGTTGCGTTCACTCATCCGAATTCCTCCTGTTTTCGTCGGGTGGCTCAGGCAACCGGCGGATAAACTCCGCAATATCCGCCTGTACTCAATCATAACCGTGCGGCCTTGACACCCAACAGGTGTTGATTAGTTTTCTGCTCTGACGGGCGATCCGCGGTTAATAGGGTAAGATACATCATTTCCGAGGTGAATCAATGTTTGATAATCTCGATGCGGCAACACTTGCGCGAATCCAGTTTGCCTTCACCGTCTCCTTTCACATCATCTTCCCGGCCTTCACCATCGGGCTGGCCAGCTGGCTGGCGGTGCTCGAGTGGCGCTGGCTGAAGACCGGCAACCCGGTCTATGCCGAAGTCTACCGCATGTGGGTCAAGATCTTCGCCGTCACCTTCGGCATGGGGGTGGTTTCGGGGGTGGTGCTGTCCTTTCAGTTCGGAACCAACTGGTCCGTGTTCGCCGACAAGACCGGCAACGTCCTCGGGCCGCTGCTGGGCTACGAGGTGCTGACCGCCTTCTTCCTGGAGGCCTCCTTTCTCGGGGTCATGCTCTTCGGCTGGAACCGCGTGAGCCCCAGGATGCACTTTGCCGCGACCGTCATCGTCGCCGCGGGGACCCTGATTTCGGCCTTCTGGATCCTGTCGGCCAACAGCTGGATGCAGACGCCCCAGGGGTTTCGCGTCGGCGAGGACGGTCTGCTCTACCCGACCGACTGGCTGGAGGTGATCTTCAACCCGTCCTTCCCCTACCGCTTCGCGCACATGGTCACGGCGGCCTACCTGACCACCGCCTTCGTCGTCGCCGGCATCGGCGCCTTTTACCTCTGGCGGCAGCGGCACGTGCAGCACGCCCGGGTCATGCTCGGGATGGCGATGATCATGGCCGTTTTCGTCGCGCCCATGCAGCTGGTGCTCGGCGATCTCCACGGGCTGAACACCCTCGCGCACCAGCCGGCCAAGGTCTCCGCCATGGAAGGCCTCTGGGAGACCCAGCGCGGCGCCCCGCTGCTGCTTTTCGGTTGGCCGGACTCGGAAGAGGAGACCACCAGGTTCAGCCTGGAGATCCCCAAGCTCTCCAGCCTGATCCTCACCCACGACCTCGACGGCGAGGTCAAGGGTCTGAAGGAATGGCCGAGGGACGAGCGGCCGCCGGTGGCCTGGGTGTTCTGGTCGTTTCGCATCATGGTGGGCCTCGGCATGCTGATGATCGCCACCGGCGTGATGGCGATCGTGCTCTTCTTCCGAAAGCGGCTGTTCGACACGCCGCTGGTTTCAGTACTGGTGCATGGCCCTGACGCCGGCCGGGTTCGTCTGCCGTGCTGGCGGGATGGTTCGTGACCGAAATCGGCCGCCAGCCCTGGATCGTCTACGGCGTCCTGCGGACCGCCGAGGCCGCCTCCCCGGTCCCGGGAACGCCCATCGCCATTTCCCTGGCTGCCTTCGTCGTCGTCTATGGCTTTGTTTTCGGAGCCGGCAGCTACTACATCCTCAAGCTGATCGGCAAGGGCCCCGACAGCCGCGAGACGGCGTATGGGGATCACGGCGTCGGCAAGCCGCCCGATCGTCACGGCCCTGGGTGAAAAAGAAAGGGGGGCGAACATGTTTAGCCTTGAGGGGATCCTGGACCTGCCGCTCATCTGGTACGGTCTGATCATCGTTGCGGTGTTTCTCTACGTCCTGCTGGACGGCTTCGACCTGGGGGTCGGGGCGCTCTTTCCCTTTGCGCCCTCGGACCAGTGCCGGGACCGCATGATGAATTCCATCGCCCCCTTCTGGGACGGCAACGAGACCTGGCTCGTGCTGGGGGGCGGCGGGCTGTTCGCGGCCTTTCCCGCTGGCCTACGCGATCCTGATGCCGGCGCTCTACGTCCCGGTGATCCTCATGCTGCTCGGTCTGATCTTCCGAGGGGTGGCGTTCGAGTTCCGGTTCAAGGCCGAGGGCGCATCCCGGCGCATCTGGGACTACGCCTTTCACTTCGGGTCGCTTCTGGCCGCCTTCATGCAGGGCATGATCATCGGGGCCGTCGTGCTGGGGGTGAAAGTGGTGGGCCGACGGATTCGCCGGCGGCGCCTTCGACTGGCTGAGCGCCTACAGCGTCATGACCGGGGTCGCCCTGATTTTCGGCTACGCCCTGCTGGGCGCGACCTGGCTGGTGATGAAGACCGACGGGGTCACCCAGGACTGGGCGCGGAAATGCGCTTCCTATACGCTCGGTTACGTGGGGCTGTTCCTGGCCATCGTCAGCATCAGCATGCCGCTCATGAACGCGGACATTCGCGCGCTGTGGTTCAGCCTGCCCAACTTCTTTCTGCTCCTGCCCATCCCGGTCGCGAGCCTGGTGCTGTTCATCATGATCTGGCGCGATCTTCACGCGGGCAGGGAGTACCGGCCGTTTTTCCTGAGCATCGGCGTTTTCCTGACCGCCTATCTCGGCCTGGGGATCAGCCTGTGGCCCTGTGTCGTGCCCTTCGCGGTCACCTTCCGCCAGGCCGCCGCCGCCGCCCCGTCCCAGTCGCTGCTGCTGGTCGGCACCGTCATCCTGCTGCCGGTGGTGCTCGGCTACACCGGTTACTGCTACTACATCTTCCGGGGGAAGGCATCCCATGAAACCGCCTACTGACCGGAAGCGGCAGTGGCTGTGGTTCGCCGGGCTGTGGTGCGCGGGCGTCGCCGCCGCGCTGGCGCTGTCCTATGCCGCGCGCTGGCTGCTCTCGATCAAAGAGTTTTCGCTGGGGGGATGATGGCCGCCGCAACGGTCCCGGGACGCGTGCCCGTCGCTAAAAAAGCTCGCCTACGCGTCCCCCGCCTTCGCCCTGGCGGTGGTGGGGATCCCCATCTACGTCTACCTGCCCAAGTTCTACACGGACGTCGTGGGCATCGAGATCACCGCGCTCGGCACCATCCTGGCGGGCGTGCGCCTCTTCGACGCCGTCACCGACCCGCCCATGGGCTACCTCTCGGACCGCACGGAACACCCGCTTCGGGCGGCGCCGGCCTTTCATCGCGATAGGGTCCGTGTTCGTGGCGCTCTTCATTTTCCTGCTGTTCAACCCGCCGGAAGGGTCGCCCAGGTTCGAAACCCTCTGGTTCGGGGTGTGCATCTACGCCCTGTTCCTGTTCTGGACCGTCGTGACGGTGCCCTACGAATCCCTCGGCCCGGAGATCACCTTCGACTACAACGAGCGCAATGCCCTGTTTGCGCTGCGCGACGGCCTGCTGATCGCCGGCACCCTGGCGGCCGCCGCCTCGCCGGCCCTCGTCCAGGCCGCGCTCGGGCTTGCGCCGGATGCCGCGGGCGAGCGCGCCAAGTTCTTCTGGATCGCGCTCATCTACGCCCCGCTCGTCGTCGGCAGCGCCTGGTGGTGCACCCTGGCGGTGCGGGAGCAGCCGCAGTCGGGGAAAACCTCCGCCGGCATTTTCAGGGGGCTGCGGCTGGTGTTTCGCAACCGGCCGTTCGTCATCCTGCTCAGCGCCTACACGATCAGCGCCATCGGCAACAACCTGCCGGCGACGCTGATTCTCTTCTACGTCCAATACGTGCTCGAGTCCCCCCTCGCCGATTTTTTTCTGCTGCTTTATTTCGGGACGGGCATCCTCTTTCTGCCGGGGTGGGTGTTCCTGGCTCGCCGCATCGGGAAGAAGCGCGCCTGGCTGCTGTCGATCGCCGTCAACACGGGCGCCTTCACCGGGGTTTTTTTCCTCGGGCCGGGGCAGGCGACGGCCTACGGCGTGCTCGTGTTCCTCTCGGGGGTCGGTCTCGGCGCCACCCTGGCGCTGCCCTCCTCGATCCAGGCCGACGTCATCGACTACGACGAACTGCTCACCGGCGAGCGGCGCGAGGGGCGCTACATCGGCCTGTGGTCCATCGCCAAGAAGCTGGCGGCGGCCGTCGGCGTGGGGGCCGGCCTTTCGATTCTCGGTCTGGCGGGGTATGTCCCGAACGCGGCCCAGCCCGAGCAGGTGGTGTTCACCCTGCGGGTGCTCTACGCGCTGGTGCCCTCGGCGTGCAACCTGATCGCGCTCGCGATCGCGTGCGCCTATCCCATCTCGGAAACGACCCACAAACACATTCTGGCGGCAATCGAGGAGCGCAAAAAGGGGCTGGCCGTCGAGGACCCCCTCAAGCCCGGCGTCTTGATCGCGGCGGAGAGGTGACCCCATGGAATCCATGCTGTCATTGTTCGCAATCAATCTGGCGGCGGCGGTGGTGCTGATGACCATCGGCTGGCTGCTGAGCCTTCCCGGGCGCAACGTCACGGTGGTGGACAGCCTCTGGGGGCTGGGGTTCGTGCTGATCGCCTGGGTGAGCTTCGCCCTGGCCGGCGGGGATGCGGGCCGCCGGTGGCTCGTGACGGCGCTTGACCACCTTGTGGGGAGTCAGGCTCTGCGTTCATCTGAGCATCCGCAACTGGGGCAAAGGCGAGGACCCCCGCTACGGGAAATGGCGCGCGGCGAGCGGCGAGCGCTTCTGGATCGTGAGCCTTTTCAAGGTCTTCTGGCTGCAGGCCCTTTTTCAGTGGGTGATTTCGCTGGTGGTGCAGGTGCCCCTGGCGTCGCCCGGGCCGGCGCCACTGACGCTTCTGGACGGCCTGGGGGCGGCGGTGTGGCTCGTCGGGTTCGTGTTCGAGAGCGTCGCGGACTGGCAGCTCTTCCGCTTCAAAGCCGACCCGCAAAACCGCGGGCGGGTGATGGACCGCGGCCTCTGGCGCTACTCGCGGCACCCGAACTACTTCGGGGAGAGCCTGATCTGGTGGGGTCTTTTTCTGATCGCGCTCGGCGTCCCCGGGGCGTGGTGGACGGTGGCGAGCCCCGTCATCATCACCCTGGTGCTGCTCACGATGACCGGCGTCCCGCTGACCGAGAGCACCACGGCCGAGCGCCGGCCCGGGTACCGGGACTACATGCGCCGGACCCCCATGTTCATTCCCTGGTTTCCGCGAAAGGACACCCGATGAAACGATTGCTGGAACTGGCCGAGCGCGGCAGACTGCCGGACGCCCTGATCCGGGCGGGGATCCGCCTGCTGGACCGCAGCCGCCTTGCGGCCGAAGCCCGGCCGGATGTCGAGCGGGAGCTCGCCGCCAAGCAGGAGTTCCTGGCGCGCATGCGCGCGGGCCCCGTGGCGCACGTGCCCGAGATGGCCAACATTCAGCACTACGAGGTGCCGCCCGAGTTCTTCACGCAGGTCCTGGGCAAGAACCTCAAATACAGCGGCTGCCTGTGGCCGGCCGGCACCGACTCCCTGGACGCGGCCGAAGACGCCATGCTCGCCCTCACCGTTCGCCGGGCCGGGATTGTCGACGGCATGCGTATTCTAGAGCTCGGCTGCGGCTGGGGCTCGCTCACCCTGTGGATGGCGGCGCGCTTTCCGGAAAGCCGGATCACGGCCGTCTCGAACTCCGCCCCCCAGGGACGGTTCATCCGCGCGGCCGCCGCCGAGCGCGGCCTTGCCAACGTCGAAGTCGTGACGGCCGACATGAACGACTTCGACGCCGGCGCGCCGATTCGACCGGGTGGTGACGGTGGAGATGTTCGAGCACATGCGCAACTGGCCGCTTGCTGCTCGAGCGCATCCACGGGTGGCTCGACCCGGGGGGCAGGCTCTTCATCCACATCTTCACCCACCGCCGCTACGCCTACGCCTTCGAGACCGAGGGCGCGGACAACTGGATGGGGCGCTATTTCTTCACCGGCGGCATGATCCCCTCCGACGACCTGATCCTCTACTGCCAGGAGCACCTCGCGGTCGAGCGGCACTGGCGCGTCGACGGCCGCCACTATCAGAGGACCGCCGAGGCGTGGCTCGCCAACATGGACCGCCGCCGGGAGGAGATCCTGCCGGTCCTGGCGACGGTCTACGGCGCGGGCGACGCCGCGCGCTGGTTTCAGCGCTGGCGCATCTTCTTCATGGCCTGCGCCGAGCTGTGGGGTTACCGCCGGGGGCAGGAGTGGCTGGTGTCGCACTACCGCCTGCGGCCGCGCTGAAAGCGGACGGCGAGCAGGCGTGTCGGGCGGTCTTCGGCTGCCGGCGAGCCGACAGCCGGTCAGTGCGGCAGCGGCGGTAGGATGGGGTCCATGCGGCTTGCGGGTTTGGTGAACACGATCTGGACATCCCCGAGGTAGCGCTCGGAAAACCCCGCCTCGCAGTAGCACAGGTAGAACTCCCACATGCGGATGAAGGCCTCCGGGTACCCGAGGGCCTTCACACGCTCCAGGTTGCGGAAAAAATTCTCGCGCCACCGCCTCAGGGTGCGGGCATAGTGCGGGGTGATGTCCTCCAGGTGAAAGAGGCGCAGGTCGGTCGCCCGGGTCGTCGCCGCCGCGACGGCGGTGACCGAGGGGATGCAGCTGCCCGGGAAGATGTAGCGCTTGATGAAGTCGACCTCGCGCTTGTGCCGGTCGAAGACCTGGTCGCGGATGGTGATGGCCTGCAGCAGCATGACCCCTTCCGGCCTCGAGCCGTTCGCTGCAGACCCGGAAGAAGTCCTCCAGGAAGTGGTGCCCCACGGCCTCGATCATCTCGATCGAGACGAGTTTGTCGTATTTCCCGCTGAGGTCGCGGTAGTCCTGCCGGAGCAGGCTGATGCGGTCGCTGAGCCCGGCTTCCTCGAAGCGCTGCCGGGCGAGCGCGTGCTGCGCGGTCGGAGATGGTGGTGGTGGTGACCCGGCACCCGTAGCGGCCGGCGGCGTGCAGCGCGAACCCGCCCCAGCCGGTGCCGATCTCGAGCACGTGGTCGCCGGGGCCGAGGTCGAGCTTGCGGCAGATCCGGTCGTACTTCGCGATGGATGCCTCGGCCAGCGTCGCCTGCTCGTGTTCGAAGATGCCGCAGGAGTAGGTCAGGGTTTCGTCCAGAAAGAGCTCGTAGAACTCGTTTCCCAGGTCGTAGTGCGCGAGGATGTTGCGGCGGCTTCCCCGGCGCGTGTTCTTGTTGAGCGCGTGCGCGAACTTCAGGACCGGGGAGGTGAGGCGCGCGAGCCCCTTGTCCATGCGCCCGAAGAGCTCCGGCTGCCGGGCGAATATGCGCAGCAGCGCCGTGAGGTCGTCCGTCGACCAGAACCCGGACATGAAGGCCTCGGCCGCCCCGACCGTGCCGCCGAAAAGGCAATTCCCGTAGAACCGCTGGTGGTGGACGGTCAGGGTCGCCTCGAGCGCGGTCCCGCCGGAGTCAAGGCCGAAAGAGCGGCGCTCGGGACCGTCGATAAGCGTGAGCCGTCCATGCTCGAGCTTTTCGAGAAGGGTGAGCAAAATGCGGCGCGCAAAGCGGTCGAGCGGCCGGGCGCTGGTTGCTGCGAGGGTCTCGATATTCGAGGGGATAATGGATTCCGTCATGGCGAGGACCTCCCTGATCCGGGCCGATGGGTTTCGGGGTGGGGGCAGAACGGCGCACCCTTCAGCGTCAGCTTGAGCGCCTGCCAGTAGATCGCGGCGACGACCTTGACGGTCACAAGCGGGTAGCTGAGCAGGACGCGGGTCAGGCGGCGGCGCGTGATCTCGGTGCGCCGCAAGTCCAGGCTGGCGTCGAAGAGCCGCGCCCCGTCCTTGAAGTCGATCATGTGGACGTTCAGCCGCTCGCCCGGCTCCCGGAAGCGCCAGTCGTAGGCGATGTCCATGTCGATGAAGGGCGAGACGTGAAACGCCTTGGCGAACCGGTGGCGGCGCCAGCCCGGCAGCGGGTGCTCGTTTTCCGCCGCGGCCATGACGTAGCAGTGTCTCTCCCCCCAGGGGGTGTTGTGGATCTCGACCACGATGGTCTCGACCCGGGTGTCGGCCGCATCATAGCAGTAGTAGAAGCTCGCCGGGTTGAAGCAAAAGCCGAAATAGCGCAGGTGGCACATCAGACGAATCGGGCCGGCCGGGCGCCGCCCGGTTTTTTCCGCCACCAGGTCGCGCACCGCCTGCTCGAGCGGCACCCGGGGGTCTCCGAAATGGTCCTCCCGCCGGAACCAGGCGACGTTGGGGCGGCCGTGAGACCACAGGGGGTTCAGGGCGAAGACCGCGTCGAGCTCGAATAAATCAAGGTACATGAAAAAGAGGCGGTAGCGAAATTCGTTTCGCACCGGGAGTAATCGGCGGTGGCGGATCGTGCCCTCGTAGATGCAGCTTTTCATGGGGTCGCAGGTTCGGCTTTCAGCATGGGGTGACCGATTGTTGAACCGGCGCGGTGTTCATGCGCCGCCCTCTTCGCTCTAAGCATGATGGGCGCAAATGAAAGTCATTCGGGACGAAACACCGACCGGCGGCAACGCGCCGGCGGCTACAGAGTTTTCCCGAAATGCCGGCAGACCTCCAGGGCGCTTTTGACCCCGTCCTCGTGGAAACCGTAGCCCCAGTAGGCCCCGGCGAAGTACGTGCGGTTGACGCCGTTGATCTCCTGCAGGCGCCCGCGGGCGGCGATGCTCTCCGGGCAGTACACCGGGTGGTGATAGACGATCTTCTCGATGATCTGGGAGGGGTCCAGGCGCGCCTCCAGGTTCAGGGAGACGCAGAACTCGACCGGCGCCGGGATGCTCTGCAGGATGTTCATGTCGTAGGTCACCGCGACCCGGCCGAGCGCCTTTCTGGGGATGTGGTAGTTCCAGCTGGCCCAGGCGGCCCGGCGCTGCGGCAGGACCGAGTGATCGGTGTGCAGGACGGTGCGGTTCTCCTGGTAGCGGATCGCCCCGAGGATACCGCGTTCGTTGTCCGAGGGGTCGGAGAGAAGGGAAAGCGCCTGGTCGCTGTGGGCGGCGACGACCGCCGCGTCGAAGCGCTCGGGGGCACCCCCGCCGGCCGCGACTTCCACGTGGTCCGAATGCCGCCGGAGGGAGGTGACGGGGCAGCCGGTGCGGATATTCTCCTTGAAGCGGGCGGTCAGCGGTGCGATGTACTGCCGGGAGCCGCCCGTGATCGTGAGCCACTGCGGCTGATCGCGCACGTTCAGGAAACCGTGGTTCTTGAAGAACTGCGCGAAGTGGCGGGCGGGGAAGCGGTTGAACTGCACCGGGTCGGCCGACCAGATGGCCTCGCCCATGGGGATGATGAAGTGATCGACGAAGAAGCGCGAGAAGCCCTTCTGCCTCAGGTAGTCCTCGAGGGTGAGGTCGTCGTCGCCGGTCTCGAGCAGCTCCTCGCTGTCGCGCTTGAAACGGCGCACATCCCAGAGCATGCGGTAGAAGGCCGGCCGCAGGAGGTTGCGGCGCTGGATGAAGAGCGCGTTCAGCGTGCTGGGGCTGAATTCGAGCCCGGTCTTTTCGCACTTGACGCTGAAGCTCATCTTGGAGGGCTGCCAGGCCACGCCGAGGCGCCGCATGAGCGTGATGAAGTTCGGGTAGGTCTTCTCGTTGAAGACGATGAAGCCGGTGTCGACCGGGAAGGTCTTGCCGCCCCGTTTGACCTCCACGGTGCGCGTGTGCCCGCCGACGGCGTCCTCGGCCTCGAAGACGACCACCTCGTGCCCGTCGCTCAGGAGGTAAGCGGCCGTGAGGCCGGAAATGCCGCTGCCGATGATGGCGATTCTCATGGGGACCTCGGTGGGTTCAGGGTTGAGGAGGTCCGCCCGGATGGCGGATATGCTCCGGCACCGGACGCAGACCCCAGACGATTCCCAGCCATTCCATCACTTTGAGCCCGCAATAGGTCAAATCGATTTCCCACCAGAAAAAGCCCTGGCGGGCGGAGATGGCAAAGTGGTGGTGGTTGTTGTGCCAGCCTTCGCCGAGTGTGAGCAACGCGAGCCACAGGTTGTTGCGGCTGGTGTCCGGCGTGTCGTAGCGCCGGGTGCCGAGCATGTGGTCGAGCGAATTGATGGTCACCGTGGCGTGGAAGAGCACCGTCGAGGAGATGAAGAACCCCCAGACCACCATTTGCGCGCCGGATGTCCCCAACTGGGGGGCGAAAGCGTTCAGCACGGCGCCGAAGGCGTAGAGCGCGACCGCCGTCAGAAACGGCACCAGGGTGTCGAAACGGTTGAGCCAGACCAGTTCCGGGTAGCGCATCCAGTCCTTGACGTAGCCCCTGCGGGTGGGGAAATTTCCTGCCGAAGTCAGCCAGCCGATGTGGCTCCACCAAAACCCGTGGCGAGAGGGGGAGTGGGGGTCCTCGTCGGTGTCCGCGAAGCGGTGGTGGTGGCGGTGATGGGAGGCCCACCACAGGGGCCCGCGCTGAACGGCGGAATTTCCGAGAACGGCGAAGAGGAACTGGCGGAACCGGCCGGTCTTGAAGCTCCGGTGCGAGAAGTAGCGGTGGTAGAATCCGGTGATGGCGAACATGCGCACGAAATAAAGCGCGGCCGCGGCGGCGACGGCCGGCCAGCTCCAGCCGACCCAGATGACTCCCAGGCAGGCGCCGTGGAGGATGATGAAGGGGATGATCCGCAGCCAGTCCACGCGGTCGGCCCCGGCGCGGGGCAGGGTTTCTGCCCCCGCCTCCGAATCCACCCAGCGGATGAGGGAAAGAATCAATTTGGATGGGAACCGTTCGTGCATGCCGCGGATGCCCTTTCGCGAAGAGTCAAATCCATCTGCCAAAGTAACCCAAACGGATATCAAATTGTCAATGACTGCCGTCGCCTCGAAGAAAAGCGGCCGCCGGGTCGCCGCCGCGGTTGACAGACGGGCGGACGTGGATAGCTTTAGACAGTGTCACTGCGGCTTTCCGGCCGCGGGTATTCCCAACGGACGAAAAAGAGAGAAAAGATGAGGCGGTCATGGGTGCGCTCCAATCGATTGTTGTCTCTACCCTGGTTCTCCTGTTGTGGGGCTGTCAGGCGATGACTCCCATCCACACCGAAAAGCATGTCGACCTCGAGCGTTTCATGGGCGACTGGTATGTGCTCGCCGCCATCCCGACCTTCATCGAAACCGAAGCCTACAACGCGGTCGAATCCTACAAACTGGCCGAAGACGGCACCGTCGAAACCACCTTTCGCTTCAACAAGGGCGGCTTCGACGGGCCGCTGAAAACCTACACCGCGCGCGGGTTCGTCACCGACAAGCAGTCCAACGCCGTCTGGGGCATGCAGTTCATCTGGCCCTTCAAGGCCGAGTACCGCATCGTCACCCTCGACCCGGATTACACCGTGACCGTCATCGGCCGCACCAAGCGCGACTACGTCTGGATCATGGCGCGGAAGCCGCGCATCCCCGACGCGGATTATGCCGGGATCCTGACCTTTCTCGGGGGGCAGGGCTACGACGTGCGCAGAATCAGGAAAGTCCCGCATTCGACTTGATCCGCACGAGCGGGTAATCAGCCATAACCCCTCAGCCCCGGCCGACCAAGCCCCCCTGCGGCGGCCTGCAGGGGCTTCAAAAGGACACGCCTTTCACATGACCGACCCGACAATCGTTTATCTAACCCGGCACGGCAACGTTCACAACCCGGAAAAGCTGCTCTACGGCCGGCTGCCCCGGTTCCGGCTGAGTGAACAGGGGGTGGCGGAGGCACGGGCTGCCGGCCGTTTCCTGAGCGGGGCCCGCCTGGCCGCCGTCTACGCCAGCCCCCTGCTGCGTGCGCGCCAGACCGCACGGGAGATCCTCGCGTTTCACCCGGCGCTCAAGCTGAGGCGGGCGCATCACCTGATCGAGGTGCTCAACGCCTTCGAGGGCCGGCCGGGTGCGGAGGTCGATGCGCGGCACGGAGACATTTACACCGGATTCGGCCCGCCCTACGAGCAGCCGGCCGATATCGCGGCGCGCGTGCGTGCCTTTTTTCGCGGCGTCCGCCGGCGGCACCCCGGTAGAAAAGTCGCGGCCGTGACCCACGGGGACGTGATCGTCTTCGCCATGCTCTCGGCCCGGGGCCTGCCGCTCACACCCCAGAACAAGTCGCGGCTGAACGCCCTGGGGTTCACCGGCGGCTACCCGGCCACCGGTTCGCTCACCGCATTCACCTTCCGCACGGACTCTGCAGACGAACGGCCGGAAGTCCGGCACCTCCGGCCTTGATGGGTTCGTAAAAAGTCGCTTAATTCCTTTTTCTGTCATTCCGGCGGATCCCGGATCAAGTCCGGGAGGAATCCAGTCTGTACAGGCTGTTCTGGACCCCGGCGTTCGCCGGGGTGACAACGATGGAAACTTTTTACGAATCCATCAACCTTGATGACCTCGCAAAGTTTTCGTGGTCCTGTCCGGGGAAGGCCGGCCGGCGGTGATTGCGCGCATCGAGTTTTTTTTCTCCCCCATCGAGCGTGTCTTCATGTTCAAGGCCGATCACTGCCCGGCCCCTCATCAATAATTCCGCGCCTCAGGGCGGGGCGACGACGTGGTGGAAGGCCTCGGCCAGCCCGAAGGACTCGCCCACGGCCATTTCCCTGCAACGCTCGCGCAGCCACTCCACCGGGTCGATTGCCTTCCACTCCCGCATCTGGCTCTTGTGGCAGCGCAGGGCGGCGATCTTGAGGTCGAAGGTCTCCGTGATGTCGGAGCGCAAATTGACGTCCTCGGTGCCCCAGAAGTAGAGCTCGCGCACCTTGTGGGGCATGAGCCCCTCGGCCAGGAGGTCCGGGTAGGCCAGCCGGTCGCGCGCGTAGGGGAAGACCGCATCCAGCACCACCTGGCCGATGACGCGGTGGTCGCGGTGCCAGATGTAGCGGCGGTACGGGTCGGAGGTCATGACGATGCCCGGCCGAAAGGCGCGGAGCATGCGCACGATGAGCTTGCGAAACTCGGGGGTGTCCTCGAGCCCCTGATCGGGCAGGCCCAGAAAAACGACCTCCTGCACGCCGAGCACCTTCGCCGCCTCCCGCTGCTCCCGTTCGCGGACGGCTTTGAGCGCCTCGGGGGTGAGGTCCGGGTCGCTGGTGCCCTTGTCGCCGCTGGTGCAGACCACGTACACCACTTTCCGGCCTTCCCGCGTCCAGCGGGCCACCGTGCCCCCCGCGCCGAACTCGCTGTCGTCCGGGTGGGCCGCGATGACCATCACATCGGTTTCAATCGTCACCTCAAACCTCCCGTTCAAGTCCGCCCCCGCCTCCCGCACCCGCAGCAGGCCGCCGATTCGGAATGCCCGCCGGCGGCCTCCGCGGCGGGTGTCTTGGTTTCGGCGTAGACACCAAGCACTTCGGCGGCAACCCGAGGCCAGCCATAGGGCGCCACGGAGCGGCGGATCGCCGTGCTTTCGAGCGCAGTCCCCGGTCGGCGGCGCAGCCAATCGGCGACGCCTTCCGCGATGGAAGAGGGGTCGAACCCGTCCACGAGTTCCCCGTTCGACCCGCTGCGGATGATCTCCTCCATGGCACCGACCCGGGTCGCCACGACCGGCGTGCCGCAGGCCATGGCCTCGAGCGCCGCCATGCCGAAGCTCTCGTACGCCGAAGGCAGCACCAGCAGGTCCGCCGCACTGTAATAGGACGGCAGCTCTTTCTGGTCCACACGCCCGATGAAGCGAAGGCTTGCGGCGACGCCGGCGCTGCGGCTGAGTGCCTTCATCCTGCGGGTGGCAAAATCCCGGTGGCCGTCCCCCCCGACGATGAAGAGCCGCAGATGGGGGATCTGCCTCAAGCCGCTCATGGCGCGGATCAGCCGTTCCAACCCCTTCTCGGGCGCGAACCGCCCGACGTAGAGCAGCAGCGCCGCGTGCCGCGTCGGCGCCGATGCGCCGCCGGGCGATGCCCTTGGCCATGGGGCGGAACAGGTTCAGGTTCACGCCGCAGGGGACCGAGGCTCACCTTCGCGGGCGCCGTTTCGTAGTAGCGCAGCAGGTTGTCTCTCTCGCGGGCCGATGTCACCAGGACCCGGTCGGCGGTGGCGGCCAGACGGCGTTCGGCGCCGATGCGCACGGAGGTTTCCTCCCCCGTTCCATTCACCAGTTTCTTGAGGGCGCCCAGGGTGTGAAAGGTGACGACGTGGGGGATGCCCCAGGCTTCCCGCGCCGAACTTCCGACCAGGCCCGAGAGCCAGTAGTGGCTGTGGATGAGATCGTAATCGACGCGTTCCGCCGCCCGGAACGCCTCGAGGGCATCGAAAAACCGGTCAAGGTGGGGGTGCAGGCCCGCCTTGGGCATTCCCGCCGCGGCTCCGAATCTGAGCGGCACCAGACGGACGTTCGCGGAAAGCGCGATCGGCCGGCCGGCCGGGTTCCCGTTCGCCGCGCGCGTGTAGATGTCCACGCGGTGGCCGAGGCGGCCCAGAACCGCCGCCAATTCGCGGATGTAGACGCTCATCCCGCCCGTGTCGCGGGTGCCGAGCTTGCCCATCGGGCTCGAGTGCACGCTGATCATGGCAATCTTCAAGGGGTGCACGCTAAGGGTCCTCTCTCTCGGGTTCCTGGAAAACCGTGTTTGGGGCGAGCCCGATCCGGCAGCGGTAAAGGGGCAAGGGGCGTCCCCCCAGGTGCTGCTTGTAGCGCTCGTCTCCCCGCAGGAAGTCGTACACGCGCAGCCCGGCGCGGATGCTTTCGCGGATGCTGAGCGCCTTGCTGAGCAAGCCCGCGCTCAACGACCGGAACCGTTCGTCATAGGCATTGTTGTAGAGATACATCCGCTGCGCGTGCTGAAAACAGAAAGCGACGGCGGCCGTCTTTCCATCAAGTTCGAGTGAAAACATCCTGAGCAATCGGTCCGCCGCCAGCCCGCTCGCCAGCCCGGTGAAGTACTTCTCCATCCGCGCCGTCATGAACAAGGCCTTGTCCGGCCGGTTCCGCCGGAATAGGTCAAGAAAGGTTTTGACGGCGTCATCCGTCTCTGCGGTGGTTTCGGCCAGGCGCAGTCGATAGGCGCCGCCGGCTTCAAGGCGTCGCAGCTTGCGTCGCAGCTCGTGCCGCTGCTTTCCGGTCAGCACCCGCAGATACTCCTCCCATGACGCCGGCAGGGTGAGCTCAACGGCGGTGTCCTGCGGTGCGAACTCCACCGCAAGCCCCCGCCGGCGGGCGGCGGGCACCAGCTCGACGGCGGCGGTCGAATCCGGCCGGACCCGCATCAGGTCGATCTGCCTGACGCCCTGCGGAAGAAGATGGCGGCTCAGGGCCTCCAAAACCGCGCCGCCGGCGCCGGGCACGGTGACGATGTCCAGGTGGTCGCACACCTGCCGGTCGCCGACGACCCGGGCCGTGTCGCCGCGGAGCATGAGCGGCGCCACCCCCATCACCTCCTCGCCCCGGCGTACCGCCATGAGGTGGGGTTCGCCGGTCCCGAAGCAATTCCACCATGCTTTCATCCAGCGCGGCAGGGTGAACGGGCATGGCCAACTCAAGCGGCTCACCGGGTCGGCGTGGATCGTTTGCAGGCTGTCGAACGACTCCCGCGACACGCTGAGCGCGCCTTCGGCTTCGGGTCGGTCCTGCATCGCGGACATGTCACTCATCTTCTTCAGCATCGATCGTGACGGTTCGACCCGTGCGCGCGGCCGCGGCCAGCGCATCCAGCACCCGCATGTTGGCAATGCTCTCCTGCGGTGAGAACTCGAGCCCGCCGCGTCCCAGGGCCGCATCGGCGAAGTGTTCGACCATCAGACGGTATTCGTCGGCGCCGGGGACCCGGCGGGTCTCGCCGGCCTCCTGGTCCCTGCGGCGCAGCGTGTAGCAGGCCTCCTTCTCCCAGGGGATGAAGGCGTTGTGCGGCAGCTCGACGATCGCATCGGCCCCGGAGACGCTGAACGTCTGCTGGAGCGCGGAGGTGAAGCCGGCCTCGATGCCGGCCAGGGCGCCGTCGCCGAAGCTGAGCGTCCCCGCAAGGTGGACGTCGACGCCATGCCGGTACACCGCTTGGGCCTGGGCCGCCACCGGCTCGGCGGAGAGCATCCAGCGCGCCGTGCTCACCCCGTAGCAGCCGACGTCGAGGAGCGCCCCGCCGCCGGTGGCGGGACTCAGCCGGAAATTCCCGCCGCGCGCGAGCGTCGCCGGGTCCATGGCGTAGCAGAAGGCCGCCCGCACGCTTTTGAGCCGCCCCAGGCCTCCCGAATCCGCCAGGGCCTTGACTGCGCGGCTGCGGGGGTGAAACCGGTACATGAAGGCCTCCATCAGCAGCCGGCCGGAGGCGGCGGCCTGATCGGCCATCTCGCGCGCCTCCCGCGCGTTCAGGGCCAGGGGCTTTTCGCAGAGCACGTGCTTGCCGGCCGACAGGGCCTTCAGCGTCCAGGGGCGGTGGAGGTGATTCGGCAGCGGGATGTAGACCGCGTCCACTTCGGGGTCTGCCAGGACGGCCGCATAGCCTTCGACCAGCCTTTCGATCGAATACCTTGCCGCGAGTTCGCCGACTGTACCGGGGGAGCGGGTCCCCAGCGCCCGCAACGTGCCGTTGGCCGACCGGGCGATGGCGGGGATCACGCATTTGCGTGCGATCGTAGCGTTGCCCAGGACCCCCCAGCGGACGCGCTCAGCCATCCGTCACCTCCACCGAGCCGCCCCGTTCCATCGAGCGGGCGGCCGACTCCAGAATGGCCACCACCCTGATCGAATCCGCAAGCGGGGCGGCCGGGGGTTCGCCGGTCAGGAGGTGGTCCGCCAGGTTGCGGTGGAATCCGAAAAAGTCCCGGGGCGGCAGGAGCATGGGATGCGCCTCGATCCGGCCTTCGCGCTGCCGCCGGTGCAAGGTCAGCGCCGGGGGCATCTCGGTGGCCGGGACCGGTGTTTCGCCGTAGTAGCTCAGGGGGTCCACCGCCAGCGCCGTCCGGTCCCGCCACGCGCCGGTGATGGCGCCGCGCGTGCCGAGCAGGTACCACTTGGGTTTGCGGGCCGCGGCGATGTCCGAGTGCAAAAACTCGGCCTCGCGGCCGTCTTCGAAGCGGATCTGGATGCGTTCCTGGTCGGCGTTGGTCACATCGTGCCAGACGCGCTTGTGCCGCGTGCCGACGACCGCCTCGACCCGGTAGGGCATCAGGCTGACGATCCAGTCGATATAATGGGCGCCCCAGTCATAGGTCGTGCCGCCCGAGACGGGCGCGTGGGAGTGCCAGTAGCCGCAGGGGTGGCCGTGTCCGCCGACGAAAGTTTCCAGATAGAACGGGTCTCCGATGCGGCCCGCCTCGACCGCTTCCCTGATGGCCAAATAATCGGGGTCGAAGCGGCGGTTCTGGTGGCAGCCGAGGTGGCGCTGGGCGCGCTCGGCCATTTCCGCCAACCGGTCGGTCTCCCGGCGGCTCAAGGCCAGGGGTTTCTCGCAGACCACGTGTTTGCCCGCCTCAAGGAGCGGCAGGCACAGATCCGCATGCGTGTTGGGCGGGGTGGCGACCAGGACCAGGTCCAGATCAGGGTCCTGCTCCAGGGCCCGCGCCGAACTCGTAGACCGTGATGCCGGGGAAGTCGTCCCGCGCCTGCTGCGTGCGGCGGGGGTCGAGATCGCAGACCCCCTTCAGCCGCAGCCCCGGGGTCTGCGTCACGCCGACCCCGTGGATCTTCCCGACCGAGGGCGCGTACCCCAGGATCCCCACCGCGATGTCGCCCGGGGCCGGCGGGTGTCCGCCGAGATCGCGCAGCAGGCGGTAGAGGATCTGCAGCAGGACCGGGTGGGTCAGGTCGGTGAGCGTGGTGCAGGCGGCCCGGCCGCGGCCCTCTCGGCGGACGGTCAAGCACCGGCCGGTGGTCATAGTGCCAGTCCGCGTAAAGGAGAGTCCGGGTCTCCGACCCGCGAGGCGCGAGCGCACAGCGGCAGCCGTCGGCGTAGAGGGCATCCGGCAGACGCCGCGCCAGCGGGTGGTCGCGCGCTTCGAACAGGACCCGCAGCTCGGTTTGCGGCAGAAGCGGTTCCGGCGCCACACCGAACACCGGCGGCGGCTCCGGCTGCGGCCCGTCGGCGACATGCAGCCAACCGTTGCCGGCCCGCACGAAATCGGTCAGCGCGGCGACTTCCGCAACCGAGAGGGACGACCCGCAGGTGAGGGCCGCACGGGCGTTTTCAATTCCCGGCCCCGGCGTTCGCCCCAGGTCCAGGTGTAGATGGGGCATCCGGCGCAGGTATCCCACCAGGGGGTCGAGCGGGGAGGGCCCCGTCCCGGTCCGGATTAGAATGCGCGTGGTCGGGTGGTTCAGCATGCCGGTTCCTCCCTTCCAGGCCCCTCATGCGGCCGATCCGCATCCGGTTCCAGAACCCGCCAGCGCGACCCCGCCGGCGTGTCCTCCACCGCCACCCCGGCCCGCTGCAGGCCGTCGCGGACGGCATCGGCCTCGCTCCACTGCTTCCCGCTGCGGAAACGGCGCCGCAGCGCGAGCATCTCGTCCACTACGGGCGCCAGGCAGTCGGCCGTGTCCCGGGGGGCTTCCGCCATGCGGGTGGCCAGCAGAACGATCCACTCCCGCAAGGTGTCGCGGGCCTGGGTGATGAACTCCTCGCTTTCGAAGTCGCGCGCGGCGTCCCAGATGACGCGGTCCAGCTCGAGCAGCGCCGTGGACAGGCGCGCCGGGTCCCGGGCGTCGAGACCGGCGTTGAAATCCTGCTCCAGGGCGTGGATGTCGTCCCAGAAGGAGGTGTCTCCCGCGGCGGTTTCGGCCGGTGGCGGGTTGGCGGCGGCCGCCGGTCGATGGCGCCCGGTCGGCCCTTCGCCCCGGAGGAGATCCAGGGAAACCCGCTCGTTTTTCCCCAAACGCAGCTCGACACCGGCGCGGCGCAGGCTGACGCCGCCGAGCCCGCGGATGCTCACCTCCCCGCGGCCGAGGTCGATGATGCAGGCGGTGTGCTCGTCCAGCCCGAGGATGGCCGTCTCCTCCGGCAGCATGGACTCGAGCGCGCGGAAACGGGGCTCGCCCATGAAGCAGAAGCGCGTGTCGTGGGTCCCGCCCTCGGCGTTGTTCCAATGCGGGACCACCACGAGGTCGAGGCCGAAGCGCTCGAGAAGATTGACCCCCTCCGTCCAGCGCAGCTCCTCCCCGACCTTGTAGATTTCGTAGACGGGCAGGGTGAAGCGTCCGACCGTGAGGGCCGCGGCGCTCGCGGCGACGAGACAGGCCCCGGCCGCGATGCGTTGGGCGAGGATCTCCGTGACCGGGGTGTCCCGCCACTGCCGCACGGCGTAGGTCGGGCTGCCCGGGCCGACCAGCACCAGGTCGGCCTGCTTCAGCGTCATGAACGCTTTTTCGGACTCGAACGCCGTGGCCGTCTGCCGGGACTTGAACGAGGCCACGGACATCGGCCGGCCGACTTTCGTGCGGAAATACGCTACGGCCCGGGCGGAGATCTGGTCGGCATTCAGCTGGAAACCGGCCGGGGTGTCCAGGAAGGCCGCGTGCGCCTCCGGCCCGGCGCCGGCGAGGATTTCCTTGTACACCTCCACCATGGTGGCGGTGAGCTCGCCGGAGCCCATCAGCACGATTGTTCCTTTGGCGGTCATCAGGATGCTCGTTGTGTAGGCGTCATTAAGAGTGGATGAGTAAGTTTAAGGTGTTGAGCTTAATGTTTAAAGGTTAAAGTTTAAAGGAGAAAAGAAGCTGCGTTTTTTCGAGCCTAGTCGGTGAGGCTGATTTTCCCGTTTCGGACTCGTTCCGGGGCGCGCTTCACTTCTTCACCCCTTCCCCTACAGCCTTCAGCCTTCGGTCTTCAGCCTTATTTATATCTACTGCAAGCGGCAGGGTTACCGTTTGCCCGGCGGCGTAAACCGCCCGGCCGTCGGGGGCGTAGACCGTCACCGCCCCCTTGCCGAGAACCGACCACCTGCCGTCGGGACCGTCGTTCAGGATGCCGGTCTGCTCGTCGATGCCGATCAGAAGCGCCCACGGCAGTATTTTTCTGACCGTTGTCGCCCAGTCCTTGCCGAAGCGTTCGTGGTGGGGCAGGACGCATGCGCCCGGGATCAGGTTCAAACCCGGCCGGATCGTTGCCGCGGCCGGGTCGAAATAGTGCGCGCACAGGACCATGGCCCCCGCGCTGCTGCCGGCGAGAACGGCGCCGGCGCCGAGCGCTTTCAGCACGGCATGCCAGGCCCGGCTGCCCGCGAACGTCCCCGCCAGGTGGCCCGGGAAGCCGCCCAAAAGGAAAATCAGCCGGGCGGTTTCAAGCTCGGCGGACATATCGGGCCGCTGCGCCGAAGCGGGGTCGATGATGCCGAGTGCGCGCACATCGGTCGCCCCCAGTCGCTTGAACCAGCGCACCCCATTTTGGCCGGCAGCCAAGTGGTTGGCGTCGGGGGCCGCGGCGGCCGGCACGATCCGGACCGGCGCTGAGGCGCCTCCGCACAGCACCAAGGCGCACTCGTCCGCCGCACGCATTGCGCCGCTGAATTCCCGGCCTCCCTCGAGCAGCACGAAGCCCATCGATCGACCCTAACCCGTTTAATCCATTGTCGATCAAACTAACACTGCCTGAGGCGATGTCAACCTCCGCCCCAGCGGGTGGTTCTTGACACCACTGTGTCAGTACGGTAGGAATAAAGTATTTCGCTGACAGGAGCGGTGATCGTTCGGAAGATTGCCGGAAAAGAGGGAACACAAACAAACCAAGGAGGGGCTCGATGAAAAAACTGATCATGGTCTGTGCGGTAATGGTGTTTGTGATCGGCGCGGTGGTCTCCGCGCATGCGGCCGGCACCCAGCTGATCCTGGCCACCGGCGGCACGGCCGGAACCTACTACCCCTTCGGCGGGGCCATGGCCAAGATCTGGAACTCCAAGATCAAGGACATGAACGTCACGGCCCAGACGAGCGGCGCCTCGGCCGAGAACATCCGGCTGATCAACAAGGGCGAAGTCGAGCTGGCCCTGGTCCAGACCGACACCCTGGATTTCGCTTTCAATGCCAAGGAGGCCTTCAAAGAGCCGCTCAAGGCGATGAGCGCGATCGCCGTTCTCTACCCTGAGGTCATCCAGCTCGTGGTGGCGGCCGACAGCCCGATCAAGACTTTTGCCGACCTGAAAGGCAAGAAGGTCGGCGTGGGCGCGCCGGGCAGCGGCACCGAGGCCAACTTCCGGCAGCTCATGGACGTCTACGGCATGAAGAAGGAAGACTTCGACATGCGCTACCTCTCCTTCTCCGAGAGCGCCGAGCAGTTCAAGGACCGGCACATCGACGCCTTCATCGCCACCAGCGGGGTGCCCAACCCGGCCGTCATGGATGTGTCCACGACCCAGGAGGTCCGCCTGATCCCCATCCCGGCCGACATGAGCGGAAAACTGGTCGCCAAGTACCCGTTCCTGGCAGCGGTGGTCGTACCGGCCAACACCTACAAGGGGGTGGCTGCCGACGTTCCCACCGTGGCGGTGAACGCCGTGCTGATCGCCAGCTCCAAGATGAAGGACTCCGTGGCCTACGACCTGACCAAGGCCCTGTTCGACAACCAGCCGGAGTTGGCCCAGGCCCACGCCAAGGGCGCCCTGCTGAACATGAAAACGGCCGTCATGGGCGTCTCGATCCCCTTCCATCCGGGCGCTGCGAAGTACTACAAGGAAAAGGGCGCGATTAAATAGGCGGCCCTTTTTTTCGAAGGACGGGTAGGAACAAGGGTTCAGGGGGTCGAGGGTTCAAGTGAAACGATGAAGATGCGTTTCCGGGACCCGCGGCCCCGGGACCCGGTTTCCTCCCGGTGGTTCCAGCGGGGTGGCTCCGGCTCCGATATGAAACGTCGGCGTGTGATCGGTCTCCTCGTGGTGGCGGTGGGGGCCGCGGGGCTGGTCTGGTGGCCCTTTTTCCAGGTTCTCGAAATCACCGACCTGAACCGCGGCAGCGTCGTGCTCTGCGCCCGCATGGCGGACCGTGAGGAGTTCGTGGTCTCCTTTACGCACTCCGTGAACCGGCGGCCGGTCTACGACACCCTCAGGGCCGACGGCGGCCGCCTGGTCATCGGCAAATCCCGTTTCGACCACTTCGGCGCCGGGATGCCGGATGCCTCGACCGCGGATGGCACCCTCAAGGTCCTGGAAGACGGGTGGCTCGAGTACACCGTCAACCGCCCGGTGGCCGAGGTCACGGTCCGCGTCGGGCGTGTCGCCGATCACCGGCTGAACCTAAAGGGCCGGGATATCCCGCTCGCGAAGCTGGCCCCCCCCGGCAGCCCGTTGTCTTTCCAGGTTCGAAACACCCATCTGTTCGATGTCATGAAAGGCAGGTGCACGTGGTGACGGAGAAGGAAAAAGATGCGGTCAAGGCCGGCGGCGCCGCCCCCATTCTGGAAGTGGACGACGCCATCACCAAGGAGGAGCTCGAGGCAATCCTCAAAAAGGTCGACCGCGAAGCCGGCGCCCGCAAGCTGATCGGCATCCCGCACGCGATCGTCTACCTGATCGGCGTCGTCTGGTCGATCTTCCAGGTCTACACGGCCGCCTTCGGGCTTTTCCCGGCCCAGCTCCAGCGCTCGATCCATCTGGCCTTCGCCTTCGCCATGACCTACCTGCTCTTCCCGGCCCGGCGCAAGGGAACCCCCGGCCCGCTCAAGTGGTACCACTGGCTGCTGGCGGCCTTTGCGACCTACGTCGGGCTTTACATGGCCATGAACTACACCCGCATCATGGAGGCCGGCGGCGACTATTCCCAAATGGATTACATCTTCGCGGGCTTCGGCATCCTGCTGACCGTCGAGGCCGCCCGCCGCGTGGTGGGCCTGCCCATCGCCTGCCTGGCGACGTTCTTTCTCTTTTACGCCTATTTCGGCAGCTATTTCCCGGGGTTCATGGCGCACCGCGGGTTTTCGCTGGAGCGCATCTCTTCCCACATGTACCTGACCACCGAGGGCATCCTGGGCATCCCCCTGGGGGTGGCGGCGACCTTCATCTACCTCTTCATCCTCTTCGGCTCCTTCCGGGAGAAGACGGGCCTGGGACAGCTCTTCATCGACATCTCCAACGCCATCGCCGGGTGGGCCTCGGGCGGCCCGGCCAAGATGGCGATCGTGACGAGCGCCCTGGAAGGCACGGTTTCCGGCTCCTCGGTGGCCAACACGGTCGAGTCCGGCAGCCTGACCATCCCGATGATGAAACGCTTGGGCTACCGACCCGAGTTCGCGGCGGCGGTCGAGGCCTCCTCCTCCACCGGCGGGCAGATCATGCCGCCGATCATGGGGGCCGCGGCCTTCATCATGGCGGAATTCCTCAACGTGCCCTACCTCGATATCGCCAAGGCGGCGGCCATCCCGGCCTGCCTCTACTTCTTCGGCGTGTTCATGGAGGTGCACTTCGAGGCCAAGCGCTGCAACCTGCGGGGCCTGAGCCGGGACGAGCTGCCCCGGTTCCTCGACGTCATGAAGGAACGCGGGCACCTCTTCGTCCCGCTCTTCGCCATCATCATCTTCCTGTCGATCGGGTTCACCCCGCTCTACGCGGCCCTGATGGGGCTGGTGACCTGCATCATCGCCGGGGCCTTGAAGAAGGCCACCCGCATGAGCCCCAAGGAAATCGCCGACGGGTTCGAGCTCGGGGCCCGCAACGCCCTCGGGGTTGCCCTGGCCTGCGCCTCGGCCGGCATCATCATCGGCTCCATCACGCTGACGGGGCTGGGGCTCAAGCTGGGCAGCGGTCTGGTGGACATGGCCGGGGGAAACCTCCTGCTGACCCTGATCTTCACCATGATCACCTCGATCATCCTCGGGATGGGGGCGCCCACCACGGCGAACTACATCATCACCTCCACGATCGCCGCCCCGGCCCTCGTCATGCTGGGGGTGCACCCGCTGGCGGCGCACATGTTCGTCTTCTACTTCGGGATCGTGGCCGACATCACGCCGCCGGTGGCGCTGGCGGCCTACGCCGGAGCGGGCATCGCCAAGGCGAACCCCTTCAAGACCGGGGTCACTTCCACCAAGCTTGCGATCGGGGCCTTCCTGACGCCCTACATCTTCGTCTACAACCCGTCCATGCTCTGGGTCGGCACCACCTGGTACAACCTGATCCTGACGCTGATCACCTCCTGCACCGGCATGACGGCGATCGGGGCCTCCATGGTCGGTTTTTTCTATGCGCCCATGAGCTGGCTGGAACGGGGGGCGTTTTTCATCGGCGGGCTCATGATGGTGTTTCCGGGGCTGACCACGGATGCCGTCGGCATGGCCCTGCTGGCGGTGTGCGTGTTTGTCCAGTGGCGCAAGAAACAGGCCGGGGTGGTCAGCACGGCGACGACCGGGGACGCCTGAACGGAGCGTTCCCGGGGCATGCATCCTCCCGGGGCACCGCTACACGAAAAAAAAGGCCCCGGCATGCGGAGCGGCATGCCGGGGCCTTTTGCTTTTCGATGTGTTGCGGGGGATCGTCCCGGTTCAGCGTTTCCTTATAATCTGCAGCAAATTCTGGACCGTGCCGATGACGGCGACGGCCAGAACCCCGAAGATCGAAATCTGGATGATCCATTCGGTGATCTCCATGAATGTCGCTCCTTTCCCGGCACTCCCCTTGGCCGGTTGCCTTATGCCGCGTGAAACTTCAGACCCCAAAGGCTTGGAAACGGGTGACCGCCTCAATATCGCACAAGTGGGCCCTGAAGTCCATGGCCGTGCTCATCGGCGGATCCCCAGGATTTTCCGCGCCTCGGCCGGGGTTGCCACCTCGCAGCCCAGAAGGCGGACCAGCGCGGCCAGCTTTTCAACGAGCGCGACGTTGCGGGTCACCGCCCGGCCGGGCGCCCAGCAGATGCTGTCCTCGAAGCCCACCCGCACGAGCGACGCCCCCAGGCCGATGGCGACGGCCAGAAGCGAGAGGTCGGTCATGCCGTCGTGGATGACCCCCCATGGCACCGCCTCTTTCATCATGCCCGTCATGAAGAAAAGGCTCTTGGGGTCGGGTGCCAGCGTCCAGCGGAAGCCCAGGCAGAAGCAGATGGAATAGGGCGGTTTGATGGCGCCTTCCGCGATCAGCGCCCGCGCCGCGGGCAGCATGCCGGAGTCGAAGATTTCCAATTCCGGCACGGTTTTCGTCCGGCGCATGCGTTTGGCCCAGTAGCGGATGTCCGGGATGCGGTTGATGTAGACGTCCTCGCCGAAGTTGACCGAGCCCATGTTGAGCGAGGCCACCTCGGTGCGCGGGTCGTTCAGGGCGACGCAGCGCTCCTCGAGGCTGAGAGATGGTCAGGCCGCCGGTGGACCCCTGCACGATGATGTCGGAGGATTTGCGGATCAGGTCGAGAGTCCTGGAATAGACGGAGACGTCCTCGGTCTGGACCCCCTTGGCGTCGCGCACGTGCAGGTGCACCATGCCGGCCCCGGCCCGGGCGCAGCGGATGACCTCGTCGGCCACCTGTTTCGGGGTCAGCGGGTTGATGGCCGGCGGTGTCGACGCTGCGGCCGACCGGCGCCACGGCGATGATGATTTTGCGGGGTTTGTCGGTGCTCATGGCGATGTCGGTCCTTTGGTAAACGGGTTGACGGGCGACCGGCCGACGGGCTGACCATCTTTCCGGCTGTTTTTCAGTCCACCACTTTCGTGACCCGCACGATGTCCGGGTCCGTGAACTGGTCCTGGGCGTCGCGTGCGATGGTGGAGAAGCTGTACATGACGGCCCCTTCCGCGCGGGCCTGGAACCAGTGCCTGACCCCGGGGGCGAGCGTGATCTGGTCGCCGGGCCGCAGCACGACTTCGTGCCGCATGCTGTAGCGGTGCTCCTTGCCCGCGACGAGAAACCCCTCCTTGAAGGTGTTCTCGCCCGGGACGTAGAAATACACGGTGCCCGCGACGACGCGCACCGTCTCCTCCTTGCCCGGGTCGCTTCCGACCGGCGGGTGCCAGTGCTCCGGCTCGGTCTGGTCGGGAAAGAGCACCAGGACCTTGACGCTGATGCGCTCGGTCTGCACCAGGGTCAACACCTGCACCCCTTCGGTTTCCAGACGGCCGAGGCCGAAGTCCGCCACCTCCACGCTGTCGGCCTCCCGGGTCGTTGATGTGGATTCCGGCCTTGCGGATCATCTCGGCCGCGCGCTGGCGGGCCTCCAGCAATTGCTGTCGGGTGATCATGATACGGTCCTTTCGCGTGAACGCGTTCAATATGAACCACTTGAGATGGAATCACTAAGGCGTTTTGCGATATCTTGTCAATAGGCAGATATGAGTGGATCAGGAATTCCTCCAGCGGTCATGCTTCAATTGACAGGTAGTGTGGAGACGGCATCCTGCCGCGGGGGGCCTGCGTTCGATTCCCGCTTTACAACGCCCTCGACGTCGGCTAATCAGTCCCATCCATGGGCAAGCTGATTTTTACGTTGGCGGTCATCGCTGCCGGTCTGAGCCTCGGCTACGGCCTGCAGCGACTCGCTCTTGTCCGGGCGTATCCGGCTGCCCCTGCCGCTGGCGGACTTGAGACGCCTGCTCCAGAAAATCGGGCTGCTCTTCTTCATGACCATCTCTTTCCTGGGGGCGGTCTGGATCATCCAGGTGGACAGCATCAAGATCGCCGCCCTGCCGGTCCTGGGAGTGTTTATTCTGCTTCTCGGCGGGGTCCTGGCGGTCGCGGCGGCCCGGGTGCTGCGCCTCGGCCGCAAGCAGACCGGGTCGCTTTTTGCCTGCGGCTCGTTTTCCAACATCGGGTCCATCGGCGCCCTGGTGGTCTTTGTGTTCCTGGGCGAAAAAGGCTTTGCACTGGTGGCCCTCTACAAATTGTTCGAAGAAGTGGTCTATTTCACCATCGGTTTCCCCATCACCAAATATTACAGCGCGAGGGCCGGCGAGGGGGGGCACGAGGGTCCGGTCGCCCGGCTGAAGAACGTGTTCCGCGACCCCTTCGTGCTCGCCGCCCTCGGGGCCATAGCGCTCGGCGGCACGCTCAACATGGCCGGGGTGGAGCGGCCGGCGATTTTCCAAACGGTGAACTCAATATTCGTTCCGGCCGGCACCTTCATTCTGCTGACCTCCATCGGCCTGGCCATGCGCTTTTCAAGCGCCGGAATTTATATCAAGGAGTGTCTGGCGATATGCGCGATCAAGTTCCTGGCACTTCCGGCCGTGGCGTGTTTAATCGGTTATCTCCTGGGGTTCGGCCGCCTGGACTCGGGGCTGCCGCTCAAGGTGGTCCTGGTCGTTTCGGCCATGCCCGTGGCATTCACCGCCTTGATCCCGCCCTCGATCTACGATCTGGACCTGGAACTTTCGAATGCCTGCTGGCTGACTTCCACGCTGGCCCTGGTCGGCGTGCTGCCGATTATCTACTTGTTCATCCGCTGACCGTTGTCCGCTTGTCATATTAATGTTCCGAAAATAAGGATGGCGGCCTAAGTGGTGGTCACAAAATAACGTCCGGCAACCGGAACGTCATTTTGACAACCCATATTCGCCTGGAGGGTTGCCAAAGGTGAAAAGCGATTGCTTCCTCGGGTTGGACCTGAGCACCCAGAGCCTGACGGCGGTGGTCGTCGCGCCGGACTCCGGGGAGGTGCGGCAGGTCTCGGTCAACTTCGACCGCGACTATCCCCGCTACGGGACGCGCGGGGGGGTGCCGCCGGCAGCAGGACCCCCTGCGGGCCCACGTGGACCCCTTGATGTGGCTGGAAGCCCTGGACGATCTGCTCGGGATTCTGCACGAGAAGGGGTGGACCAAGAGAGTCGCGGCGGTGGGCGTCTCGGCCCAGCAGCACGGCACGGTCTATCTGAACGCCGGGGCCGAGGCCCGGATTGGAGGCTTGGAGCCGTCCGCGGCGCTGCACAAAGGCCTCAGCGGCATTTTCGCCCGCAGGACATGCCCCATCTGGATGGACGCGAGCACGAGCCGGCAGTGCGGGGAGATCAGCGCCGCCCTCGGCGGTGATTTGGAGGTCGCCCGTCTCACGGGCTCGGCGGCCACCGAGCGCTTCGCCGGGCCCCAGATCCGGAAATTCCGGCAGGAGGACCCTCAGGCCTACGCGGACACGGCCCACATCGCGTTCGTCAGCTCCTTCGTCACCTCGCTGCTCGCCGGGCGCATGGCGCCGGTGGATGCGGGCGATGGCTACGGGGCCAATCTGGCCGACATCCGTTCCGGGGCCTGGAGCCCGCCGGCGCTCGCGGCCTCCGCGCCCGGACTCGGCCGGCGCCTGCCGCCGCTGGTCACGCGGGATGCGCTGATCGGCCCGGTTTCTCCTTACATGGCCGTGCGTTTCGGCTTTCGCCCGGACACCGCGATCGTCGTGGGCTCAGGAGACAACCCCTGCAGCCTGGTGGGGCTGGGGCTGATCGGCGTCCCGGAAACCCATGCGGTCAGCCTGGGGACGAGCGACACCTATTTCGGTTACCTGCCCCGTCCGCCGGATGTCGACCACACCGAGGGTCATGTCTTCGGTGCGGCCGACGGGGGGGCCATGTTCCTGGTCTGCTTCAAGAACGGGAGCCTCGCCCGGGATCGGGTGAGAGACTCCTATGGCCTGAGTTGGGATGCGTTTTCCGACATTCTGCTGGAAACCCGGCCCGGGAACGAGGGCCGCCTCATGCTGCCCTATTTCCAGCCGGAGATCACCCCCCTGGTCCCGGCGGCCGGGGTGAAACGGTTCGGGGGGCTTGCCCCCGACGATGTCCGCGGCAACGTCCGGGCGGTGGCCGAGGCCCAGGCCATGTCGATGCTTTTGCACTCGGGCTGGACCGGCCCGCGCCCCCAGACCATCCTGGTCACGGCCGGCGGATCCGAAAACCGCGGGCTGCTCACTGTGATCGGCCAGGTGTTCGGGGCCGAGGTGCGGACCCTCGAAGTCAAGGAAAGCGCCGCCCTGGGGGCCGCCCTGCGCGCGGCCCATGCCTGGTTCGCGCGCGGCACTCGCCCGCGGACGTTGCAGACCCTCTTCGAGTCCCTGGCGCAATCCGTTGCGATCCGGGCCGTTCGCCCTTCTCCTGGGGCTTTTCGCATTTACCACGATCCGAGCGGGTTGCTTTCAGCCTACGCGGCCTGCGAGCGGCATGCGCTCGGGAAAGGTTCCAGCCCCGAGGCGCATATCGAGGCCTTTCGGGCCGTTTTTTCACCTGCCTGAGGCTTCCTGGCTTCATTTTTCCGAACTTTGGCAAACTCGTAATAAATCCGATTTCGGCGTTGCGCGTCATCAACTTTACAGCGGACATTTTTTCTTGTTGACAGGCGCTGGGCGTTTCGGGTAATTACTTTTGCATGCAAAATTCAAAATTCAGTTTGCGTAGGCCAGGTCCTCGCCGGAGCGCGCCTCCAGCCGGGGAGGCCTCTCCGAAACTGTCTTCCCGTAGACGGGGGGTCGTCAATCTCGGGGCCGAGCACGAGAACCTCGACCAGAAAGCCTACCAGATCATCAAGCTCATGATCATGGAGCGCCAGCTCCTGCCCGGCGACAAGATCCCCCAGGAGAAGCTCGCCGAGGACCTCGGCATCAGCCGGACCCCCCTGGTGAACGCCCTCAAGTTCCTCGAGCACGAGAAGCTCGTCCAGTCCATCCCCCGGCGCGGTTTTTTCGTCCGGCTCTTCAGCCTGCGGGAGATGATCTCCATTTTCGAGCTGCGCGAGGTGCTCGAGGGCCTGTCCGCCCGGCGTGCGGCGCAGAACATCACCGACAGGGAAATCGAGCAGCTGAAGGGCTTTTTCCTCCAGTTCGAGGGCCTTGCGGCGGTCGGCGACATCAAGGCCTACGCCAGGGAGGACCGCCGGTTTCACAATTTCATCACCGATATCGGCGCCAAGGAGTTCCTGCGGAGCATCCTGGAAACCTACAACATCATCAGCTTCAGCTACCAGTGGGAATCGTCGACCGAGGGGCTGGTGCGTGCCCCGGAGGAGACGATCGCCGAGCACCGCGCCATCATTCAGGCCATCCGTCGGCGGGACGCCGACTCGGCCGAGCAACTTATGCGTCGGCACTTGAGCAACTCCGCAACCGTTCTCAGACGCAGCGTTGAAAAGGGGGAGGCATGACCGACAGGGCAGGCGGCACAATGAAATACCGGCGTCTCGGCCGCTCGGGCTTGATGATTTCCGAGCTGGTGCTGGGCACGATGAACCTCGGCCGCCCGACCGGCAAGACCGAGTCCATCAAGATGATCGACACCGCCCTGGATGCGGGCATCAACATCCTGGATTGCGCCGACGTCTATGCCGGCGGCCGCAGCGAGGAGTTCGTCGGCGCGGCCCTGGCCCGGAACAAACGGCGGCGTGAGGTCATCCTGACCTCCAAGGTGTTCATGCGCACCGGCGAGGGGCCGAACGACGCCGGCAACTCGCGGCACCACATCCTCGCCGCCTGCGAGGCCAGCCTGCGGCGGCTGAAAACGGACTGGATCGACATCTACTTTTTGCACCGCACCGACACCCACGTGCCCCAGGAGGAGACCCTTTCCGTCCTGGACCTGCTGGTGCGGCAGGGCAAGGTGCGCCACATCGCCTGCTCGACCCACCCGCCCTGGCGCACGGTGGAGGCCCTGTGGATCGCGGACCGCAAAGGCTACCCCAAGTTCACCTGCGAGCAGCCCCCCTACAACCTGCTCGACCGCCGGGCCGAGCACGAGGTGGTCCCCATGTGCCGGGCTTACGACATGGGCATCATCTCCTGGTCGCCGCTGGCCCAGGGGATGCTGGCCGGCCGGTACACCGACGCCAAAAAAATCCCGCCGGGCAGCCGCGCCGCCATCAAGCCGATCTATGCCGAGCGCATTACCCAGGCCGGGATCGAGGCGGCCGGGAAGCTGGCGGCACGGGCCGCGGCCCTGGGCTGCAGCCTGCCCCAGCTCGCCGTGTCCTGGGTGCTGCACCAGCCGGGGATCACCGGCGTGATCATCGGGCCGCGCACCCTCGGGCATCTGAAAGACCTGCTGCCGGCCGCCGGCCTGGCCCTGACCGAAGAGGACCTGAAATTCTGCGATGCCCTGGTGCCGCCGGGCCGCAATGTCTCCGACCATTTCAACACCTCCGGGTGGATGTAAGCGCGCACGATACCCGGCTGCGGATGCCGGGTGTGGATCGTTCGGTGGTATCATCTCCATTTTTGACGGCTTGAAGGAACGGCACCGAAAGGAGGGAGTGCTCAGGGAAACACCTTCCACAGGCCAATGGCGACATCAACTCAAACCGAAAGCAAGGAGGGAATCATGAAAAAGATCCTGACTGTGTGTCTCGTACTGATGGTGGCCGTGACGGCGGTCTATGCCGCCGGAAAGGCGTTTCCGAAACGCGACCTCACCAACGTCGTGGTCTGGTCGGCAGGCGGCGGGACCGATGTGTGCAACCGCATCATCAGCGCGGAGATGGCCAAGGTCCTGGGCGTGAACATCAACGTGGTCAACAAGACCGGCGGTGTGGGCGGCTCGGTGGGCATGGCGCATGCCTACTCCCAACCGGCGGACGGCTACACCTTGTGCGGGCTCTCTGAGTCCTGCGTGACGGCCGGGGTCCAGGGCGGCTGGAACGAGCGCATGGACGTGTGGGATTATTTCATCGTGGGCGGCTCTCCGGACCTGATTTCCGTGACCCCGGACACGCCCTACAAGACCCTCAAGGACCTCGTCGAGGCCGCGAAAAAGGCCCCCGGCTCGATCAAGGCCGGCGCCAGCGCCTCCGGCTCCATCCACCACCTGAACCTGCTCGCGCTCGAGAAGGGCTCGGGCGCCAAGTTCAGCTTCATCCCCTACACGGGCTCCGCCCCGGCCCAGAACGCGGCCATGACCGGCGAGGTGACGCTGGTGGTGACCTCGCTCGCCGAGCAGCAGCAGTTGATCCGCGGCGGCAAGCTGCGGCCGCTCGCCATGCTGATCCCCAAAGACTTTGAGGTGGCCGACGTCGGCAAGATCCCCTCCGCCTTCACCGACTACCCGGGGCTGAAGGAATACCTGCCCATCTCCCAGGCCATCGGGTTTGCGGTGCCTTCCAAGACCCCGAAAGACGTGAAGGCGGTGATCGAGAATGCCTTCAAGAAGGCCATGGCGACCGATGCCATGCAAAAATGGGGCAAGGAGAACTACTACCTGCTCTCCGGCAAGACCGGCGCCGAGGCCAAGAAGGAATTCGCCAATCTGGAATCCCTTTTCGCCTGGACCCTGTGGGACCTCCAGGCGGCCAAGGTCGACCCGGCGACGCTCAAGATCCCCAAGCCGGCCAAGTAGTCGAACCGACCGAAAGGGGGCGGGCGGCGACGGCTGCCCGCCCCGACTCCATTCTGCGTGAGGCAGGGACGAAATGCTGGAAAAAGACAAACTGCGAAAAGCGGACGTGTTCTCCGGGGCGCTGGTGTTTCTCTTCGGGCTCTGGGTGGTCGGGCAGGCGGTCCAGATGCCCATGCGGGACAGCTGGGGCGGTGTCATGAACGTCTGGTACGTGTCGCCGGCGCTGATGCCGCTGTCCATCGGCGGCGTGATCACGCTGCTCGGGGCCATCCTTTGCCGCATCGGGCTGAAGGCGACCGGTCTTGCCGCCTTCAAGGACAACCTGCGCTGGCTTGCGAGCGCGGAGATGGTCGCGCTCCTCAAAAGCGAGGCCACCTGCGGTTTTACGCCGTCGTCGCCCTTTTCGTCACGCTGGTCTACATCAACCTGCCCCGGGTCGATTTTTTTCTTTGCGCTGTTTTGTTCATGACGGCCTTCGTCACGATGTTCTACTTCCTGGACGATGCGCTGTTGCGCAAATTCCTGATTTTCTATTTGCTGGGGGAGGCGGTGGTGCTGGGGCTCTGCGCCCTGGGGCTGCACCGGCCCGTCGAGGACGCCCCGTCCTATGTCGTGGACGCAGCCGTCCTGGTCTTCATCGTCGTCTACCTCCTCTACGTCCGGGCCCAGGTTCGCCGCCGCGCCGACTTGAAGAAGAAGTTCCGGGTCGGGCTGATCGTCGCTCTGGCGACGCCGTTCGTGATCGGTCCGATCTTCAAATATTTCCTGATGGTGCCCCTGCCCAAGGAAGGCCTGGTGGTGGCGGTGCTGGACTACTTCTGGTACCTGGAGTTTCTGTGATCCGCATCTCTTGAGCGAGGTGTAATCCCCATGTCATTTATCGATTCTCTCGTGATCTACGGCCAAAGCTTGATGGAGGTCGCCGGCGACCCGGTGCATCTGCTGATCCTCTTCGGTTCGGTGCTGCTCGGGATCATGTTCGGGGCGCTGCCCGGCCTGACCTCGACGCTGGGGGTCGCCCTGCTCACCGCCGTCACCTACGGCATGGACGCGGCGACGGCCATGGTCTGCCTGCTCTCCATCTATGTCGGCGGCACCTACGGCGGGTCCTACTCGTCCATCCTGATCAACATCCCCGGCACGGCGGCCTCGGCCGCCACGGCGCTCGACGGCTACCAGCTGGCCCTGAAAGGGCAGGCCGGCCGCACCATCGGGCTCGCCACCACGGCCTCGGCCATCGGCACCATCATCAGCATGCTGTTCCTGGTGACGGTGTCACCGATCATCCTGCACTTTGCGCTCCAGTTCACCTCCTTCGAGTTTTTCCTCCTGGCCTTTTTCGGCATCCTGATCAGCGGCACGCTGACCACCCCCGACCTGGTCATCAAGGGCTGGATCGCCGGGTTTCTGGGGCTGTTCCTGGCCATGGTGGGCCGCGACCGCCTGCAGTTCTTCCCGCGCTTCACCTTCGGCTTCCCGGAGCTCGACGCGCGGGATCGAGGTCGTGCCGGTCCTGATCGGCGCCTTCGGCATCCCCCAGATCATCCAGGTGCTGAAGGACCGCGTCCAGGTGGGCGAGTTTCAGAAGCTGCAGCGGATCATTCCCGGAATTCGGCACCGTCGTCCGCAATGTCCCCAAGATCGTCCGCTCCGCCCTGATCGGGGTGGGGGTGGGCTGCGTCCCCGGCATCGGCGAGGACATCGCCGCCTGGGTCTCCTACGGTGCGGCCAAGAACACCTCCAAGAACCCCGAGAATTTCGGCAAAGGGGAGATCACGGCCGTGCTCTCGACCGAGGTGGCCAACAACGCCTGTGTCGGCGGGGCGATCATCCCGCTGCTCAACCTCGGCATCCCGGGCAGCCCGCCGGCGGCCATGCTGCTCGGGGCGCTGATGCTGCACGGGGTGACCCCGGGGCCGATGATCACCTTCGAGCACCCCAAGTTCATCATCGAGTGCGCCGCCATCCTGCTGCTGGCCTCGATGGCCATGTGGATCGTCGGCATGACCCTGGCCAAGCAGGTGGTCAAGGTGCTCAGGATCCCCGCCGAGCTGTTCATGCCCATCGTGGGGCTGCTCTGCATCATCGGGTCCTATTCCCTGGGGCTCGACATCACCAACCTCTACCTCATGATCCCGGTCGGCATCATCAGCTATTTTCTGACGGAGATGGGCTACCCCATCGCGCCGCTCGTCATCGGGGTCATCCTGGGCCCCATGGCGGACGAAAACCTGCGGCGCGCCCTGATGGTCTCGCAGGGGAGCTTCTGGCCGGTGTTCACCCGCCCGGTGTCGCTCGGTCTCATTTTGATCATCGTCTGGCTGGTGCTCGTTCAGGTCCCGGCGGTCAAGGCGGCCAAGGACCGGCTGATGGGCCATCTCTTCGGCCGGTTCCGGAAGAAAACGAAACCGGCCGCCTGAGCGACCGGTGCAAAGGAGTCTGTTCCGCCATGATCGGAGTGTCACCTGCCTATCTCATCTCCCGCTACGGGAGCCGCTTCACGCCCGAAGACGTGGCCGGCGGTTTGGAGCAGCTCGCCCAAATGGGGTTTCAGGGGTTTCAGCTGGAAGTGTTTCACGCCGACACCCTGGCGGATTGGGCGGGCAGAGGTGCTGCGCTCGTCCGCAAGCGTTCCTCGGAACTCGGGCTGCAGCCGACCCAGTTCGTCGCGCATTTCATGCTGGAAGCCTTCGCCGACCCGGAGCACCTGCGCTCCGATGCCGCCCTCGAGCAGATGAAATCCGTGCTCGATGTCGTCGAACGCTTCGAAGAGTGCCGCGTGGTCACGGTGCCGCTGCCGGCGTTCAAGGCTGCGGCACCCCTTGCGGCTGAAGAGTTCCGGGGGCTCTTCGACCACTGCCTGGAGAAGGTCGCGCGACTGATGGGCCTGGTCGAGGGGGCCGGCCGCCGCCTGGCGCTCGAGCTCATGCCGGCGGCCATCATCGGCGGCATCGATGGGTTCCTGCGGCTCTGCGAGCGGCTGGGCGCGGAATCTCTGGGGTTCAACTTCGACACGGGGCACGCCTGGGCCGCCAAGGAGAACCTGAATCTGATCCCCGCCAAGCTGGGGCCGCGTATTCTGGGCACCCATCTGTGCGACAACCATGGAAACGAAAACCTCTCGCTTCGGCCGGGCGCGGGTTCGATCGACTGGCCGCGGGTCATTGCTGCGCTCAAGGCCTGCGGCTACCGCGGCAGCTGGGACATCGAGATCATCTGCGCCCCCGAACACGTCGCCGACGAGTATGGAAGCGGCCGCAGCTTCATCGAAGGTTTGCTGTGACACCATCCGACAGGAGGAATCTATGTTGAAACTGGGGATCATCACCGGGTTCTTGTCAAAGACCAAGGACCGTTTCCACGAGTACAACCAGCCCCTCGACCTGGATCAGAAGTTCAAGCTGATGACCGAGATCGAAGGCTACGACGGGGTGGAGATCGTCACCCCCTACGAGGTCAGCGACCCGGCGGCGACCAAGGCGCTGCTCAAAAAGCACCAGCTCAAGGTCGCGGCGGTCAACGTCAACGTCAAGGCCGAGCCCGAGTTCCGCAACGGCGGGCTGACCTCGCTCGACAAGAAGGTGCGCAAGAAGGCCGTGCGCTTCATCAAGGAGGCCAAGGACTTCGCCGCGGCCGTGGGCGCGGACAAGGTGACCTGCTGCCCGCTGGGGGACGGCTACGAGTTCGCCTTCCAGCACGACTACACCCGCGCCTGGAAGCACCTGGTGGAGACCTTCGGCGAGGCAGGCAGCCATCAGCCGAAGATCCCGCTCTTCATCGAGTACAAGCCGAGCGAAACCCGCGGGCGCTGCTTCGTGGACACCGCCGCCAAAACGCTCTGCCTGCTGAACGACATCGGGATCAAGGAGATGGGGGTGACGCTCGACTTCGGCCACTCCGCCTACGGCAACGAGAACCCGGCGGAGGCGCTGGCCCTGCTGGCCGAGAGTCCCTACAAGTACTACATCCACATCAACGACAACGACGGCAAGTGGGACTGGGACTACTTCTGCGGGACGAAGCACTTCCTGGAATACGTGGAATTCCTCTACTATCTCAAGAAGTACAAATACAAGGACTACCTCACCTCCGACACCTCCCCCACCCGCTGGGGCATCCGGGAGGTGTTCGAGGCCAACAGCCGCATGACCAACAAGATCTGGCAGCGGCTCGAGGAGGTCGACGGCGGGAAGATCGCCCGCCTGATGGCCAAAGGCGACTACATGGAAACCTGGAAATTCATCGAGAAGGAAATTTTCGGGATGAAATAATAAACGGTTCAGGGTTCAAGGTGCAAGGTGCAAGGTCCAGGGTAACCGAAAAATGCGACGTTTTTCCCTTGCACCCTGCACCCTGTACCTTGCACCCCACTAAGGAGAACCCCCATATGACTCAGACCCCAATGTCCATCGATGATCTCAAGCGCAAGGCGGGCGTCATCCGCTGCGACATCATCGACATGATCTGCACCGCCGGCGCCGGCCACCCGGGCGGGTCGTTGTCCGCCACCGACGTCGTCACGGCGCTCTACTTCCGGGTGATGCGCATCAACCCCAAAAAACCGCAGTGGCCCGACCGTGACCGCTTCATCCTTTCCAAGGGCCACGCCTGCCCGGTCTGGTACGCGGCGCTGGCCGAACGCGGCTATTTCCCGAAGAAGCACCTCGCCACGCTGCGCCGGATGGGCAGCATCCTGCAGGGGCACCCGGACATGCACAAGTGCCCGGGGATCGACATGACCGTGGGCTCGCTCGGCCAGGGGATGTCCGCCGGGTTGGGCATGGCGCTCGCCGGCAAGCTGCGCAAAAAGGACTATCACGTCTGGGTGGTCGTCGGCGACGGCGAGTCCCAGGAGGGCTCGATCTGGGAGGCCGCCATGGCGGCCCCCAAGTGGAAGCTGGACAACCTGACCGTCATCGTCGACCGCAACCACCTCCAGAACGATTTCTGCGTCGACGACGAAATGCCGGTCGAGCCGCTGGCCGACAAGTGGCGCGCCTTCAACTGGCATGTCGACGCCATCGACGGCCACGACATGGGCCAGGTCGTCGAAGCCCTCGAGTCCGCCAAGGCCCGCAAGGGCGGGCCGACCGCGATCATCGCCGAGACCGTCAAAGGCAAGGGGGTGTCCTTCATGGAGAACGTGGCCGACTGGCACGGCAAGGCGCCCTGCCACGCGGAGGCCTGCCAGGCGCTGGAAGAGATCAGGAGGTGTTCCTGTGAAATCTGACAAATACCGTTATGTCATTCCCGAGATCCGGGCCCTGCTCGGTTCGAAGGAACTCTACGTCAAGGCCGAATCCGAGCCCACGCGCTACTCCTATGCGGACGCGCTGCTCGAACTGGGCGCGAAGAACCCGAACATCGTCTCGCTCGACGCGGACGTCTCCAAGTCGATGAAGACGACGATGTTTGCGGCCAAGTACCCCGAGCGCTCGTTCAATTTCGGCATCGCCGAGCAGAACATGATGGCCGCCGCCGCCGGCATGGCCACCACCGGGCTCATCCCCTTCACCAATACCTACGCGGTGTTTGCCAGCATGCGCGCGCTCGACATGGTGCGAAATTCCATCCACTACCCGCGGCTGAACGTCAAGATCGCCGCAAGCCACAGCGGGATCACCCCCGGGCCGGACGGCGTGACCCACCAGGCCCAGGAGGACCTCTCCCTCCTGCGGGCCATCGCCGGCTCCACCGTGATCGCACCGGCCGACCCGACCAGCACGCGCATGGCCGTCCATGCCGCCGCGGCATACGAGGGCCCGGTGTATCTCAGCTTCACGCGCGACCCGGTGCCGGTGCTCTACGACGAGACGTTTCCCTTTGATATCGGCAAGGCCGTGCTGGTGCGCGAGGGCCGGGATGCGGCGATCTTCGCCAACCGCGACCTGGTGGTCCAGGCCTTGATCGCCGCCGAGTTGCTGGCCAAAAAAGGGGTCGATGTGCGCGTCATCGACTGCCACACACTGAAACCGCTCGACGAGCGCATGGTGCTCAAGGCGGCTCGCGACACCGGCGCCATCGTCACCGCCGAGAACAACATCATTTACGGCGGCCTGGGCAGCGCCGTGGCCGAAGTGCTTGTGGAACAATACCCCGTCCCGATGAAGCGCGTCGGTGTCGGCAACACCTTCGCCGAGTCCGGCCCCTATCTCGAGGTCATCGACAAGTACGGGCTCACGGCGCGGCACATCGTCAAGGCCGTCAACGGGGTGCTCAAGCGCAAGCCTGCGCCGAAGACCCGGAGGCGCTGATCCGCTCGGCATTCCTGAGATGTTTCCTACCCGAAAAAGCCCATGGCGGACGCCATGGGCTTTTTTAACTTCAGTTTCCGCCCTCCGGCGACGATGACACAGGCACAAGGTCAGAGGGAAGGGGGAAGGGGAGGAGCGGGGTGATGCACCTGTTCGCCGCCGTCGGAGTGATCGCCGCCGGGGTCGCCATGTGGAGCCTGTATTTCCGGTTCAAGGACCGCGTAAAGCCCGAGCCGGCGAAGCTGCTCGGTGTGTCCGTGGTTCTGGGCGGGGTTGCGGCGGCCGCGGCGCTGGTCCTCTTCCGGCTGTTGCCGGCCTTCGGGGTGCCGGAGATGCCGCCGGGCGGCGGCCCGGCCCTTTTGGTCTATTGCATCGCGGTGATCGGGGCGGTGGAGGAGGGCGCCAAGTTCGCGGTGGTCCGCTGTGTCATGGCGCGCCGGCGCGAATTCGACGAGCCGATCGACGGGATGGTTTACGCCGCCATGGTCTCGATCGGGTTTGCGGGGGTCGAGAACCTGCTTTATGCACCGGCGATCGGCTGGCAGGAGCAACTGGCCCGGGCGGCGGTGTCGCCGCTGACCCACGCCCTCTTCGCGGCGGTCTGGGGGTTCGGCCTCGCATGGGCGCTATTGGTCGCCCGCACGGCCCGCGGCCGTTTTCTCTGGCAGGCCGGTCCGCTGGCGGCCGGCATGGGGCTTCACGGTCTCTACGACTACTTCATCCTGGCGTTCGATGCGAACTGGGCCTCGAGCGCGGTCATCCTCGCACTCTGGGTCGGCCTGATCGTCACCGGCCGCCGGCTCGAGGGGGTGACGCGACGCCGGTGCTGAGAGCAGAAGAGCCTTCCCCCCAACCGGGGGAAGGCTCCTGCCGGTAGTGCGAATTCGTGCCCGGTGCCGCTTCCGACGGCAGCGTCGGGGTCCGGGACCTATTTTCCACCGTCGGATCGGACCCCGACCGCCACGGCCACCTTGCCGTCATGGGCGGGCTCGTTTTCGGAATTCACCTTCTGCCGGTTGACGATCCACTTGCTCAGGCCGCAGACAAAGACCACGAAGAAGGCCATCGAGGCATACTCCGCCCAGTGGGGCAGCCCGAAAAGATCGACGACAAAGGGGTCGGTGGCCATCATTTCGCCGCCGACCTTGCCGAGCAGCGCCGCGCCGATCCACAGGATGATCGGGTAGCGGTCCATGAGCTTGGCGAGCAGGGTGCTCATGAACACCACGAAGGGGATGGAGAGGAGCAGCCCGAAAAGCAGCAGGAAGAGGTTGCCGTGGCTCGCGGCCCCCACGGCCAGCATGTTGTCGATACCCATGCTCATGTCGGCCACGATGATGATCCACAGCGCCTGCCAGATGGTCTGAGCCTCCTTGCCCCCATGCTCGTCTTCGGCCGCATCGGTCAGCAGCTTGATGGCGATCCAGATGATGACGGCGCCGCCGATCAGCTTGACGTATTTCATGGCCAGCAGCTGTGCGACCAGGAAGGTGCACGCCACCCGGACGAGCACCGCGCCGCCGGAACCGAGGAGGATGCCCAGCTGGCGCTGTTTCCCCTTCAGGTTTTTGACCGCCATGGCGATGACCACGGCATTGTCGCCGGCCAGCACCAGGTCGATGAGAACGATGCTCCCCACGGCCAGGGCGAATTTCCAGGAAAAGTCGATGTAGCCGAGCCACCCCAGATCGATCATGGTCCCTCCTTGTTGCCGACCGCGACGCGTTGGTCTATAAGTGATGCTTCAGTGCACGCGAGTCGAGACAGTCAAGATGCGTGCCAATCCTCGCAAGAGACCGGAGAGTCCCTCCAATACTATGTTCAACTCATCGATTCAACGGAAAAAAGTATTCGATCCGGTCGCCGTGGCGATCTCCGCGGGGGCGCCGGGCCGGGCCGTTGACTGTCACTTGTCGAGTGACAATCAGGTCCGGGATGAAATATCTGGGTGACATATCGGAAACCGGACTGGGCGAGCGAAAACCCGTCGCAACGGCGGGAGGGCGTCCAGCAGTTCGCTCCTTTTATCACGGGTTTCCGGAGGCTGTCCAGATGCTTTGCAAATTGGCGCCGGATTCCCTATGATACCGGATGGGTCCTGATTCGATTCGGAAGCGGAGGTGAACGATGCGAACCTGGGTGTGGGGTGGATGGCTGTGCGTTCTGGTGGTGCTGGCCGGGTGCGCCTCCGTCAAGGTGACCACGGCCGACCCGCCTACCCAGCGGGCGGATACCGCCCGTTTCGAAGTCCTGCTTCAACCCCAGCCGGCCGCCGGCCGCGCCCACTTCAACGCGTTTCGCCTCGTCATCACCAACAAGACCGAACGACCCTTCAGCATCGATTGGGACGACACTTATTACCTGTTGAACGGTCGGCGCCAGGGGCAGTTCGGTTGGGAGGGCATGAGCCCCGGCGATCTCAACCGCCTTCAAAAAAACCCCGTCGTGACCGTGGCCCCGGGAACGACCCAGGCGGTGATCGTTTTTCCCCTGACCCTCCTCGCGGCCGTCCCCGCCGACGCCCGCGCCCGGCTGGGCGGGACCGGGCCGGGGGCCCAGGGCGCTCTGGTCGTACTGCCGACAGGGCTGAACGGGATGGAGCTGACCGTCCAGCAGGACGGCGAGCAGTTCCGTGAGACCCTCACCCTGCGCATCAAAACCGAGCGCCGCTGAGCGGAGGGGCGTCCTTCCGCCGGTACGGGGTCGTCGGGCGAAATCTGAAACGGCGGAAATCCTTGCGATGCGCAGATCTCTTGATTAATGGTCTCGAAATTGAATGGACCCGTTCTGTAACATCTCCCCTGCCCCTCTTTGCCGAAGAGGGGTGATCCCTCCCTTTGGTAAAGGGAGGTCAGGAGGGATTTTCGGAGAGCGTCTTGATTATATTGAGACCATTAATAAGTTGGCTCAAGGGGGCTTCGCCAACGATCATGAAAAATCGTTGAGTTGGTTCTAAAAAAAAGCTATATTCGATAATTTTTCAAATTTTGCTACAGCCGTCACCCCAGGACCCGGGACGATCCTTTGCTTCAACCGAACCCGTTCCGAGGAGTCGCGGGGTGTCACAAGGTCTATAGAACATGGCAAACGCAATCATCACGGCCACCGGCAGCTACCTGCCGGCCGAGCAAATCCCCAACGCCCATTTTTCAGAGCGCACCTTCTTTGGCCCGGACGGGCAGCGGGTTCAAAAACCCAACTCCGAGGTGATCCGGAAGCTTTTCGAGATCACCGGCATCGAGGAGCGGCGCTATCTGCCTCGGGAGCTGTGCACGAGCGACATGGCCTCTTTGGCGGCGGAGGCGGCCCTGGAGGGTCTGGATCGGGAAAGCCTCGACTACATCATCGTCGCCCACAACTTCGGCGACGTGCTCGCGGGCAGCCTGCGCCTTGACACGGTGCCCACCATCGCCAGCCGGGTCAAACACCGGCTGCGGATCCGCAACCCTTACACCGTTGCCTTCGATCTGCCCTTCGGCTGCCCCGGGTGGCTGCAGGGAGTGATCATGGCCGACTACTTCATCAAGTCCGGCGATGCCAAGCGGGTGTTGGTGATCGGCGCGGAGACGCTGGCACGGATCGCGGACCCCCACGACGTCGACAGCATGATTTACGCCGATGGCGCGGGGGCGGCGCTGGTCGAAGCCACGGAAGAGGATGCCGGGGTGCTCTCCCACGTGACGCGTTCGGACACCTTCGACCACGCCTACCGGCTGCGGATGGGGGCATCCTACGACCCGCAGCAGAGCGACAGCCGGCTTTTCATCAAGATGGACGGGCACGAGATCTACAAATACGCGGTCAAAAACGTCCCCCTGGTGGTCAAAAAGAATCTCGAAAAGAGCGGGCTTGGCCTCGGAGACATCCGCAAGATCCTGGTCCACCAGGCCAACGAGAAGATGGATTCGGCCATCGTCCGCAGACTCTTCGAGATCCACAAGGTCCGGGAGATTCCCCCCGACATCATGCCCATGATCATCGCCTGGGCCGGCAACAGCTCAGTCGCCACCCTGCCGACCCTGCTCGATCTGATTCTCAGGGGCAGGCTCGACGGCCATCGGCTGGCGGCCGGCGACCACGTGGTGTTCGCCTCCGTGGGGGCCGGGATGAACATCAACTCCATGGTATACCGCATGCCTTGCGGCCAAGGTCGATAACGGCCGCCTCCCCGTTCAGTGCCGTCGAGCCAGCCGATTCCCCAGCCCCAATCGGGTGGAGACCTGCACCAGCGACAGCAGGCGCTTCTCGATGGCCTCCAGGTCGGCGTCGGGTGTGAACCTTCCTGCGTCGATGCGCCGCTTTAAGTCATGCTGAACCCACCCCGTCGGTTCGACACGGATCATGGTGTCAGAAAATTTGCACAAGGCCCCCGCGGCGGTGTCGGCCGGGCGGTCGAACAGCGAGCGCCCCATACTGGCGTGGGCGGCATCCCAGCCGGCCAGCTCACAAATGGTCGGAATGATGTCGGTCTGGCTGCCGACGCGGTCCGATTCACCGGGCGTCACCCCGGGGGCGATGATCAGACAGGGAATGTGAAAGAGACGGTGCGGCTCTTTCGGGTTATCGCGGATGCGCTCGACGTGGTCGCTCAGCACGATGAAGACGGTGCGCTCGAAGTAGGGGCTGTTGCGGGCGCTTTTAAAAAACTCCCCCAAGGCCCAGTCCGCAAACCCGAGCGCGTTCCAGTACTCGTGCGTCTCGCTGTCCGCCGGAAACCGGTCCCAGGGACCCGGTGGGCGTCGATAGGGCGCGTGGGGGGTAAAGGTCATGATGTAGCCGAGAAACGGCTCGCGCGCCTGGGCAAAGCGTGCGTTGGCCGCCCGGTACAGGTCGGTGTCCCAGAAGCGGTCGCCCTCCAGGGGGACATCGTCTCTGGACATCACGTGGCTGAAACCGGTGGCGGAGGCGGCTGCGTACCGATGCTCGTCTCGGCTGCTTTCGGGATGGAAAAAGAAGGTCTCGTATCCCTGGCCCGCGGCCAGACGGCCCAGATAGGAAATTCCCAGCTGTTCAAGCCCCTTGCCGATATACGGCAGGGAGGGCAGCGCCGGGATGCCGCTTAGAACGGCGCCCAGGGCGTTGCGCGTGCGCTGCCCGCTCGCGAAAAAACGCGTAAAGACGACCCCCTTCCGGCAGAGCAGGTCGAACTCCGGGGTCAGTTCCAGGGGTGCAAGCCCCTGGGGTCGGCGCAAGGCATCCACGGACTCCGCGGACCACCCTTCGAGCTGGATCACGACGACGTTCGAGCGCAGTCCATCGCCGCCGCGGCGACGGCGCAGCAGCGGCAAGTCCGGGTCCGGTATTTCCTCCGCCTCGTCAAGGAGCATGCCGCGGACGGTTTCGAGCGCCTCAGGAAATGGGTAGTAATCCACATCGTAGGTACCGGTTTTCAGGAAGTGGGTGATGGCCGTGTAGGGGGCATTCAGGGCCAGGATGGCACCCTTGGGCGAGAGCCCCACATGGGCCTGCGTGATGTCGATTCTTTCCCCGCCGATCCCTCCGTGGATGCCGGCCAGCACGAGCAGACCGGCCGGCAGCGCTGCGGCGATACGCTGGAGGCGGGATGCTCCCGGCGGCGGCGTCAGCTGCAGCAGCCGGCGCCAGAGCAGGAAGAGCCCGGCCGTGACGACGCTGAAGGCGCAGAGCTCCCAGAAGTGATGCGACAGGACGAATTCCGCCGTTTCGGCCAGGTTGTCGTCGGCGATGCCCACTTCCGGGCCGAAATGGCGATGGACGTGGCTGAAATACACCAGGTCCGCGGTGATGATGAAGGCGTAAAACACCAGAATGAGGAAACAGACCCACGCCCAGAGCGATGAACATCTTCGGGACCATCTCCCCTGACCGGCGAACATCAACGTGGCGGTCAGCGGCAACCCGATGGCCCACAGGATGATGGACAGATCGAAGCGCAGGCCCTGCATAAAGATGCGCGGAATTTCTTTAGCGTCGAGCAGAACAAAATCGCCTGGGTACAGCCAGAGCAGGGCCAACCGGGCGGTCAGGAACACCACCAGAAAAACAGCGAGGATGCCGAGCGGGCGCAGGAACAACCGCGCTGCGACCGCCATCCAGGTCAGAGGGTGTGGGGGTAACTTATTCATGCGTGAACAGGCTCAGGAACCGGATCAGGGCGAGACGTCCCCCCTCGATCTCCATGTCCTTCACGATCGCCACGGCAGGGTGGCGCACCCCGGCCGCGACCTCCTTCCAGACCTTTGAATCCACGCGCACGGTGAGGTCGGCGTTGTCCGGGAACCTCGGCTGGATCTCGGCGACGCCGCGGCGTACGTGAACCCCGAAGGCCTCCCCGGTGTCCGGGAAAACGAAACCGGCGACGGTGTTCACTTGGGCGCTTTTTTCCGGGTTGAGCCTGACGGCCATGCCGGCGAAAATGCTCTTGAGGGGGATGCGGTGGACGAGCGCCGGGTCCGTGTTCTTGAGCATCGGGATGGCGAGGGCCCCCTCGACCTCCATGGCCTGGGTCAGGTAGTAGTTGCGGGCCGTGGCCGCGGTCTGGCGCGCTCCGAGCGCCCTCAGGGCCTCGGCCTTGAGCTTGCGGGCGCCTTCCCGGGCCGGGTCGAGTTGGAGCAGTTGGTCCGAAAGCTCAAGGCTCCACTGAACATCTCCGGCGGCGAGCGCCTGCCGGGCGGCCGCGTGCAGCGCCTCCGCGCCGCCGGCCAGGCTTGCCATGCGCTCCGCCCTGTCCTTTTCCGCCAGCGGGAACAGGTCGGTGGCGTTGCCGCCGAACCAGCCGAGGTACCCGTCGAAGACGGCCCGCACAGACCAGGCGACGGTCCCGTAATACTCCTTGAGATAGGGCAGCTCGGCCAGGTGGGCCGGCAGCGTCACCCGCGCGACGATCTCCTCCGGCGTCAGCCCCATGTTCATCCCGCGGATGGTTTGGTCGTGCACGAACTGGATGGCGTCGCGGTAGTGGGTCAGGGTCTCGTAGATCGGTCCCGATCCGGTGACGGGGCGGGTGTGGTGCGGCACGAGGAATTCCGCCTCGAGCGCCCGCATGCGGTCGAGGCTTTGCACCCACGAAAGGACGTCGCGGTAGGCCGTGCCGCGGATGGCGTACAGATTGGGGAAGGACTTGTAGAAGTTGTCCGCCGGCAGCAACACGCTCTTTTCCGGCAGCCAGACGAAGATCTGGTCCGGGGTTTCGCCGGGCGCGTGGACCATGACGATCCTCAAGCCCGCGATCTCGACTTCGAGCCGCTCCCCGGCGAAGGTGTGGGTGGGCGGGAGCACCGCGGCGGTCTTCTTCTCGTCGTAGCGCAGCCGCGGGCCGATGCCGGCATTGACGTACTGCCCCGCGGGCAGCAGCGTTCCGAACTGGCGCATCGCGCGCCGGTAGGTCGTCTCGCGCGTGATGGTGGCGATGCGCTCCAATTGATCCATGGTTTCGGCGTGGGCATAGATCGCGGGCCGGTCGCTTCCCGCCATCACGGCCGCGCCGAAGGTGTGGTCGCTGTGGTAGTGGGTGTAGATGATGGCCTTGACCGGTTTTGCGCTGACGGCGGCGAAGGCCTGTTTCACGGGGGCCGCCGCTTCGGCGCTTTCCATGGTGTCGACGATGACGACCCCATCCTCGCCCTCGAGCAGGACCGAGTTGGCCAGCCCGAAGCCGACGGCGACCCAAACCCCGTCGGTGACCCGGATGACCTCCTGCATGAACTCCGCGCTGTGCGCGCTGAGGTCCGGGTTTGCGGCGGGTGGGGCCTTAACCGGGGGCGCCGACGGCGCGCAGGCCGCGACCGGCGCCATGACCGCGATCAGAAGCCCGATAAACCAGCGGCGGTAGGGGCTGTTAGGCATCACTCCCCTCACGACTCATTCGTGTTTTTGATCACCTGGATGTAGAAGCCGACCGCCCGGGCGAAGCCCTCGACTGCGACCCGCTCGTTGGTGCCGTGCAGGCGGCTCAAGTCCGCTGAGGTCATCTCGAGCGGCAAAAACCGCAGGACGCTCGCGCTGACCGCGGCGTAGTGCCGGGCGTCGGTACCGCCCAGCACCAGGTAGGGTGCCACCACCGTTTCCGGAAAGCTTTGACGGATGGTGCGCTCGAGCAGCCTGAAGCCCTCGGTCTCCGGGCTCGTGACGGGGGTGGCGGCCAGGGCGGTCTCCGGGCGCGGGTTGCGGATCGCGACGCGCGGGTCGCCGACGGCCTGCCGGACGTGGGCCGTGACGGTGTCGACGGTGTCGCCCGGCAGGAGCCTGAAATTCACCAGGGCCTTGGCCTCCTGGGGCAGGACGTTTTCCTTGTTGCCGGCCTGGAAGACGGTGGGGGCGGTGGTGGTGCGCAGCGCGGCGGCCATGGAGGGCGTCTTCAGCAGTTCGCCTCGGATCAGCCCGCCCAGCAGCCAGCGGTTGGCGAAGAGCAGTTTCATGCCGAAATTCATCTCCGGGCCGACCCAGTCGAAGATCATCATGCCCGGCCCGTCCATGCGGGTGGGAAACGGGTCGCGCTCGAGATTGCCCACGGCCCGGCTGAGGATGCCGATCGCGGTCTCGGAAGGCGGCATGCTGGAGTGGCCGCCTTCCGTGCGCACCGCGAGTTCAAGCGTCATGTAGCCTTTTTCAGCCACCCCCACCAGGCAGACCGGCCGCGCCACGCCGGGGATGATGCCTTTGGCGACGATGCCGGACTCATCCAGGGCGTAGAGCGCCTTCACCCCGCGCCGGGACAACTCGCCGGCGATGCGGGCGGCACCGTTGATGCCGCCCACCTCCTCGTCGTGGCCGAAGGCGAGGTAGGTCGTGCGCCGCGGGTGGAAGCCCTGCTCGAGCAGGGTCTCCACCGCCTGCATGATCCCGATCAGGCTGCCCTTGTCGTCGAGCGTGCCGCGTCCCCAGATGAACCCGTCGGCGAGTTGGCCCGCAAAGGGCGGGTGGGTCCAATCGCCCTCCGTCCCGGGCGCGATGGGCACGACATCCATGTGGGCGAGCAGCAGGGCCGGCGGCAGGCCCGGGTCGGACCCCTCCCAGGTGTAGAGCAGGCTCAGGTCGGAGACGGTCTCGCGTTTCAGCCGCTGGTGCACCCGCGGGAAGGCCTCCTCGAGGAAGCGGTGGAACGCGAGAAACTCCTGCCGGTCGAAGCGGGCGGGGTCGGGATGGGAGACGGTCTGAAGGCGGACGGCGGCCGACAGCCGGGCGGCAGCCGCCTGGGCGTCCACCGCCATCGGGGTCACCGGCGCCACGGCCTGCTGCCGTGAGGTGAAAGTAAACGTCTTGAACACCAACACTGCGGCCAGAACGACGGCCAGCAGCCCAATTCCCGCTACCGTCTTTTTTACGGCTTTTGATCGGCGTCCCATTTTCCCTCGCTTCGCAGGCGTGCGACGATGTCTTCGGCCTTGCGGCGCAAGGCCAGTTTGTCGATCTTCGTGCTGCGGGTGACCGGCAGCTCGGCGTCCGCGGCCAGCACCTCCACGTGCTGGGGGCGTTTGTAGGCCGCGATGCCCTTGCAGTGCGCGTGAACCTGCTCGGCCGAGAGCGCCGCCCCCTTCTGCGGGCGCACAAAGGCGAAGAGGCCCTCGTCGAAGAGCGCGTGCGCCACCCCCACCACTTCCGCCACATCGACCCCCGGCAGGCGCGCGATGAACTCCTCGACCTCGTCGGGGAAGACGTTGTAGCCCTTCTGCTTGACGATGAACTTGCGCCGGCCCGCCAGGCGCAGCACCCGGTCGCCGCCGCGCTCCTCGTAGAAGCCGAGATCGCCCGTGTAGAGGATCCCTTCCCGGGAGACGGTCCGGGCGGTTTCGGCGGGCAGGTGGTAGTAGCCGAGGAAGACGATCGGCGGGTGGTAGCAGATCTCCCCGGTCTCGCCGTCGGCCATCTCGTCGCCGGCCGTGCCGTCGTCGTTCATCGGCCGGCGCACCGTCACGGCGGCCAGGTCGGGGAAGGGGGCCCCCACCTGACCGACCATCTCCTCGGGCGGGGTGCCGGGCCGGGTGAAGGTCGCAAAGCCCGCGTTCTCGGTCATGCCGAGCCCGGTGCCGTAGGCCGGGGCCATGGCGGCGAGCTTCTTGAGGAAGGTCAGGTCGACCGACGACCCGGCGTAGGCCACGAACTCGAGGCTGCCGAGGTCGAAGGTCGCGTACTCCGGGTGGTTCCAGAGCATGCGGAACTGGGTGGGGATCTGGCCGAGGGCGTTCACCTTATGCTTCTGGACGGCCTCGAGGGTCAGCCGCACGTCGAAGATCCTGAGCAGGACCGTGGTCCCGCCCAGGAACATGGTGGTCATGAAGCACTCGGTCACGCAGCCCACGTGGCTCGGGGGCAGGTTGATCAGAATCTTCAACCGCCCGTCGGTGCCCTGGGTCATGCCCCGGGCCAGGACCTCGTTCTGGACGATGATGTTCTCGTGGCAGAGCAGCGCCGGCTTGGGGTCGCCCGTGGTCCCGGTGGTGTAGATGATCAGCGCGGGGGTCCGGGGCCCCACCGCGGCATAGGCCTTGCGCAGCCCGCCGCTCACCATGTTCCTGAGCATCAGGAAGAGGACCCGGCCCTTGGCCATCATCTGGGTGATGGCGGTCGCGCCCTCGAGCAGCTCCCCCGGCTGCGGGTTCGGCGTGAACTGGACCAGGTGCGCCACGGAGGGGCATCGCTCCCGCACCGCGCGGCCGACCTCACGGAAATCGCGCACCGGTGTTTTGCCCAGGAAGAAAAAGGCCTTGGGCTTGATCTTCTCGAGGTCGCGCACCACCTCATCGTCCTTGAGGCGCAAATCGAGCGGGGCGAAGATGGCCCCGATCTTGAAGCAGGCGTACATGAGCATCAGGTGCTCCGGGACGAGGACGAGCATGCTCGCCACGCGGTCGCCCGCGCCGATGCCCATGTCGCGGAGCCGCAGGGCGAAGAGATCGATCAACCGGTTGAACTGCTTGTAACCGACGGTCTTGCCGTCCTCGTGCTGGATCATGGCCGGGTGCCGGGGCCGGACACCGGCCCAGTGCGCGATGTAGTCGGGCAGCCGCGGCAGCCTGAGGTATTCGGGGTGGGTCATGATCGCATCCCTTCCAGTCTGGCGAACCCGTGGCCGATCGCCGGTTTGCTTTCGTGATTGAGGACGTCAAAGTGCAGGTCCGCCGCCTCCGCCGCGCGCTGGGCGGCAAGCAGCCGGACCCGGATCTCGCTGCCGGGGGGCACCATCCCGCCGAACCGGCAGGCGACCGTTTTCAGACGGCCGGGGTCCCCCCCGGCCTCCCGGTCGATGAGCTCGCGCACCGCCAGCGCCAGGGTGGCGGTCCCCTGCAGGATGATCCCGGGCAGGCCGACCTGGCGGGCGAACTTCGGCGAAGTGTGGATCGGGAAGACGATCTCGGTGCAGCCGTCGTAGAGGAAGGGGCGCAGGCGGTCGATCCTGATGTCCGATTCCCACAGCGGGGCGGCGGGCGGCGGGTCGCAGGGCGGCACCACGGGCAGGGCGTCAAGGCCGGCCCCGGCATCGGCGCACCCCACCCCGCGCATCAGGGCGCCGATGTGCTCGGTGAACACGGGGGCCCCGGCGGCGTCGCGCGCCTCGAAGCGGATGGCGACGAGGGTCCCGGAGCGGTGGGGGGCGATGGCGGCGATCCGGCCGCCGATGGTGATCTTCTCCTCGGGCCGCAGCAGGCGGTGGAACTCGAGGTGCTCGCTGTAGTGGACCATCGTGGGCAGGATCTCCAGGGGGAAATCCTCGGCCTCGATGAACTCCCAGATGCGCGCGATCGCGGGCCAGGTGAGCGCCACGGCGAGCATGGGCGGGGCCGCGATGCCGCCTTCGCGCTCGTCGTCGAAGTAGCGCGGGTTGTCGTCGCCGACCGCCGCCGCATAGTTCATCGACTGTCGCCAGCCGACCTCCCGCACCAGTTCCTTGAACGTCGTGCCCACGAAACGCGAGGTTATTTCCATTCAGCACTCATCGTTTTAAGGTTCGCGCAAGAAACGAGCTGCGGCGTGAAGCACAAACCCTTGGGTAAGGAGGTGCATCCCCCGGTGGGAGCGGCTTCCCGCCGCGATGACCACCGCTGGAAACCGCTCCCGCAAGAGTATAGCATAAGCTGCGATGAGCTCTATCGGAAGTCGTCATTTCTTTTTTGGGACTCAATGCGCAACCCCGGTTTGGCACACCGGTTTTCCGTATCAGTCAGCGTGCATGAAATCAACTATCTTACAAAGCCGGGTTTGACAATTGTAAATAATGAATCTTGGGCCGCTCCCCTTGAACTTCATGGGCGATCGGGACCGCTGTTTTTTTCACCCCCGGCATGTTAAGGAACAAGAAAGCAAAGAGGGGTGACGGCGAACGATGGGATCTACACGCGGCGGGGGCGCCGCTCTTTTTTTCTGTTCCGTGGCGGCCTTCTGGCCGGGGGGGATTATTTTCGGGCTGCCCGGCGTGCTCGGCCCCTGGTGGCAGGAGGCCTTCGGGGTGGGGCGTATGGAGGTCGGCCGCAGCCTCTTCTTCCTGCTGGCCGGGGCCGGTTCATGCATGTACCTTGCCGGCCGTTACCAGGGGTGGATCGGGCCGCGGCGCCTGACGGTGCTGGGGGCGGTCGCCACCGGCCTGAGCACGGCGCTGCTGGCGCGTTCGGAGGGGATCGGCGCCGTTTACGCCTGGGCCTACTGCGTCGGGGCGGCCTCGGCCCTTGTCTATATCCCGGCCCTCACCGTGGCCCAGCTCTGGTATCCCCGTCGGCGCGGACTGGTGTCGGGCATCGTGAACATGGTCTTCGGGATGGCGGCCGCCCTCGTGGCGCCGTTGACGACGTTCCTGATGTTGCGGGTGGGATACGCGGCGGCGCTCGGGCTCCTGGGAACGACGACGGTCATTATGGGGTTGGCGGCCTCGGCTTTCATCCGTCTGCCCTCGCCTTTGCTTATTGCCCCATCCGGGCCGGTGTCGGCCGCTCCCCTGCCGCCATCGCTCTCCGTATCCCAGAGTTTGCGCACCCGGGCTTTCTGGCTGCTGTGGCTCTCCTGGGCCTTTGCGGGCGCGGGAGGGATCACCATGGTGGTGTTTTCCGCCGCCTACGGGACGGCGCGAGGGCTGCCCATCCAGGAAGCCGTCCTGCTGCTCTCAGCGTTCAGTGTCGCCCAGGGCCTCGGCCGGTTGGCAAGCGGTATGCTCTCCGACCGCTTCGGTCGCAGCCGCGTCATGGCGGCCGCCTACCTGGTCGCGGCGGCGGCCTACGGGGTGCTGCCGAACACCGATCTGTTTGCCGTGTGGACCCTCAGCACCGCGGTGGTCGGGTTTGCCTTCGGCACCCAGTTCGCGGTCTCGGCACCGCTCATCATCGACTGCTTCGGCATCGGGTCCTTCGGCGCCATTTTCGGGGCCGTCTTCACGGCCTACGGCTTTTTCTCCGGGGTCCTGGGGCCCTGGGTCGGGGGGTTGCTCCTCGACGGGTTCGAGGGGGATTTCCGGCCGGTCTTTTACTACCTGGGCTTCCTTTACCTGGTCTCAGCGGGCTGCGTCGGGTGTGTCAGGGCGTCCGGGGCCGCCTCGACGAACGCCGGCCGAGGGGTACGATAGCGGGGGACCGCGCCCCGGCAACGGCCCGGACCGCGATCGCGCCGAGCACCACGGCCCCCCCCAGCAGGGAGAGGGGGGCGGGGGTTTCGCCGATGACGAGGAAGACCCAGACCGGGTTGAGGACCGGCTCGAGCATCAGGATCAGGTTCGTCTCGAGCGCGGCGACGTGGCGGATGGCGATCGCATAGAGGGCCGCGGCCAGGCTGGTCTGGACCAGGCCGAGGTAGAGGATGATCGCGGCATCCGTCAGGGTCCAGGTCTCCTGGAGCACCGACGGAAGGCCGATCAACCCGCTCACGCAGCTTCCGATCAGGAAAATCTGGGCCGGATGGCCGTCCTTCAATGCCCGGGCGCTGACGATCATGACCGCCAGGGCCACCCCGCCCAGTACGGCGGCCATGTTTCCGTAATACCCATCCAAGGTCAGCTCCTGCCCGAAGAAGAGCAGCATTCCGGCAAAGATGGCGATCATCGTCAGCCAATCGATCCGCCGGGGCCGTTCGCGCAAAAACCAGATTCCCAAAAGCACGACGTAGATCGGTGCCGTGTACTGCAGGAAAATGGCGTTCGCGGCGGTGGTCAGGCGGGTGGAGAAAATGAAGAGGAACTGGGCGCCCATGTAGCCGGCGGCGCCGGCGGCGAGCGGGGGGGTCAAACGGAAAGGGACCCGCCGCATCCAGATCAGGAACACCACGCTCGCGATGAGGCCCCGGGCGCTGAAGATCGAAAGCGGCTGCCAGTGCAGCAGCTTGACGAAAAGGCCGGCGGAGCTCCAGAGCACCGCCGTCAGCAGCAGTAAAACGATGGCACGCCCACGGGGGCTCAGTGCGGAAGTCATTCCAGGTTATGCTTTTTTCCCGTCTCGCCGGGAGGCCTTTAGAAATCGCATTGCAGCCAGCGCGTCGAATAGCAGAACGACATTGGCGGGCAGGAGCAGCGCCGGGCGCGCGTCCGCTCGAAGTTGCCGAAATCCCCGGGCAGGCTTGCGGCCCCGCTCACCCGCCAAAACCAGAGAGCATAGGCTTCGAACACCAGCACGGACATTGTGAAAACAGCGACCAGGAGAATCAGCGGTGTTTTAACTTTACTCATTCCCATGAAACCCCGGAAGTGTACGGCTCATACTTATCACACCCGATACGGCCTTGTCAGCAGCATGATGTGCGTGTGGCGGCAGTTGGTGCGGGTGCGGGTCTGATCCGCCGTCATGTCCGCAATTCATCTGGCTATTCCCTCACCCGCGTGATAAAAATCAAGTACTTGGAATCAAGCGCCCGCCGCGGCGGCGATTTGCCGAACGCCCGGTGCTTTCTGGACAGGTCACCCATTCAAGGGGCTGGGTCGGCCGCCGCGTTCCACCCGCCCCGCCGAACAGGTCGCCTGAAGCCATGCTCTACGAGAAGGAAGCCCTCAAATATCACCGTGAGCCGCGACCGGGAAAAATCGAGGTCGTGCCCCTCAAACCCTGCCTCACCCAGGCCGATCTCAGTCTCGCCTACACTCCCGGGGTCGCCGTGCCCTGCCTGGAGATCAGGAAAGACCCGGATTTGTCCTATGAATACACCTCGCGGGGGAACCTGATCGCCGTCATCACCAATGGAACCGCGGTCCTGGGGCTGGGCAACATCGGCCCCCTGGCCGGCAAACCGGTGATGGAAGGCAAGGGGGTGCTCTTCAAGCGCTTTGCCAATATCGACGTGTTCGACATCGAGCTCGCCGTCACCGACCCGGACGAGTTTATCCGCACGGTCAAAGCCCTCGAGCCCACTTTCGGCGGCATCAATTTGGAGGACATCAAGGCGCCGGACTGTTTTTACATCGAAGAGACGCTGTCCGCGCAGATGTCGATCCCGGTCTTCCACGACGACCAGCACGGGACGGCCATCATCTCGGCCGCCGGGCTTTTGAACGCGGCGGACCTGACGGGCCGCCGCATGGCGGACATGCGCGTGGTCGTCAACGGGGCGGGTGCGGCCGCGATCGCCTGCGCCAAGCTTTACGTGCAGTTGGGCGTCAGGCCGGAGAACCTCCTCTTGCTGGATTCGAAGGGCGTGATCTTCAAGGGGCGCACGGAGGGGATGAACCCCTACAAGGAGACCTTTGCCGTCGACACCCCACTGCGCACCCTGCCCGAGGCGGTCGAAGGCGCCGACGTGCTGGTGGGGCTTTCCGTGAAGGGCGCGTTTACCCCGCAGCTGCTGTCGCACATGGCGGCCAAACCCATCATCTTCGCCCTGGCCAACCCGGAACCGGAGATCGACTACTTCAACGCCAAGACCGCCCGGCCGGATGCCATCGTGGCCACCGGCCGCTCCGATTTCCCCAACCAGGTCAACAATGTGCTGGGGTTCCCCTACATTTTCCGCGGGGCCCTGGATGTGCGCGCGACCAAGATCAACGAAGCCATGAAAATGGCGGCCGTGCGCGCGCTCGCCGAGTTGGCCCGGCAGGATGTCCCCGATGCCGTCATCCGGGCCTACGGCGGCCGGCCCATCCGCTTCGGTCCGGAGTACATCATCCCCAAGCCGTTCGACTCCCGGGTGCTGCTGAAGGTCGTCCCCGCGGTGGCCCAGGCGGCGATCGACAGCGGGGTCGCCCGCCGCGGGTTGCCCGAGGGCAACCGCTATGCCCAGCAGCTGGAAAAACTTCTGGGCCCGGAACGGGAGGTCATGAGCAAGCTCGCCATCAGCGCCCAGCAGAAACCCAAGCGCATCGTGCTGCCCGAGGGCAACCACCCCGTCATCCTGCGCGCGGCGCATTTTGCCGCCAAGGAGGGAATCGCCCACCCGCTGCTGTTGGGGGACACGGGGGAAATCCAGGCGCTGGCCGGCGAATTGCAAATTCCGCTCGACGGCATCGAGATCATGAATCATCTCGAAAGCCCATTCTTCGAGGAATTCGCCGACAAGCTGTTCGCCATCCGCCAGCGCAAGGGCTGGACCATGGCGGAGACCCGGTTTCAACTGCGCAGCCCCTACATCTTCGGCGCCATGATGGTGCGGGAGGGTCTGGTCGACGGTCAGGTGCACGGGATCGCGCAGAACTACCCGAACGCCATCCGCCCCGTGCTGCAGGTGATCCCCTTGCGGCAGGGCGTTTCGACGGTCGCCGGGCTCTACCTTATGCTGTTCAAGAACCGCACGCTGCTCTTTGCCGATTGCACCGTCAACGTGGACCCGAACGCCGAAGCATTGGCCGAAATCGCGATCCTGTCGGCGGAGATGGCGCACTTTTTCGGCATGGACCCGCGCGTGGCCATGCTGTCGTTCTCCAATTTCGGCAACGCCCGCCAAGCACTGTCCGACAAGGTCGCGCGTGCGGTCGGCCTCGCCTGCAGGCGCAAGCCGGAGCTGGCCGTCGACGGCGAGATGCATGCCGACACGGCCCTGCGGGAAGACGTGCTGCACACGATGTTCCCGTTCAACCGCCTGGGGGGCTCCGCCAACGTGCTGGTCTTTCCCGACCTGGGCGCCGGGAACATCGCCTACAAGCTTCTGGAGCAACTGGGAGGGGCCACGGCCGCCGGTCCCATGCTGATCGGGTTGAGCAAGCCGTTCAACGTCCTGCCGCGCAACACCGACATGGAAAACGTGGTGAACGTCATCACGATCACCGTCGTGCAGGCCGGCTATCTGGACTACGGCAAACCCCTGAGCTGACCGGACCCCGGGCCTGACCCGACACGCCCCGCCGCGCGGTCCTTCGACCGGGCCCGCGCGACAGGCTTTTTCGCGACCGCTTGCGTGGGGTCAGGCCGGCGTCAGCACCTGCACCTTGAGGCCCGTGACCAGGTCCTTCACCTTGTCACGGTAGCTCAGCATGTGGGGGGTTTTGAGGTGGCTGCGCAGGTGCTCCAGGCTTTCCCAGGCCTCGACGATCGTGACGACATTCTCCCTCAGGGCCGGCTGCACCGGGAGCCCGGAGGCGACATCCACCGTCGGCGCGTAAGCGATGCAGCCCTTTTCGGCCAGTACCAGCGGGACGTTCTGTCGCATAATGGTCAAAAGCGCCTCGCGGGCACCGGGCTTCGTCTCAATCGTGGCGATTACGTGGATCATCGGCAGTACCCTTTCCGTGTGGTTCTTGTCAATGGAAGAAGCGGCCTTTGAGCCATCCTTGCTTCTACGCGTTCTTCAGTCGGTTGCCTTTCGAGATCCTCCACCAGGCGATCCCGTTGGTGGCGCGTGCAATTTTTACAGGCGTCGGGGGATGGGACATCCTCCGCCAGCCGGGCGCCGTCGATCGGAACCGGCTTTGCGTCCCGGCTCATATCGGCGATGTAGTTCGCACCGATGACCAGGTTTCTTGAAATCCCCACGAATTCCCTGCTCGGGTCGAGCAGATCGCTGCCCATGGCGTGGTAGGCAAACCCGGCGGGTGCGGTCAGCTCGATCAGGGTGCGGCCGATATCGAGGTGGCTGCCCGCCGCGTTGGCCGGCAGACCGACCCCCGCCAAGACGTTTCGGCCGTAAAGCACGAAGGGAACGGCGTATTTTTCGTAGAGGCTTGGCTTCAGCGCAATCGGGTAACGGCCGGCATGGTCGCCGGTGACCGCCACCAGAGCGGTCGGCCAGGCGGTTTTCGGCCGTTTTGGCGAAATCGGCGATGCACCGGTCCATGTACCAGAAGTGGCCCAGCATGTTGAGATCGACATTCTCCACGCATTCCGGCTTCAGGCGCTCCGGGATCCGGTCCAGGCGGTATCCCTTTTGGCGGACGTCGATGTCGAAGGGCGGGTGGAAGCTCGTGGTGAGAATGAGATTGAAGCTCGGGGCCCCATCGTCCACCGTCTTCAACACGAAATCGAACAAGTACTCGTCGTCGACGCCCCACTCGTTGGAGGTGGCCCACTGGCCCATGTCCCCCCCGCCGTAGATCTCCTCGAAACCCTGATCCCGGCAGAAGCCGCCGATTCTCTGCCAGCTCAGATATCCGCCGTAGAAAAAGCGCGTGCGGTACCCGAGGCGCGCGAAAACGGCGGGAAGGCTCGAGGGGTAGGGCGTCCGTGATGTCTTCTGGTAGTTGGCGTGCACCCCCGGGTCGGGAATTCCGGTGATGACGACGGACAATGAGGACATGGTCCCGGTCGGGGCCGGCAGGAAATGCTCGACGAAGTGCCTGCCCGGCAAGCTGCTTGAGCCCTTCCGCCAGACCGAGCGGCGCGTATTTGTCGCGCAGCGGCCAGGTGCTGTAGCTTTCCGCCACGATCAGGAAAATGTGCCGGGGGGCTTTGCCCTTCGGTCCTTTCGCCGTCCGGGCGAAATAGGCATCCAAGTCATCCGCCCCCCCTGGTTTTCCCGTCACGAATTGGGCCGCCGCCGCGATGTTTCCGTCGGGAAGGTAGAACTCGATCCCCTTGGATCGCGACAGCCTGATGTGTTGCTGCAGCGCGTAGACCAGGGCCATCTGGGGATTGAGAATCGTTTTGTTGAGGAAGTCATCGCGGGTGATGCCGGCGTCCTTCAACTGAACCGGGCGTCGTCCGATCGACCCGCGGATCCCCACCGCGAACAGGATCAGAACGCCGAGCGCGAAGACGATTCTGCCGGCACGGGAGGCGGTCAGCTTGCGCAGGAAAGACTCCATCGGCAGGCCGCGGCGCTCCATGCGCGAGAACAGCCAAAGACCCGCTCCGATCACGAGCGCCATCCCGATCGCATTCGGCACCGGGTGGTAGTGCTTCCAGATGGTGATCAGGATGGCGCTCAGGTCGTCATAAAAAAGACCGAAAACGAAATGGTTGAACTGGTCCCCGAATTCCGCGAGATAGCCAAACGTGATGAACCCCAGGAAGGTGCTCGAAACGATGAAGACCGCCGCCGACAGTTTGCGGATCGATTCGGCGGCGTTATCCCGATCCGTGAAGATCGACGCCAGGCCCGCCACCAGAGCCGGCGTGATAAAATAAGTGGCGACGACGCACATTTTTTCCGGCAGCCTGTACCTCCTCGGGCTGACCGGCCGGTCGGGGATCGGCGCGGTCACGCCCTTCGGGGGAATCGCCTTTCTGGCGGGCTGGGCCTTGCTCTGCGCGACGGTTTTGAAGCGCAGCCGACCACGGCGGGCGGATCGCGTCAAACCGACGGCCGCGATTTGAGTTGACACCGTAAAACCGCCTCCCTATAGTGCCGGCTTTTAGCAGGACAAACGATCCCAACCAGGAGTGCGCATGCGGATTTTATCCCTTTATTTCGGCCACGACGCCAACCTGACCCTGCTCGAGGACGGCGAGCCGGTGGCGGTCCTCGAAAAGGAGCGTCTCACCCGGGTTAAGCACGACCAGGGCATGATGGACCTGGATGTCATTTTGACGGAGTACGATTGGGCGCCCGAAACCATCGACGTCGTCGCCATCAACCCCTACACCCGTCCCACGCTGGGCGGGAGGGACTTCCAGTGGACCCTGGAGGGCGAGCGCTATGACGAGCGGCCCGACTACAAGGAAGACGGCTGGAGCGGGCCGCCCGAGGGGCGCATGAGCCGGCACCGCATTCGGGTCCTCGACCGCTGGGTCGAGGGCTACGCCGTGGACCATCACCTGGCGCACGTGGCCGGTGCGCTGTTCACCTCGCCCTTCGAGGAAGCGGGGGTGTTGACCGCCGACGGCAGCGGGGACTTGCGGGCCTGCGCCCTGGCCCACGGCAGCGGCCACCGCATCCACGCGATCGAGTACGGCTGGGGGTACGAGAACAAGCGCATGCAGCTCAACATCGGGGCGGTCTGGGCCTCGATCGGCGAGTACAACTTCGGCATGCAGCGTCTGGAGGGGGCGGGCAAGCTCATGGGGCTCGCCAGCTACGGCACGCCGCAGGAGGAGATGGTCGCCGCCCTCCGGGAGCAGATGCTCTATTTTCCCTTTGCGCCATTTCAGACCCGCCGGTTCGGCCGCGGGGACGATCTGCGGCTCGACCCCGAGGACCGCTTCGCCCAGGATGTCTGCGCCTCGCTCGAGAAGCTCACCGTCGAACTCTACCTCGAGGCCGCGGCGCGCATGAAATCATGGAAGAACGTGGACCGCATGGTCATGACGGGGGGCTGCTCGATGAACTGCATCGCCAACACGGCCGTGCACCAAAGCGGCCTGTTTGAGGATACCTGGGTCCCGGCCCAACCCCACGACGGGGGCCTGAGCCTGGGTCAGGCGCTGTTCGTCTGGCACCACGTACTCGGCCGCCCGCGCACCCCGCGGGCGCTGACGCCCTACCTGGGGACCGATGCCGGGGCCCTCAGCGAGCGGGTGATCCCCGACATCCTGCGGTTTCTCGAGGAGGGGAAGAGCGTGGGGCTCTGCTACGGCAAGGCCGAGTCCGGCCCGCGGGCGCTCGGCCACCGCAGCATCCTGCTCGACCCGCGCCTCCCCGACGGCAAGGAGCGCCTGAACCGCGAGGTCAAGCACCGCGAGTGGTATCGCCCCTACGCGCCCATGGTGCTGGGCGACTGGGGGGTGCCGAGCAAGTACATGTCCTACATCATCCCCACCAACGCCGCCGAGGTCCCGGCCGTCACCCATGTCGACGGCACCACGCGACCCCAGATCGTGGCCGACGGCGACGACCCCTTCATCGTCGGGCTGCTCAAGGCCTGGCGGGAGAAAACCGGCTGCGGCCTCCTGCTCAACACCTCCTTCAACTGCCAGGAGCCGCTCGTCAACACCGTGGAGGAGGCGCGCGCCACCTGGAAGCGCACCGGGCTCGACGTGCTGGTGACGCCGCAGGGGATCGAAGTGAAGGGAAACCGGGGATGGAAGCTGGAAGCTCGAAGGGAAAAAGCTGATCACGACGTCGAGGTCGGAGGATCGGGGACGACTCAAGGGAAGTCGATCCCGGAGATCGTTTGAAAATCAACCATTTATTGGACGATTTTCATTATAATGGATTGTCGATACGCGTGCCATCCAATCGGTTATGAGGTCCGGCCCGCTGTGGCCTTGCTCCCCGCCTGACGCCCGCGGCCGAATACCGCTCGCACGGAAAGCAAGCGGGCATCGGCAGAATCGGAACCATACCCGTGGGGTGACCGACTTGGGGGGCACCCGACGATTTTCGGGTGTTCGCCGGAATTCTTTACCGAATCTTTACCGGCGCTTCATGCCGTCTTTAAATGTCGGTCTTATCTTTCCTGTGAAGCTATTCGAATCCGGAACAGGGAGGTGGGCCATGAAGACACGCCGTGAAGCGATGAGGCTGCTGGTGATGCTGGGGGCGGGGGCATCCGTCTTCTGGGGGCATCTGGGGGCGGGCTTGAAGCTCGTGTATGCCGAGGCCAAAAAGCTGGTGCTGCCGAAAGGGACCCCGATGGAGTCCCTGGCCTCCAAGGACCCGGCCGGGGTGGACGCGAGCAACCTGGAGACGACCCCGCTCGGCGAGTTCGAGACCATGGGCGCGACGACCTACGAGGTTTCTCTCGACCAGTGGCGCCTGGAGGTGGCCGGCGCCGTCGAGCATCCGCTGGCGTTGAAGTACGGGGATCTGACGGGGCGGTCGAGCATCGAACGCAACGTCCTTTTGATCTGCCCCGGGTTTTTCGCGCCACCATGGGCGCTGGAAAGGGGTTTCGGCCGCCGACCTCCTGGCGGAGGCGAAGCTGAAACCCGGGGTCACCCGGGTGGCGTTCAGCGGGCCGAAGGGGGACCGCAGCCGGACGGAGGAGTTCCCCATCGAGGACATCCGCTCGGGCAAGGTCTTTCTGGCCTGGCAGGTCAACGGCGAGCCGTTGCCGGAAAAGCACGGGTTCCCGCTGCGGGTGGTCGCGGAAGAGTACTACGGGGCCAGATGGCTCAAGTACGTCGACACGATCACGGCCATGGAGACGTGAACAGTTCGGGGCGGGGGCCGTGCGGAAATAAAATAAGGTGTTTTTTTTGCTGTCCGCGGCGCCCGGCGCTTCAGTAGCGGCGCGTGGCGATCCCGGAAACCCGCGGGGAGAGCCGCTTGGCGCAGTCCGGGCACCAGCGGTGGGGGTCTTTGACGTCCGGGTGGTGGTCGACGGCGCGATCGTGGGCGGCCTCCAGGAACTTGGGGGTGGCGAAACGCTGGCCGCAGCCCTCGCAGGTGGCCAGGGGGTGGGTGCCGATCACCTCGTCGCGGATGGAGATGGTGCGCACGTTCCCGGTGTCCTTGACGGCGATGACCTGGGTCGGGCAGACGTTGGCGCAGGTGCCGCAGCCGATGCAGCGGCCCTCGAGGGGCACGATCAGGCGGCGCCCATCGCGTTTGACCATCTTGAGCGCGCCGGCGCCGACGACCTCGCGGCAGACGTGCTCGCACAGGAAGCAGCGGATGCACCCGTCCGGCGCCGGCTCGACCTTGATCCCGAATTCCTCGGCCAGCAGAATCAGCCGGCCGGACTGGGGGGCTTGCTTGAGCAGGGCGCGCAGCGCCTTTTCACGGGCCGCCTGGACCGCGACGCTTTCGGTTTGAACCGCCAGACCCGGCACGGTCTTCACCAGGCAGGCGCGTTTGGTGTGGGCGGCCGTGTCCGGAAGGCTTATTTCCACCGTGCACAGGCGGCAGGCGCCGGTGGGGTGCTTGAGCGCGGGGTGGAAGCACAGGGCCGGGATGGGGATGCCTGCCGTCCGGAGCGAGACGAGCAGGTTCTGCCCCTCCGCGACCTGGATCTCCTGGGCGTTGACACTGATCGTGATCATGGGCTGGGTGTCCGGTCGTTCGTTCCATCCGAAAACTCAACCCCGGTCCGGCTCATTGCTGAAGCGGCCGCAGGCAGTCCTGGGGGAAACGGTGGGTGCCCTTGCCTTCGAGGCTGACTTCGATCAGGGCGTCCGGGTCGTTTTTCGTGGTGTCCGGGTCCGTGATGAGGCCGTGCAGCCCCACGTACTGATCCATGTGCTCCCCCCAGCCCTCGTCCTGTGACTTGCGGAAGATTTCGACCTTCTGTCCTCTGTGAAACGCCATCGTGCTCTCCTCCCTCGATTGCCCGCCGGATGGGTGTGAGCGCTTCGCCCGCACCCGGGTGTTGCGATTCACGTCCGCGGAATTCGACCCCATCTTATCCCGCGGGGGCGGATTTGCAAGCGATTTGTCACACGCTCACACGGGCGTGTTTTCCGAGTGCCGACCGGCGGTCTGCCGCCGGGCGCAGGCGTGGCACAGCTTGCGGCTGCTGAGGACCGGGCTGATGTCGCGGGTGCGCTTGCTCAAAAACTCGAGATACCGCGGCGGCCCGAGGACCGCACCGCAGGCCTCGCAGTGCTCGAGCCTCTGGCGGTTGAGGATGGTGCCGCAGTAGGACAGAAGACGCTCCCCGCCGCGGTCGACGATGCGCAGGGCCGCGTTGGGGCAGTTTTCGGCGCAGGCGCCGCACAGGATGCAGCGCTCCGCGGTGAGGCGCAGGTCGGTCGGCTGCGGCTTGTCGAAATCGAGAAACCCGAACGCGAGCGCGTCGACGCCCATCATGTCCCGGCAGACCTCGACGCACCGGCCGCAGCGCAGGCAGATGTCGCAGCGCAGGCAGCGCCGCGCCTCCTCGCGTACGGCGTTTTCGCTGTAGCCGAGCTCGACCTGCTGGAAGGTGGTGCGGCGGCGCTCGAGGTTGAGCAGCGGCATCTCCGGCCGCCTGCAGGGTCATCTTGGTGCTGGCGGGCACCTCGAGCCACTGCACCCGGCCGCGGCGCACCGGCACCGGCGGCATCTTGGGCTGCGGGAATCCCGGAGAGGTAGCGGTCGATGGCCTCCGCGGCGCGTTTGCCGGCGCCGATGGCTTCGACCACCGTGGCCGGGCCGGTCACCGCGTCGCCGCCGGCAAAGACCCCGGGTAGGGAGGTCTCCATGGTGACGGTGTTGGCCTGAATGGTCTGGCGCCGCGACCAGGAAAGACCCTTCAGGTCCTGCAGGCACTCGAGGTCGATGCGCTGGCCGATGGCGGAGACGACCGCGTCGGTCTCGATCGTGAAATCGCTGCCCTCCAGAGGCACAGGGAAGAGGCGGTCGCTGCCCTCCTTCTGGACGAGCTTGGCGCGCAGGCAGGCCAATTCGGCGAGGCAGCCGTCTTTGCCGCGTATGGCGGTCGGGATGGTCAGAAAGGACAGCAGGATGCCTTCGTCCTCGGCCTGCTCGACTTCCTCGACGTCGGCCGGCATCTCCGCCCGGGTGCGGCGGTAGGCGATGGTCACCTGCTCGGAGCCGAGCCGCAGGCAGGTGCGGGCGGCGTCGATGGCGACATTGCCGCCGCCGACCACCACCACGCGTTTTCCGGGCGTGTGCCGGTCGCCCAGGGCCACGCGCCGCAGCAGGTCGACGGCCTCGATCACCTGCGGGAAATCGCGCTCACCGGGGATGTTGAGGTTGAAGGCCTGGTGGGCGCCGATCGCCAGGAACAAGGCCTCGAAGCCCTCGGCCTTGAGCGAATCGAGCGTCACGTCTTTCCCGTAGCGGGTGTTGTAGCGGAACTCGACCCCCAGGTCCTCGAGCATGGCCGCCTCGCGGTCGATAACCTCCCGCGGCAGGCGGTAGCGCGGGATGCCGATCATCATCATGCCGCCCGCCACCGGCAGGGCCTCGAACACGGTGACCCCGTACCCGTTCAGGGCGAGGTAGTAGGCCGCCGTCATCCCCCCGGGGCCGGCGCCGACCACGGCCACGCGCCGGCCCTTGTCGGGGGCCTTGGGCGGGTTGCGGTAGTGCCGGTCGGAGAGCGCGCGTTCGGCGGCGAAGGCCTTGAGGAACTTGATCGAAATCGGTTTGTCGACCCGGCCGCGCACGCACATGAACTCGCAGGGCCGGGTGCACACGAGCCCGCACACCCAGGGGAAGGGGTTGTCGCGGCGAATGACTTCGATGGCCTCGGCGTCGCGGCCCAGGCCGATCAGGTTCACGTAGGTCGGCACGTCGATTCCCGCCGGGCAGCTCATCTGGCAGGGCGCGGGCACCAGGCGCACGCAGGCCCCCGTGGCGCAGTTGTGGGAGTCGATGTGGCTTTGAAACACCTCGCGGTGTTCGTCGATCGCATTGCGGACGGCGCCGGCCGCGGCGATGGCCGCCGGGGAGGCCTGATCGTACGCCAGCTCATCGGCCAGCGAGACGATGGCCGCCAGGTGGTCCCCCCCGGCCCGCCCCCAGGCCACGTCCGTCAGCAGGTCGAGGATCTCCTCGGCAATCCGCCGACTGCGGGGGTTGCCGAGCGCTCCGGATTCGATGGTTTCCCTCAAGCCGGAGACCGCGTGGTTGACCGGGCAGGTGGTGGAGGACGCGGGCATGTTGAACCTTGTTTAAGGAGTTTGTCGGGCGGTGCGGTGCGCTGAGGTTTCAGCGTATTTCAGATTAACAGTTTTAAGTTTTAAGTGTTAAGTGATTAAGCGAAGGATGGGGTCTTTTCCGATCGAGGCAACCCTATCTCTTAACACTTAAAACTTAACACTTAACACTATCTTCTCAAACGATTTGATTTTCCAAACTGGCGATGACCTTGGCGTGGCGCTCGCGGCGCAGCTGGGTCATGGCCTCCACCTTGCCGAAGTGCAGGCAGTGGGTGGTGCAGATGGTGACGCAGGCGGGTTTGAGGCCCGCATCCAGCCTGTCCTTGCAGTAGTCGCACTTGACCACCTTGCCCGTCTCCGGGTTCCACTGGGGCGCGCCCCAGGGGCAGGCGGTGACGCAGGTCTTGCAGCCCACGCACAGGCCGGCGTCGACATAGACGACCCCGTCCTCGGGTCGCTTGCGCATGGCCCCGGTCGGGCAGGCGGCGACGCACCAGGGGTTCTCGCAGTGGAAGCAGGGCATGAAGACGTAGGAGGCCCGCGGCACGCCGTTGACCATCTTAGGCGCCACGTGGATCACCTGGCAGGGCTTGGGGCCCACCGGCAGCGCCTTGTTGCTCTTGCAGACGATTTCACAGGAGTGGCACCCGATGCAGTTCTTGGTGTCCTGAAACAAATAGTACTGGCTCATTCTTATCCTCCGAGGTCTACACCGGTTTGACGGTCACGATGGTGTCGTGCAGGGCGGGGCTGCCTCCGATCATGTCGGTGATGTTTTCTTCGAGCAGGGCGTCCGAGACCCCCTTGTTGTAGGAGCGGGCGGCGGCCTTGGCCTGGTGGCCGAAGCCGTGCAGCATGAAGACCGCATCCGACTGGATGAAGTCCGTCACGAAGGCCTTGATCTGGCCGGAGCCCTGCTTGGAGGCGATCGTCACCATGCCCCCGTCCTTGATGCCCAGGGCCGCGGCGCGCTTCGTGTTGACCCAGAGCACGTTTTCCGGCATCAGCTCGTTCAGGTAGGGGTTGTTCTGGGTGGAGACGTGGGTGTGCAGGGCGGCGCGACCCGTGATCAGGCGGAACTGGTCCCCGCTGGTGACCGGCATGGGTTCGTAGGGCGGAAACGAGGGGAACCCCGCGTTCTCGAGCAGTGAGCTGCGCAGTTCGATCTTCTTCGTGGGGGTCTTGAACTTGAGGCCCTCCTTGCGGTCCCAGAGGATCTGCTTGTCGGTGTAGGCCACGAAGCCCGTCTTGTCGAAGTCCTCGAGGGTGAAGCCCGTGCCTTCGAGCTGCCAGCGGATGAGCTCCTCGGTGTCCTTGTAGGGGAAGAACTCGCCGATGCCGATGCGCTCGGCGATCTGCCTGGCGATCACCGGCCAGTCGCGGGTGTCGTAGCGCGGGGGCACGGCCTGGCGGCGCACGAACATCTGGGGCTTCTGGCCGTTGGCCTGCTGGATGCAGTCGTTGCGCTCGAGGTAGACGGACTCGGGCAGGATCACGTCCGAGTACATGGCGATGTCGCTGAAGTTGATGTCGCAGGTGACGATGAGATCGAGTTTGTCGAGCGCCTTTCGGGTGAGGTTGGTGTCCGGGATCGACCACAGCGGCTCGAAGCGGTAGACAAACAGCGCCTTGACCGGGTAGGGGTCTTCCTTAAGAATGGCGTGCGGCAGCATCTGCGGCACCCCGTGATCGGGGTCCGGCAGCGGGAAGTCCTTGGTGCCGACCTTGTCGCAGCGCGGCACCTTGATGGCCGGGAACTTCTGCTCGGTCAGCTTGCGGGCCGGCTTGGCGCCGACTTCCCCCGGGCCCTTCTTGAAAAAGACACCACCCTTGGCTTCGATGCTGCCCATGAGCGCGTTCAGGATCAGGATCGAGCGGCGCAGGTAGATCTCGTTCGCGTGGTGGGCGCCGCGGTAGCCGAAGTGGAAAATGACCGAGGGTTTGTCCTTGCTCATCTCGCGCGCGAGCGCCGTGATCTCGGCGGCCGCGATGCCGGTTTCCTTCTCGGCCCACTCGGGCGTGTAATTCTGCACGAAGTCCTGCAGGTCGACCAGTCCGTCGACCCACTTGTCCACGTACTCGGCATCAAAAAGCCGCTCCTTCAGGATCACATGGATCAGCGCGTAGTTGAGCGCCAGATCCGTGCCGGGGCGCACCATCCAGTAGCGATGGGCCTTGGTGGCGGTGATCGAGACCCGCGGGTCGATGTAGGTCACCTTGGCGCCGGCCGCCACGGCCTCCATCATGCTGTTGACCTCCTTGACCGCGATGGCTTCGAAGAGGTTTCTGCCGTAGAGCACGATGTGCTTCGTGTTCTTGTAGTCGATCCCCATCTGGGCGTCGGTATAGGCGAACAGCGACCGGCAGGCCGTGTTGACCGAGCCCTTGCAGAGCGCGTCGTGGGTGAAGTGGTTGGGCGATCCGATCGCTTTGAGAAACGTCTTGCTCACGTGGGTGGCGAGGTTGGTGCGCTCGGTCAGGGCGACACTGTGCCCGCCGTGCTTCTTGATGATGGGCTTGAGCTTGTCGGCGATATAATCATAGGCCTCGTCCCAGGTGGCCTTGCGGAACTGGCCGGAGCCGCGCTCACCGGTGCGGATCATGGGGGACTGCAATCGCTGCGAGTCGTAGAGCAGCGAGATGCCGGCCGAGCCGCGCGGGCAGAGACTGCCATCGATGCCGGCCACTTTGGGGTTGCCCTCGATAAACGTCACCTGACCGTCCTTGACGGTGACCTTGATCGGGCAGCGCACCGAGCACATGAAGCATAGACTGTGAACCGATTTTTCCATTGGGTTTAATTCCTCCACTTTAATCTTTGCGCGCGGCCGGTGTTCGCCCCGGCCGCCATTCGGCAGGGTAGGGCGGATACGGCTCGCGGGGCATCTGAGACCCCTTTGACCCAGCAATAAGCATACCAGGCAGGCTTGCGGCAGGAATCAGATCACCATTTTTTTGAAAAATTATATATAATGTTTTTTCAGTTTAGTTGTGTAATTGAATCTGCTCGCCGGATCCTGTTCCATGGACCACGGCGTGGCGTCCAGACAATTTTGCGAAATAAAATTATTGCATCGAATTAAAAATATTGCAATGATTGCCGCTCGAGAATCGAGCCCGATCTGCTTTATCGGGTGCGACGCGTCATCCCTCGGGAATCGGAATCGCAGTCCCCGCCCCATGGCCGGAGCTCCGTGTGAACCGGGCCTGCGGACTCAGTCCCCGCCGCCTGCGGCGGGCTCGGCGAGGTATGCAGGCATGACCGTAATCCTTTCGGTCGAAGCTTGCCGGCAGCATGCTGCAGTCGGATTCAACCCCCGCCCCTTGAAAGGTGCCCGGCGGCAGATGCAAAAAAAATTTGCACAAGGCACCTCATTTCAATTTTGCGGGCACGGTCAGGGCCGACGGCAGTTGGATGCGCAAAAAGATACATCTGATCGAATTTGATCTAAATATTATCTAATCAGGCCAGGTTCGCCGGCTTCGTCCCGTGATTCCGATGATGGCACAACGCTTGCTAATACTGACCCTTGCTGCACGCCGAGGCCTGGGATGTCCGGCGAAAATTTTTCCATTATTTTTCAGGAGGGTAATTATGCGAAACAAGATTTTCTTCATGTGCGCGGCGCTGGTCGCCGTGGCGGTGCTGATGCCGATGGTGATGCCGGACCTGGCCGGCGCCGGCCCGCTCGAGGACGCCATCAAAAAGGCGCCGCAGGCACCGGTCCGGGGCAGATCGACCCCAAGGCCGAGCCCGGCTACCTGGGGATCCCCGGTGGTGTCAAGGTCAACCCGATCTTGGCCTTCTTCTGGGCCGTCTGGGTCGGCTGGGTGTTTTCGACCGTCGGCGCCTTCGGCGGGATCATGGCCGGCGTCGGGCACATCACGGTGTTCGGCCTGGGCGCCTACGCCAAGACCTTCAAGGACTCGGCACCGGCCCTCAACAAGGTCCTCACCGACAGCATCCGGGTCTCCAACCAGTGGCTGGTGGGGCTCTCGGCCCTGGTTTCGAGCATCAACTACGCCAAGCAGAAGCGCCTCGTCATCCCCCTCGGCATCTCCCTGGGCGCGGGCTCCCTGCTGGCGGCTTTCCTGGTGGTCTACACCACCATGGGCAAGATCAAGTTCTCCGAGTACCAGGGCTACTTCGGCCTGATCGTGCTCATCATCGGCGGTTTCATGTTCTACGGCATGAGCAGCAGGGGCCAGGCCAGCCAGAAGAAGGCCAAGGAAGCCGCCAAGGCCTTCGAAGCCAGCGTCAAGGCCAAGGGCGACACCATCCAGCAGGGCGTCACCACCACCAAGTTCAACCTGGCGCGCACCGAGATCTCCTTCTTCGGGCAGACCTTCGGCTTCAGCCCGATCTGGGCCTTCGTCGGCGGTTTCTTCATCAGCGCGATCTCCTCCTTCATCGGCGTGGGCGGCGGGTTCCTCTACGTCCCCTTCCTGACCAGCGTCGTCGGCCTGCCGATGTTCGTCGCCGCCGGCACCTCGGCCCTGGCGGTTCTGATCAGCATGGTGCTCTCGATCTTCAACTTCATGGTCAAGGGCGTCACCGTCGACTGGATGATGATCATGGTCGAACTGGTCGGCATCTTCATCGGCTCCATGGTCGGGCCGCGCACCGGCAAGTACATCCCGGAGAAGGGCCTGAAGGTGTTCTTCATCGTCCTGGCCCTCTACGTGGGCATCGACTACACCCTGAGAGGCTTTTTCAATATCCGGTTGCTCGGGTAATATCATGCGGTGAAAAGCCGGCCCCGGCTGCTCGCGGGGCCGGCACCCCACCGAGGTGTGAATGAGATGGAACTGACATTTTCCAAAATCCTGGCGTTGATCGACCCGGTCCTGATCGCCCCCTACCGTCTGACCGGCGATTCCATGCTCGGTTTTCTGATCGGCACCTTCTGCCTGTGCCTGCTCGGGGTGATGCTGGGGGAGCTCTCCATCTCCGCGGGCATCCGCTTGAACCGCAAGTACATCCGGGCGCTCAAGGACGAAGTCTCCCACAAGGAGGATCTGAGCGTCCAGGCCCACGCCGCAGGCGACAAGGTCAGCTACAAGGCCCTCAACAAGGCCGCCAACGAGGCCTGGGGCAAGTACTTCTTCACCATGGCGGGGTATTCGGCCGGGATCCTCTGGCCGGTGCCGCTCGCCCTGGCGTGGATGCAGACCCGTTTCCAGGGCGTTGAGTTCGAGATGGTGTTTCCCCTGAACTACCTGTTCGGGGACCACGTGGGCTACCCCTTCGTATTTTTCCCCATGTACATACTTGCCCGGATCGTCTTCAAATACCTGCGGCCGCGGCTGCCCTATTTCAAAGGGGTCCAGGCCATGCTCGACGGGAAGCAGGTCGGCAGCGGCGCCTGAGCCCGGGTTCCCGCCCGTCTCGGCGGACCCCAGGCGCTGTAAGGCGGTCCGGCCTTCTTCGTGCGGTCGACGCACGGGGCATCCATAAGTGCCCGGAAAAGTTCAGTCCATGCGCGGAATCTCTTCTGTGACACGCTTGTTTCGCCTGAGCGCCCTGTCGGTCGCGGCCGGCTGGCTGGCCCCGGCGGCGGTGCTGGCCGTGCAGGAGCACGGCGCGCCCGAGGGGCTCTACGCCCACCAGTTCGCTCATCTGTTTTTCATCGGGTCCATGGGGCTCCTGATCTACTGGCTGCGCCAGCGTCGGCTGGTGCGGGCGGCCGGCTGGCGCTACATCCAGTACTCGGCGCTCTTTTTCATCTTCTGGAACCTCACCGCCTACACGGCCCACCTGCTCGACGAGGACCTGGCCGTGGTGGACGTCCAGCGGGTCAGCGCCTGGACGGTCCGCATCGACGTGGGCGATCTGCCCCAGGCCCTGGGGTGGGTCTACTACGCGGCCAAGCTCGACCACCTGCTGTGCGTTCCGGCCCTGCTCTTTCTGTATTTCGGGCTCAGGCGGCTGCTCAAGGAGGCCGAGGCCGCCAATCACAAGGCCGGGGGGCCGCCATGAACGCCCCCTTCGCGCCCATACTGGTCATCGACGTCGGCGGCTCCGTGCTGATGATCGTCTTCTCCTTCCTGTGCCTCGGTCTGGTGCGCCGGTTGCGGCAAAGGGAGCCGCACAACGTCATCTGGACCTACCTCTTTTGGGTGTGCGTGGCGCTGGCCGGGTTCGCCGTCTCCCGTTCGGCCGGCCACATTCTCAAGCAGGCCTTAGTGCTCAGCGACCACAAGGAGGTCTGGACCGCGATCCGTCCCTTCAGCGGGGCGATCAACACCTTCAGTTTCGTCTTCGTCGCCTCCATGACCCTTTTCTTCGAGCGGGTCTGGAAGATCTACGAACAGATCAGCGCCGACAAGTCCGCCTTGCAGGCCGCGCACACCGAGCTCCTGCACCTCAACCAGAACCTTGAGCAAATCGTCGCGCAGCGCACCGAAGCGCTGGCCGTCTCGGAGCGGCAGTACCGGCGGATCTTCGAGGTCTCGCGCGACATGATCCTGGTGGTCGACGCCAAGGGCAGGATCCGGGAGATCAACCCGGCCGGCGGCCGGATGCTCGGTTTCGGCGAACCGGGTCAGGGCCCGAAGGGCGAGCGCTTCCAGGCGTTTTTCGAGCGCGAGATCGACTGGCAGCAGCTCAAGGCGACCATCGTGAAAGACGGGTTCGTGGCCAACGCCGAAATCGTCCTGCGACGCCTGGACGGCTCGGCCCTGCGCGCGCTGGTCAGCGCCAGCCTCGACAGCGATTCCGTCGGAGAAGGACCGCTCGATCCACTTCCTGGTGCGCGACATCGAAAAGCGCCACACCATCCGCGAGCAGATGGCCCAGGCCGACCGGCTGGCCTCCATCGGCCAGCTCTCATCCGGTATCGCCCACGAAATCAACAACCCGCTCGGGGTCATCCTCGGCTACACCCAGCTGATGCTGCGCGGCGAGGCGGCCGATTCCGAGCGCCACCACGACCTGAGGACCATCGAGAAGCACGTGCGGCACTGCAAGGCCATTGTCGAGGACCTGCTCAACTTCGCCCGGCGCTCGGAGCCCAAGAAAGAGGAAGGCGACATCCACAAGACCATCGACGAGGTGCTCGGGTTCATCGGCCAGCACACCGGCTCCGGCAGGATCGACTTCAAGAAGGACTACGACCGGCGGGTCCCGGCGCTGATGATGGACGAGAAGAAGATCCGGCAGGTGCTGGTCAACCTGCTCATGAACGCCCGGCATGCCGTCGGCGATGGGGGCGAGATCAAGGTGACCACCGCCTACCTGCCGGAATCCAGACAGGTGGAGATCAAGGTGCGGGACACCGGCTACGGGATCGAGGAGAAGCACCTGCAGCGGCTCTTCGACCCGTTTTTCACCACCAAACCCACCGGTGAGGGCACCGGGCTGGGGCTTTCGGTGAGCTACGGCATCGTCAAGAAGCACGGCGGGGAGATTCTGGTCGAGAGCAAGCCGGGCGAGGGTTCGACCTTCACCGTCGTACTGCCCGTCTCCGAGAAGAACGCAAGCGAGGTTTCATGAAGAGCACCATTTTGATCGTCGACGACGAGCAGGACATGCTCGACCTGCTCAAGCGCAGCCTCGAGCCCGACCTCAACTGTCGGGTGGAAACCGCGGCCTCGGGCGAGGCCGCGCTGAAGCGCCTCACCGAGGATTCCTTCGACCTGGTGGTGGCCGACATCAAGATGCCGGGCATGGACGGCCTCGAGCTGCTCGAGATCGTCAAGCGCAAGGACCCGGAACAGACCGTGGTGATGATGACCGCCTACGGGGAGATCGACACCGCGGTGGGCGCCATCAGAAGCGGCGCCTACGACTTCATCACCAAACCCTTCGAGCACGACGCCCTGGTGCTGCGGCTGGAGAAGGCGCTCGAGCGCAGTTCCCTGATGAAGGAGAACCTGCGGCTGCACCAGGCCTGCGCCCCTCTGACCGCACTTCAGAGCCTGGTGGGCAAAAGCGCGGTCATGCAGCGGCTCTACGAGACCATCCAGATGGCGGCCAAGGCCGAGCTGACGGTCCTGATCACCGGCGAGTCGGGCACCGGCAAGGACCTCACCGCCCGCGCCATCCATGCCCTGAGCCCCCGCAGCCGGGGGCCCTTCGTGGCCGTCAACTGCCCGACGGTGCCCGAGAACATCCTGGAAAGCGAGCTTTTCGGCTACCGCAAGGGCGCCTTCACCCACGCCACCGAAAACCGCATCGGGCTGTTCCAGGAAGCCCAGGGGGGGAGCATTTTCCTGGACGAAATCGGCGACGTCAGCCCGACCATCCAGACCAAGCTCCTGCGGGTGCTGCAGGAGAAGGAAATCAAACCCCTGGGGGACACGCGTTCCATCAACGTGGATGTGCGGATCATCGCCTCCACCAACCAGGACCTCGCCGAAAAGATCAGGAAAGGCGAATTCCGGGAGGACTTCTACTACCGGCTGAACGTGCTGCCCATCCGGCTGCCGAGCCTGCGCGAGCATCGCGAGGACATCCCCCTGATCGCCGGCCATCTGCTGGAGAAGCACTGTGCCGCCATGGACAAGCCGCTCAAGCGCATCTCGCCCGAGCTCATGGACATGCTGATGGTTCAGGAGTGGGGGGGAACGTGCGCGAGCTCGAAAATGTCATCACCCGGGGGATCCTGTTCGCTGCCGGCGAGAGCATCCTGCCCGAGGAGATCGGGCTCAGCGCACCTGCCCGGCCGTCTGCCACGTCTTCCCGCCGATTTGAGCCGTCTGAGCTACAAGGAGGCCAAGGAGCGCAACCTCCAGCACTTCAACAGCGACTACATCGGCCGGCTGCTCGCCGAGTGCAAGGGCAACGTCTCCCAGGCGGCCCGCCACTGCGGCCTCGAGCGCCAGGCCCTGCAGCAGATCATGCGCCGCTACGGCATCCGGGCGGATGAGTTCCGATAGCACCTGCCTATAAAGCCGCCTTCCGGCACACCCCACTTGCCGGTGTTTGATGCCGTATATCCCGCGTTTATTTATAACGGATATGGTGTCCTTGGCTGTCAGTACCACCTAAACGAGGTAACTAATTTTCGTTGGATATCATCCGAAGACACAATCTATCCAATTGCGCCCCTACTCAAGATCATATCCACACTTTTTTGAAGTTCGATGTCTTTGCGATTACCTGATCAATGCCATCAAAAACGTAGAAAACCCCCGAAGCTTCGATTAATCGCCGAGGTCCAATCTTTTGGTTTTTGATGGTTTGCGTACGCTAATTTAAAATTTTCCCGCATCGAATACCCAGAAATATCTTTCAGGATGGTCACCTACCGGATTCAGCCAGTAGCTGGTTAATATCCTTGGGTATCAACTTTGCCTGCATGATGCTTTCTATCTCCTTTTTATCGAAACTGTTGCTTAAAAAGTCAGCCGGGAATTTCCAGAGGATAGCTGGGAGGCGCTATTGCCGGTGAATACAATTTGGGCTGATTGGCCATTAAGGGGCCTCATGAACTTATGGAAAATATCCAGGCCAAAAGAGTTTATGGTTTTCAGGCCATTCGTGCATACGTAGATCTTTAGAGTGCCTCCAGGCAATTTTTTTATGGCATAGATCAGTTCATATGCCGATGTGCCGTCGAAGTCGCCTGACAACTTCAAGCCATGGCCGTTGCTGTTTTTATCGACGGTTATTCCGAAATTTGATGCCATAACCTACCTTCCCTATAAAGCATTAGCTGGAAAAATTTGGAACCGAACTTCTTCGACAAACCGACAAGCCGGAAGCGCCGCTTTTACAGGTCCGTCCGATAACGCAATGTGTGATGCCGCGGTTGTCCAAGCATCGCCGGCCTTAATGCTCCCGCCATCAGCTTTGCACCTATCGGGCTCCTTATGGCGGTCGTTAACGCATAGGCCACTTTCAATATTTAAACTAGGCCGCGGCATTTCGAGTAGCAACGCTTAGTGCATCTCTGTAAACATCAAATTAAGACCATATTACAAAATCAAGTTTCCTTGGGATACGTCGGATGATTTCACAGCTGCATAGCAGCCCCTTTCTTCACGGCTAACTACAAATTCATTTATCGTCGGAGGTTTTCTTGCTTTTGCTCGGTGAAGGCTCGTCACTGCCGTACACCTCAACATAGGCGTTATGTGTAAAGCAACCTTTTTTCCAGTGGTTTCTCACTTTCTTGCCGATAAAGGAATCTGGATATTTGCGCCCAATGTTGCAGCCAGGGCATATATTGCTCCATCCTGCCATCACTTTTTTCATTTCCATTTTCGAATCCTTTCATCAGGCGCACTAGCCTGCCATTTAAAGAAGCTCAAAATAGTTGATTTCCCATGGGCGACTGCTGCGTACGCAATACCTAAATAAAAGGCATGCGATACACCGTCAACTATACACCCCCCAAAACCGTGGGCGAAACATGAGGACGGCTTGAGGTATTTTCAATCTATCCTAACGGTTGATCCTGATTATAACGATAAACGATCCTATCGCCTGTCGCCCGGGCAGCAGCTAAATTCGAAGGTTTACCTCTACGTTTGATCAAATTGCCACCCAGCACATTATTCAGTTTTTCTCTTTCCCATAATTCGTATTCTCCATTCTCAGACTGCATTATCTGCACCAATAATCGCCCATCGTTGCCTTTAAATTTTTTAATGCTTCTTCTGTCCATCTATTCTCCCTTTGCTTTGGCCTTCTTAAAGTTATACTCGGCTCTAACATACGCAGCTTTTTCTACTGTCAAGATAACAAATCGATTTCATTGTATACATTGGGAGCAAAAAATATTGGAATCCATAGTTTTCACTCCTTGATTTACTTCTAAACTTAACTGGTCTATTCAGCACCAGTTCGAAGGGGTATACTGGAATTGCCATGAGGACCGGGACTCAATGGCCGCGGCATTGAGAGAGTGTTCGTATTACAAACTGCTCAACGTACCGCAGTGGTTCACGTGCATAATCGGTCTGCATCATGTTCACCATAACACTTAGGAAAAACATAGTTTTACATCATTCCACCCATGCCACCTCCCATTCCTTGTGCTCCCGGATGATCTCCTTTTTTTCATTAGGTTTTTCTGCAACGATGGCCTGGGTGGTCAGCATTAATGAAGCCACACTTGCTGCATTTTGCAATGCGAGCCGAAACCACTTCGGTCGGATCCATTATTCCGGCTTTCATCAGATCCTCATAGGTATCCGTTTCGGCATTGTAACCAAAAGCGCCTTCGCCGTTTTTTACTTTATCAATGACGATAGAACCTTCAGAACCGGCATTGTTGGCAATCTGACGAAGTGGCTCCTCCATGGCGCGCATAATGACTTTCACACCCAGCTTTTGATCGGCTTTGATTCTCATTTTCTCCAGCGCGGGCAGACAGAACCAGCGCCACACCTCCGCCGGGGACGATCCCTTCCTCCACAGCCGCACGGGTGGCGTTGAGGGCATCTTCAACCCGGGCTTTTTTTTCCTTCATTTCTGTCTCCGTGGCTGCGCCCACGCTCATCACCGCAACCCCGCCGATCAGTTTGGCCAAGAAGTTCCTGCAGTTTTTCACGATCGTAGTCGGAGGTGGTTTCTTCGATTTGAGCGCGAATTTGCTTCACTCGGCTCTCGATGGTCGAGCGCGAACCGGCACCGTCGACGACGGTGGTGTTGTCTTTGTCGATGTTGATCCGTTTGGCCTTGCCGAGGTCTGATACCGTTAAATTTTCCAATTTGATCCCTAAATCGGATACGACCTGACCTCCGGCTAAAACGGCAATGTCTTCCAGCACTGCCGCGTTTTACTGAAAACCCGGTGCCGACCGCAACCTGCAGAGTGCCTCTCAATTTATTCACCACTAAGGTGGCCAATGCTTCACCGTCCACATCTTCCGGGTTATCAGTAAAGGTCGGCCCATTTTGGCGACTTGTTCGAGGATGGGCAACAGATCTTTCATGTTGCTGATCTTTTTCTCATTGATCAGAATGTAAGCATCTTCCAAAAGAGACGACCATTCTTTGGTATTATGAATAAATATGGCAGATATAAATATCTTTGATCGAACTGCATACCTTCGACAACCTGGAGTGTTGTTTCCATGCCTTTGGCTTCTTCAATGGTGATGACCCCTTCTTTCCCAACTTTGTTCATCGCTTCGGCAATGATTTTGCCGATGGTTTCATCATTGTTCGCCGAAATGGTGCCCACTTGGGCAATTTCGCGCTGGTCTTGGGTGGGGTTGCTCAAATCTTAAGTTCTTTCACAACGACCGCCAACTGCAGCATCAATCCCCCGTTTAATAGCCATAGGATTATTGCCGGCCGCCACCAGCTTCTGCCCTTCTTCATAGATAGATCTGGCCAAAAGCGTAGCCGTGGTTGTGCCGTCACCGGCCATGTCACTCGTTTTGCTGGCTACTTCCTTTACCATCTGGAGCGCCCATGTTTTCGAACCTGTCTTCCAATTCGATTTCTTTGGCCACTGTCTTTGGTAATCGTCGGCGATCCCCAAGATTTTTCGAGGACGACATTTCTTCCTTTAGGACCCAAGGTACAACAACCGCATCAGCAGTAAAAGCGTCTTACCCCGTTCAGCATCGCTTCACGGGCTTTCATGTCATATTTTATAAATTTAGCCATCTTGTCTTAACCTCCATTTTAGTTTTGTACGATGACACCAAGTACGTCATCCTCGCGCATGATAAGGTATTCTTCACCCTCAATTTTTACCTCAGTACCCGAATATTTGCCGAATAGAATCCGATCGCCTTTCTTACATCAAGCGTTATTCTTTTTCCCCCTCTTCGTTAAGTTTACCATTACCGGCAGAAATCACTTTCCCTTCAACTGGCTTTTCCTTGGCAGTATCCGGGATGATGATCCCACCTTTTGTTTTTTCATCTTCTTTAACCCGTTGAACTAAAATTCGATCCTGTAAGGGTCTGAGTTTCATGGTTAAATATCTCCTTTGAGAAACGGCTGTAATCTATCTATGTTAACGGTTGAGGCGACCTGATCAGCAGTGGTAGAATGTTATAGTCCTTCGTTCGGACGCTACACACCCCTCGAACCCGGGTGGCACCAGCAGGAGTAGTGTCCAGCCAGATGAATCGGGTGTCATCCGTGGTAGGACAAGAAGAGACTTTCTCAAGTTAACGGGTCATCAGACTTCGATTTTCTTGGTCTTGGTTTCCCCGCCTCCTGCTTTGATGGCGACCTTCATGGCATCTTCCATCGGATCTTTGAAAGGCACCTCGATTCGGAGCAGGCCGTGCTCGTAGATCGCTTCGGCTTTGTCAGGTTTCACCGGCCAAGCTAAAGCCAGTGCTGAAACATACTCGATGTCCCTTGCTGGCGCAGTCAGGTGGACGCTGTCTGGCAGGAGCTTCAGATCGATGGTATCCGTTGGCGCTCCTGGGATGGCGAACTCCACTACTAGCTTGTTTTTCTCATCGTCAGCATACGCTACTGTACTGGGCGCGACCCTGATCCTACTTTCAGTCATTTTAGCAACCCCCTTAATTGTCTCGTGCAGTTAACCCGGCATAGTTCAGATTGCCGGAAATATTGGCTGAGAACAGCTCAGACCCATTAATCAAGATAGGGTAAAAAGCTACCGTATCTATGGAACTCGCTGAAATAAAATTTGAAATGAAGGATCGCAAGAAGGCCAGCTGTTGCGAGAGGTCAGCTCCGGTAAATAACTACCGATATTTGCTGAAAAGTGGAAAGAGGAATTGTTTCGAGTTTCTGCTACTATTTTAAGATATGTACCACGATCATCTTTGTCAAACCGCCTTAAATTACAAATCTCGCCCCAAATCTGATAATTGAGTGTTTTTGGAAAACAGGGATTTATGGCAGAACCATTGAGCTTTAAGGCAAAACTTGACTCTGTATGAAAAAAAATAAGGCAGAACCCATTACGGTCTGCCTTATCCATCGATGTTCTCAAAATGCCGTTAATTTACTCGACTTCCCCTCTTTGGTATAATGAAAAGTCGAAAAAGATGCACGCACATTTGAGAGGCATCTTTCAAGGCCACCTCTAACCTTCCCTTTTTAACTTTAACCCCTGGATAGCAGAAGCCGCCCTGAGTTATAATAGAAGTGTTGAAGTTGGGTGGTCCTTAAAATGTACCACTAAGGTAATCAGGATTTATATAAAGTCAACAGATTCCATGCTCTTGAAAATTTTTTTTAGTAAGCTTTTCATGAATACTCTCAACTCCAAACATATCCGAATTGCGGAGCACCGTCACAAATTCAATGGTGTTTTGATAGGCGGAGAACCCGCCCACAGGGCCAAAGTATTTATCGACATACGCGCCCATGCGTCGTATGTCAGAAAGAACTTTTTCTTCATCGCGCATCGGTCTTCAGGTGTTTCAGGGAAAATCCGCTTATGGTGCTGACTACCGGTTTCAGCATATCGTATGGGGCCTGACCTTCTGCCAGATTACCAAGGAAATAGACCCACCCGCCTGATTTCGCGGCAATCCGTTCGATGCCGTTTCTGCCCGCCTCGTCCCAGTCATACGCGACAATAAAGTGCTCGATATCAAGGCCTTTAAGAATGTTCGCCGCTTCGGGGGTGAGGTAGGAACCCAACATCGAAACCACCACCAGTTTGTCCTGGGCTTTGGAGCAGGTTGTAGAAGGCAAAATAATCAAAGATGCCCTCCACCAGTACTGATCGTCCGGTACTGCCGGATATACCGCCCTGCCTTTTCAATACCATAAAGCCAGCCCCTGGCAGAAAGAGGAGCTTCTCTGGTCTGGTGTTTGAGCCAGCGAACGCCCCATCGTCCGGACGTCTGCCGACAAATCCGGTCGGGCAGGCATCAGCATCATAAATTGGAAACACAATCCGTCCGGCGAGATTATCACCGTAATTTCTTGAAAACGGATCTTTCCGTCTGAAATCGATCCGCCGGCAATAGTATCCGTATCCCTTTACGGTCCCATCGTTCAACAATCTGACCA
>CAVQUW010000011.1:0-11436 GCA_963716785.1 uncultured delta proteobacterium | reverse complement strand
CGAGACCGTCGCAGACATCATCCCCTCACGTGTTTGCCACCAGCCAGCGGACGCCATACGCCAAAAGCGAAGCCGCCATAACCCCTGCACACCAGAGTGCCGCAAACCACACCCATTGCCGCTGGCGGTCAGTAAGCGCTTTCATGGGAGGCTTTGCCCCTGAAGACGTAGTAGCAATAAGCCGGTGTAGCCGAGCACCACCGGCAGCAGGACAACCGTGCCGACCAGCAGCAGCGACTGCGATGCGGGCGCCGCGGCGGCTTGGCGGAAGGTGATCGCAAAGGGCACCGCAAACGGCCACAGGCTGATGCCCAGTCCCAGGTAACCCGTTAAAAACACACCCATGCTGAGAAAAAACGGGCGAACCTCCCGCCCGGTGTGAAGATCCCGCCAGATCAAGATGATCAACAGCAAGCTGGCAATGGGTATGGGCAGCAGGAAAAAGAAGTTGGGCAGGCTGAACCACAGGGTTCGGATGTCGGGGTTCATGACCGGCATGCTGATGCTGACGATCGCCAGGAACAGGCCGACGTACCCGAGGGCATAGGCAGCGCATTTGCTCGCCCACTGCTGGGTGATCTCCTCGGTTTTCATGACCAGCCAGGTGGCTCCGAGCAGCGCGTAGCCGAACACCACGGCAACACCGGTCATCACGCTGTAGGCATTGAGCCAGTCGAATGCGCCGCCTGCAAACCACCGGCCGTCCACTGCCACCCCCTGCACCACCGCGCCGATAATGACACCCTGCATGAAGGCCGCCGTCAGCGAGCCGAAGTGGAAGGCGTTGTCCCAGACGACCCGGGTTCGGTCGGTGGCTTTGAAGCGGAACTCGAAGGCCACACCCCGGAAGATCAAACCGAGCAGCATGATGATGACCGGGATGTAGAGCGCCGGCATCAGGACGGCATAGGCCAAGGGAAACGCCGCGAACAAGCCGCCGCCGCCCAGTACCAGCCATGTCTCATTGCCGTCCCAGAACGGGGCAATCGAATTCATCATGCGGTCTCGGCATTGGTCGGAGGGCGCAAACGGAAAGAGCACCCCCACTCCCAGATCGAAGCCGTCCAGCAGAATGTAAAGAAAAATCGCCACAATGATCAGAGCGTACCAGACGAGCGGCAGATCCACTAAATGTTCGAGGCTAAACATGCTGCGCTCCCCTCTCTCCTGCGATTTCCGTGACAATCGGCGGCTGGCCGACACCATGATCGCCGTAGGTCGTCTCTTGGGTGCCGGGGCCCTTGCCGATCAGCTTCAGGATGTAGTAGCTGCCGGCGCCGAATACGAAACCGTAAACGATCACAAAGGCAGCCAGGGATATGGCGATCGAGGTCCCCGGGACCGGCGAGACGGCCTCGGCCGTTCGCAGAATTCCGTAGACGACATAGGGCTGGCGGCCGATTTCGGTCACGAACCAGCCTGCCAGCACGGCGATAAAACCGGCCGGCGTCATGGCCATGCACCAGTAATAAAACCATCGGGTGTCGAACAAGCGCTTCCTTAAATAACAGGACCAGTGCTGATCAGCCCCGTGGCAATCATCAGCATGCCGATGCCCACCATGATGCGAAACGACCAAAACACCCAGGCCGTCGGCGGGCGCTCATCTTTCGGCCAGTCCTTTAACCCCTTGACCTCACCGTTAAGGTCATGGGTGAGGATCAGGCTGGACAGTTTGGGGATTTCGAGGCTGTATCGGGTGATCTCCTTCTCCTGGTCCGGCCATCCGAAAAGAACCAGCGGCGCTCCCGCCGGGTGTCCCAGAGACCTTCCATGGCCGCCACTTTGGCGGGTTGGTGCTCGAGGGTGTTGAGCCCGTGAAGATCACCTAACACCAGCTGCAGGGGGGCCACGAAAACCGCCATGATCATCGCCATGCCGAACATCACCCGTGCGTGCTTTATGTGCCGCTGCCGCCACAGGTAAAAGGCGCCGATGCCGGAGACGACAAAAGCGGTGGTGAGGTAGGCAGCCGAGACCATGTGAGCGAAGCGGTAGGGGAAGGAGGGGTTGAAGATCACCTTCAACCAGTCGGTCGGGTACAGCAGGCCCTCCTCACCGACGCGAAATCCCTGAGGGGTCTGCATCCAGCTGTTGGCCGACAGAATCCAAAACGCCGAAATCAGGGTCCCGACGGCGACGATGACGGTCGCCGTAAAGTGCATCCTGGGACTCACGCGGTTCCAGCCGAACAGCATGACCCCGAGAAAGGATGCTTCCAGGAAAAAGGCGGTGAGGACCTCGTAGCCGAGCAAGGGACCCAGCACGTTTCCGCCTTTGTCGGCGAACGCGGACCAGTTGGTGCCGAATTGAAAGGAGAGCACCACCCCCGAGACCACCCCCATGCCGAAGGTGACCGCGAATATCTTGGCCCACATGCGGTAAACTTCCGCATAGACCGCATTGCCGGTTTTCAACCAGCGCCACTCAAGCACTGCCAGCCAGCTGGCCAGCCCGATCGTAAAAGCCGGGAAGATGATGTGAAAGGATATGGTGAAAGCGAACTGAATGCGCGCGAGGGCGAGGGCGCTGAAATTCTCGAACATTGATTCACCTCTAAAAAGCGTTATGTTGAAGTGGTGTCGGCGTCGCAACCAATTGAACTCAATCTAACTGATTTCTAAAAACTGTCAAGCCGCAGCTGAGCCGCCATCTGAGGAATTGCACAAGCGCCAAGCAGCTGCCGTTTGGCCACCCGTCGGGAAATCGACGGCTCAATTGAAGGAGACCCATCCATGAGCGAAAACAGGGAAGAACCGGTTTACGTAAAAGTGAAGGACGTGGCCGGAAATGAGTTCGTTTGCCCGATCGACGCCCTGAAGAACATCAACGAGGTGACGGAGGAGGTACTGGACAACTGCGTCGACGATGCAACCGTCGGCCGGTATGCCGGCAACCTCAACATCGCCCGATAAGGGCCCGAAGATATACCATGCAAAAAATTTGCATGGGGCTTTCGATGCATCGGCCGGAGATGATGTCCTTTGTCGCCGAGAGGATGCGGCCGCATTTATGGCGTGCAACCGGCATTTTCCACCGTGCCAAATCTCGAAGCAGTGCAGGCAGGTGGTCACACACGGGGGGAGTTTAAAGCGGTTCAAGCTGTAAAACGTTTCCGACGTTATCCGCCTTCCATGGGCGGGAAGAGCGTGACCTCGTCCCCGGCGGCCAGCGGGGTGGTTTGATCCGCCCGGCGGCCGTTGACGAGAATCACGGCTTCGACCGTCGTTGGGATCCGCAGGGCGGCGAACACGTCAGCGACAGGGGCCCCGTCGGCAAGGGAGAGCTCGAAACTTCCCTTGCCGGTCGGGGCGTAGTCGCGCAGGTTGGCAAATGGGTGGATGTGCACCTTCATGCTTTTGCTATGGGCTTTCAGCGTTGAGTTTTTACACTTAAAATTGAGCGATTCTGTCGATTCACATCAAGGCCCGATGGGGTCTGCCTCCGCAGGGGCCGCCGCAATTTTTTCCCCGGCCTTCTCAACGGCAGCAGAACCGCTCAGATACTGTCAGAAAGCCCCGGGAGACAGCGCCCCACGACAGAGACGGCCGCCGCTGCCTGTGAGGAGATTATCGAAACCCCGGGGGCGTTGTCGAAGCCTGAGAGTCTTTTGCGGCGGCCCCTGCGGAGGCAGACCCCATCGAGCCCTTCCGCAAAAACTCAAAACTTGAGAATCGCTAAGCTTAGATTACAGCAACCCCAACTCCTTGAGCTTTGCCTCCGAGGGCACCCCCTCGATGCTCCAACCCCGCAGTTTGTAGTAGGGTACCAGCATTTCCTCCAGGCGGCAGACAAGGCCCTTGGCCGGCCCGGCGGGCATGGGCTCCCGGGTGATCCGCGGCGGCAGGCTGTCGTCCTTGCGGGTGAAGCCTGCCGCGAGCAGGAAGAGCCGCTCGGCGTTGAAGATGCGCTCGCCGGCCCGCTCGACCTCCGCGGGGCTGTAACCGGCGCCGGTCGCGCCGTTGAGCAGCTCGGTGATGCCGACCGGCTTGACCATCAGGTTCTGTTCGACCAGGTAGCGCACGCTGAAGAAGACGCACAGCCCGGCCGCGTCGATCACGCTGAACAGGTCCTGCCACTTGGCCACCAGCGGCGGTTTGTCCTCCCAGGTGTGGGGGTCGACGGAGACCGGCACGCCGAGCAGCTCGAAATAGGCCGGGTCCCCGCGCATGTGGGAGCCGCCGATGGGCGAGGTGGCGTAGGCCAGGCCCATGCCCTGCTCGCCGCGCGGGTCGTAGCCTGCGAAGTCCAGGCTCTTGGAGACCATGGCGAGCTCCGGGTGCCCGTAGCGGGCAGCCAGGCGCCGGCTGCCTTGAGCCAGAATGTCGCCGAAACCCTCCCGCTGGGCCGTCATGCGGGTGAGCTTGACCAGTGCTGCGCCGTCGCCCCAGGGCAGCGGCAATCCGATTTCGGATTCCTTCAGGCAGCCCTTTTCGTAAAGCTCCATCGCGCAGGCGATGGCGGATCCCATGCTGATGGTGTCCAGCCCCAGCTCGTTGCACTCGTAATTCGCCTTGGTGAGGGCAGCCAGGTCGTCCACCCCGCAGTCAGACCCGAGCGCGTAGACGGTCTCGTACTCCGGCCCCTCACCCTCGCCCTGGTAGGGGCCGTCCGGGATGCGGGTGACCCGGCCGCAGGCGATCGGGCAGCTGAAGCAGGGCTTGGCCCGCACCAGGTACTTCTGGGTGAGGGTTTCGCCGTAGATGGACTCCCAGCCCTCGAAGGTGCCCTGCTGGAAGTTGCGCGTGGGGAAGACCCCGTGGCCCTGGGTGCCGACCACGGTGATGGCGGTGCCGTGCACGCGCAGCGGCGGCGGGTTGTCCTGGGTCTTGGCCTTGAAGGCCTCGCGGTATTTCGTGTTGGCGGCCTTGAAGGCGGCCGGGTCCGCCAGGGAGACCTCGCCCTCGCCCCGCACCACGACCGCCTTCAGGTTCTTGGATCCCATGACCGCGCCGACGCCGGCGCGGCCGGCGGCCCGGTCGCGGTCGTTCATGATGGCGGCAAACAGCACCTGCTTTTCCCCGGCCGGCCCGATCACGGCCGTCTTGGCCTTGGCGTGGGTCTCGCCGCGCAGGGCGTCGTCGGTTGCATGGGTGGTCTTGCCCCACAGGTGGCCGGCGGGCCGCAGCTCGGCGCGGTCCCCGTCAATCCACAGGTAGACGGGGGTCGCGGAGCGGCCCTCAATGATGATGGCGTCGTGGCCGCTCTTCTTGAGCTCGGCCGGGAAATTGCCGCCGGAGTTGGAACAGGTGATGGCGCCGGTCAGGGGCGACTTGGTCGTCACCACATAGCGCGCGCCGGTGGGGGCCGCCGTGCCCGTGAGCGGCCCGGCCGACATGATCAGCTTGTTGCCGGGGCCCAAGGGGTCGCAGCCCGGGTCGACCTCTTTGCGGAGGTAGTAGATGCCGAAGCCCCGGCCTCCGATGTAATCCCTTGCAACCTGGGGATCCAGCGGCTCGGCTGTGATTTTGCCGCTGCTCAAATCGACTCTCAGAATCTTCCCGCACCAACCATGCATATCCCTCCTCCTGCTGAAAACGTTGAACCCGGCACCGGGGGTCGCATCCGGTTCAGGTTGATAAAATCCGTATGCCTCGTCCAATGACGTGACATTGGAGTAGGATTTTGTCAAGAGGATGTCCCGCATGGCGGGTGGCGGTCGCTGACGGATCGATCGCCATTCCAAGTGTCGCCGGTATAGAAGCTTACGCTTCGGCGCGCGAAATCGATGGGGGCCTATTTACGAAACCAGCGAGAATGGTATAAGGCAGATATTCATGTGACATCTGACGACGTGTTCAGCGAAGGCATCCTCAGGTCTCCTTTAGAGGAGGATTGAATGAATCCGTTTATCTCCGGTATCATCGCGCGCATCCAGGAAATCTTCGATCCTGCCATGGTGAGCGATCTCTTTGTGCGGCTGCTGGCCGATGTGGTCATCGGCCTGGTCGTGCTGGCGGCGTTCTATGTCCTCTGGCGGATTCTCGCCGTGGTCATGGGGGCCGTGCTGCGGCGCAGCAATATAGACACAACAACGGCCTCCTTCGTCCACACCCTTCTCAAGTTCGGCCTGTTCATGGTCGGTGTGGTCACGGCCCTGGACACGGCGGGGGTTGAGACCTCGGCACTGCTCGCCTCTCTGGGGGTCGCCGGCCTGACCATCGGTTTTGCCGCCCGCGACGCGCTTTCCAACATCATCTCCGGCATCCTGATTTTCATAGATCGCCCGTTTACCATCGGGGACCTGGTCGAGATCCAGGGCGCCTACGGCCGGGTAGAGAAAATAACCCTGCGCTCCACCCGCGTGGTCACCCCCGACGGCAAAATGCTCGCGATCCCGAACACGGCCGTCATCAACAACACCGTGGCCTCCTACACCAATTTTCCCCATTTGCGACTGGACATCCCCGTGGCCGTCGGCGTCACCGAGGACTTGGGCCGGGTCAGAAGGATCCTGCTGGGTCTGGTGGCGGGCAACCCGGCCTATATGGCCGAGCCGCCGCCGTGCGTTCATGTGGCCCAGTTGAACGACTACAATGTCACGGTCGAGCTGCGGGTCTGGCTCACCAACGAGCGCGAGCACGTGGAGAAGCGGGCCGAGTTGCGTGAACTGGCCTTCAACGCCCTGAACCGCGAAGGGGTGACCATGCCGTTTGAAACCATCCAGTTGGCGCCCATTGAGGCGAGTCTGCGCCGCGGCGGGGATGTTTCGGCGGCTGCATGAGAAAACCCTCCAAGGACGAGGAAGGTGGAAACGATGGTAGAATGGATACCGTTTGCAGAGGGGAAATACCGGGTCGAGCGGGCCGTGTTGCTTGCGCGCGATGACCAGGCCGTCGAGCTCGAGGAGGCCGTGATCGAAATCGTCGAAGATCCGGGCCGCGGGCGCCGTCTGCGGGGGCGCGGCCGGGTGGCAAACGCGCTCATGGTGGACCTCCTCGACGAAGGCCATGAGCTGGACCTGCTGCTCGATCTGGGCGGTGAGTTCAAGTACCGTCTGCGGGGCCCCGGGATTCAGGGCGGCAAGGTGTTTGCACCCGGGGTCAAATCCTTCATCCAGTTCGTTCCGCAAACCCCCTGGGAGCAGGTTCCGGAGGCCGACTTCAATTCCCTAGTGTCCCGGGTCCGTATCCTGGGCGGGCAGGGGGGTTGAACATGGCGGCTTTGGCCTGCTCGAATTCCTCGCGGGTGATGAGGTTCTTCTCGTACATCCGGGCCAGGTTGCCCAGTTCGCGGATCCGCAGGGTCGCCGAGTCCTCCAGCAGCGCCGGGAGAGAGGCTGCGTGCGGCAAGGCCGCGGCATCCGCGGGTTTGCTGAACTTGACCGATGCCAGCCCGCCGAGAAGGCTGACCTCGAGGGTCCCGCCCGGCATCACCGGCGCGCTGCGGATGTCCCGGTAGATGTCGCGGCCCCGGGACTTGACCTTGCGGTAGAGAAAGAAGCCGAAAAGACCGGCGGCCGTCAAGCCGCCCAGCAGAATCCAGCCCCAGTAGCGCGCCAGGCCGCCGAAGAAAATGACCAGCAGCCCGATGAGGGCGAGGACGCCCACGTGCAGGCCGATGATCAAATGCGCCAGCAGGACCCCTTTGAACAGCTCGGCGCCGGGTTTGTCGGCTTTCGTGCTCATCGTTTTATCTTAACTCACGTCGGCGGATTTGTCACTGCCGCAGCAGAAGGTGGAGGGTTATGCGCTATCCCGCGTTCATTGAGGCGGATTTCGATTTCCCGGAGTTTTGCCGGGTGCGAATGCATTTCGACGCGCAGCAGATTCAGGATGTCGACGAAGCGGTGAACCGCGAGCTCGACGCCATCCTGCCGGCAAGCGGCATCCGTCCCGGCGACCGCGTGGCCGTCGGGGTGGGCAGCCGGGGCATCGACCGGCTCGCCGCCATCGTGCAGGCGGTGTGCGGGCGGCTGCAGGCGCTGGGGGCGGAACCGGCGATCATCCCGGCCATGGGCAGCCATGGCGGCGCCACGGCAAAAGGCCAGGCCGCCGTGCTCGAGCGGCTGGGCGTCACCGAGGCGGCCTGCGGTGCGCCGGTCATCTCCTCCCTGGAGGCCGAGCGCATCGGCACCGTGCTCGGCGAGGTGCCGCTCTATTTTGCCCGCGACGCGCTGGCGCTGGAGCACTCGATCGTAATCAACCGCATCAAGCCCCACACCAAGTTCATCGGCCCGGCCGAGAGCGGGATCCTGAAGATGCTTTGTATCGGTATGGGCAAGCACGCGGGGGCCGTGGCCTACCACACCTGGGCCATGAAACACGGCTTTTCCCCGCTGCTCAGGGAAATGGGGGAGGCGATCGCCGCCCGCAGCAATTTCCGCTTCGGCCTGGCCGTGGTGGAGAACTCCTTCGACAAGGCGCTCAGCATCAGCGCCGTTCCCGCCGGCCGGGTTTTCGAAGACGAGGCCCGCCTCAACGCGCTGGCCAAGGCCAACATTCCGCGGCTGCCGTTCCGGGAGCTGGATGTCCTGGTGGTGGAGCGGATCGGAAAGGAGATCAGCGGCGCCGGCATGGACCCGAACGTGACCGGCCGGGCTTACGACCTGATGGAGAGCGACTTTTCCGGGATCCTGAAGGCCGCGCGGGTGGCCATCCTCAACCTCTCCGCCGGGACTGGCGGCAACGCTATCGGCCTCGGCAACGCCGACATCATCACCGAGAAAGTCTTCCAGGCGCTCGACTACGAGACGACCTTGATGAACGCGCTCACGAGCCTCTCGCTGCACAAGGCCTTCATCCCGGTGCGGCTGCCGGACGACCGCAAAGCCATCCAGGCCTGCTTCACCACCATCGGGCCGAAGCCGGCCGCCGAGGTGCGGGCGGTGATCATCCGCGACACGCTGCACCTCGCCGAGTTCTGGGCCAGCCGGGCTTTGTTCGACGAGATCGGAACACTGCCCCAGGCCGAGATCCTTGCGACCGCACCCCTGAGCTTCGATGCGGCCGGCAACCTGAACCTGCCGCTTAGAAGCTCATAAATTCCATTTGCGACCGGATGGCTTCCGACTGCCGGAGGGCGTTGAGGGGAAAGACGGGTTCCGGCGGTTCATCTTCCAGGTCCTGTTTCAATTCCGCGTTGACCTGGTTGGCGATGGGCATGTAGTAGAAGGATATTTTCGTTTTGCCGGACGTCTCATGGTGCTTGAACTTGATTTGCGTCTGGCCGAGCTTCCAGGAGTAGGTGGTCAGGTTGCCCCGGGTCTCGCGGCTGGTCTTGTTGGGCACGCCGTACTTGTGCTGAATGTAGCTCTTGATCTGGCTGAAGACATCGATGCCCTCTATGTTGGCGTAGACGGCGAAAAACTTGTCGTCGTAATATCCGTAAACCACAGCATCCGGGACCTCGGTGCCGAAGATGGTGTACGCGCGCTGGGGGTTCACGTAGTAGGCGATCTTTCCGCTGCCGCCCACCTGGGTGAAACCTTTCAGGTCCTTTGCCGGTGTGGACCATTTCGTATCCATGAACCCGGATTCGAGTTCGGAGGCCTGCACCGGTGCGAACAGCATCCCGAGAGCGGCCGCAACCAGGATCGTCTTCACCGCGGATTTCATGAAAGCACTCCTTTTCAATAGCCCTTTTCGATGTCGATGACGTGCAGGGGCGCAAGCCCCGCGCGCACCCGGCGGTAGTTTTCCACGAGCTGGGGCGCCACGGCCCTGGGATCGGTGAGGCTGGCGATGTGCGGGGTCATGGTGATGCGCGGATGGTTCCAGAACGGGTGCGACTCGGGCAACGGCTCCTCCCGGAAAACATCGAGACAAGCCCCGGACAGGTGCCCGCTGTCGAGGGCGGTGAGCAGGTCCTCTTCCACCAGATGTTCACCCCGTGCCGCATTGATGACGTAGGCACCGGCCGGCAGCCGGGCGAAGGTCCGGCTGTTCAGGATGCCCTGGGTGGCGCGGGTGAGCGGCAGCAGGCAGACGAGAACGTTTGCCTGGGCGAGGAACTCCTCCAGGGCATCCGGTCCCGCCCAGGTGGAGAGCCCTTCGACATGCTTTACCGTGCGGCTCCAGCCTGAAACCTGAAACCCCAGAAGGCGAAGTTTCTGAGCGGCATCCACCCCCAGGTGGCCCAGCCCCATGATCCCCACGCACACGTCTTGCGGACGCAGCGGTCTGCGCGCTTGCCATTTTTTCTGAGACTGGTCCTGCTGGAAGAGATCAAACTGTCGCGTGTGGTGAAGAACCGCCGTGAGGATGTATTCGCTCATGGCGTGGATCATGGACGCATCGACGAGACGGGCGATCGGGACTCCCGGCGGCAGGTCCGGGTCCCTCAGAATGTGGTCGACCCCGAAGCCCATCGAGGCGATGCACTTGAGGTTCCGATACTTCTTCAGTTCCCCCAGCGGATGCTTCCAGCACAGGATGAATTCGATCTCGTCGGCCGGACCCGTTTCGGGCCACACCCGCAAATCCAATCCGGGGGCCTGCGCCCGCAGGTGCTTGACCCATGCGTCGCTTTTCGACTTCGGGGACATGAACAGCATTGCCATATTTTTTCTTTCTGAGCTAAGGGATTTAAGAGCCGGTGCGGTGGCGGCCACGACTTTGTTTTCTATTAGCATGGAAACCGGGCGCAGGCAAAACCAAAACCCATCAGAGAAATACGGTTTCGCCATGTTTCCAGTCCACGAGGCGGCCCAGCAGCCCCTCCTGGCGCAGCTCCTCCCGGATGTGATGCGGTGGCAGATGCACCGGTTCGTCTCCCAGCCGGAAAGTTCCCCAGTGCACGACCATCAGCCGTTTGGCATTCAGTTCTCTGAAGGCCTGGACGGTTTCCCGGGGGTTGATGTGGCTGGGGGCCATGAACCAGCGGGGTTCGTAGGCACCCAGATTGAAGATGGCCAGGTCGATGTCGAACCGCCGGCCGAGTTCGGCGAAACCGTCGAAATAGGCGGTATCCCCGGAAACGTAGATCGTGGGTCCCGCAGCGGTGCGGATCAGGTAGGACCCCCACAGGGAGCGGTTGGGGCCCACCAGCGGACTGCGCATCGTCCAGTGGTTGCAGGGCAGGAAGATGATCTCCCGGTCTCCCGTCCGAAAGGTGTCGAACCAGTCCAGCGCGGTGTGGTTGTGCATTCCCAGGCTCGCTGAAGATCGCATCATATCCCAAGGGGCTGATCACGTGGGTGTCCGGTTTCAGCGGCGCAGGGAACGTTCATCGAGGTGGTCGTAGTGCCCGTGGGTGATCAGGACATGGTCCGGCGCGCGGCATCTCCCGAAGATCGAAGGCCAGGGGGGTGAAATCTTTGATGAACCAGAAGATGCCCTCGAAAAACAGGGTCCACCAGGAGGTAGCGGTCCTGGTCCCGGATCAGCACGCTGGCGTGCTTGAAAAAGGTGATCGACAGCCCCGGTCGTGGCCGCGGACCGCCGGCCAGTCGACGGCCACCGGGGTTACGCGCTGGTCCTCAAGTTCGGCCTGAAA
>CAVQUW010000010.1:0-98376 GCA_963716785.1 uncultured delta proteobacterium | reverse complement strand
CTGATCAGGACGTCCCTGTGGTTGTCGTACTTGTCAATAAATTGACATTCGAGCTGCCTTCCAACCAGGCCCGAATGATCCCGGGAGGAGGGGGCGTCCTCTCCAAGCCAGTTGCGACAGTTTTTCTCGTCGAGAAACTCGATCAAGCTTTTGCGGTTGAGGATTTCCGAGCGGCTGAAGCCGGCCATGGCCAGGAACCGGGAGTTGGCCAGGGAGATGTGCAGGCTGTCATCAACGATGATGGTCGCGGTGCCGGTGTTTTCGAATATCGTGCGGTACTTCAGCTCGGAGCTGCGCAGCTCCTCGGTGCGCTCGCGGACTTTTTGCTCCAGGGTGTCGTTGGCCTCCTGCAGGGCTCTTTTGGAGCGGTTGATGTTGTTGACGAGAATTTGGGTGAGAAAGCTGATGAGCAGGATGATGAAAACGGTGATGCCGATTACCAGATTGTTGGCCCGCAGGGTCCTCTCGAAGTAAAAATAGAAGGAGGAGACCCCAAGCCCCACGATCAGGAGGCCTGTCCGGTCAAGGAAGGTGACGCGCTGTCGGTGTTCCACGATTCTCCTCGTGCCTTGAATGGGCGAGTCCAATTCTAAGAGCATATCGGCCGAAATCGGCACGAACTTGAGGCGGGGCAGGGGTTGATCGGTGGATTTGACTGATTTCTCACCAGTCGCGAGGCAATAGCCGCTTCGCCGGCGGGGTGGCGTGAGCCCCCCGCTTTCCGTCGCAGACGCGCGGTGGCGCACGGGTCCACCCTCCCGGGAGGGGTGAGGTGTTATCTAAATCGGCGTTGCTGACGCGCTCGCATTGCGCCCAAAAAGTAAAAGGACAGAGCCTTTGGGACTCTGTCCTCTTATCTTCGGCTTCCCACGATGCCGTTTTTTCGTGGGGAAATCTTCTCAAGCTTTTTAGTTGGAAGCCCTCCAGACAGATGCACGCACACCAGAGAAGCCTACGAAGTTGACAATATAGTATTCAATATTTGTGCCATGCCATACAAAATTTTATATTTATAAAAATATCAATATTTTAAAAATTTGTTCCTCGCACCCGGCCTCGACCAGCCGGTGACAAGTGTCAAATTTCCGTTACCTGGCCGGTCATTGCGAGAGGGCGAGGGGATGAACGGCTGCCGTTCGAGGCTGGTGGTCAGTGACTCCGTCCCCCGCTGCGGCACTTCGGGTCCGGGGTCATGGGATCCGGGCGAGGGCGGAAGGGGAGATCAGGAGCGCCTTGATTCGTAGCACTTGCGTTCGATGAACGATTTCGTCTGAGGGTCCCACACGGCCTCGGCTTCGTGAATGACCTTGGGGCCGCCCTCCCAGGCGCCGCAGGCCATGACCGCGGTATCCCCCAGGGTGAATTTGCGCCGGCAGGCCGCGCAGCCCTCGGTGTTGAGCGTAGTTGAGTTTTTCGAGGTCGATGAGGAATGTCCGGCTCTTGCGGTCGGTCATGACATTGGCCTTTCCCTTAAACGGTTCGATGATAGCTCCTGATGATCAGGGTAAGGGCCGCAGGCTAATGCTGTCAAGGCGCCTCGGGCGTCTGGCCGTCGTCCGGGGCCGCCGGGGCCGCACGCGGTTCGGGCGGGCGGGCGGCGCCGCGGCGCAGCTGGTAGGTCTGCACGGCGCGGTGGTGATCCGCCAGGCGGGTTGAAAAGTGGTGGGTGCCGTTGTTCTTGGAGACGAAAAAGAGGAAATCGGTGCGGGCCGGGTAAAGGGCCGCTTCGAGGGCCGCTTGACCGGGGTTCGCGATCGGCCCGGGCGGCAGGCCCTGGATGCGGTAGGTGTTGTACGGGGTGTGGGTTTCCAGGTGGCGCCGCGTCAGGTTGCCGTCGAAGTTCTTGATGCCGTAGATCACCGTGGGGTCGGTCTCAAGCCGCATGCCCCGTTGCAGGCGGTTGTGGATGACCGATGCGATCAGGGGCCTCTCGGAGGGGGCGGCGGTTTCCTTTTCGACAATGGAGGCCAGGGTGACGATCTCGTGTTTGGTGAGTCCCAGCTCGGCCGCGCGGGCCGCCCACGCGGCGGAGAAAACGGCGTCGAAGCGCTGGATCATGGCCTCGATGATGGCCGCGGCGGAGACGCCCAGGGGCAGGAGGTAGGTGTCCGGAAACAGGTACCCCTCCAGCGTGTCGGCGTCGATCCCGTGCCGGCGGGCAAACCCCGGGTCGGTGGCGAGGCCGGTGAATTCCGCGGCCGAACCCAGCCCGGCGGCGGCGACCAGTTCGGCCACCTGGCGGATGTTCAGGCCCTCGGCCACCGTGAGGCGGTGAAGCTTCACGAGCCCCTTTTCCAGGGTGGCGAGGACCTCGATCGGGGTCAGCGCGGCCCGCAGGCTGTATTCCCCGGCCTTGACCCGGCGGTCGAAGCCGTGCATCCGGGCCAGCAGCCGGAACTTCAAGGGGTCGGCAATGATCCCCTCCCGCTGCAGCTGCGCCACGGTGGCGGCGAAGCTTTGACCCGGCGCGATCACGACGGTCGCTTCGCGGTTTCCGGGAGCCGACGGCCCGCGGGAATAGAGTTTGAGCTCCATGAAGAGGGCCACCGCCGCGCAGGCCGTCAAAAACAGCAGGAGCCCCGCGATCCATGAAATTCGTTTCACCTGCTCACCTCCGGGTTTCTCCGCCCGCGGGGCCGTGTGCGCCGCGCTTGTCGGCGCGACCTGCCGGGACCATAAGCGATCCGGCGCGGGTTTGTCAATCGAAGGGGGGCGGGATTGCACTTGACTTCGACCCGATCAGTTGATAATTCTGTAACCCTTTGTTCTGCTTATCTGTCTGTCATCTCCACGTTCGAATATTTTGATTCGTGTCCGAAGGGTGATTCAATGGCCAAGCCCAAACTGAAACAGCATCACATCAACCGCGACTGGTGCAAGGGGTGCGGGATCTGCGTGGAACTGTGCCCCAAGAAAGTGCTCGAGCTGGACGAGCAGGAGAAAGTGATCGTGGCGCGGCCCGAGGACTGCATCTGCTGCCGGTTGTGCGAGCTGCGCTGCCCGGATTTCGCCATCGAAGTGGAAACCCAGGAGTAGGGATGTCATGGGAAACTCAGTGAAATTTCTGCAGGGCAACGAGGCCTGCGTGGAGGCGGCCATTTACGCCGGGCTCGATTTTTATGCCGGCTACCCGATCACGCCTTCCACCGAGATCGCCGAGCACCTGGCCTACCGGCTGCCGCGCATCGGCGGCAAGTTCATCCAGATGGAAGACGAGATCGCCTCGCTGTGCGCCATCATCGGCGCCTCCCTGACCGGCCGCAAGGTCATGACCGCCACCAGCGGACCGGGCTTTTCCCTGATGCAGGAAGCCCTGGGCTATGCCATCATGACGGAAATCCCCTGCGTGATCGTCAACGTGCAGCGCGGGGGCCCGTCCACCGGTATCCCGACCCACGTCAGCCAGGGGGACGTCAACCAGGCCCGCTGGGGCACCCACGGCGACCACGCCATCATCGCCCTGACCGCCTCCAACCACCAGGACGTTTTCGACGTGACCGTCGAGGCCTTCAACCTGGCGGAGACCTACCGCACGCCGGTGATCCTGCTGTTCGACGAGGTGGTCGCCCACATGCGCGAGAAGCTGGTGCTGCCCGAGCCCGGGGAGATCCCCCTGGTGGAGCGCCTGCGGACCTCGGTCCGGGAGGGGGTCGATTATCACCCCTACCTGCCGCGGGAGGACGGGCGGCTGCCGATGTCGGACTTCGGCGGGGTGCACCGCTACAACGTCACCGGCCTGGTGCACGACATGTGGGGCTTTCCGTCCACCGAGCCGCGGGTGGTGCACGGGCTGCTGCGGCACCTGGTGGACAAGATCGAGAACCGGGCCAGACGAGCTCGCCCGCTACAAGGAATACTACGTGCGACGACGCCGAAGATCCTCATGATCTCCTACGGTTCCTCGGCCCGTTCGGCCCTGCACGTCGTGGAGAACCGCACGGCAGCGGGGCGCCCGCATCGGGCTGCTGGAGCTTCAGACCCTCTGGCCGTTTCCCGAGCGACACTGGTGCGCGAGACGTGCGCCGCCGCCAAGGCGGTGGTGGTGGTCGAAATGAACATGGGGCAGGTCATGGCAGGCGGTGAAGCTGGCGGTGGACAACCCCGAGCGGGTGTTTCTGGCCAACCGCATCGACAGCGTCTTCATCACCCCGACCGGACATCATGAACATTCTGCGCCTCATCCAGGGCAAAGGGGTTTGAACCATGGCAGTCAAGGACTATCTGAGGGAACGCTTTTTCCCGCACCTGTGGTGCCCGGGCTGCGGGCACGGCCAGGTCCTCGGGAGGGCTGATCCGCGCCATCGAACACCTGGGGCTGAGCAAGAACGACATCGTCATGGTGTCGGGCATCGGGTGCTCTTCGCGCATCACCGGCTATGTGGACTTCCACACCATGCACACCATCCACGGTCGGGCGCTCGCCTTTGCCACCGGGGTGAAGCTGGCCCGGCCGGAGCTGAAATTGATCGTGCCGATGGGCGACGGCGACGCCCTGGCCATCGGCGGCAACCACTTCATCCACGCCGCCCGGCGCAACCTCGACATGACCGCCATGGTGATGAACAACCGCATCTACGGCATGACCGGCGGGCAGTTCTCGCCGCTGTCCGGGCCCGAGGTCAGCGCTTCCACGGCCCCGTACCGGACCATCGACCGCAGCTTCGACGTGGTCGAGCTGGCCAAGGCCGCCGGCGCCACTTTCGTGGCCCGCACCACGAGCTTCCACTCGCAGCAGATCGCCGACCTGATCGCCAAGGCCGTCAGCCACAAGGGGTTTTCGGTAGTGGAGGTCCTCAGCCAGTGCCCGACCTATTTCGGGCGCAAGAACCGCATGGGCGGCGCCGCCGACATGGTCAAGTGGTACAAGGAGAACACCACCACCGTCGGGTCGAAGGCCAAGCAGGAAAACCCGGCCCTGATCGAGCGCGGCGTGTTTGTGGATCAAGAGGCCCCGGAATACTGTGAGGAATACCACAAGATCGTCGAACGCGCGATGGGGGGACGCAGCTGATGGAACGGTGCCGGTTGGTGTTTTCAGGCTCCGGCGGCCAGGGCGTGATCACGGCCGCCATCATCCTGGCTGAGGCGGCGGTGCTCTACGAGGGGTTGAACGCGGTCCAGTCCCAGAGCTACGGGGCCGAGGCCCGCGGCGGGGCGACCCGTTCGGATGTGATCATCGCCGACAGCGAAATCCGCTATCCCAAGGTCGTCCAGCCCAACGTGCTGGTCTGTCTGACCCAGGAGGCCTACAACAAGTTCTACCCCATCATCCGGCCGGGCGGGTTGCTGATCACCGACGCCCGCTACGTCAAGACCCAGCGCAAGGTGGACGCCCGGCAGCGCGAGCTGCCCATCTACCGCACGGTGGTCGAGCAGGTCGGCAAACCGATCGTCTTCAACATCTGCATGCTCGGCTGCCTGATCGCCATGGCCGATCTCGTTCAACCCGAATCCATCATGAAGGTGCTGGAAACCCGGGTGCCCGGCGATTTCCTGGAAATGAACCAGAAGGCGCTGACCCTGGGCATGGAGCTCGGCGCCAAGGCCGCCGCGTGACGGCGATCCCCCCCGGCGCCTGTCCCCTGGTGCGGTTCTTCCCCGAATCGCATCGACGCACCGCGTCCCCCACGTGGTGACGCTCCCCCCCTGCCCGGGGGAGCGGATAACCGGGGGGGCAGGACAAATCCACAAAGGCAATCCCTGATGGTCACGCGATGGCCGCGCACACCGCGCGCACGTGGCAGCGCGCGCTCAAATCCTGCCAGGCCACGAACCCGGATTCCACGTCCACGAACCAGGCCGCGGTGAAGGATCGCCGATCCGCGCTCCACAGGGTTTTCTGAGTGCGGTCGAAGACCGGCGCGACGCAGAAGTCCGCACCGTGCGGTGCGGGAGCAATCAGGCTCATGAGCTCCGGCGTGGTGGGAAGCCGCCAGTCGTTGCGGCCGCCTCGGCGGCTGCGGTTGAGCTCCGCCACGTAACCCCGGGCGGCGTGCCAGTCGACGGCATAGGGGCTGCCGGATTGCTGCCAGGTCAGGCCGGTGGCGGCATCGAGCACCGTCTCGGGGCCCGATCGGCGCAGGTCGTTGGTCGTGAAGTCGGCGGGCCGCCACAAATGATCCACCCCGAATTCCCGGCGTGCCTGCCGCGGGGCGACCCGGACGGGTGCGCGCCGCAGACGCAGCGGGCGCCGCCGGCGGGCGGGGCGGGCGTCGGCTGCGGCGGTGCCAGGCGGCAGACCTGCTCCCGGCGGCGCCGCCAGCTGTGTTCGAGTGCGTCGAGGGCCTTCCGCATCCGTCCGGCGTCGGCGAACCGATCGGCCGGTCGCGCAGCGGTGGCGCGGCCGACGAACGTGTCCCATTCCGCGTCCAGGTCCGCGTTAAAAGCACTCGGCGGCCGCGGGCGCGCACCCGGCAGGCTGCCGGTCAGCAGGCGGTAGAAGGTGACCCCGGCGGCATAGAGGTCGGCGCGCGCGTCCACGGCGTCCGGGTCCGTTTCCTGCTCGGGCGGGGCGTACCACGGAGAGCCGACCTTGAGGTGCTTCATGGATGCCGCCGCGGGCTCCCCCCGCAGGCGGGAAAGACCGAAATCGCAGATCTTGACGGTTCCCTGCTCGTCGATCAGCAGGTTGTAGGGTTTGATGTCCCGGTGGACGATGCCGTGGTGGTGCAGGCAGGCGAGTCCCTCCAGGGTCTGGCGGGTGAGCTCGAGCGCCAGGTCCGGGCGGATCGGCCGCGAGGGCTCCTCGGCGCGGGCCGGCTCCCCGATCAGCGCGCCCAGGTTCGCGAAAAAGTAGTCCATGACGTAGAACGGCCGCCCGCCCGACTCTTCGTAGTCGCGGATGGCCGCGATGTTGGGGTGGTTCAAGGCGGCCAGCAGACGCGCCTCGGCCAGGAAGAGCTCCCGCAGCGGCTGTTCCCCGAGAACATCGACGAGCACCGGGTGCGGGTCCAGCAGCTTGAGCGCGACGATCTTGCCGATCGGCGGGATCTCGACCTTGAACACCCGACTCATGCCGCCGCGGCCGAGAAGACCGCGGACGATGTATTTGCCGATGCGCTTCATGGCTCAAAGGAGACGGTCCGCTGCGCTGTGGGCCGGTGAACCCTGCCGGGGCGCGGGCGCGTTCATCCCAGCAGGCGGCGGGCGTGCTGCTCGGGCAGCCCGGCCGCCAGGATCTTATCCGCCGCGGCCTGGGCGTCGTAGGCCACGAACCGGATCTCGAGGGTGTTTTGATCCGCGTCCCAGATCACGTATTTGGCGCGGATGTCCCCGTCGCGCGGCTGTCCGACGCTGCCGACGTTGATCAGGTACTTGAGCCCCGGGTCGAGCGGGATCGGTCCCTCACGGATGCCGACATCGGTGAAGTCGTGCCCGTCAAAGCCGGAGATTTCCAGAACATGGGTGTGCCCGACGAAACAAAGCCTCTGCGGCAGAACCTTCAGCACACGGGCCCGGCGTTCGACCTCCACCTGGAACAGGTAGACGGTTGGGGAATCCGGCGGGAACCCGTGGACGAACCGGCAGCCGTGGGCGCTCATCTGGGTCGGCAGCCCGGCCGTGAAATTCATCGATTTGGGGCTCAGCATGCCGAAGGTGCGGGTCAGGGAGGTCTGCGCGATGGGGTTGAACCAGTCGAGAAAGCCGGGGTCCAGGGCGGCCATCTCGTGGTTGCCGAGCACCGAGGGGATGCCGCGTGCCATCAGGGTCTGAACGACTCGTTCCGGTTCCGCGCCGTAGCCGATGTTGTCCCCCAGGCTGAAGACGGTCCTGACCCCCGCTTGATCGATGTCCGCGAGCACCTGCTCGAGCGCGTCCATGTTGCCGTGAATGTCGGAGATCACCGCCAGTCGCATGGAACCCCCTCGAAACTCCGTGTCGGCCCGGAAATGGATGATCTTCAAGACAGTTATTCGTGCCGAGCGATGGCTCTGTAATTCCCGAGTTCGCGTCGCGCGCGCCATTCCTGCCGCCGACGACGTATTTCCCTGTGGGAGTGGCTTCCAGCCACGACGATCGCGGCATGATGCCGCTCCCACCAAAAAATGCTGAACTACCTTGAAGCCCGAGTTCCCCGCTGAAGCGGAGCAGGCAATGCGGGCGAATCCCGCTATCGGAGCCACCTCAGGTACCATGCAATGAGCTCCGGGCCGATGAACAGGTAGGCGGCGGCGCCCACCGCCAGAAACGGGCCGAAGGGGACCGCCAGTTTCATGTCCGCCCCGCGGCGCAGGATCAGCGCCACACCGGCGAGCGTGCCGGTGAAGGAGGCGACAAAGATCGTCATCAGGACGCCTTTCCAACCGATAAAGGCGCCGATCATGGCGAGCAGCTTTATGTCCCCGCCGCCCATGCCGTCGCGTTTGGTGAGAAGTTGATAGCCCCAGGCGACCAGGAACAGGCTTCCGCCGCCGGCCAAAATGCCGATGAGCGACTCGATCGGCGTCAGGGCGGTGAGCCCGAAGCTTGCCGCCAACCCGACGGGGATCCCGGGCAGGGTGATCACATCCGGGATGATGCGGTGATCGAGGTCGATGAAGGTCACCACGAGCAGGGCCGCCACCAGCAGATAGACGATCAGCCCCTGCCACCCGAACCCGAAGCGTGTCGCCGCCATCACCGCAAAGGCCCCGGAGAGCAGTTCCACCAAGGGGTAGCGGGCCGAGATCGACCCCCCGCAGTCCCGGCAGCGACCGCGCAGAATGAGCCAGCTCAGGCACGGGATGTTGTCCCAGGAACGAATCGGTCGGCCGCAGTGCGGGCAGGCGGAGCGGGGGCGGACGACCGATTGGGACAACGGCAGCCGGTAAATGCACACATTCAGAAAACTGCCCACGCACAGCCCGAACAGAAACGCGAACCACCCCATGCCTGCTCCCCTCTTCCTCCGCACCCGCCTTCGGCCGTCCTATTGACGGCGCCGGGTTTTTCGCCTAAAGGCCCATATCGGCCGGCAAGGGGGCGCGCCCCGGTTGCCAAAGCCGGAAGATGAATTATCATCATACTTTGAATTCGGACGTTTGCCTACCAAAATTTCCCCGGCACCGGACTCCGGAGGCAAGCCGCCCCATCGAACACGACACAGGAGAGGAAATGGCAGAGGCAGACCGCGACGATCTGATCAGCATCATCGAAGAAGAAGACAAGACCACCGAGATACCCACCAGCCTGCCCCTGCTTCCCGTGCGGGATGTGGTCATCTTTACGGACATGCTCCTGCCGCTGTTCGTCGGGCGCGAGAAATCGGTGCGGGCCGTCGAGGAGGCCGTCGGCGGGGAGGGGTTTGTCTTCCTGGCGACCCAGAAGACGCCGGCCACCGAAAACCCCGGCGTCGAGGAGATCTACCACATCGGCACCATCGGCCGCGTGCTGCGGATGTTGAAGCTCCCCGACGGCCGCGTGAAGGTCCTGGTCCAGGGAATCGCCAAGGCCTCGATCATCAAGTTCCTGCGCAAACGGGCGCCCTATCGGGTTCAGCTCGACATCCTGGTCGAGAAGTCGGTCGAGAAGCTCACCCTCGAGATGGAAGCGCTGATGCGCAACATCCGGGAGCAGTCCGAAAAAATTCTGGCCTTGCGCGGGGAGCTCACCACGGAGGTGACCTCGGTGCTGCAGAGCGTCGAAGACCCCGGCAAGCTGGCCGACCTGGTGGCCTCCAACCTGCGTCTGAAGATCGAGGAGTCCCAGGCGCTGCTCGAGATCCTCGACCCCATCGAGCGTCTCAAAAAGGTCAACGACATGCTCTCCCGCGAGCTCGAGCTGTCGGCGATGCAGGCCAAGATCCAGTCCGAGGTCAAGGACGAGATCTCGAAGAGCCAGCGGGACTACTATCTGCGGGAGCAGGTGCGCGCCATCTACAAGGAGCTCGGCGAACAGGACGAACGGTCCCTGGAAATCGACGAGTACCAGAAGAAAATCAAGAAGGCCAAGCTGACGGCAGTGGCCAGCGAGGAGGCCGGCAAGCAGCTGCGGCGTCTGGAGCAGATGCACCCGGACTCGGCCGAATCCGCCGTGGTGCGCTCCTATCTCGACTGGCTCGTGGAGTTGCCCTGGAGCCGGTCCTCGACCGACGTGATCGATGTCAAGAAGGCCCGCGAGATGCTCGAGCGCGGTCACTACGGGCTGGCCACCGTCAAGGACCGCATCATCGAGTACCTGAGCGTGCGCAAGCTCAACCCCAAGATGAAGGGACCGATCCTGTGCTTCGTCGGGCCGCCGGGTGTGGGCAAGACCTCCCTGGGGCAGGCCATCGCACGCGCGGTCCGCCGCAAGTTCGTCCGCATCTCCCTCGGCGGCATCCGCGACGAAGCCGAAATCCGCGGGCACCGCCGGACCTACATCGGGGCGCTGCCGGGGCGCATCCTTCAGGGTCTGAAGCAAAGCGGCACCAACAACCCCGTGTTCATGATGGACGAGATCGACAAGCTGGGGGCCGACTTCCGCGGAGACCCCTCCGCCGCCCTGCTGGAGGCGCTCGACCCGGAGCAGAACTCCGAATTCAGCGACCACTATCTGAACCTGCCCTTCGACCTGTCGCGGGTGATGTTCATCCTCACGGCCAACATCAACGACACCATCCCCTCGGCGCTGCTCGACCGCATGGAGATCATCAACCTCTCCGGCTACACCGAGGAGGAGAAGGTGGAGATCGCCCGCAAGCACCTGATCCCAAGGCAGGTCAAGGAAAGCGGGCTCACCGCCAAGCGGCTGACGATCAGCGAGGGGGCCCTGCGCCAGATCATCAAGGAGTACACCTCCGAGGCGGGGGTGCGCAACCTGGAGCGGGAGATCGGCAACATCTGCCGCAAGAACGCCCGGCGCGTCGCCGAAGGCGACCGCAAGCCGGCCAGCGTCACCCAGCAGAACCTGGCGAAATACCTGGGGCCGCCCAAGTTCATTCCCGAGATGGATCAGGAAGAGAGCCAGATCGGTCTGGCCACCGGTCTGGCCTGGACCCAGGTGGGCGGCGAGGTGCTCTATGTCGAGGCCTCGCTGATGAAAGGCAAGGGGGACCTGATCATCACCGGCCAGCTCGGTGAGGTGATGCAGGAGTCCGCGCGGGCCGCCGTCACCTACGCGCGCGGCCGCGCCAGGGAGCCCGGGGTCCGGCGGACGAACCTCGACAACACCGATGTGCACATCCACGTGCCGGCGGGGGCCATCCCGAAGGACGGGCCGTCGGCGGGCATCGCCATGGCGACGGCCCTGGTCTCGGCCATGACCGGCCGGCCCGTGCGCAACGATGTCGCCATGACCGGCGAGGTCACGCTGCGGGGCCGGGTGCTGCCGATCGGAGGCCTCAAGGAGAAGGCGCTCGGGGCGATCCGGGCCGGGATCACCACCGTGCTCATCCCGCGCAAGAACCAGAAGGACCTGGTGGAGATCCCGCACTACGTCAAACGCAAACTGAAATTCATCACGGTCAAGACCATGGACGAGGTGCTCGACCTGGCCATGGTGGGGCGCCGGACCAGCCGGCGCGGGAAGGGAACCCGCGGGTGAAGGTCCTCGCAGTGGACACGGCCTCCCGCAGCTGCAGCGTGGCGGTCGCCGACGGCGAGCGGCTGGCGGCGGAGCTGACGGCGACCGTGGCCCGCACCCACACCGCCCATCTGATGACGATGGTGGATTCGGCCCTGGGCATGGCCGGGCTCGACGTGGGGGCGCTGGACGGTTTTGCCGTCACCCTCGGTCCGGGGTCCTTCACCGGGTTGCGCATCGGGATCAGCACGGTCAAGGGGCTGGCCTTCGCCGCCGGTCGGCCGGCGGCCGGCGTGTCGAGCCTCGCCGCGCTGGCCTGCCAGGCGCTGCCGTGGCCGGGGCTGGTCTGTGCCCTGCTCGACGCCCGCCGAGGCGAGGTCTACGCGGGCCTCTACCGTGTCGCGGGCGGCCGCCCCGAGGCCCGGGCCGCGGAGCGCGTGCTGCCGCCGGAGAGGTTGCTCGCCGAAATCCACACCCCCTGCCTGTTTGTCGGCGACGGCGCCGAACGCCACCACCGCCTCATCCGTGCGCGTCTGGGGGAGCGGGCGCACTTTTTGCCCGGCGAGCGCAACATCATCCGCGCCGCGAACGTGGCGGCCCTGGCCCTGCCGGCGCTCGAACTGCCGGGGGCCGGGGAGCTCGACCTCCTGCTTCCGCGCTACGTACGGCCGTCCGAAAGCGAGCTGAAAGGCGAGACGGCCGGTGAAGGTCCTCGCCCGTCGAACTGATCTTATCTTAAGGGGATCATTGACAAACCGAAACCGATTCGGTACAAAAGAAACTTTACAACCGTTTCCGACACCGTTTGAGACCGAAACCGCATGGAAGAGTTCGTCTGGTCCGAATCGCCGAGCCGCTCGGCATTCCCGATCGCCCGACCGGGCTACCCGCTGATTTACGCGGCGGCCTTCACGACGCTCGTGCTGGCGCTGCTCGGACTCACGGCGCTGGCCTTGATCGGGCTGGCCGCCACCTTCGGCATCTGCGGGTTTTTCCGGGACCCCGATCGCGTGACCCCGGTCAAGGCCGGCGCGGTGGTGTCCCCGGCCGACGGCCGGGTCGTCGTCGCGGGGAAGGTCGCCGGCGGGCCCGGTTTTTCGGAGGAGTGCACCAAAGTCAGCATCTTCATGTCGGTCTTCAACGTTCACGTGAACCGCATCCCGGAGGCCGGGCGCATCGAGCGTATCCGCTACCAGCCGGGCACCTTCGTCCCCGCCGACCGCAGCGAGGCCTCCCTGCGCAACGAGCACAACGCGGTCACCCTGGAAACGGATGACGGCCGCAAGATCTGCTTTGTCCAGGTGGCCGGGTTGATCGCCCGCCGGATCATCTGCAGTATTCAGCCCGGGGAGCGGGTGCTGCGCGGGCAACGATTCGGCATGATCTGTTTCGGTTCGCGTCTGGACGTCTACCTGCCGCCCGACATCAGCCTGGCGGTGTCCGTCGGGGACCGCGTCAAGGCAGGGGCCACCATTCTCGGATGCCTCCCGGAAAGTGAAAACAAGGTCTGATCGCCGGGCCCCGCTTGCCCCCCGGAAATGCAGGAGCAGGCAGATGGCCGGGCAAGCGTGAGACGTCGCCGTCGCCGGCAACCCCCGGCGGCGGGGAGCGGGTCGCGGCGAGGCTTTTTTTCCCGGAACCAACAAGCACAGGAGAGAAGTCTTGGAACGAATACCGGTGACGCCGGAAGGCTACGCGGCCCTGCGGCGTGAACTCGAAAAGCTCAAGCGCGTCGAGCGTCCGGAAAACATCCGCGCCATAGAGGAGGCGCGGGCCCACGGCGACCTGAGCGAAAATGCGGAGTACTCCGCGGCCAAGGAACGCCAAGGGTTCATCGAGGGGCGCATCGGCGAGCTGGAGTACAAGATGGCCAGCCTCGATGTGATCAACCCGGAGAACCTGCCCCGGGACCGGGTGGTGTTCGGCAGCCGGGTGCTGCTGGAGAACCAGGAAACCGGTCAGGACGTGGAATACCAGCTGGTGGGGCCCGACGAATCCGATGTGGAGCAGGGCCGTATTTCCATACTCTCACCGCTGGGGCGAGCCATGATTGGCAAGAAACCCGGCGATGAGCTGATGATCGACGTGCCCGCCGGCAGACGCGGGTATGAGCTGATCGAAATCAAATGACCGATGACTTCGTATAAAACCCAATTTCTGCGTTGCGCTTCATCTCGCGGACGCTGCGGCGTACGAAAAGTACGCCTCGTACAGGCCGCCACGAGACTCGCGCGCCTTGAACTTGGGCTTTGTACGAAGTCATCGACTTGGATGACTTTGAACGACTCCATCGAGTGATTCGTATTCAGCCGTTTGCCAGCGGGAGCGGTTGTGTTTAGAGGAAACGAGCAGAACCTGCAGGAGGTAGTGGGATGGCGCGCATCACGGTGGAAGATTGTCTGAAGACGGTGGGCAACCGCTTCAAGCTGGTGAATATGGTGGCGAAACGCGTCCGGCAGATCCGGGAGGGGTCGGATTACCTCGTGAGCTCCCCCAAGAACGAGGACGTCGTCATCTCCCTGCGGGAAATTGCCGCGGGGCGGATCATCGAAAAGAAGCCGCAGCCGCAGGAAGCCATAGAGGAATAGGTGCCGGTTGCCGGCCGTCGGTGCTGCATACAAACGCCTCAACCGGGTCCTCGGCAAGGCCATCCACGACTACGGGATGATTCGCGACGGCGACCGGATTCTGGTGGGGCTCTCCGGTGGGGCCGACAGCCTGATCCTGTTGTGGCTGCTGGCGGAGCGCCGCCGAAGGGTCCCGGTGCACTACGAACTGCAGGCGGCCTATGTCGATCTCGGCTTCGGCGGCGCCACCGGCCGGGTGCTGAAACCGTTCTGCGATCGGCTGGAGGTCCCGTTTCACGAAGCTGCGAGCGATTACGGGATCGTCAGCCACAGCCCCGTCAACCGCGAAAACCCCTGCTTTCTTTGCGCCCGCCTGCGCCGCAAGCGGCTGTTTGAGATCGCCGACGAAACCGGCTGCCGCACGCTGGCGCTGGGGCACAACAAGGACGACCTGATCGAGACCCTGTTTCTGAACATCTGCTACGCCGGCGAGATCGGCACGATGATGCCCGCGCAAAGCTTTTTCAAGGGGCGGTTTTCGGTCATCAGGCCGCTGGCCTACGCCGACAAGGAGCGCATCCGACGGTTCGCCGTCGCCAACGGTCTGCCCATCGTCGAAAACCCCTGCCCGACATCGGGTCGTTCCCAGCGGGACCGGATCGGCAGCTTGCTCGCGGAGTTCTACCGCGGCAACCCCAAGATCAAGGGCAACATCTTTCACGCCATGAGCCACGTGCGGCTGGAGCACCTACTGAAATGACCCTGCGGGATGTGCAAAACGAGCCCGACTTTCGCAAGATCCCCATCAACAAGGTGGGGATCAAGAACCTGCGCTACCCGATCACCGTGCGCGACCGCCGCGAGGGTTATCAGCACACGGTGGCCACCATCAACATGTTCGTGGACCTGCCCCACGAGTACAAGGGCACGCACATGAGCCGCTTCGTGGAGATGCTGCACGCGCTCAAGCCGGAAGTGTCCCTGAAAAAATTCTCGGTCATCCTCGAGAACATGAAGAAATACCTGCAGGCCGCCTCCGCCCATCTGGAGATGACCTTCCCGTATTTCATCGAGAAAAAGGCGCCCGTCAGCCAGGCGAGCGGCCTGATGGACTACGCCTGCCGGATTTCCGGGTCGAGCGACCCGAACGGCAAGATCGACCTGATCTCCGAGGTGGTCGTCCCCATCACCTCGGTCTGCCCCTGCTCGAAGGAGATCAGCGACTTCGGGGCCCACAACCAGCGCGGGGAGGTGCGGCTTGCGATCCGCTTCAAGAAGTTCATCTGGCTCGAGGACATGATCGAGCTGGTGGAGTCCACCGCTTCGAGCGAGGTGTTCTCGGTGCTCAAGCGGGTCGACGAGAAGTGCGTCACCGAGCGCGCCTACGCGAACCCCAAATTCGTCGAGGACATCGTCCGGGACGTGGCCAAGCGGTTGATAGTCGACGAGAACATCACCTGGTTCTCGGTCAGCGCCGAGAACTTCGAGTCCATCCACAACCACAGCGCCTTTGCCCACATCATTTCCGGATGAATTCCGGCTGAAGCCGGAATTCATATGGTTTTCTCCAGCGGGCGGAAAACCGCCGCCGGAGAAAAAAGGGTGGGTCGAGGATGAAATGAGCTGCAGCCTAAAGATCGAGAATCAGCGTCACGGGGCCGTCGTTCACTAAGGAAACGGCCATGAGGGCCCGGAAGCGGCCCGTGCGGACCGTGCACGCCGCAGTCGGCGACCCGGGTGACAAATTGTCCGTAGAGCCGTTCCGCCTCCTCGGGCGGGGCGGCGTCCACAAAGGACGGTCGGCGCCCCTTGCGGCAGTCCCCGAGCAGCGTGAACTGCGAGACGACGAGCATCTCGCCCCCGACCTCGAGCAGCGAGCGGTTGAGCTTGCCGGCCTCGTCCTCGAAGATGCGCAGGTGGACGATCTTATCGGCCAGGGCCTCCGCGGACCCCTCCCCATCCGCCCTGGAAACCCCGAGCAGCACGAGCAGCCCCCGGCCGATGCGGGCGATCGTTTCGCCGGCGACGCTGACGGATGCTTCGCTCACCCTTTGGACCACGGCGCGCATGCGGTTCCCCCTTTCGGTAATCGACCCGTCACACGACCCCCATTGGCCCGTCCGCGGTCAGCGTTTTTTGAGCGCGTCCGCAAACGGGTTGTTGAAAGGCGTGTTCTTTGTCTGAGGCGCCGGCGCCTTGTTCTTCTTCGGGACCGGCCCCTTTCCCTGTCCCTGTTTCGGCGGCCTTTCGCCGCGGGCGCCGCCGCTGCGCATGGAAAGCGAGATGCGCTTGCGGTCCAGGTCGACGGCCAGCACGGTGACTTCGACCTTCTGACTGACCTTGACCACCGAAAACGGGTTCTCGACGAAGCGGTCGGAGAGCTCGCTGATGTGGACCAGCCCGTCCTGGTGGACCCCGAGGTCGACGAAAGCGCCGAAGGCCGTCACGTTGGTCACCACGCCGGGCAAACGCATCCCCGGCGTGAGGTCCTTGATCTCGGTCACGTCCTTGGCAAATGAGAAGGCCTCGAACTCCCGGCGCGGGTCGCGGCCCGGTTTGGCCAGCTCGCCCATGATGTCCTGCAGGGTCGGGATCCCCACCGCCGGGCTCACATAGCGGGTGATGTCGATTTTTTCCCTGAGCCCGGGGTCCTTGAGCAGCACCGCGACGGTGCAGCCCAGGTCCGCGGCCATGCGATCGACCACCGGGTAGCTCTCCGGGTGCACGGCGCTCGCGTCGAGCGGGTGTTCGCCGTCGCGGATGCGCAGGAAACCGGCGCACTGCTCGAAGGCCTTGGGGCCGAGCCGGGGGATCTTCAGCAGCCGCGTGCGTGATGAAAACGCCCCGTTTTCGTTGCGAAACTGGACGATGTTGCGCGCCAGCTGGGGGCCCAGCCCGGAAACATACATCAGCAGCTCCGCGCTCGCCTGGTTCAAGTCCACCCCCACGCTGTTGACGCAGCTGATCACCACATCGTCGAGCGCCTGCTTGAGCGCCGCCTGGTCGACGTCGTGCTGGTACTGGCCGACGCCGATGGCCTTGGGGTCGATCTTGACCAGCTCCGCCAGCGGGTCCATCAGCCGGCGGCCGATGGACACCGCCCCCCGCACGGTCAGGTCCAGGTCCGGGAACTCCGCGCGCGCGGTCTCGGAGGCCGAATACACCGAGGCCCCGCTCTCGTTGACCATGACCACGCGTGGTTCGCCCGCGGCGAACAACCCCCTGAAAAACTGCTCCGTCTCGCGCCCGGCGGTCCCGTTGCCCACGGCGATGCACCTCGACGGCGTGCGTTCGGCACCACTCGCGCGCTTTTCTTTCGGATTCCTGGCGCTGCCTTTCGGAGCCGTGGGGAAAGAGGGTGTCGTGGAAGATCAGCGCCCCCTGGGCGTCGAGGCACGCCACCTTGCAGCCGGTTCGAAAACCCGGGTCGACGGCCATGACGCGTTTCGGGCCGAGCGGCGGGGCCAGCAGGAGCTCCCGCAGGTTCCCCGCGAACACACGGATCGCCTCGGCGTCGGCGCGCTCCTTGACGGCCATCCGCAGCTCGGTTTCCATCGACCGGCCGAGCAGGCGGCGGTAGCCGTCGTGGACGGCCGACCGCACCTGTTCGGAGTCGGGGCCGGCGCCGGTGACGAAAAGGGCTTCCAGCTCGGCCAGTGCGTCCTCTTCGGGCGGCGACAGGGTCAGGTTCAGGACGTCCTCGGCCTCCCCGCGGCGCATGGCGAGCACCCGATGGGAGGGGGAGGCGGCCGCCGGTTCCGTCCACTCGAAATAGTCCTTGAACTTGGCGCCGGCTTCCTCCCGGCCGGTGGCCACGCGGCTGACGATCAGCGCCCGGGTGGCGAACAGTTCCCGCAAGCGCCCGCGGGCCGTCTGGTCCTCGTTGACGATCTCGGCGATGATGTCGCGCGCGCCGGCCAGCGCCTCCTCGGTGTCGGCCACACCCATGTCCGGGTCCACATAAACCGCTGCCGCCGCGGCCGGGTCGGTGCCGGTCTGCTCGAGCAGGGTGCGGGCCAGGGGCTCGAGCCCCTTCTCCCGGGCCGCCATGGCCCGGGTGCGTCGTTTGGGGCGATAGGGAAGGTAGATATCCTCCAGGGCCGCGAGCGTGTCGGCCGTCATCACGGACTGGCCCAGCTCCTCGGTCAGGTGCCCGTTCTGTTCAAGGGACTTGAGGATCGCGGCGCGGCGCTGGTCGAGCTCCCGGAGTTGCTCGATGCGGTTGCGGATATCGGTGACGGCGACCTCGTCCAGGCTTCCGGTGACCTCCTTGCGGTAGCGCGCGATGAACGGGACCGTGGCGCCGTCCGTCAGCAGGGCCGCCACGGCGCTCACACGCGATTCGTCCAGATTGAGCTCGCCGGCGATGCGGCGAAAATAGGTCCGTTTCCATGGTCCTCCGATGCGGATCCAATCCGCGTGCATTCTTGAATCCCCCTGCACCCGGGGGCGGGGAATCTTCAACCGTGAAGAAGGCGGTCTTCCGGTTTGGGGGATTGTTGGTGCGCTTTTTCCCGTGGGAGCGGCATCCTGCCGCGATCGTCGTGGATGGACCCCCACAGAGGCTGTCATTGTCATTGCCGACCGGATGGCCCAGCGCGCCTTAACCTCTGCGTCGCTCGCTCGCCAACCCCTTTGCCCGAATCGAAAAATGAGCTCGCACGCGCGATGCGGGTCAAGGCCGTTGTCGTATATGCTCGGCCCCCAGGATTGTCAAGTCGGGCGGAGCCGGACACCGGGCGGGCTGTCGGCGAGGAGCCGAATGCGCGCGGGGGTTGGAATGAAAAATGCATGATTCACGGTCACGGGGCCGCGCCTGTGCGACACCGGCCGCAGCCTTTTTCACCGCCCGGCTCAGATCAATGGAGATGTGACGGTCATGTTTGGAGTCGACTTGAGTGGTGCCGCTGGCCGGCCGCGGGGCCGCCTGCAGCGTCAGCTGCACCTGGCTTTCGCCGCCTTGTTCGGGGCCCCGCTGGTCGGGTTCCTGTGGTTCGCGTTCCGGCACCGCGTCCACGGTAATGCGTCCACGGGCTATTTTCTGCTGGGCTTTCTGATTTGCGGATTGATCGGGTATGGTATTCTCAGAAAGCTTTTCAGTCGCATTACGGAGATCTCCGCGACTCTGTCGGCGGAAACTGTTGCCGCTTTGCCCCAAAAGGAGGTCGGGGGGAGCGGCCCCGAGGAGCTCGATGCCATTCTGGAGTCATTTCGGGCGTTGAACTCGGGGTACGAAAAGGTATCCCGGCAGCTTGAGCGCCGCCGGTCCGAGATGACCGTCCTCAGGGATTTCACCGAGTTGTGCGGGGTGACCTCCGACCCGGACGAGATCCTGCACGTCACCCTGGAGCGCGCCCTGGCGCTGACCGGATCGGATCTCGGCTCGGTGCTGACCCTGACGAAAACCGAGCCAAGCGTTTTCGTCGTCCGCGTCAGCGTCGGGCTCGGCAGCATCGTGGCCCCCGGGGACCGCATCGACTTCGACACCAGCATCGCCAAACATGCGGTCGTCAACAAAACCGCGCTCGTGGTCGAAAACATCGAGACCGACAAAAGGTTCGGCCGGGCCAATCTCGCGCACTACGGCTCGCGTTCCTTCGTCTGCCTGCCGATCAAAACCAGCCGCGAGATCGTCGGGGTGCTGACGCTTTCCAGTCGCGACCCCCGACGGGTCTACACCGCGCAGGACATCGAACCCCTGGCCCCGTTGCTCGGCAACGCCGCCTTCACCCATGAGAACCTGAGACTCCAGGGTGAAAGCGATCGCAGCCGCGCCTGGCTGAGGTCGATCGGTAAAATCGTCGCGGTCCTGAACTCGAGTTTCCGGGACGGGGAGCTGATCCCGGCCGTGCTGCAGGAGGTCCGCGGCCGGCTGCCCTTCGGGCTGGCCGCGGTGTTCGTGCGCGCGGAGAACCGACCCGACAGCGTGCAGGTGAGGGAGCTGGCCGGCGGGAGCGCGACCGGCCTTAACCGCCAATCAACCCACGCCGTGGAGGGCACGCTCGTCGAAAAGGCCATGCGCTGCGAAAGCTTCCTGGTCGTGGACGGCGTCGACCCCGCCGCACCCGGGTTGGATCGGTTGCTGTTTGCGGGGCGCGGCGGTGCGAGCTGCGCTCTGGCACCGTTGAGGGCCGACGGGGTCGTTTTCGGGGTGCTGGCCATCAGCGGCGCGGTGCGGGAGGCGCTGATCGAGGCCGAGGACTTCATCACCTGGGTCGCCGGGGGGCTCGGGCCGGCCATCGACCGCAACCGCCTGCTGGCCGCGGTGCAACGGCGCGACCAGGAAATGGACACCATCCGCCAGATCGGCAGTGCGCTGGCCTCCTCCACGTTCGAGATCGGAAAGGTGCTCGAGTACACCATGGACATGATCCGTGAGGTGATGAACGTCGAGGCCGGCTCCCTTCTGTTTCTCGAAGACCAGCAGCTGGAGCTGGCGGTGGCGTTTCACAGCGGCGAGGCGGCCCCCGGGCGCACGCGGGAGCGCCTCGGCCAGGGCGTTGCCGGGCACGTGGCCGCGCGCGGGGAGGCGGTCCTCGTCAACGACCCGGAGAAGTCCCCGCACCCCCTGCCCGGTGACGAGGGCGGCAACGGGTTCAAGGCGCGCTCGGCCCTGTGCGTGCCGATGGTGTCCCAGGGCCGGGTGATCGGCGTGATCGAGGTGCTCAACAAGGTGCGCGGCCGATTCGACGCCAATGACCGGGACCTGCTTCAGGCCATTGCGGCCTCCGTCTGCATCGCCCTCGAAAACGCGCGTCTCTACAAGGAGACGGTGGCCGCGGTCGAGCACGAACGCAACCTGCGGCGCATGTTCCAGAAGTTCGTGCCGACGGAGGTCATCGACCGCATCATCCACGGTCAGGAGGCCGGCAAGGCCGCCATCGAGGAGCTGAAGACCGTGACGCTCTTGAACATCGACATCCGCGGTTTTTCGACCCACGCCCGCAGGGCCGGGCCCAGACGGACGGTGGCGATGCTGAACCTGTTTTTCACGGCCATGGGCGACATCGTGTTCAAGCACCGCGGGATCGTCGACAAATACCTGGGCGACGGCTTTCTGGCCGTCTTCGGGGCCCCGGTGTCCGGCGCGGGGGACGCCGACCATGCCGTGGCCGCCGCCCTCGAGATGCGCGGCGCCCTGGCGACGGTCAACCGCCGCCTGCGCGAGGAGATGGGCCTGGTGGTGGAAACGGGGATCAGCGTCCACACCGGTGAAGTTCTGGCCGGCAACATCGGGTTCGAAAAGAAAATGGACTACACCGTCATCGGCGATGCCGTCAACACGGTGTTCCGCCTGCAGGTGCTCACCCGCGGGTACCCGAACGGGGTCCTGATCAGCAAAAACACCCTGGACGCGGTGAGCCCCCGGATGCGGGTGCAGGCGGTCCCGGTCCCGGAGGCGGCCGGCCGCGATCTCGCCGGGGTGATGGTGTTCGAGCTCCTGGGGGCCGAAGGCCCCCCGGCGGACGACCCCGGCCGCGCCGAAACGGGGAGACCCTCCGATCAGGGCCGGCCGCTGCGCCTCGAAGGCTCGACCCCTTTCCCGGCCCGCTGAGCTTTCCGCCGCCCCACGCGTTCCCCCATTGACCCCTGCGGTGCAATCATTTATATCCCGACCATGGGCCTCGCGGCCTGATGATGGACCGGAACACACCGGCGGGGCCTGGCGGCACCGCAGGCCCGCCGCAGAAGCAGGGGGAATGCCGGCATTCGCGGTGGAAAGGACCCTGGGCAGGCTCGGGAAATGGCTTCGGCTGCTCGGGTTCGACACGCTCCTGGAAACCGAGCTCCCCGGGCGAAGGCTCACGCCCGTCGTCCGCGGCCGGGTCCTGCTCACCCGCACGCGCCGGGTGCTCGTGGAGCTCGCCGCGCTCGAGCCCGTGTTCATCGTCTCCAACGAGCCCTTTGAGCAGCTGCGGGAGGTCGTCGTCAAGACCGCACTGAGCCGGGCGGACCTGCGGCCCTTCACGCGCTGCCTGCGCTGCAATGTGGCGATCGAGGCCATCCCCCGCGAGGATGTGGTTCAGCTGGTCCCGGACTATGTCTGGGCGACCCAGGCGGGCTTCAGCCGCTGCCCGCGGTGCCGCCGGGTCTTCTGGCGCGGGAGCCACACGCGGCGCAGCCTGGAAAAGATCGATATTTTATTCATGCGTTGATTTAAATAAACTCTTCAATAAGACCCTGAAATGTATTTCAAAAGAAATGTCATTGCCCTGGAAGGACGCTTGCGCCAGTGCCGCAACGTGACCACCCTGGGGGTGCGCCCCAACTTCTGCGACTACCCCCCGGAGGAGGCCGAGCGGATTCGAAAAGCCGCGACGATCTATTACCCCTCGACCTTCTATGCGGACCTCTTCAACGCCGCGGGCAAGCGAACCTTCCCGAGCTTTCACACCTACAAGTGCGTCCAGGACAAGATCAAGCAGACGGCCCTCTTCGCCCTGCTCGGGATCCCCCACCCGCGCACCCGGGTGTTCTACGGGCGCCGGCAGAAGCAGGCCATCACCGCCTGGTTCGAATTCCCCTTCATCGGCAAGGTCCCGCGCGGCTCGGCCCTGGGGCGCGGGGTCTTCCTGATCCGCGACCAGGCGGAGCTCGACGCCTACTGCGCCACGACCCCGGCCGCCTATATCCAGGAATACCTGCCGATCGACCGGGACATGCGCATCGTCGTCATCGGGCAGCGGGTGGTGCACGCCTACTGGCGGATCGCCCCGCCGGGGGACTTCCGCTCGAATCTGGCCGCGGGCGGGCGGGTGGGCCTGGACCCGGTGGACGGCGACGCCCTGGAACTGGCGCTGCACCTGGCCGGGGCCTGCGGCTGGGACGATGTCGGCATCGACATCTGCCGTCACGACGGCCGGTTGTATGTCCTGGAAGGCAACATGAAGTACGGCAAGGAAGGTTTTCGACAGGCCGGAATCGACTACATCGACCTGATGGAACAGATGATCGAAAATGAAGAAATCTGAGCCGAACATGCTGAAGGAGATCCGCGAGCGCCTCGAGCGGCGCGAGGAGGAGTCCCTGTCGGCGCACGCGACGCCGAGCCGGGTGCCGTCCGCAGAAAGGCGGAGGAGCTTTTGACCGAAGGCTACCGCCAGCCGTTTTCGGTGGATGTCGACCGGATCCTGCACTCCCGCGCCTACGCCCGCTACATCGACAAGACCCAGGTGTTCTACCTGATCAGAAACGACCACATCACCCACCGCGTGCTGCACGTGCAGCTGGTATCCAAGATCGCCCGGACCATCGGGCGCTTTCTGGGCCTGAACGAGGACCTGATCGAGGCGATCGCCCTGGGGCACGACATCGGCCACACCCCTTTCGGGCACGACGGGGAGCGCTTTCTCTCGGAGCTCTGCGTGGCCCACGGCATCGGGTCACTTTCACCACAACCTGCAGAGCGTGCACTTCCTCGACCGGGTCGAGCGCAAGGGGCAGGGCTGGAACCTGTGCCTGCAGACCCTGGACGGCATCCTCTGCCACGACGGGGAGGTCCACAACCAGGTGCTCGCCCCGCAGCGCGACAAGACCTTCGATGACCTCGCGCGCGAGATGCAGGCCAAGCGACACCGGCCCGACACCGCGTTGACGCCCATGACGCTCGAGGGCTGCGTGGTGCGGATGGCCGACACGATCAGCTACATCGGCCGCGACATCGAGGACGCCATCCGGCTGGGCCTGGTCAACCGCGAGGATCTGCCGCCGGAGAGCACCCGCGTCCTGGGGGACACCAACGGGACCATCGTGTTCCACCTGGTCACCGACATCCTCAAGACCAGCCACGAGCAGGGCTATGTGGCCATGAGCCCTGAGGTGTCCGCGGCGCTGTGGGCGCTGAAGCGCTTCAACCTCGAGCGCATCTACCTCAACCCGCGCATGAAGCCGCACACCGATGCGATCCGCGACCTGTTCCGGCGCCTGTTCGAGCAATACCACCAGGACCTCGAGACCGGCAGCCCGGATTCGGCCATCCGCGGGTTCCTGGACGGCAAGTCGCCGCAGTATGCCTCCGAGCACCAACCGGCGGAGATCGTGCGTGATTTCATCGCCGGGATGACCGACCACTACTTCATGAACCAATGCCCGGAGCACCTGAGGCCGGCCTACATCCAAAGCGGCTGAGGTCGCGGCAAGCGGGCCTGCGGCGCGCCACCGGCGCCGTTGAGGGTCCCCGCACCCTGCACCCCGTTGCCGCGAACCGAACCGCGAGCGCACCCCCCCGCGGCGTGCGGCAGGGTTCTTCCATTGATGTGATGCATGAGCCGCGCACATACCGCAGCCTGGTGCAGGCGCACCGGCTGGCCTCTTTTCAGGTGGTGGTCAAGGAGACCGACCTGATGGTGCACGCCGCGCGGGAGTTGCGCGACGCCGCCCGTGAGCTGGTGCTGGAGCACCGGGGGTATCTGGAGGCCTACATCCGACGGCACCCCGGTTTCTTGACCGTGCTGGAGCCCTGGGGCGAGCGCGGCCCCGCGCCGGCCGTCGTCGCCGACATGATCGCGGCCGGGGACGCGGCCGGGGTGGGACCCATGGCCGCGGTGGCCGGCGCCATTGCCGAGCAGGTCGGCCGCGGCCTGCTGGCGCACGCGTCGGAGGTGATCGTCGAAAACGGCGGCGATGTGTTTCTCAAAACCCTGGCCCCGGCCGTCGTCGGTGTCTACGCCGGGGCCTCGCCGCTCAGCCTGAAGGCCGGCATTCGCGTGACCTGCGGCGAGGGGGCCATGTCGGTGTGCACCTCCTCGGGGACGGTCGGCCACTCGCTCAGCTTCGGCCGGGCCGAGGCCGCCTGCGTCGTGGCGCGCTCCTGCGCCCTGGCCGACGCCGCCGCCACGGCCATCGCCAACCGGGTGAGCTCGGGCCGGGACATCCAAGCGGGGATCGCGTTCGGCCGCACCATCCGGGGTGTCGCGGGGATTCTCATCATCGCCGGCGACCGGATGGGCGCCTGGGGCGATCTGGAAGTCGTTGCCCTGGGCCGAAAAAAGGGTTGAGTTTTGGAGTCAAACCGATTAGTGTATTTTTCATTATTCCAAACCGTTGATGACCAGCAGCGGTGACCCCGCGGCGGGAAAGGCCCTTGACGGGCCCGACCGGCGGGCGACTGCGGTGCGAATTGGAAGCCGTTGCCATGAAGACAATGTGGGCCCCGTGGCGAATCGAATATGTCGTAGCGGAACGGGAAGACGGGTGCGTGTTCTGCAAGGCCCTGAACGTCCAGGATCACCTGACCCTGCACAAGGGCCGGGACACCCTGGTCGTCATGAACAAGTTCCCCTACACCAACGGGCACCTGCTGGTGGCGCCCGTGCGGCACGTGGCCGAGCTGGGTGAGCTTTCCCAACCGTTGATGGGGGAGCTGCTCGCCACCGTCGAGAGGTCGATCGCGGTGTTGAAGAAGGTTATGCGGCCGGAAGGCTTCAATGTCGGTTTGAACCTCGGGAGGGTCGCCGGGGCCGGGGTGGAAGAGCACTTGCACTTCCACATCGTCCCGCGCTGGTCGGGCGACACCAACGCCCTGGCCGTTTTGGCCGACATCCGGGTAATTCCTCAGCACCTGCAGGAGACTTACCACATGCTCAAGCCGCATTTCGAACAACAATTCACGAGGGAGAATCCGACATGAACAAAACCAAGCTGTTTATCTGGCTGCTGCTCCTGGGGATCCTTGCGCTGCTCGTCTACCAGAATCGGCCGTTTCTCCTGGACACTCGCCAGAGCCTGCGCCTGAGCCTCGGCATCTTCCCGGAATACCGCAGCCCGGACCTGCCGGTGGCGGTGTTCATGGTGGCCTTTTTCGTGATCGGGATGCTGTTCACCTACTTTTTCGGGATGCCCGAGCGCATGCGCACCCGCAAAAGCGTCAAGCGCCTGAGCGCGAACTCCGATTCCCAGGAGAAGGAGATCGCCGAGCTGAAGCTGGAGCTTGCCAACCTGAAGGGCGTCAGGTCTCACCGCGGACAGGACGTGCAGGGTGAAACCTCGATCACATCGCCCGTTCCGAAAAGCTGAGGGCTGGGCCTATCCAGCGCCGAGTCACCAGCCGTTGCATGAGCCTTCACAAGCCAACCCCCATGTTCAGGCAGTACCTGGCGATCAAGGATGAGTATCCGGATGCCATTCTGTTCTACCGCATGGGCGATTTCTACGAGATGTTCTTCGAGGACGCCGAGCTGGCCTCGCGGGTCCTGGACATCACCCTGACCTCGCGCAACAAGAACGACGAACAGCCGGTCCCCATGTGCGGGTTCCCGCACCGCGCCGCCTCCGGGTATATCGCCCGCCTGATCGAAAGCGGCCACAAGGTCGCCGTCTGCGACCAGGTCGAGGACCCGGCCGTCGCCAAGGGGCTGGTCCGGCGCGAGGTGGTGCGGGTGATCACCCCCGGGATGATCATCGACGAGGAGTTCCTCGATGCCCGTGCCAACAACTTCATCGTGGCCCTGGTCGAAGACGGCGGCGTCACGGGCCTCGCCTATCTCGACATTTCCACCGGCACCTTCCGCGTGACCGAATCCCCCGAACCGGACGCCGTCCTGGACGAGGCCCGGCGCGTGGCCCCGCGCGAGATCCTGCTGCCGCAGAGCGCCCGCGGCGGAGCGCTCGAGGGGCGCATCGACCGTCTTTTCGGTGAGGTCGCCCGCACCCACGTCGACGACAAGTTCTTCGAACAGCGCCGCGGCTACGAGCGGCTGACCGGGCAGTTTCAGACCCTCACGCTGGAGGGGTTCGGCTGCGAGCATCTCAAGGCCGGCGTCGGCGCCGCCGGCGCCCTCATCGCCTACGTCGCCGAAACCCAGAAGCAGAAAACCGCCCACATCACGCGTCTTGAAACCTACTCGCTCGACAACTTCTTGGTGGTCGACGAGATCAGCCGCCAGAACCTCGAGCTGACCCGCAACATCCGCACCGGCGCGCGCCGCGGCACCCTACTGGGCGTGCTCGACAGGACGCGCACGGCCATGGGGGCCAGGCTCCTCCAGGACTGGCTGCGCAACCCGCTGCGCGAGCGCGCGCCGATCGAGGAGCGCCTCGACGCCGTCGCGGAGGTCAAGGAGAAGAACGGGGTGCGCACGGAGCTGCGGGAGCTGCTCAAGCCCGTCAGCGACCTGGAGCGGATCGGGAGCAAGATCGTCATGGGGCAGGCCAACGCCCGGGACCTGACGGCCTTGAAAGTCACCCTGACCCAGCTGCCGTCGGTCTGGGGGCTGCTCGAGGGGCTCGACGCCGCCCTGTTGCAGCCGACCGAAAAGCTGGAGCCGCTTTCCGCCCTGGCCGGGCTGATCGAACGCGCTATCCGTGAAGACGCCCCGCCGACGATCACCGAGGGCGGGCTGATCAAGGCGGGTTTCGACGCGCAGCTGGACGAGCTCGTCCGCATCGGCTCGGACGCCAAAGGTTATCTGGCCCAGCTCGAGGTGCGCGAGAAAGAGCGGACCGGGATCAACGCGCTCAAGGTGAGCTACAACCGCGTCTTCGGCTACTACATCGAGGTGCCCAAGTCGCGGGCCGAGGGGGTGCCGGCCCACTACGTGCGCAAGCAGACCCTGGTCAACGCCGAACGCTACATCACCGACGAGCTCAAGACCTTCGAGACGCGGGTGCTCGGGGCCGACGAGGAGCGCAGCGCGCTCGAGCAGCGGCTCTTCGAGGAGGTGCGCCTGGAGGCGGCCCGCCACCACCCCGCCATCCAGGCCGTCGCCCGGTTTGTGGCGCGGCTCGACTGCCTGCTGACGCTCGCGGAAGTGGCGGACCAGAACGATTACTGCCGGCCTCAAATCCGCGAGGACGGCGTGATCCGGGTCGAGGACGGGCGGCACCCGGTGGTCGAGAAGATGATCGTCGGCGAGCGCTTCGTCCCCAACGCCATCGGTCTGGACGACGTCGCCGAGCAGGTGCTGATCATCACCGGGCCGAACATGGCCGGCAAGTCGACGGTCCTGCGCCAGGTGGCGCTCACGGTGATCATGGCCCAGATGGGCGGCTTCGTTGCCGGCGCGCCGGGCCGAGGTCACGCTCGTCGACCGGATCTTCACCCGCGTCGGCGCGCTCGACAACCTCTCCCAGGGGCAGAGCACCTTCATGGTCGAGATGCAGGAGACCGCCAACATCCTGAACAACGCCAGCGAGCGCAGCCTGGTCATTCTGGACGAGATCGGCCGGGGCACGAGCACCTTCGACGGTCTGAGCATCGCCTGGGCCGTGGCCGAGTACCTGCACGACTTCCGGCAGCGGGGCGTCAAGACGCTCTTTGCCACGCACTACCACGAGCTCACCGAGCTGGCCGAGCGCAAGCCCCGGGTGAAGAACTTCAACATCGCGGTCAAGGAGTGGAACGACGAGATCATCTTCCTGCGCAAGCTGGTCCCGGGCGGCACCAACCGCAGCTACGGCATCCAGGTGGCGCGCCTGGCCGGGGTCCCGCCGGAAGTGATCTCCCGCGCAAAAAAAATCCTCTACCGCATCGAAAACACGGGCGAGCACCTTTCGGGCCGGATCGCCGCCGCCGGAGGCGCCGCCCCGGCGCCGGTCCAGCTCGACCTCTTCCGCGGGGCGCACGGCAAGCTGATCGACCGCCTGCGTGAGATCGACATATCGAAAATGACCCCGCTCGAGGCGCTGAACTGCCTGAGCCGCCTGCAGGAGATGGCCGATCTGCCTGAGGAATAGGAGGCCCGAAAAAGAGCCGCCTGTCGGCGCATCTCCTCTATGGAAATCAAAAGGGATTTGAGCTAAAATAAGACCGACCGACCCGGATATAAGCCACCAATGGACCTGATCTCATTCATAAAGCGCATGCCATGAAGTCACGCATCACCTTAATCCTGTTGCTGGGTCTGATGTGCCTTGGGGCCGGTCTTTGCCCGGTGGGCGCCGAAGCCGCCGACCTGAGCAACGCCTTCTTCGAATCGGAGGCCTGCGCCAGGGCCCTGCGCAAAAACCCGGCCGCCATGAAATACCGGCACAACTGGGAGCGGTGCATCGCACAATTCCAGGAAGTCTATCAGAAAGACCCCAAGGGCCCCTGGGCACCGGCCAGCATGTACCAGATCGGGTCGCTCCACGCGGGGCTCTACACCTATTCCAAGAACGAAGCCGATCAGCGCGCGGCCGTCGAGCAGTTCCAGCAGCTTCAGAAAAAGTTTCCGGACAGCGCCTACCGGGACCGGGCCGGGGCCGAGCTTCAGCGCATCGCCAAATCCGGCGGCGCCGGGGACGACAAGAGCGCCAAAGTAGAACCCAAGACCGTCAAAGAAGAGCCCAAGCCGGTTGCCGCCAAAACCCCGGCGCCGGCGCGGGAGCGTGCCGCCGTCGGCCCGGCCCTGCCGCCGCCGGTCAAGCCCAGCCGGCAGTATGTCCAGGCCGAGGCCTGCTTCAAGAAGCTGGCCGGCGCGCGCCCCACCGAGCGCACCCGGCGGGAGTGGATGCTGTGCATCGGCCGTTTCCACAGCGTGTACCTGGAAGACCCGGAAGGGCCCTCCGCTCCCGCGGGCCTGTTCATGGAAGGTTTGCTGTATCAGGATCTTTACAAGGGGCTGAAGTTCGACTCGGACCTGAGGGCCGCCCGCGAGAACTTCGAGAAAATTATCAAGGAGTTCCCGCAGAGCCCCTACGCGGCCAAGGCCGCCGCCGGCATTCAGGGCATGCCGCAGGACGGCGGCGAGCAGGCCGTGGCCGTGCGCAAAACGCCGCCGCCCGCGGCGCGTCCGGCCCCCGCCCGGCCCGCGACCCCCGCGGCCGAGGCCGATGACGGAGTACAAGGGGAAGCCGCGGACGATGATGGCCGCGCGGTGGTCAACGACCTGCAGTACTGGTCCAACCCGAACTACACGCGTGTCGTGGTCTACGCGGACCGGGAAACGGATTACACGCACCGGCTGCTGAAAAAAGACCCCTCCATCGACAAGCCGCCGCGCCTCTACGTCGATCTGGGCAACAGCCGCCTGATCAAAAGCCTTCAGAAATCCTTCCCCATCAACGACGACCTGCTGAGCGACGCCCGCGCCGGGCAGTACACCCGGGAGTCGGTGCGTGTGGTGGTGGACATCAAGTCTTTCGAAACCTACAAGGTGTTCTCGCTCAAAGACCCCTTCCGCATCGTCATCGATGTCTCGGGCACCAACGGCGTCGCCCAGGCCGGTGCGGGCGGGGCCTCGGACCCCTCCCTCCCGCCGGAGTCCGGCCCCGGCAAAAGCGGCAAGGTCCCGCGCGGCGCCCTGGCCAAGCAGCTGGCGCTCGGCGTGCGGCGCATCGTGGTCGACCCCGGGCACGGGGGCAAGGATTTCGGCGCCCCCGGTTTCGTCCCCGGCGTGCACGAAAAGGACGTGGTGCTGGAAATCTCCAAGCGCGTCGCCCGCAAAATCCGCGAGGAGCTCAACTGTGAGGCGATCCTCACCCGCAGCGACGATCGCTACCTGACCCTCGAGGAGCGCACGGCCTTTGCCAACACCCGCAGCGCGGACCTCTTCGTCTCGATCCACACCAACGCCTCGCGCGACCCCCGGGCTTTCGGGATCGAGACCTATTTTCTGAACCTGGCGACCGACGACGAGTCCATCCGGGTCGCGGCCATGGAAAACGCGACCTCGACCAAAAACATCAGCGATCTCTCCTCGATCCTGAACGACCTGCTCAAGAACGCCAAGATCAACGAGTCCAGCCGGATGGCGGGGTTCGTGCAGACCTCGCTGATCAAGCACCTCAACCGCAAGGGCTACGACCGCATCCGGGACAAGGGCGTCAAACAGGCGCCGTTCTACGTGCTGCTCGGGGCCCGGATGCCCTCGATCCTGGTCGAGACCTCCTTTCTCAGCAACCGTGAGGAGTGCCGCCGGCTGACCAGCGCCGCCTACCAGGAGCATCTGGCCGAGGCCATCGTCGACGGGCTCCGCGGCTACATCCAGGAGATCAGCCCGACGGCCTTCGCCGCGCCGCCTGCCGGCGATTCGGGCTGATCGCATGACCGCGGCGCCCGAACCCGCCCCGTCGCCGGCGGTCAACCCCTATGCCGTGCTCGTGCTGGGGGCGCTGGCCGTCTCCACCGGCTCCATCTTCGCCCGGCTGGCGGAGGCGCCGGCCCTGGTGATTGCCGCCTACCGGGTGGGGATCGCCGTGGCGCTTCTCGCGCCGGTGGCGCTGTGGAAAAGCGGCGCCGAGCTCAGGGCCCTCGGCCGGAGGGACGTTGCGGCCGGACTGCTGGCCGGCTTGTTCCTGGCGGTGCACTTCGTTACCTGGATCTCCTCGCTCAGCTACACCTCGGTCGCCAACAGCACGGTCCTGGTCAACACCATCCCCCTCTGGGTGGGCGTGCTCACCCCGTTCGTCACCGGCGAGCGCGTCGGCCGCGCGACCAAGATCGGCATCGCCGTCAGCGTCGCAGGCGGGGTCGTGGTCGCCCTGGGCGAGGTCGACACCCGCGGGACGGCCTTGCTCGGTGATTTGCTGGCCCTGGCGGGCGCCGTGTGCGCTTCGGTCTACATCCTCATCGGCCGCAGCCTGCGCCGCAAGCTGTCGCTGCTGGCCTACATCTTCGTGTGCTACGGGTGCGCCGCGGCCATCCTCTGGGGGTTGGTCCTGGCATCGGGCCTGCCGCTCGGCGGGTTCACCCCCAAGACCTACGGCGCCTTCTGCGGGATGGCGATCGTCTCCCAGATCCTCGGCCACTCGAGCTACAACTGGGCGCTGCGCTGGCTGAGCGCGGGCATGGTGGCCGTCAGCCTGCTCGGCGAACCCGTCGGCGCCACGATCCTGGCCTATTTCCTCTTCGACGAGGGGCTCACCTGGGTCAAGGCCGCGGGCGGCGCCGTCATCCTGGTCGGCATTTATATCGCCGCCCGGGCCGAGAAGTGAACGAAGGCCGCCCGCCGACCCAAGGCCGCGGCATCTCCTCCACGACCGCCGAAAACTTTTGATTTTTTTTGTGGGAGCGGCGTCCCCGCCGCGATCGCCCCTGCTGGAAGCCGCGTGAAAGGGGGCGCCCCTTCACAGCCGCAAAACGTCGCCGGTCCCCCGAAACGGGTATTTACCTCACCCGCAAAATTGGCTATAGATCGGCTGACCGAATCGGTCCGATTTCCGCATTCCGCATTCCAAATTCCGACTTCAAAAGGGGGCTGCATGGCGTACGAGAACATCATCTTCCAGGTAGAGCAGGGCATTGCCACGATCACCTTCAACCGGCCGAAGGCGCTCAACGCCTTGAACCAGGCGCTGCTGACCGAATTTTCCCAGGCCATCGAGGCCGTGGCCGCCGACGAGGAGATCCGCGTGCTGGTGCTGACCGGGGCCGGGGAGAAGTCCTTCGTGGCCGGCGCCGACATCACGGAGCTGGCCACCTACACGCCGCTGAAGGCCAAGAACTTCGCGCGGGCCGGCCACAACACGATCGCCCGGCTCCAGGGGCTTCCGATCGCGGTCATCGCGGCCGTCAACGGCTTTGCGCTGGGGGGCGGCAGCGAGATCGCCCTGGCCTGCGACTTCATCTACGCCGCGGACAGCGCCCGCTTCGGCCTGCCGGAAATCACCCTCGGCCTGATCCCGGGCTTTGGCGGCACCCAGCGGCTGCCGCGGCTGATCGGGGCCAACATGGCCAAGGAGTTGATCTTCACCGGCCGGATGATCGGCGCGGCCGAAGCCGCCCAGCTCGGCCTGGTGAACAAGGTGGTCCCCGCGGCCGCCCTGATGGAGGAGGTGTTGAAGACCGCCCGTGAGATCGCCGCCAAGGGCAAGGTGTGCCTGCGCGCCGCCAAGCAGGCGATCGACACCGGCCTGAACGCGGACCTGGCGACGGGCTGCCACATCGAGATCGACGCCTTCGCCCTCACGATCGCCAGCCCCGACGCCAAGGAGGGCACCACGGCCTTCCTGGAAAAGCGCAAGGCGCAGTTCAAGGGAAGCCTGTAGAATTGACGGGGGGAGGGGAATGGCTGAGGGAAGGGCGCCCGGAAGTGACGACCTGTGTCGTGCCGTTTTTTTACCTTGGGGCTAAAAGCCTTCAGACTACAGCCTTCAGCCTGATGTTTGAGCTAAAATCATTTCCAATGAGCGAATTCAGAGACAGACTGCAGTTGATCTGGGGGGTGCTGCTGGTGCTCGCCGGCATCGGCCTCTTCTTCCGCATCCCCCAGGTCATGCCTCAGGTCCGGCAGATCGAGTACTTCGCCGCGGTGATCCCCTTCATCTACTTCTGCTTCTATTTCATGGCCGTCTTCCTGATCGCCGGCGGCGGCAAGAAGATCTACGACCACCTGAACCGCAAAAGCGAGCGCTGACCCTGCCGCCTTCCGCGGGGTTCGAGCGACCCAAGAACGACCCCATTCCTTGCGGTCGAAGATTCCCGCAGCGTGCTGCGGGGAGATTCAAAAAGAACGCCCCTGAGCTCACACGCGTGACCCGTCTCGGCCCGGACCCGCCCGCCGTCGAAGCGACTTCAACGATCCGACCATCCGATGGTCCCGCCATGTCAGGGGTTTTCGAGCGCCCTGCGGAACTTCTGCAGCTGGGCCTCGTACAGGCCGCGATCGCCCCTGGCCAGTGCCAGGGCGCGTTCGGAGGCCGCCACCGCTTCGGCGTGGCGGCCGTTGGCGTAGTAGCTCTCGGCCAGCGTGTCCAAAAGGTGGGCGGAGGGCTCCAGGGCCGCCGCGCGCGACGCCAGCCGCAGCGCCCGCGGCGGGTCCCGGAAGCGTTCGTCCTCGCAGGTGGCCAGCAGCCAGGCCAGGTTGTTGAGCACCTGCGGGGCGTCCGGTTTCAGCTCCAGCGCGCGTTCGTAGGCCTCCTTGACCCCGGCGTACTCCTTGCGGCCGTAGTAGACGTCCCCGAGCAGGCTGTAGAGGCTCGGGTTCTCCGGTGTGCGCTCGATTTCCCGCAGGATGATCTTCTCCAGGAAATGCTGGCTCAGGCTCCGGCCCACCGTGCCCAGGTTGAGCTGGTAGCCGACCGCACCCAGCAGCGCGAGCCCGGCCAGGTAGGCGGCGATGCTGCGCCGGACCTTGCGGTCGTGGCGCCGGATCCACGCCGGGCTGCGCTCGCACCGCAGCAGGAAGTCGATGCGCTCGCGGATGCTGAAATGGTGCCAGTTGGGGCGGTCGGCGGACTGGCCGCTGGTGACGGCGATCTTGTGCAGGGTGGACACCAGCGGGGCGCTGCTCTCGAAGAGGGAGAACACGTAGGTGTCCGCCTGCCGCTCGAAGTTGCGCATGAAAAACCCGAAGATGAAGCGGAAGTAGACCAGGAAAAGGGCGAGGATCAGCACGCTGAACAGCACCGAGGCGGCGGTGGTCTGGTCGACCCCGCTGTGGCGGACGAACCACCAGACCGGCTCCACGAAGAGCATGACGTAGAGCATGATGTCGAAGCTCACGTAGGAGAGCAGGAGATAGCCCGCGAAGAACATCAGGTAGAACACGAGGTGTTTTTTCTTGACGTGGCCGATCTCGTGGGCGATGACCGCGTCGACCTCCTCGGGGGCGAGCATGTCGAGCAGCCCCGGGGTCACCAGGATGAAGCGGAAGCGGCGCACCAGCCCCATGACCCCGGCCGTGATCATCTTGCCGCCGAACAGCGGCCAGGAGAGGATGTCCGCGTAGCCGACGCCGGCGCGGCGGCAGAGCGCCTCGATGCGGCGGCGCGCCTCACCGGCCGCAAGCGGCGTGCAGCGCCAGAACCAGCGGATCAGCAGGGGGCCCGTGACGGCGATGGCGAGCAGGATCGTCGAGAAGTACGCCACCTGACCCTCGCTGCTGGCCAGAAACCGCTGCAGCGGCGCGAAGGGCAGGGCGTTCAGGAGGTCCGTGAGGCCGGAGAGCAGCAGCCAGGGCAGCAGCACGGGGATGGAGAAGGAAATGTTGGCGCCGACATAGTCCCGCCGGCCGATGTCGGGCCGGTAGAGCCGGTGGTAGACATTGTAGCCGAAGCCCCACACCAGGCACAGGTGGCCCATGAACAGCACCAGGAACACCCCGGCCCCCAGGGTCGGGACCCGGCCGAGAAGCGGCAGGTCCGCCAGAAAGGAGGGCAGGCCGAGGCCGTAGACGTCCAGCGCAAAGACGACCACCGCCAGCACGGAGCAGCGCAGCTGGGCCGCGTGGAAGAGGGCATCCAGCCGCGCAAACGGCAGCACCCCCAGCCGCCGCTCGATCCGCAAGAAGCTCAGGCGCGTGAAGCCGGCGAAAACGCCGGTCAGCAGCACGAAGAAGAGCAGGCTCTCCGGGCCGCTGAATTGGGTGGTCTCGGAGGGCTGGTAGCTCAGGTAGATGAGCAGGACGAGGATGAAGTAGATGAAGTTTCCGAACATGAGTCAGAACGGGTCCGGGTTCACGGGGTAAAGGGTTCAGGCAGTCGCGGGTGCGGCGCCGGGTGCTTGGTCGCGGAAGTAGCGTTCCTTTTCACTGTAGATGCAGCCGCAGTAGGGCTGGCGGTACATCCCCAGCCGCTTCGACTCCGCCACGCCGGTGTTCCAGCCGGGGCGAAAATCGCGGTAGTGAAAAGCCACTCCCCGCAGCCGGCCGACGGCCGCGCCGATTTCGCGGATGGCCTCGTGCTGCTGGTACCGGCTGTAGAGCAGGGTCGTCGAAAAGCAGTCGAACCGCCCCTCCTTGGCCGCGGCCGCGGTCGCCTCGAGGCGTTCGCGGTAACAGATCGTGCAGCGTTCTTTTTCGTGAAACGCCATTTTGCGGACAAACCCCTCGAGGTCGTAGCCCGGCGGGGTGATGAGCTTCAGGTCCACCCGGCCCGCATAGTGCTCGAGGGTTTCCCGGCGCCGGCGGCACTCGGTGTAGGGGTGGATGTTGTGGGGGTAGAAAAAGCCCGTCACCGCCGCCCCCTCCGCGCGCAGCTCCTGCAGGGGGGTGATCGCGCAGGGGGCGCAGCAGGTGTGCAGCAGGAGCTTCACGGGCGCTCCCCGAAGATGGCGGTGCCGATCCGCACGAGGGTCGCGCCCTCGGCGATGGCGGCCTCGAAGTCGCCGGTCATGCCCATGGACAGCTCCTCCATGGCGACGTTCGGCACGGCTTCGGCGCGGATGCGGTCGCGCAGCCGTCTCAGTTCGGCGAAAAACGGGCGGGCCGCTTGCGGGTCGTTGAAAAAGGGAGGCATGGTCATGAGGCCCCTGACCGCGATGTGTTCGAGACCGGCGACCGCGCGCACCAGGGGCAGGGCGCCCTCGCTCGCGACCCCGGCCTTGGTCGCCTCACCGGCGACGTTGACCTGGATCAGGACCTCCTGGACCTTGCCGGCCCGGCCGGCGCAGCGGTCGATCTCGGTCGCCAGCTTGACGCTGTCGAGCGTGTGGATCAGGTCGAACATGCGCACGGCGTACTTGGCCTTGTTCGACTGCAGGCGGCCGATGAAGTGCCAGACCAGCGGGACCCCCTGCAATTGCGCGTGCTTGTCGCGCGCATCCTGGATGTAGTTTTCGCCCACGTCGGCGACACCGGCGGCGGCGGCCCGGCGGATGGTCTCCGCCGGGACGGTCTTGCTGACGGCCACCAGGCGCACGCCCTCCGGGGCCCGCCCGCAGGCGGCCGCCGCGGCGCGGATGCGCTCGCGGACTTCGGCCAGGCGTGCCGTCAGATCGCTCATCAGTCGAGCTCCGCGCGTCTGGCGTTTTCGTACAGCTCCGGCGGCGGCGGGGCGTCGAAGCCGATCACGTTTTTCTGCATCAGGAACTCGACCACCTCGCACACCGGCAGCCCGACCACGTTGGTGTAGGAGCCGTTGATGCTCCTGACCAGGAAGGTGCCGATGCCCTGGATGGCATAGGCGCCGGCCTTGTCGAAGGGCTCGCCGGTGACGACGTACCATTCGATTTCGCGGGGGGTCAGGGTTTTGAAAAGGACGTCGGTCAGGACGGTCTCCGCGCACAGCTCACCCAGGCGGCGATTACAGATGCAGTAGCCCGTCAGCACCTGGTGGGTGCGGCCGCTCAGGCGGCGCAGCATGTCGCAGGCATCGGCCTTGGAAGCAGGCTTGCCCAGGATGCGGCCCTCGACCACCACGATGGTGTCCGCCGCGATCACCCAGGCGTCCGGGAACCGTTCGGCCACGAGCTGCGCCTTGGCCTGGGCCAGGGCGCTCGCGTACTCGGCCGGCGGGGCCTGCGGGACGGCTTCCTCGTCGATGTCGCTCGGGACCACCTCGAAGGTCAGCCCGGCCCTGGAGAGCAGGTAGCGCCGCCGCGGGGAGCGCGAGGCCAGGATGATTTTGGGGCTGACTTCAGGTGGTTTCATGATTTCTGATTACCAGATGGGGCGGGGTTTGACAAGCGCGGCCGGCTTTGGGTAAGAAGACGGGAGCCGTCTTGCGGCGGGGAAAAGGACCGCGACGGAAACGTCAACTCTTTGGCGGGCAGACCCCATGCCACGTGCCACCTACTGGATCATCGGCGGCGGCCGGTTCGGTTTGCGGGCGGCGCAGATCCTGAGCCGGCGCCACCCGGCGGCGGCGATCCGGGTCGTCGACCCCAGCCGCCGCCGCTGCGAGCGGCTGAGCGCCGCGGGCTACGATGCCGTCTGCCGCGACGGGATCCGGTTTCTCGCGGACGGCCTCGCGGAGCCGGCCCGCGGGATCTGGGTCGTCGCGGCCGCCCCCGTGCACGTGGCGTTCGAGTGGCTGCGCGCCCGGCTCGCGGGCAGTGTCCGCCTCGCGACGACCCCGGTGCCCGCAGCGGTCCGGGATCTGCTCCCCAACCCCGTGCCGGGTGCCGGCGGGGAGGTGTTCGCGAGCAACGCCGATTTCCTCTGCCCGCCGGACTGCGCCGAGGGAGGCCGGCTCTGCACGGCCACGGGCCTCCCGCGCCCGCGGCGCCTCTTCGCCTACCTCCGCCGGCTGCCGCTGCCCGGCGTCAAGAAACTGGTCATCCGAAGCGTCCAGCTGGCCCCCGGCGTTGGCGGTCTGCGGCCCCGCGACCTGTTCGCGGCCCTGGCCGAGGTGGGCGCAACCGAGGGGCCGGTGCTGTTCGCCACCGCCTGCAAGTGTCATGCGGTGGTGCACACATTCAATGTGATACCGGAAGGTTGAGGCTCTTCCGGCACGGTGGCCCCTTCCGGTGGGGACGCGCGGCACGGCCGGCCGACCTAAGACCGGAGCCGAATCCGGTCGGGCCGCTGCGGCTGGTTCTAAAATTGCATTCGTCTTGATCGCACCGTACCATATACCTCCAGGGGTCAAGACGTGTGAACGAACCTTGCTTCAATGTGCTGGCGGTGGACGACGACCCCGGGATCCTCGAGATCTACCGGGAAATCCTGGCCCCCGCTCCGGACGCTTCCGGAGCGGAAGAGCGGCTCCGGCCCTCCTGCTTCAACGTCACCTGCTGCACCCAGGCCGAGGAGGCCGTCGCCGCCGCGGCGCAGACCTCTTTCTCGACCGTCTTCCTCGACGTCAACCTGCCGCCGGGCCGCTCGGGGATCTGGGCGGCCGAAAAGATCGTCGCCTTTGACGCGGCTACGAACATCGTTCTGGTCACCGGTTACATCGGCACCGAGCTCGGCCGGCTTCCCCGGGACCTGGCGCTTTCGCAGCGGATGCTGTTTCTGGAGAAGCCTTTTCACCCGCGCGAGATCCTGCAGTTCGCCTCCGCGCTGAGCGCCAAGTGGCAGGCCGAGCGGCAGGTGCACGAGCTGAACGTCAACCTGGAGGGGCTCGTGCGCGCGCGCACGGCCGAGCTGGAGCAGAGCAACGAGCGCCTGCGTTGCGAGGCCGGGCGGCGCAAACGTGCCCAGCAAGAGCTGCAGGAGAGCCTCGAGAACCTCCGGCGGACCATCGGCGGGGCCGTGCTGGCCATCGCCCGCACGGTCGAAAAGCGCGACCCTTACACCTCCGGACACCAGCAGCGGGTCGCGGAGCTGTCGCGGGCCATCGGCCGGGAGCTCGGGCTTTCTGAAGACGAGGTGGAAGGCCTCTACATCGCCGCGGTCATCCACGACATCGGCAAGATCGCCCTGCCGGCCGAGATCCTGAGCAAGCCCTCGCAGCTGAACAGCATCGAGATGAGCCTCATCCAGGGCCATGCCCAGGCGGGCTTCGACATTCTGCGCAGCGTCGAATTCCCGTGGCCGGTGGCCCGGATCGTGCTCCAGCACCACGAGCGCATCGACGGCTCCGGCTATCCCCAGAAGCTCTCCGGCGGCGAGATCCTGCTTGAGGCGCGTATCGTGGGGGTGGCGGACGTCGTGGAGACCATGGCCTCGCACCGCCCCTACCGGCCGTCGTTCGGCATGGACAAGGCCCTCGAGGAGATCGAGGCCCACAAGGGGACCCTCTATGACCCCGCCGTGGTCGACGCCTGCCTGAGCCTCGTGCGCGCCAAGCACTTCGAGCTGCCTGAACCGGTTTTTCCTTGAAACCCCAAAGGGATCTGGGCTATTAGAGAGACAGCCCGGGGTGTCCCGGAAACCATCGGGTCAGGCTTGGCCCGGTCCGGTCCCCGCGCAACACGTGTCGGCCACACCCATCTTCAAGCCATAAGATCCGGTTTTCCTGCGCCTGGGTGGCGGAATTGGTAGACGCAAGGGACTTAAAATCCCTTGGGACTATGTCCCGTGCCGGTTCGATTCCGGCCCTAGGCACCATATTTGACGCAATTGACTTTCTATAATTCCTGATTACGTTAATGATACATTTTAAGGACCACCCAACTTCAACACTTCTATTATAACTTTGGATGGTTTCTGCTATCCTGGGGTTAAATTTAAAAAAGGAAGGTTAGAGGTGGCCTTGAAAGATTTCTCTCAAATGTGCGTGCATCTTTTTCCGGCTTTTCATTTTACATAAGATGGGAGGTCGATTAAAATAACGGCATGTTGAGAGAGATCGGTGGATAAGGCAGACCATAATGGGTTCTGCCTTATTTTTTTGCATACAGAGTCAAGTTATGCTTTATAAATCAATGGTGCTGCCATTAATCTCTATTTGCCTAAAACGCTCAATTGTCAGTCTGAGTGACAACTTTGTCATTTAAAACGATTTGACAAAGATGCTCGCCATACATATTTTGAATTGTCATCTGTAACTCATAACGAATTCCTCCTCTACTTTTCAGCAAATACCGGTTACTCGTAACCGGAGCTGACCAATCGCAACAGCTGGCCTTTTTGCGACCCCTCTTTCTTTTTTCTTTAGCTTCCACTCTTAAGGCTCTGCTTAACGCCAATTAGACAGAGTTTTGCAATAAAACCAATTATACATTTCTGGTTAATGAAGAATTTACACAAAGGGCGCTCAAACAGTAAAGCGAATAGAGCAACGTCATTCTTGTAAAGGCTCCATGAACTGGATTTATTTAAATCTAGGCGCTCATTGACACGTGTGGGTAACAAAACGACCGCGTTTGATCAGTTGCTCCAAAGATTCCTCAACTGGATTAGTGCTTGGGAGGGGCTGTCAACAAGAATTCAGAAGGAGACCTCATGAACCCGAATCTAAGTCAAAAAAATATCGAAGGGTTATTGTTAGAGGCTGATGAACTGCTCAATCAGTTGAACTCCGGGCTGATCGAAGACATGGAAGAAAACAAACGAAGCAAGCTCGAAAACTATGCCAATGAATTGGAAAAAAGAAGGCTTGAAGTTCGGACTGTAACCGATAATGGTAAAACATCGGATTACAGTTCCTCAAGCGAAGGGATGCACGAGGCAATCGATGATATTGTGACGGCCATGAAAGCCATGACAAGCGGTTTGAACTGATTATTAATTGCCAAACTCCTAATAAATGCCTCAGAAAGTAACATTTTACAGATGTCTTAGCATTACCCCAAAGTGAGGAAACCGTCATGGACTTATTTTATTTGGTTTGTATCGGTGCAACTATCGGTTGGTTTGCAGGGCAATTTATGACCGGAAAAGGATTCGGGGTCGCTGGAGACCTCATCGCCGGCGTGGCTGGTGCGTTGATCAGTGGGGTCCTTATTGAAAAGAGCGGCTTTTTGACAGGAAGTGGGATATCTGTTTTTTTCCTTGTCGCCGCCACTGGCTCAATTGTTTTTCTCCAAGGCGTGCGCATGGCTAAAAAGACATAGCACAGGGGTGCTCAATTCCCGAACCGCAATCTTTGAATCTCTCGATTTACTTATCTTCATGGGATTTGCAGCTAAGCAATGTTCAGATTGCCCACACAAAACTTCAAGGGGGTTTATCCTCATGGCCGCTACCCACCGGCCGGAAATACTGAACCCCGCATCAATGCGATCTGGCCGGTTTGATCGGCAGATTTTGGTCGATCGCCCGGATATCGATCTGTCGCTAATCAAAGGAGAATTTAACCAATGAAACTAAGACCCTTGCACAATCGTATTCTGGTCCACCGGATTCAAGAAGAGGGAAAAACAAAAGGCGGGATCATCATCCCGGATACGGCCAAAGAAAAATCATTTGAAGGCAAGGTGATTGCCGCCGGAAATGGTAAAATTAACAAAGAGGGAAAGAGAACAGCGCTTGATGTCAAAGATCTATCGTCATCGATAAAGTAAAAAACGGCGAGGGAGCTTTTGGTTACAATGCTGAAACGGACACTTACGAAGATCTGATGAAAGCCGGCATAATCGATCCGACCAAAGTGGTCCGACTTTCATTGCAAAATGCAGCAAGTGTGGCCTCATTGATGCTGACCACCCAAGCCATGATTGCAGAAAAACCTGTTGAAAAAAAGAAGACGCAACCGGGCGCTCAAGGAATGGGCGCGGGAATGGATGGAATGATGTAAGCTAACGTTTTAAATGGTATTAACAGAACATTGGCACTTGCCAGGCAACAAATGCCGTTGACATCTAAAGATTACGTGACTATTGTCCACAATCAGGTATCCGGATGACTCCCGCGGGAATCGAATGCCGCTAAGGGTTGAATTAAAAATCATTTTGCAGTGTAGGACGTGACCACCACACTCAACAAAGTGCGGTGGTTTTTTATTCTGTCGTCCTATTCCACCGTAAAAAAAACTATGAAAGGAGGGTGACAGAGACTATGCAAGGAAAAGTTAAATGGTTCAATGATGGCAAAGGGTTCGGATTTATCGAAGCCGAAAACGGAAGCGACGTGTTCGTGCATTTCAGCGCTATCCAAGATAGCGGCTTCAAAAGCTTGCAAGAAGGGCAGGCGGTTAGCTTCGATGTCCAAGAAGGGCCTAAGGGCAAGTCCGCCGCAAACGTAAAACCGGTCTAAATTTCCACCCTGAAATCGGCGCCCCCCTCGCAGGCAAGGGGGACGCTCCGTCCTTTCCACTTCTTCATGACATGGCTCACCGGGTTTTGGTCCTTCTCGTCTGGTCCACATGCACAATTGAGAGGTTTAACCGAAATCGGAGGCGTCATCTATATCTTCATCGCAGAATTCAACTGAGTGAAGTGGCGAGTATTCACTGCTACAGGTTGACCAAAAGAAAAACGGGAAATTGCAAATGGGATCATCTGACGAAATACAAGGCACCCCGCGCACCAAACACGGCTCCCCCGTTACCGTGAAAGACGATCGAACAGGTTTCCAGTATCCGGCGTCCCTGTATGAATGCGGGGAGGGCGAAATGTATCTCGAATCGAATTATGCGCAACGGCCGGGCTCGGCATTGCACATTCTTTCAGACAACCGGGAACTCGGTGCCGGGCCTTGGGTCTGCCCGGGCGTGATCCATGGGCGCAGTTTGTTGCCGGGGGTTGGATTGTTTTGGTCATATGGTTTGAGGATAAAATATGTCTAAACGACGGCCCATCCCTTGGGGCAGAGGCAGAAAGAGGCATTGACAATGGAGATGAGCGGCAAGACCGTCCGCGGAGTCTTTTCCCGTATGTGGGCGCGTCTCGGCGGAAGCGAACCGGCACAGACGCGTGACGGCGATGAACTGCCCCTTCGATCAGGATCTGTTCAGTGCCGATCAGATGGAGCAGCATGGCAAGCTCCTTGCGGGTGCGCACCAGTTGAAGCCCGGGGTACCCCGGGACCGCCTTCTGGCGCGGCTGGCCGAGAATGAAAGTCTCCTGCTTGAAGTCCCACAACCTGCTGACGGAGGACATCAAGGCGGACCGCCGGATTACACCGGCCGGGGAATGGCTGCTCGACAACTTCTATTTGATCGAGGAGCAGATTCGCACGGCCAGGCGACACTTGCCGAAGGATTTTAGCCGGGAGCTGCCGTGCCTGCAATACGGCCCATCGGCCGGGCTTCCGCGGGTGTATGACATCGCGCTGGAGACGATCTCGCACGGCGATGGCCGGGTGGACCCGGAAAACCTCAGCAGTTTCGTAGCCGCCTACCAGATCGGTGACCATTCTGAAACTGGGCGAGCTTTGGGCCATCCCCATCATGCTGCGCCTGGCCCTGATCGAAAATCTTCGTCGGGTGTCCGTCCGGGTCGCTGCCGACAGGATCGAGCGAAACCGTGCCGACGTTTGGGCCGACCAGATGACGGAAATCGCCGCGAAGGACCCAAAGAGCCTGATTCTCGCGATCGCCGACATGGCACGGTCGAACCCCCCGATGGTGAGCTCGTTTGTGGCGGAGCTCACCCGCCGCTTGCACGGCCACGGCCCCGCCCTGGCCCTTCCGCTCACCTGGATCGAACAGCGGCTGTCGGAGTCCGGCCTGACCATCGAGCAGCTGGTGCGCTCGGAGAACCAGCAACAGGCCGCGGACCAGGTCTCGATGAGCAACAGCATCGGCAGCCTCCGCTTTCTAAGCGCGATGGACTGGCGCGAGTTCGTCGAGACGATGAGCATTGTCGAGCAGACCCTGGGTGAGGACCCTGCCGACGTCTACGCCAAGATGGACTTTGCCACCCGCGATCGCTACCGGCACGTCGTGGAGGAGACTGCGAAGAGCAGCCCGCTCACCGAGAGCGAGGTGGCGCGCCAAGCGATCCAGCTCGCGCATGAGGTTGCTGCTCAAAAAGGCTCCGGCGACCGCGCGGCGCACGTCGGTTTCTACCTGATCGACAAGGGATTGTCGCAGCTTAAACGAGGGGCGCATGTGCGCATGTCCCCGGTGCAGGTTCTGCGCAGTGCCTGCCGCCGTGTCCCTTTGCTGCTGTACGGTGGCACCATACTGCTCATGACGGCGTTCTTCACATGGGTCTTAACGGCGAAGGCCCATGCCGGCGGGGTTAACGGTTTGGCGCTCGGATGGGTCGGATTGCTTTCGCTTCTGTGCACCAGTCATTTGGCGGTAGCCCTCGTGAACTGGCTGGCAACGTTGCTGGCGACCCCGCGCCTGATTCCGCGCATGGACTTCTCAAAAGGGATTCCGCAGGAATTGCGCACCCTGGTGGTGGTCCCGACGATGCTCACGGACACTCAAAGCATCGAGGAGCTGATCGAAGCACTTGAAGTCCGCTTCCTGGCAAACCGGGATGACCTCCTGCACTTCGCTCTGCTCACTGATTTTTGCGACGCTGTCGAAGAAGAATTGCCGGAGGACGAGGCATTGTTGCGGCTGGCACGGCAGAGAATAGGGGAGCTGAACAAGAAGTACTGCAGTAAAACAGACAATATCTTTTTCCTCTTTCATCGCCCGCGTCGCTTCAACCCCGTGGAGCGGGTTTGGATGGGGTATGAGCGCAAGCGCGGCAAGCTGGAGGACTTAAATGGGTTTCTGCGCGGCAAATCACATGATCGTTTTTCACTAGTTGTTGGTGAAACTGCTGTTTTGTCGAACGTGAAGTACGTGATCACGCTCGATACCGATACGCAACTGGCACGCGATTCGGCATGGCAGTTTGTGGGCGCCATGGCACACCCCCTCAATCGTGCACGCTACGACGAAAACCGGCATCGTGTCGTCGAGGGGTACGGCATTCTTCAGCCACGCGTGGCGGCAAGCCTGACCGGTACGAGCCGGTCCCGGTATGCGCGGATGTGCGCCAGTGAACTCGGCATCGATCCCTATACACGAACCGTTTCCGATGTTTACCAGGACCTGTTCGGTGAGGGCTCATTCATCGGCAAGGGCATCTATGAGGTTGATGCATTCGAGCGGTCGTTGGGCGGGCGTTTTCCCGACAACCGGATCCTCAGCCACGATCTTCTGGAAGGGTGCTACTCCAGGGCCGGGCTGTTGAGCGACGTGCAGTTGTACGAGGAACACCCTTCCCGCTACAGCGCGGATGTGAGCCGCCGGCATCGTTGGATTCGCGGCGATTGGCAGATTGCGCGCTGGCTGTTTCCGGGTATTCCCGGTCCCGATGCGCGTTCGCAGAAGAATCCGCTCTCGATGCTGTCGCGCTGGAAGATCTTCGACAACCTGCGGCGCAGTCTGACGGCCGCGGCGTTCACACTTCTGCTGCTGTTGGGCTGGACCGTTTTGTCGTCGGCCTGGTTCTGGACCTCGGCGGTGATCGGAATCATCATGATTCCTTCTTTGATCGCTTCGGCCCTGGATGTGCTTCAGAAGCCGGTCGGTGTGACTCTGGGACAGCACCTCTCTGCCGCCATGCACTCGGCCCGCCGGCACTTCATCCAAGCTGCATTTACGCTCGTATGCCTGCCATACGAGGCGTTTTTCAGCCTGGATGCCATTGTGCGCACCGTCTGGCGGATGCTGATCACGCATAAGCGGCTGCTCCAATGGGATATATCAGGCGTCTCGGATCGCCATAGCCGCACGGACCTCCTCGGTTCGTGCCGGACCATGTGGATCGGCCCGCTCGTTGCCGCCGCCGCAGTGACCATCCTCGCTTCATCCAAACCGGCCACGTTGGCAGTGGCCGGCCCCATATTGGGCCTCTGGTTTGCATCCCCCGCGATTGCCTGGTGGATCAGTCGGCCGCTCGCTGACCGCCGGGAAAGGCTGACAGCGGAGCAGACCCTCTTTCTGCGGAAGCTTTCCCGGAAGACCTGGGCCTTCTTCGAGACCTTTGTCGGCCCCGACGATCATTGGCTGCCGCCTGACAACTATCAGGAACATCCGGTTCCCGTGGTCGCGCATCGCACCTCGCCGACCAACATGGGGCTATCGTTGCTGGCGAATTTGTCTGCATATGATTTTGGCACCATTTCGGCCGGAAAACTCATCGAGCGCACCAAGAAGACGCTTCTTACCATGGAAGGCCTGGAACGATACCGAGGACACTTCTATAACTGGTATGACACGCAATCCCTGAAGCCGCTGCCGCCCCTCTACATTTCTTCCGTGGACAGCGGAAACCTCGCGGGCCATCTGCTGACATTGAAACCGGGCCTGCTGGCGATTCCCGATCACAAGATCCTGGGAACGCGGATATTTGAGGGCTTAAGCGACACTCTCGGGATTGTCATGGATGCTGCCGCCGCCTCTCCGGGAGCATACCCCCCCGCCCGCCTCGCTCAACTACAGCAGGATCTGGAGTCCGCGACCGAATCGCAACCCACCTCGCTCGCGGTTTTGCGTCTGTGCCTGGATCAGCTCGCAACGTCCGCTGCGGAAGCGGTCGCCCGCGTGAAAGCGCTCGATGCCGACCCCGAGAGCCAACTGAGGTGGTGGGCCCAGGCCTTCGTCGGTCAATGTCGAGACGCCCTTGATGAGCTGGGGTTTCTCGCTCCGTGGACAGAACTTCTGACTTCTCAGAATGGCCTTGGGGACTTTCCCGATCTCGAGGAGATCCCAACTCTGCGCGAACTGGCAGCACTGGAGGTAAATCTCCTGCCGGCGATCGCACAACGGATAGACTCTGCCGCCACGCCGGCGCAAAACGCTTGGCTGGGTGAACTTCGACGCCTCATCACGGTAGCCGGCGAGAACGCCAGAACAAGGATTGCGGCTCTCAAGGGAATTGCCCTGCAATGCGACGCTCTCGCCCGAATGGAATATGATTTCCTGTTTGACAAGACGCTTCGCCTGCTCGCTATCGGCTACAATGTCGATGAACGTCGACGGGACTCCAGTTACTACGATCTACTGGCCTCGGAGGCGAGGTTTTCCAGTTTCGTGGCGATTTCACAGGGACAGCTGCCGCAGGAGAGTTGGTTCTCCCTGGGACGTCTGCTCACTACCGCTGGTGGAGAACCGATTCTCCTTTCGTGGAGCGGTTCGATGTTCGAATACCTGATGCCGCTCCTGGTGATGCCGACGTACGAAACCACGCTGCTCGACCAGACCTATAAGGCGGCGGTGGCCCGGCAAATCGAGTATGGTAGAACGCGTGCCGTGCCGTGGGGCATTTCGGAAAGTGGCTACAATGCCATCGATGTGCATCACAACTACCAATACCGCGCCTTTGGTGTGCCCGGCCTGGGGCTTAAACGCGGGCTCGCCGAGGACCTCGTGATTGCGCCCTATGCATCGGCTCTGGCATTGATGGTGGCGCCCGAGGAGGCGTGTCTGAACCTCGAGCGCCTGGCTGCTGAAGGTCTTGAGGCACGGTATGGGTTGTACGAGGCGATCGACTACACCCCGTCGCGTCTGCCGCGCGGACAATCGAGCGCCGTGATTCGGTCCTTCATGGCCCATCACCAGGGCATGATTCTCCTGTCTTTCGCCCATCTGCTCCTGGACCGCCCGATGCAGAACCGATTTAAATCGGAGCCTTTGTTCCAGGCGACCCTGCTGCTGCTCCAGGAGCGAGTCCCCAAGGCGACTGCGTTCTATGCGCGCACCTCCGAGCTCTCCGAGCTCCACGCGGCTTCCAGCGCTCCGGAGACGCCGATACGCGTCTTCGACAGTCCCGACACGCCGAACCCGGAAGTGCAGTTGCTCTCGAACGGCAGATACCACGTGATGGTCACCAGTTCCGGCGGCGGTTACAGTTGCTGGAAAGATCTCGCCGTCACCCGTTGGCGCGAGGACCTCACCTGCGACAACTGGGGCACGTTCTGTTACATCCGCGACGTGGATAGCCGCGAGTTCTGGTCCACCGCATACCAGCCGACGCTCAAACGATCGAAGCATTTCGAGGCGATCTTCTCGGAAGGGCGAGCCGAGTTTCGCGGCCGCGACCACGATTATGACACTCATACCGAGATCGCAGTTTCGCCCGAGGATGACATCGAACTGCGTCGCGTCAGCATCACCAACCGTGCACGCACGCGCCGAACGATAGACGTTACCAGCTACGCGGAAGTGGTTCTGGCACCGCCGGCCGCGGACGCGCTGCACCCGGCGTTCAGCAATCTCTTTGTGCAGACCGAGATCATCCGCCCGCAGCGAGCGATCCTCTGCACTCGCCGGCCCCGCGCCCAGGGCGAGCGGGAGCCCTGGATGTTGCACATGATGGCCGTGCATGGGGCGAAGATCGTGGAAGTCTCCTATGAGACCGATCGCATGCAGTTCATCGGCCGCGGAAACACCGTCGCCGATCCACAGTCGATGCGCGCGGGTTCCGGTCCTGATTCGGGGGTGCTGTCGGGCAGCGAGGGTTCCGTGCTCGATCCGATTGTCGCCATCCGCTGCCGGATCATGTTGGATCCGGATGAATCGGCAACGATAAACATTGTCTCCGGCATCGGCGAAACCCGTGATGCGGCCTTGAGCCTGGTGGAAAAATACCAGGATCGGCGGCTTGCCGATCGCGTCTTCGACCTTGCGTGGACTCACGGGCAGGTGCTACTGCGCCAGATCAATGCCTCTGAGGCCGATGCGCAACTCTATGGGCGTCTTGCCGGTTCGATCATTTACGCCAATGCAGCGCTTCGAGCCGACCCGAGTGTCCTCATCAAGAACCACCGTGGGCAGTCGGGGCTCTGGGGATACGCTATCTCAGGCGATTTGCCGATTGTGCTGCTTCAGATCGAGGACCCGGACAATTTCGAACTGGTGCGCCAACTCGTACAGGCCCATGCGTACTGGCGCCTGAAAGGCCTGGCGGTGGACCTGGTGATCTGGAACGAAGATCACGCCGGTTACCGGCAACTCCTCCACGATCAGATCATGGGGCTCATTGCCGCCGGCGTCGAAGTCAACCTGACCGATCGGCCCGGCGGCATTTTCGTAAGAGCCGGGGACCAGATAGCGGAGGAGGACCGCATCCTGATCCAAACGGTTGCCCGCGCCATCATCACCGACCGACTGGGGTCGCTATCGGACCAGATCAACGGCCGCAGTCGGGTGGAAGTGGCCGCCCCGCTCCTTACCCCGACCCGAACCACTCGCGCCGAGCCCGATGTGGTCGCCCCGTTGCCACGCCCCGATTTGACGTTCTACAACGGACTGGGTGGGTTCACCCCGGATGGGCGCGAGTATGTGATTACCACCGCGCAGGGGCAGCTGACGCCGGCACCTTGGGTGAATGTACTGGCCAACCCGCACTTCGGGACCGTCGTCTCCGAGAGCGGTCTGGCCTGTACCTGGAGCGAGAATGCCCACGAGTTCCGCCTCACTCCCTGGGGCAACGACCCCGTGAGCGATTCTAGAGGAGAGGCATTTTACCTTCGTGATGAGGAGCGCGGCCACTTCTGGTCACCCACGCCGCTGCCCTGCCCCGGGGCGACACCTTACGTCACCCGGCACGGATTCGGTTACAGCGTCTTCGAACACACCGCGCGCGGCATCCACTCCGAGGTGTGGGTCTACGTGGCCCTGGACTCAGCGGTCAAGTTCACAGTGCTCAAAGTGCGCAACGAGTCGGGCCGCGCGCGCCGGCTCTCCGCCACCGGATATGTGGAATGGGTGCTGGGAGATCTGCGGCCGAAATCGGCCATGCACGTGATCACCGAAATCGACCCGGGCAGCGGCGCGCTATTCGCGCGCAACTCCTACAACACGGAGTTCTGTGAGCGCACTGCGTTCTTTGACGTGGACGATGCGACGCGCACCGTGACCGGGGATCGGACGGAATTCATAGGGCGCAACGGCACGCTGCGCGCCCCTGCCGCCATGAAGCGTGCGCGTCTTTCCAAAAAAGTGGGGGCCGCCATGGATCCCTGCGGCGCGATTCAAGTGGGCTTCGATCTCGCCGCCGGGCAAGAGCGTGAGATCGTCTTCAGGCTCGGCGTCGGGCAAAACGCCGACGATGCCAGACGCCTTGTCAACCGCTTTCGAGGATCGGCCGCTGCGCGCGGCGCACTCGATGCGGTGTGGCAGCACTGGAAGCACACCCTTGGCGCAGTTAATGTGGAAACACCCGAACCGGCCGTCAACGTTCTGGCCAACGGTTGGCTGCTGTACCAGACCCTGACGTGCCGTCTTTGGGCGCGAAGCGCCGCTTACCAGTCCGGGGGCGCCTTCGGTTTCCGCGATCAGTTGCAGGACGTGATGGCACTCATCCACGCCAGGCCGCATCTCGTGCGCGAGCACCTGCTCCTGTGCGCGGCCCGCCAATTCCTGGAAGGAGATGTTCAGCATTGGTGGCATCCTCCAACGGGCCGGGGTGTGCGCACTCACTGTTCGGACGATTACCTCTGGCTGCCGCTTGCGACATGCCGGTATGTTCTCACCACCGGGGACACCGGCGTTTTGGATGAGCCGGTCCACTTCCTCCAGGGCCGGCCGGTAAACGCTGATGAGGACTCTTATTACGATCTTCCCGGACGATCAGAAGAGGAGGCGAGTCTTTACGAACACTGTGTCCGGGCCATCCTGAACAGCCTCAAATTCGGCGAGCACGGCCTGCCGCTCATCGGCTCCGGTGACTGGAACGACGGCATGAACCTGGTGGGCGAGCACGGCAAAGGCGAGAGCGTGTGGCTGGGATTTTTTCTATATGATGTGCTCTTGCGCTTCACGGAGGTGGCGAACACACGTGGTGACATTTCCTTTGTGGAGCGCTGCCAGAGGGAGGCGGCTAACCTGCGCCGGAATATCGAGGAACATGGCTGGGACGGCGAGTGGTACCGCCGCGCCTATTTCGACGACGGCGCGCCGCTGGGGTCGTCAGTCAACCCCGAATGCCGGATCGATTCCATAGCGCAGAGCTGGTCCGTTCTTTCGGGTGCGGGAGATCAGGAGCGCTCGCGCATGGCCATGGAGTCGGTGGACGAGCACCTCGTTCGCCGAGAGCATGGACTGGTTCAACTCCTGGACCCGCCCTTCGACACTTCGGCACTGAACCCCGGCTACATCAAAGGGTACGCCCCCGGCGTTAGAGAAAATGGCGGGCAGTACACGCACGCGGCCGTCTGGGCGGCAATGGCCTTCGCCCGCTTGGGGGACAACCGGCGCGCGTGGGAGCTATTAACCATGATCAACCCGGTGAACCATGCACGATCGGCAGAGGAGGCTGCCACCTACAAAGTGGAACCCTACGTCGTTGCCGCCGACGTTTACGCCGTGCCGCCGCATACCGGCCGCGGCGGCTGGACATGGTACACGGGCTCGGCCGCCTGGATGTATCGGCTGATAGTGGAATCACTGCTGGGGCTCCGGCTTGAAGTGGATAAGCTGCGTTTTACGCCGTGCCTCCCTCCCGATTGGGCAGAGTTCAAAATGCACTACCGCTACCGGGAGACGGTCTACCACATCGCGGTCCTGCAAACGCCTGCCGGGAATGGTGAGATGCAGGTGAGTGTGGACGGCATTGAGCAGCACGATAAGGCCATCCCTCTTGTCGACGACCATAAGGAACACTGGGTCGAAGTGAGAATTCGGTTAAAGGCGGTTGAGAACTTGCCTTGAGGAGTTGCCTGAGATCTGTTCGGATAGACAACAATTCTGCAGCGATTGTAGGTCGGATGTTTATACTTCGGACTGTGCCCAAATTGTGCCCGTCAAGGTCAAATTTAGTCAAATTTTTCCTAAAATCTCCAAAACCGCCGTTACAATCTTTTGCATAATCAACATGTTGAAATTATGCTCTTTTTGAGCTGAGCTGATTTACGACTTAGAATCCCCTCTAATCGGGTCAGCGATTCCGCGTTTTTAAAACTGTCAACCGTCGTGAATTACTGAAGCCCGCGGTCGAGCAATTCGGTGTGTTACTCAAGCGGCCAGGTTTCCCACCCGCAGACCGCGCCGACGCCGGGCACAATATCGAAAGACACCTGCGATGGACAGGCCACGTATGCCTGCGGCACCTCGCTTGTCCCGTAAAATTTTCTCAATCGCTCAATGCCGGCCGCATCTCTGCGCTCCGGCAGTTCCTTGAGCTTGCACTCCACCGCGACAAGCTTGCGATTGCGCTCAAGAAGCAGATCCACTTCGTTGCCGCCCTGATCGCGCCAGTACCAGAGCATCAGCGAGGGCTCGTGCCAGTCCCGGCGCCGCCCCCACTGGTTGATCACGTAGTTTTCCCAGAGCGCGCCCGCCTCGCGCGAATTCCACAGCGCCTCGGCCGAGGCGTATCCCATCAGGTAGGCGGCGAGGCCTGTGTCCGTGAAGTAAAGCTTGGGCGTCTTGGAAAGTCTTTTTCCGAGCGAGCGGTGATAGGGCTCCAACAACAGGACCTGGTTGGAGGCCTGCAGAACGCTCAACCATTGTTTGGCGGTGGGGGAAGAGATTCCCACGTCCCTTCCCAGGTCCGACAAATTCAGCGCTTGGCCGCACCGGGCGGCGCAGGCCCTGAGGAAGCGCTCGAAATCGCGCAGGCTGCCGACATTCAACAGATTGCGCACGTCGCGCTCCAGGTAGGTGGCGACGTAACCCTGGTACCACCGCTCCCGGCTCGGGCCCTTTCCCGGCTGCGACCACAGGGCGGGATAGCTCCCCTTCCACAGGAACTCTTTCCAGTCCCGGTCCAGGCCGATTCCTCCGGCCGCTCTCCACTCCTTGCCGGAAAGCCCCAAAAAAGGGATGACCGCGGCACGGCCCGCCAGGCTATCGGCGAGATTCTCCATCAGCAGGAAATTCTGCGAACCGGTGATGATGAAAAGACCGTTCTTCCCTTTGTTTGCGTCCACATGGGCTTTGATGTGGCGAAAAAAAGAAGGGGCATACTGGACCTCGTCCACGATGAGCGGCGGAGGGTTCACTTGCAGGAATTGCCGCGGACGGGTCTCGGCCGCCTCGGCGTTGGCCGCCACGTCCAGGCTGACGTAGCGGTACTCCTTGAAGGTCCGCTCCAGCAGGGATGTCTTCCCCACCTGCCGGGGACCGACCAGCGCCACGACCGGAAAGGCCTCGGCGGCACGCTCAAGCTCACCGGTGATCTCTCTCTCGATCCACATGTCGGTAAATGTAGTATGATACTTTATAATTGTCAAATCCGAACATTAAAATTGTCAAAAACCAAGTCGCGCAGTTTCCCGAAACCTTTGGGTTAGGGTGTCACCCATTAAAGGGGGTTTGATGGGTGACACTCTGTCTTTTTTCAGTTGGTGTTTGGCGGCCCAACTGATACCATATCGAGGCACATTCGGGCTGGTCGGTGAGTCCGGCTGCGGATAGACGGCCGTCGTCCGGTGCATTCTGCGCCTGGTCGAACCAAGACACATGGAGAACGATGCCCATCTTGGAAAGAAGGCTCGAATTCGGTCGCGGTTGACTTGGCAGCCGAGGTATGGTCCCGCCGGCTCCGGTTGGCGTTTGATGATGCAGAGATGGCAAAGTCGACCTGGAACATGATATCCAGGTCGACTCGAAAATTTATTGTTGTTGTCTTAACGAGTCAAAAAATCACAGACTGCTTTGGTTACATCATCGGTATTTGCTTTCCCGCCGAGATCCCGGGTGTGCAATTCGGGTGTTGCGGTAACCTTCTCAATTGCCCGCATCATACAGTTTGCAGCATCAGGCTCGCCAAGATGCTCCAGCATCATCACGCACGACCAGAACGTTCCCACCGGGTTGGCAAGTTTTTTCCCCATGATGTCGAAGGCCGATCCATGGATGGGCTCGAACATTGAGGGATACCGCCGTTCAGGATCGATGTTGCCCGTCGGGGCAATCCCCATGCTGCCCGCAAGAGCCGCGGCAAGATCGCTCAAAATGTCGGCATGCAGGTTCGTGGCGACCATGGTGTCAAGCGAGGATGGCCGATGCACCATCCGAACGGTGGCGGCGTCAACCAGTTCCTTCCCCCAGCTCACATCGGGATAATCGGCCGAAACCTCTTTTGCCACCTGATCCCACAATACCATCGCATGGCGCTGTGCGTTGCTTTTGGTGATGACGGTCAGCAATTTACGGGGACGGGATTGGGCGAGCTTGAAAGCGAAGCGCATGATGCGCTCAATGCCGACACGAGTCATGATCGACAGATCGGTCGCCACCTCGATCGGGTGACCCTGATGGGCACGTCCGCCGACGCCCGAGTATTCCCCTTCAGAATTTTCTCTGACAATGACCCAGTTCAGCTCCTCAGGCCTGCAACGCTTGAGCGGCGCATCGATGCCGGGCAGAATGCGTGTCGGCCGCACATTGGCGTACTGATCAAATCCCTGGCAGATTTTCAGACGAAGTCCCCACAACGTAATGTGGTCGGGAATATCCGGATCGCCCGCGGAGCCAAAGAGTATGGCATCCTTGTGCCGCAATGCATCGAGGCCGTTTGACGGCATCATTTCGTTATGAATGCGGTAATAGTCCCCTCCCCACTCAAAGTTTTCAAACTCGAATTCGAACGCTCCGCTTGCGGATGCCAATGCCCTAAGCGCCTCTTCTCCGGCAGGGATGACTTCCTTCCCGATGCCGTCGCCGGGAATTGTGGCGATTCGATACGTCTTCATAATGGTACTCCTTTAAGCCGGATAGTTTGCTGCAGCTGGCTTGGGCGCTGCGATTCCCCCAAGCTTCGTCATGATGTCAGCGAGCAGATGATTGCTTATGCTCCAAGCGATTCGAAACGAATATTGACCTGTTTAGAAAATAGCAGTATCTGTTTTGTAAATAAACATCTAATTTGTGAATACAAAGGACACGAACCGTGAACAATCTGCCGCTGCTGGAGGATCTGCGTCTGTTTTGCGTGGTGGCCCGAAACATGAGTTTTATTGCCTCCGCAAAGGAGTTGGGGACATCGCCGGCCTATGTCAGCAAGAGAATCGGCATGCTGGAGGACGCACTGAATGTTCGTCTGCTGTACAGGACCACGCGACGGGTGAGCATGACCAATGACGGTGAAACGGTTTGCCGCTGGGCGCAGCGGATCATTGAAGATGTGGAGCAGATGACCGCGTCGGTCACCATGTCCAAGACGACGCCGCGAGGCCAATTGAGGATCAGCACCAGCGCCGGGTTCGGACGCAAAAGGGTCGCGCCGGCGCTCTCCGAAATCGCACTGCGCTACCCGGCACTGGGTATTCAACTGGAACTGCTGGACAGGCCCGTTGACCTCATCGGCGAGGGATTTGACATCGATATCCGGGTCGGCGGCACTTCCGAGCCGAATCTGATGGTCCAAAAGATTGCCTCAAACGCACGAGTTTTGTGTGCAGCGCCAAGTTATGTAAAGCTTAAGGGGACGCCCCAACGCCCCTCAGACCTTGGGAAACACAACTGCATCGTGATACGGGAACGGGATCAAAGCTTTGGTGTTTGGAAGCTGCAGGGACCGCAAGGAATAGAAACCATTAAGATAGCAGGACCACTGTCGTGCAACAATGGTGAAATTATCCGCCAGTGGGCGATTGATGGGCATGGGATCATATTGCGCTCGATGTGGGACGTGGGATCGGATCTGAAGGAGGGCCGTCTGGTAAGAGTTCTTCCCGGGTATCAACAGCAAGCAGATATTTGTGCCGTCTATCCGTTAAGGCTGACCGAATCGGCCAAGGTGCGAGTCTGCGTTGAGTTTCTGAAAATGAAGCTCGGCAAGCAGGACCAGGGACCTGTTGCGGGTTGAGCTCGCGTGCATCGTTGATTTCGCCCACGGGTTGGTCGAGTTGACACGAGCGATCTGAGCTTATGCGGGGTGCGAGGTAGTGGGGTTGAATGGGCAACCGGGTCCAGTGCCTGTGGTGATGAAGGTGCCCGAATGCCGTCGAAAGGTTTTGTGCGGTCAATGGCGCAAGCGGTCGGGGAGTCTGTTCCGACCAACGCTTTGAGCGGTTCACAACACCAAGCCGCCGGCCTTGTCGGCGGTCACCGGCTTTTCACAAGCCGAGGGTCATAGGAAAAAGCCTCGGCGCTGCCGAATCGAATCTTCTGGAATTCCGGGTGGGCCGGGTTCAAAAGGAAGTTCGTCTCGATCTGGACGACGGCGCTCGGAACGGCCAGGACGGGCGTCGCCCTGGAATGAGCCCAGGCCGTGCCCATGTCGCGCGTTGCCGCGGGAATCGGGTATGAGGCCCAGTCGGGGGGCAATTGCCGTGGGTCGACGCGCCTGCAAAGACCCTCGTCGAAGGTGACCGGAACGGACATGTAGGCGTTCAGGACCTGCTCGGCCTCGATGTTGACGAGCATTTCCATCGCCGCAAGGGAAAGCGAGCCGGCCGTGTAAACCATGGGTGTTCCCCTGTGGTTCCAGCGGCCCGGAAAGCGCCTCGCCCCCTCCCCATCGAAAGCGGACTTCAGGTGTTTGGCCTGCACGATGCGCCAGGCGGTGATCTTCACGAGAAGACCCCGTGCTCGATCCGGCCCAGGAGGTCCTCGATCTCCCTTGCGCCGGGCTCGGTGTCACTGTACTCAAGCGGGGTCTGACCGGCCAGGGACTTCTTGGGGGTCTTCATCCAGTCCCTTGCGGCATCAACGCTGCCCAACACCTCGATCGCCTTGTCAAACAGGACGCCAAGTCTCAGCAGCCGCTCGGACTCGTCCGTTTGAAAACGCCCCTGCTTGCGGCGCCGGTGGAGGGTGCGGATGGCGATGTTGGCGACCCGCGCCAGATCGGCGCTGGAAATATCCATGCCCTGGTGAAGCTTCTCAAAGGATGAGGCCGGCAGGCCTTTTTTCAGAAGGCCGATGGCCTCTTCCCTGCTTTTCGGCCGCACGCCCAGGGACTGCCCATAGACGAACTTGTCCGAGGGGACTTCGATTTCAATACTTGGGCTTTCAACGTATCGAAACCCGTCGTGGGTCCACACGAAGACGGTGCCGACGGTCTTTACGTCAACCGAGTCTTCCCGCCACAGCTTGCCTTTGGTTCGGACCGCTTTCATTTCGCCACCCATGATAGAGAGGGTCTTGTGGAATGAATATTGCCATATGGCAATTAAATACTATGCCATATGGCATACCCTGTCAAGCGCCGCGAACAACGCAACGACTCTGCGACCTGCCCCGTTTTTCAGGTGGATCGGCACCAACAACAAGCTCTCAGCGCCGCCGCCTCCCATTCCGTGAACACCCTCAGGCCCCGCGAAGAACCATTTCCAAGAATGGCTGCCGCTCATTCTTTTCGTTGACACGACATGGCGTGATGGGTCGAAAAAGCAACCCGCCACCCGATTGATGAAATGAGGGAGACAAAAAGCGGGAATGCCCGGTGAATCGGCAAAGCAGCGGCACGCTCTCCGTCGCAATACTCGGCGGCGCCGATCGATGGGGCTCAAGAAGGCTTGACATGGCGATTATTGGTATAAGGATAAATAGCAAAGTAAAGCAACACTCATCAAGGAGACCTCATACGGCACGACCCGACCGAATGCCGGAACCCATGCGCTCCCACCTGGAAAAGCTGCCCTGTCCCTATTCTTGCATGGGGGCCGCGGAGCCGGCCGCCATGGAGGCGGCGGCGCGCGACATGGCCTGGACGCAGAGCGCGGGTGGGTCTTTCGAGGCATAGCACGGGCACGCGAACACCACGCTGCGCAGTATTTCACTCTCCAGGAAGTCCTGCGCCCGGCGCCGTCCTGGTTTCCGAATTGGGTGCCGCCGGCGCCTTTCTCGTCGAGTGCTATTCGACCCGCAGCCGGGTGGCCAGAAAGGCATTATACGCCTGCACCTTACAGCAAAGGAGCCAGACATGACGGAAAACAACAACGGCCCACCGATGGTTCGCCCGTGGGATGAGCACAACCGGAATCTGGCGGCACACGTCCACCCGGCCGATTGGACGAACCCCAAACCCGCTTCGCGCTACAATCTGGTCGTTGTCGGCGCCGGGACGGCCGGGTTGGTCAGTGCGGCGGGCGCGGCCGGGTTGGGCGCGAAAGTGGCGCTGATCGAACGCCATCTGATGGGGGGGACTGCCTCAACGTCGGCTGCGTTCCGTCCAAGGCCCTGATCGGAGCGGCGCGTGCGGCGGCCGCCGTGCGGGACGCCGCGGAGTTCGGAATTCACGTGCCGGAGGGGGTGCGGGTCGATTTCGGACAGGTCATGGAACGCATGCGCCGCCTGAGGGCTTCGATCGCGCCGCATGATTCCGTTAAGCGATTCAGCGGGCTCGGCATCGATGTCTTCATCGGCAACGGGCGGTTTGTCGATTCCCATACGGTGGAAGTCGCAGGGGATAGGCTTCGATTCAAGAACGCCGTCATCGCCACCGGCGCCCGGGCCTCGGCTCCGCCCATCGCGGGGCTGGATCAGGTCGAATATCTCACCAATGAAACCCTTTTCTCACTGACCGAGCTGCCGAGGCGTATGGCCGTGATCGGCGCCGGGCCTATCGGTTGTGAAATGGCCCAGGCCTTTCGCCGGTTCGGCTCCGAGGTGTTTTTGGTGGAAGCCGTCCACGGCATCCTGCCGCGCGAAGACAACGACGCCTCGGGGATCGTCCTGGAATCCATGCTCAAGGACGGTGTGACACTTCTATGCTGCGGCAAGGATCTGAAGCTCTCCAAAGCGGAAGGGGGCCGGGTGCGCCTTGCGGTCGAGTCGCACCAAAGGAGATACGACGAGGTGGTGGATAAGCTCCTGGTGGCTGTGGGACGCGCTCCGAACGTGGAAGGGTTGGGGCTGGAAGCAGCCGGCGTGACCTATACCGACAAAGGGGTTCAGGTCAACGATCTGCTTCAGACGACTCAGCGCCACATCTACGCGGCCGGGGACATTTGTTCGCCGTATCAATTCACGCACGCCGCCGATTTCATGGCGCGGACCGTGATCCGCAATGCGCTTTTTTTCGGTCGCGCCAAGTCCAGTGCGTTGACGATCCCCTGGTGCACCTACACGGAGCCGGAAATCGCCCATGTCGGGCTCTTTGCCGGGCCGGCGCAGGGAGACGGGCTCGACACCTTCACGCGCGAGCTGGCCGACGTGGACCGTGCCGTTCTCGAAAGCCGCACCAAGGGCTTGGTGCGCGTGCATGTGCACAAGGGCAGCGACAGGATCGCAGGGGCCACGATCGTGGCCCATAACGCGGGGGACATGATCGCTGAGATCACGCTTGCCATGACCAACGGGTTGGGGCTGAAACAGATCGCCAACACCATCCATCCCTATCCGACCCAGGCCGAAGCGATTCGCCAGGTCGGCGATGCCTACAACCGCACGCGGTTGACCCCATTTGCCAGGAAGCTTTTTTCCCGGGTGATGGCGTGGCGGCGTTGAGCGGCGCGGGCGCATTGTTTTGAAAGGAGATCATTATGGCGCGTATCGTAAGGTTCCATCAGACGGGTGGCCCGGAGGTGTTGAAGATCGAGCAGGTGGAGGTGCCGTCGCCGGGGCCGGGCGAAGTCCGCATCGCCGTGAAGGCGCTCGGCCTGAACCGGGCCGAGGCCATGTTCCGCTCCGGCCAGTATCTGGAACAGCCGACGTTTCCCGCCCGCCTGGGCTACGAGGCGGCCGGCACGGTCGAGGCGCTCGGCCAAGGCGTGCAGGGTCTTGAGGTCGGCGACGCCGTCAGCACCGTCCCGGCGTTCTCACTGAACCAATATGGCGTGTACGGCGACACCGCCATCGTGCCGGCCGCCGCGGTCGCGAAGCACCCCGCGTCGCTGTCGTGGACCGAGGCGGCGGCGATTTGGATGCAGTATGCCACCGCCTATGGCGCCCTCGTCGATATTGCGGGACTGAAGGCGGACGACACGCTGCTCATTCCGGCGGCCTCCAGCAGTGTGGGCATTGCGGCGATCCAGATCGCCCGCATGATCGGCGCCACCCCGGTGGCGCTCACGCGCACCAGCAGCAAGCGCAAGTCTCTGCTGGATGCCGGCGCCGCGGAAGTCATCGCCACCGAGGAGCAGGACCTGGTCGCCGAGGCGCAGAGAATCACCGGCGGGAAGGGTGCCCGCGTCGTGTTCGACCCCGTCGGCGGGCCGACCGTCGCCAAGCTGACCGCGGCGATGGCCCCGCGCGGCACCCTGTTCCTCTACGGCGCCCTCAGCACCAGGCCGACGCCGCTGCCGCTCTTCGACGTGCTCGGCAAGTCGTTGACCGTTCGAGGCTACCTCCTCTTCGAGATCACCGGGGACCCGCAGCGGCTCGAACGGGCCAAGAAGTTCATCGTCGACGGTTTGTCGGCGGGTCACCTCAAGCCGGTGATCGCCAAGACGTTCGCGCTCGAGCAGATCGTCGAGGCGCATCGTTACCTGGAATCGAACCAGCAGATCGGCAAGATCGTGGTGACGGTCTGACACTGTCGGGATTCATGAGAAACCCATGCCATTAAAGGAGGCGCGACCAGGATGAGCCACTATGAGCAACAACTGCAGAAGATGAAGACAGACCCGGGTTTTGTCGCGGCGCTGGATCAGAGCGGCGGCAGCACGCCGAAGGCGCTGAGCCTTTACGGGATCAAGGAGGGTGCCTGGTCCAACGAGGAGGAGATGTTTGCGATCGTGCACCAAATGCGCACGCGCATCATTACCAGCCCCGGTTTCACCGGCGCGCGGATCCTGGCCGCCATCCTGTTCGAAAACACCATGGACAGGGACATCGAGGGGCAGCCTACCGCGGACTATCTTTGGAATGTGAAACGTGTTGTGCCCATTCTGAAAGTGGACCAGGGCCTTGCGGCGGAGAAGAACGGTGTTCAGCTGATGAAGGCCATGCCCGAGCTTGCGGCATTGCTCGAGAAGGCCAAAAAAAAGCGCATATTCGGAACCAAGATGCGCTCGGTCATCAAGCAAGCCGACGCAGCGGGCATCAACGAAATCGCGAGCCAGCAGTTCGAAACCGCCCGGCAGATCATCGCCGCGGGCCTTGTGCCGATCATCGAGCCGGAAGTGGATATCCACTGCCCGGACAAGGGCAGGGCCGAAGCGCTGCTCAAGGCGGCCATCCTGGAGAGGCTCGACGCATTGCCGGAGGGCGACCTGGTGATGCTCAAGCTCACCCTGCCGGAGCAGGACGATCTGTACGCCGATTGCGTCGATCACCCCAAGGTCGTGAGGGTGGTGGCGCTGTCGGGCGGTTACACGCGGGAAGAAGCCGTCAAACGCCTGCGCAGAAATCACGGCGTCGTGGCGAGCTTTTCGCGCGCGCTGGTCGAGGGGCTGTCGGTTCAGCAACCCGATGCCGAGTTCGACGGTCAGCTGGGTGCCTCCATTCAGAGCATCTTTCAGGCGTCCACCACCTGAGCGCGTCCGACGAGGTTATCTGCGTGACACGGATTGCAGGGCGGATGTCGTGATGCCGCGGGCTCGGCCCAAAATTGCGCCCACGGGGCGAATCGAGGCCGGCGGGGAGCCTGGCGGTGTCCATCATCCGGTCGTGGACGCCGACGGTGGGTGGCGATCGAAGACGGGGCGCGTTTTGCGGCCTGAGATCATCAGGGCGGCGCGCCCCGCTACCCCGGCGCGGCTCATGGTTGTGGCCGGAGCGCGCTAAAGTTGTTCCAAGGCCTTTTTCATTCTCTCCATGGCTTCTTCAAGATTTTCGTATGAGTTCGCGTATGAAATCCGGATAAAATCGTTTCCGTAGTCCCCAAGCGCCGTCCCCGGGACGACGGCAATTTTGGCATGGTCGAGCAGGTGCTCCGTCAGTGCCAGCGGGGTCATTCCGAGGTCACGGATATCCGGGAATATGTAAAACGCCCCCATGGGCTTGGAAACCCGGACCCCGGGCATCTCCTTCAGGGCCGCATAGACCAGGTCACGCCGGCGGTCGAACTCCTTGACCATTTTCTCCGCTTCCGCCTGGGGCCCCTCGAGGGCCGCCACCGCCCCCCATTGCGCGAAGCTGGTCGCGCACACGGTCGTGTACTGGTGGATCCGTATCAGTGCAGACATCCATTGCGTGTCGGCGGCGACATACCCCAGGCGCCACCCGTCCATGGCATATATTTTTGAAAAACCGTTGATCGTCACCGTTCTCTCGCGCATGCCCGGGAAACTCCCGATACTGACGTGCCGGTGGCCCTCGTACACCATTTTCTCATAGATCTCATCCGCGAGGACGAACAGGTCCCGCTCCCGGGCCAGCTGCGCCAACTCCTCCAGCAGCCCGCGGGAATACACCGCCCCCGTGGGGTTGTTCGGGGTGTTGATCACCAGCATGCGTGTCCTGGGTGTCAGTCGGGCGCGGAGTTCGTCGACCGCTGGGAAAAACCCATTCTCCATGCGTGTCGGGACCGATATCGGGACTGCGCCCGCCAAGCGGGCACAATAGAAGTAGTGGAGCCAGCACGGGTCGGGGATGAGGATTTCATCCCCGGGGTTCAGCAGGGCCATCATGGTCATGAAGACCGCCTCGTTCGCCCCGACCGTGACGATGACCTCGCTGTCGGGGTCGTAGGCGAGGCCGTTATCCGCTTTCAGCTTTGCGGCGATCGCCGCTCTCAATTCCGGGATGCCGTAATTGGATGAGTAATGAACCCGGCCTTCGTCGAGGGCTCTCTTGGCACGATCCTTTATGTGGGCCGGCGTGTCGAAATCCGGTCTTCCGATCTCCAGGTGGATGATTTTCTCCCCCCGTTTTTCCCGGCGGGTGACCTCCTCAAACACCTTCCGGATCCCGGAAAACGGGATGGAGGTCATTCGATCAGCGGCTTTCATGGTTCAATCTCCTTCGAGGCTTATTCGGGCAGCAGCCTGCCGCGAGGTGGCGCCATGAACCGACAGTGTCTCTGCGAGCCGGACGGTTGAGGAACGCTTCGATTCGGGTCACATGATTTTGCGGGGGTCGAACGCGTCGCGCAGGCCGTCGCCGATGTAGTTGATGCTCAGCACCGTGAGGAAAATCATCAGCCCGGGGACGATGGCGGTCCAGGGGGCGGCGAAGATCTGGTCCAGGGCGTTCTTGAGCATGTTGCCCCAGGTGGCGGTGGGCGGCTGGATGCCCAGCCCCAGAAAGCTCAGGCCGGACTCGGAGATGATGGCGTCCGCCACCCCCAGGCTGGCGGCGACGATGATGGGCCCGAGCGCGTTCGGCATGATGTGGCGGATCATGATCCGGGGGGTCCCGGCGCCCAGCACCCGGGCCGATTCGACGTATTCCAGGTTCCTGATCTCAAGGAACGAGCCCCGCACCAGTCGCGCCACGTCCATCCAGCCCAGGATGCCGATGACGAACACCACCCGCGCAACGGGCATCTTGTAGAGGGTGTTGAAGAGAAACACGACGATCGAGTTTTCACTGAAAGGGGGCCGCATGAAGATGATGGCAAAGAGGATCAGCACGAAGATCCGCGGGAAGGCCAGGGCGAAGTCGGTGAAGCGCATGAGCAGGTTGTCCACGGTGCCCCCGAAGTAGCCGGCCACCGCGCCGACAAGGGTGCCCAGGGTGACCGCCACCAGCATGGCGAAGACCCCCACGATCAGCGACACCCGGCCGCCGTACAGGGTGCGCGTCAGCATGTCCCGGCCGAGCTCGTCGGTGCCCAGCGGGTGGGTGAGGCTCGGTGGGGAGAGCATGTTGGAAAGGTCCGGGGTCTCCGGGTCGTAGGGCATGATCCGGTCCACGAACACCACCGCCACCACGATCACCGTCATCATGACCATGCCGAAGACCGCCATCTTGTGGCGCAAAAACTGCCGCAGCGTCAGGTACCACAGCTCGTTCTTGTGTTTTTCGTGGAAGTTCCCGCCGGCCATCGGCTCTCCGCTATGAGTAAGTGATCCGGGGGTCGAGGATCGCGTAGACCACGTCCGCCAGCAGGTTCGACACCACCACCAGGAAGGCGATCGTCGCCACGATCCCCATGACGATGGAGTAGTCGAAGCGGGTGGCGGCATCCACGAACAGACGGCCCATGCCCGGCCAGGAGTAGATCGTCTCGGTGAACAGGGCGCCGGCAAAGAGCACCGGCAGGTCGATGGCCACCACGGTCACCAGCGGGATGGCGGCGTTTCTGAAGGCGTGCTTGTAGATGATGACCCGGTCGTGCAGCCCCTTGGCCGCCGCCGTCCGGATGTAGTCCTGGTGGATGATCTCGAGCATGCTCGTCCGCAGGAAGCGCACGTACTTGGCGGCGATCAGGGTCGAGAGGCTGAGCAGCGGCAGAAACAGGTGCCGCAGGCTGTCGATCAGCGAAAACGATTTTCCCAGCGTGTGCATGCCGCCGCTCGGCAGCCAGCGCAGCCAGATGCTGAAGATGATGATCAGCAGCAGCCCGGAGTAGTACACCGGCATGGAGCGGCCGACGTAGGTCAGGGTGGTGACGATGTGGTCGAAGACGGAGTACTGCCGGGTGGCCGAGATGATGCCCGCGGGGATGGCGATCAGCAGGGCCACGACGAGCGACAGACCCGTCAGGTAAAGCGTGTTGGGAAACCGCTCCCAGATCTCGGTCAGGACCGGCCGCTTGGTGGTGAAGGAGTACCCCCAGTCGCCCTGCGCGAAATTCTTGAGCCAGGCGAGGTACTGGACGTGAACCGGCCGGTCGAGCCCCATCTCGTGGCGCAGCCGCTCGATGTCCTTCTGGGAGATCTCGGGGTTGTTTTCGTAGGCCGCCAGCGGCCCGCCCGGCAGCATCTGCATCAGGGCGAAGGTCGCAAAGGTGATGATGAACATCACGGGCACGGCCGAGAGCAGGCGCCGCAGGATGAAAGTGTATCGCATGGTCGGTCCGTCCGTAACGGTGAGGCGCCCCGCGCTCGGGGCGCCTCACCGGGTGTGGCGGCGCGCAGGCTACTTCTTGTCGACGTACCAGTCGCCAACGTTCCAGGTCTCCACGGCGTCGATGATGCCGTTGCCGTTGGATTTCCAGCCTTTGAGGTGGCTGCGGAAGCCGTGGACCGTCAGCCGCTGGAAGAGATAGATGTGCGGCACGATCTCCTGCACCCGTTGCTGGGCCATGCGGTAGGCCTTGGCGCGGTCGGCCATGCTGACCGACTTGCCGGCCATGTCGAGCCACTTGTCGAGCTCGGCGTCGCGGTGGCGGGTGTAGTTGTAGCCGCTGCCGCCGTTCGCCTCGGTGGGGATGTTCTTGGAGTGGAAGTACCCCTCGAACTGCTGGTGCGGGTCGATGCCCGGGCCGGTGGTGTACATCTGGATGTCGTAGCGGCCCTTCTTGCGGTCGGCATCGTTGGCCCAGGAGCCGAACAGGACCGAGGAGGGCACGTTCTCGATGTAGAACTCGATCCCGACCTTCTTCATCTGGTCGACCAGCACCTGCTGCACCATCTCGCGCAGCTTGTTGCCCGTGGTCGTGGTGATCTTGAGACGCAGGCGCACCCCGTCCTTCTACGCGGATGCCGTCCGCCCCCGGCTTCCAGCCGGCCTCATCGAGCAGTTTCTTCGCTTTTTCAGGGTCGTGGGCCACCGGCTTGATCTCGGGGTTGGAGGCCCAGCCGTGGGGGATCTCGCTCGTGCCCGCCTTGGCCTTGCCGAAGAGCAGCTTGTCGGTGATGGCCTTGCGGTCGATGGCGCAGTCGATGGCCTGGCGCACCTTGAGGTCGCCCAGGATCGGGTGCGGGAAGTCGGGGTTGCCGTTGTTGGGGGCCACCGGCGAGCTGTGGTTCAGGATCAGCCGCTCGGAGGTGAGCGAGCTCGACAGGTCCAGGGTGAGCGCCGGGTTGTTCTCCATCATCGGGATCTGCGCCTCGATCAGGTCCCAGACCCCGTCGATGTCGCCGGCCTGGAGCTGCGCGATGCCGACCTCGCGGCTGGGGATGATCTTGAAGAAGAGCTTGTCGATCTTGACCTTGTCCGCCTCCCGGTAGTGGGGGTTCTTCGCCATGGCGATGTGGTTGCCGGAGACCCACTCGGTCACCTTGAAGGGGCCGGTGCCGACCGGCATCCGGTTGTAGGGGGCGTCGTTGATGTTCTCGAGCTTGCCGAGGACGTGCTTGGGCAGCACCGGTGCGAAGCGGGTCAGGTAGGGCGCGTAGAACTCCTTGTACTTGACCACGGCCGTGTGCTCGTCGGGGGTCTGCACGGACTCGATCAGCTCGTAGCCCGAGCGGCTCTTGACCAGGTTCTTGGGGTTGACGACCGCCTCCCAGGTGAACTTGACGTCGGCGGAGGTGAACGGCGCGCCGTCGCTCCACTTCACCCCCTTGCGCAGCTTGTAGGTGATGGTGAGCCCGTCCTTGGACACGCCGCCGTTTTCCACGGTGGGGACCTCCGCCGCCAGCACCGGGACGTACTCGCCCTTGTCGTTGACGTCGATCAGGTACTCGGCAAAGGGCTTGTGGACGTAGGTGATGACGGTCTGGACGCCGATGAAGGTGTTCAGGTTTTCAGGTTCCTGGTAGATGCCTAAAGTGACGGTGCTCTCGGCCTGGGTGGTGGCGGTGAGACCGAAAACGGCGACGACGAAACACAGCAGTGCGCATCCCTTTCGTATCATGACCCCCTCCTGACGTGAGTGTGTGGTGGATGTGGCGGGTGTGGCAAATGCGTGAAGCGGACAGCGGCTGTCTTTGGGCATCACCTCGCTTTCCTGCATTTTTGTGATAAAAACCAGAAATCGCGATCCGAGTCAAGCGTCAAATGCGGCGCCGGTGAGTTGGAAGAACACGCACAGGCCGTTTACCAGTGAGGAGGCCGCTTGACAAAGCGCGACAAATCGGGGTAGTCGGCGTATGTTCCCGAAAGTAAATCGCGGGGTACCTCAAGGCGCAGGGGGCGGGCCGGTGGAAAACGCCAGGGACGTGCTGCTGGACATCCGGGGGCTGAAAACCCACTTCTTCTCCGACGAGGGTGTCTCGCCGGCCGTGGACGGGGTCGACTTCCGCGTGCACAAGGGCGAGACCCTCGGGATCGTGGGCGAGTCCGGCTGCGGCAAGAGCGTGACCGCACTCTCCGTCATGCGGCTCATCCCGGACCCGCCCGGCCGGATCGTCGCCGGCGAGATCCTGCTCGAGGGCCGCAACCTGCTCGACGTTCCTCGCGACCGGATGCGCCAAATCCGGGGCAACCGGATCTCCATGATCTTCCAGGAGCCGATGACCTCGCTCAACCCGGTCTACACCATCGGCAACCAGATCGCGGAGGCGATCCGTCTCCATCAGCGGCTGGCCGCCCAGGAGGCCCTGGAACGGTCCGTCGAGATGCTCAAGCTGGTCGGGATCCCCGTGCCGGAGCGCCGGGTGGACGAGTACCCCCACCAGCTCTCCGGCGGCATGCGCCAGCGGGCCATGATCGCCATGGCGCTCTCCTGCAACCCCAGCCTGCTGATCGCCGACGAGCCGACCACCGCGCTCGACGTGACCATCCAGGCCCAGATCCTGGACCTCATGGGCGGATCTCAAGGCGGAGCTGAACATGGCCATCATCCTGATCACCCACGACCTGGGCGTCATCGCCGAGAGCGCCGCGCGAGTCGTGGTGATGTACGCCGGCAAGGTGGTCGAGGAGGCCGACGTGCTCCGGCTGTTCGAAACCCCGCTGCACCCGTACACCGTCGGCCTGCTGCAGTCGATCCCGCGCATCGACCAGCGCCACCGCAAAAAGGAGCGTCTGAAGGAAATCAAGGGGGTGGTGCCGATGCCGGCGCGCCTGCCGCCCGGGTGCGCGTTTCACCCGCGCTGCCCGGAAGTCATGCCGCACTGCGCCCAGGAGGCGCCGGCGCTGAAGCCGGCCGCCGACGGGCACCAGGTGCGCTGCTGGCTGCATGTTTAGCGCGGGGCCGCCGCGCCACTGCCGCGGCGTGGGGAAAAACTGGCGGCGGGCGACCGACACCGCCGCACCTCAAGGGCTTAGCTGAAATGACCGAACGCCTGCTCGAAGTCCGTCAACTGAAGAAGCACTTCCCGATCAAGGGCGGGTTCCTGCAGCGCGCGGTGGGGTTCGTCCACGCCGTGGACGGGTTGAGCTTTCATCTCGACAAGGGCGAGACCCTCGGGCTGGTGGGGGAGAGCGGGTGCGGGAAGTCGACCACCGGCCGGCTGATCCTCCGGCTGATCGAGCGCACCAGCGGGGAGATCTTCTTCAACGGGGAGAACATCTGCACCCTCGGACCGCCGCCGGATGAAGGCGGTGCGCCGGGACATGCAAATCATCTTCCAGGACCCCTACGCGTCGCTGAACCCTCGGATGACGGTCGGCGACATCGTGGGCGAGGCCCTGCGGATCCACAAGGTGGCCTCCGGCGCGGCGCTCGAGGAGCGCACCGTCGAGCTGCTGAAGCGGGTCGGACTGCACGCCGAGCACCTGCGCCGCTACCCTCACGAGTTCAGCGGCGGCCAGCGCCAGCGCATCGGGATCGCCCGCGCACTGGCCTTGAACCCGATGCTGATCATCGCCGACGAGCCGGTCTCCGCCCTGGACGTCTCCATCCAGGCCCAGGTCATCAACCTGCTCCAGGACCTGCAGGACGAGTTCGGGCTCTCCTACCTCATCATCGCCCACGACCTGAGCGTGGTCGAGTACATGAGCGACCGGGTGGCGGTGATGTACCTGGGGAAGATCGTCGAGATGGCCCCGGGCGCGGAGCTCTACCTGCGGCCGAAGCACCCCTACACCGAGGCGCTGCTGTCGGCCATCCCCATCCCCGACCCGCGGCTCGAGAAGAAGCGTCGAATCCTGCAGGGGGACGTGCCCAGCCCCATCAACCCGCCCGCGGGGTGCCGTTTTCACACCCGCTGCATCCACCGCCGCGACGAGTGCCAACGGCTCGAGCCCGAGTTTGTCGACATCGGCGGCGGGCACTGGGTGGCCTGCCCCGTTCGGGCCGGGGGCCGGTTCATGGACCCCCCCGCCACGCATTAGGCGATGCTGTTCCGATCCTCGTTTTCGAGTGCCTGCAGCGTGCGCCAGAAGGTCTGGGACGCGAGGTGGCCGGCATAGGGGATGCGTTCGAAGAAAAAGGACATCACGCGGCCGAAGAGGGATGGGTCGCCGGCGATGCCCCGCAGGCAGCGGGATACTTGGCCGAAGGCCGCTTCAAAGGCGCCGGGGTCGCTCACGTATTTCAGCAGCGAGACGACCAGCGCCAGCTGCACCCGACGGCGCAGGGAGTCGAAGGACTGGACGGACAACGGGCGGGTGGGGCTCCCGCGGGTGAGCCGCGCCGCGGCGTTTCGCAGGCAGGCCTCGAAGGCCTCCCCCGTGCCCCGAAAACAGTCGGCGTCCAGGCGCCAAACGGCATTGAGCGCCGCGACGGCGTCGACGGCGGCCCGCGCCAGCGTTGGGCCGGGGTCCGGCAGCCGGCCCTCCAGCTGCCGCATGACAAAGTGGAAAACGGGGTGGGTGATGGCCTCGGGACCGTCCGGCAGGTGCTCGGAAAGCCACCGCTGCTGCTCTTCGCTCAACCCCAAGGTGAGGCCGGCGATCATCTGCTCGTAGAAAGCCGGCTTGGCGACCGACAGGGGCAGGTTGCAGCCTTCCCCCAGCAGGCGGGCGCGCAGCTCTCTGCCGAAGCGTCGCTCGTCGCCTTGCAGCACAAAGCGCATTTCATCGCGGATCAGACGGTCACGGGACTCGGACGCGCGGTGGTCGGGGTTCATCGCCGCCATCGACCTCGATGTGGGAGAAATTATGAGCCATCGGATTTCAGAACGGTACGATCAGTTTCTACAGGACCTCGAGGCCGTCGTCAACATGGACAGCGGCAGCGGCCATGCGCCCGGCCTGGCGCAGGTCGCCACATTTTTTCAGGAGCGCTTCGAGCGCCTCGGCTGGCGCGTGGCGCGTCTCGATTTCGAGGCCGGCGCGGTGCCCTGCCTCGAGGTCGTCAACGCCGGGAAACGCTCCGGGGACGGGGCCTTCGACTTTTTGTTCCTGGGGCACATGGACACCGTCTTTGCGCCGGGGACCGCCGCCCGGAGGCCTTTCAGCGTGCGCGACGGCCGCGCCTACGGGCCGGGGGTGTGCGACATGAAGGCCGGCCTGGTGAGCGTGCTGCACGCCGCCGAGGCTGTCCAGCAGGCCGGGTTCGGCGAGGAGCTCTCCGTCTGCATCGCCTTCAACAGCGACGAAGAGGTGGGCTCCCGCGGCTCGCGCGCGTGGTTCGAGGGGCTGGCGGCGAAAAGCAGACGGGTGCTCGTCTTCGAGCCCTGTCGGGCCACCGGCCACCGGGTGGTTCAGCGCAAGGGGGTCGCCGGCTTCGAGATTCACTGCCATGGCCGGGCGGCGCACGCCGGGGTGGAGCCTGAAAAGGGGGCCAACGCCGTGCTCGAGCTCGCCCATCACGTGATTGCCGCAAGCGGCTTTGCCCGGCCCGAGGCCGGAACCTCGGTCAGTGTGACCACCATTGCCGGCGGCAGCGGCGGCAACGTGATCCCCGACTTCGCCAAAGCCGGGTTCGACATCCGTGTCGCCACTCTGGAGGAGGCCCGCCGCATCGAGGAGTGCTTCCGGGGCCTTTCGGCCGGCGGCACGGCCGACGGGGTGCGAGTGGAGGTTGCCGGGGAGGTCAACCGGCTGCCGATGGTGCCGAGCGCGCAGACCCTCGCCCTCTGGGAGCGGATCGCCGTCATCGGCGAGGGGCTGGGGCTGGAAATGAAGCTCATCGGCACCGGCGGCGGCTCCGACGGCAACTTCACCGCGGCCATGGGCATCCCCACCGTCGACGCCATGGGGCCGCAGGGCGGGCGGGCCCACAGCGAGGAGGAGTACCTGGTCCTGGCCAGCGTGTCACCGAACATCGAGCTGATCGTTGAAATCATGCGGGCCGCCGCCGAGGGAACGCTGCCCTGAGCGGGTTGCGGGGCCCGGCCGGCGGATCAGACCGGTCGGTGAGCGCAAAGCCGAAGCCGCTGAGCGGGGCTCGCGTGAGGCCGCCCCTCAATCGCCCCCTTTGACAGGGTCGGCCAACTTGGCCTTGCCGGGTCTGAGGGCAGTGGCTCGAAGGGGTGGTCTCAATCAATGCTCTGTCATCATGATCTGATGTTTGATTCGGATTTCGGTCCGGGGCCTTGAAGACCCTTCCGCCGGGGGATTCGGCTCTTCAGCCGCCCCCGGCATCTGCGCGGCGGCGACCGTCAGGGTGCCTTTGAATTCCGGTTGGGCGGCCAGAACCGATTTGATGCCGCTTGCCCGCAACTCCTGCAGCTTGCGGCTCGATTGGGGCGGGGCGTCGTTGGCCGCGGGGGTACTGAGGGTGACTTCCGAGAGGGGATAGGCGGACAGAAAGTCGGAAACCCGCCCAAGGATTTCATAAGAGCTCTCCTCAAGCTCCGCCGAACCCGGCTTGAAAAAGACCATGAACAGCCGTTCCACCGACTCCATGCGCGTGGGCGCCGGCTTTTCGGTGGGTTCGGTTTTCTTCTCGCTCACGGCCGGCGATGACTCCTGCGGCTCCGCCGCTGCCCCTGGACGGTCTTCAGACACCCGGTTTTCGACTGAAGCGGGCGCCGGCATGGGCTTTTTCCCAGGACCACTGAAGAACATGACCCCCGCCAGGAGCAAAATGGCTGCGACGACAAGAGCCGCCGCGACCCGCTTGCCGCTCACCCATGAGAGCTGCGAAATCGCCTCGCTCTGATCGGGCCCGTCCGGGGTGACCGGCGGGTTTTCAACTGGTTCGGTCTCGGTGCGGTCCGGCGCCACCCCGGGGATTGAAGTGACATCGAGCTCCCGGGCGCACTCGCCGATCATCTCGGCGCTCACCTGGTATCAGATCCCTTCGAAAAAGCGGTAATCAACGCACGATCGCACAGGGCATTGATGCGTCTGGGGATGCCCTCCGAGAACCGGCGACGGCATCCACCGCCTCCGGCAGGAAGAGCGCTTTTTCGGATCCGGCCACTTTGAGCCGGTGGCGGATATAGGCATCGGTGTCATTGCGGTCGAGAGGCGCCAGGTGGCGGCTGACCGTGATCCGCTGCCGCAGGGCTCTGTTGCGGGGGTCCTGGAGGATCCGGGTGAACTCGATCTGCCCCACGAAAAAGACGTTGACCAGCCTGCGGCTGTTGTAGTCGATGTTGGTGAGCACCCGGATTTCATCAAGCAGGTCGTCGGTGAGGCGCTGGGCCTCATCGATAATGATCAGCAGGCTTTTATTGGAATCATACACACGGCGGACGAATTTTTTGAATTTGATCAGAAAATCGGCTTTGCCGTCAATCGTGACGGCCATTCCAAGCTCATGCGCAAGGAAGTTTAAGATGTCCAACAGCTCAAGGCCGGGGTCGGGTACGGTGGCCACGACGACATCTGCACCAAGGCCGGCCAAAAGGCTCTTGGTCAGCACCGTTTTGCCGGTGCCCGCTTCGCCTGTCAGAAGCACGAACCCCTTGTTTTCGCGGATCCCGTATTGCAGGACCGACAGACCCTCCTGGTGGGTTTCGCCAAGCCAGAGAAAGTCCGGGTCGGGTTCGATGTTGAAGGGGCTTCGGCTGAGGCCGAAGTGTTGATGGTACATAGCAGGTGCCTTTGGCGGTGGTCGATGATGGGTGTGTCGGATAGGCCCAAGCTAGGCATGGGGGGCTTATAATCGCAGCGCTTATTTGATATGCTTTGAAATCAATTGTCAACTGGTTTCAGCCGCCTTGCTCATTACCCAGGGGTCCTGTACCGGCTCCGGCGAGCGGCATGGGGGAAATCGATGAAGCACTATTCGGCCATCAGTTTGCTTTTCGTCACGATGTGGGTCACCTGCGGCTGCGCCGCCGGCCTGATCGCGGTGGGGGCGGCAACGGGGGTCGGGGCCTCCTACGTCGCCGGAAATGACACCCGGAGCTACGACGCGGGCTACGACCAGGCGGTCCGTGTCAGCGTGGAAACCCTGAACGCGCTCAAGATACCCGTGTCCCAGATCCAGTCGGATGAACTGAAGACAACGATTCAGGCCAGGCGCGCGGACGACACCCCGGTGGAGATCATCGTGGTTCGCGCAGGGCCGAAACTCAGCGAAATCGGCGTTCGAACCGGAGCGGTCGGCGTCGCGGAGTTGAGGGCTTCAGGCCAGATCCATGACACGATCAACGATCGGCTCAGGCGCCCCGACCCCGGGTCGGGCCGGGCCGCGGCCGCCGCGCACCCAGCGAAGGAGCCCGAACCGCCGCCTGACAATTCGACGGGTCGGGGCCCCGGCCACAAGGCCGACGAGCGCCCCGCAACCTCCTATGCCAAGGGAGCGCCGCCGGAGCTGACCATATACTTTGCGGCCGACTCAAACGAGCTTCGCCCGAGCGAGATCGAAAAACTCGACCGGGTCGTCGAGACCGTCAGCGGGAGACCGGAAGCACGACTCACCCTTGCGGGGTTCACCGACTCGGTCGGCGCGAGCGAATACAACCTCATGATCGCCGAAAGCCGCGCTTCCACGGTCAAGCTTTATCTGGTGGCCAAGGGGATCGATCCACTCAAGGTGACGGTCGTGGGAAAGGGCGCCAGCGGCTTTGTCGCCGGCAACGACAGCGAGAAGGGTCGAAGCCTGAACCGTCGTGTCGAGATCAGCATCGGCGAGGACCGCTGAGAATCCTCAGCGGGGCTGGGGATGAATTCCTCACTTTCTGCCTTAATATAACCGGGAAGACTATTTTCTTTCCGGCCACAGATCTTCAACCGGTATTTCGACATTGGTTCTTTTGGGATCGTAGCGGTACCACTTCAGTCTTGGATCATAAACATTCACTTCGGAAATATCCGTCCATTTAGTGGGTGACATTTCGATTCCGTAATCGCCTTCTTTTTGATTTTCCCCATAAAAGCTGATCCACCCTTCCCCGAACCAATGAATGTCAAATAAACCGCATTTAATATTCATGTTTCCAAAGCTGAAGGCCAATCTTCCAATTCCTCGGGGTTTCGGAAAAGATAATTTGTGATGTGTAATACTCACATTGGTTTTCGAAAAATCTCCGCTTTTATCTCCTTGGTAGTAAGTTGTGCAATCGGCAAAGTAGTCCTGAGCTGTCTTGCCGGTATAAAATTTTGAAAATCGAATAACGCAATAGCAAGAATTTCGACGGACAAGTAATATTCTATTCATTGGAATTTTTATAGCCACAGGGGTAACAACGACAACATTCGATTCCAAAGGGGGTGACCCGGTCGCAAAGATATCGATTGGGGTATTCAGTACTAAAAGTAACAATACCAAGAGTGAGTAATATGATTTGTTTGTCTGCTTGTGCATTGATTTTTTGAGGAGCTCTATCGATTCTATTCTGGTTGTATTTGCGGACTCAATATTTGTTGTGTATTTCTAACAGCCTGCAATAGAGTTGTGTCAGATGGAAAAACATCTCCAAAAAGATGTTCAAGCGTTGGTAAGTCACCGGACCTCCGGCAAAGCCGGAGGCTTGGGTTTATGAGCGGCTCAAAGCCGCACGGCCCTTCGGGCTAAAACTGCAATGTCTCAATCCCATACAGCACAAAACGTTTGTGGCTCCTGCACCTTCATCACCATCGGTGCTCTGCTAAAACCGTGAGGGTGTCTTTTACTGTGAGGCACACGCCGCAGATTTGTGCTCGGACTGCCATTGCAGCAGTTGAACCGGCACCCTTGGCTTGTAGACTATCAGCATGGAGAAGCAGCAATAAGGGTCCTCTTAAAAACACTGAAACTCCCGGAACTGTCAAACTTTGGGAGTCCCCCGGCAGAGCCGGGGGTTTACCTAAGGGAAATTAAGTATAAATCCTTCCCAAGGCGTCAACGGGGACGGGGCTGAATTCCTCACTTTCTTCCAAGCCCAAGACCCGGCTCCCGTTCTTTCGATGTTGCGGGAACTCGTGCGAGAGGGGCCGGGTTGCTTGACTCGAACACAGGCCCCAGGAATGATCGGCGTTCGTGTCGGCGATGATCGTATCGTTCATGAGATTGATGCGCGTGCAAAAGCCATCAATGTGATACGCATCCGGCACCGGAGGGATGTCGGTTGTTAGCTGAAATCGGTTCGGCGATACGAAACACCCTCTGCTCGTTAGGCCTATAATCGAGATGTGACACCACCTGCCACTGCTATAATCGAGATGTGACACCACCTGCCAAGGCCGCCTTTTTGCATCCGGATTACTGCTTCTTTAAGACAACGGTGTCTCCCAACCCTTCACCGTCAGAATAATTTTCGGGTTTATAGCCAAAAGCGTGGATCACAATGAAGTCTGTAGAGCAGATGCTTGCGTGGATCGTGTACTCGGCGATTTGCCACACTGCCCCTTTGACAAGGTCAAACAAACAGGTTTTTAACCATCTTCTGCGCAAATGTGCCAGACCGTCTGATTCGGTATAAAGACTTTCCTCATCACGAAATGCTAAAGAATATTGATACCAGGTTTGAATAACTCGTACCCGTTTGATCGGGACTCCCCCCTCGTCGACAACAACGAATTTTCTTTCAGGAGCGATGGTCAGATTGAAGGGGAACAGCAAGAGGCAGGCAAGCAAAGCTGTTCCGATTAGCCACCAAAACATAGTTTTTCGACTCTCAATTTTCAACGAGATCCTGGTCATAAATCCAACGCCTGCCTGATGACATCAACCGTTCGGGATTATTGATCCGGGGAGATGATCTGCTCCTTCTCGCGGTGGTATCGGAACTCATTTATGCCTATTTTCCACCAATGGTCCCACTCCTGGAACCCTTGATGCGACGGTGAAGTCGAGTCCATAATCGGGTGAAGGGCCATGCCCAGTTGGAAATACGCGTCTTCAGTCTGGCCTGCTGCTAAAAGACGCTGGTACTCTTTCAAATGGTCGTTGACGAATTGCTGCATTTTTTCCCTTGGCGGACTCGACCGATTCGCCTTTTTCTCGCATGGCGTGCATGTGAGTGTAACTCGGTCCTTGAAATTTCCAGGAGTCTGCCGCCGCGCTTCCTCTTTCTATCTGTGACTTCAAGCTGCCATCGGGTACTCTAAAAGCCATACCGATAATCTCATTGTGGTGTCTCTTCGGCCACAACCCATCGCTGTCGACATAGTTGACCGGGCTGTTCTGGACGTAGGCAAAGCGGTTCAGTCGCTGGGAGGTCTTGCCGAAAAAAGAGATCAGCTGCCTGGTCTCAAATGCCTTGGCGCTGCTGCCGGCTTTTCCACCTCCGGCTGCGTAACCGTCTTGGCGGCTGCCACCCGTTCCGCCAATACCCGCAAACACCAGGTTGGCGGACAGAAACGGGTCGGGTGTGTTGAAGACCGCCGTCAGAGGATCATACAACCTCGCCTTGTAGTTGTACAAGCCCGTTTCGACGTCGAGCTCTTGGTCGGTGTAGCGGAAGGCTGCGGCGGGCGTGCCGGTGCGGTTGCGGGGCTGGCCGAAGGGGATGTAGCCGGAGGACTCGACCTTCACCCCGGCCTCGTCCGTGACGGCGACCGTGCTCATCAGGTGGTCCTTGTGGAAGTGCCGCACGCCGTCCGTGCCCACCCGGGCGAGCCTCAAGTCGCCGGCGAAGACGTAGCGCACGGGGCTGCCGTTGCGCACCTCGAAGTGCCTTCCCACGTAGTGGGTGGTGCCCGCGGCCGATCTCTTGACCGCGCGGCGGTTTTCGCCGTCGTAGCCGAACTCGACGCGGTCGGGGCAGCCGGCCCCGGCCGGGCCCTCAGGGCAGAGCGCGCCCGGCTGGTCGATGCGGGCGGGCATGTTGTCCGCGGTGTAGCCGACGGCCCGGCGGGTGACCTTCTGCGGGTCAGATAGGGCAGGGCCGTCGACCAGGTTCCCGTTGGCGTCGTAGTGAAGGCCGTGGGTGAGGCCGCCGAGCTCGATCTTCTTCGGGGCGTGAAAAGGCCCGCTGCCTTCATAGTCGTATTTCAGCCGAACCACCTTCGATGGGTGGACCAGCACCGCCTCCGGGGAGGTCTCCGAGACCAGGCGGTGGAGCCGGTCGTAGGCATAGCGGCGCGTTTTCGAGCGGACCCGGTCCGCGATCTCCCGGATGTCGCCGCCGGGGGTGTGGCTGTAGACCTGGTGAAAAATGTCATCGGCCGGCTCAAGGCTCGGCGCCTGGGTGCGGATGGTCTTGAGCCGCCCGGACCTGCGGTCGTGGCCGAAGCTGGTCGAGGTGCCGTTGCCCTGGTAGAGGAAGCCGGGCTTCCCCTCCGCGGTGTAGTCCTCGAGCTCGGCAAACTCGACGCCGTCGGGTCCGCCCACGCGTTCGAGAAGCCGCGTGCCGGGGTGGTACGCGTAGTCGACGCGGTAGCCGTCCATGGGGTAGACCACGGCCGTCAGGTTGCCCGCCGGGTCGTACTCCATTCGGGTCGTGTAGCGTGCGGGGTTGCCGGCGAAGGTCCTCGTGTCGGCGAGGACGCGGCCCATCTCGTCGTAGGCGTCGTAGGCAATCGTCGCCTGCGCGCCGGAGACGGTGTGCGGCCGACCGACCCCGTTCGGCACGGCGAGGTTGTCGTAGGTGTAGGTCACCGGCGGGTTCGGCGCGGAGTAAAACCTCAGAACGACTCGGTTCAAGGGGTCGTACTCCAAGGCGACGGTGCGGCCCATGGCGTCGGTCTGGGTCTTCAGGTTCCCGTTCGCATCCCAGGTGTACTGCCAGGCGCCCATGTCCGGGTCGCTGATCGACCGGGGGCGGCCCAGGGTGTCGCGCTCGAAGCGCGTCGCCACCCCGGCGTGGTTGGTGATTCTCAGCAAATCGCCCGCGGCGTTGTAGTCGAAGGCCGTGGCGACCTCCCCCTGGTCCGCGTGTTCCACGAGGCGCAGCACCCGCTCGAGGTAGTCCCGCGTGATGGTTTTGGCGGCCCCGTCGGGGTCGGTTTCGGTCGCGGACAGGCCGCTGTAGCTGTAGCGGGTCGCAACGCTCCCGTGTTCGCCGTCGGCGCGGCGGACCGAAACCGGCCGGTCCCACAGATCGAACTCGGTCCGCGCCCAGGGGTAATCCCCGTCTCCGGCGAAATACGGCCCTTCGTGGAGGAAGTTCCGCCCGAGCTCGTCGTAGAACCAGCGGGTGTAGATGGGCCGGCCCTTCTCACCCGCCGCCGTGGTCTGGATCCTGCGCCCCAGCCCGTCGAAATAGGTGAAAGAGGTGATCGGGGACGCCGAGCCGTCGTGGACGCTCGTCCTGACGTAAACCGGCAGCGTGGTCTCCACATAGGCGTGCGTCGTGCGGCCGCCGTCGGCAAAGTCCGCCTGCACCAGCCGGCCCAGGGCGTCGTACGCATACAGGGTCCGGTTGCCGTTCGCGTCCTCCAGGACCCTGGCCCTGCCCGTGCGGTAGTCGAACTCCGGCACGGCCCAGACGTGGCTCACCGCCCCGGTCCGGGGCAGGGTGATGCGGGCGGGGAAGGCGGACGTCGCCGCGTCGTATTCGTAAAGCGTGACGTGGCCGCGCGCATCGGTCTTGGACGCCGGGTTGCCGTAGGCGTCATAGGTCCAGCGGGTCACGGGGTTGGCCCCGCCGTCGTCCCACTTCTCCTCGGCCGTCTTGTTGCCGCGGGCGTCGTGGATGAAAAAAGTGTCGCGGACGATGGCACCGTTTTCGCCGGCAAGCGTTTCGCGGTCGGTGCGCCAGTTCCAGGGGCCGCAGTTGCGGTGGCCGAAGGAGGTCGTGACCGGCCCGGCCCCGCTCCCGGACTGCACGCTCGAGACGATACCGCCGTGGGCGGCGCTGGTAGACGTAATCGGTCCGGGAGAACACCGCCGGTTCGAAGTAGTGCTCGACCTGCCGCGACTTGAGCTGGAGGAAGCGCGCCGCGCCCTGAAGCGGCTCGGCCGCCCAGGCGAAGGCGGTCAGCGTGAGCAGCCGGTCGGCCGGGCCCCGGCGCTCCACGCGCTGCTCCCTCCCGACGAGGTATGCGTCCTGGTGAAAGGCGGTCTCCTTCAGGGTCCCGTCCGGCAGCGTTTCCTCCAGCCTCTCGAAGCCGCGGAACTCGGCTTCGGCCGGGTCGAAGAGCCCGCCGCTGTAGTCGCAGGCCCGCGTCGCCGCGACCCCGTTCCCGTCCTCGACGGTGACGGCCGCAAGGGTCTCGACCGGGAAGGGCAGGTAGTGGTTCTCGTACCCGGCCGAGGGCCGGTAGGAGAACGAGTGCGTGGCGCCGAGACCGTTCTGCGTGCGAACCAGGAGGTCCGGCACGTTCGCGGAGGAGGTGAACGTCGTGAACTTGCCGAAGCGGTCGTGGAACACCACATCCGCGCCGCCCGCACCGTCCAGGTTGGCGGCGGCGACATGCCCCGGCCAGGGCGGCCCGGCGCCGAGCGCGGTTGACGCCGCGGGGAGGAAGGTCCCGTCGCCCGCGGAGCGGTAGCAGTCCGCCACCGTCGCGTTGAAGTAGTGGCGCAGGATGTCCTGGGTGCCGTCGCGGTCGACGTCGGCCGCCAGGATCCGGCCGGCCTCGATCGCCGGGCCCTTCAGATCCGTTTCGACCCCCGGGGCAAACGCCCCCGTGCCCTGTGAAAAGTGCACGTAAACGCGCGATGAGAGCGAGCGCACCTTGAGCAGGTCCGGCAGGCCGTCGCCGTTGAAGTCCCCGACGCTCAGCATTCCGGGGTCGTTCGGGCCGTTTCCGAGATCGGTTTCCACAGGCCCGGCGAAGGTGCCGTCCCCGCGCGCGAGGTGGACGTAGACGCGCGAGGTCAGGTTCGTCCGCACCAGGTCGTCGCGGCGGTCCCCGTTGCAGTCCATCGCCAGGATGCGGCCCTTGTCGACGATCGCCCCCAGGCTCGTGGCCACACCGGCGTCGAAGCCCCCGCCGGGAAGCAGGCGGTGGACCGATACCAGCCCGGAGAGGCTTTTGTGCCGGATCAGCTCCAGGCGACCGTCCCGGTCGATCACGTCGCCGACGAGGAGCCGGCCGGAGTCGTTCATCCCGCCCAGGTCCGAGCGCACCCCGGCCGCGAACGCGCCGTTTCCAAGACCGCGGTGGAAGTAGACCGTCCCAAAAGTGCCGGAGGTTTCCGCCTTGACGATGTCGACCGAACCGTCGGCATCGAAATCCGCCACGAGCAGAAAGCCCGCGCGGTTGGCCCCGCCCGCGAGACGGGTGACGATCCGGCCGCCGTAGCCGCCCGCGCCGTCCGCAAGATAGGTGTACACGTAGGGGGTCAGGCTGTCTTTGTTGAACTTGATCAGGTCGGGGTACCCGTCCGCGTCGCACGGCCCATTGAAGACAAAGCCGGCGCTGTTGTCGCCCTCGGTCGCCGCGGTGGCGCGCCGGGTGAACGTGCCGTCGCCGCCCTCCTGGTAGCCGAAGGTCACCGGCGGCAGCAGGTCGGACTTGATCTGCCGGATGCGCGAGCGCCCCGTGCGGCCGGTCTCGTAGACAAGCGCATAAGTGCGCGCGACCTGCCCGTTCGCGCGGGTGGTGACGGCGGACAGACGCTTGGCGGTCACGACGCGTGCCTTGGTCAGGTAGGATTCGAAGACGTCGGGGCGGGCTTCGAGCGTGAAGCGCACCGAGTGGGTCGGCGACAGGCGGCCGTTGCCGGTGTAGCGGATCTCGGCCGGGTAGATCTGGCCCTGGTCGGTAACGTAGGTGAGGCTGTAGTAGTTGCCGTTGGCGTCCTCGACGCGGTCCAGGCACCACTGAAACACGCCGAACGGGTTCTCCTGGCGCGAGTCGGGCCGGGTCCCGAAGAAATGCCGCACGCCGTCGCGGGTCGTCATGACCCAGCCGGAGGAAGCAGAAAGCAACTGGTAGCGTGAGAAGCGCTCCTCGCGCTTCGCGCCGAAAAAGCCCAAACCCCAGTCCGGCCGCGGCGCAAGCTCCGCGCCGTCGTGCTCGAAGGCGGCGCCCGCGTAGTCCAGGCCGTTGCGGGTCGCGCGCCGGATCGCCCCGATGGTGAGGCCCCAGCCCACTCCCGCGATGCCGTTGCGCCCGCCGCTGTTGTACTCCAGGCAGAGCCGTGGCGCCGCGCCGCGCCGACCCGGCGGCACCGCGATCGGGTAGCTCAGGCGCGCCGCGCCGCTGTTGACGATGGACTCCGGCTCCTTCACGGGCAGCGGCGGGCCGGCATACTCCTGGGGCAGGATCTCAGGGTCGTAGGGCGGTTCGACCTGGGCCGCGGCCGGCGCGACCCACCCCAGGAGGATGAGCATCAGGACCGCGAGGATTCGGAACAATCTTGTTTTCATGAGGCTCAGCTCGTTTCCGCCCGAGCGTCAGGGCTCGAGAGCGATCTGCTTGAAGACGATGCGCCCGAAGAGGTCGTACTCGAAGTAGTTGCCGGCCGGGACCGGCGCGTCGGCGGCGTCGGCCGGGTCGGTCCCGACCTGGAGTTCCTGGAGGTTGCTGTACCCGTCGCGGTCCGGGTCGTCGCTGCCGTTGTGCGCGAGCCCGCCGAAGGCCGCCCACTCCCAGACGTCCGGCAGCCCGTCGCCGTCGTCGTCGGCCGTCGAGGGCAGGGCGATGACGAGATCGGCCGGGGTGCCCTCAGGCACCCGTGCCCCGGCCTTCGGGTTTTGCTCCAGCACCCGGTTGCGGGGCACCGCGTCCGAGGCGGCGACCCCGGTGCGGCCGATCGCAAGCTTCGCCGCCAGGATGGCCGCCTTCGCGTCGGCCAGGTCCAGGCCCACCACGTCCGGCACCGTCGCCCGCCGCTCGGCGACCTCGATCAGGACCGTCTGCGAAAGGCTTTCGACCCGGCCGTCGCTCACGATGAGCTCGATCAGGTAAAGACCGGGGAGATCCGGCGTGAACGCTGGCCGGGCCGCGGCCGGGTCCGAGAGAGCGCACTGGCTGCCGGCCGGGCTTGAGACCAGGGCCCACCGGAAGTTGAGCGGATCGCCGTCCTCGTCGCGCGAGCCGCTGCCGTCGAGTGCGACCGCATCCCCCGCCATCACCGCCTGGTCGGGCCCTGGGCTTGCGACCGGTGCGGAGTTGGGCTTTTCGACCACCGGTGGGGACTTCGGTGCATCGCCCCCGTTTCCGCCGGGTGGCTCGCGTTTCCGCCCCCGCCGCCCACCGGCGGAACCCCCGGCGTTTCTCCCCCGGTCCCGCCCGGCGCGCTGTCGCTCCCCTCGTCGACCACCGGCGGGCCGGGCGCCTTGCCGCCGGGATTCGCCCGCCCGGGTTGGACGGAGGCGGCACCGGTGGGGCCGCTGGCGCTCCCCGTTCGGTCGGCGCACTGTCAGCCGGTGCGCGCACCGGGAAGCCCTCGGCGTATGCCGCCGGGGTGCGGCCGCGTCTCCGGCGTCGGCCACCGGCGACCGCGCTGGCACCGGTGGTCGACCGCCGGGCTGCCGCAGCCGGTTCGGGCCTGCCGGCGCATGTCAGCCGGGTGCCGGCGCACCGGAAAGCCCTCGGCGGAGGCGGCCAGGGGGGCGGCCGCGTCTGACGTGGCGGCGGCCGCGCCGGCGAACCCCATGAAGGCACCGGATGGTTCGAAGGCATCGGCGCTGCCGCAGACGCCGGCATCGGCGACAAAATCGTCTGCGGCGCAAGGGCCAGGGTCTGCGGGGCAGTCGGCTGGACAACGGGGCCGACGGGTCTTTCGCCCGCGGCAGGCGGTGCGGGGTCGACCTTGGCCGGCGCGGCCGCGGAGCCTGAGGGCAGGGGCGAGGGGAGAGCCGGGCCGGCCGCCACAGCGCCGGCCGCAGGCGGAACAGGGACCGGCGGCGAAAGCTGCGGCTCAGGGTGCTGTGCCGGCGCGGCAGGTCCGGCCGGCAGCAAGGAAACGGTCGGCTCCGGGGGCCGACCCGGCTCGAAGGCGAGCGACACACCGAGCGCCGCGGCTCCCGCCAGAAGAAACAGCAGCAGGTGTTGTTTGTCGAACATCGTCGGGCGCTCCGGCAAAGGGACCCCCGAGGCGTCGGAAAATCCCCGGCAGGGCCCCGAAACTAGCAGGCCGCCCGCCCGCTGTCAACAAAAAATAATAAATATTAACAACACTTTACACCATTTGACACCATTTGACAGCAATTGACACTTCCGGCGAGGGTCGGCAGGGGAACGGTAAGGGTCGCATTGTGGAATCTCAGATCGTATTGACCGGTGCAATATATTTAGCTATTGTGGAGTGAATCTCCTTGCCGCTTGCGGCGTGGATCTTCGACCGTAAGGAATGCCGCCTGTTCTTGATTCACTCCCTTACTCCGCCCCAAGCTGCCGGCGAATGGGATCAGTTTTGCGGTTCAAACGAATTTAGCAGATGGGAATGCAATACCATGAAAACCACGCGTAAAAAGAAAATGCCTGAAATCGTGCTCCGTGAAGGTAAGCCGGCCGCCGTCATCCTGGACATCCAGGAATATCAAGAGATGCTTGAGAAAATAGAGGATCTCGATGATCTCAAGATGCTGAAGGAAATGAGAAAGCAGCCGCTCAAATTCAAAGCCCTCGACGCCTTTCTCAAGGAGTTCCAACCGGGTGTATGAGATTCTCTTAGCGCAGGCAGCAGAAAAGGATCTCAGGAAACTCCCTTCAGAGATATTCAAGCGCATCGTCCCCAAAATCAAAGAGCTGTCCAAAAACCCAAAACCGCAGTGGAGCCGCCAAATTACTGGCTCCAGGAACGATCGGCGCATCCGTGTCGGCGACTATCGTATCATTTATGAGATTGATGCGCGTGCAAAAGTCATCAGAGTGATGCGCATCCGGCACCGGAAGAATGTCTATCGTTAGCTGAAATCCTGTTTGGTAAGACGCCACACACGCTGTTCGTTAAGCCTAGAAATCGAGATGTGCACACCCTCTGCCAGACGCACTCCGAAAATCCCTCCTGACCTCCCTTTACCAAAGGGAGGGATCACCCCTCTTTGGCAAAGAGGGGCAGGGGAGATTTTACAGAACGGGTCCATTCAATTTCGAGACCGTTAATTATCCGGCATGGGATTGATGCGCGTGCAAAAGTCATCAGAGTGATGCGCATCCGGCACCGGAAGGATGTCTATCGTTAGCTGAAATCCTTTTTGGCAAGACGCCACTCACGCTGCTCGTTAGGCCTAGAATCGAGATGTGACACCCTCTGCGAGATGTGACACCCTCTGCCGGCTTGCCGATGACGCGGGCGCAAGTCTCGCTCAAACCGTGCCTGGCCGGGAAATCCTGGCCCTGAGCCACTTGCAGGGGAGCATCATCGAGACTCGCTCCTGGTATTCCCGGTAGCGGTCGCCGAACTTGTGCAACAGCTTGCGCTCTTCCAGATAAGCGCCGACGAGCAGATAGGCGCTGAGAACAAGGTTGACCAGGAGGCCGAAGAGGCTGAAGTCTTTGGACCAGACGATCATGATGCCGGCGGTGTACCAGGGGTGCCGGATGACGCCGAGGATGCCGGAAGTCGCGAAGAGATCGTGCTCGGGGATGACGCGCCCGGCTTTCCCACTGCGGATCTGGGCGGTTCCCAATATGATCGGGAGGTGGTACTGCCGGGCCCCGGCAATGAACAAAAAGAGGCTTCCCGCCAGAAGCAGGTATTTGAAGACGGCAAGGAGGCCGTCCCATCTGAATATGGGCGCGCCGTCGAGCGCGTAGGTGTAGAGCGCCAAGGGGATTAGGGTCGCCACGGCAACGAGGTTGTAGCTCAGGCGGTAAAACCGGTACCCTCCGCCGAGCCTCTTTTTCAGATAGCCGGTCACCGGCAGGGCGATCAGGAGGCTGTGGAGGGCGCACCACAGGGCCCACAGCAAAATACAGACAATCTGGTCGGGTGAGAGTTTCATCTCGGTCCTGAAATATCTCCATGTTTAACCAACAGTCAAATACGCAAAGGTCGTCATGCCGGACTTGATCCGGCATCCACACTCAGCCTGGATTCCTCCCGGACTTGATCCGGGATCCGCCGGAATGACTAATATCGGCATATCAAATTGCCGTAGTAATCACTGCCGTGCGATCCCCGTCGCGGGGCCCCGCGGCAATCCGCGCATGCCGGCGGGCGGCCCCGGGCCGGGGTTGCATAAAACTTGCGGATCTTGACATAATGGGGCATTTGTACCAAACGTCAATGCCGGCAGCCTCTGCCGCGCCAAGACCTCTGACCGGCCCCAGCACCGGGAGCAGCGAGAAGATGAAATACATCGGCGCCCACGTCAGTGCCGCCGGCGGCGTGCACCAGGCCCCGCTCAACGCCAAGCGGATCGGGGCCACCGCCTTCGCCCTCTTCACCAAGAACCAGCGCCAGTGGGCGGCCAAGCCGCTGGCGGAGGGGGAGATCCGGAGCTTCAAGGCCAACTGCCGCGAGGCCGGCTACGCGCCGGAGCAGATTCTGCCCCACGACAGCTACCTGATCAACCTGGGCCACCCGGACCCGGAGGGCCTGCAAAAATCGCGCGCGGCCTTTATCGACGAGATGCACCGCTGCGAGCAGCTGGAGCTGAAGTATCTCAACTTCCACCCGGGCAGCCATCTCAACCGGATACCCGAAGAGGCCTGCCTCACCCGCATCGCCGAATCGATCAACCTGGCCCTGGAACAGACCCGCGGGGTGACGCGCCGTCATCGAAAACACCGCCGGCCAGGGCACCAACCTGGGCCACCGGTTCGAACACCTGGCCGCCATCATCGACGGCGTTACGGACCGGTCGCGGGTGGGGGTCTGTCTGGACACCTGCCACTGCAATTCCGCGGGGTACGACCTGACGACCCCCGCGGGGTACGCCGCCACCCTGGAGCGCTTCGATGCCGTGGTGGGCTTTTCTTTCCTCAAGGGGGTCCACCTCAACGACGGCAAGAAGCCGATCGGCAGCCGTGTGGATCGTCATGCCGGCATCGGGGAGGGGACCCTGGGGCTGGAGGCTTTTCGGATGATCATGAACGACCCCCGTTTCGACGGCATCCCCATGATCCTGGAGACCCCGGACGAGAGCCGGTGGGCCGCGGAGATCCGCCTGCTGAGGGGGATGGTGGAATAGGGTGAAGTGCTCAAGAGGCAATGAGGGGCGGGGACGATGAAAATGGCCGTGAGGCGCGTTCTTTGCGTTTGGCTGCTGGCGGCGTTGGTCGCGACAGGGGGCCCGGTCTCGGCCGAGCCGGTAAAGCAGACGATCCGCTGGGAGGGCGCCGAGCGCCATTACCTGCTCAGCCTGCCGCCGGGCTACCCGGGTAAAGCCGCCCACCCCTTGCTCCTCGTCTTCCACGGGGGCGGGGGCAACCCGGAGCAGGTCCTGAAGGGGTCCGACCTCATCGACCGCGCGGCGCGGGAAGGGTGGGTCCTGGCGGCGCCGGCCGGCAGCGGGCGCCTGAAGCGTATCCTGACCTGGAACGTGGGGTTCGGCTTCGGCCACGCGCTGGCCGCCGCGGGTGGACGACATCGGCTTTGTGCGCCGGCTGCTCGATGCGCTCCAGGCCGCCTACCGCATCGACCCCGACCGCATCTTTGCCACGGGCATCAGCAACGGCGGCATTCTCTGCCACCTGCTGGCCGGCCACATGTCCGAGCGGTTTGCCGCCATCGCACCCATCGTGGCCACGGCCGGGGGGCGGCTCAAGGGCCGGGCGGAGTGGCTGCACCCGCCAATCCCGCGCCACCCCGTCTCGGTCGTCAACTTCAACGGCGCCCTTGACCTCTCGATCCCGCTCGGCGGCGGGCTCCAGCAGCGGTCGATCGCCGCGCCGGTCGAGGTCTGGTCGGCCCGGCAGACGGTCGACTTCTGGGTGGGGCACAACCGCTGCAAGCCCGAGCCCGTGGTCGAACGCAAAGAGGCGGCGCAGTTCGAGCGCTGGACCCACACCGGCGGCCGCGGGGGCAGCGAGGTCGTGCAGTACGTGCTCCTCGACCAGGGGCACGCCTGGCCCGGCGGCAGCAAGGGCTACCGCCTGGGGGACGAGCCCACCCGGCTGGTTTCCGCCAATGCCGTCATGTTCGAGTTCTTCAAAAACCACCCCCGGGTCCGGTGAGCTCCAACGGGCAAACCCGGTGTGAGGGGTTGTCGGCCTTGCGTGTGAAAAGCGGGTCCTTGAAGCGGGGCCGCGGCCTCAGGGACCCACAAAAGCCCACCATCGGAAAACGGCCCACCCAGCCGCTACGCTTGATTCCCCGATCCGTCAAAAAAATGACATTCGGCCCTTCCTGAGACCCGGGGCCGCCCCCTCGCCCGGGCCTGAACCCGCCGCCGCCCTGAGCTTTATCTCAACAACCACAAGGGCATATCTCTTGCAATTCACACCTGGGCGTTTCGTTGCCGGCCTCGCCGCTGCAGTCCGCGGCCGAAGTCGGAAACGGCCCCCCTCCTCGGACGATCGTGCGACGGATGCGGGTTCCCACGGATCAACAAAGGATTTCCCCTGGAAAGGAGCCTCGAAATGAACCGAATGTCGAAGACGGCGATCGTCTTCCTGGCCTGTCTGGCGCTTGCGGGCTGCAAGATCACGAGCAGCTCCGTGACGGAGCCACCACCTCCCGCCAGCGGCGCTGAATCCGCGCGCATCAACCAGATCAATTCCCAGATGGCAGACATCCGGCAGCAGCAGGCCAAGTTGAAGAACGACCGGAACCTGGCGGAGACCCAGAGGAACGAGTCGCTGATAGAAATGGCCAAGATCACCGGTTTCGGGCCGAAGGTCCCGAGCGGGGAGATGTTCAACGAGACCCTCACCGTCGACCCCGGCATGATGTACGTGATGCACAACAACAACTGCACCGCCGCCATGGATGAGATGAAACGGATCGACAGTGAAATGAACCATCTCGTCCAGCAGGAAACGAACCTGAAGGCCGAAAGGGCCAAATTGGAGAAATCCCTCCAGAGCAAGAATGCGCCCCCCGACACCGGGGCCTCCGTGGGGTGCTTCTCGGCCGACACCGAGGTGCTTCTGCCCGGCGGTGCGCTCAAGCCCATCGGGCACTTGGAGGAGGGGGAGCGGGTCCTGGTGTTCAACGAGGAGAGCGGCGCCCTGGATGCCCGGCCGGTGGTCAAAAAGTACCAGTTCTGCCAGAACCACTACTTCCTTCTGAACCACAGCATCCGCGTCACCGCCATGCACCGGTTCTTTACGAACGAGGGGTGGGTGCGGGTCAAGGACCTGAAGCCGGGCCAGCAACTCAAAACGCCGGACGGCTGGACGCTGCTGGAAGCCAAGGAGGTGATCGGCGTCGACGGGGACGTGTTCAACCTGCAGGTGGAGGAGCACCACAACTTCTTCGTGGCCGCGGACGGGACGAGCTACCTGGTGCACAACTCCGGCGGCGGCGGGGAAATGACCCGCGGGCCGGGTCGGGGCGGAACCGGGCCCGGGCAGGTGATCGGGTAATCTGACGAAGCAGCAGATCGGGACAGCGAGGGATCAAACGATGAGAAAAGCTCTTTGGATTGCAACGGCGCTTTCGTTTCTGGCGCCCGCCCTTTGTGCGGCGGCCGACTGGCAGCACCAGCGCGCCCAGGACGGCCTGCAGATGGTGCAGGTCATCAACGACAACAAGGCCCGGGTCGCCGTCAGCCGCCCCCCCAAACTCCCCCAAAAAGACTACTACCTGGTGTTCAAGGCACCGAAGAGCGCCCGGGTCCTGGTGGAGTGCCCGGACAAGGGCTGCCCGCCCCTGCGGATCCAGGTCGACGGCAAAACGGCCCACACCCTGGAGGTCGAGCCCTCGATCAACAACACGAACGCGCTCACCTTCTTTTTCCCGGAAGGGTCAAGCCTGCTGCGCGATATGAAGGCGGGCAACACCATGACGCTCACCTTCCACGACGGCGCTTCGAACAAGCCCCGGGTCGAGAAGTTCTCCCTCAAGGGCATCACGGCGTCGCTCGCGCAATTCGAAAAGTCGATGGGGGGGAATTGACGCGCTGAGCCGCGCAACGAACCCTTCCCGGCGCCGGCCGGCCCGCGAGCAGCCAAGGGGTTGAGGCCCTCTTCAACCCCTTGACTGTTTTTTGCCTTGCCATGCGCATGACAGCCTGCCTCCGCCTCTGCAGCCTCCTCCACCAGCCCCCACTCAACTGTCCGGTCGTCAGGATGGATTCGTAAAAAATCTCGATCGTTGTCACCCCGGCGAACGCCGGGGCCGATAAATCCCTGTTTATTAACGTGTCGCTCCCGGTCGAGCAGCCGCTGTAAATTGCACTCGTCGGAACGGCTCGAGCAGTCCCAGTCCAGTCGTCTTTCACGAGCAGTTCCTGACTCGAACCGACAGCGCTCCATGTACTTGTCGAGATATCTTTCTGCTATTCCTCTTGCTCACGCAGCACCTCCCTGTAAGGTATTGCAGTCCGGGCGGGTCGGTACGGGAATGGTATGAAACCGCCGACACTGAGCAAAGTGCACACGCGGCACGGGGACACGACCTTCGCGGTCTTGCCGAGACGCTGGTCGGTCACCTTCTCGCCTGGCGCCCGGGGCTCAAGGTGCGGGAAGCCGTGCAGCCCAAACTCTACTGGCTTTACCCGGGTGTCGCCCGGGCCGCGGCTACCGCGCGAGCTTGGCCGCGATCCCCGCCACGTGCCGCCCCTGGAACCGCGCCGCCTCGAGCTCGTTTTCCGTCGGCTGCCGCTCCCCCTTCGTCCCCGCGATGGTCGAGGCCCCGTAGGGCGAGCCGCCGGTGATCTCGTCGTTTCGCATCTGGCCCTGCAAAGCTGTAGGGCAGCCCGACCACGACCAGCCCGTGGTGCAGCAGGGTGATGATGAAGCTCAGGATCGTGGACTCCTGGCCGCCGTGCTGGGTGGCGGAGCTCGCGAACACGCTGCCCACCTTCCCGATCAGCGCCCCCTGGCTCCACAGCCCGCCGGTCGCGTCCAGGAACTGGCGCATCTGGCCGCACATGTTCCCGAAGCGCGTGGGGGTGCCGAAGATGATGGCGTCGGCCTCGGCCAGCTCCTCGACCGTGCAGACCGGGACCTTCTCCATCGCCTTCTGGGAATCGACGGCCCCCATCTTGGCCAAAACATCCGGCGACAGGGTTTCCGGCACCCGGCGCAGCGCGACCTCCGCCCCCGCGACGCTCTTGGCCCCCTCGGCCACCGCCTCCGCCATCCGGTGGACATGACCGTACATGGAGTAATACACGACCAGCACTTTCATTGCGGCACCTCCCGAATGTTTATTCGTGGCGACCTCACCCGCGGCCGCCCGGTGGGACCCGACTCCCGACCCCACTCGAAGCCGGCCTGCGGACATAAACAATAATCAGAAACCCGCCGCCGTTGTCAATGGCTCCGCCGGCCGAACTCCTCCGGCGACACACGCCCATCAGGACGGAACCTCGCATCCTTCTCGGCCGAACCGCTCCACCGACACCCCACGCCATGCGGAATAGACCCCGGCACTCGGTTTCCCGAGTGCCGTGGCGATGGCTTTCGATATTGTTTTCGAATTGGAAATGGTTATTTTTCAATTGGTTCAGATCAAGTCCCGGAGTGCGCCATGAAAAAACGCAAAACAGACGACTATTCGAATACCAAGCCCCAACCCCTGGAAGATGCCGACCACGAGTTTGACGACGCCTCCGATTTCGAAGGGTTCGGGCGGACGCGGACGGTGTGCATCTGCCCCATGTGCGGCAAGATGCACGCCATGAAGATCCGCTGGGTCGGGAGAGGCGTCCCCCGCAAATTCTGCCCGCACTGCCGCGACCGGGAAACGCCCTACGAAGAGGAAGATTAGGGGACGGCGGGACCTCGACGGAGAACGGGTGCGGTCCCCCGCCCGAAGCCAAGCCCCCCTCCACCATGCCTTCATCAGTTCAATTGTTTTTTTGTGGGAGCGGCATCCTGCCGCGAATCTTGTCATGCCCGCAATCCCCCCCCCCTCGGCAATAAAGCGGCAGTAGAGCGCCGCAACTCGCTGTCCCCCTTAAGCCGGGCTATCTTCCCCGCCGGCTGATAATCATTATTGATTTTATGGAAAATTGATATGTTAGCCCGGCCGTGGTAAACTTTACCTTGCACGCCGATCCTGGCTTTTTCCCCCATCACCGGCATCAGGCCCAAAGAGCCGATGTGCGGCGGAGGGGCGCTGGTAGCGCCGGCAACCGGAACGCAACCTTTATCACTCGGAGGGTTTGAGCGGAATGAATCTCGGCAAAGGGCGTTGTCTGGCAACACTTGCGTTGGTTTTTCTGTTGGTGATCGGCTGTGCGGTCCCCGGCAACTACGGGGACGGCTATGGGAACTCCTCGGGCTCCTCCGACCCCCCGCGGCGGGTGATCATTCAGTGCCCTTCCTGCTCGGGCGGGAGCGGTGCCTGCGGGATGTGCAACGGCTCCGGGATCAGCTGTGTCGACCCCAAACGCCGCGACAGGTGCGGCATCTGCTATGGAAGCGGCGTCTGCACCAGATGCCGCGGAAGGGGCAAGATCGCTCTGTGACCATCAAGCGGGTGATGTTTTTTTGTGGGAGCGGCGTCCCCGCCGCGATCGTCGAGGCAGAAAGCCCCTCCCGCAGAGCTGCACTTCGCAGCCGGCGGTATGGCGCCGCGTGCGCCAACCCGCGTGCAAGCAAATTCAGAGTTCTTTTTTTGTGGGAGCGGCGTCCCCGCCGCGATCGTCGTGGCAGAAAGCCCCTCCCGCAGAACTGCACCTCGCAGCCGGCATGATAGCGCAGCGCTCCATAACCCGCTTGTTGGGTTGTGGTGAAGCAAGTGTTAATAATGGTCTCATAATAATCCAGACGTTCTCCGAAAATCCCTCCTGACCTCCCTTTACCAAAGGGAGGGATCACCCCCTCTTTGGCAAAGAGGGGCAGGGGAGATTTTACAGAACGTGTCCATGCAAATTCGAAACCGTTAATAAAAGAGCGCTGAAGAGAAAAAAGTCGGACTTTTTTATGAACCAAGAGGTCCACCCGGGTGCGAACATGCTCAAAGTTGTGTGTCACGGCTGATGGCGGCGGTCCTGCTCTGCGGGCCTTTCTGGGCCTGCTCCGACAAGAAGGAGCCCGCACCGAAAAGGGCGCCATCCGAAAAATGACCGACGAAACCGCCAAGGAAGCCGTCGACCGGCTCCGCGCCCCCATCGAAAAGGCCCGCTCCGCGGCGCAGCAGCAGGAAGAGAAAAACAAGGAATTGGAAGATGCCGTGAACAAGCAGTGAAGGCGTTGCGGAATCCCCGCCGAAAACCTCGCCAAACGGAGGCGCCGATGAAAGCCTGACGACCCTACGAGCGGTTCGCGCCTTTGGACGGGTTTGCCTTTGAGCCGCACTACGTCGAGATCCCGGACGGCGTTGGCGGCGGCTGCGCGTGCACCACCTGGACGAGGGGCCGGGCGCACCCGAGGTCGTGCTGCTCATGCACGGGGAGCCGTCCTGGTGCTATCTCTACCGCAAGATGATCCCGATCCTCCCCGGCGCCGGGCTCCGCGCCGTGGCGCCCGACCTGGTGGGGTTCGGCCGTTCGGACAAGCCCGCGGCCAGGGTGACTACACCTACCTGCGCCACGTCGCCTGGATGCAGGCCTGGTTCGACCGGGTGGGCCTCGAGCGGGTCACCCTGGTCTGCCAGGACTGGGGCGGGCTGATCGGGCTGCACCTCGTGGCGAACAACCCCGATCGCTTCACGCGGGTGGTGGTCGCCAACACGGGGCTTCCACCGGGGACCACCCGATTTCCGATGCCTTTTTGAAGTGGCGCAAATTTTCGGTTGAGGTCGCGGATTTCGATGTCGGCGCGATTGTTGCCATGGGCTGCCGACCGCCCTGGCCGAGGCGGGACGGCGGCCTACAAGCACCCTTCCCGGACGACGCGTTCAAGGCCGGCGCGCGGGTCTTCCCCTCGCTCGTGCCGATCGCACCCGACGACCCGGCAGCGCCCGCCAACCGCAAGGTCTGGGAGGTGCTGTCCCGATTCGAGAAGCCGTTTCTGACCGCCTTCAGCGACGGCGACTCCATCACCCGGGGAGGTGAGCGCGTGTTTAAGAAAATCGTCCCCGGCGCCAAAGACCAACCGCACGCCACCATCAAGGGCGGCGGGCACTTTCTTCAGGAAGACCGCGGCGAAGAGTTCGCCGGGGTGGTTGTCGATTTCATCTCTCGCAACCCGGCATAGGCAGACCCCATCGCTCACTGCCGGTATGATAGCGCTGCACGCGACACCCGCTTGCAAACAAGTTCAGATTGTGGGAGCGGCGTCCCCGCCGCGATCATTTCGCGACAATGCCCCACCCTGCCTCCTCCGGCCGCCAATCGTGCCGGACTCACACCCTGTTGGTTATCCCGCCCACATTTCCGAACCCGCCTGCGTGATCGTAAACAGCTCCTGACATAATCCGTGGTGGCGGGGAATCTATTTCTGAGATCTATCTCTCGGGTAACCGTTCGGAATGACATTTGTTTTGCTAATTGCGAATCGTTCCTGATTTGTTGTGATCTTGAAGTGTTAGGCTTGTCATGGTATTCTTTTCCACATGCTGACGGGGGCTGCCTCCACTCGAAAACCTGCTCCGCCGAAAAGCGAGTCAGCCAAGCTCAAGATCCACGTCATCCGTGCCACAAGAGATCGGGTTCATGTTGATACCCTACCTGGTCAAACGCGGGTCGTTTCTGCCGAAATTCGCCTCCTGGATTTTGGAGTGCACGCAGGAGCTGGAACAGGGACAGACAATCACCCTGGATTTGGGGAAAACCGGCGGCTACCCCGCCAAAGACCTGCTGATCGAAATCGCCGGAAACGAACCGGGCTTCTTCGGCACCGAATGGGAATACCAAGACTGGACGAGGTTCCCCGCACGAGTGCGGGCGCTGGCCACAGCTCTCAGAGACGCGCAATTGTGGGGCAGGTACCAAGTGTCCCACAGTGAAGGCGAGGTGGAGTTGACCAAGTTGAGCGGCTGAACAAGCCGGCAGGAAATTATGTTCGGCAAGCGGGCAAAGAAACCAAGGTGATAGAAGTATCTAAAAAGATTTTCCCGACTGCGCACCGACAGAGGACGCGACCGCTATCCCGCGACCACTTGCCACCGGGCGCCGCACAAGCCGCTGCTGCTGCTTTCGGTCATGGACCACATTGCCGAGGGCGTGATTACGGAAAATTTCATCCGGCCGTCCCTGGACCTGGTCGAGACGTTCAATTCCTACACCACCCTTGTGCTGCCGGCCGGTTGGAAGACCAGCATGGCCCACCCGTTTCCACGGCTTCAAAAAGACGGGTTCTGGCATCGCATCACCAACCCCGGCTACGATGCCGACAAGGACTACAACGTCACCTCGATCGCGAAGCTTCAGACGATTTATGCCGGAGCGAAGATGGATGATGAGCTGTTCCGGCTCATGCTTGATCCGGAAAGCCGGTTTAAACTCCGTGCGGTTCTGATCGTCACATACTTTGCGAGTGAGATTCGGCCGGTTATTCTGGAACAGAGCAAGATCAACCTCGAAGCCTACCAATACAGCCAACAGCTGCTGACTGAGTTGAAACAAGAAGTCCTGGTTTGGGGAACACCCGAAAAGCTGAAGGTGCGGGACCAGGGCTTCCGGAAAGCGATCGTGCAGCTTTACGGGCACCGCTGCGCGATGTGCGGTATCCGCATGATCACCCCGGATGGCCACACCATCGTGGAAGCCGCTCACATCAAGCCTTGGGCGTTGAGCCGAGATGATCTCCCGACCAACGGCCTCGCGCTCTGCCGGCTTTGCCACTGGTCGTTTGACGAAGGACTGATGAGCGTCGGCAGTAATTACGAAGTCATGGTGTCGAAAAAAGCCATGAAGGATCCGAACATCCCCGGGCCTATTAGACCTTTGCCGACAGGCCTATCTTCAGACCGCCCGAGCAACTTTATTGGCCAAGCCAAAGCAATATCGCTTGGCACCGGAAATCAGTGTTTAAATGATCTGCCCTCGCTCCTTTCAAAATGTGCACAAAAAATTTAGGGCAACATCGACTATAGTGGGCGAAGGGAAGTATCGGTGGCTCGGAGAAATCGCGGCATTTTGAATGAACTGGTGAAGTTCCCCTGGTGGGTCAGCGTGATCCTGGCGGGGGTGGTTTATGCAGGGCAGTTCGCCGAGGGCGCACGGCTGGAAGCGGAGATCCGTAAGAACCTGGGGGATTGGGTCATGAACTATAGGCCAATGGCAACCGCCCCTTCTTTTTTGGATCAGGAGGGTGAAGGGGAGGCCGGCTACCAGAAACTCACCCAAGAAAAAAGTGGTGCCCAAAGAAACCTCAAAGAAACCCCAAGAAAGCAATTCTTTCTGTTCTTAAGAAAAAGCCTTCAATCAGCATCAAGGAACTGTCCGTTCAGTGTAAAATGAGTGTTCACAGCGTGCAGCACCACATCAATAAAGGAGGCGGGCATTATCCGGCATGTGGAGGCCCGACCAAGGGGGGCGGTGGGAGGTGGTTGAGCACAGACTTGGAGAATCCATGGAAGAGGATAATGGTTAATTGCAGCTTTAATCAGCGAGGCGTTCCGGCGCAAGGGCTTTCTGGTGCTGGACAACATCGAAGATGGGCCGGACGGCGGTGTCGATCTGCGGCTGCGAAAGAATGGCCAGGTGGTGTTTGTGCAGTGCAAGCACTGGAAGGCGAGGAGCGTTGGTGTTAAGATTGTTCGTGAGCTTTTCGGTGTGATGGCGGCCAAGAACGTGAAGCATGGGATCGTGGTCACGTATGGCGATTTCACCACGGAAGCCAGGGAGTTCGCCAAAGCAAACTCGATTGCATTGATCGATGGCCCCAAGCTGACGCAGATGATTGCCTCGGTTCAGCAAAGCGGAAACATGGATGCCCCGCCGGAAGCCGTCCGGGCGTGTCCCAAGTGCGGCAGCGAGATGGTGCTGCGGGTGGCGAAGAAGGGAGCACATTCAGGGAAAGAATTCTGGGGCTGCTCGAAGTTTCCCGACTGCAGGGGCGTGGTTTCGGCAGAAGGCTGAGTGAAGAAAAGGGATATAATCCATAAATAATCGAGAAATGCCTCCATTTTTCTTGTGCTTGCAAAAAGTAGCGGATTTCAATATGTTGTCCGCATTGTAGGCACGTCAGTAAGTCACCAAGTTACATCTGTATAACCAACTGCTCCAAACTATAAGGTTGATCGATGCCTGACCACAACTACTTCTCCAACCTGATCTGGCAGATCGCCGACCTGCTGCGCGGCCCCTATCGCCCGCCGCAGTACGAGCGCGTCATGCTGCCCATGACCGTGCTGCGCCGCTTCGACTGCGTGCTCGCGCCCACCAAGGCCAAGGTCCTGGCGGAGTATCGAGAAGCGCAAGGGCGGCAAGCTCGAAGGTGACGCGCTCGACACCAAGCTCAACAAGGCCGCCGGCCAGCGCTTCCACAACCACTCCCCCCTCGACTTCGAGAAGCTGAAGGGCGACCCCGACAACATCGAGAAGCACCTCGTCAGCTACATCAAGGGCTTCTCGAAGAACGTGCGCGACATCTTCGACTTCTTCGAGTTCGAGAACGAGATCGAGCGGATGCGCGAGGCGAACATCCTCTACCTCGTCGTCTCCAAGTTCTGCGACGTGGACCTGCACCCGAACACGGTGCCGAACGAGCAGATGGGGCTCATCTTCGAGAACCTCATCCGGCGCTTCAACGAACTGGCCAACGAGACCGCGGGCGACCACTTCACGCCGCGCGAGGTCATCCGGCTGATGGTGAACATCCTGTTCATCCACGACGACAAGCTGCTCGCCACGCCCGGCACCGTGCGCAAGCTGCTCGACCCGGCCTGCGGCACCGGCGGCATGCTGGCGGAGGCGCAGAACTACCTGCGCGAGCACCACGGCGCGGCGAAGCTCTACGTCTACGGGCAGGACTACAACAAGCGCGCCTTCGCCACCGCGGCGTCCGACATGCTGATGAAGCAGGTGGACCACAACGGCGCCGGCAACAACGTCCGCTACGGCGACAGCTTCACCGAGGACCAGTTCGCGGGCGAGACCTTCGACTACTTCCTCACCAACCCGCCCTTCGGCGTGGACTGGAAGAAGCAGCAGAAGGAGATCCAGCAGGAGCACGACAAGCGCGGCTTCGACGGCCGCTTCGGCGCCGGGCTGCCGCGCGTGAACGACGGCTCGCTGCTTTTCCTGCAGCACATGTGGCGACAAGTTCGAGCCCGTGCGCCCGGCGGAGCACAAGCACGGCTCGCGCCTCGCCATCGTCTTCAGCGGCTCGCCGCTCTTCACCGGCGGCGCGGGCTCGGGCGAGAGCGACATCCGCAAGTGGATCATCGAGAACGACTGGCTCGAGGCCATCATCGCCCTGCCGGAGCAGATGTTCTACAACACCGGCATCGGCACCTACGTCTGGATCGTCACCAACCGCAAGGAGAAGCGGCGCAAGGGCAAGATCCAGCTCCTCGATGCGCGCGACGTCTGGACCGGCGGGCGGCAGCGAAGACAACAAGCGCAGCCTCGGCGACAAGCGCCGGCACATCACCGGCAGCCAGATCGCCGAGATCGTGAAGCTCTACGGCCGGCAGGCCGACGGCGAGACCTCCAAGACCTTCGACAACGCCGACTTCGGCTACACCCGCGTGACCGTCGAGCGGCCCCTGCGCCTGCGCTACCAGATGACCTTGGAGGACAAGGCCCGCTTCCTCGACGCCTGCCCGCACCTGCTCGACGACGTGCAAGCCATCGACAAGGCGCTGGGCCGCGAGCCGCAGCGCGACTGGAATGCGGTGTGGAGCCGCATCGAGGACCTGCTGCACGCGCGCAAGTCGCGCTGGAAGGCGACCGAGCAGAAGCTCTTCCGCAGTGTCTTCACGCAGAAGGACCCCGAGGCCGAGCCGGTCGCCAAGGGCGGGCGCGATGAAGGGTATGAGCCGGACGCCGATCTGCGCGATTTCGAAAACGTGCCGCTCAAGGACGACATCGACGCCTACTTCGAGCGCGAGGTGCGCCCGCACGTGCCCGACGCCTGGATGGACCGCAGCAAGGACAAGGTGGGCTACGAGATCAACTTCAACCGCCACTTCTACAAGTACACGCCGCCGCGGCCGCTGGAGGAGATCGATGCGGAGCTGAAGCAGGCGGAGGAGGAGATCATGCGGTTGCTGCGGGAGGTGACGGAGTGAATCCGTCTCCTGGGGCGCTGCGTTTCCGGCAGAGTGGCCCCGCACGCGGATCAAACGCGTCTGTCGCTTCGCGAGAGGTGGGAACTCCGGACAAGGGAAATGCAGCTTCTGGAACGGCGACATCCCATGGGTGTCGCCAACGGACATGAAGAGCAGCAACGATTCGACGACACGGAAGACCACATCACGGTGCGACGCGTCTAGAAAACAGCGCGACCAAGCTTGTGCGCCTGGTGCCGTGACTGCTCGTAATGCGCTCAGGCATCCTGCGTCACACGATTCCTGTCGCAATTAATCGAGTGCCAGTTGCGCTGAATCAAGATCTGCGCGCACTAACCTCGCATCTCCTCGGGTTGAGGCGCGCTATCTCGGCGCGACTATTCGGATACGGCATCAGCAGCAGCTACTGAACGCGTGGAGCCAAGTTGGCAGCACCGTTGAAAGCCTTGAATCCGACCTCGTCGCAGACATCGAGATCGCGGTACCGCCGCTCCTGCAACAACGCGCCATCGCCGACTACCTCGACCGCGAGACGGCGCGGCTGGATGCGCTGGTGGCGGCGAAGGAGCGGGTGCTCGGGCTGTTGGCCGAGAAGCGCCGGGCGCTCATCACCCGCGCCGTCACCCGCGGCCTCGACCCCCGCGCCCCCCTCCGCGACTCCGGCATCCCCTGGCTCGGCGAGATTCCGGC
>CAVQUW010000009.1:0-50551 GCA_963716785.1 uncultured delta proteobacterium | reverse complement strand
TCTTATTCCCGTTGCTGCATTCCAGCGCCTTCTTCAGGTAGGCGCCCTCGATTTCCTCCAGGATGCGCATCCAGGGCGACGCCCTTGGTCACCTCGTCCAGGTCGAAACGGCGGTCCTTGATCCCCTCGATCCAGCGCCGCTTGTGGACCGACAGGGCCAGGCTGTCCGGCAGCACGATGTTCGTGCTCGAAAGGGCGACGCTGCGTTCGAGCAGGTTCTCCAGCTCGCGGATATTGCCGGGGAAATCGTACTTTTGGAGCATGTCGAGCGCATAGGACGAAAACTTGCTGATCTCCTTGCCCATTTCGCGGCTGAACTTCTCCAGGAAATGCTGGGCCAGAGCCCGCAGGTCCGCCTTGCGCTCGCGCAGCGGGGGCATTTTGATCTCGATGACGTTCAGGCGGTAAAAGAGATCCTCGCGGAACCTGCCGGCGATGACCTCTTTTTCAAGCTGCTTGTTGGTCGCCGAGATGATCCGGATATCGACCGCGATGTCCTCGGTGCCGCCCACCGGCCGGATCGTTTTCTCCTGCACCGCCCGCAGGAGCTTGACCTGGATCGGCGGGCTCAATTCGCCGATCTCGTCCAGGAAAATGGTCCCGCGGTGGGCCTCCTGGAAGAGCCCGCGCTTGTCCTGGGTCGCGCCGGTGAACGCACCCTTCTTGTGGCCGAAGAGCTCGCTCTCCATCAGGGTCTCGGGGATGCCGCCGCAGTTGATGGCCACGAAGGGCTGGTCGCGGCGATCGCTTTCCTGGTGGATGGCGCGCGCGATGAGCTCCTTGCCGGTGCCGCTCTCGCCGGTGACGAGCACATTGCTCTTGGTCTTCGAGACCTGCACGATCATCTTGTAGATGTGCTGCATGGGCGGGCTGCTGCCGACGATCATGCCGAAATGCATGCTCTTCTTCAGCTCGTCGTCCAGGATCTCCTTTTCCTGCTCGACGGTCCTCAGCCTGAGGGCCTTGGCGATCGCCTCCACCAGTTCGTCCTTGTCGAAGGGCTTGGGAACGTAGTCGAAGGCACCGGCATTCATCGCCTCGACGGCGGTCTCGGTCGAAGCGTAGGCCGAGATCATGATGACCACCGTGTTCGGCTGGGCTTGCTTGCAGGCCCGCAGCACCTCAAGGCCGGAGATGTCCCCCAAGCGGATGTCGCAGAGCAAGAGATCGAAGTGCTCCTTTCCGACCATGGCGACGGCCCTGTGACCGTTTTCGGCGCAGGCGACGCGGTAGCCCTCCTTGCCCAGCATGAACTCGAGCAATTCGCGCATGCTGAGCTCGTCGTCGACCACGAGGATGTGGGCAGTGTTTTCGGTCATTCGATGCGCTTGGGACCTTCCGTTCATAAAGTGGCGCCGGTGCGAATGCGTGGGGGACCCGATCCCCGCTCCCCAGGTGATATCGGCAGATAGCGCCGGATACTTTAAAGTGCGGGGTCATCATGGGCTCGAAGGGGCCAGGGGCCGGGAGGAGAAGGGACGAAAAAGCCGGTGCATCAGCGCTGAGGGGCGCGCGGATCACCTGTAAGGCGAAGGGAGCGGCGGACCCTTGAGGTTAAATCGGCTTGGATTCGAAAACAGGTCTTCCGCCCACCACGGTCAGGACGGGGCGGCCCTTGACGGTCAAGCCGAGAAAAGGCGAGTTGCGGCTGCGGGATCGGAACAGGGAGTGGTCGATGACGTATTCGGGTGCCGGATCGATGACGGTGATGTCCGCCCGCATCCCGGGCCTGAGGCCGCAGTCAATCCCCAGGATCCGTGCGGGGGCGGTCGAGAGCTTCGCGATCAGCTCGGGCAGCGTCAGGACGCCCTGGGCGACCAGGGAAAGGCAGAGCGGCACGGCGGTTTCGAGCCCGATGACGCCGTTCGGCGCCGCGGCCAGGCCCTCGGCCTTCTCGGCGTCCGCGTGCGGGGCGTGATCGGTGGCGATGCAGTCGATGGTGCCGTCGGCCAGGGCGTCGCGCACGGCCTGCCGATCGGCTTCCGAGCGCAGCGGCGGGCTCATCTTGGCCGCCGCACCGCGCTCGGCGACCGCCTCCTCGGTCAGCAGGAGGTAATGCGGCGCCGTCTCGGCCGTCACCGGCACCCCGCGCTCCTTGGCGGCGCGGATGGCCTGCACGGATTCGCGCGTGCTCACGTGGGCGATGTGGACCGCGGCCCCGGTGAGCTCGCTCAAGGCGATGTCGCGCATCACCATGATGCTCTCGGCGGCGTTGGGGACACCGGCGACACCGAGCCTGCGGGCCGTGGGCCCCTCGTTCATCACCCCGCCGGCGGCAAGGTAGGGGTCCTCGCAGTGGGAGATGACCGCAAGCCCCGCGCGGCGGCCTTCTTCCAGCGCCCGGCGCATCAGGAGGGAATCCATCACCGGGCGCCCGTCGTCGGACACCGCGACGGCGCCGGCTTGCTTGAGCGCGTCGAAGTCACACAGCTCGCGACCGTCGAGACCGCGGCTGACGGCGGCGACCGGGTAGACCCGCGCCAGGCCGGCGCCTCGTGCCTGGGCCAAAATGAACTCGGTGACCTGGCGGCTGTCGTTGACCGGCCGGGTGTTGGCCATGCAGCACACCGCGGTGAACCCGCCGCTCACCGCCGCCCGGCACCCGGTGGCGATGGTTTCCTTGTGCTCGAACCCGGGTTCGCGCAGGTGGACGTGCAGATCGATCAGGCCGGGGGCTACGATTTTCCCGGATGCGTCAAATCTCCTCGCATCCGGCCGTAACATTTTTGACGCCGGTCCCGACGGGTCCCGCGAGTCGGCGGGAATGAGCGCCCGGACCCTGCCGTCGGCGACGAGAAGGTCCGCAACCCCGTCGAAGTGGCCGGGGTCGATAACCCGTCCGCCGGCGATCAACATGTCCATGGCCGCCTCGCTTATAATATAGACCTTCGGGTCAGTGAAGCAGCCGGGCGATCCGCCCCCACCTCACCCCGAATTCATCGCTGTCCCAGGACCAGTAGATCACGAACGCCTTGCCGCTGACATCGCGTACGGGCACGAACCCCCAGAACCGGCTGTCGTAGCTCTCGTCGCGGTTGTCGCCCATGACGAACAGGGCGCCCCTCGGCACGGTGATGGGACCGAGGTTGTCGCGCGGCTGCAGGCCGCCGGATATGGTCCGCGTGTCGGAGAACACCGCGAAATCCTGGTGGAGTCGCTGGTGGTTGACGGTGACCACCTTGTCGCGGATCTCGATCACATCCCCCTCCACGCCGATGACCCGTTTGATAAAGTCTTTCTTGGGGTCCACCGGGTATTTGAATACGACGATGTCATCGCGTGCAGGCACTGTGACCGGCAGGATGACCGTGTTCAGATAGGGGATCTTGACGCCGTAAATGAACTTGTTGACGAGGATGTGGTCGCCGACCAGAAGCGTCTGCTTCATGGAGCCGGACGGGATCTTGAAGGCCTGGACCACGAAGGTGCGGATGAAGAGCGCGATGACCACCGCGATCAGGATGGCCTCGATGTTCTCGCGCAGCCGGCCGGTCTTGGCCGGCGCTTCGCTTTCGGTGACGGCTTTGTCTTTTTTCAACTTCAGGTCTCGCCTTTCCGCAGAATCGTTGACAGGTTCAATTACTAACTCGGCAATAAATTCCGCCTATCTTCGTCATTCCGGCGGATCCCGGATCAAGTCCGGGAGGAATCCAGAGGCGCACGGATGCCGGATCAAGTCCGGCATGACGGTACTATCCTATTAACCCGCCGGCTCAATAAGGGCCCGTTCGGACCCGGCAGGGTTTCGCACCCCACCGCGCCTTCAGAGGGCGGGGAGGATCGCCGCCAGGACCCGCACCAGCAGGTGGGTGTAGACCCCGGCGACCACGTCGTCGAGCACGATGCCCAAGCCCCCGGACATCCGGGTGTCGATCCGCCGCGCCGGAAAAGGCTTCAGGATGTCGAAGACCCGAAACGCCGCGAACCCGACCACGGCGGTCTCAAGGGTGAACGGCAACCCGGCCAGGCCGATCATCATCCCGGCCATTTCGTCGATCACGATGCCCGGCGCATCCTTGCGGCCGAGCAGCGCCTCCGCCCGGCCCGCAGCCCAAATCGCCAGGGCCACGAACAGCACCAGGACCGTGCCCGCCCACAGTGTGTCGAGCTTCGCCAGGGCGTAGCAGAACGGCAGCGCCACCAGGGTCCCCACGGTGCCGGGGGCATAGGGCGCGCGTCCGGCATAAAACCCCGTGGCCAGCAGCACTGCCGCCTTGTCCTTCAATTGCATGGGCCGCTTCTAACCGGCGGCCCTGGTTTTGTCAAGGCGTGACGCCCCCGCCGGGAGGATGCCGGGCACGGACTGCGGCCCCGTCAGCGCGGACCGGCTTCCCGGGCGATGGTGTCGTACACCACCCGGATGGGCACCTTTTTCTCGAGTGCGATGCGCCGGCAGACCTCGAACTCAGGGACCAGCCGCTCCCCGCCGGCGGGGTCGCGCACGCGCTTGACGGCGATCCTGCCGTAGGAGGTGTCGACCGTGACGCTCTCGCGCGCGAGCATGAAGCGGCCGGCCTCGTGGCAGCGCACGCCGAGCGAGGTGGTTTCCGTGAGCACGCAGTGCGTGACCGCCGGAAGCCGCTCGCGGGTGCAGAGCACCTGGATCTGGGTCCCCGGCCGGTTCTTTTTCATGTGCACCGGGATCATGACGACGTCCAGGGCCCCTTCGGCGAACAGACGCTCCATCACGAACCCGAAGAGTTCGGGGGTCATGTCGTCGATCGAGGTTTCGACCACCACCACTCGGTCCTGGATGAAACCGCCGAGGGCCGGGCCGGTGTCGCCGACGGGCTCCCCGATCAGGATGCGCAGCAGGTTCGGCCCGGGTTCGAGGTTGCGGCTGCCGGCCCCATATCCCGTGCCGCGCAGGGTCATGGCGGGCATCGGTCCGAAAACCTGCGCCAGGCTGGTGACGATGGCCGCCCCGGTAGGGGTGGTCAGCTCGAACTCCGCCCCGCCGCCGAGAACCGGCACGTTTTTGAGCAGGGCCGCGGTGGCCGGCGCCGGCACGGGCAGCCGGCCGTGGCTGCAATCGACGAACCCCCGGCCGGTGGGGATGGGCGAGGCCGCCGCCGCGGTGATCCCGAGATGATGAAAGCCCAGGGCCGAACCCACCACGTCGACGATGGCATCGACGGCCCCGACCTCGTGGAAATGCACCTCTTCGGGGGTGCAGCCGTGAACCCCGGCCTCGGCTTCCGCCAGGCGGCGGAAGATGGCGAGCGCCATTAGCCGGGCCGGCTCCGGCAGCGGGCTTTGCTCGATCAGCCGCCGGATGTCCCCGTAATGGCGGTGGTCGTGGTCGCCGTGGGCTTCGACCTCGACCCGCTGGGCCCTGATCCCGCTGTACGCCACCTGACGCACCGAGATCTCGAAGCCGGACAGGGGCAGCGCGGCGATCTGCTCCCGCAGCCAGGGCAGCGGCACCCCCAGGTCGAGCAGCGCCCCGAGGGTCATGTCCCCGCTGATGCCGGAAAAGCAGTCGAAGTAAGCGATCATCCAACGATTCCTTTGGTTGCGCGGCAGGCGGCCGCTTTCAAGTTGAAACCCAGAGGCGCCTTTCGGGGGCGCCCGGCCCTCATTGTCACGCCGTCTCGGCGTGGAGCCGGATGATCTCCACCAGCAGCTCGGCCGCGGCCACCATGTCATCGAGCCGGACGAATTCCCGGGTGGTGTGGACCTCGCGCATGCCCGTGCCCAGGATGCCGAGGGGGATGCCCTTTTCAAAAAAGATGTTCGCATCCGAGCCGCCGCCGGAAATCTTGGCCCGCATGCCCCGCCCGAGAGTGGCGGCGGCCCGCCCGGCCAGCGCCACCAGGGGGTGGTCGGGCGGTATGCGGGTCGGGCGGTAGCTGCGGGCCACGGTTGTCTCCACCCGCGGCAGGCCATCCCCCGCGCCGGCAGACCTGTGCGCCGCCGCGGTTTTCTCGAAAGCGCCCAGAATGGCCGCGGTCAGGGCGTTCAGCTTGGCTTCGTCGTGGCTGCGGGCCTCCCCGCGCAGCAGCACCCGGGGCGGGACGATGTTGGTGGCAAGCCCGCCCTCGATCCAGCCGATGTTGCAGGTGGTCTCGTGGTCGATGCGGCCGATGGCAAGCCCGGCCATGGCCTTGGCCGCCAGGTGGATGGCGTTGATGCCCTTCTCCGGGTGCGCCCCGGCGTGGGCGTCGCGGCCGATGACCGCGATCTCGAAGCGGTCCGCGGCCGGCGCCTGGACGATGATTCCCTCGGTGTCGGAACCGTCGAGCGTGTAGCCGTACTTGGCCGAAACTCGGCTGAAATCGAAGTGCTTGGCGCCGGCCAGCCCGGTCTCCTCGCAGACCGTCAGGACGATCTCGAGCGGGCCGTGGGGCAGGCCCTGCTCGCGCACGACCCGGAGCGCCTCGAGGATCACGGCCAGCGCGCTCTTGTCGTCGGCCCCCAGGACGGTCGTGCCATCGCTGGTGAAAACGCCGTCGCTCAGCCGGACGCGAATCCCCTCCACCGGCCCGACCGTGTCCATGTGGGCATTGAGCAGGAGCGGGGCGACGCCGGAACGGCCCCCGAGGCGCGCGATCAGGTTCCCGGTGTCGCTGCCGGTCAGCGCCGCCGAGTCGTCGACGGCCACCTCCGCCCCTTCTTCCTCCAGGGTCCGCCGCAGCACGGCGGCCAGGGCGCCTTCCCGGCGCGAGAGGCTGGGGATGCCCGCCAGCGTCCGAAACGTCTCCCCCAGTCGTTCCGCGTTGATCATGTGCGCCTCTCTCTCCGCTCCCCTTCCGGTTCAGCCCCTGCCACGCCCCGGCACAAAGGGATTGACAAAAGCGAGAATCAAACTAATATAACGCTCTGCAATCAATCGCCGAGTTCACGGAAGTGCGCAGCTGTCTGGTGAGGCTCCCGGACTTCAAATCCGGTGTGGGGCGCTAACACCGTCCCGGGTGGGTTCGATTCCCATGCACTTCCGCCATTTTTTTAAAGACCCCACGTGCCGCCTCACTCTTTTACGCACAATCAATATCGCCGTCAACCCCGCACCTCAAGGATACCGGTCGCACCGCAGAATCAGCGCTAAAGGCAACCCCCTTTTGTGCCGATACCCGGTTTGGTATCGCCGCCCCCGGCCGAGTGGTCCCCGGCCGGGGGCCCGACTTCAACCCTATCCGGCAATAGGAGCACACAATGATGGGAGCGACCCGTTATCAGGTGATCTATCAGGGGGCAATCCTCGAAGGGTTCGACATGGCGGCCGTGTGCCGCAATGTGGCGCGGATCTTCGCCATCAGCGAGGAAAAAGCCAAAAAAGTGATTGCGAGCAGCCGGCTCGTTCTCAAAAAAGACCTTGACGAACCGGCCGCCCGACGCCAGGTGGTCGGGCTGAGCAAGGCCGGTCTCAAGGTCGTCCTGGGAAAATACGAGGCCCCGGCCGCACCGCCTGCCCCGGCGCCCGCCCCACCGGCACCGGTGGCCGATCTTGCGCAAGGGGCGCAGCCGCAACGGGCATCCGCCGCCCGGCTTGCCGGCGGGGCAGCGGCGGCGGCCGCGACGCAGGCGGCCGAGGCGCCCTCCGCGACCCGGACTCAGGCCTCGCGCATGGCGTTCGGGTTCGAGGGCAGCGGCTCGGAATACTTCCGCGTCTGGATCGTCAACGTACTGTTGACCATCGTCACCCTGGGCATCTATTCCGCCTGGGCCAAGGTCCGGCGCAAGCAGTATTTTTACGGCAACACCAGCCTGGGTGACACCGGGTTCGAGTACCTGGCCGACCCGGTAAAAATTTTAAAGGGCCGGATCCTGGTCCTGGCGGTCATCCTGGTCACCGGCTTCCTCTCAAGCTTCCACCCCCTGATCCAGCCGGTGTTCACCTTGGTCTTCGTCCTTGTCCTGCCCTGGTTCGTGGTGCGGGCCCTGGCCTTCAACGCCCGCAACAGCGCCTTTCGCAACATCCGCTTCGGATTCAGCGCGACCTATGGCCAGGCCTTCAAGGTCTACGTGATGTGGCCGGCGCTGGCGGCCCTGACCCTGGGGGTCCTTTCGCCCTACGCCTTTTTCAAACAGAGAAAGTTCGTGGTGGAGAACAGCCGCTACGGCAAAACCGCCTTCAGCTTCAACGCCAAGGCCAAGGACTATTATCGGATTTTCATGGTGACATCCCTCCCGGTGCTGGCCCTCCTGCTCCTGGGGGCGCTCCTCGCTCTTTTCCCGGATCTGGCCTTCAGCCTGCTCGCCTTCGGCCCGCTCCTGGCACTCGGCCTGCTCCCGGCCTATCTGTGGGGTTTTGCCTATTTCTCGGTCGGCACCGGGAATCTTCTCTACCGCTCGACCCGCCTGGGCCCGCATCGGCTGGATTCGGTCATGAAGGTCGGCGGCTACCTGCGGCTGATCATGGTCAACACCCTCGCCACGGCCCTGACCCTGGGGCTGTTCCACCCATGGGCCAAGGTGCGCACGGCCCACTACAAGGCCGAGCACCTGACCTTGATCCCGGGCGGGGATCTGGACACGTTCATTACCGCAAGCCGCGATGAAGTCGGCGCCCTCGGCGACGCCGCGAGCGATTTTTTCGACATCGACCTGGGGCTATGATCACCATCCAGGGCCACTACTACGACGGTCGGACATCCGCCCAGGTGCCGGCCGAGTGCCGCATCTACGACAACGGGGCCGTGCGCGTCGAACGCCTCGGGCCGGACGGCGGGCCGCTCCACAGCCTGCCGGGGTTCACCGTCGCGGTCTCGCCGCGCCTCGGCCGGACGCCGCGCTCCCTCAAATTCCCGGGCGGCGCCACCTTCGTCACCACCGACAACGACCGTGTGGACGAGGTGCTCAGGGGCTTCGCGGCCACGCCGCGGATGCATCTGGTGCACCTGCTCGAAACCCGCTGGCGCTACGTCCTCGTCTGCCTGGCGGCGATGGGCGTGGTGGTGTGGGTCGCCGGCCGCTACGGCATGCCCGCCGCCGCCCAAATCATCGCCGACCATCTGCCGCAATCCGCGATGCAGGCGGCCAGCCGCCAAACCCTGGAAGTCCTGGAACGCTCGGCCCTGAGGCCCAGCGAGCTCGAGACGCCCGTGCGGGAAAGACTGGAGGCTCGCTTTGAGGCGCTCACCGCGGAGCACGCCGATCACCACCTGCGGGTTCTCTTCCGCAAGGGCGGCCGTCTGGGAGCCAACGCGTTCGCCCTGCCCGACGGCACGGTCATCTTCACCGACGAGATGGTGACGCTTTCCGAAAACGACGAGGAGCTGCTCACGGTCCTGGCCCACGAAGCCGGCCACGTCGTTCACCGGCACGGCATGCGCAGCGTGATCCAGAACTCGCTGTTCGCGTTCATGGTCCTGGCCATCACAGGGGATGTTTCCGGCACCTCCAACCTCTTCCTGGGCCTGCCGGTGGTGTTGACGAAACTCGCCTACGCGCGGGGGTTCGAGCGCGAAGCGGACGACTATGCCCTCGCCTATGCACGCGGGCACGGCATCGCACCCCGCCATTTCTCGAACCTGATGCGGCGTCTGGAGGGAGAGCGGCAGGCAGGGGCCGGGGAGGGCGAGGACCGCTGGTCGAACTATCTCTCGACCCACCCATCGACCGAAGAGCGGCTGCGGTCGTTCGACACGGACCGCTGAAGTCCGTCATGGCGTGTTCAAGACACGCCGGGGCATGTTTTCGAAAACCGCTCCGGGGTTTTAGGATCAGGCCTCGAGCCCTTCGATCAGGGCCAGCACGTTTTCCCCGAGGACGTCCGGGTTGTAGCCCCCCTCGAGAACCGCAAAGCACCCGCCCCGGTTGCGCCGCGCCGCGGCCCGCACCATCCGGCCGATCGCGCCGTAGTCTTCGGTCAAGAGCAGCCCGCCCCAGTCCTGACGGTGGTTGTCGAACCCGGCCGAGATGCCGATGATGTCCGCCTGAAAGCGCTCGAGTTCCTCCGCGATCTCATCGAGGTAGGCCTGCCGGTTGAAGGCGGCCGGGTTGTGGATGCCGACGTAAGGCCGGCGGCCGAGGATGTTCTCGGTGCCGTCGCCGAAATGCAGGTCGAAGTCCAGGATGTACGCCGTGCGGATCCGGCCCTGGTTCTTGAGGCTCTCGACGGCGATGGCCATGTTGTTGAAGTAGCAGAACCCCCAGGATGAGCCGGCCGAGGCATGGTGCCCCGGGGGGCGGACCAGCGCAAAACAGGGCTCCGTCAGGCCCACCGCCGCCGCCTGCACCGCGCCGCCGGCGGCCAGCGCCGCCATGCCGTAGAGCCCGATGCGCCGCACCCGCTCGATGTGGCCGGGGGTGTGGACGGCGGCAATCTCGGCCTCCGCAGCCGGTTCAGGCCGGAGAAACTCCACGTGCGGTGCGATCACCGACACGATGGCCTCCATCCGGCCCGCCGCCGCGGCCGGGTCGGCGGTGTAGACCTGTTGGAAGTCCTCGTGGAAGAAGACTTTCACGGCGGGCTCACCCCTTCCGCTCCAGGCGGGCGACCGCCTCGATGTGATGGGTGTGGGGGAACATGTCCACCGGCTGCACCTCGGGCACGTCGTAGACCGGAGCGAGCAGGGCCAGGTCCCGGGCCAGGGTGGCCGGGTTGCAGGAGACGTAGACGATGCGCCGCGGGGCCAGCCCCAGGACCTGCGGCCACGACCTCGGCGGACATGCCCACCCGCGGCGGGTCGATGATCATCACCTCGGGCCGGGCCGCGATCCGCGGCAGACAGTCGCTGATGTCCCCCTGCAGAAAGCGGCAGTTCGACACCCCGTTGCGCACGCAGTTGGCCTGGGCGTCCGTCACCGCGGAGGCGACGATCTCGATGCCGATCACCTCCCGGCAAGACCCCGAGAGCACGATCGGGATGGTGCCGGTCCCGCTGTACAGATCCACGACGGTCTCCCCGCCTTGCAACCCGGCAAAGGCCGTGACGACCTCGTAGAGGCCCTCGGCGCCGCGGGTGTTGGTCTGGAAGAAGGAGTTGGCGGAGATCTCGAACTCGAAACGCCCGATCCGGTCGCGGATGCGGGAGTCGCCGGCCAGCAGGCGCTCGTAATCGCCGACGGCCACCCCGCTCGCGCGGTCGGTGACGTTGTTGACCACGGAGGCGATCTCGGGAAAATCGGCGGCCAGCCGCTCGGCCAGGGGCAGCACGGCGTCGCGGTCCTCGACGGAAGTGACGAGGTTCACCATCCAGCGGCCCTCGGCGGCCGAGCTTCGGAGCACGGCGAAGCGCCAGAACCCGGTGTGGCTGCGCAGCCCGTAGGCCGGGCGGCCGGAGGCGATCATCCCCGTGCGCACGGCGGCCAGGATGCGGTTTCCGGCCGGGGGCTGAAGCAGGCACTCCTCGATGTCGAGCACCTTGTAGAAAGTTCCCGGGACATGCAGCCCCAGTGCGAAGCCGCTTGGCGCGGCGGGGTCCGCGAGCTCCTCGGCGAGCAGCCAGCGGCGGTCGGTGCAGGTGAACTCCATCTTGTTGCGGTAGCCGAATATCGCCGCCGAGGGACGGGTCGGGTGCACGGCGACCTCGCGCAGCCCGCCGATGTGGGCCAGGGATTCGGCCACATGCCGGCGCTTGTACTCGAGCTGCCGCGCATAGTCGAGAAACTGCCAGGCACAGCCCCCGCAGGTCCCGCTGTAGCGGCAGGGGGCCGTCACGCGATCGGCGGAGGGCTCGAGGATCTCCACCAGCCGGGCCTCGGCGTAGTTTTTCTTCCTGCGAGTGACCTGGATCAGGGCCCGGTCCCCCGGGATGGTGCGGGGCACGAACACCGCCATCCCGTCGAGCCGGGCGATCCCCTTCCCGCCGAAGGCGATCCCGCTGATTTGCGCCTCAACGGGCGCTTGATTTTTTCGCTTCTTCATCGCCGCAGATTAGGGTAAGGTCGTGGGAACTGCAATGGATTTTTAACGAAAATCAGGCTGAAGGCTGAAGGCAATTAGTCGATAAGCGAAAAAACACGGCAAGACACACGTGGTCGCCGCCGGCTGACCTGAGCTCAGCCATTGCCCTCCCCCTGCGGAAGGGGTTGGTTTTCATCCTGGGTGGTGTCCCGAATAGGGGCATGGATGTCTGGCGACGTCATCAGGCAAAGGAGGCCGGATGGGGGCGGTCCGCTCCGAGGAAGTGGCGTTTGAGGCCGATGGGTTCGCCCTGCGGGGAACCCTGCACCTGCCGCCGGTGGAGACCCCGCCGGTCGTCGTCGGCTGCCACGGGCTCCTGAGCGACCGCCGCTCGCCCAAGCAGCTCGCGCTCGCCGCCGCCTGCACCGGCCGGGGGATGGCCTATTTCCGGTTCGACCACCGCGGCTGCGGCGAGAGCGGGGGCCGCCACGCCGACGGGGCCTCGCTCGCGGCCCGATGCGGCGACCTGCTCGCGGCCATCCGCGTGCTGGCCGCGCGCGGCGATCTCGCCCCCGCCGTCGGTCTGTTCGGCTCGAGCATGGGCGGCGCGGCCTGCCTCGCGGCCGCCAGCCGCGGCGGGGTCGCGGCCCTGGTCACCTTCGCCGCCCCGGTGCGCAGTCGCGAGCTCGGTTCGGGGCGCGCCGGGACCCGCACGCATCCCCGCTGCGGGCCGAATTCGACCTCACGGCCGCCCTGCCCGCTGTGCGCGGGGTTCTCATCTTCCACGGGGATGCCGACGAGGTGGTGCCCCTCGCCCACGCCCGCGACATCCACCGCCTCGCCGCCGCGCCCAAGCGCCTGGTCGTCCAGGAAAACGGCGACCACCTGATGAGCGACACGGGCCACCAGGACGCGTTCATCCGCGAGGCCTGCTGCGTGGCTGGCGGCCGGCCTGCTGGAGGCAACCGTTGACTGACGCCGTCGACGAACACCGCCTGGACTCGGCCCAGGCGGTCGGGCAGCCCGCCGGGGCCGCCGTCGACCACGACGAAAGTGGCCGGGCGACCGGGCTCGATCAGACCCGCCGCGCCGCCGATCAGCTGCCAGCCGATCGCGGTGGCGCACCGGACGGCCTCGGGCAGCGAATAGCCGGCCCGGATCAAGAGCTTCATCTCGGCGGCCACCGCCCGGCCGTGTTCGACGCCGGGGCTGCCGGAATCCGTGCCCAGAGCCACGCTCACACCCAGACGCCGCGCCAGGGCGAGCTGTCCCAGCTGGTGCTCGAGGGTCCTGAGGGCCACCTCGGGGTCCTGGCCGTTTTGCGCCATGTGCTCGGCATAGGCCTGCATGGTCACGGCCGTGGGCACCCAGACCACCCCCTGGTCGGCCATCCGCTGCAGGTTGTCGGCCCCCATGAAAAAACCGTGCTCGATGGAGCGGCACCCCGCCAGGACGGCGGTGCGGACGGGCTCGGCCCCGTTGGCGTGAACCATCACCCCCAGGCCCCGGGCGGCGGCGGCCGCGACGGCGGCCCGCAGTTCCGCCGGCTCGAACTGGGCGGGGGTCTGCCGCCCGAACTCGGTCAGGCTGTTCAGCCCGGAGTTGACGACCTTGACGACATCGCAGCGCGCGCTTTCCCCCGCCACCGCCTCGGCGAGGGATCGCCCCGGCGGCAGGGCGCGGCCGATCAGCCCGCCGTAGCGGCCGGCCCGGTGCCAGGCGCGGCCGGCCGCCGTCACCTGCACCGTGCCGGCGCCGGGGCCGGGCCGATTCTGCCGGAAGCGTCGGGCAAAGCCCCCGCGGTCGCCGCCGTCGCGCACGGCGAGCACCCCGGCGGCCGACAACCGCTCGAGGTGACCCGCGATGACGGGGGCGAGCTCCGCGTAGCCGGCTGAAAGCTGGCGCTCACGCGCGGCGGGGTCGGTCGTACCGGACATGGCCAGGTGGACATGGCTGTCCACCAGGGCCGGGATCAGGGTGCCGTGCCGGTAGTCTTCGAACCCGCCGGCGCGCAGAGCGTCCGCATCGAGGGTGCCAACCGAGAGGATCCGATCGTCGCGCACCTCGACCAGGATGTTCTCCCGGGCCGGACGCCCGCTGCCGTCGATCAGCCATCCAGCCGCTATTCGCCTGATTTCCCGCATCGGTCACGTTCGGGTCTCGACCTGTCCTTACAGGCGCCCCGGCACAAAGTTCTCGCAATGACCCAGGTTATGACCTATCTTGAGATCACCCGGTCAATTCCAGGAAGCAACGCAAATTAGCCGCCTTTTTGATCTACGTCAATGCGCGAGGAAGGTCTTTGGGAAGATAATGACACCATGAATAAACGGCTCGAAGAAAAAAGCGCCGAACCGATCACCCTGGGCACCATGGACCGCGGGTTCGCGGAGGAGGTCCTCCGGCGCTCGGGTGTCAACTACCACATGTGCTGGCAATGCCGCAGCTGCGGCAGCGGATGCCCCTTCTCGCACGCCATGGACTACTTCCCCAACGAGGTCATCCGCCTGGTCCAGCTGGGGCAGAAGCAGGAGGCCCTGGAGTGCTCGGGCATCTGGATCTGCGTCGGCTGCAACACCTGCTGCATCCAGTGCCCGAACCTGATCGACATCCCGGCCCTCTACGACACGCTGCGCCACATGACCCTGGAGGAGGGGTACACCGTGGCCGAGCCGGACATCCTCAATTTCCACCGTGAGGTCGTCGACTCGATCAAACGCTACGGCCGGACCCACAAGCTGGAGATCATGGTGCGCTTCAAGCTCAAAAAGCGCGACTGGTTGAACGACCTGTCGGTGGGCGCGAAGCTGCTGGCCAAGGGCAAGCTCGAGCTGCTGCCGTCGAAGATCAAGAACCTGAAGGACATCCGCCGCATTTTCAAACGCAGCCGGAAAGGGTGATGCCATGCCGGAGCCCAACACCATCGACCTCTCCTATTTTCCGGGCTGTTCGCTGGCGACCACGGCCCGTGAGAACAACGCCTCCCTGGTCGCCTTTTTCCAGCACATCGGCGTCAACCTGATCGAGGTCGAGGACTGGAACTGCTGCGGGAGCTCTTCGACCCACGCCCTGGATGCGGAAGCGGCCTTTCTGCTGCCGGCGCGCACCCTCGCGCTGGCGCCGCCGGACAGGCCCCTGCTCGTCTCCTGCCCGAGCTGTCTGCTGCGGCTGCGCCAGGCCCACCTGCGTCTGACCGAAGACCCCGCGGCCCGCTACACGTTCCAGAGCATGTGGGGCCGGCCCTTCGACCCGGCGTTCAAGATCGTGCACTTCTTCGAGGTCCTCGACCAGCGACAGGCCTTCCTGAACTCCCGGCTGGGGCCGGAGCCTTTGAAGGGCATCCGCTTCGCCCCCTACTACGGGTGCATGCTGGCCCGGCCCCCGGCGCTGCGGCACGAGAAAAACTACCACGGCCTCATGGAAAGCACCCTCTCCCGCATGGGCGCCACCGCGGTCCCCTGGCCCTTCGGTGCCCGCTGCTGCGGCACCTTCCTCACCGCCGCCCGCCCGGAAGTCGTCATCCCGCTGGTCAACGAGATCGTCAACGGGGCCGGCAAGTCCGGGGCCAACTGCATCGTCACGGCCTGCGCCATGTGCCACATGAACCTCGAATCCCGCTGCACCAGCCACCACCCCGTGCCGATCCTGCACTTCTCCGAGATCCTGGCCCTGGCCATGGGCCTCGACCACGGGGACATCAACCTGTGGTTCGCGCGCCACCTGATCGACCCGCGCCCCCTGCTCAAGGAAATGGGGCTTTTGAACAATTGACGCATTCGAAATAAGCCTGATTTCTGCGTTGCGCTTTCCGGCCAGGTCGGAACGCTCGCTGCGACGAACCCGAAGTATGCCTCGAATCAGCCGCCACGCGACTCGGGCGCCTTGAACCTGGACTTCCGATGAAGTGGCATCTTTTTTACCGTGGGAGCGGCATCCTGCCGCGATCGTCGTGGCTGGAAGCCACTCCCACAGGGGATATCACTGCATGCGCGATCGGGTGGCGATGGGCGCCGTTACCCGCTGCTCACGAAGCCATTATCACCCCAAAATCACACGGAGGTCTTTGTAGCGGGTATTTCGACGCCCGTGAGCGGCAGGTGGCGGTCGATGAACCGTTGGAGGGTTTCGGGGTAGGAGGGGTCGCGGCTCGACTCGCTGTGACCGGCCCCGCGGGCGACGAACAGCTCCGCCCCGCCGGGGGCGAAGCACGCCTGGAGCCGTTTGGCGAACGCCAGAGGGAAACGCCGGTCGGCCTCACCGTGGATCAGCATGACCGGCATCCGCAGGGACGGGGCCAGGACCCGGGGGCTCACCAGTTTCAACCGGTTGCGATAGTAGACCTTCATCCAGAAGACGATCAGGGGGCCGAAGGCCGCGCCGAAAAAGGGGTTGAACCAGCGGTAGAGGCTCAGGAGGGCTTCCTCGGTGTCGGCGTAGCCCGCCTCGAGAAAGAGCAGCCGCACCTGGTCCGGCCGCCGGTGGGCGGCAATGATGGCAGCCCCCGCGCCGGCCGAGTGCCCGTAGAGCAGGACCGGCTCGCCGACCCAGCGCATCACCGCCTCGATGTCCTCAGCCATCCGCGCGGCGTTCATCATGCGGCGCGGGCTTGAGCGGCCGTGGTCCCGGGCGCTGTGGATGACCGCCGTGAACCCCCAGCGGCCGAAATGCGCGGCGCGCCGCACCATGCGGTCCCGGTTGCGTCCCCACCCGTGGGCCAGGACCACGACCCCCCGGCTTTCGCCCTCGGGCTCCACCCGCCACACCTCCAGGCGGCTCTCCTCCGGCCCGGGGATGACCGTGTCGGTCACCCGGCCCCAGTCCGGCGGGTCAACCACCGGGCTGCGCGGCAGCTGCTGGGCGAGATAGGTGAACAGGATCGACAGCAGCAGGTAAACCGCCAGCCCCCCGCCGATGATGGCAACCAAATTTTCCAATAAGCCCCCGGTTTCTTTTTCTTTAAACTTTAATACGTTAAACTATAATTGACGGATTCGTAAAAAGTCTCCTTCGTTGTCACCCCGGCGAACGCCGGGGTCCAGAACAGCCAGGCGCACGGATTCCTCCCGGACTTGATCCGGGATCCGCCGGAATGACAGAAAAAGGAATTAAGCGACTTTTTACGAGCCCATCAACTTTAGTCTTTAAACCTTGACGTTAAGATATGCAATATCTCCGTGCATGGAAAGGGTTGATGCACTACAATGTAGGATAGATATCTATTTATCTATAAAACAGCTTGACTTTCTCGTCAGGCTCAAAGTATTTTACGGTAGAATCAAATTCTTCCATGCCACATGATCTGAAGCGGACACCGGCTGCGACCAACGGCTCTGGCTTCCCTGACAAGACTCCACCTCATACCCCACCGACCGCTGCCATCTTGGGTTGTCACCAGGTTCTTCTATCTAAAGCGCTTTAAGCTTTTAAAGCTTATGAAACCCGCTATTGGGAGGAGGTCCGGGATGCAGAAACGCACGTGCCTGTTAATCCTGTGCTTGCTGTTGTGGGGAGTGGACACTGGCCCCGCAAGGGCGGCGGCGATCGGGCTCCATGAGTACGGATTCAATATCGATGGCGCCGTCTATGTCGCTGGAAACCCGCTGCCAAGCCACATCAACACTGCCGACTTCGATTTCAATGCCGGGCTCGGAACGATTTCCATCAGCCTGAGCGGAGCGGGAAAACATTCGGCGCTTGCTTTTTTTGATCATGAGATCGACGAAAGCGTCAACACCTTTTTCAACGAAATCGGAAGCGCGACCGGTTTGCCGGCCCCCGGGCAGTCCTGGGAGATAGACGAGCCGGGATGGGTTTTCGGTGATATCTTTTCCAATTTCAGCGCAAACCGTCTCGATAAGCGCATCGGCACCCTCGATCCAGAGGATGTTTCCATGGCCCTGGGCTGGGAGTTGTCCCTGGCTTCCGGCGATACGGCCCTGATCACTTTCGTTCTGAGCACAACAACGCCGGCGGCAGGATTTTTCATCACCCATATCGATCCGGACAGCGGGGCGCGAATCTTCTTTTCGAGTGCACTGCCTCCAACGACCAACCCGATTCCGGAACCGGCGACTCTGGTTCTTTTAGGCGCCGGCCTGGCGTTCGGCGCCAGATGGATCCGAAGAAGGAAGTAGCGTTTACATGCCTGCCCGGCCTTGACTTACGGCCCGGCACACGCTCTTTTCTTTCCGGAAGGTGCAGGAAAGGGGGTTTCGACATGGCCAAGAACAGCTCGATGAGATGGATATCCTCATTAGCCGGCATTCTGGTTCTGCTAAGCGCCGCGGCGCTGATTGATTCTTCGCCGGTGTCCGCCGCCGCCCCTCTGGTAAAGACCGTTCCCTGGGTCGCGGCCAATCCCCTGATTCCCCACGACACCTGGGACGGCAAGCTCATCACCCTCAAAGGCACCTGCGACCGTCAGGGCGCGAACTTTCAATACGTGTGGGACTTCGGGGACGGGTCGCCGGAAGCGACGGGAAAAATCGTCGACCAATACGCGATCGAGGCTCGGCATATCTATTCCGGGACGGTGGGAACCGTATTCACGGCGCGTCTGACCGTGCATGACACATCGACGGGAGAGACCGCCAACAAGCCATATTTTGTTGTCGTTCGGGAGAAGTCCCTCCCGGTTGAAGTCAACGTGGCGATCGACGAGGGCCTCTGGTATCTTCACAAAACCCAAACACGGTATGCAAGCGGCGGCGCGGAATTCGGCCGCTGGTGGGAAAGCAAGTACGGCGGGTATGCCACCGCCGGGTATTACGGTCTCACGGCCCAGAACGTCAATGCCTTTGAGGTCAACGGTCACCTGGAAACGGGAAACCCGGAGAATCCCTACGTGGAGACGGTCTCCCGCGGTCTCAGGCAGCTATTTGACTGGCTCACCTATTCGACCACCCCGGTCCAGACCAATCCTCTGGGATCGTTCACACCCGATGGCAATGGAAACGGGATCAAACTGTTTATCACGCAAAACCGCTACTACCAGGGCGGGATGTTCATGGATGCCATCATCGCCAGCGGCACACCGAACGCCGTGGCCGAGAGCGGCGGGGCCAACGTCCTCGGGCGGACCTACAAGGAGATCGTTCAGGACATGGTGGACGAGTATGCCTGGGCCCAATACGATCTAAACCCCCAGGGCGGCGGGTGGCGCTACAACGGAAATCAGGCGCCGGACAACTCAGCCTGCCAATGGGCGGCCATCGGCATCATTCCAGCCGTGCGAAAATGGGGCTGCGCCCTGCACCCGGTGGTCGGCCCCTGGAACCTTGTCTGGCTTGCCTACAGCCAAAACCCGGCAACCGGGGTATTCGGCTACACCAATCGGAACACGGCGTGGGGGCCCTATGCGACCACGCCTTCCGGAATGGTCCAACTCGCCATGAACGGCGTCGGCCGGGGGGCCGCCGGTGCACCCAGTTGGGATGCGGCCGAGACCTTCATCCGCGACCAATGGGGGTCCGGCAGCGGGGCGACGAAAAACATCAAGGACTACTATTACGGGCTGTTCTCTTTTGTGAAGGCCATGCTTCTGCATGATTCCGACGGCGACGGCATCGCGGAGCCGCTCCAGCTTCTGCAGTCCATGACCGCCGGGGTCGGACCGATAGATTGGTACGCCTCGGAGGGCCTGGATCCATCGGCCCCTGATTCCATGGACGGCGTGGCCCGAACGCTGGTGAACGATCAGTCCATGGGGGCTCCTTACTGGGGTTATTGGTGGGGCCATGACGCCACTGGCGCCCAGTATTACTTCGAAACCGCCCAGGCCATCATGATGCTGAGCCGAACGGTTTTCGAATCAGGCGCCCCGGTGGCCGTGGCCAAGGCGGTACCCAATCCGGCGGTCGTGGGTCAGACGGTCACGCTGGACGGTTCAGCCTCATTCCACCAAGACGCCGCCAAGACAATCGACTCATGGGAATGGGACCTCGACGCTGACGGTGTCTTCGATGACGCGATCGGCCCGGTGGCTGCGAGCTCCTTTCCGGCCCTTGGGTCATACCCGGTTTCCCTGAGGGTCACCGACAACGCCTCGCCGGAGGCCTCGGCGGTGACGACGATCAGGGTGGTCGTTTCCGTGCCTCCGCTCGCGCCCACGGCAGATGCCAACGGGCCATACAGCCTGTGCCCCGCGGAGACACCCTGGTTCATGGATGGTTCCGGCTCGGTAAATCCGGATGAAGGCGCCGGTGAACCCGGGAGGCCGGGGGACACCATCAGGGAATATGCATGGGATCTGGACGGCGACGGTGTTTTTGACGATGCCGTTGGTCCGACACCGGATGTGACCGCCTTTTTCACGGCAAAGGGTCCGGGCGGCTACCTCATCCAGCTTCGTGTCACCGATACCACCGCAACCTCATTTCCCAGCAGCGGGATGGAGGACCAAAGCAGCCTCGACTCCGCCCAGGTCCTCGTGCGGATTGAAACGGATCCGTTTTGTGACTGCATCTACGACTTGGCTGCAAGGGCCAAACAGAACAAAATCCAACTGACGTGGACCCACACCGGCGCAGACCGATATCATGTCTACCGCGGAACAACTTTGGGTGGGCCTTACGAGAAGATTGCGGAAACCAACTCCACCTATTCCACTTATCTCGATCGTGCGGTCGCAGAGGACATCATTTATTACTACGTGGTGCGACCGGTAAAGGAAAACAACGCAGAAACCTGTCAATCCAACGAGGCAAGCGCGAGGCCGATTGCACGGTAGGAAGCCCGGCGGATTGCATCAAGACAGGTTCTGATCCGGGATCCGCTGTCGTATCCGGCCTGGCAGGGCAAAACATTAGCGGGACGCCTTGCGTTTATGCGTTTCGTCCATCAATAGGCGGAAGTCATATCTCTGGGACCTGAGCCGGTAGCGGATTTCCAGTTGTTCGTTCTGCTCCCGCAAAGCTGTGCTTTAACCTTTGGCGGATTCGTAAAAAGTCTCCTTCGTTGTCTCCCCGGCGAACGCCGGGGTCCAGAACAGCCTGAAAAGACGGGATTCCTCCCGGACTTGATCCGGGATCCGCCGGAATGACAGAAAAATGAATTAAGCGACTTTTTACAAGTTCATCAACCTTTAACCCTCTAGACTTATCCCCAACATTTCCCGCCGCAACACATCCAGCGCCTTCATCGCGAACATCCGCTTGTTCATGTCGCGCCGGTCGTAGGAGTAGTGAAACTGCCAGCCGTTGACGCGTTCGGCCGTCGCCAGCCCGATGCACACCGTGCCGACCGGCTTTGCGGGCGTCCCCCCGCCCGGCCCCGCGATGCCGCTGGTGGCCAGTCCGTAGTCGGCGCCGGCCAGCTGGCGGACCCCGGCCGCCATCGCCCGCGCAGTGTGCTCGTGCACTGCCCCGTACGCGGCGAGATCCTGCGGGCTCACCCCCAGAAGGCGCGTTTTGGCGTCGTTGGCGTAGGTCACGGCCGCGAGCAGAAAATAGTCGGAGCTGCCCGGGACCTCGGTCAGCAAGTGGGAAATGAACCCGCCCGTGCAGCTTTCGGCCACGGCGAGCGTAGCCCTGCGCTCGCGCAGCAAGCCCCCGACCACCGCCTCCATAGGCTCCCCGGCCTCCGAAAACACCACCTGATCGAGCCTCGCCCGCGCCCAGGCGGCGGCCTGCTCGAGCAGGTGCGTCACCTGGTCCTCGTCCGTTCCACTGCCGTAGAGTTTGACCTGGATCTCCGGGAACTTGGCGCGCAGCCCCAATTGGACCCCCGGGAAGCGATCCGGCAGCTCGGCGATGCGCTCGCCGGTCAGGGACTCGGTCAACCCGAAACAGGACAGGGTCCTGACCAGGCGGTGGTCCCGGGTCCCCCCCAGGGCGGCGACGAGCTGCGGCAGCACCTCTTCCGTGAGCATCCGCCGCATCTCATGCGGCACCCCCGGCAGAAAAAAGAACCGGCAGCGGCCGATCAGCAGGCTGAATCCGGGAGCGGTGCCCACGGGGTTATAGAGGACTTCGGCATTGACGGGCAGAATCGCCTGCTTGCGGATGGAGGGGTTCAGCGGGCGGTTGCGGCGTCTGAAAAAGGCCTCGATGGAGGAGAGGGCCGCGGGGTTCAGTTCAAGCGCGACCCCGGCCGCCCGGGCCGCGGCCTGGGCCGAGAGATCGTCGACGGTCGGCCCCAACCCGCCGGTGACGACCGCCACATCCGCCCGCCCCCCGATCTCGGTCAGGACCGCGACGAGCTCCGATAGGTCATCGCCCACGGCATTCAGCCGGTCCACACGGACCCCGGCTTCCTCGAGCGTCACGGCGATGTGGGCCGAGTTGGTGTCGACCAGCGCGCCGGTGCGGATTTCTTCGCCGGTGGCAAGTATCTCAGCGTGCATGTCGGGCCGGTATCCGTGTGTCGGGGTGGTTGGCGAAAGCCGGCCCCGGAGTTCGATTTCACCCCGGGGGCGTCAACACGAACATGGAAGGCGCGACGGGGACATCGGCCCAGTATTTCTCCACGACGAGTTGGACGACCGCCTCCTCGGCCCCGGTGACGACCAGCCGCAGCGGTACGCGATACCCGCCCACCAGCTGCATCTCGAGGAAATTGGCCTGGTAGACGAGGGCGCCCGAGGCGTCGTAGACCTCTGACTGGCGGACTTCGGAGCGCTTCTCGTCCAGAAAAATCTTCTGGTGCACCCCCCAGGCCTTGGACAGCAGCAGGACATGCCCGCCGCCGGACTGCAGCGGCTGAACCCTCGCCGTGCGGTGCTCCCGGATCGGGATCCGCCCGCACAACAGGGCGATGATGTCACTCGTCTGGATGGGGATGGAAAGGAGGCGCTGCAAATCCGGGTCGCTCGAGCGGATGGTCTTGACCGCCGCGGACGGGTCCTGCCCGTCCTGGTAGTAGAGCCGCTCGCCGTCGCTCGCCATGCGCACGGCCGGAAAACCCGAGGCGAAGAGGACGACGCTCAGCTTGAGCGGGTCCGCTCCGATCCAGGCGATACGCTCGTCCATCTGGACCTTGCCGCCCTTGCGCACCGTCAGCCGCCCGACCCCTTTGAAGGTCTTCAACCGCTCGTTTCGCTTCTGCAGCGATTCCAGGATGGAACGCGCCTCGGCGCGGCCGGCCGCCTCTTGCGCCTCGTCACCCGGCGCGGTCGCGGGCGCCGGCAACCCGGCGCAGCCGGCCAGCGCCACCGCCGCCAGGAGGCAGACTGCCGCCGCCACCCGAGGAAAATGGACTCTCATCGTTGCGGATCCCATCGGCTTCCTCCCCGGGTCAGCGGCCGCTTTCCTTGAGCCGCCGGATTTTTTCGATCAGCTCGCCCTTGTCTTTCTCTTTCTTGGCCAGAGCTCTTTGGTAGTATTTGAGAGCATTGGTCTTGTCGCCGAGCTTGAGGTAAGTGTCCCCGATGTGCTCGAGGATCGCCGGATCGCCGGGGACGAGATCGGCGGCCTTTTTCAGCATTTCCATGGCCCGGCGGTAATCGCCTTTTTTGTAGTACACCCACCCGAGGCTGTCGGTGATGTAGCCGTCGCCGGGTTTATACTTCATGGCCTCCAGGATGAGTTGCTCGGCCTCGTCCAGGTTTTCCCCCAGGTCGGCGTAGGTGTACCCCAGGTAGTTGAGGGCATTGGCGTTCTTGGGGTCGATCGCGATGACCTTGCGCATGGCCTCGATGGAGGCGGTCTTGTTGTTCTGTTTGTCGAGCACCACCCCCAAGCGGAAGTGATAGCGCGCGTTTTCGGGGTCCGCCTCGATTGCCTGCCGCAGCGCGGTTTCGGCTTCGGCCAAACGCCCGGCCTCCTCGTAGATCGACCCGAGGTAGTATTTCAGCTCGACGTTTTGCGGGTTCTTCTCGGAGGCCGCCGTCAGCAGCTCAAGGGCCTCTTCGCTCTTGCCCTGCTCCTGGAGCACGAACGCCGAGTGGACCGTGGCGTCATTGAAAAACCGCGAATCGGGGGGCACCATGCGGAATTCCGCCAGCGCCTCTTCGTTCTTCTTCAACCCGAACAGGCAAAACCCCTTGAGGTAGTGCAGGTCCGGGTTGTTGGGCGCCCCCTTGAGCATTCCCTCGATGAGGAACAGGGCGTCGGTGTAGTTCTTCGGGTCCACGTAGAGCTGGACGACCTGCAGCACGACCTCGAACTCCGTGCGGCTCTTTTCACCGAGCTCTTTGAGAACGGCTGCCGCCTCCGGTTTCATACCGCTCTTGCGGTAGTGAAGGGCCATTTCGAGAAAGGCGCGGCTGTTGTCCGGGTCGCGTTCGAGGATCAGCTGATTGACCCGCAGCATCTCCACGCTCCGCCCTTGCTCCCGGTAGATCTTGAGAAGCTCGAAGAGCGGCTCGATGCTCTCCGGCTCTAAATCCGCGGCGCGCCGGAACTCCTTCTCCGCCGAAGCGGTTTCCTTGCGCAGGAGGTGTATCCGCCCGAGAAGAAAATGCCCGGCGTAGGATTGCGGAAAGCGGTCGATCAGCTCCCTGAGCACCCGTTCGGCGTTTGCGATGTCGTCGGCCTCGAGGTAGATCCCGCCGAGCAGCGAGAATATCTTCTCCTCGGAGGGGTCGAGCCGAATCGCTTTTTCAAAGGCCTCGATGGCGGCTGCCGTCTCCTTGCGCATTTGCCGGATCCCGCCGGTCAGGATGAGCGCCTTGGTGTCGTCGGGGTGGTCGGTCAAGAGCCGGTCGAGCACCTCCAGGGCATTCTGCTCCTCCTTGTTCTGCAGATAGACGGTGGCCAGTTCACGCTGCAGGTAGCTGGAGTCGGGCTCAAGCTCGATGGCTTTGCGCAGGTGCACGATCGCCTGGTCCACTTTCCCGTTGCGCCGCTCTTTCTGGGCCGCCAGAAAATAAAAATACGGCCCTTCGGATCCGGGGGCGACCATGGGCGGCTCGACCCGCTTGACGGGGGGCGATATGGGCGTCGCGCATCCGACCGTCAGGCTCACGGCACAGATCAGGGCGGCAATGAAGTCGACACGGGTTCTCATTCTTAAGGTTCCCTGCTTCGAGGGGGGGGCGAAGTCGTGCGGGCAATCCCGTCATTCACGGTCGGTGTCTTCGGCGTAGGAGGCGAAATCCGGTATTTCGTCCTTGAAATACTCCCGCATCCTGCGGATGATGTTCTTTTCGATCTGGCGAACCCGCTCCCGCGAGATGCCGTAGCGGTCGCCGATTTCCTGCAGAGTGACGGGATTGTCCGAGAACACCCGCATTTCGAAGATCTCGATCTCCCGCGGCGACATCTTCTGCCTGAATTCGGCGATCTTGTTGTGCAGCAGCAGTTCGATCTCTTTTTTCGAAACCTGGTCCTCGACGGATTCGCTTTCGGTGCTCAAAAACTCGATGCGTTCGGTGTCCGAATCGCTTTTCAAAGGAGCGTCCAACGAGACGTCCCACCCGTCCAGGCGCTGGTCCATGTCGACGATCTCCCGCTCCGACACGCCCAAGCGTTCTGACAACAGCTTGGGTTTCGGGTCGAACCCCTGGTCGACCAGCCGCGCCTTCTCCTTTTTGAGCTTGAAGAACAGCTTGCGCTGGCCCTGGGTGGTCCCGATTTTCACCAGCCGCCAGTTGTCCATGATGAATTTGAGGATGTAGGCCTTGATCCAGAAGGAGGCGTAATAGGAAAATTTCACGTTTTTATACGGATCGAATTTCTTGACGGCCTGCATCAGGCCGATGTTGCCCTCCTGGATGAGGTCGAGCAGGTTCTGCATCCACACGCGCTGGAACTCGAGCGCAATTTTGACGACCAGCCGCAAGTTGGAGGTCACCAGGACATAGGCGGCATCCTGGTCGCCTTCCTCCTTGACCCGAACCCCCAAGTCCCGCTCTTCCTCGCGGGTGAGCAGTCGGTACTTGCTGATCTCGGACAAATAGCGCTGCAGCGGGTCGAACTTGACCAGCGCCTTTTCGCCATCCGGCCTGGGCTTCTGCTTGACGAGGTTCACAGGGTTGGCGATCAACGACTGCGGCTGGATGGCCTTGACGCGCTCGGCCTTGGCAGGCGCGGCCTTGGCTTTTTTCGGCGCGGCCTTTTTCAGCTTTTTTTTCGGGGTTGGCGGTGTGGTTTTTTTCGCCTCTTTTTTCATTCCGATGCTCTACTCCCGGCCTCTGAAATCCCTGGGGATATGATCACAAACTCCTGCATGCCTGTGCCGCAAAAAACGCAGACGCCCCCCAACCTCGGGGCGGGTTGCTCGCGGCGCATCCCGGCGGGGTGAAGCGGCATCCATGATGACTTTGCAAAAAACCCGATTTCGCCGTTCTGCTTTATCCCGCCGGCGCAGCGGCGCACGGCGAGCACGGCTTAGACAGGCCGCTGCGGGGTTCGCGCGCCTTGCCTGCCCCTCTTCAGCGGGGGCGGCCCGGATTATTTCAAAACCGTCGCTTGCGATGGCCTTGTAACGAGCTCGAATACCACGGGGCCATCAAAAGATATTGGACAGCGTGGCGGCCGTGTGATAAATAGCGCCCCGTGCGCCTGTAGCTCAGCTGGATAGAGCAACGGACTTCTAATCCGTAGGCCGGGGGTTCGAATCCCTCCAGGCGCGCCAGTTCCCGGCGTCGCTCAATGCTTCCGAGCTTGATCAACGCGGGCTCACTATACAACAACTGCCGAAAATATCAATCCCATTTTCCCGCGCCGGTCTCCGCTCCGGCGGCGGCCGGCGGCCGCGGGGTGGTTCCGGGATCGGGCCTCCAAGGAGAACTCCGCCGATGGCAACCCTGATCGAAATCGCCAAGCTCGTCTCGGTTCTGGCCGGGGCGGCGATTCTCGGAAACTGGTTCCTCTCCGAGCTGAAAACCGCGCGGCGTTTGAAACGCCCGTGGTATGCCGTCTATCTTTCCCCTCCGGGTCTTCTGGTTCTGGCGGCGATGACGCTGCCGGTGGTTTATTGGCTGGCCCGCCGCTGACACCTCACCCGCGCGGCCGCCTGACCCGAGTGCGCGCGATCCGACGCGCCCCGGTGTCGAGGCCCTGCATCAGGATAAAAGGCGCGCTTATAACCCACTCGAGAACAAAGCCGGCGGCGATAAGCAGATAGATCAGGGGCAGCTTGAGGAGTGTAAACTTGCCCCACTGCAAGCAGTTGTGACGGTTCAGGCGCATGCACCCGTTTCTATCATCAGAACCGGGCGGGGTCAACCGCGGGCAAGCCCGTCCCGGCGGTCCTCAGACCCGCTCGAGGAACCGCTTGGCCTGATATTCGAATTCCCGGCTCTCGACATCCACGGTGCGGTGGGCGGTCTCATCGACGACGGTCACCGTCACATGCCCCCCGCCCCCGTCAAACGCAACACAGCAGCTTCCGCGCTCGGTCGCCTTCAGCCCTTCGCCGCCCTCCCCGAAATAAGCCACTGCCCGCCTGATGATCTCCTCCGGGCCGAGCTGGGTCGATTTGGATATTCGAATCATGACTGCACCCCCTTTGCATGATGGATGGGCGCCGGCTATGGACACCCTGTCGACGGAAGCCCCCGGCAATAAGGCCGGGGACCTTAAGGAGGATGTGAAATCACCTCCGACAAGAGAACAATAATCGTGTTGCGGACCGACGCAACCCCCTCAAGTTCGACCGCCATTGTGCCGATGACACAAGGAACTGGTTTCATAACCCCCATCAGGAGGCGGCCATGGGCAGCAACAATTTGGTGTTTCTGGAAAACCTTGAATGGTTTGACGAAAGCGGCAAGGAAATCGTTCACCGACTGCCCGAGGAGGGTTCCGGCGAGATCAAATGGGGCGCCCAGCTCACGGTCCGTGAAAGCCAGGCCGCGGTTTTCTTTTACAAAGGCAAGGCGGTGGGGGTCTTCGGGCCGGGCCGCCACACGCTGAAGACCGGCAACATCCCGATCCTCACCAAGATCGCGAGCATCCCCTGGGGCATGTCGAGCCCGCTGCGGGCGGAAGTCTATTTCGTCAACCTGAAGGTCTTCACCAACCTCAAGTGGGGCACCCGCGACCCGGTAGCGTTCAAGGACGCCGAGCTCGGTCTGGTCCGCCTGCGGGCCTTCGGGGTGTTCAACATCCAGGTGGTGCAGCCGGTGCTGTTCATCAACCGCCTGGCGGGGACCCAGGGGATCGTCGCCACCGACGGCGTCGAGGAGTACCTCAACCAGGTGATCGTCTCCCGGTTCAACGACCTCATGGGGCAAAAGCTCGACTCCCTGCTGAACCTTCCGGCAAAATACGACGAGCTCTCCCAGGGGTTGGGCAACAGCCTGGCGGAGGACCTGGGCCACTTCGGGATCGCCCTGACCCAGCTTTACATCAATGCCATCACCCCCCCGCCGGAGGTGCAGCAGGCCATCGACGACCGCAGCCGCATCGGGGTGTTCAAGGACATGGAAAAGCTGATGCAGATGAAGGCGGCCATGGCCATGGAGAAGGCCGCCGAGCCCGGCGGCGGCGCGGGCGCCGGCATGGGCACGAGCCTGGGGTTCATGCTTCCGCCCATGTTCGCCCAGTACTTCGGGGGCCAGAACGACCCAGCCCGCCGCCAGCCCCCCCCGGCGGCGGCCTGCGCGGAATGCGGCAGCAGCGTTCCCCTGGACTCCAAATTCTGCACCCAGTGCGGCCATCAGCTGGTGGTGTTCGCTCAGTGCGCCCGCTGCAGCAAAAACCTGACCCCGAACGCCAAGTTCTGCTCGCGCTGCGGGCTCTCGGTCGACACCGCGCCGCAGAAAAAATTCTGCCCGCACTGCGGCTCCGAAAACCTTTCCGATGCCGTGCACTGCAATGACTGCGGCGAAAAACTCTGATCACCGGTGGCGCTGAGGCGTTAGGCACTCGTGACTGTATTTCGAATCGATCACCAATGCCCGCAGTGCGGGGCGCCGGCCGAGATGGAAGAGACCGACCGGCTGTTTGCCTGTCCTTTCTGCCGCGTGCGCTCTTGCCTCGTGACCCGCGACTACTACCGCTACGTGCTGCCGGCCAAGGACCCGCACGGAAAGGACCTGGTCTACCTCCCCTACTGGCGGTTCAAGGGAGTTCTGCTCACTCTCAGACCCGAAGGGAACGAGTTCAAGTTCCTCGACGTCAGCCAGCTCGCGGTCGAGGCGCCCGCGGCCCCCTACTCCCTGGGCCTTCGCAGCCAGGCGATGAAGCTCAAGTTCGCCGTAGCGGACATGGCCGGCCGCTTCATCGCCCCGGCCCGGCCGGCCGCCGACGCCCAGGCGGTGTTCAGCAGCCGCTTCAGCCGCAACCTCCCGCAGTCGGTCATGTGGTCGACGCTCCTGGGGGAATCCATGGGGGTCCTCTTCGCGCCGTTTTACGAAAAAGATCGTTTGTACGACGCGGTGCTCGACCGGCCGGTCGGCGGCCCGGCCGCAGGGCTTTTGGAGGGCGGCTTCAAGGATGCCAAACCGGACTGCCGGGTCACCTTCGTCGCCGCGATGTGCCCGAGCTGCGGCTGGGACCTCGAGGGCGAGCGCGACGCCCTGGCGCTCGTGTGCCGCAACTGCTCCTCCATGTGGGTTGCGGCGGATGAACGCCTGCAGCGGGTGGATGCCTTCCGTGGGGCCGAAACCGACGCACCGACCGCGCGCTGGTTTCCGTTCTGGCAGATCGGCTGCGAGGTTTCCGGCATCAACCTCAACACCACCGCCGACCTGGTCCGCATCGCCAACCTGCCGAGGGTGGTCCGGGGCGAGAGCGCGCAAATCCCTTTCCGCTTCTGGGTCCCGGCCTTCAAGCTGCGGGCCCAGGCGTTCCTGCGTCTGGCGGAGCTCGTGACCGTCAACCAGCCCCAAGACCGTCTGACGCCATCCCCGCCGCCCGCACCCCACCAACCGGTCAACTTCCCCGTGCAGGAGGCCGGCGAGATCCTGAAGGCCGTTCTGGCCGGCTTTTACAAACCCCGCCATCGGCTGCCGGAGCTGCTGCCCGGGCTCGACATCCGGACGACGTCGTTTTCCCTGGCCTACCTGCCGTTCGTCGAAGACCATCACGATTTCATCGAGCCGAAGACCCGGCTCGCCATCAACAAGAACCAGCTGGCTCTGTCCACCAACCTGTGAGCCGGCTGCCGCTCAGGCCGCCGGCGCCGCGATGACCGCCTCCCCGCTGCGGCCGTCGATCAGGATCTCAAGTTCCCCGGTCCAGCGGTACAGCCTCAGGTAATCGGTCTCGCGCACGACCTGCCCGGATGCGAGCGCCTCCCATTTGAGGAACGCCGCCGAGGCGTGGGGCACGGAAAGGCACCCGATGTTGAGCGAAGTGACATTCTGGAAGAAATGGGTGCCCTGGGCCGGGTCCACGTTGAAGCCCTTCAGGCCGACCTCGACCAGCACTTTCACCCCGGAGATCTGCGCCCAGCCGACCCCGATCCCCATGTAGGGGTCGGTGGACCCCCAGCGCCCGAACCCGATCAGCACATAGGGGTATGCCTCATCGACCAGTACCTTGTTCAAGACACCGATGTCGCGCGCGATCTCCCGGGTCTTGGAGACATCGAAAACGTCCGTTTTCACGCAGACGATGTCGCGGATGCCGCGGTACCGGCCGTTGCCGTGGGCGATGGGCGTGTAGCACAGCGCCCGCCGGCGGTCCTCGTCCGTCACCACGACCTTCTCCCAGCGCCGCTTGGAGGCCATCGGCCTGAGCTGCAGGGGGTAGAAGACCGCCGGGCCGTCCTCGCGCAGGTCGCAGGCGAACTCGATTTCCACCGGCGTGCGCATGGCCTTTTCGCACAGGCTGAGCATGTTGCCGAGCAGCTCACCGAGCTTCAGGCGCGGGTCGCGCAGCACCTTCTGGAAGGTGACGATCCGCGCCCCGCTGTAAAAAAAGCTGTCCACCAGAAGCTCGCTCTCGGACTGATAGACCGAGGCGACCTTCTGCAGGACCCCGTGCTCCTCGGCCGCCGAAATGGGCAGGGACTTGAGCCGTTCCATGGACTCGGCCGTGGGCGCGCCGTCGGCGGACACCATGTCCAGGGCGTAAAAATTCTTCTGGGTGAAGTAGAGCCAGTCGCGCATGCGCGCGAACTGGGGCAGGAGCTGGGGGTAGCGGGGGCAGAAGCGCACGATGGCCCCGCCCTCCACCACGGTCTTGCCCAGCCCGAGCGCCACCTGGACGACGCCGTCCTCCGCCTTCATGTAGGAGACGGGGTAGAAGTTGCGCGACTGGGCCACCCCCGAGAAGGTCGGGTAGAAGAAGTCCCCCCTCCGCCGGCCGCCCAGGGTCTGCACCACCACCGCCATGCGCTCGTCCTCGAGGCGGTAGCTCGTCTGGCGGAAATAGGCCCGGGGGTTTTCGCCGAAGGTGGAGGCCCAGACCAGTTTCAGGGCGCAGAGCAGCCGCTCGAGCCGCTCCTCCAGATCGGGGCCGTTGTTGGGCAGCATGTAGGTGGCGTACAGCCCGGCCAGCGGCAGGTGGTGGGAGTCCTCCAGGATGCTCGAGGAGCGCACCGCCAGGGGTTCGCCGACCGCCTCCAGGTAGTGACCTGAGGTCCTGGACCAGCTCCGGCCGGATGGCCCCCGCCAGGAACCGTTGCTGGAGCTCCGCAAACGGCAGGCCGCCTTGCAAGGCGATGTCCCCCAGGTCGTTGTCGGCCAGAAAGCGCGCAAACTCGTTCGAGCACACCACCAGGGTCGGCGGGATCTGGATCTCGATGTCCGGGAAGAGATGCCGGATCTCGAGCCGCGACAGAAGGAAGCGCAGAAAACCGATGCCCCTGGCCTTGCCGCCGAGCGACCCCTCCCCCATCCGCATGAACTGGACCGCGTGCGGGTTGCGGCCGGGGAGAAAATGGCTGATGATGTCGCTCTGTTTCTCGTAGAGCACCGAGTCGATCACCCGGATCAGAAAGGCGCGCAGATCCTCGGGCTGCTCGAAGTCCTCCACCCGTTTCGGGTAGAACTGCTCGGCGATCTTGATTTCGGTGCGGGCCATCATCCAGTGGGAGAAGTGCTGCTGCCGCGCGTGGTGCAGGATGGACTCGATCGGCACCTCCCGCAGCCGCTCCATCAGTTCGCGCGGGTTGCCGGCCCGGGCGATCTCGGCCCCCGTCGGGGAGCGGAAGATGAAATCGCCGAAGCCCATGTATTCCCGCAAGAACCGCTGCAGGTCTTCGGTCAGCCGGGGGGAGTTCTTGTCGATGAACTGGGCCGCAAGCGCAAGCGCCCGCGGCCGGTTTTTCTCCGGCTCCGCACTCTGGATGCAGATCGGCAGCCCGCGCTCCTCCTGCTGCAGCATCCGCACGAGATCGAAGCCGGCCTCGTCGTCCATGCGGCCCTCGCGCGGAAAGCGCACGTCGCAGACCACCCCCAGGATGTAGGGCTTGTGGCGCCGGTAGAGCGCCACGGCCTGCTCGTAGCTGTCCGCCAGCACGATCTTGGCCCGTGAGCGCATCCGCAACTGCTTGTGGACGTGGTCCAGCCCCTCGTCGATCAGCCGCCGGGTGGCCGTCATGATGGCCGTGTAGACGGCGGGCAGGATGGTGGAGTAGTAAGCGATAGAGTCCTCGACCAGCAGCACCACCCGCACGGCGCCGACCCGCGTGTCGTGGTCGACGTTGGCCATGTCCTCGAAGTACTTGATGATGGCGACCAGCAGGGTCGGGTCGTTCTGCCACAGGAAGATCCGGTCCACCCCCCGCCGGTCGGCGACATCCTGGAGCAGGGGCAGCGAGGCCGGGTCGGTGACGAGTGTCGCCACGGGCAGGTTCGCCCTGAGGCTTTTGGCCTGGCGGGCGAAATCGAAGGCCAGTTCCGTCTCTTCGTGCACAACGGCCAGGACGAGGTCGACCTGCTCCGAGCGGAGCACCTCCAGGGCGCGCTCGACGCTCGACACCTTACGGATGCGGGGGACGGTCGAAAGGCCGCGGTCGGCATATTGCTGCCAGATCCGCTCCTCGAGGGTGCCGTCCTCCTCCAGGACGAAGGCGTCGTAGACGCTCGCGAGCAGCAGGATCTCGCGGATGCGGTTGGCCATCAAGGGACGAAACGTGTCGAAGCGGTGCTGGATCGAGTCGATGTCCAACATGCACATCACCTCCGGGTGTCCTTGCCTCTCTTTATGCCGTCTTTAGGCATGGAACGCAAGCACCCGCGGCCGGGTCCGGCAAGGTTGCCAAGTTCCGCGAACTGACATATGCTGAGGCCACCTATACGTGATGCGGGTCACATAGCACTCAGGAGGAGGAAAGGGCAACCGACATGGAGAAATTCAACGCGTTTGAGATGGCCCAGGCCCAATTCGACCGCGTGGCGGACACGCTGGGCCTCGAGCCCGGTGTAAGGGAACTGCTGCGCTGGCCGATGCGGGAGTTTCACTTCACCATCCCGGTCCGCATGGACGACGGCAGCGTGCGGGTGTTCAGGGGGTTCCGGGTCCAACACAACGACCTGCGGGGGCCGGCGAAGGGGGGCATCCGCTTCCATCCCCAGGAGACCGCCGACACCGTGCGCGCCCTGGCGACCTGGATGACCTGGAAGTGCGCCCTGGTCGACATCCCGCTCGGCGGGGGCAAGGGCGGGGTGATCTGCGACCCGCGCCGGCTCTCCCCGCGCGAGCAGGAGCAGCTTTGCCGCGGATGGGTCCGGCAGGTGTTCAAGAACGTGGGCCCGGCCATCGACGTGCCCGCTCCGGACGTCATGACCAACGCCCAGCACATGCTCTGGATGCTGGACGAGTTCGAGACGCTCGCCGGCGGCCACTACCCCGGGTTCATCACCGGCAAGCCGATCGGCATGGGCGGCTCCCTCGGGCGCCGCGAGGCGACGGGCTACGGGGTGATGTTCTGCGTGCGCGAGGCGGTCAAGCGCATGGGCCGCGATCTCGCGGGCATGACGGCCGCCTTCCAGGGCTTCGGCAACGTCGCCCAGTACGCCGCGCGCTGGTTCACCGAGGCCGGGGGCAAGGTGGCGTGCGTCTCCTGCTGGGACGGGCAGGAGAACGAGGCCTTCACCTACCGCAAAGCCGCCGGCTGCGACCCCGAGTTCCTGGCCTCCATCGCCGACAGCTACGGGGCCATCGACCGCCGGCAGGCGGAGGCCGCCGGTTACGAGGTGCTGCCCGGAGAGGAGTGGATCAGGCAGCCGGTGGACATCCTGGTCCCCTGCGCCCTTGAGAACCAGATCAACGCCGACACCGTGGGCGACATCGCCGCGAGCGTGGTGCTGATCGCCGAGGGCGCCAACGGGCCGACCACTCCGGAGGCCGACCCGCGGCTCAAGGAGCGGGGCATCTGGGTGATCCCGGATTTCCTCTGCAACGCCGGCGGGGTGACCTGCTCGTACTTCGAGCAGGTCCAGGCCAACATGAACTTCTACTGGGAGAAGGAGGAAGTCCTCAAACGGCTCGACACGGTCATGACCAAGGCGTTTCGCGCCATGGCCGACCTGGCCGAACAGCGCGGCGTGTTCACGCGCGATGCCGCCTACATGATCGCCGTCGAACGCGTGGCCCAGGCGGCCAAGCTGCGCGGCCGGGCGTAGCAGACCCTCGAAAAACGAGGGCTCAAGCCGTGGTCCGGCGATTGGAAGTGCTTTCCTGTTGAGGCACAGGACACGCAGAGAAGTTGCGGGTGGGCGCCACCGGCGTTGGAGGCCGTGACAAAGCCTCTTGACCAGATGGGGCGGCGGGGCGCCCCGCGCATCAATTCCGCGGTGTGATGAATTTTTCCCAGAACCGGACGGCGTCCGCGATCCAGCCTTCGGCGCCGGTTCCGGTACCGGAACCGAAGCCATGGCCCAGATCCTTGTACTTATGGTACTCCACTTCTGTCCCTGCGCCGCGCAAGGCCGCAATACGTCTTTCCATCGCCGACGGCGGCGCGATCCCGTCCTGTTCGCCGACCACGACGAAGGTAGGAGGCTCGGCGGAGGAGTGATCTGAATGGGCCGTGTAGGCCATCACGATGGCCGACGGTTTCGGCAGCGTGTCGCCGCCGTAGGCGGCAACTCCGTGCGAACCGACGGCAGCCGCCATCCTCGCGCCGGCCGAGCTTCCCCACAGGGAGTAGTCCCGGGTGCCGACGCCGAGAGCCTTCGCGTTGCGGAAAATGTAGGAGATGGCCGCCGCCAGATCCTCGGTGGCCACCGTGCCGCCAAAACCTGCGCGATATCGCAGCACGAAAGCGTTGTAACCCCTGGCGCTGATCTCTGCGGCGTAGGGGAACCCTTCATGGGCGGAGCCGACATAGGAGAAGCCGCCGCCGGGTGATATCACGGCGAAGGGGGCACCGGGCTTGCCGCGGAAGAAGAACAGCCCGGTATTTTCGCGTGCGGGTTGCCCCTGCTTCTGTTCTTCGCTGGTGAACGGGTAGAACACGGCGTGACCGCGATTGACATCGTCGATCATGCGATTGAGCGCATCGACCACTGTCTCAGGAACCACATGTCTGTGATACGGCAGAAGCGAACCGATATCGCTCAGGCGCATCTCTTCGTCATATCGACGACCATCCCACGGCAATAGCAGCCTCGCGAAACCGGCGAAAGCCGGGTGGCCAAGGAGGATGCGGATGCTGTCATCGGGGTTCAAATGCCGGCTCCGGCTTCCGCCGACCATCCCTTTCCCTGTCTCATCTCCCCGGCTGCCGGCCGGAGCATTATCCTTCCCGCTCGCCTTGCCGAGCAAGGGCGTCAACAACAGGAGCAAAGAACAAGCGATGATCATCCCGCTGGACTTCATGCACCGCTTTTTCTGTTTTTTAACGTTCACTGCGGGTCACCCCCAATGGATGGCTCGGCGGGCCAGTGGCCAGATTACTGCGTTCCCGACAAGTGCCTTGCCCCTCCACATGGCGGGGTCAGGGCTATGATTACGAACCGTTCAATCCGCGGTGGCTGACGCCTGCTGATGTCATCACATAGGGAATGCCGCACAGCAACAATTAGAAGGGCCCATGTTAAAAGCTGATTATTGCGTTCCTGTCCGTATAATACCTTATAATACCTTGGAATTTCGCACCAGCAACCCAATAGCTCAATTCATTTCTATCAGCTGCGGTGGTTCCCTCCATTATTGAACCGGCGGCTTAACAGGCTAATACCGTCATGCCGGACTTGATCCGGCATCCAGTATTTCTCTGGATTCCGGCCTGCGCCGGAATGACGAGGATTAGTGTAATTCACTGCCGACTTAATGACTCAGCCAGGTTATGCAGTTCGGCATAGTAGCCTTGCTATAACACCACACTGTCCAATTTATGGGGATCACTGCCGCCTGTTAAGGTCAAAATTGACTATACCACCTTGGCACTCCACAGTCGATGATACTGCCCGTCAACCTCACTATTTCAAAAAGGCGATATGTTGCCCGAAGCTGTCAATACATGCAATTTGAAATGATCACGAAAACCACTGGATACGTTGGAGTGATGTTGCAATTTTGAGATTTGAAAATATTTACGAATATTAGAAGATATATGCATTAATTTGCGTTTGTCCCAATGTACCCTTCCATGTTTGATTTTTTAACTTTTTTGCAGCCCATAAGCACAGTCCTCAAAATAACCTTTTCAGGCGATTTCTGATTGAAGTTTAGACGGCTGCCGACAATCGCCGTCCTCAGTCGAAGCTGAGCACGGCGCTTGTACTTATCTGCACTATTACTTCGCAGCCTGGATACCAGGTGGCTGCCAGTTGCCATTGAGCACCGATTCCTTCGGCCAGTACATACGTAGCACGATATAGATCGGCCCGTTCGGCGCCGGCAGCCAGTTTGCCTTCTGGACCGGGTCGGTAGGTTCGTCTTTCTGTATGAATAGCGTCAACGACCCGTCGGCATTTTTCTTGAGCTCGGGCAGCATCGGTGAATTGATCAGGTAGCGGTTGATAGGATTTTCTACAAGCAGCTGGGTAGCACCATCGTACATGGTGACTGACCAGAAAGCGTTGACCGGAGGCAATTCACCTGCCGGGAATGTCAACGTATAGTTTGTTTTGGATCCATCGAGTTTCACGCCATCTTTATCTTCCCGGGTGAATGCATAGGACGCCTCCTTCGCATCGTTGGCCAGGATGCCCGCGACGGCCACGGCCGATCGCTGCGCCCAATCGCCGTCATAACCACCTCGGTCCAGGACCATCGAATGGGACATTCACCCAGCCGTTGACTCGCGGGGCCAATGTTTCGATCTTGGCTTTGATCACCGGTTCCGCTTGCTTGATGCCCGCTGCCATCGCCGTTTTATCGGCAGCGGTCAGCGCAACCGTTGGGAAGGGCTTGCCTGCTTCGATGCCGATACGGGCAAGTTTCTCTCGCAGCGGCACTTCCACGGCTGCCGGGCCTGTCGCGGGAGCAAACTGGAGAACAAACGCGAGATAGCCGAACGGATCCGCTTTCTCCATGGCTTTGGTTACTTTTGGCCAGTCAATCGCCGGCGCTGGAGCGGGTGCCGGTTGACCCAGAAATGCTGACAAAGGCTGGACAGAGTACTTGGCCTGAATCGCCTTCACATTGTCGATATCGGCCGGACTAAAGAGCTGGGTGCGGTAGAGTGCGAGCGCAAAGTCTGTCTCGGAAACAAACACTTTCTCGATGCCCTTTGGGGCGCCGCCTGTCCAACCTGGCCCGGCGACCGCATAACAACCGGCACCGTTACCCGTTGCGCGACTGCCGATATAGCCGAAGTTGAAGGTATATTGCGACGTGATCATGACGGAATAGTAGCGGTCTTTAGCCATCTCCGGCACACAGAGCACCACCGGCTCGGCACGCAGGTCCATCCATGCAAACGAATAGGGGGTGTCGCTATTGGGGGTGATAATTGCGGTATCCGCAGGCGTATAAACCCTGGCCACATTCTTGATCTCGTTGAACGGTGCCTTGAACTGGCCAGAGTCCTTGTTGATGGCATATTCGTTCATGATGCCGTAGAGCATCACCAGTGGCAGACCGTAGAGGGTGGCTTCTTCCGAAATGGCCTTGATTTCATCCGCAGATGGCGCGGGATTCGCACTCTGGACTGGAGCCACCGTGACTAAAGAGGCTAAGGCGACCACGAGGGCCGCGGTGTGCAATAAGGTTATTTTTTTCATGGGATTCTCACCTTCTGTTAAGGAAAAATAGAAATTTGTATTAATCAGCATTTAGCATCTACTTAGGTACAGAACTGAAATCTAAATTATTATTGCTCAAATGGCAAAAGCAGGTCAATTATTTTTAACGGCTGCCGCTCCCTGGCGAGAGCGGCGCGCGCGTTTCACGACTGAATCAGTTGGCTTTCACAATGCCCGGCGGATTCCAGCTGCCTGCGCCGGCTGGAAGGATGGAAGGTGCTTCCGTCTTCGGCCAATAGAGGCGCATGACGAGGTAAATCGGGCCATTTGGTGCCGGAAGCCAATTCGCTTCCTTGTCCTTGCCCGGCGAATCTTTCTGGATGTAGAGCGTCAACGAGCCGTCTTCGTTCTTCTTCATGTTTGGCAACATCGGCGAGTTGATCAGATATCGATTGATCGGATTCTCGATCAGCAGCTGCGACTTGCCATCGTACATCGTCACCGACCAGAACGCGTTCACCGGCGGCAGTTGGCCAGCTGCGAAGGTGAGCGTGTAGTTGTGCTTGCTGCCATCGAGGATTTCGCCCTTCGCGTCCGTGCGGGTCATCGGATACATGGCCTCAACGGCATCGTTGCCGTAGATGCCGCCTGTGGCAGCGGCGGCGCGTTTCAGCCAATCGCCCTTGTAGAAAGCGTCGTCGCCAAAGAGCGCACCCACCCTCCAGCCGTTAATATCTTTCATGCCGGAGGATAGATACTTCTTAACCTTGCTGTCGCCTTCCTTCATCGCCAGCAGGACGGCGGCTTTGTGTTCCAGCGAGAGCTCTTTGAAGTCAAAAGTCTTGCCCGGCCCGATGCCGATACTGGCAAGTTTAGCCCGGATATCCTTGTTCTCCGGCCTGACCGGCACGAAATCGAGGGCGGCATCGAGATAGGCGTAAAAATTCTCTTTGATCCCCTGCGTCGTGGCCGGGAGGAAGTCGATTTTCGGTGCAGCGGGCGGCGCGGGTTGTTTGAGGAACGCGGACAGCGGCTGCGCCTTGTATCCGGCCTGCACCTTTATAACGTGCGGCATGTCGTCGGCGTTGAACAGCTGGGTGCGGATAACGGTGAGCGCGAAGGGTGTTGTAGATTCAAACACCTTCTTAATGCCCGCCGGTTTGTCACCTTTCCAGACAGGGCCGACAACGAGATAGCTGCCGGCATCGTTGCCTGTCGCACGGCTGCCAATGTAGCCATAGTTGTAGGTATTGCCATCAATCAACTGTACCGAGTAGTAGCGCTCTTCTGGCACTGCGGGCACCGAGATCACCATTGGTTCCGCGCGCAGGTCCAGCCAGATCATCGAATACGGCGTATCTGCGTTGGGGGTGACTACGGCTGTGTCCTTGTAGGTGAAGACACGGGTTTCGTTGAACACTTTGTTGAACGGAGCCTTGTATTGCCCCGAGTTTTTGTCCACGCAAAACTCATTCATCACCGCGTAGTTCATCACAATCGGCAGGCCGTAGATGAAGGCCTCCTCTGCGATAGCCTTGGTTTCGGCGATGCCAGGCGCCGCGATGCCTGCTTTTTTATCGGCTTGTTCTGCAGCCACAATGGGGTCGCCTTTCGTAGCGCAGCCGGATAACAGCGCTACAGCGAAGACGCTGCATAAAGCGCCGAATAAAAGTAGGGGTCTTGATTTGTTCATTTGTCCCTCCTTTAGGTTTACTTGCATTGACAATAGATTCAGTATCGTTATCGGTCAGGCCACCCAACTAGTGAGTAGCGAGATTTTTTTCGCGTTTATTGGATAATTAGGAATTAATTCTCGTTTATTGGCTTCATTGGTGCCATTTTGGCTTAGCTTCCAGTTTATAGTGCATCCTTGATGAGTTGGCAAATTCTTCTCGAGTGGTGATTACGTGCCAGAAAACCAACTACCAGGTGACTACAGATGTATGGAGAGTATTCCAGAAACCTTCAAACTGCAGATACGTCGGATGAAATCACCGGCATGGCGGTGATCTGTGAATATACCCTTCGGCCTGTCGATATCTGTAGCTTTTACCGTCCTCGATTATTTCCCGTTTGGCTGTCAATACCACATAAACGGGATGATCACTTTTCGTTGGATATATTCCCAGGGCGCAATCTATCAGCTTTCTCTCCGCCTGGACGATATCCACACTTTTTTGGAGATCGCTTTGTTTGGGATTACCTGACAAACACCATCAAGTTTTCCAAAATTCCCAAGGATTCAATTCATCGCCATACGTATTTTTTCTTTTTTTGTAGGTTTCACCTGTGCATTGGGGACCCCACTTATTCGCAGTCCCAACAATATTTTTGGAGTTCAGCGGAGAACTATGAGGGAGATGCTGATTACACAGAGGTCAGACCATGCCGGATTGCATACTTGGTCAATTCCGATACGGTGTGAAGATTTGCCTTTTCCATGATGTTCTTGCGGTGTGTCTCAACCGTTTTGACGCTGATGTGAAGAGCCTCGGCGATTTCCCGGGTGCTTCGGCCTTCGGCGATCAGCTGCAGCAATTCACGCTCCCTGCCGCTCAGCTCGGTTGTCGTGCGAAGCGAGAACCGGAGGACAGCCTCGTAACGGCCTGCGCGGTTCAATTCTGACCGGGGGCCGACGACCCATCGAACTTGTAAAACTTGATGAAGTACGGCTCGTGTTTCTGCCACCCCCAGTGTTCATCCCGGATTACCGCCGCCGCCCCGGGGCGATCCCCCTTTGCGACATGGTCGATAAATTTCTCGTGCTCTGCCAAATTGACCTCTTCCCATTCCACCCACAGCCGGTGCCAGGGGAAGTCATAAAGCCGTTTTTTCAGCGGCATGAGGATTTCCTGCAGCGTCTTGTTGCCTGACATGTTCAAAAAAACATCGTGAAACTCGAGGTTCAGTCGGTAATAAAGCTCGAATTCCTTGCGACCAAGGTGCCGCCTTTGGCGCTCATTAAAGTCCTTCAGTTTTTCAATTATTTCCCGGGATCGCAATCGGTCGAAAACAGTACAGACAACCGAGGATTCCAGAAAGCCGATCACCTGGTAGTACTCTTTCAGTTTTTCATTGGAGCGGAGCGGGCTTCTCAAAAAGAGCTTGTCTACGATGCGAGAAAGGATATAGACCATGAATGCGACCAAGCAACCCCGCAGGGTGTTCGACCCGCAGCAGAAGATCACCGCGGTGCTGTCGATCTGGAGCGAACGGCGCACGAGCGCACAGCTTTGTCAGGAGATGGACATCAGTCCGGCACTGTTGGGCCAGTGGCAGAATCTGGCGATCGAGGGGATGCTCCGGGCGCTGGGCCCACGGCAAGAGGATCCGCTGCCGTTGGTAAACCGCCGGTTGTCACGATTGATCGAGAAGAACCTGACCGGATCCAAAGGCAAGCTGGACAAGCGCCTGCGGGCGATCCAGAAGGCCAAGGCGGCGCCCACCTCTTAACCCGGGATGGTGGTGATGAAATCAACATCGAGCGCACAGCAGACGGCCCGGTTGCGGGCCGAAGTGATCATGAAGGTCCGCTGCGGGCTCATGACGGCCCGGCAGGCAGCCGAGCTGCTGGGAGTCTCCCGCAAGACCTATTATCAGTGGGAGCAGAGGGGGCTTACGGCGCTGCTCTCGGGCCTTGCGGATCAGGCGAGTGGCCGGCCCTGCCAGCCGGTGGACTTGGAGAGACAGGCCCTTCAGCAGCAACTGGAGCGGGCCCACCGGGAGAATGCCATCTTGCAGCAGAAGATGGCGCTGAAAGATGCGCTGGTCGACATGAAGTTGATGCTCGGTATGACCCGGGCGGAAAAAAAAATGAGCGCATCGGGCGGGTGGTGGCCATGATCGCCGAGGCCAAAAAACGATCCGCGCTACCCCTCCGCGTTCTCGCCGCGGAGATGGGGCTGAGTGCGGCGACGCTGGTTCGCTGGAGACGGCGGCTGAGCCGCGGTCAGCCGGCCGTGGGACGACGCGGTCCGCAAAAGGTCACTGCGCTTAACCTGAGCGAGCTCACGGATCGGATCCGGAGTCTGGGTCACGGCACAAAGCGCAGCCGGGGCTGCGGTGCGCTGCACCGGGCCTATGCCGGGGTCGTCTCCCGGCGGGAGCTTGCGGACATGGTTCGCGCGGTGCGAGAGGATACCGCCCGACGCCGTGTGGCCGAGACCTATCATGTCCGCTGGCTGCGGTCGAACCTGGCCTGGGCCATGGACGATTGCCGCAAAGATGAGCGTGCGATCGACGGCAGGCTTCACCTTCACAACCTGAGCGATCTTTACTCCCGTTACCGTCTGCCGCCGCTCGCCTCGAACGCTCTACCCTGTGGGGAGGAGGTGTCCGGTCACCTGCAGCACCTCTTCGACCGGTTCGACCCGCCGCTGTTCTTGAAACGCGACAACGGCGGGAACCTGAACCACATGGCGGTCAACCAGGTCTTGGAAGAGGCGCTGGTGATCCCGATCAACAGTCCGCCGTACCGGGCGTCCTACAATGGGGCGATCGAACACAGCCAGGGCGAGTTCAAGAGCTACCTCGTCGCAAAGAAGTTGGAAAGCCGGTACGGTCGAGAGCCTCGTATTGCTGACCGAGGTCGCCGCCCATGACTTGAACCACCAGCCCCGCCGCTGTCTGGCAGGGCAAACGGCCTGCCGCGCATACTTCGGCGGCCCCCGGATGCGCTACCCCCGGCGAAAGCGCGAATCGGTGTATCGCTTTATCCATGAGCTCGCCGCCGAAGTGTCCGCCCGCGCCGGCAAGCCTGCCTGGCATCAACCCGGCTGCCTGGCGGACGGCGGCCCGAAAGTGGCTGGTCAAAAACGACCTGATCCGGATCGAGAAGGCGGGAAAAGTGTCACCTACTTTTTGTCGGAAAATGGATCATAATTAGCGATGTCGCACATTTATTTAATTTTTTGTTTCTGGCTGCTCGGCTTTTTTTTTCTGTGGCATATTCCAAGGTTGAAACAGAACCAGAACCCCCATCATTCGGGTTCGCGGATATCTGTCATCATACCTGCCAGAAATGAGGAAAAAAACTTAGCCCGCCTGCTCGAATCCATAACACTCCAGGATGCTGATTCGGCTGAGATTATTGTGATCGATGACCAGTCCCAAGATGCAACGGCTCAAATAGCCGAAAAATTCGGGCACCAGGTCATCTCTTCCAGCGCGCCGCCTGAAGGCTGGCTGGGAAAGCCCTGGGCCTGCTGGCAAGGCGCTAAAGCTGCATCTAATGGCATTCTGCTTTTTCTGGATGCGGACGTCATTTTAGAACCTGGCGCTTTTTCTAAGCTCCTAACGACGTTTCTTGAAAAAGAAGGACTGCTCACCATTCAGCCTTATCACATGTTGAAACAAAATTATGAGCGTTTATCGGCTATTTTCAATATTATCGTCATGGCTGGTGTAAACGCTTTTACACCGCTGCAGTCGAAGCTGAAGCCGGCCGGGGCATTTGGTCCCTGTATGATGTGTCGCCAAGAGACCTATTTTGAGGTGGGTGGGCATAAAAGGGTCAGAAAATATATTCTCGAAAGCATTCCCATGGGGAAAGCATTTATCAATGCAGGCTATAATGTGTATTGTTTTGGCGGCAAAGGGGCCATTTCTTTCAGGATGTACCCGGACGGGATGTGGTCCATGGTGGAGGGTTTCAGTAAAGGCTTCGCTACCGGGGCCAATGCGATTTCATTCGGCACGATGATCTTGCTGGTCTGCTGGATCTTTGGCGGGGTCTCATTAACCCGGCATCTGTTGGAATCTTTGATTGCCGGTGACATGAACGCTATTCTAACCTGGCTGCTGCTCGATTTTCTGTATATTGCCCAAATACAGTGGATGCTGTTCAGAATTGGAAATTTTGGTGTCCGGACAGCCATTTTATTTCAAATCCCCTTGTTGTTCTTCGTTTTAACTTTTACGCTATCGATCTTCAAGACTTTGGTGATGCGGAAGGCTAGCTGGAAAAAAAGAGACGTTACCCCCCATAGAATAGACATAAAACCATGATGCGATTAATTCATCTGTCGACGACCTGGACCATTCTGCTGGACTTTGCCGCCTGGTTTGTTATTCATCTCGGGTTCGTATTTATTGCCGTTCGAATTCCCGTGCGGTACTTTCATCCCGAGGGGTTTTTTTACCGGTGTAGAAGTTGGGAAAAAGATGGCGGGCTGTACCAGAAATATTTCAGAATAAAGAGATGGAAAAAATATGCACCCGATGGTGCCGGATTTATCAAAGACAGGGGGTTTCCCAAGAAACGGTTGTTAAAAACCGGCAACAGGTACCTGTATGCATTTTTGCTCGAGACCTGCCGGGCTGAATTGACCCATTGGATGCTCATATTTGTTGCCCCGCTTTTTTTTCTATGGAACCATTTCTGGGTGGGTCTGTTTATGATAGTGTATGCGCTTATCCAGAACATACCGCTTATAATGATACAAAGGTATAACCGAAGCCGGTTTGGGCGAATCCTTTGCCGAAGAGGCTTCAAGATCTGAGTTTTTTATCATGCAAGATATTCTTACCGTGGTGAATCTGTCGAAGCGCTATGGCTCAAGGCAAGCTGTGGCAGCGCTGAACTTCCGTATCTGTCAGGGTGAGATTTTCGGGTTGCTGGGACCCAACGGTGCCGGGAAGACAACCACCATCGGCATGCTGACCGGGCTGGTCGACCCCTCAGGGGGGCAGGTCATGATTGACGGCCTGGACCTCAGGCAAAGCCCCTTAGAGGCCAAGGCCAAAATCGGCTTTGTTCCCCAGGACTTTGCTTTCTACCCCACCTTGAGCGCCAGGGACAATCTGATATTTTTTGGCAGAATTTATGGACTTCACGGCCGGCTCCTGCGGCAGCGGATTGTTGACACCCTTCAGATGGTTGAACTCGCTGATCGAGCCGAACACACCGTATCGACCTTTTCCCACGGAATGAAAAGGCGGCTTAATATCGCCATTGGTCTGCTCCACCACCCGCAGATTCTCATCCTTGATGAACCCACCATCGGTGTCGATGCCCACATGCGGCAGACGATCGTCGAAAACCTGAAAACACTCAATAAAAGAGGACTGACGATTCTCTACACGACACATCACATGCAGGAGGCCCAGCACTTGTGCCATCGGGTGGCTATCATGGACAAGGGTAAAATCATTGCCATAGATACCCCTTCCGCACTGATGGCTGCATCAGGTAAAGGTATTATCCGGATTCGCTTGAGCAAGCCGGTGCGTCGTGGACAAATGGATCCCTTGGCCGACCTGGGTTCACTTACCCTGTTTGATTCAACGGTGGTCCACATTCAACTGGCAGCCGATACAACTGACAACATTTTCGGGAAAGTGGCTGTGCTGGCAGAAAAAGCGGACATTGCCCTCACGGGTATCGATATCCTGGAGCCCAGCCTGGAGAGTGTATTTCTGCACTTAACCGGGCGGTCCGCTATGATTGACAATGCATCATTCCCCGATAACCAACAGCCTGGGTAAGGAACGATCCATGATTCAGCATATCTTGGCTGTGACCGTCAAGGAATTCAAGGTTCTGTGGCATGACCGCGAGGCGCTGGCCTTGCTGTTCATCATGCCGGTTTTTTTTATCCTGGTAATGAGTCTTTCCCTGGAAGGGGTTTATGGCGGCGGCAGCCGGGAAAATCCCCTGGAGATTCTGGCGGTCAACGAAGATCAGGGCCAGGCGGCCGGGAAGGTGATCCTGGACCTTGGGAAAATGGAACGACTGACGGTTGTCGAATCCCTGGAAAGCGCGCCCGTGACGTTGAGAAAGGCCCAGGATCTCATCAGAACAAAGAAATACCGCCTGGCGTTGCATTTTGGGGACCACTTTTCCGAACGAATCCAATCCGAATCACACGACAATACAATCGAGGCCCCTGTCATTTCCCTGATGGTTGACCCCGCCATGAACCTGCAGCTTGTCTCGTCTCTCAGAGGAACCATACAGGGGGTTGTCGAACGGCACCTGATCATGGCGCGCCTGCCACACATCGTACACCAGGGCCTCTCCGGTCTCGGAGAACAGGGTTCGCCAGAAATGGCGCAGATGCTAAATGCTTTAACCCCCCAACTGGAAGATATATTTTCGAACGCGGACATCGGCAGCCTTGGCAGCAGGAGGGTTTCATTACAGGTAGTCCCCCTCAGGTCCTTGGTAAACAATAGGCAGCCCACTTCCACCGAACAAAACGTACCGGGGTATACTATATTCGGGGTATTCTTTATAGTCCTGACCCTTGCTTCCAGCTTCATTCAAGAAAAGAATGATGGCACCTTCCAACGCATCCTGACGGCGCCTCTGTCCAAAGCTGCACTGATCTTGGGAAAACTGCTGCCCTATTATCTGGTCAACCTGGTCCAAATTGCCCTCATGTTTGCCGTCGGCGTCGCCTTCTTTGATCTGCGCCTGGGAAACATCGGGGCCCTGTTCCTGATTTCATTGGCTTTGTCGGCCTCGGCCAATGGCATGGGCCTTCTGGTGGCCGCCGTCGCCAAAACAGAAGCACAGGTCAACGGCCTGGCCGTGTTGCTGGCCATTACCCTTTCAGCACTCGGGGGTATGATGGTACCTGTTTTCCTAATGCCCGGATTTATGAAAACGATGTCGCTGTTCACACCGCATGCGTGGGCACTTTCAGGGTATCACGATGTTATGATCCGCGGCCTGGGAGTCAGCGCGGTCTTGGATGAGGCCGGTGTGCTTATTGGGTTTTCGGTCCTGTTTTTTCTCATTGCCCTGTGGCGTTTCCGCTTTGAATGATACTCAATAATGTCCAAGACTCCATAATAAATTTTGCTGTAAAGGTCCGTCAAGATTCGTTGGGGTTTATGTTTTGTTTTCGTGAAGCGCTGATAAGATTCCGCCGTACGACGGCAAAGTATTTGAGCAGCCAATAGCCGGGTGAGCAAATGCGCCATCTTTCGGGTATTTTTTTGCATAACGCAATTTCTCTTCTATAAGCACTTCACTTTTGCCGATAAAACGAGATTAAGGCCTTTCCTACCAACAGCCAGGTTTTGCCGCTCAAAACGCATCCGCAAACCATCTGCAGCCGGTTCGAGTATGGGACTATCAAATGAAAGATGAACTTTCTCAAAAGGCTGGACTTATAGTATAGCCGCTATACAATTTCCTGAATTTAATAACACGATGATATAATACTTCAGCTAAGGTAATCAATTTTGGCTTGCCTAAAAGTGGGGGTTTCGTGCCTAAGGTTATAATTACCAAAAACTGCAGATTGCATAACAAATTATTCGCTTGTAATGATTTTTGCGGCCAGAGAGCGACCACAATATATTGTGGTCCCGCTTACAAATTCTAAAATGAAAGATATGTTTACATATCACAATAAATGCAAAACGATCAAAATTGCTGTTCAGACAGCCAATTTAGAGAAATAGCGAATGTATGCTATCTGCTATATATCCGAACCTATAGGACCATTGAATTTTTCAAGATATACATAACATATCTGAATTATTATAAATTTACACATATTGGCAAGTTAGATTAAAAGTCTGCAAATCAAATTTTTATGTAATCAACACAGCACTGAAATTCATCGTTGTACTTTAGGATATATCGAGATATCTTAAAACATGGAAAAAATACGGACCACAATAAGTTGTGCCAGCCATTTTTTTGTTAAAAATCAGTGAAGGTAAGATTAGAACTGCAAATGCACCGCTTTTTGCCAATGCGAAAAGACTATATTTATAGCCGTTAATATCCAACTTTGGGGGAAGCTAAAAATTATGGGTTGGGATTGCTAATCTATGCATTCCATGCCGCTATATTATTTCAGATTGGCAGAAGCAATATAACAATTGAGGTATTGTGGATGTCGAATGCTAATCTATACTTTATCGGCTTTTCATTCTCGTGAGTCATCAATTGTATATTTTTAAGTAAAATCTACAAGCTGCGATCGATAAAGATAATTTTTGCTCATCTTCTACCCAAGACCATTTGCGAGGGATTCTGGCCCTGCGAAAGCCATGGGTGAAATCATTAAGAAAAAAACTAACGCCAACCCTAAACGTGCTAAAAGCTTTTTAGTCATTTTAATCCTCCTTTATGCATTCATTTAAAATTTCTGCTTTAACCAATATCGTGTGACGTTACGAGAACTTCGTTTCTGAAACAAAAAACGGTATTTCTCTGAAAATATCGGAAATTGATCACCTCCTTTCAACTGTGCAGTTTATCCCGGAGAAAGCAACTGTCTAACCTTGGGCTGGGTTAAAAGCGATCGATCCTCCGGGACCTTCTGCGTTGAATTTTTGAGACCTTATCCGAATCTATTTTCGAGGGGTCAGATTACGTATAAATCATCATTTTTTTAATTCTCTTCAGCTCAGGGGACCGCGCGCACCCTACTATTCTCCAGGGCGGGAACCTCCTTGCGGACGACGTCAAACACGGCAGCGCCAATTATATCTAAAGCGTTTTGCATTCGGTCCAGGGAAACATTTTCGGCAATGGTGTCCTGGGGGGTATGGTAGACTTTTTCAATGTAATACACCAAGGGATCCCAGCTATCAATGCGCATCCATATGAAAAGGGCCGCAGGAATGCCTTCCTGATGGAACGGTACATGATCACTGCTGCCGAACTCTCCGGGAAGAATGCTGGAGTTCCCCAAGCGGATTCCGGCGGCTTCAGCGGCCTCTGTGACCAGGTTAAGCTCGCCGTCGACGGTCATGGCATAAAGGTGGGTGACGACCGGGTAGCTGGTGGCAACCATATCCCCATTAAACACTGCCATGATTTTGTCCTTTTCCTCATCGCTCAGCTGTTTTAAATAGTAACGGGAGCCGAGTAAGCCTCTCTCTTCGGAACCGAATAGGATAAAACGGAGCTCCTTGTCGGTATTGTAACCACGGTAAACCCGCGCCAGCTCCAGAACCAAGGCCACTCCCGAAGAGTTGTCGTTGGCTCCGGGAGCGCCAACGACACTGTCCAATGGCCGGTAAGCAGGACGGCGGTGCATCTGGATCCTTGTTTTTGGCCGGTTTGATGCCGATCACATTAACAGACTCCAGATTCTCATAGTGCCGGGTCTGTAAATCCAAGGACAGGGGACCTTGAGCGAGCATGTCCTTTAGCCACTCCCCTTGAATCAGAGCGGCACCTAAGACCGGGATGCCTGCCGGGCTGCTGCTGCTGAGACTGGGATTCCAGGCCCCGCCATAATTGCCTCGTGACCCGACGAGGCTGTACAAAATGACAGCGCCGGCGCCGGCGGCCTCGGCATTAGCTACTTGAGTTCGATATAATGAAGTCGATGACGCTCTTTCCATTAATACAATTTTGCCGGCGGTGTCAGCCGGATAGTCCGCCGGAGCTGTGCCCGGGTAAACGAAAATCAATTCTCCGGAAACAGATGCACCATCGGTGATCAGGCCTCGGCTGGCAGCGCCCGTTTGCCATTCCTCTCCGGAAGGGAGCAAAATGGTGCCGATGTATTGATCGGAAACCGGGAAAGGCTGCAGTTCCACGTCATATCCGTAACTCTCCAGGACGGAGGCGATATAATAGGCGCCTTCCCATTCGGCTTCCATTCCCCCCGGATGAGGCCCGATGGTTTCGAGATAAATACGCGATGTGTTCCAGCGCCCGCTCGGCGTTGACCCGGGCGACCACCTTCTTGTCAAAGGCCGCCTGGGCAGGCTGGGGCAGGGATTTTGCAAACACTGCACCGCTACTAAAGGCTGCTAACAGCATGCAAATGGAAATCAACCACAGCGTTTTAAATGTTTTTTATACATAATAAATACCTCCTTGGATGAAACGGTTTAGGGTTTAGGGTTGAAAATTCATCACCTCCTTTCTAATGGGTTATCGGTTAAAAGTAGGATGTGTTTTTATCGAAAGATTTGTAGGCACAATTCGATGATTTTCTCCATTGAATTGTTGCCTGATAATTAGATTATAATTTAATGGAAACCACTATCTATTTCAGTGTAAAAATGTCGAAGAAAGTCAGAATCAGTGGGCCGGATGAGCGAGAATGTTATAAGAGAATTTATCCGTTCTATTCCGAAATAAAAAAAGCCAAGCCTCCATTTAAAATGGCTACTTGGTTATTTATTAAGACATATTGCATTATTCCTATTCCCCCCAGATAGGTTTTGCTCTGTCTTGATTGTACCAAATAGATTGTTGCGGATATATTATATGAAAAGATTTTAGCGATTGTGTAGTGAAATTATCATTTAATGTCAATATTTATTTTTACTCTTGCCAATATATGTAATTCGTAATTATTTCAGATAGAAAAACGATATCATCACAGTTTTCACATTCTTTATCTGGTTTGAGCTTCTTATTCAACCATTTTATTTCATCAAGTCCTCCTTTCTAATGTGATCACGGATTAGTGAGTTCAAAAAGTCGAGAATCGTTTCAAAATTATCGATTTTTTCAGCTCAAAAATTTTTAAAACGCCGAACTGACCTATTCTTTTCGCAGTATGTAGATTGCACATTCAAATCCACCAAAAAATTGAACCATGAAATTTTATATTTCACCTATCCAATCTACATACAATGCTAAGTTTAGATATCGCCACTGCTCCTGAAATGAAGGAAATATGCAGATTGCATAACAAAATATACACTGCTTATCATTGTTTCGGCAAGTGAACCACCCCAATATATAGTGGTACCGCCCACTGATTGTGAAATGCAGGATATGATTGGATATCAGAATAAGGATATAACAATAAAAGTTTCAAATTTTACAGACTTTTTTGAAAAATGCTAATATTTGCTACCTGCTATTTATTTTAACTCTTTAAGTACCCGAATTTTTATGATTTCCGTTTGATGTA
>CAVQUW010000008.1:0-182572 GCA_963716785.1 uncultured delta proteobacterium | reverse complement strand
GGTTCAAATCCAGTAGCGCCTACCAAAAAGATCAAGGGGTTACGGTAAGCACCGTAGCCCCTTTTCTATTTATTCGCACGCAAAAGGATTTTAGAACAGGTTTCACCACCCCGCCTGATACCCCCGGGGGGGGGGCGTCGCCGACCTCTCGAAATGCTCACCGCCGATACAGGCTGCTGCGCTTTCGAAACGGCCGGCGCCTTGCCCGATGGCGCGATCCAGGGTTTTGAAACCAGCTCTCGTCAAAATTGGTTGCAATTCGATGCGATTTCCGCTATAAGTACTTCCGGCAGAATGCCAAGATTCGCGGCCATCCTGCATTTTGATCCGGATGTGGATGCCACCCCCCGGGATTTCAGAAGGGAATATGCCGGGTCGCTCAGCTGTGCTGAGCGCCCGGCATTTTATTTTGGATCGGTCCGGTAAACGCCATGGCCGTCATCAACCTGAAAACAAGAAGCATCCAGATCAAGATCGTCTATTACGGTCCGGCGCTCTCAGGCAAGACCGCCAACCTGAGCTCCATCAGCGAACGCTGCAGCGGTCGCATCCAATCTCAATTGGTCGGCTTGAAAACCGGCGAGGACCACAGTGTATTTTTTGACTTTCTGACGTTGACCCTGCCCGGGATCAACGGGTTCGACCTCCAGGTTCGGCTCTACACGGTCCCGGGCCACGAACGGTACAACGAAACACGCAAATTGATCCTCAAGGGGGCCGACGGCATCGTATTTGTCGCAGACGCTTCGGCGATGCGCAAGAGTAACATCCTCGCCTTGAAAAACCTCAGCACCAACCTGCTGGAGCACAAAAAAAACATCGCCCGCATCCCCCTGGTATTTCAGTTCAACAAGTATGATCTCGCCAATAAAGGCACCCTGCTGCTGCCGCCGGCCACACTGTGGAGCGACCTCAATCGCCCCTACCGCAGACCCTGCTTCGTGGCCAGTGCCTTGAAAGGGCCGGGGGTGGTCGCGGCCTTAAAAAAAATCGTCGTGATGACGGTGGATGCGGTCCAAAAAAAATACGGTGAGGTGAGATAAGTGACCGAGATCGACTTTACCGATTTGGCCCAGAAGGTCAGAAAAAGACTGGATGAGGTATTTCCTGAGGATGAGGCTGCGGCGCCCGGGTTTGGGGGCCCGCCCGCGGGGCTCGCCCCGTCTTTGACGAAAGCCGGAAAACTTGCGGCGGCCCTGCAGTGGGAAGTACCGCGCCACGTCATCCGGGAACTCGCGACTGAGCTGAAACGAATTCAGACCCGATTCCCGGCCGAAAAGCAGGTGGCTCTCCTCATCAAAGTACAACTGGAGTTGTGCCGATACATCGGCGCCTGCCGGACGGGGATTGACCCCCAAGCCCCGATGCTTCTCCTGAAAAGCTTCCATCTCATGGTGCGCATGGCCGCGGGCTCTAAAATCCCGGCTGCGGTGAGGGAACGGGCGACCCGCCAGGTGCTGGCCGACTACTCGGCCTTGAAAGAACGGCTGGTCTCATCGCAGAACCGCGACCCGGTCCCCTCAACCTCGATGGCGCTCCGATTGCAAAGGCCGTGGGGCGCCGCACGCGGGCCGCGACCCTCGATGCCCCGGATCCTACGGATGTGCTGAAAAACCGGGCGTACTACATGGTTCCGGTCGGCCACCTTGAGGAACTGACACGGTTCATCGAAAAGGAGTTCGAGGAATTGCACACCGCCATCACAAGGATCACTCCACGATCGCGTTGAGACTCCCGCGGCATCCGGTGAACCGCATCGGCACGGGACCCGTTCCCCTTCGGCGCTGTAACTGTAGTCGATGGTCAGCTCCTCGCCGGGGGCGAGGTCGCGGGCGGCATGGATGAACACACGCCCGTTTTCGATCCTGTAGTCGCAGGAGGGAGTGCAGCAGTGGTTGATGAAGCGGGCGGTGTTGCCTTCGATCAAGCCGTCGATCGCCCAGTCATCGCCGGTCCAGAAGGTGTAAATTCCGGGCCGTGTCGGGTCTTGTTCGCGGCGGTACGCCTCCTCGGCGCAGACAAGCTCTCCCAGGTATTCCACGACAAAGGCTCCTGAGGGTATCAACTCGCCGGCATAGCAACCCCGGCCATGAATCAGGGAGCTTTTTACGATGAGCAGGTACCGCGGGTCTTCGCCGTTCATGGCCCCTCCCCAGGGTGACGCGCTGCCGGCCGGCGCTCACCGGTGAGGTAGGCCGTGTCGAGACGGCCATCGATCACCGGCAGCGCTTCGAGGGGGGGCGGGGTGAAGTCGAAAACCGCTTTCAGGAAGCCCATCGCGATGCGGTAGGTGGCCCCCCACAGCAGCTCGCCGCAGTGAGCCCCAGCGGGGCAAAACCCCGGGTGGTCGCTGGCGTCCGCGACAGCGCCGGCACCCTTGGCCGTTTCCAGCCGCAGCCGGTAGCGGATGTAGCGCGAGGGGTCGAGCAAGCTGCGCAGCGGGATCTTCACGATCGTCTGCACTTCCCAGTTGATCCGAAACTTCTGCTGGTGCGGCACCCAGGCCACCAGGGGGTAGATCAGGCGCCGAAACAGGACCAGGCGGTGGTGCGGCAGCGGTCCGAGGAAGCGGACCCTCAAGGGGTTGAGCCGCATCTCCTCAAAACTTTCCCTGAGGCCCGTGGCCAGGTAAAGACTCAACCAGCGCGCCTCCATGGGACGCTCCCTGCGCCAACGCCGCCAGCAAGGCCAGCGCTGCAGGGGAAAAAAAGGCAGTTCCAGAAGCCGGGCTGCAAAGAAATCGAAACGCGGCGACACGCTGCCGCCCGGGCAGCACAGGTCACCCGGCTGGCGCACCCGCACGGAGCGTTTGTTCAGGATGAGACAGATGTCCCCGGACGTCGAGCCGGCCGCCTCATCGCAATAGCCGAGCAGGAGCAGCACCGCCGAGGCGGCGGAAAGGTCCGCGGCCGCGGTGTCGAAAACAGGTCTGCCCTCAGCGTGCGCCCACAGCGCCCGTCGCACATGGGGCATCAGCCGCTCGGGGTCGGACAGGTATTGGTCGTCAAGGTTCATAGCATCGGCTGCGCCGGTCGCAACGATCACGGTGATAACAGTTTGGTTTGAATCGCGCAACCCGGATGTGATCGGGGCGTCTTGATTTTTTTCTTTGCAGTGGCTATAAAAACCCCGTCGGAATGACCGCAAAACGGCGCCGCCGCCGCGCGGCGCGACCATCCAAGACCATCAGGAGGAGCTTGCACCATGAACAGAAGCGGATGGGGGTTCGGGCTTATCGTGGGCGCCATGCTGGCATTCACCCCGTCGTTGCCGCCGGTTTCGGCCGCGGAACGACCGGACACCGCCAACAGGCCCGAGAGGTCGATCACCATGGCCCCCGAGTACCCCGGGATCCTGGCCCCCCAGGGCAAGGAGATCAGTCTGGAGCTGAATTTCATCAACAAGGGGCGCAGCGACGAGACACTCGATGTCCGCGTCGCCCAGAAGCCCGACGGTTGGAGAACCCGGATCAAGACCTACCGTTTCGCGGTCACCGGGGTCCACGTGCCGGCCGACGAGAAAAAAAACCTGACCTTCGAGGCGATCCCGGACAAGGACCTCCCTGCCGGCGACTATGAGTTCACGATCGAGGCGCTGACCCGCGACGGCCGGTTCAAAATCAACCGGACGATCAAGGTCACCCTCACCGGCGACCAGGAGTCCCCGCCGAAGGATCAGGGGGTCAAGATCACCACCTCCTACCCGGTGATCCGCGGCCCGTCGGATGCCACCTTCGAGTTTTCGCTGGAGGTGGACAGCCATCTCGACAAGGAAGCCATCTTCGACCTCGCCGCCCAGGGTCCCAAGGGCTGGGACGTCAACTTCAAGCCGGCCTACGAGACCAAGTACATCACCAGCCTGCGTCTGAAGGCCGACCAGAACCAGACCATCGCCGTTGAGGTCAAACCCGCGCTCAACGCCAAGGCCGGCGAATACCCGATCCCCGTGCGCGTCAGCTCCGGCGATGCCAAGGGCGAAGCCACCCTGACGGTCGTCCTGACCGGCACCTACGCGCTGGAGGTCGGGACCAGCTCCGGGCTGCTGTCGCTCGAGGCGCGCCCGGGCAAGCCGGCCAACGTGTCCTTTTACGTCAAGAACACGGGCACGGCCGCCAACCACGACATCAAGTTCATGACGTTCAAACCCGAAAACTGGAAAGTGGAGTTCAAGCCGGAACGGATCGAGCTGATCGAGCCGAACACGCTCACGCAGGTGGAGATGATCATCACCCCCTACGAGGACGCCCTGGTGGGCGATTACTCGGTAGGCGTCAAGATCGAGGGCGAAAAGGCCGGCAAACCGCTCGAGTTCCGCACCATGGTGAAGGCATCGGCCGCATGGGGCTGGATCGGCATCGGCATCATCGTCGCCGTCATCGCCGGGCTGCTCGGCCTGTTCCGGGCCCTGGGAAGGCGCTAACCATGGCCACGCCCCCCATCATCGCCACCGAGAACCTGACCAAGGTCTACCGGGGCCAAGCGGCCGTCGACCGGCTGACCTTCAGCGTGAACGAAGGCGAGATCTTCGGATTCCTGGGGCCCAACGGCGCCGGCAAGACCACGACCCTCCTGATGCTGCTCGGGCTGACCGAACCGACCGGCGGCAGCGCCCGGATCCTGGGACTCGATCCGTCCCGGGAGCCGATCAAGGTCAAGTCCCTGATCGGGTACCTGCAGGAGAACATGGGGTTTTACCCGGACCTGAACGGCCGGCAGATGCTGCGCTTCGTGGCCGACCTGAACGGGCTGCCGCGGCCGCGACGCCGAGGAGCGCATCGATGCCGCCCTGCAGTCCGTGGGTCTGGCCCATGAAGACCGCAAAAAGATCGGGGCCTACTCGCGGGGCATGCGCCAGCGGCTGGGAATCGCCGAGATCCTCATCAAGGACTCGCGCGTGGCCTTTCTCGACGAGCCCACCCTCGGTCTGGACCCGGACGCCACCAACCGCATCATGGCCCTGATCCAGCAACTGGCGCAGGAGCAGAAGATGACCGTCCTGCTTTCCAGCCATCAGCTGAACCAGGTGCAGCGGATCTGCGACCGGGTGGGCATCATGATCAAGGGCCGGATGGTGGCCGACGGCCCCCTGGATCAGCTCGCCCGGGAGAAACTCGGTCTGGGCGGGGAAGCGTACACGCTCGAGGAGATCTACATGAAATATTTTCTGGAGGCATAACCGTGCGAGGCCTGACCACCATTCTGCGCAAAGAGCTCGCGGATCATTTCAGCAGCTACCGGTTTGTGATCCTCTTCGCCCTGATCGCCATGGTGAGCCTGATCACGGTCTACATGGTGGGGTTCAAGATCCGCGGCCTGGAAGGCGAAGTCAAACCCAAGTTCGTCTTTCTCATGCTGTTCACCGAACCGGGGGCCATGTTCTCGCTGGTCCAGTTCGTGGCCTTCTTCGGACCGCTGGTGGGCCTGATCCTGGGCTTCGACACCATCAACCGCGAACGCAGCGAAGGCACCCTGAGCAAGCTGCTGGCCCAGCCCATCTACCGGGACGTGGTCATCAACGGGAAATTCCTGGCCGGGGTCGCCCTGATCACCGTCATGCTGCTCTCCATCGTGCTTGTCATCACCGGCCTGGGGCTCTTGCTGATCGGCATCGTGCCGGGTGTCGAGGAGATCTGGCGCATGCTGGTCTACCTGGTCATCAGCGTCGTTTACATCTCTTTCTGGCTGGCCATGGCGATCCTGTTTTCGATTGTCTTCCGCAACACCGCCACCTCCGCTTTGGCCTCGCTGGCGGTCTGGATCTTCTTTTCGTTTTTCGTCACCATCGGCGTCAGCATCCTGGCCAATGCGCTCTCGGAGGAAGCCGCCGACCGACCCTGCCGCGACCTCGCAACGCGCCGGCATCGTCAAGGCCGTCGTCCTGATCTCACCCATGGAGCTTTACTCCGAAGCCACGGCCACCATCATCGACCCGCATGCGCAGATCCACCCGCTCCAGCCTGCCGGCCGGCCCCATGGAAGCCATTTCCATGAGCCGCTTCTCCGGCCCCCTGGCACTCGGCCAGAGCATTCTCGTGGTGATGCCCTACATCATTTCCCTGGTGGCCATCACCGTGATCTGCTTTGCAGTTTCCTACACGGTGTTCATGCGCCAGGAGATCCGGTCCCTCTAATGCCGGCAGCACCACATAAAAAAGGGGGCGGTCGATCGACCGCCCCCTTCCTCATTGCCGTGCGGCATCAGTACATGTCGTCTTCCATCGGCGGCGCCGCCGGCCCTTTTTTCTTCTTTTCGGGCTTGTCCGCGATCATGGCCTCGGTGGTGAGCATCAGACTCGCCACGGAGGCCGCGTTCTGAAGCGCAAACCGCACGACCTTGGTGGGGTCGATGACGCCGGCGTCCATGAGGTCCTCGTACACGCCGGTCTCGGCGTTGAAGCCGTAGGCGTCCTTGCCGGCGGCGACGGCGTTGACCACCACCGCACCTTCCAGGCCGGCATTGAGCGCGATGTTGTTCAGCGGCTCCCGCAGCGCGCGCTTGAGGATGGCGACACCTGACTTTCTCCTCGCCCTTCGCCTTGACGTTTTCCAACGCTGCCAGGCAGCGCACCAGCGCGACACCGCCGCCGGTGACGATACCCTCCTCCACCGCCGCACGGGTGGCGTTCAAGGCGTCTTCGACCCTGGCCTTCTTTTCCTTCATCTCGGTTTCGGTGGCGGCGCCGATGTGCAGCACGGCAACCCCGCCCACGAGCTTCGCCAGGCGCTCCTGCAGCTTCTCCCGGTCGTAGTCGGAGGTGGTGTCCTCGATCTGGGCCCGGATCTGATTGATCCGACCCTCGATGTCGGCCTTCTTGCCCGCACCGTCGATGATGGTGGTGTTGTCCTTGTCGATGCGCACGTGCTTGCAGCGGCCCAGATCCGTGAGGGTCACGTTCTCGAGCTTCACCCCGAGGTCTTCCGAGATCACCTGGCCGCCGGTCAGAACGGCGATGTCCTCGAGCATGGCCTTGCGGCGGTCGCCGAAGCCGGGGGCCTTCACGGCCGCCGCCTTGAGGGTGCCGCGCAGCTTGTTGACGATCAGGGTGGCCAGGGCCTCGCCCTCGATGTCCTCGGCGATGATCAGGAGCGGCTTGCCGCTCTGGGCCACGGACTCCAGCAGCGGGACCATGTCCTTCATGGCGCTGATCTTCTTTTCGTTGATGAGGATGTAGGGGTCCTCCAGGTGGACTTCCATCTTCTCGGGGTTGGTGATGAAATACGGGGAGAGATAGCCGCGGTCGAACTGCATCCCCTCCACCACCTCGAGGCTGGTTTCCATGCTCTTGGCCTCCTCGACGGTGATGACGCCCTCTTTGCCCACCTTGTCCATGGCCTCGGAGATGAGCTTGCCGATCATTTCGTCGTTGTTGGCGGAAATGCTCCCGACCTGAACGATTTCGTTCTTGCCCTTGACGGGCTTGGACATTTTCTTGAGCTGCTCGACCACCGCGGCCACGCCCTTGTCGATGCCGCGCTTGAGCGCCATGGGGTTGGTCCCGGCCGCCACCAGCTTCTGGCCCTCGGCGTAAATCGCCTGCGCCAGAACCGTGGCGGTGGTGGTCCCGTCACCGGCCACGTCGCTGGTCTTGCTGGCGACCTCCTTGACCATCTGGGCCCCCATGTTCTCGAACTTGTCTTCGAGCTCGATCTCCTTGGCGACGGTCACGCCGTCCTTGGTGACCGTCGGGGACCCGAAGGACTTGTCGATCACGACGTTGCGCCCTTTCGGGCCCAAGGTGACCTTGACCGCATCCGCCAGGACGTTCACGCCCTTGAGCATCTTTTCCCTGGCCTGTGCACTGTAGCAAATCATTTTGGCTGGCATGCTGATTCCTCCCCTTGTTATCCCAGTATTCCCAGAATGTCGTCTTCACGCATGAAGATGTGCTCGACGCCGTCGATCTTGATCTCCGAGCCGGCGTACTTCGCAAACAGCACCCGGTCGCCCTTCTTCACCTCCAGGGGGATGCGCTTGCCGTCCTCGCCCATTTTCCCGGGACCGGCGGCGACCACCTTGCCCTCCTGGGGCTTTTCCTTGGCGGTGTCGGGGATGATGATTCCCCCTGCGGTTTTGGTTTCTTCCTCGATCCTCACGACCAAGATCCTGTCATTCATCGGCCTGATTTTCATAAAACTCTTCCTCCTCAATGGATTGATTTAGGGTGACGCAGGGGTCACCCAGCTAAGCGCGGGATGGGATGTCCCGAGGTTTTTCGCACCGGGGGCGAAAATCCGAGCCCCAGGATATGCCAAGCGGTTATCGCCTTGTGAATGCATGACAAAAATTTATATTTATTGAAAAAACAATAAGTTATAAGTGATTCTGATCAATTTTTAATGAATAATAATCACGCCCGCGGGCTTGTCAACAGTAAAACACGAGACCGATGAACACCCCCCGGGCACAGGCCTTGCGGGGGAGGAACCTCCAGGTGGAAAACGGCGGAACATGGTCGCGAGGGGCGACGAGAGCGGCCGGAGAGTTCTAAGAAGGCAGATTCAATGCCCGGTCGACGTCGGCCTCGACCCGCGAAAGGTCGCCGCGTGCCGCCGCCGTGCGGTAGACACCCGCGATCGTTTCGGCGCAGCGCACGGCCGCGGCGTGGCCGGTGTCGACCGCCTCCTCGATTTCCGTCCAGGTGCCGGTGCGGAGCAAGTGTTCGAGCGCCGCGGGCAGCTGCGGGAAGAGGGTGCCGCTCAAGCGGTCCTGGAAGGCCGTAAACATCGCCAGCCCTGCGATGTGGCGCTCGCGGCAAAGGTGCCGCAGAGTCCCGAAGGGTCCCGTGTCCGCCAGCAGATCTTTGACGCGCCGGCTGATCAATTCAAGCCGCGTGTGGGGAAAGGCGGCAATGATCTCGCGCCACAACCGCCGGTCGAAGACCTGATCGCGGGCCTCCCCCAACTCGTGGTGAAGGTGGATCACCTCCTGCACCCGCAGGAGTTCTTCCAAATGATGCCGGACATGCGACAGGCGATGATCACGCACGCCGCAGGCGTCCAGGGCCGCCGCCATGGCCCGGCGCCCCGACGGCGGGATGTAGGCGATCTGATCCCAAAGAAAAAGCCTGGCCGCGTCCTGACGCAACAGGATGTGGTTTTCCTGAGAGAGCGCCGGCAAGGTCAGCAGGTCCCGCGCCAGCTCACGACCCAACCGGAACACGCTCAAACCGTCCACCTTCAGGCGGCTTTCAACCACCGCCAGAAAAAATGTCGGCTTGAGCGCACGCGCATAACCGGCGCCGTAATACAGTCCATGCGGTTCGAGAAAACGATTGGCGGCTTCGGTGTCAAAGGGGTCGATCTCGTTGCCGGCCAAAAGCAGGTTCTCGTAGTCCGCTCCGGCCAGCATCTCCCAGCGGTCCTCCCGCGCCCCGATCCACGCCAGCACCTCGGAGGGGTCCCCCTCTTCCCAAACCGCCAGACCCCGCTCCCACTTGAACAAGTCCCTCAAGCGCAAGGCCAGCCCGCAGATCGAAAAGAGCCCGGCGTGGCGGGCATCCGAGATGTCGCAGTTGCGGCGGATACGGTCGATGAGTTGGTCGCGGTCGCGCATGGCGGCAATACCCCTCCGGCCGAAAGCCGTCGCAGCGTTCTCGGCTTGAATCGGGGACTGTAAGGGGAGCAAGGTTAACTCGATAGAGTACCGTGTCAATCGACCACGATAAGGGCGAATCGACGGAGCGCTTCAGCTTTTGCGTTTGAACGAAGCGGACGGCCGGGTCGCAACCCGGCAAGGGCAGTCACACCGCGCCCTGGTCGAGCATGGCATTGACCACCTTGTCGAAGGCGGCGATGTTGGCGCCGGCCAGATAATTGCCGGGGACACCGTACTCCTCGGCGGCATCGAGACATTTCTGGTGGATGCCGCGGATGATGATCCGCAGGCGTTCGTCCACCTCTTCGCCAAGCCAACCCAGGCGGATGCTGTTTTGAACCATCTCCAGACCGGCGACCGCCACCCCACCGGCGTTGGCCGCCTTTCCCGGAGCGAACAGGATTTTCTTGGCGTGGAAAATCTCGATGGCCTCCGAGCTGCACGGCATGCTGGCGCCTTCACAGACCAGCTTGATGTTGTTGTTGATGAGGCTGTAGGCCTCCTTCTCGCCGATCTCGTTTTGGGTGGCGCAGGGAAAGGCGCAGTCGGCCCGGTGGCTCCACAACAGGTTGTGATCCGTCGATGAGTCCGCAGGGGTGAAGACCGCGGCCGGGTACTTCTGCGCATATTCATGTATTCGTCCCCGGCGGGCGTTTTTGAGAAATTTGACAAACCGCAGCTTGTCCGCGTCGATGCCGTCCGGGTCGAAAACGTGGCCCGAAGAGTCCGAAAGGGTGACCACCTTGGCCCCCAGCTGGATCAGCTTCTCGGCCGTGAATTGGGCGACGTTGCCCGCACCGGACACCAGGCACACCTGATCCTCGAGGCCCATGCCGCGGGTGGCGAGCATTTCCGCCGCAAAGTACACGCACCCGTAACCGGCAGCCTCCGGCCGGAACAAACTGCCTCCCCAATTGAGGCCCTTGCCGGTCAGGGCACCGGTGAACTGGTTGGAAAGCCGCTTGAAGGCACCGAACAAATACCCGATCTCCCGTGCGCCCACGCCGATGTCGCCTCCGGGGATGTCGGTGTGGGGCCCAAGATGACGGAATACTTCGGCCACGAAACTGTGGCTGAAGCGCATCACCTCGTCGTCGGATCTGCCCTTGGGGTCGAAATCGGAGCCACCGGCCCCCCCTCCCAAGGGCAGGGTGGTCAGCGCGTTTTTGAAAACCTGCTCGAAGGCCAGGAACTTGAGAATGCTCTGGTTGACCGACGGGTGGAAGCGCAACCCGCCCTTGAAGGGACCGATCGCGCCGTTCATCTCGACGATGAAGCCGCGATTGATTCGCACCCGGCCCTGATCGTCCACCCAGGGTACCCGGAAGGTGATGATCCGCTCGGGCTCGGTGATCCGCTCCAAGACGGCGGTTTGCAAGTACCCCGGACTGCGCTCCAGCACCGGGGCGACGCTTTCGAGCACCTCCTTGACGGCCTGGTGAAACTCGCGCTCATAGGGGTCCCGGGCCTTGACGATCTCAAGAATTTTCGACATATCTCCCCCTGCATGAGGCTTTGGCTTAAAAACGGGATGCTGTCGCCATTTCCAGTGGCGACCCGTGGCGCAGGACCGCAACCATACTCGCTTTTGAAAGCGATTGTCAATATGCCGCCCATGAAGTCTACGGAGGAAAGCTTGAAAAACAATTCCTTTCGGAGACAGGCCGGTCGCGCAAAAGGGAACCGGGCCCGAAAAGGGATTACAGGACTGGTGACAAAACCCGGGATCACGCCCGCGGGCAAGCCGCCGTCCGATTCGATAGCGCCGCCGCCTTCGTCGGTGGTGAGCATTGCGAGAGGCCGGTCGCGCCGTCCCCGTGTGTCAGACGGGGTGATGAAAGCAGTTCTCAAGTCGACGTCGTCATCAACCGATATTCAATGGAGGGACGAACAGAACTGCGCCCCCTCCGGGCTCAGGACCCTAAGGCAGGAGAGGATTGAGAAGCGAAGCCGGTCATTCGCAAAGGACCAAGGATCGCATACCATGGCAGCGACTGAAAAAAGAAGCAGCGGAAGAGTGGGCACCTGCAACCTGATATCATTTGTGGCCGTCGATGATCAGGGCAATCAGATTGGACACGGTATGGGCAAGGCGATCGACATCAGCCAAACCGGGTTGCGGTTGCAGACAACCCACCCGGTGCCCGCAGATCGTGTGTCGCTGATGGCTACCGGGCACAACGGCCAGCTTATTGAAATCATGGGGCAGGTTGTTTTTTCACGCCGGAGCGAGGACGGCGGCTACCAATTAGGGATCGAATTGAGGGCCTCGCAGGAGGAACGGGTTCGATTCGCGACAAGCCTCATCAAAGCGTTCCATTACGGGAAGCGCAACGCCCCGACAGGAGGCGTCAAAGCGGGCCCGTCGTCGCGGTTGAGCCGGGCGTGAGGACCCCCCGCATTACAAGGCCTTTCGGGAGTCTAACCAAACGTAAAAAGGTCAAAAAAGGGGACGTTCGTGCTGAAGTTGTTTTACTTTTTTGGCTTTCCCTGCTATGCTGATTGCATGCCGAGATCAGCGAGGATAGACGCGCCGGGGACCCTGCACCACGTCATCGGCCGTGGTATCGAACGTCGCAGAATCTTCCTCGACGACGACGACCGCGACGACTTCGTGCAGAGGTTATCCGAACTGGCCCTCAGCGGCGCCATGGATGTCTATGCCTGGGCCTTGATGCCCAACCATTTTCACATCCTGTGCAAAACCAGGACCCAACCTCTTTCGGTCAGTATGCACCGACTGCTGACCGGCTATGTCGTCAATTTCAACCGACGCAAGCGGCGTCATGGGCATCTCTTTCAAAACCGTTTCAAATCCATCGTCTGCCAGGAAGACCGCTATTTCACGGAAATGGTGCGGTACATCCACTTGAACCCTTTGCGAGCCAACCTGGTAGCCGACACAAGGGAACTCGAATGCTATCCCTTTTGCGGCCACGGCGCCGTTTTGGCCCGAGTGGCAAGACCCTGGCAGGCCTGCGACTATGTGCTGAAGTTTTTCGGAATAGGTCTTGAGGCGCGCCTTGGCTACCGCAAATTCATCGCCGCGGGGGCCCGCATGGGCCGCCGGCCCGACTTGACCGGTGGCGGACTGATTCGCAGTCAGGGGGGGTGGTCGGAAGTATTGGCCCTGCGTCGCCGCGAGCAAAAGACACCTTTCGACCAAAGGATCTTGGGGGACGGTGACTTCGTTGCCCAGACTCATCGCGCAGTCCCGGGAGCGTGTGAAAAAGACTCTGAGATTGTCGCCCGGTAAGCCGGCGATCGCCTGGGTGGGGGAGAAGATCTGCAAGGAGTACGATCTGTCGCCCGGGGAACTGTGCTCCGGCAGCCGCCGCCGTGCCGTCGTCCAGGCCCGGGGCGTCATGTCTTGGATCGCGGTGAGGGAAATGGGGTACTCCGGCGCCGACGTAGCGCGCTACCTGGGCGTCACCAACTCTTGCGTGACGCGCAGCGTCGCTTCAAACCGTAAACCGGATATCGTGGGGGATGTGCTGGGACGGCTTTAGCGCCCCTGCCCCTGAGGCTGAATTGAGCTTCGATAACGCCTATGAATCAATTCAAGTGCAAGCTCGGACCGTGTCCTCCCGTCGCGCCAGCGAGAAGGAAAGAACGTGGGGCCTGCCCCAAAGTCCTTTCACCACGCAGGAGTCGCAAGATCGGCCGCCTTCTGGCGGCCGTCACCGGTCTGCTGCTCGCCTGTGGGGTTATCGCCGCTGCGGTCGTCTCGGGTCTATCCCGGGTCGCGGAGTCCCCGCCGTCGGCCGCCACGGCCTCCGCCCGGCCGAGTCAAGCCATTCAGACCCTTGGCAAGCAAGATGTTCAGCGGATCATGGCCGGCAGAGACCTGTTGAACCTCGAAGACAGCACGTTAAAAGTCCAGCGTGAAAACCAGTGTCTCACGATCCAAACCAGCATCGACAACCGCCTGCAACAGTTCCTCCTGCAGCGGCTCGATCTGCGCCATTCACGCTACATCGGCATCGTGATCATGGACCCGAAGGACGGTCGTGTTCTGGCCATGGCCGGGTACGACAAAACAGACCCTTCCCGCAATCCCTGCCTCGACAGCCGGTTTCCGGCCGCGAGCATTTTCAAGATCGTCACCGCCGCCGCCGCCGTGGAAACCTGCGACCTCGAGGCGGAGTCGATCCTGAAGTTCGACGGCGGCAAACACACGCTTTATCGATCTCAGATCAATTCCAAGAGCTCGAAAAACGCCACCCGGATTTCACTCAAAGATTCCTTCGCCCAGTCGATCAATCCGGTGTTCGGCAAGATCGGCGCGCACCGCCTGGGAAAAGAAGTGATCGAAAACTATGCCGAAGCCTTCGGATTTAATCGTGAGATCGATTTCGAATTGCCCATCCGACCGAGCCGGATCGAAATTTCCGACGAAGTCTACGGATTGGCGGAAGTCGCCAGCGGCTTCAACCGCACGACCCGCATCTCCCCGCTTCACGGTGCGATCATCACCGCTGCCATTTTCAACTCAGGCCGCATCATCGCCCCGACCATCGTCGACTGGATCTCGAATGACAAAGGCCAAACCCTCTACCAGAGCGGGGCCGAGTTTCACGACCAGGCCATCGACCCCCACACCTCGCGGGTCCTGCGCGAGTTGATGCAGGCGACTGTTCAAAACGGTACTGCCCGACGCGAGTTTCACAAGCACAGCACCGACAAGATCTTTTCGCGCCTTGAAATCGGGGCGAAAACCGGCTCCATCGGCGACGGCAACACGGAAGCGCGCTATGACTGGCTTGTCGGATACGCCCAGGAACATCGTGAAGGCGGCAGCATCGTTTTCTCGGTGGTGGTGGCCCACGAGGACTACATCGGGACGCGCGCGGCCGCCTATGCGGCCATGGCCGTCAAGGAGTATTTTCGCACCTATTTCGCCAAGATCGAAAACCGGGCGACGCCGGAGCCGAAGTCCTGATCGCAGGCGACGGCGCCTGTCGGGGTCCGGCAAGCGCCGTCATCCGAGAACATGGCCGTCGGGGTGACCGCGGACAGTCTCGCCGTGCTCACGGGCCGACGGTTTCGAATCAGGCTCGCCTGGCGCCATTTCCCATGAGCCGCCACCATCCTTATTGCAGCGCGCGCTGATGGGCTCGTTCAACCGTCATCCATCCACCCCGGCTGCCATTTGGCGCAATGGACGCGGCCGTCTTTTATGTTTCTCCTTGAAACGACCGGGTTCTATGATATTATTGTCGTGGCATCGCCTTCTGAACAACGGAAAATGACCGCATTCAACCACCACGGATCGCATGCATCGCCATGAAGCTTAAGGATTCCGACATCAAGGCGCTCAACGACTTGTTCGAGGAAGCGTTGAATCGATCCCAGCGGATCGACCGACAGCAGAAGATCCAATTCCGCAAAAAAATCCGCAACGAGCTTTTTTCGATGCTGGGCTGGGAAACCGCGACCCCCGCCGGCATCATGAGCCGCTGGGAAGAGCGTCTCGCAGACATCTTTTCCGTTTTACCCTTCGGGTTCAAGGACGACCTGAACCGGGAGTTGGTCGAAAAAATGCGCTCTCCCCTGCTGGGCAAAGGCAAAAAAGACGGCCGCGACCTGCTCCACGCCAAGAAAAAGCAATCTTAGAAATCCGGCCGCAGTCGGCATTGGGAACGGAAACTTCATGGACGTGTTCAAGGACTGCCCGCACTGCGGCACGAGATGGCCCTGCAGAAACCAATTTCTGGCAGACCCCGGATTGGAATTGGTAGGCTACCAGGTGGACTTCCTGGACCTCCGGCTCGGGCTGCTGCTCTTCAACCATCACCCCTGCGGCACGACCCTGGCCATACGGGCCGAATCCCTCGAAGACCTCTACGACGGCCCCGTGTACACCAAGCGCCAGACCGGCTCCGAGGCCTGCCAGGGGCACTGCCTGCGCCGGGATGATCTAGACCGTTGTTTCGTGTTGTGCGAATGTGCCTGGGTCCGGGAAATCCTTCAGATAATCCGGGACTGGCCTAAAACCGGGACCGCCGTCGGGCGCTTGGGATCGGCCGTCCGCTGAACCCCCGCGGGGATCTCATCAATGGCTTCATGATCATCAAGACGCACTCCGAAAATCCCTCCTGACCCCCATTTACCAAAGGAAGGGGTCACCCCACTTTGGCAAGGAAGGGCAGGGGAGATGTTACGAACGTGTCCATTCAATTTCGAGACCGTTGATACAGCCGATTCACCCGAGACGCCGGCGATCCATCGGCATCACTTCGACCCGCGCCTTCAGGAGAAAACGCGATGCTCATCACGTGGTTCACCTCCTTGAGCCCGATCGCCCAAGCGCTCTGCGCCACCCTGTTCACCTGGTTTCTGACGGCCCTGGGTGCCGGACTCGTCTTTTTCTTCAAATCCATCAATCGCCGGGTGCTCGACGGCATGCTCGGCTTTGCCTCCGGCGTCATGATCGCCGCCAGTTACTGGTCCCTGCTGGCCCCTGCCATCGCAATGGCCGAAGAGTCGGGCCAAACCTCGTGGGTCCCGGCCACTTTAGGGTTTCTGGCCGGCGGCTTTTTCATCTGGCTGGTCGACCGGCTCCTGCCCCACCTGCACCTGGGGCTGCCGCGCGAGCAGGCCGAGGGCATCCCCACCGGCTGGCGACGCAGCGTCCTTCTGGTGCTCGCCATCACCATCCACAACATCCCCGAGGGGCTGGCCGTCGGCGTCGCCTTCGGGGCCCTGGCCGCCGACATGCCTACCGCCTCGCTGGCCGGGCGCCATGGCCCTGGCCCTCGGGATCGGGATTCAGAATTTCCCCGAAGGGGCCGCGGTGTCGGTACCCCTGCGTCGGGAGGGCCTTTCCCGACTTGAAAAGCTTCTGGTACGGGCAGATGTCCGGGATCGTCGAGCCGCTTTGCCGGCGTGGCCGGCGCGGCCGCGGTGATCCTGATGAAGCCTCTGCTGCCCTATGCGCTCGCCTTTGCCGCCGGCGCGATGATCTACGTCGTGGTCGAGGAACTGATCCCCACGGCCCGCGAGGACCGGCACAGCGATTTCGGCACGGTGGGCGCCATGCTGGGGTTTGCCGTGATGATGACCCTGGACGTGGCGCTGGGGTAAACCGGCCGGTGGAGTTCGCTGCGCCATGGACCTTCAGTTCTTCGACTTTTTGGGCAAAGGCGTTCTTTTAGGCATCACCGCCGGTTTTTCACCCGGGCCGCTGACTGTCCTGGTGATCGCCGAAACCCTCCGGCACGGGCTGAAATCGGGGATCCAAGTGTCGGTCGCACCCCTCCTGACGGACATCCCCATCATCCTGCTGCTCATGCTGGTCCTCGACCGCGTCTTGCGATACCCGCAGGTGTTCGGCGCCGTTTCGGTGGCCGGCGGCCTCTTTCTGCTGTGGCTGGGATGCGGCAGTATCCGAACCCGTGGGGTGGAGATCGATGGCGGAGACGTCGTGCCGCACTCCGTTCGCAAGGGCATCGCCGCCAACCTGCTCAATCCCAACCCCTATGTCTTCTGGGTGAGCGTCGGCACGCCGACGATCTGGTTGGCGCTTGAGACGTCCTGGACCCATGCGGCGGCCTTCCTGGGGTCCTTCTTTCTCAGCATCGTGGGCGCCAAGGCCCTGCTGGCCAAAATCGTCGACGGATCGCGCACCTTTCTGAAAAGCAGGGCCTACCTCTGGATCATGCGCACCCTGGGCTTGCTGCTGATCGTCTATGCGCTGACGCTCTTCAAGGATGGGCTGACCCGTATGGGGCTGTGGCCGGGATAGGAATTTCTCTCCGAATTGACAGGCAGTTCTGAATAGGGGCCTGGGGTCAAGACCGGGATTGCCGCCGCCCCGGTGTTCTGCTATAAGGCCGGTCATGGAACAGCGGGTCAAAACGGCGATCGAGAATGCGGTGGCGGGGGAGCCGTTCGCGCGGACACTGGGGGTCGAGCTGGTTGAGCTCTCCGACGGCTTTTCGGCGGTGGAGATGACCTACGACCCGGCCCGGCAGGACAACATCTACGCCCGCGCCCACGGCGGGGCGCTCTTCGGGCTGATCGACGAGGCCTTCGAGACCGCCGGGCAGACGGACGGCACCGTGGCCGTGGCCCTCAACGTCAACGTCACCTACATTTCGAGCCCCCGGCCCGGTGCGCGGATGCGGGCCGAGGCCCGGCGCACGGCCCAGACCAAACGCACGGCCACCTACGAGATCAAGGTCCACGACCGGGACGGGGGGCTCATCGCCGTCTGCCAGGCGCTGGCCTACCGCACCGGCAAGCCCATCCCTTTTCTTTAGAAGCGGTTCATATCCCCTTGTCCCGGATGCGGGGATCGTGCTTGATCCGCTCCTGGATGCCCTTGCCGACCTGGTTGTTGCGGCTGAACTCGGACCAGAACTCCGGATCGACCGCCTGCCAGTCGGGGCCGAAACGCTTGTCGAAATAACCGCCGAGCTTTTCGAACAGGAGCTTCCACGGCGGCTCCCCGCGCTCGTAGGCCTGCAGCAGCGTGTTCAGAAGGACGTCGATCTCCGCCAGGGTCTCCTTGGGCAGGTAGGAGATGGCCCCCTTGCGGATGGACTCCATGAGGGTCTGGGGGCTGATGGCGTGGGCCGTCAGCATCACCGTGGGGATCCCCTTGGCCACGGTCTCCTCGAGCAGCTTCAGGCCGTTGACCCCCATGATGTCGAGAATGGCAAGGTCGTACCGGTTTTCCCGGATCTTGCGCGAAGCCGTATCGTAATCGGTCGCCCGGTCGATGCGGGCCTCCTCCAGGATGTCTTCGATCGTCTCGAGAATGTCTTCTTCATCGTCAACCGCCAGGATGTGCTTGCCTCTGATGTAGGATTGCGTTTCTGCCATCTGCGTTCTCCTTGTGGTTTGCGGTCCGCCTCTAAAGGGATGCGATCGTCACGGTCCCCGGACCCTCGTCGCGATCCGGATTGAACTTGAGCGGCAGGATCAGGCGGAAAGTGGCCCCCTCCCCCTTGCGGCTGGTCAAACGGATGTCCCCGCCCAGGGACCGGGTCAGGATCAGGGCCCCGGCGAGGCCCAACCCGTGCCCGCGGCGCTCGATGAAGGCGCATTCCTTGAGCTGGGTATAGCGCTTGAAGATGAGCTCGTGATGCTCCGGGTCGATCCCCGCCCCGTCGTCCGTGACCGAGAGGACGAATCGGTCGGTTTCCAGCGCGATGTGGACGTCCATGCGCTTCTTGCGGTGGTGAAGCGCGTTCTTGAACAGGTTCCCGGCGATCAGCCGGAATTTGGTCTCATCCTGAAACATCTCGGATTCGGCCGCACCGGCAGCCACCTCGACAAAGATGCCGTGCCGGGCCAGCAGCTTGACGAGCTCGCCTTCCAGCTGGTAGGTGCCGATCTCCTCGGCGGCCGGGCCCGTCACCGTCTCGAGCGCGTCCTTGAGCGCCTGGCGCACCGCGGCAAGCGGCTGGAACCGGCTGCACACCAGACAGCCCGACTGGGAGCGGCCGATCTCGAGCAGATCGTTGAGCAGCCCCCAGGCCTTGCGGGTGCCGCGCAGGCTGCGCTTGAGGGTGTTGGCCTGCTTCTCGGTCAACGGCCCGAACTTGTCTTCACGTTCAATCAGATTGCGCAGACCGGCCTCGATGACGGACACAGGGTCCTTGAGCTCGTGGATCAGGAACTCGATGCTGATTTCCTGGAAAAAACCGCCCGGCGCGGGTGAGACCGGCTGAATGTCTCGCCCTTTTTCATTGCTCTCGTTCATGTTTCCCCCTGCTTGGCCCGCTTCATTGGCCCCGACCTGAATCTGCTTCCTCCGCGGCCGGCTGGAACCGCACCGTTACCGTCGTGCCGCCCGATTCGCGGCACTCCGCCGGTTCAGCAAGGCGCAGGCACTCCGCCCGGCCGCCGGGGCACTCGTCCGTCTCGGCGGATATCAACGGGCAGCGGGTCGAGTCGATTTCGATCCGGAACCGGTAGCGTTCGGCGAAAATCTGCATGCGCAGCAAGTCGAACCCCTTGCCGCCCGCCTTGAAATCGTACGGTCGGCGCGTGGAATACTGCAGCGGTTCGTAGGCCGTGAAAAAATGATCCAAAATGAGGCGCTGGGTTTCTTCGGCGATACCGGTGCCGGTGTCCCGGACTTCCAGTTCGGGGCCTGTCTTCCCGTTGCGCACGGAAACGACGATGTCGCCCCCTTCGGGCGTGTTTTCGACGGCATTGCGCACGAGTCCTTCGATGACCTTGCCGAGAACATCCGCCGGCACCCAGACCGGGTCGGTTTCGGCCAGCTCCGTCTCCAGCCGGACCCCGCGGTGCGCGAATTTCGGCCGCAGAAGCTTCAGATACTCCTCCACGAACCGCGACAGGTTGATCCGCTCGGCCTTGGCCTCCCGCGGTCCGAACAGCCAGTCGATCCGGCGCCGAATCCGTTCGGTCACGCTGTCCTCACCGAACTCATCGGCCGCCAGCGCCTCCAGCTCGTCCGAGCACTGGTCCAGCAGAACGGAGAGCATCCGCCGGGTGTCGACCTCTTTCGACTGGAGCATGTCCTCGATTTTGTACTGCATGTCCAGGACCCGCTGGAGGTTCCGCTGGGCCCGGTCCATGGCGCCCGCCCAGCGGCGGTCATCCCCCAGTCGGCCAAGCTGCTTGGCAAACAGGTTCAGGGAGGCCGCCAACACCGACAGGGGCGTTCGCAGTTCATGCGAGAGGTGATGGATCACCCGGTCCTTGGCGCGGTTGAGGCGCTGGACTTCCGCATAGGAGCGTTCGAGCTCCTCGTTGATGCCGGCGTTTTCAATCGGCAACGCCACGATGTTGGCGAGGGTGGCGAGCAGGTCGACGTCATCGGAGTTGAACCGGCCCTCCTTTTTGTTCACCGCGCAGAGCACGCCGATCATGCGCCCTTGGGCGACCACGGGCACCTCCAGCACGCTGCGGGTCTGGAAGCCGACCATCTCGTCGACTTTGACGAAAAACAAAGGGCTTTGGGAGGTGTCGTGGACGACCTGTGGCGCCCCGGTGCGATAGACCTCGCCCGCCACCCCCTTTTCGAGCGGAAACCGAACCTCCTTCATCCGCTTGCCCGTCTCGGAGTCGTCGAAGACGGCCTCCCGGAAGAAGAATTCCCGGGTCTTCTCGTCGACTAAAATGACCATCGCCCCCTCGGCGTCCAGAAGCTCACGGACCTCGCGTGTGATCAGCTCCAGGCGCGCGTCGAGCGTGCGGAACCGGTAGAGGGCCCGCGAGATCCGGAACAGGGCCTGGTTGATGCGCGCGGTGCGCTTCTCCAGGGTGACATCCCGCAGGGTGATGACCTGGCCGGCCGGTCGGTTGGCGCTGTCGTAAAAGATGGCGCCGTCGATGACGATGTCCAGCAGACGGCCGTCGCGGGTCAGGCGCTTGGTCTCGAAATTGTGGATCAGCTTTTGCCGGAACAACCGCTCGATGCCGGCGCGGGTCTGCGCCTTGAGCTCCTCGGGAACGAAGGGGATGATCTTCCCCTGCATCTCGGCGAGCGTCCAGCCGAACACCTTCTCGAAAGCGGGGTTGAGATAGGAGACGGTGCTGTCCAGATTGAAGACGAACACGGGGTCGGGCAAAAAATCGAGGAAGGCGCGGTAGCGCCGCTCGGCCTGGCGGCTGACTTCGGACAGCTCCAGGGCGCACTCTCGTGACTCCTCGAGCGACTGCTGCGCCAGATGCCGGTCGGTGATGTCCCGGGTGATCCCCCGGAAGCCGGTCTTCCTGCCGCTGCTGTCGCAGATCTGCTTGGCGGAGACTTCCAGGAAACGCCTCGCCCCGTCCTTGCGGACAATCTCCCAGGGAATGTCCGCCACGCTGCCGCCCTCGCGGAAGATCCGGTTGAAGGCCTCAAAAGCGGCCCGGGCGTGTGGTTCGTCCATGAAGTCGCGGTAGTTCCGGTCCTGGATCTCGTGACGCGGATACCCGAAGATCCGGCACAGCGCGTCATTGAAAAACCGGAAGTTTCCGCTGAGATCGACCTCGTAGAAGCCGTCGGCGACGTCCTCGATCAGGGCCCGGTAGCGCTCCTCCTGCAGGCTCGCGGAGGCCGGCGGGCAGTCGACGGGCGGATCGGCCGCCGGGGCGGAGACCGGGCGCAGAGGGTTTTTTCCGGGTTTCCTGGAAGCCATTGCAGCTCCTTGCGGTCCATCGGGCGTTCGGGGTCGATCGCGGGTTTTAAGCGTCGATGCCTCGAAAACAGGGCTCCAGGCGCTCAGATCTCGGTCTCCAGAATCCCGAAGCGTTCGGCGTCGAGCAGGTGCACGCCGTCGGAGAGAAGCAGCTCGATCGCCTTGTCGTTGTCGCTGAACCGGAAGACCATGACCGCCTTGCCCGAACCGGCCGAAATACCGATGAAGGCATACATGAACACCACGCTGACATTGGCTTTGGTGAGGGGTTTGAGCAGACGCGCGAGGCTGCCGGGTTTGTCCTCGATTTCCACCGCAACGACGTCATTCACATAGGCCGGGATCTGAAGTTCCATGAGCACGCGCCGGGCCGCGGCAACGTCGGACACCAAGAGTCTCAGCTGTCCGAAAGCGCCTGTGTCGACAAGGTTCAGTGCCCGCAGGTTGATCCCCGCCTTGCCTAATGCCTCGGTCACTTCGTACAGCCGGCCGGGGGCGTTTTCGATGGACACCACGATCTGTTTGAGCTTCATATTTCCGTCTCCTTGTGATCCGGCCGAAGCATCAGCCGGGTGTGCGCGATCTCAGACGGCAAACGGTGGCCGGTGGAGCGCTGAAATGAAAGACCGCCTCATCGGCCTCATTCGACAACGGGGCAGAGGCGGTGGAAATGGACGCGGACACCACCGTCGGGCATGACCCTCATAAAAGACCCAACGGTATCGGAGCGATTTCTCGAAGCCGGCTTTTTCCCGAGACAAAGGTACCAGATCGAGTGATGAGATGAGCCCGTCCACCGCTCCGAGCCGCAGGCGTGAAGGGACCCGCCCGCAGCTTAACCCGAATCTACCGGGAGCACCCTCCGGGGTCAATAAAAAAATTCGCTTTATCTGGTGAATCGAAAATGGTATTGGGGATCAATTGCAGCTACATTATAGCCAAACAGGAATCGACATGTCGTCCGCGAAGAAAAGCGCCATCACCATCGACCCCGAAAAATGCAACGGCTGCCGTCTCTGCCAGCTTGCCTGCGCGATGATGCACCACGGGCGCTTGAGCCCGCGGCATTCCCGGATCCAAGTGCTGGATTTCGGCCGCGGCGAGACCTATGTCCCGGTGTTGTGCCAGGCTTGCGAAACGGCCCCTTGCATCGATGCCTGCCCGATGAACGCCCGCCTGCGCCGGGCGGACGGGGCCGTCGAGACCGAAGAGGATCGCTGCATCGGCTGTCGCGCCTGCCTGTACATCTGCCCCATGCACGGGCCGGTGGTCAACCCGGACACCGGTAAAACCATGACCTGCGACCGCTGCGCCGACGCGGGAAGCGACCCCTGGTGCGTCAAGGCGTGCCGCGATCAGGGCGCGTTGCAGACCGTCGACGTCGGCCGCTGCGCGGCACCGAAAACCCGGGAGCGGGCCGCACAGCTCAAAACGGCGTACCAGCCTCGGAAAAAAGAGTGAACCGCGCGCCGGCGAAATACTGCCGCCGGAGGCGGTCGCTTGGATCAGCCGCTGCGCTTCTGCATTCCGTTCCCTTGAACCCTTGGCCCCTCGACCCCTTGAACCCTCTTGGGGCCTTTGCCCGGAGGAGGTCATCCTCTGAAAACGATGGCCCCGCTCCGCCCTTCGGAGAGAGCGACACCATGAACCTCCTGATCGTGGGCAACGGCATCGCCGGAAACCAGGTCGCCTCTTCCGTGCGACGGGCGCGGGCCGACTGGAACATCACCATCCTCGCCGCGGAGAACTGCCCGGAATACGACCCCTGCTCCCTGCCCTATTTCCTCGGTGGGGAAGTCCCGCGCCGGACCGTGTTCCGCCGCTCCTGGGACGACTACCGCAGCCAGCGCATCCAGCTCGCGCTCGAGCAGCCCGCGGCCGCCATCGACCCCGAGGCCAGGGTCGTCCGCACCGAGGCCGGAACGCAGTTCGGCTACGACCGCCTGGTGCTGGCGCATGGCGGGAGCCTGTTCATCCCGCCCATCGAAGGCATCGACAAAAAAGGGGTGCACAGCTGCAAGCAACTGGCGCAAGCCGACCGGCTCGATCGCCATCAGGGCCGGGCGGCCGTCGTGATCGGTTCCGGCGCGATCGGGATCGAAGCCGCCGAAGCCCTCAAGAAAAGGGGCTACGCGGTCACCATCATCGAACTGCTCGACTGGATCCTCCCGGCGCTCTTCGACCCCGAAACCTCCCGGCGTCTGGAGCAGCGCCTGGGGGCACAGGGCTTCACGGTCCTGACCTCGGAAAAGGTGCTGCGCATCGAGGGTGATCAGGCGGTGTCGGCGGTGGTGACGGACCGGCGGCGAATCGCCTGCGACACGGTGGTGATCGCCACCGGGGTGGTGCCGGGAAAGGCCTTGGCCCAGACCGCCGGCATCGAGGTAGGGCGTGGGATCCGGGTGAACCGCCACATGCAGACCAGCGTCCCGGACATCTACGCCTGCGGCGACTGCGTGGAAACGGTGGATGCCTGCACGGGCGAGGACGCCATGTTCCAACTCAAGCACAACGCCATCGAGCAGGCCCGGGTGGTCGCCCGCCACGCGCTGGGGCAGCCGGCCGATTACCTGGGCGCCTGGGCCTTCGCCCGGGCCCACTTCTTCGACACGCACGCCGCCACCTTCGGCAAGACCACGCGCGCGACCCAGTGCGAGTTGGGGCAGTTGGAGATCATCGAGCGCGAGGCGGGCGAGGATTACCTGCGCGTCGTCGTCAAGGAGGGGCTGGTGGTGGGCGGTCAGGCCATCGGCCGCTTTGCCGATTTCATCGGTTTGTGGATGGGGGCCATGTGGCGCCGGGACAATCTCGACGACTTGCGCCGGAACTGGGACCGCATCGCCCGCCGTGATTCCGTCTTCCCCTGGACCCACCGTAAAATCGGGGAGATGATGGGGCTTGACGCCTGAGGGGCCAGTGCCCCTCAGGGGTCGAAACTCACTCGCTCCAGAGGCCTTTTTCGATCAGAACCGAGCGCAGTGTTTTCAGCGCCTGGTTCGTCGCCGGCACACCACCGTAAACGGACGTCTGGAATATCACTTCCGCGATTTCCGCCGGCGTGCAGCCCACGTTCAGCGCGGCGTGGATGTGCAGCTTCAGTTCCTCCTGCCGTGCGAGCACCGTGAGGCTGGCCACCGTGACGAGTTGCCGCGTGGTGTGGGGGATCTTCTCCCGGGCGTACATCCGCCCCGTGATGAACAGGGAGAGATCCTTGGCCAGCTCCTTGTCGAAGGACTTCCACAAATCGAAGGGCCGCTCGTCCGCCACGCCCTTGAAATAGAGCTCCGCTGTTTTTCTGGTTTTCTCAACGAGGTCTTTGTCCGCCATGATACTCCCGATCCGATGACCGCCAGGCGGTTGAAGACCCCTGACGCAAACCGCCCGGGTGACTTCGACCGCAGGGAATGCGGCCATTTCTGGTTCGCTCGCAACCCCGGCAGCACGCTGCGGGGGTTGCGCTCGCCATTGCGGTTCAGTCCATGAACCGAAGCCTCTCAGACAATCGAGTAGTTCGGCCCGCCCCCGCCTTCCGGACAGGTCCAGATGATGTTCTTGAACGGGTCTTTGATCTCGCAGGTCTTGCAGTGCAGGCAGTTCGACGGGTTGAGCTTCATGCGCGGCCTGCCGTTTTCATCCTGCTCCATCTCGTAGACCTGCCCGGGGCAAAACCGGGTGCAAGGGCTGCGGTAATCATCCCAGCAGCGGCCGACGCAGATCTCCGGGTCGGGGATCAGCAGGTGACAGGGCTGATCCTCTTCGTGCTTGGTGCCCGAGAGATAGACCCCGGTGAGTTTGTCGAGGTAGAGCTTGTTGTCGAGCTCGGACACCGCGGTCGGCGCCCGCAGATGGCCGGCGGCCATGGTGCCGGCATCATCGGCGATCTTGAGCGGGTCGACGAACCCCCGCCCCCCGCTCAGGTACTGGGCACCGAGGGTGATGAACTTGCCGACGCCCTTCTGCGACAGGGCCTGGCCGAAATTGCGCGCCTGGTGAAGCTCCTGCCAGACCCAGCTCGCCTCGAGCTTTTCGGCGTAGGCGCCAAGCGCCCCGGCGGAGAAGTCCCCCTTCTCGACGGCCGCCAGGATGGTCTCGGCCGCCAGCATCCCGGACTTCATGGCCGTGTGGATGCCTTTCAAACGCTGGACGTTCAGCATCGAGGCGCTGTCGCCCACGAACAGCGCGCCGTCGACCGTCAGCCGCGGAACGGTGTAGTAGCCGCCCGCGGAGAGGGTTTTAGCGCCCTGCTGGAGCACTTTGCCGCCGCGGATGATGTCGGCCACCAGGGGGTGTTTTTTAAAGCGCAGGAACTCCTGGTAGGGCTCGAGCATGGGGTCCTCGTAATCCAGCCCTACGACCAGACCGAGCGCCACGCGGTTGTCCTTCATCCGGTAGACGAATCCACCCCCCTTGGTGTCGAGCCCGAGAGGGTAGCCGAAGGTGTGCAGCACCGTGAAGGGCGAGGTCGAGAAGGGGCTCCCTTCCGCTAATTCGATGACTTCCTTGACGGCCGTCTCGAACACCTGGGGCATCTTGCCGCTGAAGATGTCGAGCTTTTTCCCGATCTCCCGGATGAGGCTGCCCTTGGGGCCCTCGCCGAGGACGGTCACCTTGGCCAGGAGGTCCACCCCGGGCTCGAAATTGCCCTTGGGCTTGCCCTCCTTGTTGATCCCCTTGTCACCGGTGCGCACGCCGATGACGCGTGTCCCGGTCTCGTCGTAGAGCGCCTCGGTGCCGGTGAAGCCCGGGAAGATGTTCACCCCGAGCTCCTCCGCCAAAGTCCCCAGCCAGGCGCAGAACTTCGAGAGGCTGATCACGGCGCAGCCCGTGTTGTGCATGTAGCCGGGTGTGTAAGGCACCCGGATCTGGCCGGTGGGCGTCAGGTAGAAGATCCCGTCCCGCAGGTCCGTCTCCTCGATGGGGCAGCCCTTGGCGAGGTAATCGGGGATCAGCTCCTTGAGGGCCTTGAGGTCCAGGACAGCCCCGCTCAGGGCGTGGGCGCCGATCACCTCCGCCTTCTCGATCAGGCAGACTTCAAGCTCCGCCCCCTTCTGCTGCGCCAATTGCTTCAGGTGAATGGCCCCGGCCAGGTTGGCCGGGCCGCCGCCCACGAAAAGCACGTCGAATTCCAGCTGTTCTCGTTCCACGCTCATCTCCTCATTCACTCGTGCCGGCACTGCGGATGGCCGTCATGATTTGATTTTTTTTACCGCCGCGGTCATCGCCGGCAGAATCTGAAACATGTCGCCGACGACGCCGATGTCCGCCTTGGAAAATATGGGAGCCTCCGGGTCCTTGTTGATCGCCACGATCAGCTTCGAGGTGGACATGCCCGCCAGATGCTGAATGGCGCCCGAGATCCCGCAGGCGATGTACAAGGTGGGCGAGACCACCTTGCCGGTCTGTCCGACCTGGTCGCCATGCTTGCGCCAGCCCTCGTCGACCGCTGAACGCGAGGCCCCGACGGCGCCGCCCAGGGCTGCCGCCAACTCGTCGACCGGTTGAAAATTCCCGGCCGTGCCGCGACCGCCCGACACGATGACATCCGCCTCGGTCAACTCGACCTTGCTGCCGGTCTCCATCTTCTTCTCGACGACCGCCGTCTTCACCTCACCCAGCTCAACCGCGGGCTTCTCTACGGCGGCGTTTTTCGAGCCTTGGGCGATGTTCATGACGTTCGGCCGCACGGCGACGATCTGCGGAACGCTTTTGACCTCAACGTCGGCCAGGATCTTCCCGCCGAACATCGGGCGGGTGCAGGTGAGGGTCCCGTCCTTGAGCGTGAGCGCCGTGCAATCCACCGCAAGCCCCACCCCAAGCCGCGCGGCCAGCCTTGCGGCCAGATCCTTGCCCTGGGCCGAGGCGCCCAGGATGACCACTGCCGGGTCGAGCGTCCCGAGGGTCTGCGCCAGAACGTTGGTGTACGCGTCCGTCCGGTAATCCGCCAGGGCGGGGTCGTCCAGAACCACCACCTTGTCCGGCCCGTAGGCCGCAATTTCCCCGCCCAGCGCCTCGACCCCCGCTCCCAACACCACCGCCGTCAACGGAGCGGCGAGACCGTCTGCCAGGCGCCGGCCTTCGCTCACCACCTCGTAGGACACTTTGCGAAACGCACCATCCCGCTGTTCGGTAATTGCGACAACACCTTGTGCCATATCCATCTCCTTCTTGTCAGGCTGTTGATTAAATCAGCTTGGCCTCTTCGTGCAGGACCCGCACCACCTCCGCGGCCACCGCCTCGGGGGTGTCGGCCGTGATCATCCGAACCGCCTGGCGCTCCGGCGGCAGCCTGAGCGCCTTGACCACCACCTTGCGGTTGGCGGCCCCGACCGTTGCCGGGTCGATGCCCAGATCCGCGAGGGTTTTTACCTCAAGCGGCTTCTTCTTGGCCTTCATGATCCCGGGCAGCGACGCATAGCGGGGTTCGTTCAGACCGCGCTGGGTCGTAAACAGGGCCGGGAGAGCGGTCTCGATGACCACGGTGCCGCCTTCAATGGTGCGGTGGCAGCGGAGCTTTCCGTCCTGAAGCTCGGCCTTGGCGACCAATGCGATGTGGGGGATGCCCAAAAACTCGGCCACTGCCGACCCCACCTGGTAGTTGTCTTCATCCACGCCGCGCTGACCGGCGATGATCAGATCGAAGGGGATGGTCTTGACCAACGCCGCGAGGATGCGCGCCACGGCCAGGCTGTCGCTGCCTTCCGCCTGAGGGTCGTTGACGTGCAACCCCTTGTCCGCCCCCATGGCGAGCGCCGTGCGGATGGTCTCCTGGGCCTTCTGCGGCCCGAGGCTGACAATGGTCACCGTGCCGCCCTGAGCCTCACGGATGCGCAGGGCTTCCTCCACGGCCAGTTCATCGTAGGGGTTCATGACCCACTTGATGTCGTCCTTCTTGATCGAAACCCCGTCTCCGGCGATCTGAACGAGGGCTTCCGTGTCAGGCACTTGTTTCACGAGAACCACGATATCCATGCATGACTCCTTTCGTTATATGAGGGTCGCCGATCTGCCCGTCGGCCGGTCTCCCGTCGAAAAAGCAATGCCCTTTCCGACGGGCGACCGGCTGACCGGCAGACCGGCGACCGATTTTACCGGTTTGCCTTGCGGATTCCCAGCTGGTCCTGGGCGATGATCCATTTGCAGATGTTGGCCGACCCCTCGACCATCGAATAGGTCGGGGCGTCCCGGAAGAAGCGGGCCACCGGGTACTCCGTGGAGTAACCGTAGGCGCCCAGGATCCTCATCGCGTAGTTGGCGCACTTGGTGGCGACCTCACCGGCCAGGTACTTGGCGTGGGCCACGTCCAGCCCGTTGTTGAGGTTGCCCTGGTCCTTGACCCAAGCCGCCCTGTAGACCACGAGGCGCGCCGCTTCGAGTTCGGCCGACATCTGGGCCACCATGTCCTGGTTCATCTGGAAACTGCCGATCGCCTGGCCGAACTGCTTGCGCTCCATGGCGTACTTGATCACCGCATCCAGGCAGGCCTGGGCCAGACCGATCCCGCCGGCCGCGGCGGAAAGCCGGGTCTGGTTGAGCGAGCCGAAGACGATCTTGGCCCCGTCGCCGGGTTTGCCGAGGATGTTCTCCTTGGGCACCTTCGTGTCGGTCAGATAGATCTCGCCGGTGGGCGAGGACCGGGACCCCATTTTGTCCAGGTCGGTGGTGCGCACCCCGTTGAAGTTCTTGAGCTCCACCACGAACGCCGACAGCCCCCGGGCACCGGCGCCGCGATCGGTGTAGGCGTAGTAGATCATGACATCGGCCGCGCTGGCGTTTGAAATCCAGGTCTTGGATCCGTTCAGAAGCCAGTAATCCCCCTTGTCCTCGGCCGTGGACTTGAGCGCCATGACGTCGGAGCCGGCGTCCGGTTCGGTGATGGCGAAGCCGCCCACGTGCTCGGCGCTGACCAGCTTGGGGATGTATTTTTTCTTGAGCGCGTCGCTGCCGTAGGTCAGAATGGTGTAGGCGCACCCCAGCCCCTGCATGTTGATCTGGACCCTCAGGGAGCTCGAGGCCCGGGCAATCTCCTCGGTGACGATCATGGCGGCCAACCACCCCATGCCGGACCCGCCGAATTCCTCCGGGATCACGGTCCCGAAAAGCCCCAGCTCGCCCATGGGTTTGACGGCCTCCTCATAAGGGAAGTAATGCTTTTCATCCCACTCGTTGGCAAACGGGGCAATTTTCTCGGTGGCGAAATCGCGCACCATGTCTCTGAGCATCTGGAGCTCTTCGGTCAGATTAAAGTCCATTCACCTTCCTCCTGGTTAATTGATGTTTATCTGAATTGGGCCGGTAAAATTGTCGGGCAACGGTTTCTCGTGGCGTTTTTAGCCTATCTTTCATCCGGGGTAAAGGCCTTTTCGGCCTTCGCGCCGGATTTCGTCGCGCCAAGCGGTATACAGTATACCTCAGGGATTATAGAAAAAGACCGTGCGTGTCAAGAACCAATGGCGGGGTCCGAGGGGAGCGGAACGGCGCAGCGGTGCCGGCGCGGCGCCGCGGCGCGTCTGCTTGCGCGGCACGCCGCGGCGGTCGGTCCGCCAAAGGGTGGGCGCCGGGGTTTTCCACCATTCACCGCGCATGTCTGCCGGCGGGATGTGTTTGCCGATGCCGGACGGACGATCTTGGGCCCGACCGCACCGAGTCACAGCGCCGGGAAGCTGCTGTCGATCGCCTCCCAGAACCCCATCGCCTTGGGCAGCCACAGCACCACGTCCGGAAGATAGGTCATCACGAGCAGCACGGCGATCTGGATGACGATAAACGGCAGCACGGCCTTGCTGACGTAGATGAGGTCCTTGTTGGCCATCGCGCCGGTGATGTACATGCTCACCCCCACCGGCGGGGTGCAGTAGCCGATGGCGAGGTTGACCGTCATGATCAGCCCGAACTGCATGAAATCGATGTCGAAGGTGGGCAGGAGCGGGATCAGGACCGGGCCGATGATGAGGGTCGCGGAGATCACGTCCATGAACATGCCCACCACCAGCAGGAAGGCGTTCATCGCCAGCAGGAAGGTGAGGGGGTCGTGGATGTTGTTGACCACGGCCTCGGCGATCTTGGAGGGCACGTTCTCGAAGGTCAGGTAGCGGCCGAAGCAGGTCGCGCCGGCCACGATGATCAGGAGCGTGGCCGAGGTCACCGCCGAGCCGACGACGACCTTCTTGACATCGGCAAGCTTCATGGTGCGGTGGATGAGGAGCTCCACGATGAAGGCGTACACGCAGGCCACCACGGCCGCCTCGTTGGCCGTGAACACCCCCGAGAAGGTGCCCGCGAAGATGATCACCGGCAGCATCAGCGACCAGAAGCCCTCCTTGAAAATCGCCACCACCTCCGCGAAGCTCGGCACCGGCAGGCGCACGATCTGCTCGTCCTTGCGGAACAGGAAATACGAGTAGAGGCAGACCAGCAGCATGATCGAGCACCCCCGGGATGAAGCCGGTCAGAAACAGCCCCTGCAGCGAGACGTTGGTGATCATGCAGTAGAGGATCATGCTGATCGAGGGCGGGATGATGATCCCCAGGTTGGGGGCGGTGGTCATCAGACCGACGGCGTATTTCATCGGGTAGCCGTTTTTGACCAGCGCCGGGATCATGAACCCGCCCAAGGCCACCACGGTCGCCACCGTCGAGCCGGAGATCGCCCCGAAGAGCCCGCAGCCCAGGCAGCCGGCCATCCCCAGCCCGCCGGGCAGCCAGCTGACCACCGTGTTGACCACCTTGATCAGCTTGTCGACGATGGAGCCCGCGGTCATGATGTTGCCGCACAGGATGAAGAAGAGCACCACCACCAGGGCGAAGTTGTCCATGCTCTTGAAGAAGCTCTGCGCGAGCATCAGCGTCTGGGGTTCGGGGGCGAAGAAGACGAAGCCCAGCACCCCGGTGAAAAAAAGGCTCATGTAGACGGGAACGTAGGCCGCCATCCCCCCGAGCAGCAGCAGCAGAACCATGATCACACTGATGTCCATAACGCGCCGACCCCTTCTATCCTCCAGTGGTTTTCGTGTTCACTCCCGTTCAGGCCCGCGCCTGAGCGTGCTGCTGCCGAATGTCTTCATGCATCACGATCAGCACCCGGATCAGCATCATGACGCCCATCAAGGGCAGGATCGCGTAGAGGTACACCGTGGGGATCTGCAGGATCAGGGTGGACTGGTTGCTTTCCACCTGAAGCACGCACAGCAGATAGCCGAAGTACACCATCATCGCCGCAAACACCAGGTTGACCACGTAGCTGAAGATGCTGAGCGGGAACTTCAGCACCGGCACCAGCTGCACGAGCGCGTCGATGCGGATGGTGGAGCGGTTCTTGACGGCGACGCTGCAGCCGATGAAGGTCGTGAAGACGATCACCTCCCGGACCAGTTCCTCGGACCAGGCCAGGGAGTAGGAAAACCCGTAGCGCAGGATCACGTTGAAGAACAACGCGACCATCGCGACCAGTACGGAAACGAAGAGGGTCCACTCCTCGAAAAACGTGAGCACCTTGTCGGCTGCTGACAGTAGTTTGGACATTGTCGATCCCCCGAGTGCACGCAATGCGGATGAATAAAGGGGGGCAGCACGCCCCCCCCATTATTGCCGGATGACTGGTTGCCTTTAGGGCTTGTACCCCAAAAAGTCCTGGACCTCTTTCAGATAGTCCTGGGGCTTGTAGGTGTCGGTGGGATAAAGTTCGTTGATCTCCTTGGAGTACTTGAAGTGCACCGGGTCGGCCATTTTTCTCAGGCTGGCCAGGTCCGCGGCGGGCAGGTTGATGAACTCGATCCCGGCGGCCTTGGCCTTGGCGATTTCCTGCTCCTCCTGGGCCTTGGTCTGCTTGCGGATGTCGGCGCACACCTCCTTGACCGTCTGCACGAAGGTCTTCTGCAGATCGGCCGGCAGGGTCTTGAACCAGGCCTTGTTGAAAATCCAGATGAACAGCCCCTGGGCGTAGTTGACGTGAGTGAAGTACTTGGCGTCCTCGAACTTCTTGGTGATGTTGCACACCATCGGGGTGTGGTCGAGGCCGTCGATCACGCCCTGCTTGAGGGCCATGGGCACGTCCGGCCAGGGCATGACCACCGGGTTGATGCCCCAGGAGTTGTAGATCAGCTTGTTGACCTCGGCTTCGGCGATCCGGAATTTGACCTTCTTGGCGTCCTCGTAAGTCCTGACGGGAACCTTGGAGGCCCACCCGTAGCTGCCGTAGCCGGTGATGTCGAGCCCCATGATCCCCTGGTGCTCCATGGCGTTCATGAAGTGATCGAAGAGCTTCTTGTTGGCCGCGAACTTGTCGAGTTTTTCGAAGGAGTCCACCAGGTAGGGCAAATTGATCAGCCCGAAGCGCGGCCCGAGATTGGTAGAAGCGACCGAGCTGACGCCCATGCCCTGGATGGCGCCCATCTTCAGTTGGTTGAGCACCTCGACCTCGCCGCCCAACATGGAGAAGGGTTTGTACTCGAAGTAGATCTGGCCGTTGGTACGCTTCCAGAGCTCGTCACGGATGGCGAACCCGGCGTAGACGCCCTTGATGGCGGGCGAAGAGACGTTGGAGACGACGAGCTTGTACTTGGCGCCGGAAGGGTCGAAGGCCGGTTTCCAGGCATCCAGGGGTGACTTCTGTGCCAGGGCCGGCACGGTTGCAAGCGCTACGAGAGCAAGCACCGAAATGAAGAAGAACAACGCCGAGCTTTTTTTCATTGGCCGCCTCCTTGAATTATTCTAGTTAATAAATTCCATTCATTTGCCAAAGAGTGTTTATAAGCTATAAAACAGCTAATCCGATTTTTGTCAAGAGAAAAAGCATGTTCAGTCCGCCGGTCCGGTCCAGAACCCCCTTGGGTCAAAGCGCGCGATCATGGACAGCTCCCGCTCCGTGGGCAGAGGCGTCTGCTCGAGGGCTGGAGAAACCCTGACCGGCCAGCCGGTGTTCTCTCTCACCTGTGCCACGCTCGCGCCGGGATGCAGCGCCTTCAGGGTCATCTCGCAGGTGTCCGGGTCGAATCGAAAAACCCCGAGCGTTGTGATTACGGCGCTCGGCCCGCCGCGTGTCAGCCCGGATTTCTGTCGCCACCCGGGACCCTCTCCGTAACCAGGAGAAGTGATGTAGTCCACGCGCGGGACAAAGCGGCGCCGTTCGTGTGCCATCACGATAATGTGGCGGCGGGCGAGGCAAGCCAGGTCGCAGGCCCCGCCGCTGCCCGGCAGCCGTGTGACCGGCTGCCCGCGGCGGCCGATGATGCTGGTGTTGAGGTTCCCGAAACGGTCTATCTGGGCGCCGCCGATGAAGCTGACATCCACGCTGCCGTTCTGCAGGAGCCCCATCATGTCGGCCGTGTCCGACAGCCACAGCGCCCGGTGCAGGTTGGGCAGGTCACCCATGGTCAGGATGGGCTCCGGGGCGGCCGCGTCGCGCACCACCCCGAGCTCGTAGAGGCCGACCGCCCGCGGGGCGTGGGTGCTCTTGGCCAGCAGAAAGCCCAGAAGCGGCAGCCGCATGCCGACGAAAACGATCTCGCCGTCCGCGATCTCGCGCGCCGCCGCGGTGACCATGATCTGGGTAGGGGTGATGGAGGGCATGATAAAAGATAGTGTTAAGTTTTACGTTTTAAGTTTTAAGTATCCCCGGTTGATGAGTTATCGTCTTGAGATCGGTCCGCCTCCTTTGCTTAACACGTAACACTTAAAACTTAACACTGTCCCCTAATACCCATAATCCACCGGCTCCGAGTACAGATGCCGTTTGATTTTCAGGGCTTCCTGCCGTTCTGCGCCCAGCAAACGCCCGTAGTCCTCCGGGCATCGTACCGGATCCACCCAGCGCTGCCGCCAGTCTGCGAAACCCTCCGGGGTCCGGCTCTCACGGCTGTAGTCGAGAAAGCACTGGTGGTCGCGGTTGTAGTGGCCCGGGACAGGGGCCGGGTGGGCGCCCCAGGGAAGGTGAACGACCGCGCTCACCTTGAATCCGGGTACCATGACGCGGTTGGGGTCGCTGGTGATGGTGCGGGTGGGAACGATCTGCTCGGCGGTGAGGATCACGTGTCGTGCCGCCAGACAGGCGTCGCGCATCACCCCGAGGTTGCCCCAGACGTGGGCGTTGCCGTGTGCGTCCGCACGCTGGACGTGGACGATGGCCACATCCGGCGTGATGGCGGCCACCGCGGCCAGAGGGGCCCCGCTGAAGGGGCAGGCAAGGGTTTTCAGGCCCGGATTGGCGTGAAAGAGATCGCTGCCCAAGGCAGTCCGCACAGGCATGAACGGGACTCCCATGGCGCCGGCTTTGAGCGCCATCGCGATCGTCAGATTGGAGTGATCCTCGACCCGGATCGCAGCGGACTCGACCGCCCTGCGGAAATTGTACCCGGACCCGGTGATGACGTTCCCCACCCAGGCCGCCTGGACCCGACGGACGCACCCCGCCCCGATCATCTGGTCGAAAAGCATGTCGGAAATGGGACCGATGAGGGTCAGCCCGCGCTTTTTCCGGCGAATGATCTCGTGACCGGCCCCGAAGGGAATCAGGGCTTCCAGGCAGAGACCGATCGCCACGGAACCCTCTTCGGGAACAAAGGCTTCGACGGCAGCGGCCAGCGGAAGGAGTTTGGACTGCGGCACGGTGTCCCCCCCGGTCCGGGGATTGGGTGACGACGGATCAGGTTGCCGCCTCGTACCACCGGGGTGAGCCCTCAGTCAAGCCACCCGGCCGGAACATGACCGTTTGGCAAGCCAATGGCGGCGGCGTGGCGCGCATCCGGGTCCGCGCCACCGGTGGACGGCCGTCCGGATCAAGCCGTCTTCCGGGAGCGTCCCCGGCGGGCAGGACCGGGTGCGCCAAAAAAAAGCCCCGACGCGAAGGTCGGGGCTTGGTGCGGCCACCTGCAAATTGAGCGGTTGTCTTATTCGGCGGCTTGATCGGGCGCGGGCTTTTCGGCCGGGACCGCTTCACCCGCCGCCGCGGGTGCCGGCGTTTCGACCGATTTCTTGCGCGCGGCGCGCTTGGGCTTGTCTTCGGCGCTTTCCGCTTTCTTCGGTGAAGCCTTGCCTTCCTTCGCCTTGCCCGATTTCTTGCCGGCGGTTTCCTTCTTGGCCGGCTTTTTCTTGGCTTTCTTAGTCTTCTTCCCGTCCTCTTCAGCGCCGATAAGCTCCACCAGCGTCATGGGGGCGGCGTCACCGGGACGCGGCCCGAGTTTCACGAGCCGCGTGTACCCTCCGGCACTGCCTCCGAATTGCCCCGCCGCTTTTTCGAAAAGCTTTTGGACCACATCGCGCTCCTGCATGATGGCCAGGGCCTGCCTCCGGGCGTGCAGATCCCCGCGCTTGGCGAGGGTGACCAAATGATCCGCCCAGCGGCGCAGTTCCTTGGCTTTGGTGTCCGTAGTTCGGATGCGATCATACTTGAACAGCGAAGTTACCATGTTGCGGAACAACGCGTTCAGATGGGCTGTTTTTCGCCCCAGTTTGAGGCCGGCCTTGCGATGTCTCATAGAACCGATTACTCTCCTTCCTCACTGTCTGCGTCTTCCTGCGGTGGCGAAAAGCCTTCGAGCTTCATCCCCAGGGAAAGGCCCATCTCGGAGAGAACCTCCTTGATTTCGTTCAGGGATTTGCGGCCGAAGTTCTTGGTCTTCAGCATCTCGGCTTCCGACTTGCTCACCAGCTGCCATATTTGGTGAATATCGGCATTCTTGAGGCAATTGGCGCTTCGGACCGACAGCTCCAGCTCATCGACACTTCGCAGAAGATTTTCGTTGTATGACGGCTTTTCCTTGGAGTCGGACCTGCTGTCGGGCTCGGGATGAGCGCTGTCGTCGAAAGTGATGAAAATGCTCATCTGCTCCTTCAGAATCTTGGCGGCATAGGCCACGGCGTCTTCAGGTACGATGCTGCCGTCGGTCCACACTTCGATCGTCAACTTGTCGTAGTCGGTGCGCTGCCCGACGCGAGCGTTGCCGACCACGTAGTTGACCCTGCGAATCGGGGAGAAAACGGCATCGATCGGAATCGTCCCGATGGGGGCCTCCTCGTCCTTGTTGGCTTCCGCCAGCGAATACCCCTTGCCGACGTTGACGGTCAGGCTCATTTTGAGATCGGCTTTTTCGGAGACTGTCGCGATGTGGTGCTTGGGGTTGAGCACCGTGCACTTGCCGTCTTCACTGACAATCAGGCCGGCGGTGACTTCCCCTTCGCCGCTGAAATCGAGACGTACGGTCTTCGGCTTGGGATCATCCACCTTGAACCGGACTTCCTTGAGGTTCAGGATGATCTCGGACACATCTTCGCGAACGCCGGGAATCACGCTGAACTCGTGCATGACCCCTTCGAACTTGACACTGGTGATCGCGGCCCCGTGCAAAGATGACAGAATGATCCGGCGCAGGGAATTGCCGATGGTGATTCCAAACCCCCGTTCCAGAGGCTCGCAAACGAACTTGCCGTAGGACGGGTTGCTGGTGACCTGCACCTTTTCGGGCTTTATCATCCGTTGCCAGTTCATGAACATCAAAGCATCAGATGGCATTGTTAAGTTCTCCTCGTTTCCTCAAGGGTTAATGGCACGGGCCGCGCAATCGATCCGCCGTACGCATGATGATACGCGTAGCCGCCGACCCTTTTACTTCGAATAAAGTTCGACGACGAGCTGCTCCTGCATGGGCATCGTCAGGTCTTCGCGCACGGGCAGCCCTTTGACGCTACCTTTGAGGTTTTCTTTTTCCAGGTCCAACCACTGGGGCATTCCGCGGCGGACCACGGCCTCCAAACTGTCCTGGATGGCCTGCATTTTCTTGCTGCTTTCGCGAACCTCGACCGTGTCTCCGGCCTTCACCAGAAAGGAGGGAACGTTCACCTTTCTGCCATTGACGAGGAAATGGTTGTGCTGGACCATCTGGCGGGCCTGCGCGCGCGAGTTGGCCAACCCCAGACGGTACACCACGTTGTCGAGCCGTCGCTCAAGCGCGACCAGCAAGTTGGTGCCGGTGATTCCCTTTTGTTTGTCGGCGCGTTCGAAAAAGAGATGAAACTGCTTTTCGGAAAGACCGTAGATCCGTTTGATCTTCTGCTTTTCCCGCAGCTGGATCCCGTAGTCGGAGGCCTTGCGCCCCCGCCGTTCACCGTGCTGGCCCGGCGGATACGAACGCCGGTCGAAGGCGCACTTGTCGGAATAGCATCGATCTCCCTTGAGAAAGAGCTTCATGTTTTCGCGCCGGCACAACCGGCAGTCGGAACCCGTGTAGTTGGCCAAAACAACCTCCCTTAAATGATCAATATACGGTCTATCGCCCCCCTGCTTCGCCCCGCTTACACGCGCCGGCGTTTGGGGGGCCTGCAGCCGTTGTGGGGAATGGGGGTGACATCCTTGATGGAGGTCACGTTGAAGCCGGTGTTCTGCAAAGCGCGCAGCGCCGACTCCCGGCCGGGGCCAGGCCCCTTGATGAAGACCTCCACGTTTTTCATGCCGGTTTCAATGGCTTTCTTGGCGGCGTCTTCGGCAGCGATCTGAGCTGCAAACGGCGTACTCTTGCGAGATCCCTTGAAGCCGAGAACCCCGGCGCTCGACCAAGCAACGGTGTTGCCGATGCCGTCCGTGATGGTCACGATGGTGTTGTTGAACGTGGACTGGATATGCACGACGCCATTGGCGACGCTGCGTTTGACTTTCTTTTTGACCTGCGAAGACTTGGTTGCCATAACTCGCTTCCCTGCCGTGTGTTCGCGTGCTGGATGTCATGGGAGCGGGGCCGATGTCGGGCCCCGCCCGGGCTCATTTCTTGGCGATAGTCTTTTTCTTGACGGTGGCGCGCCGCGGGCCCTTGCGGGTGCGCGAGTTGGTATGGGTCCGCTGGCCCCTCACCGGCAAAGATTTACGGTGGCGCAGGCCCCGGTAGCAGCCAAGGTCCATCAGACGCTTGATGCTCATGGAAACCTCGGTGCGCAGTTCGCCTTCCACCTTGAGCTCGCTGTCGATGACCTTGCGGATGCTGTTGATCTGGGACTCCGTCAGATCATCCGTCTTCAAGCTGGGATCGATGTCCAACTGGGTCAGGATCTTTTGCGAGGTGGCCCGGCCGATTCCGAAAATGTAGGTCAGTCCGATTTCAATCCGTTTGTTTCTGGGCAAATCAACACCCGATATACGTGCCAAGGTGCAAGCCCTCCTTATCCTTGTCGCTGTTTATGACGTTTATTCTCACATATCACGCGGACAACCCCTTTGCGCCGCACGATCTTGCACTTGGGACAAATCTTTTTTGCGGATGCCCTGACTTTCATTGAACCCTTCTCCTTATACCCTATTTCGACCGGTATACGATGCGACCCCGAGTCAGGTCATACGGCGACAATTCCAACGTCACCCTGTCCCCCGGCAGGATCTTGATGAAATGCATGCGCATTTTTCCGGAAATGTGGGCCAGAACCTGGTGCTTGTTCTCGAGCTCGACCCGGAACATGGCGTTCGGCAAAGTCTCCAGCACAACCCCCTCGACCCGTATTGCTTCCTCTTTCGCCATGACTCGCTCCGCGCCGGATGACATCCCACGGCTTTGGGGGTCTTATAGTCCCCCGATTAGTAACGCCCCCGCATCCTGCCCGTGCTTCCCTTGAGAAAGCCTTCGTAGTGTCGCGTGAGCATGTGGCTTTCGATCTGGGAAATGGTATCGATGGCGACCCCGACGACAATCAACAAGGCCGTGCCGCCGAAGTAGAAGGGGACATTAAACTGACTGATCAAAATGGACGGCAGCACGCAAACGATCGAAATGTAGCAGGCGCCTCCGAGCGTGATGCGATTGAGCACTTTGTCGATATATTCCGCCGTGCGTTTTCCGGGACGAATCCCCGGGATGAACCCGCCGGCCTTCTTCATGTTGTCGGCCACATCGGCCGGGTTGAAGGTCACCGCGGTGTAAAAGTAGCAAAAGAAGAAAATAAACCCGACGTACAGCAGTTCGTAGGCCGCATGCCCGGGACGGATCATATCGGCGATGCTTTGCACCCAGGGCACATTGATGAAGCTGGCGATGGTCGCCGGGAACATGATGATGGAGGAGGCGAAAATCGGCGGTATCACCCCGGAGCTGTTGATCTTGAGCGGCAGGTGGGTGCTCTGCCCGCCGTACATCCTCCGACCCACCACGCGCTTGGCGTATTGCACCGGGATTCGCCGCTGTCCCTGCTCGACAAAGATAATGACCGCGACCACCGCCACCATGAGCACGGCCAGCAGGAGCACCAGGAAGAGCGCGATTTCACCCGTCGACAGCAACTGGAATGTCTGGCCGACGGCGACCGGCATGCGGCAGACAATGCCCGTGAAGATGATCAGCGAGATCCCGTTGCCGATCCCCCGCTCGGTGATCTGCTCGCCCAGCCACATGATGAAGGCCGTCCCGGCCGTGAGCGTGATGACCGTCAGCAGCCGGAAGCCCCAGCCGGGATTCAGCACCACCGCGGCGCCGCCGGGAGCACTCATGCTTTCGAGCCCCACCGCGATGCCGAAGCCTTGGATGAGGCTCAGCACGACGGTGCCGTAACGAGTGTACTGGGTAATTTTCTTGCGTCCCTGCTCCCCCTCCTTTTTGAGTTGCTCCAGATGGGGAACCACCACCGTCAGCAGCTGCAAAATGATGGAGGCGCTGATATAGGGCATGATCCCCAGCGCAAACACGGACAAACGCTCCAGGGCGCCGCCGGAGAACATGTCGACCAACCCGAGCAACGTCCCCTTGGCAGTGGCGAAGATCGCCGCCAACGCCGTGCCGTCGACACCGGGCACCGGGACCTGAACGCCGATGCGATAGACGATGAGCAGCGCCAGGCTGAAAAAGACCCGGCGTTTCAGCTCCGGGATTTTAAAGATGTTGGCAAAACCGCTGCCGATCATGCGTCACCCTCGACCTTCCCCCCGGCCGCCTCGATCTTAGCCTTGGCGGCTGCGCTCACCATGGGCAGCTTCACCTGCAGGGGATGGGCGATCTCGCCATTGCCGAGCAGCTTGATGCCGTCCCACTGCCCTTTGACCAGACCGCTGCGGATCAGGGCCGCACTGTCGACGACACTGCCGCTGTCGAATCGGCTCAAATCGCGCAGGTTGACGATCGCGATTTTTTTGCGAAAGATGTTGGTGAACCCGCGCTTCGGCACACGGCGCTGCAAGGGCATCTGCCCGCCCTCGAATCCTGGGCTGGTTTGCCCGCCGGAGCGTGCCTTGTGGCCCTTGTTGCCCCTTCCGGCGGTTTTGCCCCAGCCCGAGCCGACCCCGCGGCCCACGCGTTTGGGTTTTTTGCGGGCGTTTTCCGCCGGTTTCAGCTCATGCAGTTTCATACCTTCTTCTCCTCGGCCTTCACGAGATGCGAGACCTTACGGACCATCCCTCGAACGGAGGGCGTGTCGATGAGCTCGACCGTCTTGTTCATTCGGGTCAGACCCATTCCCCGCAGCACCTGACGCTGCTTCTCGGGCTTTCCGATCATGCTTTTGACTAACGTCACTTTCAACATTCCTGCCATAACCCACTTCCTTTTGGCCGCTGTTGCGGGAGACGGCCTTCGCGCTTCGTCATCACCCCAGTTGCTCCAGCCCAAGGCCGCGCCGGGTGGCCACCTGCTGACGGCTCTGCAGTTGCTGCAGCCCCTGCACGGTGGCCCGAACCAGGTTGTGCGGGTTGTGAGAACCGATGCATTTGGTGAGGATGTTCTGAACCCCGACCGCCTCGAGTACCGCGCGCACCGCGCCACCGGCGATCAGGCCCGTCCCCTTGGCGGCCGGCCGCAGCATCACTTTACCGGCCCCAAATCGCCCAAGGACTTCAAAGGGGATGGTGCCTCCGGTCAGGGCGACGGAAACCATGTTTTTCTTTGCCTTTTCAACCCCCTTGCGGATGGCCTCGGGGACTTCGTTGGCCTTGCCGAGCCCGAATCCGACCGAGCCCTTTCCATCGCCGACCACGACGATCGCGCTGAAACCGAAACGGCGCCCGCCCTTGACCACCTTGGCCACGCGGTTGATGTGGACGACTTTATCGATCAACTGAAGATCTTCGTTATCCTGCTTGTACACAGGCTTGCCTCCTTCGCCCCGATGGACCACCGACCCGGCGGTGAGCCCTCAATTAAAACTGCAGCCCGGCTTCCCGAGCGCCTTCCGAAACCGCCTTGACACGGCCGTGGTACAAAAACCCGTTGCGGTCGAACACCACCTTCGCAATGCCCTTGGCCTTGGCCCGCTCGGCCACGAGTTTGCCCACCCGAACGGCCCAGTCCACTTTTTTCTGACCGGCCTCGACTCCCGGCAACTCCTTTTCAATGCTGCTGGCGGACACCAGGGTACGGCCTTCGGTGTCGTCGATGATCTGAGCATAGATATGTCGTGCGCTGCGAAAAACGGAAAAACGCGGTCGTTCCGGGGTGCCCTTGACTTTTTTGCGAATCCGGCGTTTACGCCGCATGCGTGCATCCACCTTGGCGTTCGTACCCATTTTCTTCTCGCCCCCCGTTCTTCTCGATTACTTCGTGCCGGTCTTACCGGCCTTTTTCTGAATCCGCTCTTCGGCGTATTTGATGCCTTTGCCCTTGTAGGGCTCCGGCGGCCGGAGGCTGCGGATGGAAGCCGCCGTGCGGCCCAGTTCTTCCTTGTCGATACCGGACAACTTGATGATCGTGTTTTTCTCGATGACCGCGCTGATCCCGGCGGGCAGCTCGAACTCCTTGGGGTTTGAGTATCCCAGGTGAAACACGAGCGTCTGGCCTTTCAACTCGGCCCGGTAGCCGATCCCGTGGATCTCGAGCACACGCAGAAACCCCGCCGAAACCCCGGTGATCATGTTCGCGACCAGACTGCGCGTCAGACCCTGCAATGCGCCCGAATTTCTCGCGGCGGTGCTCGGCTCGACCTGCATCACGCCGTCCTTGATGCTCAAGTCAACGGCCGGGTGTATCGACCGGCTGAGTTTGCCTTTCTCGCCTTCAACGGTAAGATCCCGGTCCTTGAACGAAATCTTCGTCTTCGCCGGGATCGGAATTGCTTTCTTGCCTACTCGCGACATAGACTGCTCCCCTGATCGGTCGGGTCATTTTGGCCCGCCGCCATCAATAGACGGTGCACAGGATCTCACCGCCGACATTCTCTTTGCGCGCCTGTTTGTCGGTCATCACGCCACGGGATGTGGACAAAATCGAGATTCCCATGCCGTTCAGAACGGGTTTGAGATCCTTGCCCTTCTTGTACGTCCGGCGCCCGGGTCGGCTGACACGCTTCAAGGTGCAGATGGTGTTCATCTGGCCTTGACCGTATTTCAGATAGACGCGCAGAATCCCCTGCTTGCCGTCCTTGAGGAATTTGTAATTTTTGACAAACCCCTCTTCTTTGAGAATCCTTGCCAGCTCCACCTTCAGCTTGGAACCCGGCACATCGACGCTGCTGAACTTGGCCTTGGCTCCGTTGCGGATGCGGGTCAACATATCGGCGACTGGATCAGTGATTGCCATGCGCTTCTCCTCGTGTCGAACTGTCTGCCGATTTCCGGCGCCCGGGCGCCACTGAGCGTGCCCGGTCGGACTCGACAGAATGATTATGCGTCTACCAGCTGGACTTGATGACCCCCGGCAGCTTGCCGTGGGAGGCCATGCTCCTGAAACAGATGCGGCAGATGCCGAATTTCCGCAAAAACGCCCTGGGTCGACCGCAGATCGGACAACGGTTGTAAGCCTGAACCTTGAACTTCGGGGTTTGCGTTGCTTTAATTCTCAGCGACTTTTTTGCCAAATGATCCTCCTTGCGACTCTACCGCCGTGCCTCGCCAGATCCCCCGCCGCCGTTCACCGCACCAACCACGGCCCCGGCAACCAATCAATTGCGGAAAGGCATCCCCAACAAACGAAGCAGCTCCCTGCTTTCGTCATCGGTTTTGGCCGTCGTCACGATGCTGATGTTAAGTCCCTTGATTTTATCAATTTTGTCGTAATCGATTTCAGGGAAAATGATGTGCTCCTTGATGCCGAGAGAGTAATTACCCCGTCCGTCGAATGCCTTGGCGGAAATCCCCCGGAAGTCCCTGACACGGGGCAGCGCCACGTTCACCAGCTTCTGCAGGAAATCAAACATCCGCTTGCTGCGCAAGGTGACCATGCAGCCGATCGGCATCCCTTCCCTGAGCTTGAAGGCCGCGATGGACTTCTTCCCACGGGTGATCACCGGTTGCTGCCCGGCGATGGCCTTGAGCTCCTCGGCCGCGGTTTCCAGAATCTTGACGTTCTGGATGGCCTCACCCAATCCCATGTTGAGAACGATCTTGCGCAGCCGGGGCACCTGCATGACATTGCGGTACTTGAAGGTCTCGATCAGCTTGGGCACGACTTCTTTTTCGTAGATCTGTTTTAACTGAGACATGCTGCTCCTCCGCCGGCGGCCATCAGCTATCGATGGTCTCACCACATTTTGCACAGGCCCTGACCTTCTTGCCGTCTTCCAGAGAATTTGTGATCCACCCGGGTGGCGGCCATGCATTTGTTGCACATCAGCATGACGTTGGACCGGGGCACGGGGGCTTCGCTTTCTAAAATCCCGCCCTGACGGTTCTTGGCGTTCGGCCTGGTGTGGCGCTTGATAATATTAACGTTCTCTACAAGGATGCGGTCTTTTTTCCGGTTTACCTGAAGGACTTTGCCGATCTTGCCCTTGTCCTTGCCGGTGATGACCTTGACCTTGTCATCTTTCTTGATGACTGATTTCTCGAACTTCATACGCCGCCTCTCCACCCGGGCCGATAGACCCGTCCCGCCCCCTTACAGAACTTCGGGCGCCAGGGATATGATTTTCATGAACCGCTTGGCACGGAGCTCGCGGGCCACCGGGCCAAAGATACGTGTGCCGATGGGCTCCCGGGCCTGGTTGATCAGCACCGCGGAGTTCTCGTCAAAACGGATGTAGGACCCGTCCGGACGACGAACTTCTTTCTTGGTGCGCACCACCACGGCTTTGAGCACGTCCCCTTTTTTCACTTTTGCATTCGGGATGGCCTCTTTGACCGAGACAACGATGATATCCCCTACCGTGGCATATCGTCGCCGTGATCCTCCCAGCACCTTGATGCAATAGAGCACCTTCGCCCCGGAATTGTCGGCCGCCTTCAATCGTGTTTCGACCTGTATCATGAATATGTTTTCCTTCCGGTGTTACGCCGCTTTTTCGACGATCTTGCTCACGCGCCACCGTTTGGTTCGGCTGAGCGGGCGGGATGCGTTGAGCTCCACCTTGTCCCCAATCTGGCAGCTGTTGGTCTCGTCATGAGCGGCATACTTGGTCTGGCGCTTGATGTATTTGTGGTAAAGTCGATGTTTGACCAGCCGTTCGACAGCAACCACCACGGTCTTGTCCATCTTGTTGCTGACAACGGTTCCCACAACCTGCCTTTTCATGCCTCGTGCTTTCATGGCCACCACTTACGCTTTCGCTTGCTGCGGGTTGACGGTTGTTTCCCGGATGACGGTCAGCAGCCGGGCGATATCCTGCTTGCTCTGCTTGATCTTACGACGGTTTTCGAGCTGTCCGATCGCAAGCTGAAACCGCAAATTGAAAAGCTCCTGCTTGAGGTCGGAGACCTTGCGCTGCATCTCCTCGACCGTCAGATCGCGGATTTGGCTGGCTTTCATGACGCCTCGCTCCTCTCAACGAATTTGGTCGACACGGATAATTTATGGGCCGCCAAGCGAAAGGCTTCCAGCGCCAAGGCGCGCGGGACGCCCTGCATTTCATAGAGGATGCGGCCTGGGCGGACGACAGCCACCCATCCCTCGGGTGCGCCCTTGCCTTTGCCCATGCGCACTTCCGCCGGTTTCTTGGTAATCGGCTTGTCCGGGAACACCCGGATCCAGATTCGCCCGCCGCGCTTGACATGCCGGGTCATGGCGATACGGGCCGCCTCGATCTCCTTGGCGCTCACCCACCCGCTGCGGGTCGCCTGCAGCCCGAATTCGCCGAAGTTCAGAGAACTTCCGCGCCGGGCCACCCCCCGTATCCGGCCCTTCATTTGCTTGCGAAATTTTACTTTCTTTGGACTCAGCATCGTCGCTTCTCCTGTCGCTTAACTCTTTTCGGCGGGGGTCGTCTTTTCCTTGCGGAGGACCTCTCCCTTGAAAATCATGACCTTGACACCGACCACCCCGTAGGTGGTGCGCGCCTCGGCCAAGCCGAAGTCAATGTCTGCGCGCAAGGTGTGCAGCGGCACGCGGCCTTCGCGGTACCACTCGGTGCGCGCAATTTCCGCGCCGCCAAGCCGTCCCGAGCAGTGGATCTTGATCCCCAGGGCGCCAAAACGCAGCGCCGAGGTGACGGAACGCTTCATGGCGCGGCGGAACGCCACCCGGCGTTCGAGCTGATTGGCCACGTTTTCGGCGACCAACTGCGCATCGATTTCAGGCTTGCGGATTTCCTGAATGTCGATCAACACCTCAAGCGTGGTCAACTGCTCGACTTCCTTCTTGAGCTGGGCGATCTCCGCGCCCTTCTTGCCGATGACGATACCGGGCCGGGCGGTGAAAATCCTCAGTCGGATGCGCTTGGCGGAACGCTCGATCTCAATCCGGGAGACCCCGGCATTGAAGAGCTTCTTTTTGATGAATTGGCGAACCTTGTAATCCTCAAGAATATAGCCGGCGTAATTCTTGCCGGCGAACCACCGGGACTCCCAGGTCTTGATGATGCCCAGTCTCAATCCGATCGGGTTGACTTTCTGGCCCAAGCTCAAACCTCCTTTATTCAACCGAAGACTATTCCGACAATACTACGGTGATATGGCAAGTTGGCTTCAAGATCCGCGTACCCCTGCCGCGCGCCTTCGTGCCCCAGCGTTTCAACATCGGGCCGTCGTCGGCCGTGATGTTGCGCACCACCAGCCGGTCGACATCGACCTGCGGTTTCTGGTCCGCATTGGCCACGGCGGAACGAATGGTCTTCTCAAGCTGCTTCGCGGCCTTCTGGGGCATGAATTTAAGAATGTTCAGCGCGGACTCCACCGGTTTGCCCTTGACGACCGCCGAGACCTTCTGCACCTTCAACGACGAGATGCGCACGTATTTTAAAACGGCTTTTGACTCCATTGCGGATGTTTCCTCTTCTCCTGCAGTTTATCCCGGACGGATCCAGACGGCGTCATCAACCGGCCTTGGATTTGCGGTCGCCCGAATGACCGTGAAAGGTCCGAGTCGGTGAAAATTCACCGAGCTTGTGTCCGACCATGTTCTCGGAAACGAATACCGGAATGAATTTTCGGCCGTTGTGAACGGCCAAGGTCAGCCCAACCATCTCAGGCACGATGGTGGACCTTCGCGACCAGGTCTTGATCACCCGGTTGTTGCGGGTGTTCTGGGCGATCTGAACCTTCTGCATCAGCTTCGTTTCGATGTAGGGACCTTTTTTCAACGACCTTGCCATAGCGTCTCCATAATATGTTTTCAAGCAGGTGCTGCGCTACGGGTTTGCGCGACCCTCCAAGGCGTCGGTTCGCCTCGTGCGTTGCGCTGCTATTTGCGCCGCTTCACGATCAAACGATCGCTCGGTTTCTTTCCTCGCGTCTTGTGCCCCTTGGTCGGCCAGCCCCACGGACTCGTCGGGTGGCGTCCACCCGAGGACTTGCCTTCGCCGCCGCCCATCGGGTGGTCGACCGGGTTCATGGCAACGCCGCGGTTCACCGGCCGTCTCCCCAGCCAGCGCTTGCGTCCGGCCTTGCCGTAGGAGACGTTCTCGTGTTGGACGTTGCCCACCTGCCCGATGGTCGCCCGACAGTCCATGAGCACCTTGCGCACTTCGCCGGAGGGCAGCTTGATCAGGGCGTATTTGTCTTCTTTCGCCATCAGTTGGGCGTAGCCGCCGGCACTGCGCACGATCTGCCCGCCCCGGCCGGTGCGCAACTCGATGTTGTGGATCTGCGTCCCCAGCGGTATGTTGCGCAACGGGAGACTGTTTCCGGGCTTGATGTCCGCATTCGGTCCGGACTCCACCAAATCGTTGACCTTCATCTCGAGCGGGGCCAGGATATAGCGCTTCTCGCCATCCACATAATGCAGCAAGGCGATGCGGGCGGAGCGATTGGGGTCGTATTCGATGGCAACGACGCGGGCGGGGATACCGATTTTATCCCGCTTGAAGTCGATGACCCGATAGTGCCGTTTGTGCCCGCCGCCCCTGTGCCAGGCGGTCACCCGGCCGTAGCAGTTGCGACCGCCGCTTTTGCGGAGCGGCTTCAGCAGGCTTTTCTCCGGCGTGCTTTTCGTGATCTCCTCAAATGAAGGGTATGTCTGAAAACGCCTTCCCGGGGAGGTCGGTTTTACTTTCTTGATGCCCATCATATGCTCCTTGGATGTTTATGCACCCTCGAAAAATTCGATCCTCTCGCCCGGTACGAGCCGTACGATGGCTTTTTTCCAGTCCGGGCGTTTTCCCGTGATGCGGCCGCGCTGGGTGCGCTTGCCCCCCATTTGCATGGTGCGCACGGAAGCGACGCGAACCTTGAAGGCATCCTCTACGGCCCGCCTGATTTCGATGCGGTTGGCGCGTCGATCCACCTCGAAGGAAACCTGGTTGTAAAGCTCTTTCTGCAGATTGGTTTTCTCGGTGATCAGCGGCCGGATGATGATATCGTAGTGTTTCATGAGATCAGCCTTTCCTCGATGGCCTTGACCGCCGGCTGGACGAGCACGAGGACGTCATATTTGAGCACGTCGTAAACGTTCAAGCCTTCAGTGCGCAACACCTTGATCGCCGGCACGTTGCGCGCGGAACGTTCCAGATGCTCGTTTTGGTCACCGGTGACGATCAGCGCACTCTTGAGCTTCAGGGCCTTCAGCGCCCCCACAAAAGGTTTGGTTTTGATCTCGGCGAGCTCGAAGCCGTCGAGCACGACGAGGGCCTTCTCCTGAAGCTTGCTGGAGAGCGCCATTTTGAGCGCCAGCTTCCGGACCTTCTTGGGAACCAGATATTTGTAGTTTCGGCCGTCCGGACCGAATATGACACCGCCGCCTCTCAACAGCGGGGACTTGATATCGCCGCGACGCGCACGGCCTGTGCCCTTCTGTTTGTAGAGCTTGCGGGTACTGCCGGCGACTTCTCCCCGGTGCTTCACCTTGGGGTTGGCCGAGCGCCGGTTGGCGAGCTGCATGGTCACCACTTCGTGCAGCACGTGGGTCTTGACCTCCACGTTGAAAATCGCATCCGCAAGCTCGATTTGAGCCACCGGTTTGCCTTCGATGCTGTGAACCTCTAAGACGGCCATATATACACCACTCCCTGTTGATACCGAACACGCCGGCAATCCGCGTCGATGAACACGCGTCAGCGTTTCTTTTTCACGATCTTGGGTTTCTTGATGGCCACCAGTCCCGAGGTAGGCCCCGGAACAGCGCCCTTGACCAGAATGAGATTGTCTTCCGGCCGGATGTCGACGATTTCGATGTTCTGCGTCGTCTGGCGGTCCGTCCCGTAATGACCCGGCATGCCTTTGCCTTTGTGTACCCGAGAGGGCCAGGCGCTCGAGCCGATCGACCCGGGGATCCGATGGCATTTGCTGCCGTGAGTGGCGCGGCCGCCGCTGAAGCCCTCTTTTTTGATGACGCCCGAGAACCCCCGACCCTTGGTGGTCCCGCACACGTCCACCCGCTCGCCGATCGCAAAGATCTCAGTCGACACACTCTGGCCCAAGCTGAAATCGGCGGGATTGTCCACGGGAAACTCCGCCAGGTGACGGTAGCAAGTCCCCCCGCTCTTCTGGAAGTGCCCCTGCCGCGGCTTGGTCGCCTTGAGCGCTTTCATCTCGCTGAAACCGAGCTGCAGCGCATCGTAACCGTCGACGGCCTTGGTCTTGATCTGCGTCACCACGCAGGGTCCGGCCTCGATGACGGTCACCGGGATGTAGCGCCCCTCGGGCGAGAACAACCCGGTCATCCCCAATTTTTTCCCCATCAGTCCTTTGCACATATCCCCAACTCACCCTTCCTGACTGACCCGCCCACGCCGGCAGAGAACCTTCGAGCGGCAACCCTGACTCGGCCCCGCTCGGCCGCCGGTCTAAAGCTTGATTTCGACGTCCACACCCGGTGAAAGGTCCAGTTTCATCAGGGCATCCACTGTCTGCTGGGTCGGCTCCAGAATGTCCAACAGCCGCTTGTGAGTCCGCATTTCAAACTGCTCACGGGATTTTTTGTCCACGTGCGGTGAACGCAACACCGTGAATTTGTTGATGCGGGTCGGCAGCGGTATCGGTCCGACCACTTTGGCCCCGGTTTTGGAAGCCGTCTCGACGATGTCGGTGGCCGACTGGTCCAGCAGGCCGTGATCGTATGCCTTGAGCCGGATCCGTATTTTCGTGTTCATGATCATGGGTCTCTTTTCCCCTTGTTTACTCGATGATCTCGGCGACCACGCCGGCCCCCACTGTGCGGCCGCCCTCACGGATCGCAAACCGCAGCTCCTTCTCCATCGCGATCGGGGTGATCAGCTCTGCCGATATCGCCACGTTGTCTCCCGGCATCACCATCTCCACCCCCTCAGGCAGACTCAGCACGCCCGTCACGTCCGTCGTCCGAAAATAAAACTGCGGACGGTACCCGTTGAAAAACGGCGTGTGCCGGCCCCCCTCCTCCTTGCTCAGAATGTACACCTCCGCCTTGAACTTCGTGTGCGGCTTGATCGAACCGGGCTTGCTCACCACCTGTCCCCGCTCCACCTCGTCGCGCTTCGTCCCCCGCAGCAACACCCCCACGTTGTCACCCGCGCGACCCTCGTCGAGCAGCTTGCGGAACATCTCCACGCCCGTGCACACCGTCTTCTGCGTCGGTCGGATCCCCACGATCTCCACATCATCGCCCACGTGCACGATCCCCCGCTCCACGCGACCCGTCACCACCGTCCCACGACCCGATATGCTGAACACGTCCTCCACCGGCATCAAAAACGGCTTGTCGATCTCACGCTTCGGCTCCGGCACGTAACTGTCCACCGCCTCCATCAAATCAAACACGCACTTCGACTCCGCACTCTTCGGATCGTCGCTCTCCAGCGCCTTCAGCGCGCTGCCCCGCACGATCGGTATGTCGTCGCCCGGAAACTCGTACTTGGACAGCAGCTCCCGCATCTCAAGCTCCACCAGCTCGATCAACTCAGGATCGTCCACCATGTCGCACTTGTTCAAAAACACCACGATATACGGCACACCGACCTGACGCGCCAGAAGTATGTGCTCCCGCGTCTGCGGCATCGGCCCATCGTCGGCACCCACCACCAAAATCGCACCGTCCATCTGCGCCGCACCCGTGATCATGTTCTTGATGTAGTCCGCATGACCCGGACAGTCCACGTGCGCATAGTGCCGGTTGCCCGTCTCGTACTCCACGTGCGCGGTCGCGATCGTGATCCCGCGCTCCTTCTCCTCGGGCGCCTTGTCGATCTGGTCGAACGGAACGTAATTCGCCATCCCCTTCAAACTCAACTGCTTCGTGATCGCCGCCGTCAGCGTCGTCTTCCCGTGGTCAATATGCCCAATCGTCCCAACGTTCACGTGCGGCTTCTTCCGCTCAAACTTCTGCTTCGCCATTGGTTCGTCCTCCTATTAAAATGCAAAGGGCATAGAAAGGTTTATGCCCTCAGCAGTGGCGCCAGTGATTTGAAAGCTGGGCCGATATTACCAGCGAAAGTGGGCAAATGCCTTGTTCGCGTCGGCCATCTTGTGCGTGTCCTCGCGCTTCTTGACGGTAGCACCGCGGTTGCTGGCGGCATCCATGAACTCGGACGCCAGCTTTTTGGCCATACCCTTTTCCGGACGCTGCCGAGCGTAGCTGATCAACCAGCGGATCCCCAGGGCCGTCCGCCGTGAAGAACGGATTTCAGTCGGTACCTGGTAGGTGGAACCGCCCACCCGCCGCGAGCGCACCTCGATCATGGGGCGCACGTGGTCGATCGCCTGCTCGAACAGTTTCACGGGCGACTCCTTGGTCTTTTCGGCGATGATCCCGAAGGCCTCGTAGACGAGCGCCTCCGCCGTGCTGCGCTTTCCGTCGTGCATCAGGCAGTTGATGAACTTGGTCACCAGCTTGCTGCCGAATTTTGAGTCGGGGCGAACACTCCGCTCGGGGACTTCTCTTCTTCTTGGCATCGTTGCTCCGTTGCTCGCGTTTTGAAACCGTGCTCTTGCGCCGGTACGATTGGGTTGGGCGGATCGACCTGTCAGGCGTGAAAAAGGATCGGTTCAGTGCACCAGCGCCCCATCGGGCGCCCCCCGACCTATTTCGGCTTCTTGGCCCCATACTTGGACCGACCCTGGCGGCGATCCACGACCCCCAGGGTATCCAGCGTTCCGCGGACGATGTGATACCGGACGCCGGGCAGGTCCTTGACACGACCGCCGCGGACCAGCACCACCGAGTGCTCCTGCAGATTGTGACCGACCCCCGGGATATAGGCGGTTACCTCAACCCCGGTAGTCAAGCGCACACGCGCCACCTTGCGCAAGGCCGAGTTCGGCTTTTTCGGGGTGGTCGTGTACACACGGGTGCACACACCGCGCTTCTGGGGTGCTCCCTTCAGCGCCGGTGTCTTGGTTTTCTTCTTAACGCGCTTGCGCGCCTTGCGAACCAGTTGATTGATGGTCGGCATGATCTCCTCGTCCAGGGCAATTATCCGAATTTGCAAAATGGCGATATGTATAAAAGAAAAACCTTCTTGTCAAGCTATTTCTTCCATCACCGTCAGTTTAATCGACCGCCGCTTGCGTTGCGGCACCGGTCTGGCGCGCCCCGATCGCTCGAGACCCGCCCGGGCTCAGGCGTTCGGGGTGAAGTGAAGCCCCGGCGCCCTATTGAACCACCTCCACCTCCATGCCTTCGAAGGCGGGAACCCCGGTACCGGCCGGGATGAGGCGCCCCATGATGACGTTTTCCTTCAGTCCCTTCAGCCGGTCGATGGCCCCCTGGATGCTGGAATCCGTCAGGACTTTGGTGGTTTCCTGAAAGGATGCCGCGGACACCCAGCTTTCCGTGCTCAGCGAGGCTTTGGTGATGCCCAGGATCAACGGCTCCCCGGTGGCCGGACGGCCGCCCTGGGCGACAATCGCCTGGTTGGTCTCCTCGAACTTGGTCCGGTCTACCTGCTCCTCGAGGATGAATTCCGTATCCCCCACCCCGGTCACCTTGACCCGGCGCATCATCTGCCGCACGACGACCTCGATGTGCTTGTCGTGGATCCGCACGCCCTGAAGCCGGTACACCTCCTGGACCTCGTCCACCAGGTACTTGGCGAGGGGCACCTCCCCTTTGATCTTGAGAATGTCCTGGGGTATCGCCGACCCGCCGATCAGCGCCTCGCCGGCGCGCACGTAGTCGCCCTCGTACACATTGATGTGCTTGCCGCGCGGGATCAGATACTCCTTTTTGTCCCCCACGTCCACCGGCGAAATGGTGACCTTCTGCTTGCCTTTCTTGGTGCTCTTGGCGATCGACACGTAGCCGTCGATTTCGCTCAGCACGGCGACTTCCTTCGGTTTGCGAACCTCGAACAGCTCGGCCACGCGCGGCAGACCGCCGGTGATGTCCTTGGTCTTGGTGGTCGCCCGCGGCAGCTTGGCCACCAGGTCCCCGGCCCTGACCGTGTCGCCCTCCTCGACCAGCAGAATGGCGTTGATCGGCAGGATGTAGCGCGCGAACCCGGAGGCCCCGGGCAGCTTCGCGGTTTTGCCCTCCATGTCCTTGATGGAGATGCGCGGCCGCTCCTCGGCGCTCTTGGACTCGATGATCATCTGGCTGGACTTCCCGGTGACGGGATCGACTTTCTCCTGCATGGTGCGGCCGGGGACGATGTCCCCGAACTTCACCGACCCGTCGACCTCGGAGATGATCGGCGTGGTGAACGGGTCCCAGGTCGCCAGCTGATCGCCGGCCTTGACCCGACTGCCGTCCTTGAGGTGCAGATGAGCGCCGTAGATGACCGTGAAATTCTCGAGCTCGCGGCCGGTGTCGCTCATGATGATGAGTTTGCCGCCGCGCCGGTTCATGGCCACGTAGGCGCCTTCGGAGTTCTTGGCCACGTTCAGATCGACGAACTTGACCTTCCCCTCCACCCGCGCCCGGATGTCGGCCTGTTCCACGCGACGGCTGGCCGTACCACCGATGTGGAAGGTGCGCATGGTGAGCTGGGTGCCGGGCTCACCGATGGACTGGGCCGCCAGGATGCCGACGGCTTGGCCGATTTCCACCAGCCGTCCGTGGGCCAGATCCCGGCCGTAGCACTTGGCGCAAACGCCATCCTTGGTGCGGCAGGTCAGAACCGAACGGATCCGGGCCGAAGTCAGGCCGGCGCCCTCGATTTTTTCGACGATGTGCTCGTCGATGTCCTGCCCCGCCTTGGCGATCACCTCCTCCGTGAACGGGTCGACGATGTCCTCGAGCGCGGTGCGTCCCAGGACCCGCTCGCCCAGCACCTGGATGATCTCGCCGCCCTCGACCAGCGGCTCCAATTCCACACCGGCCGGGGTGCCGCAGTCGTCTTCGGTGATGACGCAGTCCTGGGCCACATCCGCCAGGCGGCGGGTCAGATAACCGGAGTTGGCGGTCTTGAGCGCCGTGTCCGCCAGGCCCTTGCGGGCGCCGTGGGTGGAGATGAAATACTGCAGCACCGAGAGCCCCTCGCGGAAGTTGGCGTTGATCGGCGTCTCGATGATTTCACCGGAGGGCTTGGCCATAAGACCGCGCATCCCGGCGAGCTGGCGCATCTGGTCCTTGCTGCCCCGGGCACCAGAGTCGGCCATCATGTAGATGGGGTTGAAGCTCTCCTCTATCACCGGCGCGCCGTCGGCGGTCAGCACCGGGGTGCCGTCGCTTTCCAGAAGCGGCGCCACCTTCATGGCCTCCATCATTTCGTTGGCCACATCGTCGGTGGCCTTGGCCCAGATGTCCACCAGCTTGTTGTACTTCTCCCCCTGCGTAATCAACCCCTCCGTGTACTGCCGGCCGATCTCGACCACCTGCCCCTCGGCCTTATCGAGGATGTCCCACTTGGATTTGGGGATGATCATGTCGTCGATGCAGATGGAAAGACCGCCGCGGGTCGAAAAACTGTACCCGATGTCCTTGAGGCGGTCGGACAGAATCACCGTCGCCTTGGGTCCTAGATTGCGGTAGACGAAGTCCACCAGGTTCCTGAGGATCTTCTTGTCCATCACGTGGTTGACGATCTCGAAAGGCACCGCCGGCCACTTGTTGACGACCTCGAAAAGGTGGAAGGCGTTGTCGGCGGCCATCACAGGGCTGAACTCGCCGACTTTCACGGCAAACACCATGTCGACATCGGACTCTTCGCAGTTGAAGACGCTCTTGAACTCGTTGAACGTGAGCTTGCCGATGATGCCCTCGGTCGTCTTGTCGGGGCTCTGGGAGAACTCCCGCACCAGCTCGGTGAAGACGCGCCCCTCTTTGAGGTGCTGCTGGACCTGCTCGGCCTCCTCCAGGGTAGGCACCATGATGTGCCTCAGCTCTAAAACGTCCACCTTGGGGATGATCTCCCACAGCAGCACCCGACCGACGGTGGTGTCGTGCCGTTGGCCCTGCATGCGCACCGTGATCTTCGTGTGCAGCTCCACTTGACCGGCGTCATACGCGGCCTGGACCTCCTCGGGGTTGGCGAACACCTGCCCTTCCCCCTTGCGGCCGCGGATCCCGCGGGTCATGTAGTAGGTCCCCAGAACGATATCCTGACTGGGGACGATGATGGGGCTGCCGTTGGCCGGCGAAAGGATGTTGTTCGAGGAGAGCATCAGCACGCGCGCCTCGATCTGCGCCTCCACCGACAGCGGCACGTGAACCGCCATCTGGTCGCCGTCGAAGTCGGCGTTGAAGGCGGTGCACACCAGCGGATGCAGCTGGATGGCTTTGCCCTCGATCAGAATCGGTTCGAAGGCCTGGATGCCGAGCCGGTGCAGCGTGGGCGCGCGGTTGAGCAGCACCGGGTATTCCTTGACGACCTCGTCCAGCGTGTCCCAGACCTCCGGGGTTTCGCGCTCCACCATTTTTTTGGCGCTCTTGACCGTCGACACGAGCCCCTTCTGCTCCAGTCGGTAGTACACGAAGGGTTTGAAGAGCTCGAGCGCCATCTGCTTCGGCAGACCGCACTGGTGCAAGCGCAGATCCGGGCCGACCGTGATCACGGTTCGGCCGGAGTAATCGACCCGTTTGCCCAGAAGGTTCTGGCGGAAACGGCCCTGCTTGCCCTTGAGCGTGTCGGAGAGCGACTTGAGCGGCCGCTTGTTGGTGCCGGTGATCACCCGGCCGTGCCGCCCGTTGTCGAACAGGACGTCGACCGACTCCTGCAGCATGCGTTTTTCGTTGCGCACGATAATCTCCGGGGCCTTGAGATCGATGAGGCGTTTGAGCCGGTTGTTGCGGTTGATCACGCGACGGTAAAGGTCGTTGAGGTCGGAGGTGGCGAAACGACCGCCCTCGAGCGGCACCAGGGGGCGCAAATCCGGGGGCAGGACCGGGACGACGCTCATGACCATCCAGGTCGGGTTGATCCCCGAACGCCGGAACCCGTCGACGATCTTCATGCGCTTGGCCAGCTTCTGCCGCTTGGCGAGCGACCCGGTCTCGCGGATCTCGGTGCGCAGCTCGTGGTAGAGCTTTTCGAGGTCGATCTGCTCGAGCATCGTCTGCACCGCCTCCGCGCCGATACCGGCGTCGAACTTGGCCCCGTAGGTCTCGACGGCTTCCATATACTTTTCGTCGGAGAGCATCTGGCCGCGGGTGAGCGGCGTGTCCTTGGGGTCGAGGACGACGTAGCTGTCGAAGTAGAGGACCTTCTCCATGTTCTTGAGCGTCAGGTCCAGAAGGTTGCCGATCTTGCTCGGCAGACTTTTCAGAAACCAGATGTGCGAGACCGGGGTGGCCAGCTCGATGTGCGCCATGCGCTCCCGCCGGACCTTGGACTGAATGACCTCCACCCCGCATTTTTCACAAATGACGCCGCGGTGCTTCATGCGTTTGTACTTGCCGCAGTTGCACTCATAATCCTTGGTCGGGCCGAAGATCTTGGCGCAGAAAAGGCCGTCGCGCTCCGGTTTGAAGGTCCGGTAGTTGATGGTCTCCGGTTTTTTGATCTCCCCATGCGACCACTTGCGGATCTGCTCCGGGGAAGCCAGGGCAATCCGGATCGCACGGTATTTGCGCGGATCGGTGGGCTTGGCAAAAAAATCGTACAATGTGTCCATTGGCTCGTTCCTGTCCTTGCTGACGGGTTAGCGGTTGTCCTTTGGGTCTGCAGCCGCAGGCACGCCTATTCGGCGGATTGAGACTGGTCGGAATCCTCCAACAGGCTGATGTCGAGTCCCAGCGCTTGAAGCTCTTTGGTCATGACCCGGAAGGATTCCGGAATACCGGGTTCGAGCACGTTCTGGCCCTTGACGATTTTCTCGTACATGCGCGTGCGTCCGGCCATGTCGTCGGACTTGACCGTCAGAGAACTCCTGCAACGCATAGGCGGCGCCGTAGGCCTCCATGGCCCAGACTTCCATCTCGCCCAAGCGCTGGCCGCCGAACTGGGCCTTGCCGCCAAGGGGCTGCTGGGTGACCAGGGAGTAAGGCCCGATGGAACGGGCATGGATCTTGTCGTCGACCAGGTGGTGCAGCTTCATCACGTACATGGTCCCGACGGTGATCTTTTCGTCGAAGGGCCGTCCGGTGCGGCCGTCGTAGAGCGTCATCTGCCCCGTGCGGTCCTTGCCGGCTTCCTCGAGCAAGAGCTTGATCTCCTCCTCCTTGGCGCCGTCGAAGACGGGGGTGGCCATGTGCACCCCGCCCTTGTAGAACTGGGCGAACTTGACCAACTCCTCGTCGTTCAGTCCGCCGATCAGCTTCCGTTCCCCCGCCCCGGTGAAGATACGCTTCATCTTCTCGCGCAGGTTCTTGGTTTTCTGCTCCTCCATGAGCTGGTTGATCTGATCCCCCAGCCCCTTGGCCGCAAGCCCCAGGTGGATCTCAAGGATCTGCCCGACGTTCATACGCGAGGGCACCCCGAGGGGGTTCAACACCATGTCCACCGAGGTTCCGTCTTCGAAGTACGGAAGGTCTTCGACCGGCAGGATGCGGGAAACGACGCCCTTGTTTCCGTGGCGGCCGGCCATCTTGTCGCCGACCGAGAGCTTGCGCTTCATCGCCACGTACACCTTGACCATCTTGATCACACCCGGGGGCAGTTCGTCCCCGCGCTCGTAACGGCTCACCTGCTGCTCAAATGCAAGCCGGCAGAGCTCGCACTGGTCGCGATAATGCTCTAAGAGCTCATGGACCTGCTGGGTCACCTGCGGGTCTTTGAGCACGATGCCTTCGAGTTGGGAGACGGGGATTTCGGCCAGGGTCTTGGCGTCGAGCTTGGTGCCGCTCTCCACCAGCACCTTCTTGCCTTTTTTAATCGGTGCGAAGACCTTTTGACCCTGCAGGATCCCCGCGATCTGGGAGCGCATCACGTCTTCGATCACGGAAAGCTCGTCGTCGCGGTCTTCCTCGAGACCCGCGATTTCCTCGTCTTCGATCAGCCGCGTACGATCGTCCTTTTCGACACCCCGGCGCGAAAACACCTTGGCGTCGATGACGATCCCCTGGATGCCCGGGGGAACCCGCAGAGAAGTGTCCTTGACGTCCCCGGCCTTCTCGCCGAAGATGGCCCGCAGCAGCTTCTCCTCCGGCGACAGCTGACTCTCCCCCTTGGGGGTGATCTTACCGACCAGGATGTCACCGGGGTTGACCTCGGCCCCCAGGCGGATGATACCGCTGTCATCGAGGTTCTTGAGCGCTTCGTCGCCGACGTTCGGGATGTCCCGGGTGATTTCCTCCTTGCCGAGCTTGGTGTCGCGCGCCACCACTTCAAACTCCTCGATGTGCACCGAAGTGTAGACGCCGTCGCGCACCAGGCGCTCGCTCACCAGGATGGAGTCTTCGAAGTTGTACCCGCCCCAAGGCATGAACGCCACTGTCACGTTCTTGCCGAGGGCCAATTCGCCATGGTCGGTGGCGGGCCCGTCGCCGATGATCTCACCGGCCTTGACCCATTGGCCCTTGTGCACGATCGGACGGTGGTTGAAACAGGTGTTCTGGTTGGAGCGCACGAACTTGGAGAGGTTGAAAATCGTCACGTTCTTTTCGTTGGGGTCCCCTGTCGGCACGTGCTTGAGGACGATGCGCGCGGCGTCCACATCCACCACCTCACCGTCGCGCGGGGCCAACAGCGCGACGCCGGAGTCCTTGGCGACCACCCCCTCGATGCCGGTGCCCACCAATGGCGCCTCGCTCATCAAAAGCGGCACGGCCTGGCGCTGCATGTTGGAGCCCATGAGAGCCCGGTTGGCATCGTCGTTCTCCAGAAAGGGAATCAGCGAGGCCGAAACGCTCACCAACTGGTTGGGGGAGATGTCCATCAGTTCGATCTCCTCCCGGTTGACCATCATGAATTCCCCGGCCACCCGCGAGGTGACCAGCGGATTGACCAACTGGCTTTTTTCGTTGATCGGTGCATTGGCCTGGGCGATGGGTTGCATCTTCTCGTCGAAGGCATCCAGGAACTTGACCTCTTCCGACACGCGTGAGTCGCGCACCACCCGGTAGGGGGTTTCGATGAACCCGTAGTCGTTCACGCGCGCGTAAGTGCTCAACGAGACGATCAGGCCGATGTTGGGCCCTTCCGGGGTCTCGATCGGGCAGATGCGTCCGTAATGGGACGGGTGCACGTCGCGGACCTCGAAGCCCGCCCGCTCACGGGTGAGCCCGCCGGGCCCGAGCGCGCTCAACCGCCGCTTGTGGGTCGTTTCGGAGAGCGGGTTGGTCTGGTCCATGAACTGGGAGAGCTGGCTCGTGCCGAAAAACTCCTTGACCACGGCCGAAACCGGCTTCGGGTTGACCAGGTCGTGGGGCATCAACGCATCGACCTCCTGCAAGCTCATGCGCTCCTTGATGGCCCGCTCCATGCGCACCAAGCCGATGCGGTACTGGTTCTCGAGCAATTCGCCGACGGCCCGCACACGGCGGTTTCCGAGGTGGTCGATGTCGTCGACGACCCCCTGAGTGTCGCGCAGCTCGATCAGTGATTTGGCCGTCAGCAGGATGTCCTCCTTGCGCAGGATCCCGAGATCGACGGCGCTGCTCAGCCCGAGTCGCTGGTTGATCTTGAGCCGACCCACGCCGGAAAGATCGTAGTAGTTGCTTTTGAAAAACAGATTGTCGACGAACTCCTGCGCAACCTCGGGGGTGGCGGGGTTCCCGGGACGCAGGCGCCGGTAGATGTCGATCAGTGCCTCTTCCTTGGAGTTGGCCTTGTCGAGCAGCAGGGTTTTGCGGACCGAGTCGCTGCTGGACTGGGAGTCCATGTGAAGAATTTCGAACTCCTCGATGCCGGCCGCGGCCAGTTTGGCGAGGCTGTCCTCATCTACGAGATCGTTGGCCTTCACGACCGGCTCCCCGCCCCCCGGCGGCAGGATCGAAAAGGCGAACGCACGGCCGAAAATCTCCTCGGCGTTGATTGGGACCATTTCCGTGCCCAGGGCCTTGAGCCGCTTGAGCGAGCGTGCGTTGTACTGGCGGCCTTTCTTCACGAGGATCTCGCCCGTTTCCGCGTCTTTGATGTCCCGGCTGGCACGCTGCCCCCTCAGCAACTCCTCGTCGAAACGCTTGAAGTAGCGCTTGCTCTGGACGATCATCTTCTCGGCCTTGTAGAAATAGGCAAGGAGATCCTCGGTGGTGAAGCCGAAGGCTTTGAAAAGGGTGGTCACGGGGAACTTGCGGCGCCGGTCGATGCGGATGTACACGATGTCCTTCGGGTCGACCTCCATGTCGATCCAGGAACCGCGAACCGGGATGATCCGCGCGCTGTAGATGATTTTTCCGCTCGAGTGCGTCTTACCTTTATCGTGGTCGAAGAACACCCCCGAAGAACGGTGCAATTGGCTGACCACGACCCGCTCGGTGCCGTTGATGATGAATGTGCCCTTGGCGGTCATCAGCGGAATGGTGCCGAAGTAAATCTCCTGCTCCTTGATATCGCGGATGTTTGTGGCTCCGGACTCAGCGTCGACGTCATAAACGACGAGCCGGACCGTGATGCGCACCGGGATCTCGTAGGTCATCCCGCGGTGGATGCACTCCTCGATGTTGTGCTTGATTTCCCCGAAACGGTAGGAGACGAACTCGAGGGAGGCCGTGCCGGTAAAGTCCTTGATGGGGAAAACGGACTTGAACACGGCCTGAAGCCCTGTTTCTTCTCGCTTTTCGGGCGGCACGTCCATCTGCAGGAAGCGCGCGAAGGAGTCGCGCTGCATCCCGATCAGATCGGGGATGTCGACGATGTTCTCGATTTTGCCAAAGTTTTTGCGAATGCGCTTGCTCGTCATCGCTCTCTCGGACATAGCATCTCCGCAATGCGGTTGAGGTTAGGGTACCTGCTGGAAATGACGGACTGAAATCGGACAGGTCTGAGTCGCCCGTGACCTGCTGCGACCGGAGAGAAGACAAGGAAGGATGCACCCCGGGATAACGGAACAGCAGGCCACGGCGATTGGTCTATTTGCTATTTGATTTCCACGGTGGCGCCGGCGGCCTCTAGCTGCGCCTTGACTTTCTCGGCGTCGGCCTTGGCAATCCCCTCCTTGACGGGCTTCGGCGGGGATTCGACCAGGTCCTTGGCCTCCTTGAGTCCGAGGCCCGTGATGGCCCGGACTTCCTTGATCACGTTGATCTTCTTCTCGCCGTGAGCGATCAGAATCACGTCGAACTCGGTCTTCTCCTCGACCGGTGCCGCAGCAGCAGCCGGACCGGCGGCCATCATCGCCATCGGGGCCGCTGCCGACACGCCGAATTTTTCTTCGAGTTCCTTGACAAGCTCCGACAGATCAAGCACCGACATGTCGGCGATGAATTGAATCACATCCTCTTTGGTCACGTTCGCCATTTCTTCCTCCAGTTAGCTTTCCAGATATCATGTGAATTCGAGTTGATCGTTCGATGAGAGGGCGGCACCCGACCCGGACCGCCTCAGGCGGCAGGTTGGGCTTCGGCGCCTTCCTTCTGTTCCTTGATGGCCGTCAATACGTTCAGCAGACCGCGCGGCACTCCCGAAAGGACCCTCACCAGTGAGGTCGGGACACCGGCCATCGCCGACAGCACCTGCGACAGCAACACCTCCCGCGAGGGCAGCGCGGCCAGGGCCTTGATCGCCGCGACATCGAGGATCTTGCCGTTCAAAACACCGGCCTTGATTTCAAGCTTCTTTTTTTCCTCGGCAAACTTCGTGAGAATCTTGGCCGGCGTCACCGGGTCCTGGTAGCCGATGGCCACCGCACCCGGACCCACGAAATAACCTTTCAGGGCGGCGGCGGAAGTGTTCTCCGCAGCCCTCTCCATCATGGTGTTTTTGACCACCTTGTAATCGATGTCGACCGCCTTGAGTTGGCGGCGCAACTCGCACATCGACGGGACGTCGAGCCCTTTGTAATCGGTGAGGATCACCACCGTGGACTTCGCGAAGCGCCCGCTCAATTCGTCAACCAACTGTTTTTTTTCGTCCAGTTTCAATTTTTTCTCACCTCCTCCTGATCTCTGTAAGACCGGAAGTATGGCCAAGGCCGAACCGGACGCCTCCGCGGCGTTCGATCGGGCAACCCAGCATTCTTCTTCTGTCTCGGTAGGCCGGCAGCGCCGATTAAACACGAGGCAAGCCTTGGTCGTACCTACGGTCTTTGACAGATTAATTTGGATTATTTCCCGATATCCTTGACCAACGCGGTATCCACCCTGACCCCCGGACCCATGGTGGTGGAAATGGCGATACCCCGCAGGTAAATCCCCTTGCTGGTCGACGGCTTCAGACGCAGGATGCTCTCCAAAAAGGCGGAGATGTTCTGGACGAGCTTCTCGACCCCGAACGAAACCTTCCCCATGGGCGCATGCACGATCCCGGCTTTTTCGACCCGGAACTCGATTTTCCCGGCCTTCAGTTCGTTGACCGCCTTGGTCACATCGAAGGTCACCGTGCCCGTCTTGGCGTTGGGCATGAGGCCGCGCGGGCCCAGGATCTTGCCGATCTTGCCGACGGCGCCCATCATGTCCGGCGTGGCCACGACTTTGTCGAACTCGAGCCAGCCGCCCTTGATCTTCTCGACGAGATCGTCGTTGCCGACGAAATCGGCCCCGGCATCCTGGGCTTCCTTTTCCTTCTCGCCCTTGGCGAAGACCAACACCGACACGGACTTGCCGATACCGTTCGGGAGTACCACACTGCCCCTGACCATCTGATCGGCGTGACGCGGGTCGACCCCAAGCCGGACCGCGACATCCACCGTCTCATCAAACTTGGCATATGAGGACTCCACAGCCACCTTCACGGCCTCGGCGACTCCCAAACTGGCGGTGTTGGCGCTGCGCTTCTTCGCTTCGACGTATTTCTTTCCCGGCTTAGGCATCTTTGCTAGGCTCTCCTTAATGGATTCTGATGGAAGCGGGTGTCTCCGGGGGCGGGTGTGCGCCCCTCCGAAGACCCGTTTCTCAGGTGATCTCGATTCCCATGCTCCGAGCCGTGCCGGCGACGATGCGGCAGGCCGACTCCAGATCGTATGCGTTCAAGTCCACCATTTTCTGTTTGGCGATCTCCTCGAGCTGCTCACGGGTGACCCGGCCGACCTTCTCCCGCTTGGGGTCTTTGGCGCCTTTGGCGACCTTGGCGGCCTTCTTGAGCAGAATCGCCGCCGGGGGCGTCTTGGTGATGAACGTGAAGGTCCGATCCTGGTAGATCGTGATCACCACCGGGATGATCATTCCGGCATCGTTGGCGGTACGCGCATTGAACGCTTTGCAAAAGTCCATGATGTTCACCCCGTGCTGTCCAAGGGCGGGACCGATGGGCGGCGACGGGTTGGCCTTTGCGGCCTCAACCTGCAATTTGACGAGTGCCATTACTTTTTTGGCCATGACCTTATTATTCTCCTGAACTCTGGGGTGATTTTCTGCCGGATCACCAACTCCAAGGATGATGCCGCGGCCCTGTCAGGCAGCGGCGCCAGGCCGGCCCGTGTCACCGCAACGCGGCACCACGCCCGGTCCTGAACCCATTACATCTTTTGAACCTGAACGAAATCCAGTTCCACCGGCGTCGCGCGACCGAAGATGCTCACCAGCACTTTGATTTTGCCCTTCTCCTGATTGACTTCATCCACCGTGCCGTTGAAGTTGGTAAACGGTCCGTCGATCACCCGGATGTCGTCGCCGGGCTCAAAGAAATATTTCGGCTGCGGCGCGCGCTTGCCGGCTTCCATACGGTGGATGATCTGCTCGGCTTCGGCATCCGAGAGCGGTGTCGGTTTCAGCCGTCCTCCCAGAAAGCCGGTGACCTTGGCCGTGTTGTTCACGATATGCCACGTTTCATCGTCCAGTTCCATGCGGACCAGGATGTAGCCGGGGTAGAACTTGCGCGAAGAAGTCTTACGCTTGCCCTTGACCAGTTCGATCACCTCTTCGGTCGGCACGATGATCTCGCCGAATTTTTCGGGACGCGGGAATCCTGCGACGCGCTCCTCCAGAGCGGTTTTGACCTTGTTCTCAAATCCCGAATAAACATGGACGACATACCATCTCAGCGCCACTGGTGTTTCTCCTCGTGCTAGTTGAAGACGGAGCGGATCAGGGTGGACAGGCCCAGATCCACCACTCCGAGAAAAAGGGAGATGACCATGACGAGAACCAAGACCACCAAGGTGGACCCCAAGGTCTGTTTGCGCGACGGCCAGGTGACTTTCTTCAGTTCAATCTTGACTTCTCTGAGGAACTGGACGGAGCGGCTCAGAAAATTGTCCGCCGCAGGGCTGGTGGCTGCCGGCGCGCTCTGTGCCTGCGGCTTCTTCACGGTCACCGGTGCCTTTGGCGCCGCTTCCGCGAGGGCTCTCTCACCACCGGCCCGCGCAGCCGGGGTCTCGGCGCCACGGCCCCCGCGTCCGGTCTCCTCGCCCGTATTATCGGCGTCCTGTTTCCTCTTTTTCTTCAGACTGGCTGGTTTTTTCCTCAGTATGCGTCCCATTCGGCTCCCAAACAGAAAAAGCCAGCAGCCGTTACGCCGGAGGTTCGGCCTCTCCGGCCCGGCGGCCCGGGCTGTTTCATGAAAAAAAGTGGCAGGCCAGGAGGGATTCGAACCCCCAACACCCGGATTTGGAGTCCGATGCTCTACCGTTAGAGCTACTGGCCTGCAAAAAGCGCATATCGTTTGCCTACGGACCTCAAGGGGGGTGTCATGGCGAATCGTCAGAACCGCACTCGACCGCCGGATGTCCCCCTCGTCCTATTTCGTCTCTTTGTGTACCGTGTGTTTGCGACAAAACCGGCAGTATTTCGAAAACTCCAGTTTGTCGGGCGTGGTACGCTTGTTCTTCGTCGTCGTGTAATTTCGGCGCTTGCACTCAGAGCAGGCAAGCGTGATGATCACTCTCACGGGCTTCTCCTTTTCCGCTACTCGATGATCTCGGCGACCACGCCGGCCCCCACTGTGCGGCCGCCCTCACGGATCGCAAACCGCAGCTCCTTCTCCATCGCGATCGGGGTGATCAGCTCTGCCGATATCGCCACGTTGTCTCCCGGGCATCACCATCTCCACCCCCTCAGGCAGCCTCAGCACCCCCGTCACGTCCGTCGTCCGAAAATAAAACTGCGGACGGTACCCGTTGAAAAACGGCGTGTGCCGGCCCCCCTCCTCCTTGCTCAGAATGTACACCTCCGCCTTGAACTTCGTGTGCGGCTTGATCGAACCGGGCTTCGCTCACCACCTGTCCCCGCTCCACCTCGTCGCGCTTCGTCCCCCGCAGCAACACCCCCACGTTGTCCCCCGCCCGACCCTCGTCGAGCAGCTTGCGGAACATCTCCACGCCCGTGCACACCGTCTTCTGCGTCGGCCGGATCCCCACGATCTCCACATCGTCGCCCACGTGCACGATCCCGCGCTCCACGCGGCCCGTCACCACCGTCCCACGGCCCGAGATGCTGAACACGTCCTCCACCGGCATCAAAAACGGCTTGTCGATCTCACGCTTCGGCTCCGGCACGTAACTGTCCACCGCCTCCATCAAATCAAACACGCACTTCGACTCCGCGCTCTTCGGATCGTCGCTCTCCAGCGCCTTCAGCGCGCTGCCCCGAACGATCGGTATGTCGTCGCCCGGAAACTCGTACTTGGTCAACAACTCCCGCATCTCAAGCTCCACCAGCTCGATCAGCTCCGGATCGTCCACCATGTCGCACTTGTTCAAAAACACCACGATATACGGCACCCCGACCTGACGCGCCAGAAGTATGTGCTCCCGCGTCTGCGGCATCGGCCCATCGTCGGCACCCACCACCAAAATCGCACCGTCCATCTGCGCCGCACCCGTGATCATGTTCTTGATGTAGTCCGCATGACCCGGACAGTCCACGTGCGCATAGTGCCGGTTGCCCGTCTCGTACTCCACGTGCGCGGTCGCGATCGTGATCCCCCGCTCCTTCTCCTCGGGCGCCTTGTCGATCTGATCGAACGGAACGTAACTCGCCATCCCCTTCAAACTCAACTGCTTCGTGATCGCCGCCGTCAGCGTCGTCTTCCCGTGATCAATATGCCCAATCGTCCCAACGTTCACGTGCGGCTTCTTCCGCTCAAACTTCTGCTTCGCCATTGGTTCGTCCTCCCGTACTCGTTAAGAAGAAAATGGACCGTCTCGTCTCTCCTTCAGCGCCGCGAAAGAGGACGGTGTAAAATGGAGCCCACGACCGGAATCGAACCGGTGAACCTCTTCCTTACCAAGGAAGCGCTCTACCTACTGAGCTACGTGGGCCCAGAAAACGAACGTGCTGCTGGTGGAATGGGACCTTCGGGCGACCGCATTCATCATTCAGCGTGGAGCGGGCGACGAGATTCGAACTCGCGACTTCCAGCTTGGAAGGCTGGAGCTCTACCAGCTGAGCTACACCCGCGCAACCACAACCAGGCGACGGACCTCCCTGACCAGAATGCGCACCTGAAACCGCGTTTATCTCAAAGGCCCACGACTCATGCAGGAAGTCCTGTAGTCACTATCGATCTCGAACAGGCCAGCCGAAATCTCCTACACAAGACTCAATTCAGGGTTGGTGGTGGGGGGAGGATTCGAACCTCCGAAGGCTTCGCCGACAGATTTACAGTCTGTTCCCTTTGACCGCTCGGGAACCCCACCCAGGAATCATCACCACAAGCGGATGCACGCTTTTTAGCCGCAACAAAATCCCGCCGCATCCGCCTTGAGGCTCGAGCACTGGAGCCAGCGGAGGGATTCGAACCCCCGACCCACTGATTACAAATCAGTAGCTCTGCCAACTGAGCTACGCTGGCGGTTCGGCGGTCGTCTGCATCGCAAAACAACAAAAATCCCTGCTCCGCCCTTAAAAAACAAGCATAAATAGACGGTTCCTGGAAAGACATCAAGCCCAAATTCGAGACATTATATTTGTTGCCAGAGAAAAATCAAGGGTTTTTTTGCATATATTGCTCACTTGCTTATTTTTTCGCCTATTTTCAATTTAATTCTTCAAACCCTCTAAAAAACGACGCTATACTAACGAGCGTGTGTCGGTGTGCTGCGTGTCGGCGATGGGCAGCAGCGGACACAACGCCTGCAGGCCGCCGCCTTGCCGACGGGCCCCGGGGACCGGGACGACATAAAACCTTGACAAATCGGTCGACCTCTGTTTTATGGGACGTAGATCAAAATGCCCGCCCCGGCCAATTCCGCCCCATTCGGGATGAGCCCCCTTGGCACTCAACGACCGCCCGCACAGCGGGCGGCGTGGATTTTCGGCCGCAAACCGAAAAGTCGGGAACACCGCGTGTGTCAACGTTGACCTCGCCGCCGCACAAGCCGGCACAAAGCATGCGGTTGGGGGCCAGAAATCACAAAATCAATTGCTTGAGGACGCTGAGCGCATGAAGCATCGATTGTTTTGGACCTGGATCGCCACATCATGTCCTGCTCTGGAGTTGCTCCTTCGTCACCCCCGACCGCCCCGCTCCACAGCCGTCACCGGTCGGCGACCCGCCGCGGGCCTCCATGCCGCACAAGGGCACCGACGACTCCGGCGCCCGCCATGGAAAAACCGGCCCGCGTTGCCGACACTCCGGGCACAGTCCGCCGCGGCGTCGCCGGGAAAGGAAGACTCGAACGGAGATGCCCTCACCGATCCCGAGAACGACGAAAACGATGGGATGTCGGCCGCCGACAAGGGCTTTGCCTCTGAACCGCGCCCTCAACCTCTGCCGCCTTTCCCAGCTTTACTGGCAGCGGGGGGACCTGGAAAGAGCCATCGACACCCTCGACGAGGCCTATGCCCTGATCCTCGACGTGGACCCGGAGAACGACCTCAAGCTGCTCCAGGAAAAAGAGGACCTGAGGTTCACCATATCCAAACGCATCCTCGAAATCTACTCCTCCCGCCAGGTGGTGGTCAACGGCAAACGCAATTCCATCCCCATCACCATCAACCAGCACGTGCAGGAGGAAATCGACTCTTTCACCACCGGCCGCGAGCGGGATTTTTTCCTCGAGTCCTATCGCCGGTCCGGAAAATACCGCCCCATGATCGTCGCAGGCCCTCAAGGAGGCCGGTTTGCCGACCGAACTGTCCTGGCTGCCGCTGATCGAAAGCGGTTTCAAGGTGACCGCGCTCTCCCCCGCCAGGGCCCTCGGCCTCTGGCAGTTCATCCCCTCCACCGGCTTCCGCTACGGGCTCAACCGCGACAAGTACATCGATGAGCGCTTGAACCCGGAAAAGGCCACCCGCGGCGCCATCGCCTACCTCAAGGACATGCACGCCATGTTCGGCGACTGGACAACGGTCCTGGCGGGATACAACTGCGGCGAGCACCGCGTGCTGAGGACCATCCAAAGCCAGAACATCAACTACCTCGACAACTTCTGGGATCTTTACGAACGACTGCCCCGGGAAACCGCCCGCTACGTTCCCCGTTTCCTGGCCACCCTGCACATCGTCAACTCCCCGGAGAAGTACGGCCTGGACCCGGTCTCCGTCACCCCGCCGCTCGCGTTCGAGACCGTGGCCGTGAACAAACAGGCCCACCTCAAGAGCATCGCCCAGGCGACCGGCGTCGACGATGACCTGCTGCGGGAGCTCAATGCCGAGCTCCGGCAGGGCATCATCCCCGAGGACGGCTACGAGCTGCGCGTGCCCCCCGGCAGCGTCGAGCTCGTCACCGCGAAAATCGAGGAAATCCCCACCTTCCAACCGCCGCGCATCAGCGCCCCGCGGACGGGCGGAAGCGCGCGGCGGTGTTCCACACCGTGCGGCGCGGGGAAACCCTGAGCGCCATCGCCCAGAGGTACGGCTCCGACACCAAGAGCATCATGCTGGCGAACCACATTCGCAAGCCCACGGCGCTGGCGGCAGGGAAAAAGCTGAGGATCCCGCGAGGAGAAAGCCCGCCCGAGGAGCCGGCCCCGGCACGCGCCTCGCGCACGGTCGTCGCCCAGAAGGGGTTCGGTCGAGCACGAGGTCCGCAGGGGGGATTCGTTGTGGAACATCGCGCGGCGCTACGGCACGACCGTTCAGGAAATCGAGCGTCTGAACAAGGTCACCCCGTCGAGCCTCGCCGTCGGCCAGGTGTTGAAAATCAGCACCTCGCCGGCACCGGCCGTAGACGATGGCGGGTCGAAAAAATCCCGCCGGATCAGCCGCTACGAGGTCCGCTCCGGAGACAACCCCTCCGCCATCGCCGAGCGCCACCAAATGTCCCTGGACCGCCTGCTGCTGATCAACCACCTGTCCCCGAACGCCGTCATCAGACCGGGGCAAAAACTGGTGGTCGACTGAGCCGGTCCTCGGGCGGCCGGCTTACAGACGGCGGTAGGTGATTCCGAGACCGCGGCACGCCCCCGCATCGAAGCAGCCTTTCACGTCGAACAGCAGCGCTTGGTCACGGCACAAACGGGCAATGCCCGCCAGGTCCGAGATCCAGGTAAGGGCGATGCTGAACGGCCAGAATGACGGCGTCCATCCCCCTGATGCGCTCCAGGGGCACCAGCTCGATCCCGTGGTGAGCCCTGGCCTCCTTGGGGTCCGCCAGCGGGTCGCTCACCAGCACCTCCGCCCCGTAGTCCCGGAGCTCGTGCACGATGTCCACCACTTTCGTGTTGCGCAAATCCGGGACGTCCTCCTTGAAGGTGATCCCGAGCACGGCGATGCGGGCCCCCAGAACCTGGCGGCCGGCCGCGATCAGCATCTTCACCGTGCGCTCGGCCACGTATTTGCCCATGCCGTCGTTGATGCGACGGCCGGCCAGGATGATCTCCGGGTGATAGCCCAGGGATTCGGCCTTGGCGGTCAGGTAGTAGGGGTCCACCCCGATGCAGTGGCCGCCCACCAGTCCCGGTCGAAACGGCATGAAGTTCCATTTGCTGCCCGCCGCCTGCAGCACCTCGAGGGTGTCGATGCCGCAGCGTTCGAAGATCATGGCCAGCTCGTTCATCAGGGCGATGTTGAGGTCGCGCTGGGTGTTCTCGATGACCTTGGCGGCTTCGGCGACCTTGATCGAGGAGGCGCGGTGAATGCCCGCGGTCACCACACTGCCGTAGAGCTGTGCCAAAAGCTCGCAGGTGGCGGGGTCCGATCCGGAAACGATCTTCATCACCTTGTCCAGGGTGTGGACCTTGTCCCCGGGGTTGATGCGCTCCGGTGAATACCCCACCGAGAAGTCCCGGCCGAACGACAGGCCGGACTCACGTTCCAGGATGGGGATGCAGACCTCCTCGGTGGCGCCCGGGTAGACGGTGGACTCGAAGACCACGCACGCGCCCCGCGGCATGTTCCGTCCCACCGCCACCGATGCGCTCTGCAGGGGCCGCAGGTCCGGTATCCGATAGGAATCGATGGGGGTGGGCACGGCCACGATCAGCACCCGGCAGCCCGACAGGTCCGCCGGGTCGTCCGTCAGGCGGATCCGCGCCGCGCCGAGCTCCTCCGCGGGTAACCTCCAGGGTGCTGTCCGTGCCGTCCCGCAATTCCTGGATACGGTCGGCCTTGCGATCGTAACCGACCACCTGGAAATGCCGCGACAGATGAACCGCGAGCGGCAGCCCCACGTATCCCAACCCCACCACGGCCACTGCTTCTTCTTTGCGCAGAAGAGAGTCGAACGAAATCATTGCCACCCCTCGATAAGTGAGATACCGTTTGGACCGAAAGAATCCTATCACACAAGCCACCTGGATGCGGCACAGAATCGAAGGAGAGAGTGCGGCATGCGGCCGTCCGGGCACCCCACCAACTGGCATGTCATCACCGGTGCCCCGTGTTCGGGCAAGACGGCGGTGATCGTCGAGCTCGGCCGCCGGGGGTATCGGGTGCTCCCGGAGGCGGCCCGGGCCCTTATCGACACCGAGCTGAGCAAGGGACGCAGCCTCGGCGACATAAAGGCCGACGCCCGCGCCTTCGAACACCGGATCCTCGAGGCCAAGCTCGGGGCCGAGGCCCGCCTGCCGGCCGGAGGAGCTCGTTTTCCTGGACCGGGCCATTCCCGACAGCGTCGCCTACTTCGCCCTGGAAGGCCTCGACCCCCGGGAGCCCCGGGAGCAATGCCGCCGGGTCCGCTATCGGAGAGTCTTCCTGTTCGAGCGCCTGGCGTTTCTGCCGGATCGGGTTCGCAGCGAGGACGCCGCAAAGGCCGCCCGGATCGAGCGGCTGATCGAAAACGCCTACCTCGATCTCGGGTACCGTCCGCATCGGGTGCCTGTTCTGCCGGTTTTCGAGCGAACGGACTACGTCCTATCCCTGATCGCGCCGGCCGATCCCACCCCGGACGCTGCGTGACCCCCGGCGCGGACGCCCTTCCCGCGGTGTGCGGCATGCTTGTTCCGTTGTCCGGTTCAGCTGCGGGCCGGCAGACCGGCGGCGGGCCGGGCGCCCCCCCACCGTTCTCTTCGAGCGCGCGCAGCAGCCGCCGAACCTCATGCGCGGTCAGGTGACGCCACGCACCTTCCGCAATCGTCCCCAGCCGGACCGTGGCGAATCGGATGCGCTTCAACGTCAGCACTTCGTTGGAAACCCGGCGGACCATGCGCCGGATCTGCCGGTTGCGCCCTTCCTTGAGCACGATTCGAAACCGTCGCGCGGAAATCCGCACGACCTCGGCCGGACGGGTGCGGGTGCCCAGGATCGGCAGACCTTGCGCCATGCGCGCCAAGGCGCCGTCGGAGATCGGCCGCTCGACGGTGACCTCGTACTCTTTCTCGTGGTCGAAAGAGGGGTGCGACAGGCGATGGTGCAGCCGACCGTCGTTGGTGAGCAGAAGCAGCCCCGACGAATCCTTGTCGAGCCTTCCGATCGGAAACACGCGTTCGGGGAAATCCACCAGCTCGAGGATGATTTTCTTGCCCGGGTGTCGGCAGCTCGTCACGTAGCCCCGGGGTTTGTGCAACGCGATGTAGACCGGCGGCGGCTCGGAGCCGACGGGTTTGCCGTCCACCTCCACCCGGTACTGGCCGGGGTCGACCTTCACCCCCAGTTCGGTGACCACCCGTCCGTTGACCCTCACCCGCCCCTGCCGGATCAACTCCTCGCCGTGGCGGCGGGAGCACACGCCGGCGGCGGACAAAAACTTTTGGAGCCGGATCATGGACATGGCGGCGGCACAAGGCTGCCGGTGCAGGCAGCGCAGCAGAGTTGAAACCCCCTGAGGCACGCAGCAGGGAGTCTTCGACCGTTGGGAATTCCATCCATTCAGGGTTCGCTCGCTTACCGCGCCGCTGGCGGCGGGGAACGCACTCGCCATCGCGATTCAGCTGCGGTAGTCGGCATTGATCTTGACATAGTCGAGCGAGAAGTCACAGGTGAAGACGGTGGCCCGCCCCGGCCCGAGGTGCAGTTCGACCGCGATCGAGAATTCATCGCCCTTGAGCACCCGCGTGGCCTCGGTCTCGGCCTCTTTGCCGCAGCCCATGCCTCCCCGGACCATCCGCACCGGGCCGATGAACACGTCCACGCGCTCGGGGTCAAGCCGCACCCCGGCCCTGCCGGCGGCCGCCAGGATCCGCCCCCAGTTGGCATCCTCCCCGAAAAGGGCGGTTTTCACCAGGGGGGAGTGCGCGATCGTCTCGGCGATTCGAAGGGCGTCCGCATCGGAGAGGGCGCCGCGCACCTCCACCGTCACCAGTTTGTTCGAACCTTCCGCATCCTTGACCACCCATTTGGCCAGTGCGAGCATGACCTCATCGAGAGCGGCCTGAAACCCGGTTTTTACCTTCGGGATGCCGGCGTCCGCACCCGACACCCCGCTGGCCATGAGCAGGATGGTGTCGTTGGTGCTGGTGTCGCCATCGACCGTGATGCGGTTGAAGGTCCGATCGGCGGCGGCCCGCAGCATTTCGAACAGCAGACCCGGGTCCGCCTTGAGGTCCGTCATCAGGAAACACAGCATGGTGGCCACGTCGGGCCGGATCATGCCGGCGCCCTTCACCACCCCGGTCAGGGTCACCGTCTTGCCGTCCAGCGTAACCTGCCGCGACAGTGCCTTGGGTACCCGGTCCGTGGTCATGATGGCCTCGGCAAAATCCGCAACCCCATCGTGGTGAAGGGCCCCGAGGAGCGCCGGGACCGCGGCCTCGATACGGTCCAGGGGCAGGGGCTCGCCGATGACCCCGGTGGAGGCGACGAGGACCTGCTCCTCCGGCGCCCCCAGCGCCAAGGCCGCCGCCCGCGCCATGCCCTCGGCGCGGCGGAAACCTTCCGCGCCGGTGCAACAGTTGGCGTTGCCGCTGTTGACGATCACGGCCCGGCAAATACCGCTCTTGACCCGTTCGCGGTCCAGCAGGACCGGGGCGGCCTGCACGCGGTTGCGTGTGAAGACCCCGGCAACGCTCGCCGGGGCATCGGCAACGATCACGCCGAGATCTCTGCGTCCGTTTTTCTTGATACCGGCAGCCACGCCGGCCGCCTGAAATCCTGGACAGGCAATGAGTTGCATCCGCTGGCCCCTCCTTCAAAACCGTTGATCGCCCGGGGATCGGCAACCGTGCCGCCATGGCGGCAAGGACCGGTGGCCGATCGGCGGGCCGCCCGGGACGGGAAAGGTGTGCCACGAACCACCAGGGTTGTCAACCGACAAGAGGGGTCCGGTTTGACAGCCGTGCCCGGTTCCGGTATGCGGTGGGCACGCCCCGCTTTCAGGCTCGGGCGTCTTATGCGACACACCACGACAAGGAGGCGTGACCCATGACCCACCGGCCCCTCAAAACCGCCTGCCGGCGCTGCGGCGGAGAGCTGGCACTCCGCCGCACCTGATCGTCCGTGCACCTGTGCTGCAGGTCCTGCGGCATGCGCTTTTCGATCTCCGAATCCCGGGACCTGCTGGACGACGCGCTGGAAGAGCAGCTGGCCGACGCCCGCTGCGACCGTGTTGTGAGGACCTTGAGGCCCGGTCCCCTGTTTCCTTTCGGCGACCCGGCCGCAGGATGCATGGCGCGCATCAACCGCCCGCGGACCCGACGCCGTTGGCACTCCAATTGCCGGACTGCGTCGTGCAGGCCCGGTCCGACTTAGGCGGCAATGGTCAACAACTTCAAGCTCATCATCGAGTACGACGGCACGGCCTACCATGGCTGGCAGGATCAGGGCGCCCTGCCCACCATCCAGGGTGAAATCGAGAAGGCGCTCACCACGATCAGCGGCCGGCGCATCAGGGTGTTCGGCTCGGGACGGACCGATGCCGGTGTGCATGCCTGGGGGCAGGTGGCCAGCCTGGGGCTGGAAACCCGTCTGGAGCCGCAGGAGCTCCAGAATGCCTTGAACGGCCTGCTGCCGGCCGACATCGTCATCCGGGAGTGCCGCTTGGCCGCACCCGACTTTCATGCCCGCTACAGCGCCAGCAGCAAATTGTACCACTACCGCATTCTCAATCGACCGGTGGCGCCGGCCGTCGGAAGACAATATGTCTGGGCCATCCGACACCCGCTGGACCGCGCGGCCATGCGCGCGGCGATCGCCCCCGCTCCTCGGCCGTCAGGATTTCAAGGCCTTCGAAGGGGCGGGGCAGCCCCCGCCGGCACACCGTGCGCGAGGTGATTGCCGTGGGGCTGACCGAGACCGCACCCGATGAGCTGGTGTTCGCCATCGAAGCCGACGGGTTCCTGAGGGGGATGGTGCGCAACATCGTGGGCACCCTGGTGGAGGTCGGCAAGGGCAAACGGCCGACGACGGACGTCGAGCGCATCCTGCGCTCCAGGGACCGCCGCAACGCCGGGCATCACCGCCCCGCCGCAGGGGCTGTTTTTAGTGGTGGTGCGCTACTGACCGCCCCGATCGCTGCCGTGCGTCAGCCGGCGGCCTTGCGGGCCTCGACGCGCTCGTTGTAGTAGGCGATCACCTCCCGCCGGTTGAGCATGCCGATCAGCCGGCGGGGGTCCTCTTCCGCGACCACCGGCAGGCTGTCGATGTTTTTGACCGTGAACTTTTTCATCACGGTGTTGAGGTCTTCGGAGGGCGTGGTGGAAATGATCTCGGAGGTGCCGACGTCCTTCATCACGACCAGGGGTTCGATCTCCGGGGCGAACAGCACCCCGCGCACGTCGTTGACCGAGAAGATGCTGGCGAGCTTGCCTTCGGCGTCCACCACCGGGAAATAGTGCTGTTCGGTCTGCGCGAAGTAGGTTTTGAATTCCGCGAAGGTCATCGTCTGCGGGATCGTCGCCACCTGCCGCACCCGCTCGAGCAGGTGACGGACGTGGATCGCCTGCAGGATGTCCACGAAAAACTCCCCGGCGTGGGCCGGCGAATCCACCCGGCTGCCGACCTGGTTGTGGAAGATGGTCCAGGGGCGTGACGCCGCGTAGGTCACCGAGCACACCAGCAGGCTCGGCAGCAGCAGGTGATAGGAGCCGGTCATTTCGCTGACGATGATGATGGTGGAAATCGGCGTGTTGGAGACCGAGGTGAAGAACCCGGCCATCCCCACCACCACGAAGGCCCCGGGGCTGGTGACCACGCCCGGCATGATCTGGTGAAAGATCAGCCCGACGGCCCCGCCCACCGCCCCGCCGATCACCATGGACGGCCCGAAGACGCCGCCGCTTCCGCCCGAGCCGATCGAGAAGGAAGTGGTGAGGATCTTCCCGGCCGCGAGCGACAGCAAAAACGGCACGGTCAGCTGGCTCTCGAGCGCCTGCTGGGCGAAACCGTAGCCGAAGGCGAGGGTGTGGGGCAGAAAAAACCCGATGATCCCGGTGCACAGGCCGCCCAGGGCCGGCTTGAGGTGCCGTGGCATTTTGAGCCTGTGGAAGAGCCCGGCAATGCCGTAAAAGGCCTTGACGTACAAAAAACCCGCCGCCACCAGTACGAGCGCCAGAACCGTGTAGGGCCCGAGCTCGAGGGGGTTGCGAAACAGGAAATCCGGGGAGCGGAACAGAGAGCCCCAGCCGAACACCATGCAGAAGATGCAGTAGGCGATCACCGAGGAGACCCCGGCGGGGATGACCACCTCGTACTCCAGGTCCGGGTCGCGGTAGAGCACCTCGGCCGCAAACAGCGCCCCGGCCAGCGGGGCGCGGAAGATGCTGCCCACCCCGGCGCCGATCCCGGCCGCCATCATGATACGCCGCTCACGGTCCGAAAGACCCAGCCGGGTGGCCAAAAAAGAGCCGAAGCCGGCCCCGATCTGGGCGATGGGCCCCTCCCGCCCGCCGGACCCCCCGGTGGTCAGAGTGAGGGCGGAGGCCAGCATCTTGACCAGCGGCACCCGCGAGCGGATGAATCCACCGGCCTGATGGTAGGCCTTGATCGCGGCATCGGTGCCGTGCCCCTCGGCCTCCGGGGCGAAGGTGAAAACCAGCCACCCGCTCAGGATCCCGCCGGCGGCGGGCAGCAGCAGAAGCACCCAGCGGTTGAAAGGGGTCGCGGAAGGCGCAAAGAGGTGCTGCTCCCCCGGGGGGGGCAGCGGGCGGTAGCCCGCCATCCCGTCCAAAAAGGCGCGTACGCCGAGCTGCGTGAGATAGTGAAATGCGACGGCCCCCAGACCGGCAATGGCACCGATGCCGACGAAAATCAGCACCCAGCGCCAGACCTGGAATATGCCGGTGGACATTTTCCGACGTGCGGGATCGTCCTTGTGCTTGCCTGTATTCCGTTGAACGCCCATAGGATCTGAAACCGATGATGTCGCCCGGCCGCGGGCGGGTTCACGATCCCGCGTGCGCCGAGGAAGATAGGGCTCTTTAACGAGTTGAACCGCAATGATCAAGGAAAAAGAGCCGCCCGACACCCACCCGGGCGCCAGATCCTGCTTGATGCCGGGCCGAACCGGTGTTATAGAACGGCTCCGGCATGAACACCGCACGAAAGGAAGCCACCGCCATGAATTCAGCCGTCACACAGGACCCCGGGACGATCTCGGAGCTCAAGGATCGGCTCCTCAGCCGCTACCGCGCCATCCAATCACGCAAAACCACCCTGGACATGACTCGCGGCAAACCGTGCCCCGAACAGCTGGAGCTGTCCCTGGGCATGCTCGAGTGCCTGGACAAAAAGACCTTCCGCGCTGCGGACGGAACCGACTGCCGCAACTACGGGGGCCTGGACGGCCTGCCCGAGGCCAAGACCCTTTTCGCGGACTACCTCGGGGTGGCCACGGCGGAGCTCATTATCGGCGGCAGTTCGAGCCTGACCCTCATGCACGATGCCATGACATGGGCCTATTTGTTCGGAACGGCCTCCGGCGCCCCGTCTTGGTCGCGTCAGGCGGCGCCGGTCAAATTTCTATGCCCGAGCCCGGGGTACGACCGGCATTTTTCCATCTGCGAGCACCTGGGGATCGAGATGGTCGCGGTCGCGATCGGCGACGACGGGCCGGACATGGACGAGGTCGAGCGGCTGGTCGCCGACGACGACCGCATCAAGGGCATCTGGTGCGTCCCCAAGTACAGCAACCCCACCGGCAGCGTGTATTCGAGCGAGACCGTGGAACGCCTGGCCCGAATGCCGGCCAAGGCCCCTGATTTCAGGATTTTCTGGGACAACGCCTACGCCGTGCATCACCTCGGCGAGCGGCCGGCCCCCTTGGCCGACATCCTGGGGGCGTGTAAACGGGCCGCCCACCCCGAACGGGTGTTGATCTTCGGCTCGACCTCGAAAATCTCCTTTGCCGGCAGCGGTCTGGCCTTCATGGCCGGCAGCACCCGGACCATGGCGTGGGCCAAAACCCATCTCGGTTACCAGACGATCGGCCCCGACAAGCTGAACCAGCTGCGGCACGTGGCTTTTTTCAAGGACATGGGCGGGATCGAGGATCACATGCGGCGGCATGCCGCCATCCTGAGACCCAAGTTCGACGCCGTTCAGGAAGTGCTCGCCCGGGAATTGGGCGACAGCGGCGCGGCCGAGTGGACCCGGCCCACCGGGGGTTATTTCGTCAGCCTGAACACGCCGCCGGGGTGCGCCCGACGCGTGGTTCAGTTGGCGGCCGAGGCGGGCGTCAAGTTGACGCCGGCAGGCGCGACGTTCCCATACCAAAAGGACCCGTCCGACCGCAACATCAGGATCGCACCGTCCTTCCCCGCCGTCGCCGACATCCGCGGTGCGATCGAGGTCCTGGCGCTCTGTATCCGATTGGCGCACATAGACAAGCAGACCGCGGAGGCAGGCCGCGCATAGAGAATCGACCGAAAAAAAACCCCGTCAGATTGACTGACGGGGTTTGGCGTTCGACTGGAGGCGACTCTCAGCGGCTGCCGCGCTTTGAGGCCTTCAGAGGGTTGACTTTTTTGGAATCGGCCGCCGACCCGCCGGCCGCAACGTGCGTGGCAAGGTTGCAGATCCCGTTGCGCCACTTGGTGGAGGGCTCGGGGCAACTCGTGCAGTACCATCCGGAGCCGAATTGGCCCTGGCGTCCACAGCCGTTGCATTGCTCGACAATTTGATGACAGATCCCGCCTTTGTGGGCACATCCCTTGGCCGTCATGAAGGCGCACTCGACTCCCGGTTTGACACTGGTGCAACGCATTGGAATCATCCCCTTTCTCGATTAAGTTGAAACAAAAAAAACCAGGCAAACCAGGTTGCCCAGCTGATTAATAGTTAAGTTTGGGATAATAATACGACAAATTTTGCTTGTCAATAATTTTTTTTACGTATAGACAAGTCGATGGACGTGTAAAAAGTCTCAATCGTTGTCACCCCGGCGAACGCCGGGGTCCAGAACATCCCGGAGCCATCGGATTCCTCCCGGGCTTGATCCGGGATCCGCCGGAGTGATCAACTTTAAGGAATTTCTACTTTTTACGAGCCCATCCAAGTTGATGTCCCGGCAATAAAATTGAATCTCCCCGCCGCAAGCGGCGGGGAATGCGCTCGCTTTGAAGGATGAAAATCAACCCCTCGCGCAGGGGCATGGGAATGGCTGAGTGGAGGCCGACCGGCGGAGACCACCTGTGGCGCGCCGACTTTTTTCTGCCTATGGGCCAAAAGCCTTCAGCCTTCAGCCTGTTTTTCGTGTTACAGTCATCTCAAACGAGGATTTCCGGCCGTGACGCCCCGCACGATTACCGATACAGACATCCTGGCCAAGGCCCTGGAGGTTCTGGAGATCGAAACCCAGGGCCTGCAGCGGCTCAAGGAAGGGCTGGATTCGCGCTTCGTCGAGATGGTCCGCACCATCTCCCGCTCCAAGGGACGGGTGGTCATCAGCGGAATCGGCAAATCCGGCCTCATCGGCCGCAAAATCAGCGGGACCCTGAACAGCACCGGGACGCGCTCCCTGTTCCTTCACCCGGTCGAGGCCCTGCACGGAGACTTGGGACAGGTCAGCCCGGACGACGTCCTGATTGCCCTTTCCAACAGCGGGGAGACGGGGGAAATCAATACCTTGATCCCGAGCATCAGGGCCATCGGCTGCAAGATCATCGCATTCACCGGGGCACCCGGCGCGACCCTTTCCCGGTTGAGCGACATCGTCATCGACGTCGCGGTGCCGCGCGAGGCTTGCCCGCTCGGCCTTGCGCCCACGGCCAGTTCGACGGCGATGCTGGCCATGGGGGACGCCCTGGCGGTGGTCCTGCTCGAGCAAAAACAGTTCAACTCAGAGGATTTCAGAAAGATCCACCCCGGGGGGCTGCTCGGTCGCAGACTGGCGAGCCGGGTTGAGGATCTGATGGGTACCGGCGCGGTGCTGCCGGTGGTGAACGAAAAACAGACCATGGACGCGGTGGTGCAGGAAATCGATCGCGGCGGCCTGGGGGCCGCCTTGGTGCTTGACAAGCGGCACGCCCTGGTGGGGATCGTCACCGACGGGGATGTGCGCCGGATGCTGGCACGTCACCCGCACGGCACGCTGGCGGAAACCAGGGCCGCGGAGGTGATGACCCGCGCCCCCCGCTCCGTCACCCCGGAGACCCCCACCTATGACGCTCTGAACCTGATGGAACAGCATCAGATCACCGTGCTGCCGGTCACGGACCGCGCAGGGCGAGTGGTCGGGATCCTTCACCTGCACGATATCCTCGGCAAGGGCCGTTTTAAATTCTCGGCCGGGTAGCCCGAAGGGCCGCCCGCGGGAGCCGCCTCGGACCAAGCGCAGCCCCCCCCGTGCCGGCGGAGGGGAAGGAGCTCGGCATGACGGGGGCCCGGGCGCCGCGGGGTCACCCGTGGCGGCGCGCCGAGGGGAATAAAACACGGACATCACGGACCGCGACCACCCGACACGGCCGCAGACACAGGAGATCACCCGAGCATGAACTTGAACGACCAGACCCCAAGCACCCTCATCTCCGCTTTGGGGGAACCCAAGATCCCCTCGCCGGTGCACAAGCGGGCCCAGGGTGCCAACGGCATCAGCTTCGTGTCCGACCAGGATCGCATCCTGATCGACGTGACCGTCAACCCGACGAACCGGCCGTCCGAGGAGGCGCCCGCACCGCCGTCCTATGAACTGGCCGGGCCCCGGAGAACGATTTTCTTCGATTCGAGCAAGCACAAGTGCGCGCTGGTGACTTGCGGCGGGCTTTGCCCCGGCCTGAACGACATCATCCGTTCGATCGTCCTGGAACTCCACTACGGCTATGGGGTGCGGAACATTTTCGGCGTGCGTTTCGGGTTGAGGGGTTTCATCCCGCGCTGCGGCTACGAAATGCTGGAGCTCACACCGCAAACGGTGGTGAACATCCACGAGCGCGGCGGCTCGGTGCTCGGCTCAAGCCGCGGACCGCAGGACATCGAGGAGATCGTGGACACGCTGGAGCGCATGAACATCGGCACGCTGTTCATGATCGGCGGGGACGGCACCCTGCGGGCGGCCACCCGCATCGCGGACACGGTGATCGGCCGCGGGCTGAAGATCGGCGTCGTCGGGGTCCCGAAAACGATCGACAACGACATCGGCATGGTATCACGCTCCTTCGGCTTCGACACGGCCGTGGACGTGGCCACGCGCGCCATTGTCAGCGCCAGCAACGAGGCCGAAGGCTACCCGAACGGCATCGGCCTCATCAAGCTCATGGGCCGGCACTCGGGGTTCATCGCGGCTACCGCCACCCTCGCGCAGCAGGACGTCAACTACGTCCTCATCCCCGAGGTGGATTTCGATCTGACCGGGCCGAAAGGCCTGCTGAATCACCTGGAACGGCGCTTGGTTGAACGCGGGCACGCCGTGATCGTCGTGGCGGAGGGCGCCGGCCAGAAATTCTTCGCCGCGGGCCCCCAGGAACTGGATGCTTCCGGCAACGTCAAGCTGAAGGACATCGGGATCTTTCTCAAAGAGACGATCATCTCCCACTTCGAGCAGCGCCGGATTCAGGTCTCGATCAAGTACATCGATCCCAGCTACATGATCCGCAGCCTGCCGGCCAACGCCAACGATCGCGTCTTCTGCAACTTTTTGGGCCGCAATGCCGTGCATGCCGGCATGGCCGGAAAAACGGACCTGCTGATCGGCAACTGGAACAACCATTTCGTGCACGTGCCGATGAAGCTGGTTGCCGGACGCCGCAAGCATGTCGACCCGAGGGGGATGCTCTGGCGCAGCGCGCTCGAGGCCACGGGGCAGCCTTCCCTGAAAAACGAAGAAAAAGCGGTGGCGTGACGTGAACCGACGTCCTGCTGAAAAAGGGGCGACGGCGGAACCGCAATCGCCGGTGGCCGGCCCGCAAAGTTGAACCGCGTGGTATGGACTCGCGGGGCCAAGTGGACCGATAACTCAGCGATGGGCCCAAGTTCAGGGCGCGCGAGGTGAAGCGCAACGCAGCCATTGGGTTTATTGCCGAGTCAGCAGGCAGGCGGCTATTCCAGTTCGACGAACTGCTTGCCCTTGACCTGCAGTATGTGCAGCTTCTTCACTGCATCCCCGCTGCCGTCGAATCGGGTCAACCCGCTCACCCCCGCAAACCCGTCGGAAAAACGCAGCGCGGCGGCAACGTCCCCGCGGAAGCGCACGCCGGGCCGGCCGGCCACCTCGAAGAGAATCATGGCCGTATCGTAGACGATGGCCTCGATGAACCCCGGCTTTTCCTTGTACACCTCCTCGAACGCGGCCACAAACCTCCGGACGAGCGGGTCCGAGCTGCCGGCGTAAAAAGCATCCGGCATGATCGCCCCCTGCACGTAGGACTCGGCATTGCGGATCAGCGCATCCGAATGCCACAGATTGGTCCCGATCAGCTGGACCTTCTTGATGTCGTGGTAGAATAGCTGTGGAATCAGCATGGCCGCCTTCCGCGGTTCATCGGGGATGAAGATCGCCTGGAAGTCGGGGATCACCTCCGTCTGGTCTTCATCGGCTCTGTGGCGGCGTGAGCCGCCGGGAGCCGGCGGCCGCCCTTCGGCCTTCTCCTTGGGGACCACCTGGGCGAACCGCAGCAGCCGCTTGATCGGCACCGAAAAGTCCGTGGCGTCCGGGCTGTAGACGGAGGCGGTCAGCAGCTCCCCGCCGGCAGCCTGGAATTCCTCCCGAAACAGCCCCAAGAAGGTTCTGCCGTAAAGCTCGTCCGGATACAGCACCACCACCTTCGTCACGCCCAGTCTACCGGAGACATAGTCGACCAGTGACCGCACCTGGGCACGGGGGGTGATGAAATTGCGAAAGACGTAATCCCCGGCGCCGATCACCCCTTCTTTCTGGGTGATGGCAATCATCGGGATCTGCAACCGTTGGGCCTCAGGTGCGGTGACCTCGGCGTGGACGATCGGTCCGATGACGGCGGACACGTTGTCCGCCGCAAGCTCCTGCAGCGCCGCCAGCGTCCGGCCCGGATCGGAGGCGGTGTCCTTGACGATCATGCGGACCGCCGGTGCCCCACCGCGCGAGTCGACCCGGCTGATCGCAAGCTCCAGCCCCCGCAGCGCCCGCTGACCGATGGACTGGTAGGCGCCGGTCAACGGCAGCAGGCACCCGAGGAGGTGCTGCTCGCCCCGGGCGGTGGCCTCGATGTCGGTGATCGCCGCCTCGGCCTGGGCGGCGTTGACGTGTCGGGGGTAACGGCTCCGGAAGGCCTTCAACAGGACCAAGGCGTCGCCGTGGCGACCTTCACGGGCAAAGAGCATCCCCGCTTGGTAGAGCAGGTAATCCATGGGCAGGTCATCGACGGGCTTCTCCGCCAGAGCGGTGACATCCGCCGGGCCGAGACGGAGCAAAGCCGCCTTGAGCTTTGCGGCGGCCGCATCCTGGTCCGCCGGCGCAGCCAGCGTCAGGCTGCGGAAGTAGGCGTCCACCGCTCGGCCCGATTGCTCGAGAGCCATGTGGGCGTCGCCGATCACGGAGAACGCCTTGGCCCGGTCGGCCGAGGAACCCATCAGCTTCAACGCCTCGTCCCCGCGGGCAATCACCTCGCGGTAACGCCGGTCCCGGAACAACGACCCCATGAGTTCCAAGATCGCCGCCGGCCTCAAAGCACTCGAGGGGTAATCGGCCAGAAGCCGTGCAAAGGCCCGGCGCGCCTGGACCGGATCGCCCTGGATTTCGTAAATGCGGCCGATCTGCATGAGGGCGCCCGGCGCCGTCGGCTCCTCCGGGAAGCGGGAGAGCACCTCCTCGTAGAGCACCAGGGCGTCGGAAAAGGCCTGATCCGAATATTTCTTCTCGGCTCGGCGGAAGAGTTCTTCCGCGGCCCGGCTCGGTGGGGGCGGCATGGCCACCGGCCGGGTACGCGGGGCGCAGGCCGCCGCCAACACCACCGCGCACAGACCGAGCGCCAAAAGGGCGGATATTCTACTTTTCATGCGCTCCTCGCTCACATGGTTCCGGCGTTCGCCTGAACGGCGCGCCAAGCCGAAAATCCGAGTCAGTCTACACCAGTTTCGGCCAGTGTCAAATCGATTTAGCGGCCACCCAAAAAAGGCGTCTTTCGGCCCAGGCCGGCGTTCTCGCTCTCGGCCATCCTCGACGGTGATCACACTGCGCCTGCGGTTGCCAAATCGCTGCGGCCTTGGCCTGAACCGAATTCCGCCATTTCTGGGAGGACACAAATCAGCTCAAGTTTTTGCGACCCGGGCCGATAGAGCCCTCGAGAGCATTTTCAATCCGGAGGAAAACGCCCATGAAACTGATCGTGTGTCTCGTTGTGCTGCTGGCCGCGGCCGGGGCACCGGCTGCCGCCGCGGAATTTTACCGTTACGTCGACACCAGCGGGAACGTGCGCTTCACCGACGACATCAACCAGGTACCCGAGGCTCAGCGCGCCAAGATACGCAGCTACATAGAAGCGCAGAGCAGGCCGGCGGCCGACAACGCGAACCCGGCCGGCACCGGCGATGCCGGCGCCACGCCGCCCGCCGATCCTCAGGCGATGGCCGGCGTCACCCCGGAGGGGGACACCGTCGAGACCGTCCGGCAACGGCTGGAAGCGATGAAAACAGCGGTCGAGAAGGACTACCAGGCCCTGGTCAAGGAAAAGGAAGTCCTCGCCAAGGAGAAGGAGGCCCACAAGAGCCGGGAGGAGATCGCCGCCTACAACAAGAAGGTCGAGGCCTTCAACCAGCGGGCGGACCTTTATGACAAAAAAAGCAACGAACTGCGCAAGCTGGTCGATGATTTCAATGCCCGGGTCATTGAAGAAAACGCCAAGTCACCAAAACCACAGCAGAAATAAACAAAATGCCGTCTAAACCGTAAAATCGCGCCCCCCCCAGCTGCCCGCCCCGGTGAGAATCAGCCCGCCTGCCGCCCCGGCAGGCGGAAGCGTTGCCGCTGCCCGCCGACCCGAAAAACACTTGCGGCGTCACTGATAAAGGTATAAGATACCAAGCATTAGGCTGCGGCAGGCAGAACGCCGCCGTGGCACGGACATCAAGATACGACGATCGTTCCGGTGGCGGCGGCGATGAAGACAAACGTGGAATACAGCCTCGTGCCCTACGATGCGGGCAGGGTCCGGTCTGACTCCCGTCAGGCCGGAGTCCCACGCTTTACTGTTGCCGCAGGGGGAGGCGTGACGCCGAAGCTTCACGACCATCTGCCGGACCGGGCCCGGGCCGATCGGTTTTTACGGGAAGATCACCGCCCCCCCACGTATTCCTTCCATCGCGCCATCGAACGTCCGGCTAGGGCTGCCACCGGTCTGGTGGTTGATATCTTCGTCTGACTCCCGAAAACCCGACGAACCGCGCCGAAATTCACCGAACTCTTCGAAAAAAGGAGGCAACCATGCCCGCTTCAAAGGTCCGCGTGCCCAGAGGATTCAACAAGGCTCTCGACATCGGCCGGCCGCCGAACGTCGTCAGGCTCTTCCCCAACTCTCGCGCCCTTCTGGTCAGCGGGAAGTTCATCGACCGCGCCATGCTGATGAAAGGCAACGCCATTGCCATCGCCGCCAACGGCCGCAGCAGCTTTGTCATCCGCGGCGCCTTGCGGGCGGCGCAGCGGGCCAACGCGGCCCTGATCATCGAAATCGCCAAGTCCGAGGGCGGGGCGAACGCCTATTGCGCCGTCAATTTCTGGAACATCGCCCGACTGGTCGATGCCTTCTGCAACGAGATGTCCATCACCGTGCCCGTGGCCGTCCACGCCGATCACTACGGCATCAAAGGCGCCCAGGATATCGAGACGGCCAGGATGGAAATCCCCTCCATGTTCGATGCCGGAATCACTTCCATCGCCATCGACGCCTCGCATCTGCCCGACGACCAGAACCTGCTGGCCGGCATCGAGCTTGCCCCCTTGGTCCCCAAATGGGCCGGGCTCGAAACGGAGGTCGGCGAAATCAAGGGAAAACTTGGCCTTTCCACACCGGAGGAAGCCCTTTTTCTCATCCAGGGACTCAACGCCCACGGCATTTTTCCGGACTGGATCGCACTGAACAACGGGACCACCCACGGGATCGAAGCCAGCGACTCCGGCATCCAGGTGGAGCTCACCCGCCGGATCCACGCCGCCATCGCCCAATACCGCGTCTCCGGCGCCCAGCACGGCACTTCCGGAAACAGTTCCGAGCGACTGCGGGAAATTGCCGTGCAGACCCGTACCACCAAGGCGAACGTCGCCACGGCATTGCAAATGATCGCCTGGGGGCTGGAGGTCAACGATTACGGCAACGCCACCCTCAGCGACGGAGGTTTCGTCAAGGTGAAGGACCAAGGCGTCAGCGAGCCGATGTGGGCGGAGATGGTCGCCTACGCCCAGGCCCGCAGCCTGAAGGCCGGCGACTACAAGAAGCTGAACTTGCCGTTTGAAAACAAACTCCTCGGGCAGGCACGGGCCGTGCGCGAACGCATGGTTCAGCGCGTGGAGGCGTTCGTCCACCACATGATCGTCAATGTGTTCGACTCCGCCGACACGGCCCCTCTGGCGATCGAAGCGATCCTCAAGGCCGGCACGCACACGCCCGGCCCCAAAACCAGGCGTGTCGAAAAAGCGGCCGAGTGGACCCCCGAGCGTCTCAAGGTCAAGGCCGCGGGCCTTCAATCCGACAAAGGGCCGAAAGGGAACTTCGAGGACTGATCCCACTCCGGAGAGGGGCCGTCGTGCCGGGTACGGGGCCCCGTCGGCCGATCATGACGGCATGGGCGGCAGCGCTTTTGTTTGCGGACGCTGCCGCCGTCTCATCCAATAATCCTAAGGCGCGCCGCCGCAGCGGCAGCGGATTCGAGAATCGGCCGCCCCCCGCGGCCGCCCCCGCCCCTGACCTACCCGGCCCCCCCCGGGGCCTCCAAAACCCACCCCCTCAATTTTTTCCTTAAGTCCGATAATTAATTGGCCGATAAACAGGTCAAGAGGAGATCGGTATGCAGGTCACCAACTATCAGATGCAGCATGTGCTGGATTGTTTCAGCAAGAAACTGAGCAAAGCCCGGAGGGAGGAAAAGCCCCTGCCCCCTGCTGCGGATCAGGCGGTCGATGAGGTTTCCCTGTCGGCGGAGAGCCTGCGACAGGCGGCCCTGGACAAGATCTCAACGAGGATTTTCAGCAAGATCGACGAGGTGCGCGCACTGACCTATCGCCTGGCGCAATCCTCTTCGCAGACACCAAACGCGGAGGGGGAGGCGCCCGTCGATACCGAGGAGCCGGCGGCGATCCCGTTCACCCCTCACCGATACGGATTGGCCCATCCGCGGCCCGAAGCCGCACTGGCGGAGGACGGCTCGCCGTCGCCGGGTGTCAAGGTCACCCCGCCGGCTCCCGCGGGGCGTTTTGGGAAGAAGGAGTCGTGGGTCTAAGAAAGCGGCACCAACACGTTGAAGGGTCCGCGCAGCGGCGAGGGGGCATCGTCCGATCCGGACCGCCCGCCGTCACGCCGCTGGGCCGGTCCCAGTACCGAACCGCCCGCTGCACGGTCCGGTGATTGGCAGAAAGTCGATCCAGGAGACCAAAGGAGGTTGTCATGTTCGAGTTCGTCGGAGACGCCGCTGCACCCCAACTGCCCAGGGTGGGCAGTCTCGGCAGCGGCACGGAAAAAGACGTCATCGCCCAGCGGGCCGAGCGCACGCGGGAAGCCCGGCCGGTGGAGACCACCGGCGAAGGCGACAAATCGAGGCTTGCGGGCCGCGATGACTCAGATGAAAAAACCCGAACCCGGTTGGAGGGAGACAGGATCATCCTCGAAAAATACGACGGGGATGGAAAACTCGTCAAGCGGACCCCGCCGGGTTACCTGCCGTTCGGCGAAATCGCATGAGGCGTGGGGCGAGCGGCTACCAGGTGCCGCGCACCCGGATGCCGCACCCGTTCAGGTAGGATTTGATGTCGGCAATCGAATAGGTCCCGTAGTGGACCATCGAGGCGACGAGGGCGGCGTCCGCCCTCCCCTCGTCAAGAACATCCCGCAGGTGCTCCGGCCTGCCGGCCCCGCCCGAGGCGATGACCGGGATGCGCACGTTCCCGGAGACCAAGGCGGTCAAGGCAAGCTCGTAGCCTTCCCGGGTCCCGTCGGCATCGATGGAATTCAGGCAGATCTCCCCTGCCCCGAGGTCCTGGGCCTTGAGGGCCCAGGCGAGGGCATCGATGCCCGTGAAGGTGCGCCCGCCGTTGATGACCACCTCGTAGCCGCAGGGGATATCCGCCCGCACGCCGACGCGCTTGACGTCCATCCCCAGGACGATGCACTGGCTGCCGAAGGCGGCGGCACCCTCGGAGATGACCTCGGGGCGACGCACGGCCGCCGAATTGACGCTGACCTTCTCGGCTCCCGCCAACAGCACCGCACGCATGTCCTCAACCGTTCGAATTCCCCCGCCGACCGAAAACGGGATGAAGATCTTCTCGGCCACCCGGCGGACGACATCGAGCATGATCCCACGCCGTTCGTGACTGGCGGTGATGTCGTAGAAAACGATCTCGTCCGCACCCTCTTCGTAGTAACACCGGGCCATCTCGACCGGGTCGCCGATGTCGACGTTGTCCTTGAAGCGAATGCCCTTTGTGGTCTTGCCCTCGCGGACATCCAGGCAGGGAATGATACGTTTGCTCAGCATGGGTCGACCGGTACCTGGGGTTGCCAGCGGCAGAAGTTGTCCAGCATGCGCAGACCGGGCCGGCCGCTTTTTTCAAGGTGAAACTGGGTGGCGACCAGGTTGCCCGCGGCGAGGATCGCGGCGAATTCGATGCCGTAGGCGGCGGTCGCCACGACGCAGCGCTCATCGTCGGGCTCGGGGAAGAAGCTGTGCACGAAATAAAATTCGTCAACCGGACCGATGCCCTCCAGCAGGGGATGGTTCCGGCGGCGGTGCAGGCGGTTCCAACCCATGTGCGGGATCTTGAGGGCCTGCCCGTTTTCCCCGCGCAGCGCCGGCGGGAAGGCCGTGACCTGCCCGGCGACGATGCCCAGGCAGCGGGTGGCGTTTTCCACGCTGTGCCCCATGATCACCTGAGTGCCGAGGCAGATGCCCAGAAGAGGTTTGCCGGTGTTGAACTGCTCGATGATGACGGCGTCGAGACCGAGACGCCGGAGGCTGTCCATCGCCGCGCCGGCCGCGCCGACGCCGGGGAAGATGATGCGCTCGGCGGAGCGGATGACGCCGGCGTCGGCGGTGACTCGGCAGGCGTGCCCGAGGTGGGTGACCGCCCGCGCCACGCTGGCGAGGTTACCGGCGTTGTAGTCGATGATCGCAATCATGCCCGATCCTTTCGCGACTCGACGCATCCGAAGTTCGGCGGGAACCGAGCCGCACGAAAGCCCGGCGGCCGGCGGCTTGAGCCCCCGCTATTCGGTTGACTTGATGGCGTCCCAGATGGCGTCTTTTTCGTTCTGGGGTACCGATTCCAACGCGCGGCCGCTGGCGGCGATGGTCTTCTCCATCCGCCGGAAGCGGTCTTCAAACCGACTCACGGCGCCCGCGAGCGCCGCCTCGGGATGCACGTCCGCGAAACGGGCGACGTTCACTAGAGTGAAGAGCACATCACCGAGCTCCCGCCCCGTCTGCGCGGCGTCCCGCCGGCCGACGGCCTCCCGCAGTTCGATCAGCTCCTCCTCGAGTTTGCCCAACACGCCTTGGAGGTCTTCCCAGTCGAAACGAGCGCGGGCGGCCCGCGCGGAAACCTCCAGGGCCCGCATCAATGCCGGCAGGCTGCGCGGCACCGAGTCGAGAACGGACTCCGGTACCGCTCCGTTTTTTTCGAGTCGTTTGATCTGCTGCCAGTTGCGCACGACCTCCGCGCTGCCCGACACCCGGGTCGTGCCGAAGACGTGGGGGTGGCGCCGGGTCATTTTCTCCGCGATCGCCCGGCCGACGTCCTCCACCCGGAAGCGCCCGGTCTCGGCGTACATCTCGGCCAGAAACAGCACATGGAAGAGGACGTCTCCCAATTCCTCGCAGATGTGGGCTTCTTTTTCGGTCTCGACGGCATCCACCAGCTCGTAGGCCTCCTCGAGCAGGTAACGGACCATCGAACGCGGCGTTTGCTGGCGATCCCAGGGGCACCCGTCCGGCCCCCTCAACCTGGCAATGATGCGCATCAATTCGGCCAGCGCAGGTGAGCAGTTGTTCAATTCAGAATGTTCCACCCTTTTTTCAGTTCTCCGAGCTTGGTCGAAAAATCGCGTTTGATATCGCTGGAAACCACGGTCGCCATTTTTTCAGCGACTAGGGAGATATACGGGGCAATGATCGACTTCTGGACAAGCGGGGTGCCTTTCGGAAGGAAGGCGGTGAGCGCCATGAAGAGCACCGCAACGATCAGGACGCCTTTGAGAAGCCCGAACCCCAGGCCGCCGACACGGTCGAACCAGCCTAGAAACACGATTTTCATGAGATACTTGATCACGATGGCGAGCAGGTTCACGACGACGACCACCGCGCAGAAAATCGCCAGAAACGCCAGGATGTTGCGGTAGGCCGGGTTGGACACGAATCCGACCAGGGTACCGGCGACGGTCCCATAAAAGCTGTAGGCCGCAAAAAACCCTCCCAGCACCCCGACGATCGAGGACACCTCCTTGACCAGTCCGCGGAAAATGCCGCGGATGAGGCTGTACGCCAAGACGATGACAACGATGATATCGAATGCATTCATGATGCCCACAGTCAAGCGAACCGGCGCGATCACCGGTCAAGGCCGCATGAGCGGCCCCGCCTCAGGTGATGCCCCCCCCCCGGGAGACGAAAACCGCCCGCAGGGACCGGCCGGCTTATGTCCACCCGGAGATGGCGGGTTTTGGTTAGGGCCTATGCCGCGGCGATTTCGCTGCCTCGAAGACACGGGGAAGGCGCCGGCAATCGCAAAGAGCCGGTACGCCGGCACAGAGCTTAAGAAACCGTTTCAGGACAGACACGAACTAACAAAGCGGCGGGCGGCGAGTCAAGGACAAAACGCACCGACCGTGCACGGCGAGGCACGGCCGGTTGCATTCGCTTCGGCTCTTGTGATACTGATAGCGGTCTATTATGGACGAGCACGCCACGATCACCGTTCCCTTTGCGGACAATGACATCGCCCGTCAGCTCTTCGGAGAGCACAACAGCCATCTGAAGCGGCTTGCGGATAGTCTCGACCTGCGTGTCACCACCCGGGGGACCTCGGTCTTCATCGAGGGGGAGCGCATCATCGCCGAGCTGGCCCGTAACCTTCTCGACCAGCTCTACGGCCTTCTGAAGGAAGGATACCCGATCCACCCGAACGACATCGACCACGCCGTGCGCATGTTGAGCCGGGATCACCGCCTCAACCTCAAAGACATATTCCTGGACACGGTGTACGTCACCTCGAAAAAAAGCGTCGTCACTCCCAAGAGCCCCGCGCAAAAGGATTACATCGAAGCGATTCGCCGCTTCGACATCGTTTTCGGCATCGGTCCGGCCGGCACCGGCAAGACCTATCTGGCGATGGCCATGGCGGTCGCCGCCCTGTCCAAGGGCCAGGTGAGCCGCATCATCCTCACCCGCCCGGCCGTGGAGGCCGGCGAGGCGTTGGGGTTTCTGCCCGGCGATCTCGCCGAAAAGGTGGATCCCTACCTGCGCCCGCTCTACGATGCGCTGCACGACATGATGCGGTTTGAAAAAGCATCCGGCCTGATGGAGAAGGGCGTGATCGAAGTCGCGCCCATCGCCTTCATGCGTGGCCGCACCCTCAACGATTCGTTCATCATTCTGGACGAGGCCCAGAACACGACCTCCGAGCAGATGAAGATGTTCCTGACCCGGATCGGTTTCAACTCCAAGGCGGTCATCACCGGCGACATCACCCAGATCGACCTGCCCCCGGAGCGGGTGTCGGGACTGATTGAAACCAAAAACATCCTGCAGGGCATCGAGGGCATCCGGTTTGTCTTTTTCTCGAAGCAGGACGTGGTGCGACACCGGCTGGTGATGGAAATCATCCGCGCCTATGAAGAACTGGATGACCGCAAACGCGGACCCAAAGGAGCTGCCCCCGAAGCTTGAGGGCGCGAATGCCGCCCCCTCCGGGATTGGTGATACCGACGGACGCACACCCCGTCAGAAGATTGTTCGACTGCGATGAACGCCGGAAAAGTGCTCAAACCCTCCGGTCTGATGCCGGAGCCACGCTCCCGATTCCAGCTGTCCGCCCTCCTGGCGGCGACGGTCCTCTTCACCCTCATCCTCTACCCGAACCTGCTCGTCACCAAGCTGCGCTACGAAGCCGGGGATGTGGCCGAAAAGGACATCAAGGCGCCCAGGGATTTTCTGATCGAAGACCAGACCGCCACCGAGATCAAGCGTCAGCAAGCGCTCCGGGAGGTGATGACGGTCTTCGACAACGACACCGAGATGGCCCAAAGGATCGGCCGCACGGTCGACGAGGCCTTCGCCGACATGCGCGCCCTGCGCCAGGCGGCGGCCGAAATCCGAAGCACCGCACCCGCCCCGTCCGCCATCCAGCCGCCCGCCGTGGAAGATAAAAACCCCGATCCCAAGCACCAACCCGAGAACATGCGCAAATCCTTTGAAGACCGTCTCGGCATCCGCGTGGCCAAGGGGGCCTTCGGGTTGCTCGACCAGCAGGGCTTTCCCAAACGTGTCGCCGAGGCGATCGCGGAGATCCTGCAGCGGGTTCTCGAAAACGGGGTGGTCTCGAACAAGGAGGTCTTGCTCAAGGATTTCGAAAAAGGCATCGTCCTGCGGGACGTCAGAACCAAGGAAGAAAAGCCCTATCGGGATTTCAGGCAATTCTCCAGCATCGAGCAGGCGCGAGGCGTCGCCCGCGCCGTCAGCCCGGGGATCCTCAAGGATATGGAGGCCGGCCTGGCCGACCTGGCGGTGGACTTTTCCCAGCGGTTGATCCAGCCCAACATCACGCTCAACCGCAACGAAACCGAGGAGCGCAAAAGCAAGGCCGTCACCGACATCAAACCCGTGCTCTACAAGATCAAGTCCGGCGAGATGCTGCTGCGCGAAGGCGAACGGGTCACCGAACTGCACCTGCTGAAGCTCAAAACCCTGGAGTCGCAGACCAAGCCGCGGCAGTTTCTTCAAAGCATCGTCGGGGCCGCCGCGCTGATGCTCGGGCTTATCCTCGTCACCTACACCCTTTTCCTGCGCCGAAAGCTCAGCCAGGCAAGGACCCCTTCGCGCGACGCGGCACTCATGGTCGGCGCGTTCCTGTTTTTCCTGCTGCTCGCCCGCACCATGGTCTCCTTCGTGGGCGTGGTGGTTCAGAATTCGATCTACCCGATTCCTGAATCCACGGCGGTCTTCGCCGCCCCCCTGGTCGCCGCCTCGATGACCGTCTGCCTGTTTCTCGGTCTGTCGACGGCCCTGCCCTTTGCCACCGTGACGGCCGTCGGCGGGGCCCTGATCTTTGAAAACAGCCTTCCGCTCTTCCTTTTTTTCCTGGTCACCGGCAGCATGGGGGCCTACTGGATCAGCAATTGCCGGGAGCGCAGGGTCTTCGTCACGGCGGGGGCGAAAACCGGCCTGCTGGCCGCCCTCATGGCCACGGCCATGGGGCTCTACTTGGCGGAGCTGTCCTGGGCGCGCATCGCCTGGGGTTCGACCTTCGCGTTCCTGGGGGGCATCGGGTCCGGGTTGATCGCCGCCGGTATCGCCCCGCTGGTGGAGATCTCCTTCGGCTACACGACCGACATCACCCTGCTCGAACTCGCCAACCTGGACCGCCCGATCCTGCGGCGGCTGATGATCGAGGCTCCCGGGACCTATCACCACTCGGTCATCGTGGGCTCCATGGTGGAGGCCGCGGCCTCGGAGATCGGCGCCAATCCGCTGCTGGCCAAGGTGGCCGGCTACTATCACGACATCGGCAAGATCAAGAAGCCGCTCTACTTCATCGAAAACCAGCGCAACGGCAAGAACCGGCACGACAAGCTGGCCCCGTCCATGTCGGCCCTGATCCTGATCTCCCACATCAAGGAGGGGGTCGAGGTCGCTCGCGAGCACAAACTCGGCCGGGTGATCACCGACGCCATCCGCCAGCACCACGGGACGAGCCTCATCCGCTATTTCTACGAAAAGGCCAAGCAGTTGAAAGGCGAGGGGGCCGTCAAGGAGGAGGATTTCCGCTACCCGGGCCCCACCCCCGAGAGCCGCGAGGCGGCCCTGGTGATGCTCGCCGACGTGGTCGAGGCCGCCTCCCGGACGCTCGAGAACCCGACCCCCGCGCGCATCAAGGGACTGGTGCAGACCCTGTTCAACCGCATCCTGGCCGACGGCCAACTCGACCGCTGCGACCTCACGCTCAAGGACCTCCACAAGATCGCCGCCAGCTTCAACACGATCCTGAACGGAATCCACCACCACCGCATCGAATATTTCGAGCAGCGCACGACACCCGCGGATTCCGCCAAAGGCAGGACGAAGAATGGACATTCAGATCACCAACCGCCAAAAGCGGCACAAGATCTCCCTGAGGAGAACAAAGCGGACGGCCCGGATCACCTTGGGCGCATTAGGGCATCCTGACGCCGAGCTCTCCGTGGTGCTCGTCGACGATCCGCAGATTGCCGCGCTGAACAGCGAGTTTTTAGACCGTCAAGGGCCCACCAACGTGATCGCCTTCCCCATGCGCGAGGGGCCCTTCACGGGGCTGAACCCGGACCTGCTGGGGGATGTGGTGATCTCGGCGGACACGACGCAGCGGGAAGCCGCCGCGGCCGGCCTCGGGTTGGAGGAGCGGCTCGACCAGCTGCTGGTCCACGGTATCCTGCATCTGTGCGGTTACGACCACGAACACGACCCGGCCGAGGCCCGCCGCATGAACAAAAAAAGCCGGCAGCTGCTGAAGGCGATCGCGGAACGCGGAAAGGGCTGAGACCGCCGCTGAAGACGGAATGCCCGCCGGACCGGACAGACCGGCTGACCGGACAGACCGGCTGACCGGACAGACCGGAAAGACCGGCCGACCGAACGCCCCTCGCCCCACAGGAGGCACCAATGTACCTCGTGACCGCGACTGAAATGCAGGCCATGGACCGCGCCGCCATCGAGACCCTCGGCATCCCGGGACGGGTGCTGATGGAGAACGCGGGCCGCGAGGCGACCCGTGTGTTTCTCGCCCATTTTGCCGATACGGCGCGGCGCGGGGTCGGTGTGGTCGCCGGACGCGGGAACAACGGCGGGGACGGGCACGTCGTCGCGCGCTGCCTTGCGCATCTGGGCTTTCCGGTAACCGTCTACCTCCTCTGCGCCGCCGACCGGGTCGCGGGCGACGCCGCCGCCAACCTGAGGCTCCTGGCGCCGCTCAACATCCCGCTCGTCGAGATCACCGACGAAGCCGCCTTGGCGCGGCACCGGCCCGCCATGGCCGCCGTCGCCGTGTGGGTGGACGCCATCTTCGGCACGGGCCTGCACTCGGAGGTGACCGGCCTCAGCCGCAGCGTGATCGAGTTCATCAACCGGCAGGACCGGCCCGTCTTCGCCGTGGACATCGCATCGGGGCTGCACGCGGACACCGGCCGGCCCTGCGGCGCCTGCATCAACGCCCAGGTGACCGCCACCTTTGCCTACCCCAAGGTGGGCCAGGTGCTTTATCCCGGCGCCGAGCACACCGGCCGGCTGGAAATCGTCGACATCGGCATCCCGGCCAAGATCGCCGCGGCGGTGGCCCCGCGCCAGATGATGCTGACGGCCCCCATGGTCCGCGGCCTGCTGCCGCAGCGCCCGGCAGACAGCCACAAGGGTCGCAACGGGCACCTGCTGGTGGTGGCCGGGTCTTCGGGGAAAACCGGCGCCGCCGCCATGACCGCCAATGCGGCGCTGCGGGTCGGTGCCGGGCTGGTGACCGTCGGAGTGGCCCGCAGCCTGAACCCCGTGATGGAGACCCTGACGCTCGAGGCCATGACCGCCCCCCTGCCGGACAACGACGCCGGCGTGCTGGGGCCCGCCGCACACGCGGCCATCCTGGCGCTGGCCGAAGGAAAGAGCTGCCTCGCCCTGGGACCGGGCCTGGGGCCTGACCCCGCCACCGGGGAGATGGTCCGCGGGCTCATCCGCGCGAGCACCGTTCCCCTGGTGCTCGACGCCGACGCCCTCAACCATCTGGCCGACCGCCTGGACACCGCGCGCCGACTGGCCGTCGCGGCCGTCCTCACCCCGCACCCCGGGGAGATGGGGCGGCTGATCGGCGCCGGCGCGGCTGCGGTCCAGCTGGATCGCGTCGATTGCGCCCGCCGCCTCGCCGTCGACCTGCAGGCCCACATCGTGTTGAAGGGCGCGCGCACCCTCGTCGCCGACCCCGACGGGACCGTTTTCGTCAACCCCACCGGCAACCCCGGCATGGCCGCAGGCGGAATGGGGGACGTGCTGACCGGCGCCATCGCCGGGCTGATCGCCCAGGGCGTTGCGCCGGGGCCCGCCGCCCGGGCGGCGGTGTACCTGCACGGGGCCGCCGCCGACCACCTGGCCGCGGCCATCGGGCCTGTCGGTTATCTGGCCGGGGAAGTCATGCAGGCCTTGCCCCAGGCGATCGCGAAGCTCCTGCGGGAGGTGTGAGTGGCGAGCGCTCCGGCCGACACCATCGACCGCAGGACGGTCATCAGCGGCTCGGCGGAAGAGACCCGGCGGCTGGGGGAACTCTGCGGTCGCCGTCTGACGAGGCCCCTGGTGCTGTCACTGATCGGCGACCTCGGCAGCGGCAAGACCGTGTTCGTGCAGGGCCTGGCCCGCGGCCTGGACGTCCCCGCCGACTATTACGTCACCAGCCCGAGCTATACCCTGATCAACGAGTACCCGGGGCGCCTGCCCCTGGTCCACATCGACCTCTACCGCCTGAGCCCGGATGCGGATTTAGAGGAGTTGGGCATGGACGAGGTTCTCGAGGCCGCGAATGCCACCGCCGTGGAATGGGCCGACAGGCTCCCCGCCGGCGCCGCGGCCGAGCGCCTGGAGATTCGCTTCGAGATCGGCGACGGGGACCAGCGCACCCTTCACCTGAACGCCTATGGACAAGCGGCGCGGAGTCTGGTAGAGGCGTTGGCACTCTGACAGGAGGTTTTGCATGGGATTGATCGTCCAAAAATACGGCGGCACCTCGGTGGCCAACCTCGATCGCATTGAGAACGTCGCCCAGCGTGTCGTGCGCAATTATGAACAAGGCAGCGACCTGGTGGTCATCGTGTCGGCCATGGCCGGGGTCACGGACAACCTGATCAACCTGGCCAAAAAGGTCAAAGACGACCCGGACAAAAGGGAGCTGGACGCGCTGCTGGCCACCGGCGAGCAGACCACGGCCGCCCTGCTGGCCATGATGCTCAAGTCCATGGGGTACCCGGCCCAGTCGATGCTGGGCTTCCAGGTGGAAGTCCTCACCGACCACTGCTACGGCAACGCCCGCATCCAGGACATCCGGGCCGACCGTATCCGCGCCCTGCTGGCGGAGCGCACCATCGTGGTGGTGGCCGGCTTCCAGGGCTGCGACCCGGAGGGGAACATCACCACCCTCGGCCGGGGCGGTTCGGACACCTCGGCCGTGGCCATTGCGGCGGCCCTCAAGGCGGATTCGTGCGAAATCTACACGGATGTCACCGGCGTGTTCTCGGCCGACCCGAACGTGGTGCCCAAGGCCCGCAAGATAGACCGGATCTCCTACGAGGAGATGCTCGAGATGGCCAGCATCGGCGCCAAAGTCCTTCAGATCCGCTCGGTGGAATTCGCCATGAACTACAACGTCCCGGTGCACGTGCGTTCGTCTTTTTCAGAGGAGGAAGGAACCATGGTCGTCAGCGAAGAGTCCGGCATGGAGCGCGTCGTTGTCTCCGCGGTCACGTCCAGCAAGAGCGACGCGCGCATCACCTTGAAGAAAGTGCCCGACCGGCCCGGCATCGCCGCCAAGATTTTCACACCCATCGCCGAAGCCGGCATCTCAGTCGACATGATCATCCAGAACACCCGTGCCAGCGGCAAAACCGACCTGACGTTCACGGTTCCCAAGGCCGATTTCAAGACCGCGCTCGAGATCGAAAAGCGGGTGGCCCGGGACATCGAGGCCGAGGACGTCTTCGGCGACGAAAACATCGCCAAGGTCTCGGTCACCGGCGTGGGGATGCGCAGCCACCCGGGAGTCGCCGCCCGGATGTTCGCTTGTCTGTCCCGCGAAAACGTCAACATCCTGATGATCAGCACCTCGGAGATCCGCATCTCCTGCCTGATCGAACAGAAGTACGCCGAGCTCGCGGTCCAGGCGCTGCACACGGAGTTCGGGCTGGACACTTAGGTGGTGACTTCGTAAGAAGCCCGATTTCGGCGTTGCGCTTCATCCCGCGCTCGCTGCGGCGTACTGAGAGTACGCCTCACTCGGCGGGACTCGCGCGCCTTGAACTCAGGCTTCTTACAAAGTCACCGGATGGAGCAACTTCGTCGCGGAGTCTCGCTCGAAGAATTTGAGGAGCAGGATCGCGCCCCCTGGGACCCTTGACCCCTTCTTCTACCCCATGCCCCGCTTCACCCCGCAGCAGCTCAAGGTCGCGGCCGTGCTGGCCCTGGTCATCGCCGGGCTGACGGCCTACCGGTTTTTCTTTCTCTACTGAACCGCGCCGCGCACGACGCGCATGCCGGCCGCTACTCGGCCGCGTGGGACACTTCGGCGGACGTTGCGCTCTCGACACCGGAGGCGCTTACCGCGGTCACCACGAAATAATACACGGTGCCGCGCTGGAGGTCCCGGATGGTGATGGGGTTGGCGGCGTTGGCGATCCGGATCCCGTTCTGCCGTGTGACGCCCGGCGTAACGGAGAAATAGACATTGTAGGAGGCGGCATCCGGTGCGGGGTCCCAGGCCAGGGTGATCCGGCCGCCGAGGGCCTGGGTGGCCGGGGGGATCGCCCGGGGCCCCTGGGTGCAGCCGGCCGTCAGGAAGAGCGGCGCCAGCGCCATAAAGCAGCCAACGGCAAAAAGCAGTGTGTCGCCGAGCATCTTGCGCGTCATCAGGGGCAACCTCCTTCTCTCTTCCCGCTGGGGTCGCCGCTGTCGGCATGGTGCGAGCGCATGCGACCGACCCGGTCAGGGGGGAGCGACGACCGACCCGATTTCTTCGGCGATTTTCAATGCGGCCGCGCGAGGGTCCGGCGCATCCCGGATGGGACGCCCGATCACGAGGTAATCGGCGCCGGCGGCCACCGCCTCGGCCGGCGTCATGACCCGCTTCTGGTCGTCCTGGTCTCCGGCGGCCCACGCCGGCCGTATTCCAGGCGTCACGGCGAGGAAGTCCCGGCCAAAGGCCTGCTTGATCCCGGCCGCCTCCCACCCGGAGCAGACCACCCCGGCACAGCCGGCGGCACGAGCCGACTCCGCGCGGCGGTACACCAGTCCGGCAAGGTCCTCGCCGGAGGGGGCGAGAAACCCGGCGGCGCCGAGGTCCGCGGCCGAGACGCTGGTGAGGACCGTAATCCCCAGCACCCCCACCCTGCCGCCGCCGCCGGCCACCGCGGCCTCGAGCATGCGGCGGCTTTCCCCGCAGTGCACCGTGACCAGCCGGACCCCCAACTCGGCGACACCGGTCATGGCCCGTTCGACGGTCGCCGGGATGTCGTGCAGCTTGAGGTCGAGAAAAACCCCCGCCGCACCGGCGGACTCGACCAGGCGCACGATCCCCGGCCCGCTGCGGACGAAAAGCTCCAGCCCCACCTTGAACATGCCCACACGGTCGGCGAGCAGTTCGACGAGCCGCCGCGCCTCGGCTTCCGAGGGGACGTCCAACGGAAAGATGATATAATCCTTGGGTGCTCTCATAAGCGCAACGCCGAAATCGGTTTTTTTTCAGGCCCTCAAGGCCTGAGGGGTTCGAAAAAGCTCCAATCGATGACTTCGTTAAAAGCCCGAGTTCAAGGCGCGCGATTCCCGCCGAGTGAGGCGTACTTTTCGTACGCCGCAGCGAGCGCGGGATGAAGCGCAACGCCGAAATCGGGTTTTTAACGAAGTCATCAGGTGTGGCCGTAGTGCCGGCGGACCCACTCCTGGTACTCGCCGCTGCGGACCCGCTCGACCCAGCCGGGGTTGTCCAGATACCACCGGATGGTCTTGCGCAGCCCGGTCTCGAAGGTTTCAACGGCCCGCCAGCCAAGTTCGGTTTCGACCTTGCGGCAATCGATGGCATAGCGCAGATCGTGGCCGGGCCGGTCCTTGACGAAGGTGATCAGCCGGCGGCGGGGCTGCCCGTCGGGGTCCGGCCGCAGCGTCGTCGAGTTGGTCGCAGACAAGCCCGACCGTCTCGAGGTTCGTCTTCTCGCAGCAGCCGCCGATGTTGTAGGTCTCCCCCCGCCGGCCCTTGCGCATGATCGCCCACACCGCCCGGCAGTGATCCTCCACGTGGAGCCAGTCGCGCACGTTCAGTCCCTGCCCATAGACGGGCAGCGGTTTGCCCGCGACGGCGTTCAGGATCATCAGCGGGATCAGCTTTTCCGGGAACTGGTAGGGGCCGTAGTTGTTCGAGCAGTTGGAAACGGTCACCGGCAGGCCGTAGGTGTGGCCGTAGGCCCGCACCAGGTGATCCGATGCGGCCTTGGAGGCCGAGTAGGGGCTGTTCGGCCGGTAGGGGGTCTCCTCGGTGAAATAGCCTTCCGGGCCGAGCGAACCGTAGACTTCGTCGGTGCTGACATGGTGAAACAGCTCAAGCCGGGAACCCTGTTCGCGGGCGGCCTCGAGCAGGGTGAACGTGCCCTCGACGTTGGTCTTGACGAAGGCGTCCGGTGCGGCGATGGAACGGTCGACGTGGGATTCGGCCGCAAAATGGCAGACGGTGTCGATCGCGTAGCGCTCGAAAATGCGGCGCACCGCCTGCCGGTCGCAGATGTCCGCATGCTCGAACACATACCGGTCCCCGAGGGCCGGAGGCGGTGTCCGCCAGGTTTTCAGGGTTTCCGGCGTAGGTCAGCTTGTCGAGGTTGACCACGCGACCGGTGAACCCGGACCCGGTCATCAGGAAACGGATGAAATTCGAGCCGATAAAGCCGCAGCCGCCGGTGACGAGGATGGTTTTCATTTTCGAGTCCCGTGCCTGGTGGATGGGGGTCGACAGAAGACGATCGAGATCACCAACACCCATACGCCGATGAATCCGGACACCGTCGTGCCGATCCAGTCCTGAAGCATATCCCAATTCCGGTCGACGATAAACCTTTTTCAGGGGAGGGCGGAAAAAAGAGGTTGAATCGCAGAGGATGGCATGTTATAAGTTTATTTAATGTTTACAAATAAATAATCCCATCTCTCCCCGCGACGGCGACGCGCGACACTCCCCGGGGAAGGTACCCAACAAAGGCCCGATGCACCGCAACCATGTCAGCGCCGGCACCCACTTCGTCGGTTTAAAACAGCCGCTGGTCCTGGAGGCCTTTCTGGGGACCTGCGTCGGGGTCGCCCTGATCGACGCGGAGGCCGGTGTCGGCGGCCTGGGTCATTTCCTGCTCCCGGAACCCGTGTCGCTCGAAACCCTCTTCCATCCGGAAAAATACGCTTCCAGCGGCCTGCCGCTATTACTCGAGGCCGCCTGCGCCGCCGGCGCCCGCCAGGATCGTCTGAAAGCGGTGGTGGCCGGCGGCGCCCTGGTCGGACCGCTCAACGAGATCGACATCGATCTCAACATCGGCGGCCGGACGACGGCAAGGGTCGAAGCCTTTCTCGCGCAGGCGGGGATTCCCATCGTGCAGGCGGAAACCGGGGGCTTCTTCACCTGCTGCATCAGCCTAGACCTGCAGACGCTCGCCTGCCGCATCGAACCCGCCGGCTCCGAAAAATTCGCCGATCAGGGTCCCAGCACGGTCCTGCCGGCAGAGGACCTCGATCGCGTCGTCGAGGAGCTGCAACCGGTCCCCCAGATCGCCCTCAGAATCATGCAGTTGTTCGACGGCGACGACGAATACGACATCCGCGAGCTGACCGCGGAGATCCGCAAGGACCAGGTGATCAGCGCCCGGACGCTGAAGCTGGCGAACTCCGTCATGTTCGCCACCCACCACCGCATCGAGTCTCTCGACCACGCCCTGCTCTACCTGGGCATGAACCTGTTGATGAAGCTCGTGATCGCCGCCGCCGTCGACGGGCTGTTCGCCCAATCCGGATCCGGCTACTCCCTGTGCAAGGGCGGCTTGTACCAGCACGCCGTCGGCACCGCCGTGATCGCCGAGCAACTGGCGCGGCGGACCGCCGCGGCAAAACCCGGGCAGGCCTACACCGCAGGTCTTCTGCACGACATCGGCAAGGTGGTTCTCGACCAGCACGTCGCCGCCGCCTATCCCCTGCTCTACCGCCGTCTGAGCCAGGACAGCGGGCTCGACTTCACCGAAGCGGAGCGGTCCCTGATCGGGACCGACCACACCGAGGCCGGTCTGAGGCTGGCCACGCGCTGGTCCTTCCCGGACTCCCTGGCCGAGTCCATCCGTCACCACCACCACCCCGAAGGGGCGGAACAGCACCCGGAACTGGCGCACATCGTCCATCTGGCGGATCTGATGATGACGAAGTTCCGGGCCGGGCTCGAGACCGAGCAGATGAACTCGGACCGACTGGCGCAGCGCTTGTCGGCCATCGGTCTGTCCACAAGTCAGTTCGCGATGCTCGTGGACACGATCCCGGAAAACGTTTTTGCCGCCGACACCGGCGGCACCATCGGGGTGTGACGACGGACATGCAAGAGGGCAAACCCGAAATCAACGCTCGGCAGCAGGGCCTGCTGCGAATGCTTCCGGCCGTCGACCGGCTCATCGAGCTCGCCAAAGCCGAGGCCTGCTTCGAACTGGTGCCGAGGTCGGTCGTGCTCAACGCCGTCCGCGGGGTCATCGATCAGTGGCGCCGCCGCATCCTGGAGGGCAACGGGGCGCTTTCCGAGTCCGAGCTCTCGGACGCAGCGGTCATGACCCGGGTGAAGGAGACCGTGCGCCTGGCGATGCAGCCGAACCTGCGGCGGTTGGTCAACGCCACGGGTGTCGTGATCCACACCAACCTGGGCCGCTCGCTCCTGGCCGATGAGGCCTTGGAGCACCTGGCGGCAGTCGCCGGCCGCTACTCCAACCTCGAATACGACCTCCGGGCCGGCAAACGCGGCTCGCGCTACACCGCGGTCAAGGACCTCCTGTGCGAGATCACCGGCGCCGAGGACGCCATGGTGGTCAACAACAACGCCGGGGCCGTGTTCCTGTGCCTGGAAACCCTGGCCCGCAACCGCCAGGCGATCGTCTCCCGGGGGGAATTGGTGGAGATCGGGGGCTCCTTCCGCATCCCGGACGTCATGGCCCGCAGCGGCGCCGCCCTGCGCGAGGTCGGCACCACCAATCGGACCCACCTGCGGGACTACGAAACGGCGATCGGGGCCGACACCGGGCTCATTCTCAAGGTCCACTGCAGCAACTACAGCATCGTCGGGTTCACGGCCGAAGTGTCGCTGAAAGAGCTTGTCGCGCTTGCCGGCCGATACCAGGTGCCGGTAATGGAGGACCTCGGCAGCGGCACCTTTGTCGATTTCTCCCCATACGGCCTGATGAAGGAGCCGACCGTGCAGGAGTCGGTGGCAAGCGGGGCCGACCTCGTCACCTTCAGCGGCGACAAGCTGCTCGGCGGCCCGCAGGCGGGCATCGTCGTCGGCCGGAAAACCTTTGTGGCGCAGATCCGCAAGAACCCCATCAACCGCGCGCTGCGCATCGACAAGCTCACGCTGGCGGCGCTCGAGGCCACCCTGCGTCTGTACCGGGACGAGGCGCGGGCCGTGGCCCGCATCCCCACCCTGCGCATGCTGACCGCCTCAGAGGAGGCCATCGCCCCGCGGGCCGCGGAGCTCGCCGGCCGGCTGGCCGCGCTCGGCAACCCCCGGCTGCGGGTCGACATCGTGCGGCTCCCCTCCAAGGCCGGCGGCGGGGCCCTGCCCTTGCTGGAGTTGCCGAGCCGCTGCGTGCGCGTCGAAATCGCCGGGGTCTCCCCGAACTCCCTCGAGCAGCAGCTGCGGGCGAACGACCCCCCGGTCATCGCCCGCATCGACGAGGAGGCGCTGGTGATGGACCTCAGAACAATCCAGGACGACGAATTCCCGATCATCGTCGCGGCCCTGGAATCAATCGTGGGGAGCCGCTAAGAGATGTCCACCAAAACCGGAAACGTCGCACTCAAGGAAGGCACCCGCCGGGATTTTCTGCTTTCCCAGACCATTACCCGGGATGCGGAGGAAAAGCCGGCCGCCGAAGACGGCCGGATCCGCACTGCCTTGACCGCCGTTTTCCCGGATCTTTTGTGGGGGGACGGCCTGCGGGAGGCGTCCCAGGGCCGACTCGCCGCGGCCGGCCTTTTCGCCGCGGCGGCCATCCGGCTGGACGAGATCGCTGAACCGCGGCCCGACGGCGAATCCCCCCATGTGGCGGTCGCCGCGGAATTGGAGGCAGACGGCCGGGGCACCGACCGCTTCTGGGGTCTCGTGCAGAGCGATTTGTTGATCTGTCTGCTCCCGGGCCGCACCCCGGCCGAGGCGCTCGAATGGGCCGAGGGGTTCCAGGCCCGGGTCCGGTCGAACACCGGCCGCACGGTGACCATCGGCGTCGCCGCTCACCCGACAGTCGACCACGCGGCGCACGCGACCCTGGACAACGCCTGCAAGGCGGTGGACCACGCGGCGTTTTTCGGCCCGGGCAGCCGTGTCGTCTTCGATGCGGTCAGCCTGAACATCAGCGGCGACAAACACTTCGAAAGGGGCGACACCGCCGGTGCGATCCGGGAATTCGAGCTTGCCCTGCGGCTCGACCCGAGCAACGTGAACGTCCGCAACAGCCTGGGGGTCTGCTACGGCGTGCTCGGCGACTACGACAAGGCCCTCGCGCAGTTTGCCGAGGCGGTGGCGCTGGAAGGCAGGGAATACATGGCCGTCTACAACATGGGCCTGGCCCACTGGCTGCGCGGAGACAAGGACAAGGCCCTTGAGCATCTGCTGAAAGCACACGACCTGCGGGAGGATGTGTTCGAAATCCTGTACCAGACCGGACGGCTGACCATGGAGCTCGCCCAACCCCGCAAGGCCCGCAAGTTCCTCGAACAGGCCGCACGCCTGCGGCCACGCGCCGCCGGCGTATTTCGGCAGATGGGGGACTGCTACGCCGCCCTGGGCTTGACCGACAAGGCCATCAGCGCGTACAAGAAGTCGATCCGGCAGAATCCCGGCGACCCGCTGAGCCTCTCGGCTTTGGGCTGCCTTTTCGACGAAAAAGGCGAGAACCCGGAGATATCGCTGATGTTCTGCCGCGAAAGCGTGCGCCTGGCCCCGCAAAACCCCTTGTTCCGACGACGGCTGGGGGTGCTCTATGCCAAGCAGAACCGGCTGACCGAGGCCCTGGCGGAGTTCGAAGCAGCCGCCGGCCTCGGCCTGGACACGACCGCGGACACCGCCGATCTGCGCCGCCGGATGGAGGAGCGAAATTAGAACCGGCACAGGCAACCGCCATGGGCGAGGCGCGGAATCGCCCCAGGGGTCCCGCCCGCCGCCTGTTCCGCCTTCCGCCGTCTTGACCCGGAGAAACAACGATGACCGACCCTTCCCAAATCATCACCGACATCCTGGATGAGAGCGTCAGGGTCAAGCGGGCCGCCGTCGAGGCCAACCGTGAGCGGATCCTCAAAGGCGCCGAGCTGCTCGCCGGCTGCATCCGCTCCGGCCACAAGGTGCTCCTCTTCGGCAACGGCGGCAGCGCCGCGGACTCCCAGCACCTCGCCGCGGAGTTCGTGAACCGCTTTCGCATCGAGCGCCCGCCCCTGGCGGCCCTGGCCCTGACCACCGACAGCTCCATTCTCACCAGCATCGGCAACGACTACCATTTCGACGAGGTGTTCGAAAAGCAGGTCCGCGCCCTCGGGCGCAAGGGGGATGTCGCCTGGGGGATCAGCACCAGCGGCAACTCCCCCAACGTGATCAAGGGCATCGATGCCGCACGTGCCAACGGCCTCACCACGATCGGGATGACCGGCCGCGGCGGCCGGCTCGCCGCCGGCGCCGATCTGGCCTTCACCGTGGACTCGGCGACCACCGCGCGGATCCAGGAGGCCCACATCACCATCGGCCACATCCTCTGCGAGCTGGTCGACCGGATCCTTTTTCCCAAGGAATTTGCGGATGAAGACAAGACCTGAGATCGAACCGATCGACCTGCGCCGGGTCCGAACCTACCCGCTGGCCGAACGCGCCAGCAAGGTCGACACGACCGGTTTTGCCGCCGTCTGGACCCGCGGTGGATCGTTTTCCGCTTTCCTGGAGGGGCTCCCGGCCGTGCAGGCCGCCGCCGACCTTAAAACCGCCATCGCCGCCGTGGCCGAGGCCGGACGCGCCCGCAAACCGGTCATCTTCGGCATGGGGGCCCACGTCATCAAGGTCGGCCTCGGCCCGGTCGTGATCGACCTGATGGCGCGCGGGGTCATCACCGGGGTGGCCATGAACGGCGCCGGCATCGTTCACGACACGGAAGTGGCCATGGTCGGGCGGACCTCGGAGGATGTCGGCCGGAGCCTCGAGGACGGCTCCTTCGGGATGGCGGAGGAGACCGCAGGCTTTCTGAGCCGCGCCGTTGCCTCCGGCGACGATGGGCTGGGGCGCCGCGTCGGGCGGGCCATCCTGGCGGCCAGGCTGCCCTTCGCCGCCAAGAGCATTCTGGCGGCCGGCCGGCGACTGGGCCTGCCGGTCACCGTCCACGTCGCCGTGGGCACCGACATCATCCACATGCACCCCGGCTTCGACGCCGCCCGCACCGGGGCGGCCTCGCACCTGGATTTCCGCACCCTGGCCGCCGAGGTGGCCGAACTCGAGGGCGGGGTCTACATCAACGCCGGCTCGGCGGTGGTCCTGCCGGAAGTCTTCCTCAAGGCGCTCAATCTCGCCCGCAATCTGGGCCACCGGGTGGACCGCTTCACGACGCTGGACCTGGACTTCATCCGGCACTACCGGCCGATGCAAAACGTGGTCACCCGGCCGACCGCCCGCGGCGGCAGGGGCATCAGCCTGATCGGCCACCACGAGATCATGATCCCGCTGATCGCCGCCGGGGTGATCGAGGCGCTGGCGCCATGAACCCGGGCTGACTCTCCCGCATCCCGCCCCAGCCTCCTTTCGAAAACACGGCCCAAGGCGTCTTTTGCGGTTGCCGGAGCGCCGTCATTGTCTTGACAAACATCGGCTTTTGGCTTTTATTAGGCAGCTTGAGTTCACCGATCAACCACCACCCGGCCGCCGTGATGCGGTCGACCTGAAACGGGGGGCATCGACGCATATGCCGATTTACGAATACCACTGCGAAAAGTGCGGTCAGGATTTCGAGTGTCTGATCATGGGCAGCGACAAGCCGGAGTGCACCGGCCTGCAACAGCAAGAAGGTACGCAAGCTCATGTCCGCCTGCGGGTTCGTCAGCAAGGGCGGCGGCGGTGCGACCGTCAAGTCGACCGCCGGCTCCGCCTGCGGGAGCTGTCATGCCGGAAGCTGCGCGGGGTGCGGTCACTGATGGGCAAGGCCGTCACCATCGGCACCCGCGGCAGCAAGCTGGCCCTGTGGCAGGCCGAGTGGGTGCGCGCCGCGCTGAGCCGGCGTTTTCCCGGCACCGCGATCGAGCTCATGCTCATCAAGACCCAGGGCGACAAGATCCTCGACGTACCGCTCGCCAAAGTCGGCGGCAAGGGGCTCTTCGTCAAGGAGATCGAGGAGGCGCTTCAGGACGGGCGCGTGGACCTGGCGGTCCACAGCATGAAGGACATGCCGGCCGACATCCCGGCCGGGCTCGCCATCGGGGCCGTTCCCGAACGGGAGACGCCCATCGACGTCCTCATCTCGCGCGGCGACCGGCTGCCTGAAGGACTTGCCGGCCGGCGGCAGCGTCGGCACCAGCAGCCTGCGCCGGGCCGCGCAGCTGCGGCATGCGCGGCCGGACCTCGTCGATCGTGCCCCTGAGGGGCAACCTGGACACACGCCTGCGCAAGCTCGACACGGAGGCGCTCGCGGCCGTGGTGCTGGCCGCCGCCGGCGTCAAGCGCCTCGGCCTCGAGGAGCGCGGGTCACCGAGCACCTGACACCCCGACGTGATGCTGCCGGCCGTGGGCCAGGGGGCCTTGTGCATCGAGGTCCGCCGCGACGACCCGCTGATCGGCCCCATGGTCGCCGCCCTGGACCACCCCGCCACGCCGCGCCGCGGTCGAGGGGGAGCGCGCCTTCCTGAGGCGCCTTGAAGGCGGCTGCCAGGTGCCCGATTGCCGGGTACGGCGTGGTGGAAGGCGAACGGTTTTCCCTGACCGGGCTGGTGGCCGAAGTCGACGGCACCACCGTCATCAAGGACCGCCGGAGCGGGCCGGTCGGTTCCGCCGAGCGCATCGGCATCGAGCTGGCCGAAACCCTGCTTGCGCGGGGGGCGGCGGGTATCCTCGACAAACTCAGAGCAGCGGGAATCTGACATGAACAAGGCAAAAGTCTACCTCGTCGGCGCCGGCCCCGGCGACCCGGGTTTGATCACCGTCAAGGGTCTTGAGTGCATCGCCGCCGCCGACGTCGTCATCTACGACTACCTTGCCGCACCGGCCCTGCTCAGGCACGCCGCCGAGGACGCCGAGTTGATCTACGTCGGCAAGAAGGGCGGCGATCACACCCTGCCCCAGGAGGAGATCAACGCCCTGATCGTCGCCAAGGCCCGCGAGAACAAGGTGGTCACCCGCCTCAAGGGCGGGGACCCGTTCGTCTTCGGCCGCGGCGGGGAGGAGGCCGAGGTCCTGGCGGAGGCCGGCATCCCGTTCGAAATCGTCCCGGGGGTGACCTCGGCCGTCGCCGCCCCGGCCTACGCCGGCATCCCCTTGAGCCACCGCAAGATGACCTCGACCATCGCCTTCGTCACCGGCCACGAGGACCCGTCCAAGGCGGACTCCAGCATCGACTGGGCCTCCCTGGCCAAAGGCATCGGCACCCTGGTGTTTTTCATGGGTGTCAAGAACCTGCCGAACATCGTGCGCGAGCTGACGGCAAACGGCCGGCCGCCGCAAACCCCGGTGGCGCTGGTGCGTTGGGGCACGACGCCCCGCGCAGCAAACCGTCACCGGCACCCTGGCGGACATCGTCGCGCGCGTGCGTGAGGCCGGGCTCAAAGCGCCGGCCATCATCGTGGTGGGCGAGGTCGTCGCCCTGCGCGAGCAGTTGGCCTGGTTCGAACGACGCCCCCTGATGGGCCGGCGCATCGTCGTCACCCGCTCCCGCGAGCAGGCGAGCGACCTCGTCAAGGCGCTCGCCGACCTCGGCGCCGATTGCCTGGAGTGCCCCACCATCCAAGTGGTCCCCCCCGACGACTGTCGCCCCGCTCGACCGGGCGATCGGAGCCCTGGACACCTTCGACTGGATCGTCTTCACCAGCGTCAACGGGGTCAGCTGGTTTTTCCAGCGTCTGTTTGCCGCGGGCAAAGACGTGCGGGCACTCGGTCGCATGCGGACGGCCGCGATCGGTCCGGTGACCGCCGAGCGCCTGCGAAGCTTCGGCCTGACGAGCGATATCCTCCCCGATGACTACCGGGCGGAGTCGGTCGTGGCCGCGTTCCGCGGCCAGGACGTCACCGGCAGGCGCATCCTGCTGCCCCGGGCCCAGGAGGCCCGGGCGGTCCTGCCCGAGGAGCTGGCCGGCATGGGGGCAACGGTCTGCGAGGTGGCGGTCTACAAGACCGTTCCGGCGCCCGCCGACGCCCTGGACCTGGTGGAGCGGCTCGAGCGGAAGGCGGTCGACCTGATCACCTTCACCAGCTCCTCGACCGTGAAAAATTTCAAGGCCCTGCTGCCCGCCGGCCGGGCGCAGGAGCTGACCTCCGGCATTGCCGCGGCCTGCATCGGGCCCATCACCGCCGACACCGCCCGCGAGCTGGGGTTCGAGGTGCGCATCGTGGCCGCGGAATACACCATTCCCGGGTTGTGCCGCGCGATCCGTGACCACTACCGGCCCGGCCATTGACCGCTGCCCGACAGAACCGGGGGCGGTTGCAATCGGTCCGGAAATGCGTTAACACTTGAATGCGTCACTTATCGATAATCGAAACCGAGGCCGCGCATGGACATCATCACGCAAGAAAAGGACGGTGTGGTTTGCCTGAAAATCAACGGACGCCTGGATGCGGAGTCCGCGCCGGAGGCCGAGACGACGGTCAAGGGGATCCTGAAGGAAGGGAAACACCGGCTGCTCTTCGACTTGAGCGGCATGGAATACATCAGCAGCGCCGGCCTGCGGATCATCCTGATGACCGTCAAGGAGCTTCAGCTCAAGAAAGGCAAAGTGGTTCTGAGCGCCCTGACACCCTACGTCAAAGAGATATTCGACGTGAGCAACTTCTCGTCGATCATCCCGATCACCGAAACGGTCGAAGCCGGTCTTCAGGAAATCTGAACCACCCACTCAAGCGGCTTGAAACCGCCTCGCCCCCGGCCCGCACCAACAGCGCCGGGCGTCCCGGCGGCCGCCCGGGAACACCCCATGACCGAGAACCCGCCGGACAAATTGATCGACCCCTGCAACCGCCACCTGAACTATCTGCGGATCTCGATCACCGACCGCTGCAACCTGAGCTGCACCTACTGCCTGCCGCAGGACTCGATTCCCCGGCTGGACCACGCGGAGATCCTGAGCTACGAGGAAATCCTGCGCATCGCCCGCGTCGCGGCCTTGCTGGGGGTCACCAAGATCCGGGTCACGGGCGGCGAGCCGCTGGTGCGCAAGGGGGTGTACGGGTTCCTGGCCGAGCTTGCCGCCCTGCCCGGGATAGAGGACATCTCGCTGACCACCAACGGCGTTCTGCTCGCCGAAAATGCCCGTCGGATCCTGGACGCCGGCATCCGGCGCGTCAATGTCAGCATCGACACGCTCAAACCGGAGCGCTACCGCGAGATCACCGGGGCGGATCTCTTCGACCGGGTGTGGCAAGGCGTGCGGCTGGCCGAATCCCTCGGGTTTCACCCGATCAAGCTGAACGTCGTGGCCCTGCAGGGCGTCAACGATGACGAACTGCTGGACCTGGCCCGACTCTCCCTCGATGCGCCCTACCATGTCCGTTTCATCGAATACATGCCCATCGGCCGCTCACGGCAGACCGGGCGCCCCCTGCTGCTGGTGCCGGAAATCAAGAAGCGCCTGGGGAGCCTCGGCCGGCTGGTGGCGGTCGCCGCGTCGCCCAAAACGACGGCCCGGCCCAGCGCTACCGCTTCGAAGGCGCCCGCGGCGAAATCGGCTTCATCCCGGCGATCAGCCACCACTTCTGCGACCGCTGCAACCGGCTTGCGTCTGACGGCCAGCGGGCAACTGCGACCCTGCCTGCTCTCCGACCGCTGCGAAGACCTCAAGGGGCCGATGCGGCGCGGGGTCGAGCGACGAGGAGATCGCCGAGATCTTCCGGCAGGCGGTGCGGCACAAGCCCTCGGACCACAACCTGGCCGCGGGCGAGGCGGCGAACGTGTGCTGCCAGATGCGCTCCATCGGGGGATAGGGGCGCCGGAGACCCAAGCTCGGCGTTGCGCGGCGCGCCGCTTTCGCTGCGGCGTACAAACAGTACGCCTCGCTCAGCGGGCGCTGGCGCGCCTTGATCTTGGGCCTCGGGCTCCCCTATCCGGCGGCTCCATCATGGGAAACGTCTCGCCCATAGAACGGAAACGGCAAAAACAAAGTGGAGAAGGTGCGAGTGCCGGAGGCCCAATATCCGCGTTGCGCGGCGCGCCGCTTTCGCTGCGGCGTACAAACAGTACGCCTCGCTCAGCGGGCGCCGGCGCGCCTTGATCTTGGGCCTCGGGCGCGTCCATCAGATGGGAGGGATCGCTTAGAGCTTTGACGGTCGCAAAAGGGCAAGGCCGGAGAAGAAAAGACGCCGATATTTTTTTCACTCGAACCCTTGAACCCTCGGACCCTTGACCCCTTTACCCCTTGCTAAAACCCTATCCCCACCGTCTTTTGAAAGCGCTCAGTTTACTTCTTGTTTGGTCGAGGAGGCACATTCATGGACATCAAGGTCGTCGCAATCGAGAACCCGGAGCAGTTGAACCTGATCCTGGGACAGTCGCATTTCATCAAGACCGTCGAGGACATGCACGAGGCCATCGTCGCCACCGTGCCCGGCGCCAAGTTCGGTCTGGCCTTCTGCGAGGCCTCCGACGTCTGCCTGGTGCGGCACAGCGGCACCGACGAGGGGCTGGTCGAACTGGCCAAGCAGAACGCCTTCGCCCTGGCCGCCGGCCACAGCTTCATCGTCTTCATGAAGGACATGTTCCCGATCAACATCCTGAACGCCGTCAAGAACCTGCCCGAGGTGTGCCGGATCTTCTGCGCCACGGCCAACCCGGTCGAGGTGGTGGTGGGCGAAACCGCCCAGGGCCGCGGCATCCTGGGCGTGATCGACGGGTTCAAGTCCAAGGGCATCGAGGGCGAGGCCGACATCCAGAAGCGCAAGCAGTTCCTGCGCGCCATCGGCTACAAGCACTGAAGACGTGTTGCGTCAGGCCACGCCCAGCCTCTTGTAGATCTCAGGCAGCCGGCGATTCGCCTCGGCCCGGACGTCGGTGTAGAGGTGGCCGCCGTGGGAGTCCATGGCCACGGTGAGCGGCCCGAAGTCCTTGACCCGAAACTGGTAGAGGGCCTCGGGGTGCAGGTGCTCCCAGTAGACGGCCTCGACCGCCTCGATCTGCTGGGTTTCGAGCGAAGCCGCGCCGCCCACGATGGCCAGGTAGACCGCGCCGAATTTCTGCATGGCCGCGTGGCTGCCCTCGTAGAGGCCGCCCTTGCCGATCACCGCCCGCACGCCGTAGCGCTCGATCAGCGCGGGGGTGAAGCGGTCCATCCGTCCGCTGGTGGTCGTCCCCACGCAGACCGGCTTCCAGTCGTCGCCGGACTTGCTCAGGCTGGGGGCGGTGTGGATGCACGGCATTCCCGCAAGGCTCACCGGCGGCTCGTGGTTCTGATCGAACATGTAGATCTGGGTGAGGTCGCGGATCCCGAAAAGGGTCCCGTCGAAACGGACGATGTCCCCCACCCTGAGTTTTCGAATGTCCTCCTCGGAAAACGGAGTCTGCAGATGATACTGCGTCATGGCTGGTCTCTCCTTATTGTCGAACCGGTATGAAGTCCCCCCGGGTTAGTATCCGTATTCGATGCGTCCATCCGGGTGGATCCGGGCCCTGGCCCGTCGGGCCGGCCAGCACTGGGTGTTCACGGCCACGGGGTTCTGGGTGATGTGGGTGTAGGCCATCTCGATGTGCACCCCCAGGGTCGTGACATCTCCGCCGAGTCCCATGGGGCCGATCCCCGTGGCATTGATGGCATCCTCAAGCTCCTGTTCCATCCGGGCGATCTCTGGGTCTTCGTGGCGCTGACCCACGGGCCGGGCGATGGCCTCCTTGGCCAGACGCATCACCAAGTCCGCGGTCCCGCCGATGCCGACACCGATGATGCCGGGGGGGCATGGATTGGCCCCGGAGGCGATGACGGTGTCGAGAATGAATTTCTTGACCGCCTTGACCCCGTCGGCCGGTATGAACATCTTCATGGTGCTCATGTTTTCCGAGCCGGACCCCTTCGGTATCATCAGGATCTCCATGTAGTCCGCATCCTTGATAAAATCGACGTAGAGGACCGGGAGATTCGCTCCCACCGAAGTCTGGGGGTTCAGACGCGTGACGGGGTGGGTGGAACTGCCGCGGAAGGGGAATTCATGGGTCGCACGCCGGGCGCCGACGCTGAGCCGTTCCTTGATTTGGGCGCCGTCCCAGTGGAACCGGGAGCCTATCTTGACCATGTAGATCGGCAGCCCGGTGTCCTGGCACACCAGTGTTTTCTTCTGATCGGCGATTTCCACGGCCTTGAGCATGGCCCGCAAAGCCTCCTTGGCGCCGGGCTTGGTTTCGCGCTCGTAAGCCTTTTTCAGGGCGCTGCGAACATCCGGGGGAAGATCGCAAAGCGCCCGGATGTACAATTCCTTGGCCGTCTCCTCGATGACATCGTAATTGAACTGCGACATGGCTGACATTTCCTCCTTTCGGAATTGTTCCGGGTCAACCGCGATTCAGGACGCCGCGGCGGCGTTCCGGGATTTCTTGACCCGATTGCGCCTGAAATGAAGCAAGGCGAAGACGGCAAACACGGCCAACCCGATGAAATCGGTCTTCAATTCGGGCATCAGCGCCGCCAGCCCGGCGACCCCGAATACGAATCTTTCCAGCAGGGTGAGGCGGTTTAAAAAATAGCCTTCCAGGGCGAAGACAAACGCGATCGTACCGAACACCCCGGTGACGAAGGACCAGATGACGAAGACCGGGGAGCCGATCATCAGGAAGGCCGCGTTGTAGACGAACATGTACGGGACCAGAAACTTGACGAACCCCAGCTTGGACGCCTGGACCCCCGTGGCCATCACGCCGCCCCCGGACAGGGAGGCCGCCGCGTAGGCCGCCAGGGCGACCGGCGGGGTGATGGCGGAGAGCAGGCAGGAGTAGAACACGAACATGTGCGCCACGATGGGCTGGATGCCGAAGTTGACCAGCGTGGGGGCCGCGATCATGGCGGCGATGATGTAGGCGGGGGCCGTGGGAACGCCCATCCCCAGGATCAGGCAGGCCAGCATGACCAGCACCAGGGAGAGGGAAAAGATCCCGAAGGAGAGCTCGGTCACGATGGTCACGAACTTGATCCCGATCCCGGTCACGTCCAAAACCCCCACCACGATGCCGGCACAGCCGCAGGAGACGGCGATGACGATGCTGTTCTTGGCCCCCTGGACCAGGGTGTCGATGAACCCGGCGGGCCCCAGCCGGCTTTCCTTGCGGACCATGGCCACCGCCACCAGGGCCACGATGCCGAAGAAAGCGGCGCGGAAAGGCGTGTAGCCGAGGACCAGCAGGTAGATCAGCAGGGCGATCGGCACGAAAAAATGGGCCCCCTCTTTGAGCGTCTGACGGAACGCGGGAACTTCCTCCCGGCTGAGCCCGGTCAGCCCCATCTTCAACGCCTCCACGTGAGTGGAGACGAACACCGCCACGTAGTACAGGACGGCCGGCAACAAGGCCGCCTTGCACACCTCGATGTAGGGCAGTCCGAGGATCTCGGCCATGATGAAAGCGGCAGCGCCCATGATGGGGGGCATGAGCTGTCCTCCCGCGCTGGCGGCGGCCTCCACGGCCCCGGCAAACTCCGGCTTGTACCCCATGCGCTTCATCAGCGGGATCGTGAAGGTGCCCGTGCCGTAGACATTGGCCACGGAATGGCCCGAGACGGTCCCGAACAGGGTCGAGGCCACCACGGCGACCTTGGCCGCGCCCCCGGTGGCCCGGCCGACCAGGGCCATGCTGAAGTCGATGATGAATTTCCCGCCGCCGGTCTTCTCCAGGAACGCACCGAAGAGGATGAACAGGAACACGAAGGTGGCCGACACGCCGGTCGGCACACCGAAGATCGCCTGGGGCGTCAGGAACATGTGGTCGATGAAGATCAGAAACGGGGGCGATTTGATGGTGAAGGGATACGGCAGGTATCGACCGTACTGGCAGTAGAGCATGAAGATGACGGCGATGATCGGCAAGGCCGGCCCGACCACCCGCCGCGCCGCTTCGAGGGTGAGCAGAATCATGACGATGCCGAAAACAATGTCCATGGTGGTGATGGGGCCATAGTACCACTCCCGGCCGACGATGCGATCATGATTGTAGAGCAGGTAGACCCCGATGACGAGGCAGAGCAGCGCCAGCGGGATGTCCACGACCGCATTGCGCTCGCGCGACCAGGACTTCTTCGTCGGAAACAGCAGAAAGGCCAATATCATGAGCGACATCAGGTGGATGGTGCGCTGCATGTAGGCTTCGACGACACCGAAGGCGCCGGTGTACAGGTGAAAGAGGCTGATGCCCACCCCGATGACCACCACCACCCATTTGCTGACGGCGATGAAGGCTGCCTGGTTTCCGGTTGCGTTTTCTCCGACCACAGTGATTCTCCTTCCGGCATGCTCAGGGCCTCGGAGAGCCCTTCAAATGCGTCCTTGAGTCCAGACCGGGGCCGATCCGGCGGGCGACGGCTTCCGCCCCGCCCCTTGAAGACTCAAAGGGCGGGGCGGAAGGGCTCATCGCCTGCGGCCGACAGCGCATTCTCAACCCGATAGGGCGCCCTGGGTTCAGGGGGTCGGGATATTGCGGCTCTTGTAAAACTTCATGGCGGCCGGGTGCAGCGGCAGCTTGAGGCCCTTGGCCATGTTGGCGGCCTTGAAGTCCGCCAGGGCGCTGTGGTGCTGCCGGTACTCTTCGGCCTTCTGGGACAAGGCGGTCAGGATCGCCTCCACGACCGGGTCCGGGATGTCGCCATTCACGACGATCTCACCCGCGTCGGTGGGGCAAACGACGTCCTCGGCGATCCCCGGGTAGGTGTTGGCCGGGATGGTGTCCGTGTCGAAGCCGAACTGCTTTTCCAGGAAGTCGAGCGTGGGTTTGTCCCATTTCAGGATTTTCATTTCACGCGAGTTGATGAGCTCCATGACCCAGCCGATTTTCTTGACGCCCACGGCCAGGATCCCATCCGCGTGGCCGTCCTTGACCAGGCTGACCCCGTCCCCCCAGGCCACGAAGTTCATCTTGCCGCCCCACTTTTCGAGCTCCTCCCAGGTGACCCCCTGGGACTCGAACACGTTGCGCCACATGAGCTCCGTGGTGGTGCCCTTCTGGATCGTGCACAGCTTGAGCGGCGTCTTTTTTTCGAAGAGCTCCCGCAGGCTGTTCACCGGCGCGTCCTTGCGGACGATGGCGAAGTAAAAGAGCTTGTCCTGGGTCCCGTACAGGGCCTTGACGTTGGGCAGGGGCTTGTCGAAGGGGGCCTTCTGGGCCGCCGCCAGGGAGCACATGGCCACCGTGGTGCTGCCGATATCCATCTCCCCGGTGTTGACCCGAAACAGGTTGCCCACCCAACCGCCCGGCACCACGGTGACATCGACCTTGGGGTAAACATCCCGGACCACCTTGGACATGCCGGTCATGACCATGAACCCCACGCCGCCGACGGCGCCGCCGCCTGCTTTCAGAACAGCCGCCGTTTTCGCGGGGTCCGGCCCCGCGGCCGGGGCGGGCGCGGCGGCCAGCAAATTGACGGCGATGCACACACATGCGGCCCATACCGTTAAAGCGACTCGTTTTCTCATGGCTGCGCTCCTTTCTGGTTTGCGAAAAGTTTCAGCCGACATCTTCCATTCCACATTGCCACTCTCTCCGAGAGGCCCTGACGCTGGAAGGCGATACCTCTCGGTTCACCGGGTCATCGATCCCGGGTCAGGTATACGGGGCTGGTCCACGCCATGTGCCCGTCCTCCTGCACCATGCAGATGTAGACGGGGTTGTCGCCCGGGGCGAGCCCCGTCAGCGGCAGCTCGAAGGCGAAATCGGGCGACGCCGGCGGGTCGGGCAGCCGGTAGATTTCGATTTTTTTGTGCAGCCCCCCGCAGTCCCAAACCCTGGGCGCAAGGCCCGCCGAACGAACGGCCAGGCGGACCGAGCGCTGGGCCGTCTTCAGCTCCAGCATGCCCGCCTGCGGGTCCGCCAGGGTGAGGATGAACCCCGCCACCCCCCCGGTGGTGACCGACCGCCAGGCGAATTGGTCCGCGCCCGTCTGCTGCAGGGGCGAGTTGGCATTCCAGAAATTGATGGGCGCGGCGTCCAGAACGCGGTTGCCCTTCACGCGCAGGCTTCCGTCCCAGGTGGTCATGCGGGCGCGGCCGCGCACCTCCGCCCCGCTCCAGAGGATCTTGATGCGCGCCCCGAGGTCACGAGGGTCATAGGGGCGAAGGACCTTGATGGTATTCAGGCCGTTTCTCACCTCCACGCGTTCGATCGGGCCGGTGCCGGAAAGCGCGGCGTGCAGGACCGGGGTCCCCGGACCGGCAGCGACGACCTCCCCCATGAGCGCCCGGCGCCGATCGGCGGTCGCCACGCCGAGATCCACCAGGCAGCGGTGGCCCGTCGTCGCGTAGAAACGCCGGGAGCGGATGGCTTCGAGGATGCTTTTGCGGTCCAGCCGGCGCGCCAGCAGGCAGGTGAGCCCGCCGAGCGAGCCGAACTTGCCGGCCCCGGGGTAGGAGGCGCCCGGCCGGCCCTTGTGCCCGTCGGAGTTGGCGCAGATGCCGACCCGGTAGCCGCGTCCGAGGGCCTCGCCGACCAGCCACTCGAAGGTCCCCCAGGCCGAGTGGACCTCGACGGCGACCTCGATCTCGGAGTCGTGCATGCCGAGCTCCGCATACCGCCCCCCGACGTGGGCGAAGCCGAACGCTCTGGGGCCGTCCTGGGCCTTGAGGTTCGCGAACAACTCCGTGGCCGTGGGAGAGTCGGCGTAGGCGGAGGCCTTCCCCGGCAAGAGATCGGTGCAGCTGCGGGTGATCCGCCCGCCTTCGGTGTCGAAATAAATGTTGCGGTCGCCCCCGAGCGGGGTGTTGCCGCTCCACTCGTAGCCGGGGAAGGTGACGAAGCGGCCCGGCTGGTAGAACTTGCGCGTGGTCTTGTTGACAAGTGCCCAGAACGGGTCGGTGACCTGGAAATCGTTGCCCTGGTGGGCCGCGACGTCCACCAGGGCATAGTCCCGGGCGAAGGTGAAGTACTCCTCGATCGTGTTGGTACCGATGGTCTCCTCCGACTGACCGTGCAGGTCGGCCCAGTAGGGGTGAAGGAGGGCGGCTTCTTCGAGGACCCGGACCGGGTTGCCCACGGCCGAAAGCCCGCTCTTTTTGTCGGCGGCCGTGATGCGGAAGACGCCCGCGCGCCGGAAGCCGGCGTGGGGCCGGGGCGCCGGGGGGGCGACCGGATTGCCCCAGCGGTCCTCGAGCTTGAGGTGGCCGGTGAAGCCCTCGCCCGTCCGTACCTGGGAGGGGGCGATCAGGACCGCCCGCGCGGGGGGACCAGGCACGATGCGCAGCGTCGGGCTTTCCGGCAGCTCCTTGAACTCGTAGGTGGCATAGGGGTCGACGAGGGTCTTGAACTCGAACGTCCCCTCGCAGAAGGTCTGCATCTGCCACCCCGGCGAGCCGCCCGAGGTGTCGCCGAAGACCAGGCGGATCTGCTGACCCCGGTCGAGGAAGCCCCCCATGACCTTGAGGAAGATCGAGCGGTCCCAGGGCCGAGTGTGCCCCTTCGGGTCGAAGCGCGGTTCGATGCGGCAGTTTCCGGTCGTGGAGACGCTGCAATAATTGACGCGCTCCGGGTGGTCGAACTGCGGCACGCCAGAGTCGCTCGCGAAGCGAAAGGCGATCTTCACACACCCGGTGTCGTCGATCGGGTGTCCGGCGGTGTAGGTCAGGGTCAGAGTGAGGAGGGAACCGGCGACAACCTCCTGTGCCGGTTCGATGACGGCTTTGCCGAGATCGATGGGGTGCATGACACTGCTCCGTTTTTCGGGCGTCGGCGCCGCCCCTTGGCATTTACCGGCCGGCCCGCGGGCGATGCGGCCGGTCCCCGGGTCACCTGACCCGGCCCTTGAGCGCCTCTTCCCGGGTGATGGTTTTGACCTCGTGGCGGTCGAAGTTTAAACCAAGGGTGAAATCCGCCAGGGCGTTCAGCTCCGCCTCGGAAAAATCGTACTTGGGCATGATCGACCAGCGGCTGACCGCCTGGGGGTCGCGGATGAAGCGCACCAGCCACTCCCGGCTGCGACCTTTGGCCGGCACGTTGGAGAGATCGGGCCCCTCTCTCCGCCCCCCGCGGCCGGCGATGTGGTGGCAGTAGGCGCAGTCCCGCTCGGCGAACAGCTTGAGCCCCGCGGTTTCGGTGGCGGTCAGCGGCCGGTCCGGCACGGCGACGACCTTTCCGTAAGGGCGCGCACCGGCCATCCCGATCAGGGTCAGGTAGACGACGCCCGCCAGGCAGGCCACGCCGGCGGCGGTGGCGAGCGGGCGGTCGACGGCGCGGCGCAGGTCGGTTTTGCTCAAAAACGGCATCAGGAACAGAATACCGACCCCGGCCAAAGGGATGAAGAGACTGCCGACGATCTCGCTCTTCCCCGGAAAAAAGGTCAGCAGCTGGAAGAGCCACATGAAATACCACTCGGGCCGCGGCAGGTAGGCCGGGTCGACGGTGCCCGCGACCTCCTCGGCCGGGATCCGGGCGAAAAGGGACAAGAGCAGGACCACGCCGAACACTGTCGCAAAGGCGACGGCGGCCCGCGCGAGGTGCTCCGGGTAGAAGCGGTAGGGGGTGTCCGACGCGTCCGTGGCACCCGATGCGGGTGCTGCGCGGTCGGCCGGCTCCGGGGCGCCCGTGTCGCCCTTGTCCGCCGGTTCCGGGCGCGGGGGCTCGGCGATGCCGTGCAGGCGCACCAGGTAGATGTGGATGCCGATCAGAAGACCCGTTGCGGCCGGCAGGACCAGCATGTGGATCGCGTAGAAGCGCGTCAGGGTGAGCCCGGAGACCTTGTCCCCGGCCAGCAGGACCCGCGTGAGGAACTCTCCGACGAGCGGGATGTCCCGGGGGATGTTGGTCCCCACCACCGTCGCCCAGAACGCCTTCTGGTCCCAAGGGAGCAGGTAGCCGGTGAAGCCGAATCCAAGCGTCAGCAGGAGCAGGAAGACCCCGGCGATCCAGGTCAGCTCCCGCGGCCGCTTGAAAGAGCCTTCGAAAAAGCCGACCAGCATGTGCGCACAGACCAGGATCACCATGGCCCCGGCGCCCCAGTGGTGAATGCCTCGCAGAAGCGGCCCCAGGGTCACCGACCGCATGATGTAGTCGATCGAGGCATAGGCCAGGTCCGGCGCCGGGTTGTAGTACATGGCAAGGAACATCCCGGTGGCGGCCATGACGGCAAAGAGCAGTGCGCAGACGCTGCCCAGGGTGGCGCCCCAGGAAAGCCCCTCCGGCAGCGGCTTTTCCATGAACGGGCGCAGGTGCGCCTCCCAGCCGGTCCGGTGTCGTATGAACGCGGAAAACCGTGGCATGCTAGACCACCTCCACCAGCAGGTCGCCGTCCTGCACCTTGAACGCGTAGCGGTCCATCGGCCGCGGCGGCGGCCCGGCCTTGACCGCGCCGCTTCTGTCGAAGGCCCCGCCGTGGCAGGCGCAGACGAAGAGCTGCTTGCCCTCGTCCCAGTGGACCGTGCACCCCAGGTGGGTGCAGCGGCTGTTGAAGCACCACCGGCGCGCCGCCCTTGGCATCGCGGGCGACGATGATGGGCTTGACCTCCCGGCTGCGGTAAAACCCGTCCGTGGCCTCGTAGCGCGCGGTGACCGTACGCACCTGACCGGGCGGGAACTCCTCAAGTCTCCCCAGCCGCAGCCACTGGCTGGAGGATTTGCGCAGCGAGGGGCCGACGGCGGCGGCGGCCAGGACCCCGCCGACGGCGATGGCCGTGGCCGAGCCCAGGCCCCAGGTCACGCGCTTGAGAAAGCGTCGGCGCGAGATCCCTACGGCCGGCTCGGCTGCCGGGCGGCGGCTTCGGTTTCTTCGGGAACCGCCGCCGCCGGCATCTTCCGGAACGGCTCCTTCAGCGCCAGGCGGTGGATGTACTTGATGGCCCGGGTGGGGCTGATCTCCTTGGGGCAGACCTCGGTGCAGTTGAACTCCAGCCGGCAGTGGTAGCAGCTCTCGAGCACCCGGGTCATGCGCTCGTCTTGGAGGGCGTCGCGGCTGTCGGCCAGCAGCGTGAAGGCACGGTTGAGGGCCGCCGGCCCAAGGTAGCCCTCATGGTGGTAGGTCATGGTGCAGCTCGAAACGCAGCAGCCGCAGGCGATGCACTCGGTGGAAAGACCGATGGCGGTCCGCTCGGCCGAGTCGGGCCGGATGATCGCCGGCTCCCGGCTGCCGCACCCGCCGCAGGCGCCGGTCCCGTCCGCTTGAATTCCGACGGGGCCGATTCCGGTTCGGGTTCGAAGAAAGGCACGGCCTCCTCGAACTTCTTGAAAAAAGGCCCCATGTCGACCACCAGGTCCTTGACGACGGGGAAGTGGTTCAAGGGGCGAACGGTGATCTCGCCCGGCTTGAGACCGCCGACGACGCTCTTGCAGGCCAGCGCCTCGCGGCCGTTGATGACCATGGCGCAGGAGCCGCACATGCTCACCCGGCAGGCATACCGGAAGGCGAGCGAGGGGTCCTGGTCTTTCTGGATGCGGATCAACAGGTCGAGCACGGTCGTCAGCGACTCGTCTTCGACGGCTACCTCGAACCGCTCGAAATGCCCCTCCCCGCCCGCGGCCGGGTCGTAGCGGAAGACCCGGACGGCACGCGTTGTCGCAGCTTTGCTCTCCATCGGCAACTCACCCATGGGTCAATAAACCCCGTTCCAGATGATCGCGAGCATCACGAGCCCCGTTCCGACCAGGCCGGCCACCAGGGCCTTCTGGTACTTGACGCTGACGATGTTGAAATCGAGCAGGATCACCCGCAGCCCCAGGACGGCGTGGAAGGTCACGGCCAGCAGCAGCAGAAACTGGATCGCGGGCTTGTAGGTCAAGGTCAGGTGCAGGGCGAGAAAGAAGATGATGGCCAGGGCCGAAATCCGCTGCCACAGCCAGGCCCACATGCCGAGCCGGGTGTTGCGCCAGCGCTGCGGGTCCATCTCCCCGGTCTTGAGCGGCCGGCGGTATTGAAGCTTCATCTCCGGTTCCATGCGAGCCCTCCTGCAGGCCTTGAATCAGACGGGGTGGTGACACCGCCTCTGATCATTTCTTGATGTCCGACGGCTGCTTGTACTTCAGCGCCACCGGGCGGGTTTCGAAAAGCGCGCCCCCGTCCCCGCCCCTGCGCTGGAAGATGTTGAACAACCCGTAGGCGTCGTCTTGCTGCGGGAAATCCAGCCGGTAGTGGGCCCCGCGGCTCTCCTTTCTGAGGAGCGCCGAGCCGGCCACCATGCGGGAGACGTCGAGCATGTTCCACAGGCTGATGGCGTCGTTCCAGGCCATGTCGTAGGCCCGGGTGCCCGCGACCCGCACGCTGCGGCCGGCCTCCGCGATCGCGTCGATCTCGGAGAGCGCCGCCGTCAGGTCTTCTTCGCTGCGGGCGATGCCCACCTTGGCCCAGTTGAGCTCGCGCAGTCGGTCGCGCAGCGCGTAGGGGCCCTCGCCCGTGCGACGCTCGAGGGGCGCCAGGTAGTGCGCCATGAGCTCCCGCACCTGACCGGGGGCCGTCTCCGGCGCGGGGGCCGTCTCGCGGCGCAGGTAGGCGGCCATGGCCTTGCCGGCCAGGCGCCCGTAAACGCAGGAGTCGGCGATCCCGTTTCCGCCCAGGCGGTTGGCCCCGTGGACCCCGCCGGAGTCCTCGCCGGCGCAGAAGAGCCGCTCCAGGTTCGTTCGCCCGTCGACGTCGATCACGGCCCCGCCCATCAGGTAGTGGGCCGTGGGCGAGACCGGGACCGGCCGGCGCGCGAGGTCGTAGCCGAAGAGCCTGCAGCGCAGGCACATGCCGGGGAAGTTCTTTTCGACGAAGTCCGCCCCCAGGTGCGCGGCGACGATGTGGACCCCGCCGTGGTCGAAGCCGCGGCCGGCCATCATCTCAAGAAACGAGGAGCGGCTGACCACGTCCCGGGTGGCACGCTCGTCGATACCGGGGGCGTAGCGCTGCATGTAGCGCTCGCCCTCGGCGTTGAGCAGGTGCGCCCCCGCGCCCCGCAGCCCCTCCTCCAGCAGGGAGCCGGCCACGACGCTGCCCGGCACGATCAACCCCGTGGGGTGAAACTGCAGCATCTCCATGTCGACCATCCGCACTCCCGCCCGGTAGAGCATGGCGAGGCCGTCGACCGTCTTCTCCGGCCCCGGGGCGAAAAAGCGGTAGTGGGTCGGCCCCCCGCCGGTCGCGACCAGGGTGGCCCTGGCCTCGGCGACCACGAAGGTGCCGGTGCGGATGTCGCGCAAGCAGCGCCCCGGTGACCTGGGTGCCGGTCGCGTCCGTCAGGAGCTCGAGCGCGCGGTGCTCCTCGAGGACCGGGATGCCGCGCTTCATGATCTGCTCGGTGGTGCGGCTGATGATCTCGATGCCGGTCAGGTCGCCCTTGTGCACGGTGCGGTCGAAGGACTGGCCGGCGAACGGTTTTTGATGGATGGTGCCGTCCGGGTTGCGGTCGAAGAAGCACCCGTAGAGGGTCTCCATCTCCTTGATGGTGGGGGTCGCCTGCTCCACGAGGGCCCGGGCGAGGTCCTGGTGGTTGATGAACTGCCCGCCCTTCAGCGTGTCCAGAAAGTGCTTTTCGTGCGAATCACGGTCGTTGAGCACGACGTTGAACCCGCCCTGGACCATCCGGCTGCAGCCGCCCTTGCCGCGCAGCGCCTTGGTGACGATCAGGATCTCGAGGCCCGGGTCGGCGTCGAAGGCATTGAGGGCCGCGAGCTGGGCGGCGCCGCCCATGCCGAGGATGAGGATGTCGGCTTTGACTTTCTGCAGGTTCATAGGTTCCTTGGCGGCCGGCGGCCCCGATTCATACCATGGCGTCGATGTTTTTCAGCGCGACCTCGCGCACGCTGCGGATATGCCGGCGCATCAAATCCTCGGCCTGGTCGGGGTCCCGGCGGTTCACGGCCTCCATGATCTTGAAGTGCTCCTGAACCGTTTTGCGGGCCCGTCCGGGAAGCACCACGGTGCGCAGGCGAATGAGCTGCAGGTGGGCATTGACCACCTGCATCATGTTCCGCAGCATCTGATTGTCGCATGCCTCGAGCAAAAGCGCGTGGAATTCGATGTCCGCATGGGTGTACTTGGCGAGCTGCGGGTCGGAGGCGGCGATGCGGTCGGCTTTCGCGAGCGACTTCATGATCCGCTCGGCGGTCGGCCCGTCCATGTTCTGGGTGGCGAGCCGCGCGACCAAACCTTCCAGCGCCTCGCGGATCTCGAGGATCTCGCGCACCGTCTGCTGGGACTGCTGAACCACGAAGGCCCCGCGCCGCGGGACGATCTTGACGATGCCCTCGTTCTCCAGCCGGCAGAGGGTTTCGCGGAGCGGGGTGCGGCTGACCCCGAGTTTGCGGCAGAGCTCCTCTTCGGGGACCTTTTCCCCGGGCGCGATTTCCCGCAGGATGATCATGTTCTTCAGGATGTCGTAGACCTGATCCCTGAGGCTGTGGGCTTCGACGAGTGCTTCCATGCCGTTAACCATTATATTGTATTTTGTATAATGTATTTCTTGTACGCAACGCACGTCGCTCTGTCAAGCGGTTTTTAGAGCCGCCCGGGCGGACTGGGGCGCCGATATATGGTTTGGGTCGGGGCCAAAGCGGATTCAAATTCCACTTTGTGACACTAAATCCGAAAGCGTGCCTGCCATCGCTGGGCTCGTGGAAAGAGGCCGGCCGCCGGGGCGCCTTCACGCTTGATCCTCCCTCTCAGGGTTTGACATTGACCGCTCGCCGAGGATAAGAAAAGATATGCGGAAAAAACCCCTCAAGCCTCTTGGCTATAGCTTCATGCCTGCAACCATCCGGCAGACCGCCAAACGATGTGGTCATCTGATATTTGATCCCGTGGCTTGAATCAAAAACAAAGGAGGGCAAATGGCTAATTTTTTATTCGTTTTGAGCAAGGATGAAAACGAGGCGGCGACAAGATGTTTTCAATTCGCGAAAATCGCGCATTCAAAGGGGCACAAAACCAATTTGTTTTTGATTGATGGCGGAGTTAAATGGGCTGATTCCGGAAGGGATTTCAGCTTAACCACACCGACGGGCGATTGCCCGAATGATTACCTTCCTTATCTCGTCGAAAAAGAGGTCCCGATCGGCGTTTGAATCCCCTGCGCGAAGGCTCGTCAGGTTGACGAGAACAAATTCTTCTCGAACATGATCCTCGATGGCGGACCCCATTTGATCGATTTGGCGGCGGAAGCCAAGGTATTTAATTTTTGATTTTTTCCGCATTTTCTTGATTGATGGATTCGTAAAAAGTCCCCATCGGTCCGGACTTGATCCGGGATCCGCCGGAATGACAGAAAGATGAATTCGCCCCGGTCAACCAGATGTTAGCGACAGCGAACCGATGAAGGTTTCCTGAAAACCCGGGTGCGCCGCAAGGTCGAACACCCGGGTTTTTCGCGCCAGATCCTTGGCTTTTTCGAAATAGCCCTCATCGAGAAGGGACAGGATCGCTCCCGCCCCGGCGGCATTGCCGACCATCTCGATGCTCTCGTTTTCGATTGGCGGAAACATGCCGATTCGAAGCGCATCCGCCTTGTCGATGGTGCTGCCGAAGGCGCCGGCAAGCAGCAGCCTGGGCGGCCGTTTCATTCCGTTCTGATGGCAAATCAGATCGATCCCGGTGCGCAGGGCGCCCTTGGCCAATTGCACCGCGCGCACATCCGCCTGGGTGAAGGTGATGGCCCGGCCGGTCTGGGAAATGCCGGCCGCAACGATCTCAAATTCCAGGACTCCGTTTTTGCCCGGGCGCACACAGGGGGATCCGCTGTCCGCGTTGAAACTCCCGCTCTCCAGGATGACCCCCGCCTTCAGCAGTTCCGCCACCGCGCCGATGACGCCCGAGCCGCAAATCCCCGACGGCGGCTTCGCCCGGCCGGGTTCGCGTTGGATCACGGTGTAGTCCAGGCACGCCGGTGCCCGGGTTGAAGCACACCCTGTCGATGGCGCCGGAGGTCGCCTGCATGCCGTCGTGAATGGCAGCACCTTCGAGGGCCGGGCCGGTGGCGCAGGAGGTGGCCACAAAGCCCGCCGCGGCCTTCAAGATGATCTCCCCGTTGGTCCCCACATCGATCAGCAGTGTCCCGGGCGCTTCACTCGCGAGGTCCGCGGCCAAAGCGGCACCGACGATGTCCGACCCCAGGTAGCCGCTGATCAACGGCAGGGTCCGCAGCCGGGCGTCCGGGTTGAACCGCAGACCGATGTCCCCGGCCGGGAGATTTTTGTCTTCCACGAACAGAGGGGCATAGGGGAACACACCGATCGAGGAAGGGTCTTCGCCGAGCAGCAGGTGGACCATGGTGCTGTTGCCGACCGCAACCCCGCTGCCGACGGCCCGCGGCTTGATTCCGGCGCGGCGGCAGAGAGCGAGCACGGCCCAGTCGACCGCCTTCACCGCCATCTCCTGGAGCCGGGGCAGGAGGGCCGGGTCCGTTCTCACGGCGCTGATGCGGCTGACGACGTCGTCGCCGAAGATGGCCTGGGGGTTTCGGACCGAGGTCGAGGCGATGACGGAGCGGCTTTCGAGATCGCACAAATAGACCGCGATGGTGGTGGTGCCCACATCGACCGCAATCCCCTGGCCGGCGGCGGGCCGCCCCGTCCGGGATGCTGCCGGCGATTCGAGCTTGGAGACAAGAGTCGGCAGCCCTTTCCGGACCACTTCCGGGGTGAGGCGGCTTTCATCGGGGATCTCGACGACGGCATCCCGCAGGACGGCGGCCCGGCACGCCAGCCGATAGCCTTCGGCCAAGCGGGCCTCTCCCAGCGCGCCGCGCTCCGCCTCATCGGGTTCGGTCAACGTGCCCGCGGCGGTGGCGGCGACCCTCACGCGGCATTTCCCGCAACGCCCCTTGCCGCCGCAGTCGGAGCGCAGCAGATGGCCGGCCGAAACCATGGCCTCCATCAGGTTCGATCCCTTCTGCGACGGTGACGGTCTTGATCGTCGATGCGTATTATGAGCCATATGGGTGCCCCTCGGGTCTGTCTGTGGTCATTTCCGATTGACAAACGGCTCTCGCACCTTCGGTCGTGAGAGGTGTTGCCCGCCATGACGATCGCGGCAGGATGCCGCTCCCACAGCAAAAAAAACTTCATGGGAGGCTCATTGTTCGCCGAAGTCAGATTTATTACGCAGTCATCAATACCCGATTTTCGCATTCGTGCGAGACTTTTGCGCCGCGAACGCCCTTTTGATGTGACTGCGGCAGGCCTGAGGTCGAGGCCGCGGGTCGTGTCAATCACGGCAGTGTTTGACCGAATCCCTTGCCGGATGGCCGAAGACTTTGGTATGAACCCTCAAAATCACTTCAGAGGTGTCCGGGAGGCTCGCATGGAAATTTTTTCGATTGCTTCGATCGAATTGGATCAGGAATCTGTTGCGAAGCAACTACGCTTCTCGGATTCGGGCCTGGTCCGGCGCCTGATCGACTCGATCCGGGAGGCGCTCGCCCCCAAGGCGGCGTTCCGGGTCGGTTACGTGGACGAAAAGGCTGGAAGGCACGGTCACGATCGAGGGCGTTCGCTTCTCGAGCCGGGTGCTGAGCCGCAACCTGGAAAGTGTCGGGCGGGTGTTTCCATTCGTCCTGACCCTTGGCGCGGCCCTGGACGAGAAGATCGAAGCAAGCAGCGACATGCTCGATAAATACCTCCTGGACGGGATCGGAAACATCGCCCTGCGGGATGCCCGCCGCCAATTGGAAGGGCATCTGCGCGCCACATTCGCCCTGGAGAAAATTTCCTGCATGGCGCCCGGCTCCCTCGAGGACTGGCCGATCGAGGAGCAGAAAAACCTGTTTTCACTGCTCCCCGATGCGGAATCCGCCGTCGGTGTCCGGCTGACGGAAAGTTTCCTGATGATCCCCCGCAAGTCGGTTTCCGGGATCTATTTCCCATCCGAGGTCACCTTCTTCAGCTGCCAGCTCTGCCCCCGCGAGCGCTGCGAGGGCCGCAAAGCCCGCTACGACGAGAACAAAGCGCGCGAGTACGGCGTCACGAAGTAGCGCCGCGGGCCAGAAAAAAGGCCTTGACAAACTTGGATCATTCAATCATAGAATGACCTATCTCTTTGGTTTGATCCCCCTTCTCAGAAACCCTGCACGCGTGAAAGGAGGTGCCCCACCTTAACAGACCAGGCCCGGAAACCCAGGCAAGGCTCACCTAAAACACCCAACCGGGAAAAGGAGACTTCACCATGACAAAGCGCATCTTTGTTTTTTCGGTAATCGTCGCGCTGGCCTTCGCCATCGCCGCCCCATCTCCCCAAGCCCAGACCACCAAGTGGAAGCTTCAAACCCTGTGGAGCGCCGGAGAGCCGCCCTACAAGTACCTCGAGGAATTCTGCGAAAAGGTAAAAGCCGCCACCAACGGCCGCCTCGAGATCCAGGTCTTTCCGGCGGGCGGCATCGTCCCCACCTTCGAGACCATCGACGCCCTCAAAAACAACATCCTGCAGGTCATCAACGTCTGGCCGGGCTATTTCGTGGGCAAAGAGCCGGCCTTCGCCCCCCTGACCGACTTCCTGTTCGCCTATGAAGAGCCGTGGGAGTTCGAGGCCTTTTTTCAGTATCGGGGCGGCATGGACCTTCTGAACGAGCTCTATGCGCCCTACAACGGGGTCTGCATCGGTGTGGTGCTCTGGGGACGCGAGTCGATGTTCCTGAAGTTCCCAGCCAACAAGATGGAAGATTTCAAAGGTCACAAGATCCGCTCGCCCCAGGGCATGACGGCCGACATGCTCAAGCACCTGGGCGCCGGTGTCGTCGTCCTCCCCGGCGAGGAAGCCTACAGCGCGCTCGACAAGGGCGTCGTCGACGGCGCCGACTGGTCCACCCCCTCGGTCAACCACCGCATGGGGTTTTCCCGTGTCGCCAAGTACTACATCTACCCGGAATACCGCTCCATGCCCATCAGCGACTTCACGATCAACAAGAAGGAGTGGGAGAAGCTGCCGGCGGACATCAAGCAGATCCTCAAGAGCCTGGTGCGCGAGCTGAACTTCAATCAATTGGGCCTGCTCGCGATCGAGGACTTCAAGGCCATGAAGGAAATGGACGCCACGGGGAGCACCGCGCTCGCCTGGAAGCCTGAGGAAATCCAGCGTCTGCGCGAGTTCGTGCGCGGAACCGTGTGGAAGGAGTGGGCCGAGAAAAGCCCGATGGCCAAAAAGGTGATCGACGCCCAGGTGGCCTGGCTGAAAGAGATCAAGCGCATCAAGTAATCCCAACACGGAAGCGGGGGAGGCCTCGGCGGTCTCCCCTCGCCTTTCAGGAAGGCTTTCGATGAAACGCTTCTTGACTCTGGTCGACGGGTTCAACGCGGCGGTGGGGAAAGTCACCGCCTTCATCCTGATCCCCACCCTCATCTGCATCTGCTTCGAGATCATCGCCCGGTATGTGTTCATCCTGCCCACCGTCTGGGCCAGCGAGCTCATGATCTATTTCTGCGCGATCCTCTACATCCTGGGCGCCGCCTGGACGCTGCAGGTCGGCCGCCACGTCAAGATCGACATGGTCTACGCGCGGGTCTCCCCGCGCGGGCAGCGGGTCCTCGACATCTGCACCTTTCCCTTTTTCGCCCTTTACATGGGGCTGCTGATCTGGGTCGGGTTCGAGTTCGCCAAGGAGTCGATCCTGCTCAAGGAGACCTCCGGCACGCCCTGGGACCCCCCGATCTACCCGATCAAGGCCATTTTCGTCGTCGGCGCCGTGATGCTCCTCCTGCAGGGCGTGGCCAAGCTGATCCGCGACATCCACTTCGTAGCGACTGGAAAAGAGATATGAGCGTTGAACTGATCACCATTCTGCTGGTTGCCACTTTCGTGACCCTGCTGATCCTGGGGCTGCCGCTGGCGTGGACCATGGGCGCCACGGCCGTCATCTTCACGCTCGCCCTTTTCGAGCCGGCGACCATGTTCATGACCATGACCCGCGTTTTCCACATGATGCTGAATTACGCCCTGGTGTCGGTGCCGCTCTTCGTGCTCATGGGATGCATCCTGGAGAAGTCGGGGGTCGCCGAGCAGCTCTTCGACGCCGTCCACGTCTGGTCGGGGCGCCTGCGCGGGGGGCTCGCGATCGGCACGATCATCGCCTGCGTGGTCATGGCCGCCATGGTCGGCATCGTCGGGGCGGAAATCGTCACCTTCGGCCTCATCGCGCTGCCCCAGATGCTGGACCGCGGCTACGACAAGGGCCTGGCCCTCGGCAGCATCACCGCCGGCGGCGGCATGGCCACCCTGATCCCGCCGAGCATCGTCTTCATCGTCTACGGCATGACGGCCGGCGTTTCCATCGGCGATCTCTTCATCGCCGGGATCGTCCCGGGGATGGTGCTGGCCACCCTGTTCATCGGCTACATCGTCGTCAGCGTCTGGCTGCGGCCGCACCTGGCGCCGGCGGCGACCGAGGAGGAGCGCAACGTCCCCCTCAGGACGAAGCTCAAGCTGCTGAAAGGGCTCATCATGCCGGCCCTCATCACCCTGGGCGTCCTCGGGTCGATCTACATCGGCATCGCCACCCCGACCGAGGCCGCGGCGATCGGGTGCATCGGGGCGCTCATCAGCGCACTGGTCAACCGCCGGCTCTCATGGGCCGTGATCAAGAAGGCCTCCTACGAAACCCTGTGGGTCTCCTGCATGCTGACCTGGCTTTTCTTCGGGGCCCAGGCCATCATCGGGGTCTACACCCTGGCCGGGGGGGCCACCTTCGTCAAGAACACCATCATGAACCTGCCCTTCGGGCCCTGGGGCATCGTCATCGTGATGCAGATCATCTGGGTCTTCCTCGGCATGTTCCTGGACTGGATCGGGATCCTGCTGCTGACCGGCCCCATGTTCGTGCCGATCATTATCGCTCTGGGGTTCGACCCGGTCTGGTTCGGGGTGGTCTACTGCATGAACATGCACATCTCCTACCTGACCCCGCCCTTCGGCCCCTCGGTCTTCTACATGGCCTCGGTGGCGCCCGAGGGCATCAACGTGACCGACGTCTACAAGGCCAACATGCCCTATCTGTGGCTGACTTTCGTCGCCCTGGCAATCACCTGCGCCTTCCCGGGGCTTTCCCTTTGGCTGCCCTCGCTCATGAGCAAGTGAGGACCCGGATGTGCGCGAAAGACACCCCCATGGTATTTCCTGAGCTTCACACGCTCGCACAGGGGTTCGAATCCGCCGCCGGCCCCGACCCGAGGGCCGCCGTCGCGGAGGAGATCGGCCGCACCGGGCTGCTGGAAACGGTGGCACCCGGCCAAAGCGTGCTGATCACGGCCGGGAGCCGCGGCGTCGCCTGCATGCCGGAGGTGCTGGCCGGAGCAGCGGCGGCCGTCAAGGCCCGAGGGGCCGCACCCCTCATCCTGCCGGCCATGGGCAGCCACGGGGGCGGCACCGCCGCAGGCCAGGTCGAGGTGCTCCGGCACCTGGGACAGACCGAGAAGACCCTGGGGGCCCCCATCCACGACCGGCTCGAGCCGGTTCAGATCGGGGAAGCCGAGGGATGTCCGGTCTACGCGGACCGCGCGGCCCTGGAGGCCGACCACATCCTGATCGTCAACCGCATCAAGGAGCACACCGAGTTCATCGGCGCGATCGAGTCGGGCCTGATCAAGATGGCCGTCGTGGGGCTCGGGCGCATCGCCGGGGCCGAGGTCATGCACCAGTTGGCCGTGCGGGTCAGCTACGTGCGGGCCATCGAGGCCATCGCCCGGGTCCTGTTCGCGAAACTGCCCATTTTGGGGGGCATCGCCATCCTCGAGGACAAGACCAGCGCGCTGCGCCGCCTGGAGGCCGTCCCGGCCGGGGCCGTTTTCGAGCGCGAGCCTGAGCTGCTCAAGGAGGCGCAACAGCACCACGCGGCCCTGCCCTTCGACCGGCTGGACGTGCTTCTGGTCGACGAGATCGGCAAGGACATCTCCGGCGCCGGCTTCGACACCAAGGTGATCGGCCGGATCATGAACATCTACGAGAAGGAGTGCGAAACCCCACGAATCACCCGCATCGTCCTGCGCGACCTTTCCGCAAAGACCGGGGGGAACGCGATCGGGATCGGACTGGCGGATTTCGTGCACCGCCGGGTGGTCGCCAAAATGGACCCTGAAATGACGGCCTTGAACAGCATCACCGCCGCCGCGCCCGAGAAGGGGCGCGTGCCCATTTCGCTCCCCTCGGACCGCGAGGCCCTTGAGGCCGCATTCAATTCGATCGGTCTGTGGCAGGCCGAGACCGTGCGCATGGCCTGGATCGTCAACACATCGGACTTGAACCGGATGGCCGTGTCCCCGGCCCTGGCCCGAGAGGCCGAGGCCATGGGGCTGCGGGTTTCGGAAAACCGCCGCCCGCTCTCTTTCGACGCCGGCGGGGACCTCCCGGGGCTGCCGGGCTGGCTGCGGCTCAACGGATTCGGCTGAAGCGCAGGCGCGGCGGCGCGCCGCCAGCGCTTATGGAAAACGCCATGGTAGTCAAACCCATCCAAAGATCGTCGGCCGCCGACAAGGTGTTCGAGACCCTCTATGAGATGATCGCGACGGGGCAATACCAACGCGGCCAGAAGCTGCCCTCCCAGGACGACCTCGCCAAACAGTTCGGGGTCAGCCGCAACACCCTGCGGGAGGCCATCAACAAGCTGTCCGCCATGGGGTTGCTCTCCTCCCACCAGGGCATCGGCACCGTCGTCGAATCGCCCCACCCGGCCGGGTATCTGAGCGCGCTGAGCGGCCAGTTCCTGCTCGACCCGCTGAGCGTGCGCGAGTTCATCGAGGCGCGCATCTGCATCGAGCGGACATCCGTGCGACTGGCGGTGGCCCGCGCGGGCGAGGACGACATCCAGCGCCTGCAACGGATTCTGGGGGACCAGAAGCAGGCTTTGGAAAAAAGACGATTTCGAAGAGTTCACCCGCCAGGATGCCGCCTTCCACATGGATCTGGCCCAAATCAGCGGCAACCGGGTGCTCATGAAGTTCCTTCAAACCATCCACGACATGCTGCAACGGTTCATCGGCGAGGTTTCCCAGCTACCGGGCGCCGTGCAGGGGGCCATGCGTTTTCACATGCGCATGACGGAGGCCATCGCGGCCAAAGACCCCGACCGCGCCGAACAGGAACTGGTGTCCCACCTCTTCGACGTGGTGCGGCGCATCGAGTCCAACCTTCGCATCGATCTCGATCACGGCACGATGGACGGGTTCAATCTGATTCGAACCGCCCGGGCCGAGAAGAAAAACAGGAGGCCCCAAAACAAATGAAGCCCAACTCACGCAACCTGGTGATGTCCGCCATGTTCGGGGGCAGAAGCGGCCCGCGGCCGCCGGTCGGAAACCCGACCTCCATCGCCTGCCACGGCTTGATGGAAAAAGCGGGGGTGTCGTTTCCCGAAGCCCACCTGGATGCTCAGGCGATGGCCGACCTGGCACTGGCCGGCCACGAGATCGCTCGGTTTCGACACGGTCATGCCGGAGTACTCCGTGGTCCAGGAAGCCGCGGCCCTGGGGGCGCAGGTCGACTGGGGGGACCGCGACAAGATGCCGGATGTGAAGGAGTTCCCCAACGCCGACTTCTCCGACATCGCGGTGCCTTCGGATTTTCTCGAAAAGCCCGCCTGCCGCGTGGTTCTGGACGCCTTGTCCATCCTGCGGCGCGGTGTCGGCGGCCGGGCGGCCATCGTCGGCAAGGTGATGGGCCCATGGACCATGTCCTACCACATGGCGGGCACCCAGAACTTTCTGCTGGCGGTCGGCATGGGCGAAACCGCCAAGGTGACGAAGATGCTGCGGCAGCTCGTCCCGGTCACCGTCGCCTTTATCGATGCCCAGTTTGCGGCGGGGGCGGACATCGTGGTGCTGGCCGACCATGCCACCCGCAACCTGGTGGGGCCCCATCACTACGAGGAGTACCTGCTGCCCATCCACCAGGAAATCACCTCCCGGGTGGGCGGGCCGCTGATCCTGCACGTGTGCGGCAACTGCTCGGACCGCCTCGAGCTTTTTGCTCAGTCCGGGGTGGACGCCTATCACTTCGAATGGCAGGTGGACGCGCGCGAGGCGGTGCGGCGCATCGGCGAGACGGTCTCGCTGGTCGGCAACATCAACAACCCCCAGGCGCTTTTGCAGGGCACCCCCGAGGATGTCTACCGGCAGGCGCGCTACGCGATCGAAGCCGGGGTGCACATCATCGGCCCGGAGTGCGCCATCCCGCTTTCCACGCCGCTTGAGAATTTGAAAGCCATCGTAGAGGCGGCCCGGGAAGGCTACTGAATACGCTCGAAGCTTAACGGCCTCGAAACTGGAATGGCTGCCAAAGAGACCCTCCTTTGAATCGGAGGGATTTTGAACGTCTTGATACCATGGCCTTTAACCAGCTCCAAGGAGACATTACCCCTCTTCCTTCCCGCGTTCCGCTTAGACCTTCGGAATCGGCGGTGACCGCCGCATACGAGCGGCAATAAAAAGCATGCAAGGAGAATCAGCATGAACCTGAAACCCGATTTCAATCGCTTCCTGGCGGCGGTGCATCACCAGGAAACCGACCGCGTGCCGCTCGGCGAAATCCTGATCGACTATTCGATTCAAAGCCGGTTTCTCGGACGCGAAGTGACCGCCGACGACCTCCCCGCCCAGGTGGAGTTCTGGTCCAAGGCGGGCTACGACTTCATTCCCCTGACGGTCAGCATGATGTCGCCGGGGAAAGTCACCGAGGAGTCCAGGATCACCCGGGTGTTGAAGGAGATGGTGCTGCGGGAGAAGCCCGAGACCACCGACCCGAAGGCCTGGAACCTCGAGTTCACGAGCTTTATCCACGAGCGGCCGGATCTCGACAGGTTCCCCTGGGAGGCCGCCGCCGACATCGATTTCGCCAAGCTCCACGCCGTGAAGGACCTCCTGCCCCCCGGGATGAAAGTCATCGCCATCTCCGGCAAGATCTTCACGCTGACCTGGATGCTGATGGGCTTCAACAACTTCGCGCTCAAGCTGGTCATGGACGAGTCCCTCGTGGCCGAGGTGTTCGAGCGCGTGGCCACCATCCAGTTCAAGGCGCTGGAGACGATCTTCGGCATGGACCACGTGGCCGGCGTGTGGGCCGTGGACGACATCGCCTTCGGCACCGGCCCCATGATCTCACCGGCCGCCCTCAAAAAGCACGTGTTCCACTGGTACCGGAAGGTGGCCGAGCGGTGCCACGCGAACAACCGCATCTTCCTGATGCACTCGGACGGGGACCTGAGCTCGCTCATGGAGGAATTGATCGCCACCGGGGTCGACGTGATCCAGCCGATCGACCCTTCCTGCATGGACATGGCACGCGTCAAGAAGCAATACGGCGACCGGATCTGCCTCATCGGCAACGTGTCGAACGAACTGCTGCGCAGCGGCTCGACCGCGGACATAGAGGCCCGGGTCAAGGAACTCCTGCGCGACGCGGCCCCGGGTGGGGGCTTCTGTCTCGGCTCGGGGAATTCGGTCCCGAACTGGGCCAAATTCGAAAACTTCATGGCGATGCGGGAAGCCTGCCTCAGGCACGGAGACTACCCCATCCGGATCAAATAAAAAGGGAGAACGATCAATGGCAAACCATATGGAATCCATCAAAGCCGCCGTCATCGAGGGAAAGCATGGGCAGATCAAGCAGGTCGTGCAGCAGGCGCTGGATGCCGGCACGGACCCGGAGACGATCATCAACGACGCCCTCATCGCGGCCATGGACGTGGTCGGCAAGGATTTCGGCGACGGCAAGATTTTCGTCCCCGAAATGCTGGTGTCGGCCGTGACCATGAAGGCCGGCCTGGAGGTGGTCAAGCCCCTTCTGGCCGGCGGGCAGACGCGCAATCGCGGCACCGTCATCCTCGCCACCGTCAAGGGCGACCTGCACGACATCGGCAAGAACCTCGTCACCATGATGCTGGAGGGCGCGGGGTTCAAGGTGCTCGACCTCGGGGTGGACTTGAGCGCGGAGAAGCTGATCGAGGAGGTCAAGTCGATCCAGCCGGACATCCTGGGGATGTCGGCCCTGCTGACGACCACCATGCCCGAGATGCAGAAGGTGATCGGGGCGCTCACGGCGCAGGGGCTGCGGGACAAGCTCAAGGTGATGGTGGGCGGCGCCCCGGTGGACCGCGCCTTCGCCGAGAAGATCGGCGCGGACGGCTACGGCGCCAACGCCGCGGAGGCCGTGGCGCTGGCCCGCGGTTTCGTGGGCGCATGACGGACCCGGCCCGACACCCCGCATGAATAGAAACGGTCCGCAGCGAATTCCTGCGGAGAAGAAGGAAACTGCCTCATGACGACCCACAAGCAGCGCATTCTGGCGGCGGCCCGCGGGCAGATGCCCGAGGTCATCCCCTACGTTCCGAGATTCGATCTCTGGTACAACGCCAACTCCTACCGCGGCACCCTGCCCCGGCGCCACCAGGGGCGCACGGCGGATGAAATCGCGCGCGCCGAGGGCTGGGCCCTGCACAAGGTCATCCCCGAGCTGTTGGAGGTGGTCGACCCCCAGGAGAACCTCACCCGGGGCATCGGGCTCTACAGCCTCAAGGAGAACGGCTACCGGATCAATTTCTCGCCCAACGTCAGGCTCGAGGTCAAAAAGACGCACCGGGGCGACGAAGAGGCCACGCGGGTCGAGTACCACACGCCCAAGGGGGTCGTCAGCACCAAGGAGGTGATCAACGAGGAGATGCGCCAGGCGGGCGTCTCCATCACCTGGGTCCAGGAGCACGCCATCAAGCGGCCCGAGGACTACGCGATCTGGGCCTATGTCTTCGAGAACATCACCGTGACCCCGGACTACGAGCGCTACCGGGCCTGGCAGGAGCGCGTCGGCGAGGACGGCGTGGCCGTGATGATGGGCACCTTCTCGGCCTCCCCCGTCCACCACATCCAGCGCGACTTTCTCGACGCCACCGAGTTCTTCTTCCACTACAACGACCACCGCAAGGAAATGCGCCGCCTGGCGGAAGCCATCGGCTCGGTCTACGATCAGATCCTCAAGGTGGTCGGCGACTCGCCGGCCGAGATGGTCCTCTGGGGGGCCAACTACGACGACATGATCACCTACCCGCCCTACTTCCAGAAGGAACTGACCCCGTGGCTCCGGAAGGCCTCGGACTATCTGGCCTCAAAAGGCAAGCTGGTGCTCTGCCACTGCGACGGCGAGAACCAGGGGCTCATCGATCTCATCGCCGACTCCGGGATGCACGTGGCCGAGGCGGTGTGCTGCGCCCCCATGACCAAGCTGCCGATCGAGGCCTACTACGAGCGCTGGTCCAAATCCGGAAAGCTGACCCTCATGGGCGGTCTGATCCAGTCCCTGCTCTCCCCGACGACGGCCAGTCTGGACGACCTCGAGGCATACCTCGACCACTTCTTCAAGGTCGTCGCCCCGGGCACGCGCATGATCATGAGCGTGGCCGACACCACTCCGCCCAACGCCGATTTCGACCGCCTCGTCCGCATCGGCGAGCGCATCGAAAAAGAGGGCCGGCTGCCGCTTCAGGCCGGGGCGGCCCGCCCCGTCAGCGAAGCCCAGCTGAAGGCCGCCGCGGCGCGCGTAGCCCCGCAGGCGGCGCCGGACGAGGTGTTCCGGAACGTGCACGCGGACGTGCTCGCCGGCAGCGACCAGGCCATCAAGGGGCACGTCCAGGACCTGTTGAACCAGGGCGTGAACGCCAAGGAGATCCTCAACCGCGGGATGCTGAGCGCCATGGAGGTGATCGGCGGACGCTTCCGGGACGGAACGGTGTTCATCCCCGAGGTCCTGCTTTCCGCCCGTGCCATGAACGCGGCCCTGGCGGTGCTCGAACCCCACCTGGCCGAGAAAAGAAGGATGCCCACGGCAAGGTCCTCCTCGGCACGGTGCGCGGCGACCTGCACGACATCGGCAAAAACATGGTGGCCACCATGCTGCGCGGGGTCGGGTTCGAAGTGGTCGACCTGGGGATCAACATCGGCGTGGAGGACTTCGTGGCCCATTTCGAGAAGCACCGGCCCGACATCCTGGGAATGTCCGCGCTGTTGACCACCACCATGCCGGAAATGAAAAAAGTCATCGACCTGCTCGTGGCCCGCGGGCTGCGGGACAAGGTGAAGGTCATGGTGGGCGGGGCCCCGGTCAACGAGAAGTTCGCCCGCGACATCGGCGCGGACGGGTACGGCGCGGATGCCGGGTCCAGTGTTGACATGGCCCGGCAGTTGCTGAAAAAATAGCGTCATCGCCACCGAGAATGACACCATCTTAGGATTGGAGGCATCACATGCTGATCGTGGGAGAGCTGATCAACGCCAGCCGCAAATCCGTCAAGGAGATGATCGAAAAGCGGGACGCCGCGGGCATCGCCCGGCTGGCGCAGGATCAGGGCGAACATGGGGCGGACTTCATCGACGTGAACGCCGGGGTGTTTGTCGGCCAGGAGCCCGAGCTCCTGAAATGGATCGTCGCGAGCGTGCAGGAAACCGTGGACGCCCCCTGCTGCATCGACAGCCCGGACCCCAAGGCCATCGAGGCCGCCCTGGCCGTCCACAAGGGCCAGGCGATGATCAACTCCATATCGCTCGAGAAAGAGCGTTACGACGCCCTGCTGCCTCTGGTGGCGGGCTCCGGCAGCAAGGTGGTGGCGCTCTGCATGAGCGACGAGGGGATGCCGCAGACCGCCGACCAGCGCATGGCGATCGCCGACAAGCTGGTCAACGGGCTGGTCCGAAACAATGTGGCCATCGAGAACATCTATGTAGACCCCCTGGTCCAGCCCGTGTCCACCGACAACACCTTCGGGGTGGAGTTCCTCCAGGCGATCGAACAGATCACCCGGACCTTCAAAGGGGTCCACACCATGTGCGGGCTCTCCAACATCTCCTTCGGCCTGCCGGAGCGCAAGTTCATCAACCAGACCTTCATGGTGCTGGCCATCGGCCGGGGGCTGGACGGCGCCATCGTCAACCCGCTCGACGCGCGCATGATGGGCTGCATCACCACGGCGGAGATGCTGATGGGGCGCGATTCGTACTGCATGAACTATCTCAAGGCCTACCGGGCCGGCACAGCTCGGACTGAGCGGCTGAACGCCGAGCGGCCGACGGAACCGCAAGAGGTTTTGCCCATGAAACTGGTGGTGCTGGACGGTCACACCCTGAACCCGGGGGATTTGTCCTGGGACCCGTTGCGGGCGTTCGGGGAGGTGGCGGTGTACGCGCGGACCGCCGAGGCCGACATCGTCGCGCGGGCCCGCGGGGCCGAGGTCCTGCTCACGAACAAGGTCCCGATCTCGAAGGCGACGCTGGAGCGGCTGGACGCCCTCGAGTTCATCGCGGTCACGGCCACCGGCTACGACATGGTCGACACGGCGGCCGCCGGAAAACGCGGGGTCCCGGTCGCAAACGTGCCGGAGTACGGCACGGATTCGGTCGCCCAGTTCGTTTTCGCGCTGATCTTGGCACTCTGCCACCGGGTGGAGGCGCACGACGGGAGCGTGAAAGCCGGGCAGTGGGCAAAGGCCCCGGACTGGTGCTTCTGGAACACCCCCCAGGTCCTGCTGCACGGCAAAAAAATGGGGATCGTGGGCTTCGGCCGCATCGGCCGGCGGGTCGGCGAGCTGGCGCACGCCTTCGGGATGGCGGTGACGGCATTCGACCCTGGAAATCAAACTCCTCCCGGGTTCTCGAATTTCAAGTTCGCACCCCTGGAGGAGCTGTTTGCCGACGCCGACGTGGTCACCCTGCACTGCCTGATGAACGATCGGAACAGGGGGTTCGTCGACCGCGGCCTTTTGGGGCGGATGCGGAAGGACGCTTTTCTGATCAACGCCTCCCGCGGGGGGCTGGTCAACGAGCGGGACCTGGCCGAGGCGCTCGACGGCGGCCGGCTCGCCGGGGCGGCCGTCGACGTGGTGTCGGCCGAACCGATCCGACCCGACAATCCTCTGCTTGAACGCCAAAAACTGCCTGATCACCCCTCACATCGCCTGGGCCAGCGCATCCGCCCGCCAGAACCTGATGAACACGACCGTGGAGAACATCAAGGCGTTTGCGGCCGGCCGGCCGGTCAACGTCGTCAACGAACCCGCGTTATAAAGGCCGGAACAGAGGGATGACGTAGGGGCCTTCCGGGACCACGGCGACGTGAGCATCCCCGTGGGCTTCGGCGCTTTCAAGGACCGCCTTCTCGACGGAGTCGACCCGGGCCACGAAGGTGTCGGCCCAATCGGAGTCCCGCAGCCCGGTCGCAAACAGCCGGATCTCCCCCGCCCGCAGCGCTTTCACCAGCATCTGGGTCTGCCACTCGTCGATCCGGGCGTGATTGCGCGCCATGATCTCCCCCATGAAGCCTTCCGGCCCCAGGCGGCAGAGCGCACGCTGGGCCGCGACGAACTCCGGGCTGCCCATCCCCTCCGAGCACTCGCTGGCGATAATGACGGTCCCGCCGGGGGCGAGGATGTCCAAGACCCCGACCATGCCCTTGACGGTCTGGTAGTAGGTCTTGTCGAGCGGGTAGCCGGCGCCGGTGGTGACCACCGTCTTGAAGCGCCGGGGCACCGGCACCTCGGCATAGGCGCGCACGAAGGCCACCGCCTCCCGGTGGCTGGTTTCGACATCGCCGAAATTGACGAACCCGATGCGGCGTTCCTCGTCGATCACCACGTTCAGGGCGAACACCTCCCCCACGGCCCGCACCACCTGAAGCTGCTCCGCGTGCAGCGGGTTGCCGTCGACCACGGTGTTGGCCGCCTGGGGATGGTCTAAAATGCCGGCCGCGTGCAGCTTGAAGATGGTGTCGCAGTGCGCCACCCCGGGGACGACGAGCTTGCGCCCCCCGGAGTAGCCCGCCATGAAGTGGGGCTCGACCAGGCCGACCACGACCCGAAGCTCGGCGGCGACGAAACGCCGGTCGACCAAAATGGGGATGCCCGACAAGGTACGCCCCAGGTCGACGTGATCCTCGCGCTGGCGGGCGAAGTGGTTCTCGATGCGCACCGTGTCGAAAACGATATCCGCGCCGATGACCTCGCGCAGCTCCGCGCCCTCGTTCGGGCGGTGCAGCCCGGTGGCGACCAGAATGGTGATGTTCGCCGGGTCGATCCCGGCCGCGGTGAGTTCGGCGACGAGCGGGGGCAGCAGGACCCCGTTGGGGACCGGGCGCGTGATGTCGCAGATCAGGATGCAGGCCGAGCCGCGGCCGTGGGCGATCTCCCGGATCGGTCGACAGTGGGAGGGCTTCTGAAACGATGCGTTCAACGCCCCGGCCGGGTCCGAGAGCACCGGCATCGTTTTCTTCCGGATGACCCAGGGTTTGAGACCGCCCGGCACACGCAGCGGAAGCTTCCCGCGACCGTAGAAAAGCTCGATGTCCATGCACCCCCCATCTGGCGAAAAAACCGTTGTGCCAAGAATTTAACAGCGGGCCGCGGCCATGGCAACCGCTATTTTTCCTTTTCAGCGCGAATCGGTTTCAATCTGGTTTCCGCATCGTTTTACTTGACAGTGGAGGGATCTGTTTAATGCTGACTGGATGAGACATTGTGGAATTTCAGCACGCTTCCGGGCCGCTGGGAAGGATGAAAGGAGGAGTTCCATGGGACGAGTTGCCGCCACACCGAAACAAAAAACAAAAACCACCGCAAAAACTGGAGGCGCCGCCGAAACAAAACCCATTCCGCTTTTCGACACGCTGGGGTACGGGTTTGACATCGTCAGCGCCAAAACGGGACGGCGCATCTTCAACCCCACCTACCGGCAGGGCGCCGAGTTCACCTTTCGGGACCGTAAGTACGCGGTGCCCGACGGGATGTCGGTCGACCCCTCGCCGAAAAAGGAGGCCTTTCGCACTTCCGAGATCAGCGTGGAGCGCGACATCCACGACCATCAAAGCGCACTCGCGGCGAGCATGGGCGTCAAGGCCGAGACTTATGGGGAATTTGCGCTCTCCGGCGGGGTGCAGAGCCGCCGCAAGTGGTTCACGGAAGGCTGTCACTACCTCATATCGACGGGCGGGTCCTACGGCTTTTTCAAAATGAGCATCGACCCGACCGAGGACGGCATCGTGGACCCCACCGTCCTCGCCAGGTTGAAGGAATGCCGGAGCGCCGGGGCCTTCGAGGACTTCTTCGAACGCTACGGCACGCACATGGTGGTCAGCGGGGATGTCGGCGGGCTGATGTCGATGGAGATCGAGGCGAATGTGACCAAGATGGACCAGTCCCAGGCCAATGCCGCCTTCCTGCAGGCCCAGGGCTCCGCCGAGCTCGAAGGGGTGACGGTCGAGGCGTCGGCCAGTTTTTCGAAACGCAGCGAGAAAACGAGCGCGAGCTACCGCTCCAGCTCCAGCCGCAGCCTGACCCTGATCGGCGGCAGGATCACGGCCAACACTTACAAGGAGTGGCGCGAGTCCCTCGAGTCGGCCGAGCTGCCCGAGATGACCGGCCGCACGAAGAGCATTCAGGCCGACCGGCCCGGACTGGCAACGATGAAATTCGGCGACGCCGCCGATGTGATGCACCACCCGCTGCTGGCGTTGACCAACCTCAAGCTCGTTTCCCTGGCGCGCCTGCTGCCGGCCGCGGAGGGGCTGCGCGAGCGCGTCCAGAAACAAATTGACGCCTACGCGAAGAAACACCGGATCGAGGCCAAGCGCAACCAGATCGTCCCGCTGGTGGGCGGAAGCGGCGCGGTCCACAGCCTCGCCCCCGGGAAAACCCACGCTCAAAATGCCTGGGCCTTTAAAAAGACCCACGTCAAGTTCGGCCTTCAGGCCTACCCCGGGGTGGCGGCCGAGGTGCATGTGATCCACCCCTTGGCCGGGGACAACGCCTACAAGCTGTGGTCGGGCCAGACGAACGAGGCCTCCTGGTTCTACGGTCTCGGAAAAATCCGCGTGAGCTTTACGTGCAACGACCCCAGCGCACGCCTCAAGGTCCGGATGTGGTAACGCACATGGTGAGGCTCCCTGCCACAAGCGGTGTTGAATTTTAAGCCATCGGGAATGCAGTCCGTTGCGCACTGGCCTGGTTTGTCTCCTTTGGTTCGGGTTTGACAAAAACGGTCCCAGGGAGTTAAGAGCTTGATATGGGGAAATGATCCGCGATGAGTTGCTGTTGCTTTTTTTATCCGCCGTGAAGCACATCATGGAAAAGGCCTCAATCGGTAAGCATCTATCGATAGGAGATGCAACGCATGGGATTTGAAAAGAAAACCATTTCAAGAAGGGATTTTATCAAGGCCGCCGGGGCGGCGGGTTTAGGGTCGACACTGATACCCTTGGGCGCCTTGCCGCCGGCGCATGGGAGCACCTCGCCGAAAACCCCAGGACAGCCGCTCGTGCCGGTGCGCCCATTCGGGAAAACGGGCGTGAACGTTTCCATGCTGTCGCTGGGCGGCGTATTGAAGGAGACGGACCAGTTGGTGTTCCGGCAGGCCGTTAAAATGGGGGTGACCTATTGGGACACGGCCGACGCCTATGGCTGGGGCAACAACGAAAAAGCGATCGGCAACCACCTGGCCAAGTTCCCGGGCGACCGGGAAAAATTGTTCCTGGTGACCAAGGCGGGCACTTCGGATGCGCAGGAATTGTCCGCGAAACTCGACACCTCCCTTCAACGGATGAACACCCCCTATGTCGACATGTATCTGATTCACTATGTCAGCGATGTCAAAAAAGAGCTGACCGTCGAAGTCAAGGCATGGGCCGAAAAGGCCAAAGCCCAGGGGAAGATCCGCTTTTTTGGGTTCAGCACCCACAAAAACATGGAGAACTGCCTGCTGGATGCGGCCCCGCTCGGGTGGGTCGACGGCATCATGACGAGCTACAACTACAGGCTGATGGCCAAGGAGGAAATGAAAAGAGCGGTCGATGCCTGCGTCAGGGCCGGAATCGGGTTGACCGCCATGAAGACACAGGCTGCGTTCTCGGCGAACTTTTATGCCTCGATCGGCTCGGAAACGGACGAGGCCCTGAAAATGACCGAAAGCTTTTTAAAAAAGGGATACACCGCCGAACAGGCCAAACTCAAGGTGGTGTGGGAACACCCCTATATCGCCAGCATCTGCTCGGCCATGCCCAACATGACGATCCTGCAGGCAAACGTTGACGCGGCATTGAACAAGAAGCAACTCATCCGAAAGCGACCGATTGCGCCTCGAACTCTATGCTCAAAAAACCGCCCCCGGCTACTGTGCCGGATGTGCCGGCATTTGCGAATCTTCCGTCACCCTCGACGTCCCGATCTGCGACATGTTGCGCCACGCCATGTACCACCACGGCTACGGGGACCGGGATCGGGCACTCGGCTTTTTCAAGGCGCTGCCGGAAGAGGTCAGGACAAATATCACCAGGGCCGACTATGCCGAAGCTGAAAGACAGTGCCCTCAAAAAATACAAATCGGCAGCCTCCTGAAAAGAGCATGCGAGGATCTGGCCTGATCTGAAGCGTTTTGAGTCCGGCCGCACCCCGCGGCGGGTATTGTCGTGGGGTTCCCCTTGAGATAAAATGGCGGTTCGCTCCCGGCGGTCCGAGTCCCCGCCGTCCCGCGATTTTACCCGACGCCCTCTTCCGAGCTCCCGAAAAACCGCCCCGCCACGCACAGCGCGGACATGGTCTCGATGGCCTCGATCAACTCCGGCAGCGAGATGCGCTGGTTGAAGCCGCCCAAGTGGGGGCCGGTGGGGATGACCAGGTCCTCAGCCCCTTTTGGAATCTGGCGAATCCGGCCTTCCGCGAACCCCCTCGCCGCCAGAAAGCGTTCGAACGCCTCTGTGCTCATCTCCTTCTGGTCGGCGGCGCGCAGGATTTCCTCCATGTGCCGGTCGACACCCATTTCCTCGATCATCCGGGCCGTGAGGGCGTCCCAGTCCAGAGGGACGTCGTCCGGCGAAAGGTACGCCCCGGCAAAGCCGGCATGATAACCGGTGAAGATGCGCCGGGTGACCTCCCGCAGCCGGCGGTGGTCGAAGAGATGGCGCGCGTCGACCGGACTGCCGTCCGCCGCGCGGCCCGCGAGTCCCGGCTGCCGGTGGCGGAAATAACTGCCGGCCACCAGGAACAGGCTCAAGAAGTGGGCGCCGATGTGACGGTAGAGCTTGAGGCTGTCCCCCGAAAACGCGCTCAGATGCTCGAAGTCCCTCAACCCTCCCAGCCCGAAATTCGGGTAGGCGCAGGACTCGAGCCAACGGTCCAGGCGCCCGGCGCGGAACCACTCGTAGCGGCCGTGGTCCCGGCGCCGGTGAACCTGGACCCGGTTGTGGAAGAGCGGGATCGGCGCGTCGTGGATAATTCCTGCCGCGGCAAGCCGCCCGAGAAGCCGGGCGCTGCGCTCCATGACCTCGGCGAAGGTTTCGAAACCAAGCGGCGGGCCGCCGTGCGACATGTTGGGGTAGCGGAAGTAGTCCCCGCCGGCCACAAACCCGATGGCCAATCCGCCCCCGGCCGCAAGGATTCCCGCTTCAGGTCCCGCCGGCGCGGGGGTGAGTCGAAACAGGTGGCGGCCGTTCACGGCAATGGGACGCGGGACACTGAGCTGCCGGTCGACACGAACGGCCTCCTCGCGAAGGTGGCACAGCCACATGACCTCCCGCAGAAGGTCCTCCGGCGGCTGGTCGGCGCGCGCCAGCTTGACGACGAGAAGCCCCCCGTCGCCGGCCGGCACCGCCAGGCTGCGCCCATACCGCACGGGCTCGCGGCCGCCAACGGCCCCCGCCGCCCGCAGAACCTGCTCCCAGCTGACACTCGGAACACCGTTCCGCCGCGGCGCCTCCACCGCGGGCCCGCGGATGTCGACCGGCAATCCCCCCAGGGCCTCGGCCGCCGCGCGGTGACCGTGGCCGCTGACGGCCCCCAGCACCAGTTTCAGCGCGTCCAGGGCCTGACGGGCCAGAGCGGCGCGCGGGGACAAAAAGATGACATCGCGCAGGGTCTCGGCCGCCTGCCGGTAGAAGAAAAGGCCTTGGCGCTGGCGGGCGAAGCGCCCGCCGGCCAGCACCAGATGGATGGCGCGAACGCTTTCGGGCTCGATCCGGTCCGGCTGTTCCCGCACCAGCTGCTGCAGATGGTGCACGGCCATGAACTGGGTACCGAAGTCCGCCGGCTCCGCCAGAAGCTCGGCGCGGCATTCGGCCTGGAGCCGACGGGCATATTCGGGCCCCGCTCCGGCAATTGCCGCTGATGCGCTCATGGGTGCTCGTCGGTTCCGATCAGCTCCCGGATGGTGGTGCCGTCCTTGGTGATGTAGGGGACGGCTTCATTGTAGGCGGTCCTGATCATTGCAGCCTCCTTGGGGCGGGTCAGCGGGGCCGCTGCGCGAGGGCCCCCGCCATCCGCGACAAGGCCTCTTTGAGCAGCACCCGCGGGCAGCCGAAATTCAAGCGCACGAACCCCTCCCCGTCGAACTCGCGGCCGTCCTGGAGCCCGACCCCCGCCTCCTCGAAGAACCGCACCGGGTCCGCAAGCCCGGACTTGCGCACGTCGAGCCAGGCGAGATAAGTCCCCTCGACCGGCGCCATCGTGAGGCTTTTCATGCCGGCCACCGCCTGCCGCACCAGGTCGCGGTTCGCGCGCAGGGTGTCGAGCAGTGCCTCGTGCCAGTCGGCGCAGTCGCGATAGGCGGCGGTCGCCGCGGTGTAGCCGAAGGGGTTCAGCATCGGGACGATCCCGGCCTTGGCCGCCTTGAACCGCTGCCGCAGGCCCTCGTCGGGGATCACCGCGAAGGAGCACCCCAGCCCGGGGATGTTGAAGGTCTTGCTGGGCGCCATCAGGGTGATCGTCCGGCGGGCGACCTCGGGGGCGAGGGCGGCGATCGGGATGTGGGACTTGTCCGGGTCGAGGACGAGCCCGCTGTGGATCTCGTCGGCGCAGATGACGACCCCGTGCCGCAGGCAGATCTCCGCCAGCCGGGAAAGCTCCTCCCTTCCGAAGACGCGGCCGACGGGGTTGTGGGGGTTGCAGAGCATGAAGAGCCGCGTGCGGGGGGTGACGCCGGCCTCCAGGCGTTCAAAGTCGATGCGCCAACGGTTGTTTTCCTCCGATAGTGGGACTTTCACCAACGCGCGTCGTGAATTTTTCGGCGAGGATAAAAAAGGCGGGTAGACGGGAACGAGCGTCAGCACGTCATCGCCGTCCTCGCCCACGGCGCGGCAGGTGACGTTCAGCCCGCAGACGAGGCCCGGCAGCCACACGAGCCAGGCGGGGTCGACCTGCCAGCCGTACTCGGCCGCGAGCATGGCCGTCACGGTCTCGATGAGCTCCGCGGGCGCGCCGGTGTAGCCGAACACGCCGTGCTCGAGCCGCCGCCTGAGCGCCTCGAGAATGGCCGGCGGCGAGCGGAAGTCCATGTCCGCCACCCACATCGGGATCACGTCCCGGCCGCGGTATTTCTCCCACTTCTCGCTGGCGGTCCCCCGCCGGTCCACCACCTCGTCGAAATCAAACAACTCTATTCCCCTCTCCAGCGTTGAGTTCTCTTTTCATCCCAACCCCCCTCCCACGTCCCAACCGACTCCATGTGCCCGTGTCACAGCGGCATGGGTTTAGCTCGAACCGGTTTCGCCACAACCCCGCCGCAAAGAGCGGGGAATGGTCTCATATTTGCGGTTCCATAGTACCCAAAATAACCGGGTTGGACAATCCAAAATCCAGGTGAGGTAATGAATGAAACCGTCACCCGCCCCCGGGGTGACGGTTTCATCGGAACTCGAAATTGCGGTCGAACAACCCCGGGTCGTCGAAGTGGCTCCGGCCGATGAAGAGGATGGCGTGGTGGCCGCGCTGGCGCATGCTGCCGACGTCGGGCACGCCCATCGAAAAGAGGATGTAGGGCTCGATGCGCTCCGAGCCCTTGGCGATGCCCCCGGGGCCGAAGAGGCTTGCGTGCGCGCCCGGCCCCGCCGGCAGGGACTCCAGGTCGGTCGTAAGGCGGCATGCGGTAGGCAACGCTCTCCGGTGGCGACGGCAAAGCGTCCGCCGTGCCGATGTGGTCGATCTGGTGCCAGCCGGAGTTCACGCGCACCGGCCAGCCTGCTCGCGGGGAACCCCTCCGGCAGGAAGCGCGGGACGAACGGTGCGAGCTCGTTCGGCAGCGCACGCACTTGGCGGACCGCATCCCGGCGCGGCACGAAAAAATGATAGCAGCCGCAGTTGTTCATGGCATCGAGCATGAACGGGACCCCGTCGGGGGCGAGCGACAAACGCAGGGTGAGCCCGTCGAGCGGCCCGTGCTCGATCAAGGGGGCGTCCGGGCCGCCGCGGGCCGGGTACCAGAGCACGTAGTTGAGCTGCAGGACCGCAACCCCCTTGGCCCGGCCGTGGGAGAGGTAGGTGTAGACCGTGGGGTTCTCTCCGTCGATTACGGGCCGGCCGCGGGCCCAGGCGACGGCACCGGTGCGGTCGTCCCCGCCGGCCTGGTCCTGGAGGATCACCGGGGCGAACATCGACAGGAGCTCTTTCTCATCCGCTGGCCGACGGCAGCGGCACCCCGAGCGGGTTCCGCGCGGCCCGCTCCAGGATGACGCGCACGGCCTCGGCCGAATAGGCGGTCGCCGGCGCCGGCAGGTAGGCGGCGGGTGTTCCGCGCCAGGCGAGCTTGTCGATCGGCAGCCGGTGCCAGGAGCGGAATTTCTCCTGGGCCCGAACCGTCAGGGCCCAGACCGGCAGGGCCGCGACGGGATACAGGCCCGCCACCTGCATGGCGGTCGAATATTCGCCGGCCACGTTCACCTGCGAATCGAGGCGGCGTAAAAACCCCGGGGCCCGCTGGTCGTGGAGCGCCAAATCGGCGGAACAGGACGCGACCCGGGCTGTCAGCCGCCCGCGGTCCGGCTCCATCCCCAGCCGCGCGGCCAGCCGCTCAAGGGCCGCCTGAGGCAGATTCCGGATCTCCCTGCCGCGCGCCTCCAGGTCGAGCCGCCGCATCCACTGCACCCAGGCGAGCTGCGCGTCCGCGAGAGCCGATGTCGGCCTTGAGCCCGGCCACGAACCGGTTCGCGCGCAGGTAGGGGAACCCCGGCACGCGCGCACTGGCCGCGTCCCCGACATCGGCCGCGTGCACCGCTTCGTCCAGCAGGGAAAAGAGCTCCCGAGCACTCGGGCGGTCCTTCCCGGCGCCGCGGACGGCGGCACGCGATCGAGGGCCGCACAGCCCTGGAGGACCAGACCCGAAACGACCAGGACCGTGACCAAGTTGATCCGCAGGTGTCGCACCACGCCTTAAATCGGAAAATCGATGTGTTCACCGTAAGACCCCATTTCCTACCAGCAGATGCCAGCCGCCGGGGGCCGGCGTCATCGTATGAATTCGTCGATCAGGCTGCCGGGGACCGCTTGCACATTGTCGGACAGCGGATAGGGTCGGCTGGCTCTGGAGGCGATATACCCCGCCTCCAGACACTCTTCCCCGTAGAATTTTCGCAGTGCCTGAATCCCCCTGATCGACGCCGCATCGGGCGCCTCCGCGAACTTGGCCTCGATTGCGGTGAAACGCCCCCCGCGCTCGATCAGAAGGTCGACTTCCGCCCCTTGCGCGGTGCGCCAGAACCAAACAGGTACGCTTTTCCCCTGCGCGGCATAATGCTTGACCACCTGCATGATCACGTGGGTCTCCCACAAGGCCCCGACGACCGGGTGGCGGAGAATGGTTTCCCAGCTTTCAAAGCCCATCAGGAATGCCGCCAGCCCCGTGTCGCTCATGTAGAGCTTGGGGGATTTGACCAGACGCTTGCCCAGGTTTCTGTGGTAGGGCTCGAGCAGCACGATCTGTCCGGAGGCCTGGAGCACGGAGACCCATTGTTTGGCCGTGTTCGGTGCAATGCCGACGTCGCGGGCGAGGTCTGAGTAGGACAGGATTTGAGCGGTGCGGACCGCCACGGCCCTCAAAAAGCGATCAAAATCCCTCAGGTTGCCGACATTCAAGAGGTTGCGGACATCCCGTTCGAGATAGGTGCTGAAATAGGCACCATACCAGAAATGAGGGTCGATCTGCGGTTTCTCAAACAGCTCGGGGTAGCCGCCCTTGAAGAGATAGTCGCGCTCATCGAACTGCCGCCGATCGTCGATGAGCTCGCGGGCGGATAGATTGAGCATGCTCAGCAAACCGCAGCGCCCCGCCAGGCTCTCGGCGATGTTCTGCATCAACGGGAAGCCCTGCGACCCCGTGAGGATAAAGCGCCCTGGACGTTTGTCCGCGTCTATTCTGACCTTCAGGTGCCGAAAGAGCGCCGGGGCGTATTGAACCTCGTCGATGATGAGCGGCTCTTCCAGGGAGCCGAGGAACGCCTCCGGGATTTTTTCCGCCTGTTCGGCCGCCGACGGGACGTCGAGGCTGATGTAGTCAAAATCAGGAAATACCCGGCGCACCAACGAGGTTTTTCCGACCTGTCGTGCGCCCGTGACGACGACAACCGCGAATTGCTCGAATAGAGCGCTCAGCGTCGATTCGTATTTACGCGTTATCCACCTGCGGAAATTTTGCAATATAAATGCAAATTTGTCAAATTCAATTCTGATATAGCCGGCGTCGGGTTATCCGCTCTTGGCCCGCAGGAGTTGATGATAGGCCTCGGTCAGCCTGGCGAAGCGCTGGTTGTCGCCGCCCTGATCCGGGTGCAGGTCGAGGGCGCGGCGGCGGTAGAGCCGGGCCAGGTCGCCGCGGCTCATCTGATTCAGCCGCTCGCGGCTCTGCTCGAAGATCGCCGCCGCCTGCTCCATGCTGACCGCCACGACCGGCGGCGGCCGGTGGGCGCGGTGCCGGTTCATGAAGTCGCGCAGAATATCGTCGGCAACCGCTTGCGCGGCATAATCGTGGTCGAAATACAGGATCAGATACCGGACCAGGTGCTCGCTCAGGGTCGCGCCCGGTTCCATGCCGCGCCAGAAAGTCGGTGTCGGCGTTGAGGCGGCAGACCTCCTCCGTAAAATGGGCATCGACCGCCTCCGGGTCGAGGGATTCCGGCGATTGCGCCGCGAAACGCTGGGCAAAAAACCGCTGCAGGTCGAAAATCATGAAGGTGTAGGCCTTGAGCTCCCGCGGCGGCAGCGCCGCCTCCTGGCGCATGAAGCCCTGCTCGATCTCGTCGCGTGATTTGGCCTGCAAACGGCGTATGGCCGAGTCCGGGATCCGGCACCCCGCGGGGGGCTGCATGCGGCCGCATTTCAGATAAAAAACCCGCCGCCGATCGAAGCCGTGCACCTCCTCCGGCGCAACGGGGGAAACGGATTGCCGGCCGGCGCGCGCGCGGCGCTCCCGGCGCCGGAACGGTTCGAGCTTGACACGGATATCCGGCCGCACGAACGGCCAGAACATGTCTTCGAGCTCATCGCCCCCGGGGCCCACCCCCAGGGCGTTAACGGCATCTTCCACGGCCTCGTCGATGTAGAAGGCGTTCCCCCCCGGGTAGACGATGAAGCGTCCGGGGTCGTCCCCCAGATCGAACAGGTCCCGGTGCAGATAGGCGCCGTCCTGCGGGAAGGATTCACGGATCAGGTAGCGCGGCCGGCCGCGAGGAAATGTGCGTGCAAGGTACACGGCGGGTTCACCCCTTGAGTGACGACGCGGCCGGGCTTGAAGTGCCGGTCGTCGTCCCGGTTTACGTGAAGGCGCTGATGCCCGTGATCTCCTGGCCGAGCACCAGGGTGTGCATGCCGGCGGTGCCCTCCAGGGTGCTGACCGCCTCCAGATCGCACAGATGCCGCATGACGTGGTGGTCCGCCAGAATCCCCCGGGCGCCCAGGATGTCCCGGGCCGCGCGTGCGATGCTCATGGCCTCGCGCACGCTGTTCAGCTTGGCCATCGAGATCTGGGCCGGCCGCGCCGTTCCGGCGTCCATCAATCGACCCAGCTGGTGGTGGAGCAGCTGGGCCTTGGTGATCTCCACCAGCATGCGGGCAAGCTGGTCCTGGACCAGTTGGTAGGAGGCGATCCGGCGCTTGAAGACCTGCCGCTCCAGGGCAAAGGTGCGGGCCGCCTGGTAGCAGGCCACGGCGGCGCCGAGGGCCCCGCAGGCAACACCGAACCGCGCCCGGTTCAGGCAGGCGAACACGGATTTCAGACCCTTGGCCCCGGGCAGCAGGTTCTCCGCGGGGATGCGGCAATTCTCGAGTGCGATCAGCGCGGTCGGGGAGGTGCGATAAGCGAACTTCCTTTGGATCGCGGTGGCCTGGTAACCGGGGGTCCCGGCTTCCACCAGGAACCCGCGCACCTCACCCTCCAGCTTGGCCCAGATGACGGCCACCTGCGCGATCGGCCCGTTGGTGATCCACATCTTGCGCCCGTTGAGGATGAACCCTTCCCCGGTCCGCTCGGCCAGGGTCTGCATGCCGCCGGGGTCGGAGCCGAAGCCCGGCTCGGAGAGCCCGAAACAGCCGATGACTTCCCCGCGAGCCATTTTGGGCAGCCAAAGACGGCGCTGCGAATCGGAGCCGAAAGCGTGGATCGGGTACATCACGAGCGAATTCTGCACGGAGAACATGGCCCTGAGCCCGCTGTCGCAGCGCCCCAGCTCCTGACTGACCAGGCCGTAGACGGTTTCGCTGCCCGGGGTGCACCCGTAACCCGCTACGTGCAGACCGAAGAGGCCAAGCTCCGCCAGCCGCGACACCCAGTGCATGGGGAAGGTGCCGCGGTCGAAGTGCTCGGCGACGATGGGCAGGCACTCCTGGTCGACGAACTCGCGCGCGTCCTGCCGCCGGGCCTTCTCCGCGGCCGTCAGCAAAGCGTCGATTCCGAAAAAATCCGGTATGGCCGAGGTCTCCATGCGATACATTCCCGAAAATCCGGTTTGACTGCGTTCAGTGGGTGTAAGGTATAGCCTCTCCTTGCGGGCTGTCAATGCGGAAGGCGGGTTGCCTGAGTCGCCGGAAAAGAGGACTTGTGTTCTCCCCGCGCAGTCATTAAGATTTGATGACTTGAAATATGAGAATAAGGCTGAAGGCTGAAGGCAAATAGGCCATACGGGAAAAAAGACGGCTCGACACGGGTGGTCACCTCCGGCCGACCTTCCCTCAGCCACCCCCCCGCTCTTGCGGGAGGGGTTGATTTTCATCCTTCGTGGCGCCCCTGAAAGGGACATGAACGTTTTTCGAAATCAACAAGAGCTCACGATGACGGCAATGGCGGCGCGCCTCGGCGGGGTGCGCAAGACCGGTGGCGGACGAAACCGGGAAAGCGAGAAACAGGCGCGGGGCCGAGGCCATTGCGCCACATCGGTTGCGGAGGTTTAAAATGGCTGCACTTCGTCGTCTGGGCACATCGGACGTGTGGATCTCGCCGGTCGTCATGGGCATGTGGCAGGCCGGCAAGGAAATGTGGACGGGAATCGACGATACGGAAACGAAAAAAGCCCTGCGCGCCGCCGTGGACGCCGGCATCAACGCCTTTGACACCGCCGAGATGTACGGCAAGGGCCACTCCGAGCGGCTGCTCGCAGCGGCCACCGCCGGGGTCCGCGACCAGGTCGTCTACATGACCAAAGTGTTCCCCAACCACCTGGCACACGACCAAGTCATCGCAGCCTGCAACCGTTCGCTCAAAAACCTCAAGACCGACCGCATCGATCTCTTCCAGATCCACTGGCCCTCGGGCACCTGGGGGTCCCGGCCGGTCCCGATCGAGGAAACCATGCGCGCCCTCGAGCGGCTCAAGGCCGAGGGCAAGGTCAGGGCCGTCGGGGTGTCCAACTTCGCGCGCGCCCAGATCGAGGAGGCGGCCGGATTCGGGCGCATCGACACTCTGCAGCCCCCCTACTCGCTCTTCTGGCGTCAGGTCGAACAGGACGCGATCCCCTACTGCGAGGCCAACGGCATCACGGTCCTGGCCTACTCGCCCATGGCCCAGGGGCTTCTCACCGGAAAATTCGGTCCCGGGCACCGCTTCGAGGCGGGCGACCACCGCGCCAAGCACCGCCTCCTGCAGCCCGAGCTCTACGCGCGCGTCCAGCAGGCCTTGGAACGACTGAGACCCATCGCCGCGCGCAACAAGCTGAGCCTGGCCCAGCTCGCCCTGGCCTGGGTGATCTCCCGCCCCGCGGTCTGCGCCGTCGCCGGCGCCCGCAACGCCGCTCAGGTCCGCGAAAACGCCCGCGCCGCGGACGTCGTGCTGTCCGGGGAGGATTTGGCGGAGATGGACGCCATCGGCCGCACCGTCACCGAACGTCTCGACGAAAACCCGGTTCAGTGGGACTTTTAAGTCAATGGAAACCAGGGTGGTTGTTGCCGGCTGGGGCCAGGTCACCCAACGCAAAGAACACACGGGGGCGCTGCTGGACCCCCTGGGTTTGATGGCCGAAGCCGCCCGGCAGATCGTCGCCGCCACCCGGCAGGCAGAGGCGCTGCGCAATATCGACGCGGTATTTGCAGTGAAGGTCATGAGCCGGGACTGCGAGCCGACCGCCGAACGGCTGGCGCGTCTGCTGGGGGCGACCCCGCGCCTGGCGCTGACTTCAACCATCGGCGGCAATTCACCGCAGGCCCTCATCAACAAGGCGGCCGGCATGATCGCACGCGGCGAGTTGGACAGCGTGCTGATCGCGGGCGGTGAAACCTACTATCCCCGCGCCGGCGGTCCCGGGGGCATCGACACGGGCATTTTTAAAGGTCTTGAGAACGGGCCGAAAACCGACGACATGGTCGGTTCCCATCCCGTCGAGCAGCGGCATGGCATCCATCTGCCGATTCATGGGTTTCCCCTCTTTGAGACTGCGCTATGGGCCGAGAGCGGTCTGGGCCTTAAGCCCTACCTCGACGGCGTCGGCGAGCTGTGGAGCCGCTTCAGCCGGGTGGCGGCCGCCAACCCGCACTCCTGGACGCAGACGCCCCGCCGCGCCGCGGAGATCGTCTTCCCCGGGCCGGCAAACCGCAGGGTGGCGTTTCCATACACGAAGTACATGACCGCGTTGATCTCGGTCGACATGGGAGCCGCCATGCTGCTGACCAGCGAGCGCCTGGCAGGGCGCCTGAAAACCGGGGAGGGGCGGCCGGTGTACATCGTCGCCGGCGCCGATTGCATCGACCGCCAGCGGTTCATGGCCGAGAAATCCGGCTTCACCGCCAGCCCCGCCCTCGAGGCCGTCGTGCACCGGGCACTGAAACGCGGCCGGATGTCGCCGGGGGGAGTCCAGTGCTTCGACCTCTACAGCTGCTTTCCCTGCGCGGTCACAATAGCCCGCCGCGCGCTGGGGCTGCCGCCGGACGGCCACCGGCCGCTGACCCTGACCGGCGGGCTGGGTTTTTTCGGCGGGCCGGGAAACAACTACGGTCTGCACGCCGCGGCCTGCATGGCGGAGGCGATTTCAAGAGGAATCCACGACACGGGAATGGTCACCGGCCTGGGGTGGTTCATGCACAAGCATGCCGCGGGGATCTACAGCGCATTCCCGCAGGAGACTTCGCTGGGGACGTCGGCCCTGCGGGACGAACGCGACCCCCTGGTCGGCAACGCCCCGGAGCGGGTCGTCGACCCGGTTCAGGGGCGCGGAACGATCGAAACCTACACCATACTGCACGACAGGGACGGGGGCCCCGAGGCGGCCGTCATCTACGGCCGGACTTCGGAGGGACTGCGATTCGTCGCCCGCGGCGCCCCCGAGCCGGACATATTCCGTGACCTGACCGGAAACTGCCGGGTCGGCGCCGAGGTCAGGCTGCGATCCGACCAGCGGACGAGAATCAATCTGGCCGAGCTCGCCTGACGGCCCATCGCCCTGTTTCCTGAGGGCGGCCCGTGGTTCTCTCGGGGCTTGCACACGGCGGAAATCACCTTCCAAAAAACAGGGTTTTTTTATGGGCGCGGCAGTCTGCCGGACACCCTGATCGTCGTGTCTGCCGGCCTTCGCCGAAGTTCATGGCGACCATGGGGAGCCACGCTCGCAGCGGTCCGCACTTTTTCATCGGCAGGTTGGCGTCGCACGCCAAGCCCTGCTCAGCAGGTGAAGGGATAGAAGTGATGGTAGCAGTAGCCGCCCGGGTCCCCGTAGGCGAGCTCGGTTTCGATCAGGCACTGGCCGATGGCGCCCTTCGAGACCTCCGCGTAATCTGGGCGCTTTTCCTCCTCGGCCTTGCAGGGCATGCAGATCGGCTGGTGGTCGTAGACGGAGAGGATGCGCGGGTCCTTTTGGCTCATCCTCCGCTCGCAGCGGCGGCAGTGCGTGGCGCAGGCCAGTTTCTTATCCCAGCTTTCGGTCATGAGGCCTCCTCGGCGTGGATTGGGCCCGTCACGTGCGCCTTGCGGCGTGGGCCGGTGTCGTCATTCTGCCGCATCGATTGCCGCCGGGGCGGCTACTTTTTCCGCATGAAGTCGGCCACCAGCGTCCTTCATGATCGCCAACAAGTTCCCGCCGCGCTCGCGGCCGATGCGGTGCGCCTCCGCGACGATGCGGGCGGCCTGTTGCATCAGGTCCGCCTCGGCCGGCAGCGGCAACCGCTCTTTCTCGTACTGCCATCGCAGAAACCGCGCTGCCAGCTTCTCTTCCTGATTTTTTATGAATCCCATGCGAAATCGTCAGACTTTCGGGGTTCGGGGTCGAGGCCCGCGGCACCGGGCCCGCATAGAGCCGATTCAAGACGGCCCGACGCGGCAGATCCGCCAGATCAATCGCTCCAGGATCAGGCGCGGATTGGGCGGCGAGGACTTGAGCTGCGCATCCGTTTCCGCAAGCAGTTCGAAGGCCTGCAGCAGCTCGTCCCGCGTAAAACCGTCCGATTTCTTCAGCAAATGGTAAATCGGAAACGCGTTGCCGGGGTTCTTCGCGAGGACCAGATCGCTTACGGTCTTGGCCTTTTTCTTTTTCGCGCCGCGTCCGTTCTCCCCTTCGTGGGCTGCCTCCCACGCCTCAAGCCGTTCCACCAGCTCACGGTCGGACTGCACCAGGGCCGGGATCACCTTTTTTTGGAATTCGGGAAATGAGCATCCCGGCCGCCACACCCTCCCGGCGGGGCTTTCGGCGAAATCCTTGGCCAGCAGCAGCCGTCGGATCTGGTTGGTGACCGCGGCCAGGGCCTGCAGGGGGTGGATTTCGTCGGACAGGAGCGAGCCCAGCAGACGCAGGGAGGACTCGGCCTTCCGGTCGGTGACGGCATTGGTAAACTCGAACAACGGGTCTTTTTTGGTGCGTGCGAGGGCGGACTCCACGTCCGCGACGCCGATTTCCCGGCGCTCGCCGGTGTAATCGACCAGGAGGCGCAGGTTGTTCGTGAAGACGCCGGGATCGAACCCCGTCTTTTCGCACAACGCCGCAAAGGCCGGCCGGTTCATGGTTTTCCCGTGGGGGTCGAGCACCGCTTTGAGCTGCTGTGAAAGGGCTGCCTCCTGCGCCTCGCGATCCGCCTTGCGCTCGCCTTTGGGGACCGAGCAGTCGATGATCAACCCCTGTTGCTGGATGGCCTTGAAGAGGCTGCGGCGACGATCGACGAGGTCGACGGTGAGGATAAGATGGTTGTTCGGCGGAAACCCCCTCAGGATCGCCTCCTCCAGCAGTTTGGCGGGGTCCGCCGCCGCCGGCACCGCAAGCTGATTTTCGCTGCAGTGCGCCAGCAGCTCGTCGATCCAGCCCGCCTCCGCATCGGGGTCCCAGCCCGCCGGCAGGTGGGCGCTGCGCCCCGGACTTTGAAAATCCTCGAGGGCCAGGCCCAACTGGGCCAGGGCGCCCAGCAGGGCCCGCGCCGCCTTCGGCAGATCGCCTTCCGCGTGGGCGCTGCGGGCGTTCTCCAGGAGCTTGGGGGCATCCTCTTTGCCGTGAAAGACCCGCGCGTCCTTGAGGGCCACCACCTTGGTGCCGGACAGAAGGGCATAGGTGTTCAAACGGGCGGCGACATCGCCGAGATTGACGGTGGCGCCGTCCAGGGTCTCATAGTTGAGGCTGTCCTGCATGGAGGGCATAAGGTGCCGCAGGACCTCCTCGAAGGCGTGGCGCACGAACAGGTCTTCGCCGAAGATCAGGGTGACGGGCGCCGGCACCCCGGCGCTGGAGGGGTCCTTCCCCTTCAAGTGGCTCTGGAGCTGCTGGTAGCTGATTTCGGCCATGGCGTCGGTGGTGCCGCGGTCAGGCGACCCGGGTCATGAACCGGATCATCCGGGTGTCTTGCGGATCAGCGCGTTCAAAGCAAAAATGACAACGCCGACGCTGATGGCGCTGTCGGCGATGTTGAAAGCGGGCCAGTGCAGATCGCCGATGTAGACATCGAGAAAGTCCATCACCACCCCGAAGCGGAGCCGGTCCACGAGGTTGCCGAGGGCACCGCCGAAGACGAGCGCGAGCCCCGTGGCGAGCAGCCGCTCGCCGCGCGGGGTCTGCCGGTAGAGGTAGAGGATCAGGGCGGCGACGAGGACCGTGACGCCGATGAACAAAAAGCCCCGCTGTCCGGGGCCCAGGGTCGCCAGGAACCCGAAGGCCCCGCCCGGGTTGTGGACATGGGTGATGTCGAAAAACCCCGGCACGACCGTGAAGGAGCCCCCGAGCGGCAGCCGGTCCAGCACGAGCGCCTTGGTGATCTGGTCCGACACCAGCACCCCGCCGGCGACGAGGGCGAGGTATGGGTATTTGTTGAGGGTCATCAGGCACCCGCGATGGCGTTGCGGCAGCGGCTGCAGATGGTCGGGTGTTCGGTGCTCTCCCCGACCGAGGTTTCGTGAACCCAGCAGCGGGCGCATTTCTTGCCGGCCGCGGCCTGGACCCTGACACCCAGCCCCTCGACTTCCGGGCTTGGCTGAGCCCCGTCGGGCGGGGCGCCCGCCACCAGTTCCGCCTCCGAGACGATGAAAAAGGACCGCAACTCGGCGGCGTGCGGGGCCAGTGCGGCGTAAAGCTCGCCTTCGGCCGACACGGTCACGGACGCATCCAGGGCGTGGCCGATCTGTTTCTTGACCCGCGCCTCCTCCAGCCTTTTGGTCACCTCCGCGCGAACCCTGAGCAGAAGCTCCCAGCGCTCCGCCAAAGCCTCGTCGTTGAACCCGAGATCCGGGCCGGGCAACTGGGCCAGATGAACGCTCGCCGCCTTGCCGTCGACCGCCGGCATGTGCTGCCAGATCTCCTCGGCCGTAAAGGGCAGGATCGGGGCCATCAGCCGCGCCAAGGTGTCGAGCAGGATGTGAAGCACCGTCTGGGCGCTGCGCCGGCCGGCGGATTTGGCCGGCGAGGTGTAGAGCCGATCCTTGAGGATGTCGAGGTAAAGCGCCGACAGGTCCACCGTGCAGTAGTTGTACAGGGCGTGGTAGATGGTGTGGTACTCGTAGAGCATCATAGGCCCGGCGGGCCCTTTCCACCAGCGCCTGCAGCGTGTGCAGGGCGAAGCGGTCGATCTCGAGCAGCTCGGCCGCCGGCAGGGCGTCCGCCTGCGGGTCGAAGTCATAGAGGTTGCCGAGCAGAAAGCGGCTGGTATTGCGGATCCGGCGGTAGGCGTCGCTCAGCTGCGCCAGAATGTTGTCGGAGATGCGCACATCCCCCTGGTAGTCCGAAGCGGCCACCCACAAACGCAGGATCTCGGCGCCGTACTTGTCGATCACCGCCTTGGGCGCAATGACGTTGCCCAGGGACTTCGACATCTTGCGGCCCTCGGCGTCCACCACGAAGCCGTGGGTGAGCACGGCTTTGTAAGGGGCCTGGTTGCGGGTGCCGACCGCCGTCAAAAGCGAGCTGTGAAACCACCCGCGGTGCTGATCGCTGCCTTCGAGGTAAAGATCGGCCGGCCAGCGCAGATCCTTGCGGACCTCGAGAACGGCGGCATGGCTCACCCCCGAGTCGAACCACACATCCAGAATGTCGATCTCCTTGATGAAGCTTCCGTTGCCGCACTTGCCGCAGCGCGTCCCCTCGGGGAGGATCTCGGCCGCACCGCGCTCGAACCAGATGTCCGCCCCGTGCTCGGCGAACATCTGATGGATTTTCCGATTGACCTGATCATCCAGCAGCAACGCTTCACACTGATCGCAGTAGAAGACCGTGATGGGCACGCCCCAGGCGCGTTGTCGGGAGACGCACCAGTCCGGGCGGTTTTCGATCATCCCGTAGATGCGCTCGCGGCCCCAGTGGGGCACCCATTTCACACGGTCGATCTCCTCCAGGGATTTTTGCCGCAGCCCGTTCTTGTCCATGGAGATGAACCATTGGGGGGTGGCCCGGAAAATGACCGCCTGCTTGCAGCGCCAGCAGTGGGGATAGGAGTGCTCGAAGCGTCCTTCGCTGACCAGGGCCCCGTTTTCCTTGAGTTTGGCGTTGATGCGCGCATTGGCTTCGAAAACGAACTGCCCCTTGAAGAATTCCACCTCGGAGCTGAAGCGGCCGCGGTCGTCCACCGGGGAGTAAACGCTCAGGCCGTACTCCAGACCGACGTCGTAGTCCTCGCGGCCATGCCCCGGGGCGGTGTGGACACAGCCGGTGCCGGCGTCCAGCGTGACGTGACGTCCGAGGACGATCAGGCTTTCACGCTCGTACAGAGGGTGGGCGCAGCGCTTGCGCTCGAGTTGGCGCGGGTCGATCCGCGCCAGCACACGGTATTCGCGCACGCCGAAGGCGGCCATGCACTTTTCCACCAGCTCACGGGCCAGGATGTACACCTCACCGCCGCCCACGTCGACGGCCGCGTACTCGAAATCGGGGTGCACGGCGACGGCCAGGTTCGCCGGCAGGGTCCAGGGTGTCGTGGTCCAGATGACGATCGACACCTTTTTGCCGACGAGTGCCGATTCCTCACCGGACAGCTCGTCGATGAGGGGAAACTTCACGTAGATCGACGCGCTCGTTTCGTCCTGGTACTCGATCTCGGCCTCCGCCAGCGCCGTCTGGCAGGTGAAACACCAGTGAATGGGTTTCTTGCTGCGGACCAGGCTCCCCTCCACGGCGAATTTCATGCACTCCCGGGCGATGGTGGCCTCATACTCGTATTTCATCGTGAGGTAGGGGTTGTCCCAATCCCCCATGACCCCCAGCCGCTTGAACTCCTCCCGCTGGATGTCGATGAATTTTTCGGCGTAGGCCCGGCAGAAACGCCGCACCTGGGCCATGGAGAGATCCTTCTTTGTCGCGCCCAGCTCCTTGTCCACGTTGTGCTCGATGGGCAGCCCGTGGCAATCCCAGCCCGGCACGTAGACGGCGTCGAACCCCGCCATCTGCCTGGAGCGCACGATGATGTCCTTGAGGATCTTGTTGAGCGCCGTGCCGATGTGAATGTGTCCGTTGGCGTAGGGGGGGCCGTCGTGCAGGATGAACGGCTCACGCCCCGCGGAAGCCTGGCGCACCTGTTGGTGCAGCCCGGTGGCCTCCCAGTGCTGAAGCTGTTCCGGCTCCCGCCGCGCCAGGTTGGCTTTCATGGGAAAAGCGGTCGAAGGCAGGTTGAGGGTCTGCTTATAGTCCATCGATTCCTCCGAAGATCGAGTGATTGACGCCGGGAAATCACGCCGCCGTCGTCACGGGCGTGCGACGACCGGGCGCCCCTTCAGGGCGAGGCGTAAAACTCGATATTTAGCCGCAACGGCGAGGCGTGTCAAGGAAATAGCGGGCCGGGCAGGGCGTGCGGAGGGGGTCTCACAGCGGCTGCCCGTCCTCGTTCGGCGATGTCCCGCAGGTAGCGCCCGTAGTCGTTCTTGGAGAACTCGGAGGCGAGCGACAGGAGCTGTGCGCGGTCGATGTACCCGAGACGGTAGGCGATCTCCTCGATGCAGGAAATCTTGAGCCCCTGACGCTCCTGGATCGCCACCACATAGCTGGCCGCCTGCTGCAGGGCCTCGTGGGTCCCGGTGTCCAGCCAGGCAAACCCGCGCCCCAGGGGCTCGACGCGCAGATCCCCCCGCCTGAGGTAGACCAGGTTCAGATCGGTGATCTCCAACTCCCCGCGCGCGGAGGGTTTCAGCCGGGCGGCAATGTCGACCACCTCGTTGTCGTAGAAGTAAAGCCCCGGGACGGCGTAATTGGATTTGGGTTTCTGGGGCTTTTCCTCGATCCCCGTCACCCGGCCGCTGTCGTCGAACGCGACGACGCCGTAGCGCTCGGGGTCCTTCACCGGGTAGCCGAAAATGAGCCCGCCCCGGGTGAGCTTCACGGCTCTGCGCAGTATCTTCGAAAGCCCCGGCCCGTAGAAGATGTTGTCGCCCAGAATCAGGCAGACCGTGTCCGAGGCGATGAAGTCCCGGCCGATGATGAAGGCTTGGGCAAGGCCCTCGGGCCGGGGCTGTTCCCGGTAACTGAAAGACATCCCCAGGCGGGCGCCGTCGCCGAGCAGTCGCCTGAAAAACGGCAGGTCGAGCGGGGTCGAGATGATGAGGATCTCCCGGATGCCGGCGAGCATCAGCACCGAAAGGGGGTAGTAGATCATGGGTTTGTCGTAGACGGGCAGCAGCTGCTTGCTGACCCCGAGCGTGATGGGGTGAAGACGCGTGCCGGATCCGCCGGCCAGGATGATCCCTTTCATAAGGCTCCCAAACAAAGTATAAAGTTAAAAAGCAGTGATGCCGGCCAGGGCGGCATGCCGGTACGCGACCCTGCGGGTGCGGTTCTTGAGCGGCGGCGTCCGGTCAGAGCCCGATCTCGGCCAAGGTCCCGCTGAGACCGAGGCTTTTGAACTTGAGCCGCAGAAACTCCGAGATGGTCGGCTGATAGGGCCTGTGGCGCAGGAACATGCCGGCCTCGCTGGGGGTGCGACCACCCTTTTTCAGGTTGCACCCTTTGCAGGCGGCAACGCAGTTTTCGAAGGTCGTCCTGCCGCCACGCGATTTGGGGATGATGTGGTCGATGGACAGCCGGTCCCTGTGGCTGCCGCAATAGGCGCACCGAAACCCGTCGCGCACGAAAACGTTGCGCTTGGTAAAGGCCACCCCCGCCCGGTAGATGGTCCGGATCAGCTTGATCAGCCGCATCACCGCCGGCACGCGCAATTCAGCGCCGCCGGCGCTGCGGACGAGATTCCCGGAACCTTCGAGGACCTCCACCTTGCCTTTCGCCAGCAGGCACATGGCCCTTTTCCAGCCCACCAGGTTGAGGAACGAGTAGTCCGCATTGAGCAGAATACAATGGTTCATCGCCTGACTCCGATCAAGGCCCGGAGCTGCTCCGGGAGGGCCGCCGGCGCGGGTGTTCCCACCCCTTGAAAACCACCGCGGTCTCCGACGGCGAACACCTATTTTGGAAATATCTTATCCACCCATCGAAGTCAACGCTTCGCCGAAAACCGGGACGGCCCCAGGGGCCCCCCGGGGGCGGGCCCTTGCCGGGTCTTTTGGCAAGGCGCTCGGGGGCGCGGTGGAGCGTCTCGTGCAGTGCCCGGACTTGCCAGCGGGGGGGAGGTTGTTTAATATCCGCCCAGGGATGTGGCCCCAATGACCCGGCCTGCCCGAACCGAGGGATCCGTCATGTTCGACCATTTTTATTTTTTTTGGCGCCGTGGGTGCCGAACCGTGAAGCGCCGGCGACACCGCGCCACATGCCTGGCGGCCGCCGCAACGGTCACCGCTGTCTTTCTCTGCGCCTGCAGCCCTGCCCGGGATCGGTCACCGACCGCCGACCGCCCGCCGGTGAGAGGCATCGAGGATATCCAGCGCCGGCTGCAGGTCGCGGACGCGTCCTCGCCGAACCTGCTTCTCGGCGAAATCGGGCTTATCCGCTCGGGTGCGCTCGACGCCCCGGTCTGGCGCATGGCCTACCGCTCGTTTGAGCCGGATTTAAAACGCATCCTGGTGATGGCGGGCACTCGCGGAAATGATGTCGCCGGCGTCCAATCCGCCCTCGAGCTCATCGACCGGCTGGCAGCGGGCCCGGTGAGCAATTGGCGCTGCGACCTGGACATCATACCCCTCGTCAACCCCTGGGGATACGTCCATGGCCTCGGCGCCGGCCGGGATGGGACAGACATCGATCGGGACTTTGTCTCCTTCAACAGCTCGGAGGCCCGGATCATTCGGCGATTCCTCATCGAGAAACGGTACGACCTGGTCATCGACCTCCGGGAAGCCCCTGCCGCCGAGGGTTTCACCCTGATTCAGTACGGTCTGGAGGACACGACCACCGCGCGCCGCATCGTCGCAAGGCTCCATGCCCTCGGCTATTCCTCGTCCCGGGACGGGCGCCTGGCTTATCAAAAACCCGCAGACGGGATCCTCGTCGCCAGCCAGTGGGGCGTCACGGCCATGCGGATCTCCCGCACTCTGAGCCTGGCGGGGTACATCCGCCAGAACGTAAGCCCCGTGGTCTTTTCGATCGAAACGCCCATGCGGCTGCCGCTGCCGGATCGCGTGACCATCCAAGGCATCGCGGCGGAGATGCTGATCGCCGAATTTACGAACGCGCGCGACAATCGTTAGACCGGTTGTCCTGGCCACAGCGGGTGTGCTATCGTGGAACGAAGGGGCGATCCCTGCCAACGGGGGCCGAGAACGCGTGTGATTGCCCGTGACATCGCTATGGGAAGGAGGTCGACTGCATGAATGCCGAACCGTTGACAAAAATCTCCGTGGTGCTTGAAGCGGGCGCCCCGCCCGACCGTTTGGACCTGAGGGTGCCGGAGGCCGAATTCAGCTTTGTCCTGGGCATCGGCAGCCGGGGGCTGACGCCTTTTGAATACCTGCTGATCGGCCGCAGCGCGGGCGACACCATCCACTTCAGTCTCACCGCCGGGGAGTTGGCGGTCTTCTTCGAGCACCTGGCTCCGCCCCTGGCCCCCCTGTTCGACGGCCGGGTGGAGGTTCACTTCCAAGCCAGGATCGAACGCATCGAGCCTGTGGATGGTCGCGCCGTGGTCAAGGCCATGGCCGAGTCCTTGGCACACGGCAGCGGGGGCTGCGGGTGCGGGTGCGGGTGAGCTTGAGGGGGCACACAACCGGGTTCCAATGAACGTGAGGAAAGAGGACCGATGACCACGAACGAACGCCACCACCTCCGAATCGCCCTGCCGGCCTTCGTTATGGCGGCGCTGCTGCTTGCCGCCGGCGCCTGTTTCGCGGCCGAAAAATCGGGGCTGTCCAGCGGTCAAACCATATACACACCGGTGTACTCACACATCTATTTCGGCGACCGGGCAACGAAGTTCAACCTGGCCGCCACCCTGAGCATCCGCAACACGGACCCGGACGGGGCCATCACCGTCGTCTCCGCCGACTATTTTGACTCCGGCGGCAAGCTGGTGAAAAAGCATCTGGCGCAGCAGGTCCTTGTGGGGCCGCTCGCCTCCACCGAGGTGTTCGTGCCCGAGCGCGACACCAGCGGCGGCTTCGGTGCCAGCTTCGTGGTGCGTTGGACCTCCGAAAAACCGGTCAACCCGCCGCTCGTGGAGTGCGTCATGATCGGGGTTCGTTCCGGTCAGGGGATCTCCATCATCGGGACGGGGCGGGTGGTTCAGGACACCCCGCGCTGAGCCCCGGGGAAAAAAGGTCCCGACTTCTTCCGGCCTCGTCCCCGCTAGTGGCAAAAAAACGCCGACACCATGCCGTTTTTGGCGTCATAAGGCATACGCAAAGGAGACCGAAAATGGGATTCATCAGCTGGATCATACTGGGGTTGGTGGTGGGGGTACTGGCCAAGTTCATCATGCCCGGCAAGGACCCCGGCGGGTTCATCGTCACGACCCTGCTCGGCATGGCCGGGGCCTTCGTCGGCGGCTACCTCGGGACCGCGCTCGGCTTCGGGAGTGTGACGGGGTTCGACGTGCGCAGCCTGCTGATCGCCGTCGGCGGGGCGGTCCTGCTGCTGGCGGGGTTTCGCGCCATGAGGCGCCGACGGCCCTGAGCACCGGGGGCGGTGACCGGCATCAGGCGCCGGTACTTTCGATTTCGGCCGACACCTGGTGCCGGCGCGCGGCCGTGCGGTAGCGGAACAAGGCACCGGGGTCGAGCATCTCGACCCGCTTCAAGTGTTCGTCCGGACACGCCGCCGGATCGAACCCCCGCAACCGGTAGGGCTGCCGGTGGCTGCCCGTCGCCTCTTTGAGCCAGCGGGCGGTCTCCGCGACTTCCTCCGGCGTGAGGAGACTGAACACCGGCCGCTCCCCGCCCCCGCGGCAGACGGGTCCCACCGTCGTCTCGAACCGGAATTCGCCGAACCGGGCCACCAGACCCATGCTCCGCATGATTTCCTGCGGGTCGACCGGCGCACCGGTCAGCGCGGGGTAGAGCGCCGCAGGCCCTTTGAGCTCCATGACCACCCGGTCGCCAAGCCCCTGTTCCAGCAGCAGCGCCAACACATCGGCGTTGCGGCCGTCGGTGTTGAACTCGAGCTTGAACCCGCTGCGCTTCAAAAAACCGAGCCCGGCGCACAACTCCATCGCGGCGGCAGCGTCGCCGCCCGAAACGAGCACGCCGCAAACCCAGCCCTTCCGCGGGTCGCTGCGACCGAAGAACCCGTCGAGCCGGCCGCCGGCCTGCAGGTAGGCGATGACCGCCCCCAGACCCTGGCGGATCGAGGACCCGTCCACCAGCACGGGGAACTCAATGCCCTCCTTGCCGCGAATTACGGCGGATCGGTTCTTCCGGTAGAATTGACCGAAGATCTCCCGGCCCGCACCGACGGCATCGAGCTCGTCGCAGGCAATGCCGCGCTCCTGCATGTACCTTTTGACCACGTGACAGCGCGCGCACCCCGTGGCGGTGAAGAGTTGCATGCCGTTCATCAGCACCAGCCTTCCGCGAACAGAGGTGTTCAATCCTGTGCGTGGGGCGCCTCGTCCGCATCGGTGCGGACGCACAGGGCCGCATCCGACCGGTACGGCAGCACCCCTTCCACGACGACCTCGCGCCTGGCCCCGGCCGGGGATGCGCCCGGCACCCGGAAGCGGGCCGCATCGATGCGCTCGATGGCACGCTCCACGGGCCTTTCGACCTGGGGCACCCACTCGTACGGGAGCCGGTAGGCGCGGTAGACCATGTTGAGCTTCAGGATTTTCCCCTTGTAGGGGCTGATGTACTCCCAGACGATCTCGTGGCCCGCCGTCACCTCGATGATACGGCCGCCGGAGCCTTCGGTGATCAGGGTGTTGCCGTTCGGCAGGCGCTGGGCCGAGCTGATGAAGGGGCTGTAGAAGCGGTTGGCGTCCACCGGGAAGGGGAAGCCGGCTTCGACCGGGGTGTACTGCCAGACGATCTTCAAGGGTCACCGGGTCGATCTCGAGAACCCGGGAGTAGTCCCGCAGGGCGTTGCGGAAACCGGTGGGCGACCCCGGGTTCGGCGACCCGTAGCCGGCCCAGCCGCCGTTGTCGAAGATGAGCAGGTTGCCCGCGCCGGGAAGGCCCCGGGGGATCATGTGGGCGTGGTGCTGGCCGATGATCCACCCCAGCTGCCGCAGCTCCGGGGTCTCGTCGTAGTTCGGCCCGAGCCGCCACACGATCGCGCCCGTGCGCTTGTCGATGATGGCCGTGATGTTGGTCTCCCGGGCGCACCAGATGATGTTGTCGGGGTGAAAGCGGGCGTCGCCGGCATCGAAGAAGCGGTTCGGCCCGAGGAGCGACATGGAGTTGATGTGCATCCAGTCCCCCATGCCGCCGCCCACCGGTCTCCAGTTGGGGTTGCGGAAGAGCACGTTTTTGGCATCCTCGCGGAAGCCCAGCTCCTCGAAGTGGTCGCTGCACACCCATTCCCAGACGACGTCGCCCTCCCAGTCGACCTCGATGATGGCGTCGTCGAGCAGGGGCTTGTCGCAGATCCTGGGGTTCGTGACGTTCTTGTGGGCAAGGATCAGGGTGTTGCCCCGGTCCGTCAGCGGTTCCATCCCCGGGGCGTAGTAGCCCACCGGGTTGCCCTCCCGCTGGTAGTCGTGGTGCTGGCGGGCCATCCACTGCGGCTCCTCGCCCGGGTCCTCGATGAATTCGTAGCGGTTGAAGCGCCAGACGATGTTGCCGTCCCAGTCCACCTGGACCAGGTCGATGCCGTCCTGGATGCCGAAGGCGGTGTGTCGCTCGCCGGTGGAGCCGATGATGTGGCCGCCCGGCAGGATCCGGTTGGGCATGCCGTGGAGCATTTTCCACAGCTGCACCTCGCCGCCGTTCATGTCGATCACAAACGCCCCCACCTCCTTGGCCTGGAACACGGTGTAGCCGCTCCAGCAGCGCGCCGGGTCGTAGATGGTGGCGCCGGTAGGGTGGACACTGGGATAGGTCATCTGCGTCTCTCCTCTGGTTCTATTCTTCTGTAAATGCCTCCGCCCGCCCGCGGCGGATGCCCGGCAGGGCCACCGCGATCAGCATGGCCGCCGCCAGAACGAGGAAGGCGAGCGACAGCGGCCGGGTGAAGAACACCGACGGGTCCCCGCGCGAGAGCAGCATGCCTCGCCGCAGGTTTTCCTCCATCATGGGGCCCAGGACGAAACCCAGGATCAGCGGGGCCGGCTCGCACTCCAGTTTGTGGAGCACGTACCCGAGGAACCCGCAGAAGGCCGTCAGCCCGATGTCGAACGTGTTGTTGTTCACGCTGTAGAGACCGATGCAGCAGAAGACCAGGATCGCGGGGTACAGCAGGCGGTAGGGCACCGAAAGCAGCCGCACCCATACCCCCACCAGCGGGAGGTTCAGCAGCACCAGGATCAGGTTTCCCACCCACATGGAAACGATCACCCCCCAGAACAGGGAGGGGTTGCTGGTGATGACCCGGGGGCCCGGCTGGATGCCGTGGATCATCATGGCCCCGGCCATCATGGCCAGCACCACGTTGGGGGGGATGCCGAGGGTGAGCAGCGGCACGAAGGAGGTCTGGGCGGCCGCGTTGTTGGCCGATTCGGGCCCGGCCACCCCGCAGATGTTGCCCTTGCCGAAGCTCTCCGGGTTGCGTGAGCATTTCTTTTCGATCATGTAAGCCGTGAAAGAGGAGATAATCGCGCCCCCGCCCGGCAGAATCCCGAGGAGAGAGCCCAGAAGGGTCCCGCGCACCACGGCCGGGGCCGATGCCTTGAGATCCTCTTTTTTCAGCCAGAACCCGGTGAGTTTGCTTTTCAGGATGTCCCGCTTCTCGCGTTTTTCGAGGCTGTTGATGATGTCGCAGATGCCGAAAAGCCCCATGGCGAGAGAAACGAAGCCGACCCCGTCCGCAAGCTCCGGAACACCGAAAGTAAAGCGGTGCGCACCGCTGGTGATGTCGGTGCCGATCATCCCCAGCAGAAGCCCCAGCACGATCATGCCTACCGCCTTGACCATCGAGCCCGCGGCCAGTACCACCGAGCCGATCAGGCCGAAGACCATCAGTGAAAAGTACTCGGCCGGTCCGAATTGGAACGCCAACTCGGAGAGCGGCACCGCCAGGACGGCGAGCACCACGGTGGCGAAGCACCCGGCAACGAAGGAGCCCAGCGCCGAAATGGTCAGGGCCGCCCCCCCCCGCCCCTGGCGCGCCATCTGGTGGCCGTCCAGACACGTCACCACCGAGGAGGCCTCGCCCGGCACATTGACCAGGATGGAGGTGGTGGACCCGCCGTACTGGGCGCCGTAGTATATTCCCGCCAGCATGATCAGGGCCGATTCCGGCGGCAGGGCGAAGGTGGTGGGCAGCAGGATGGCGATGGTCTGAACGGGGCCGATGCCCGGCAGAACCCCGATGAGGGTCCCGATCAGAGCCCCCACCAGGCAGTAGAGCAGGTTCATGGGCGTCACGGCGGTCTGGAAGCCGAGGGCCATATTGGACAACAGTTCCATGAGGAGCGCTCCCGCTCTGCAGATCAGCCGCCGCCCGCCATGAAGGCGGGCCAGATCGGCAGTTGGAACTCCAGAAAGTAGAAAAACACCCCCACCACGATCGCCACCAGCACGGCGGCGTTGAGCAGTGCCTCTTTCCAGCGAAACTCGTGGCTGGCCATGCTGGCCAGAACGACCAGGACGGCGGTCGACAGCAGCAACCCCAGGGGCCTGAGGATCTGGCTGAACAAAACCACCGACGAGAGCACGATCGCCACCGGCTTGAGCTGCAAAACGGGCCAGCCCCGGGTCTCTCCTGCCCGGACGACCCCCTTCATCAGAAGCACGATCCCCAGCACGGCCAGAAGAGCGCCGAGTGCAAAAGGAAAGTAGCCCGGCCCCATCTTCGCGGCATTGCCGATCTTCAAGCCAAGCGACAGGACCATGGCGGCCGTGCCGAAAAGAAGAAACATCACGCCGGTCAGGAAATCCTTGGGATGGCGGATGTGCATATGCGGCTCCCCTTTAACGAGTCCCCCCGCGACCCCTTCTACAGGAGGGGTCGCGCGGGGATACGCTTGGAACGCTGACCCCACCGGATGATCAAAATCCCCGTTCAGTCTACCTTGAAGCCGGAGGCCTTGACGACCGGGACCCAACGCTCGCGGTCCTTCTTGAAAACGGCGGCGCACGCCTCGGGCGTCGTCCCGGCGGGATCGCTGCCCAGGCCCCGGATCTTCTCCGCCACATCCGGGGAATTGACCGCCTTGGCGACGGCCGCGCTCAACTTGTCGATGACGGGCTTGGGCGTTTTGGCCGGCACGACGATGGCGTTCCAGCCCACCCCTTCGATCTCGGGGAAGCCCTCCTCCTTGAAAGTGGGGATGTCGGGTCGCTTGCGGGAGGTTCCGGCCGTGGCCAGGATGCGGATCTTGTCCGGGTGGTAGGCGGACTGGGCGTCGTAGGCGTCGACCCCGATGGGGATCTGGTTGCCGATCAGGGCGGTCACGAGCGGGCCGGACCCGTTGTAGGAGGAGTGCACCATTTCCACACCCGCCGCCTGGGCGATCATCAGCCCGAAGAAGTGCGGCAGACTGCCGGCGGCCGGCGAACCGTAGTTGGCCTTGTCGGGGTTCTTTTTGATCCACTCGATCAGACCCTTGACGTCCTTGATGGGCGAGCTCGGCGGCACCGAGGCGCAGAATTGATAGTTCTGGATGAGGGAGACCGGTGCAAAATCGGCGTCCGGGTCGTAGGCAAGCTTCGCGAAGACCACCGGCGCCACCACGAACAAGGCCGGGTTCACCACCAGCATCGTGGTGCCGTCGGCGGGCTGGCCCTTGGCGTACTCCGTGCCGATGCGGCCGCCGGCGCCGGGCTTGTTCTCCACGATGACGGTCTGCCCCAGGGAGTCCTTCATTTTATCGGCGATGAGCCGCGCGACGACGTCCGAGCCCCCGCCGGCCGGGTAGGGCACAACGATCTTGATGGGCCCTTTGATCTCCTGGGCGCAGGGCGCCCCGGCCCCCAAGAGGCCGACCATGACGGAAACGATGACGACGATGCACACTCTGGTACGGATGGATCGCATGACGGCACCTCCTTTGGGTGAGTGATAAGGACTTGACCCCGGTTTGGACTAACGTTATACGTTTGTCGTTCGGCGTGTCAAGGCAAATATGGGCCGCATGCACGCCGCCCCGCGAACCCGTCAACGCATCGGGTGGCGGACCCGGTGACGGCGAAAACGCGCCCGGCGACAAGGTCTGTTTTTCCAACCGCACCTGCGAGCAGCCATGACTTTCAAGTCCGTCAAGCAGAACCGCATCGCGGTCGAGATCGTCACCCAGCTCAAGGGGGCGATTCTCTCCGGCCGGTTCAAACCCGGGGAGCGCATGCCGAGCGAGCGCGAGCTGACCGAGCAATTCCAGGTCAGCCGCGTGGTGGTGCGCGAGGCCGTCCGCGAGCTGGAGATCAAGGGTCTGGTGAAGATCCTCCAGGGGCCGACCGGCGGGGCCTACGTGACCGATCTCTCCTCCGAGCACCTCGACAGCGCCTTCCTCGACCTGTTCCTGTGCGGCAAGCTCTCGGTGGCCGAGCTGATCCGCACGCGCATCCTCGTCGAGGGCGAGATCGCGCGCCTGGCATCGGCCAACCCCGATCCGGAAAACGCGCGCCGGCTGAAGGCGGCCCTCGAGGCCGAAGAGACCGATGCCGTGTCGCAGACCGACCTGGTCTCCAGCCGGCTCCTGGTCCACCACGTCCTGGCGGACATGAGCGGCAACCGGCTGCTCAAGGCCATTGCGGGCTCCCTGTTCCAGCTGACGGGTGAGGTGATCCTGGAGGTGAAGCCGGTGCAGGAGGTGTTCCACCGCCCGGCGGAGCACGCCAAGATCGTGCGCGCCGTCCTGGCGGGCGACGCTGCCGGGGCGGCCGAGGCCATGCAGCGGCACCTCGGCCACATGGGCAAGAGGCTGATCAAGCTGGAGAGCCTTTACCGCCGGCGCAAAGGGCTGGCCAGGTGACCTGGAGCGGCCGGACGGATGGACACCGGCAGAAGGGAGGCGACATGAACGAGATCGCGGTGCGGCCCGCGGAGGTTTCCGACGCCGCCGCCATCGCCGCCGTGCACGCCGAAAGCTGGCGCAGCGCCTACCGCGGCATCCTGCCCGACCGGTACCTGGACGAGGAGATCGCGGCGGACCGGCTGCGGCACTGGGAGGATCGCCTGCACGCCCCCGGGGCGGGCCGCCGGCTGGTGCTGCTCGCCGAAGAGGGGCCTGAACTTCTCGGCTTCGTGTGCGTGCTGCGCGACGCGGAGCCCGGGTGGGGCGCCTGCCTCAACCACCTGCACGTCCGGCCGCAGGCCAAGGGCCGCGGCCTCGGCCGGCGGCTGTTCGCCGAAGCGGCGCGCTGGGTGGCGGCAAAGGACCCCGGAGGGCCCCTTCATCTGTGGGTGTTTGAAGCCAATCTGCCCGCCCGCGGATTCTACGAGGCCTTCGGCGGCGAGGTGGCCGGCCGCGAAATCAAACCGGTGCCCGGCGGGCCCCAGGTGACCTCTCTGCGCTATGTCTGGCGCAATGTCGCCGGTCTGCAGCGCCTTCTGGCCGACCGCCCCGGTGAAGGCCGGCCGGCCCCGGCATGAGGTGGAGGCAAACGTGAAAATCCCGCGAACGGTGTGGGCGCTCGGCCTGGTCAGCATGTGCATGGACATCTCCTCGGAGATGATCCACAGCCTGCTTCCGGTCTTTATGGTGTCCGTTCTGAGCATCGGCGCCACCACGGTCGGTCTGATCGAAGGCGCGGCCGAAGGGGTGGCGCTGATCGCGCGCTCTTTCTCGGGCGCCTTGAGCGACCGGCTGGGCCGGCGCAAACCCCTGGCGCTCGCCGGCTACGGCCTCGGCGCCCTGACCAAGCCGCTTTTTGCCCTGGCCCCGGGTGCGGGCCTGGTTTTTGCGGCACGCTTCTTGGACCGCATCGGCAAGGGGGTGCGCGGCGCCCCGCGCGACGCCCTGGTCGCCGATGTTACCCCGGCCGGGGTGCGCGGTGCCGCCTACGGTCTGCGGCAGTCCCTCGATACGGTCGGCGCATTTCTGGGGCCGCTGCTGGCCATGGCCTGCATGCTGGCAACCTCCGACAACTACCGCACCGTGTTCTGGTTCGCGGTGTTGCCGGGTTTTGCGGCGGTCGCGATCCTGGCCCTGGCCGTCCAAGAGCCCGAGACCCATGCGCCCGGCACCCGGCGGCCGGCCGTGAACCTGCGCGATGCCGGGCGTCTCGGCGCGGCGTACTGGATGGTGGTGGCCTTCGGGGCCCTGTTCACCCTGGCGCGCTTCAGCGAGGCCTTCCTTCTTCTGCGCGCCGGAGACGTCGGTCTGCCGGCAAGCCTGATACCGGCCGTTCTGGTGACCATGAACGTCGTTTACGCGCTCACGGCCTACCCCGCCGGCTTCCTGTCCGACCGGTTCGGCCGCAGCGGGCCGATCGCCGCCGGCCTGGCGGCTTTGGCGGCCGCCGATCTCCTGCTCGCCGCCGCCGGCAGCGTCTGGGTGCTCGCCCTCGGCGTCACCCTCTGGGGCCTTCACATGGGACTGACCCAGGGGATCCTGGCGGCCATGATCGCCGACGCGGCGCCGGCGGAGCTGCGGGGGACCGCCTTCGGGCTGTTCAGCCTGGCCGCCGGGGTCGCCACCCTGCTGGCGAGCGTGATCGCCGGTTTTCTCTGGGACCATTACGGGGCGCCGGCCGCCTTCCACACCGGCGCCGGTTTTGCCCTCGCGGCCCTGACCGCCTATCTTTGGCTGCGCCGGCAACTGCCCGCAGGCACTCCCTGAAGACAAGCCCCTCCCCGGCACGCGGCCGAAGCGGGGCGTTTCATCGAGCCACCCGCCGCGGACCATCGCCGGGCGAAGACCGCACCCATGTGGACAGGGTCACCCCGGTTGTGCTAAATTGCCGCCGACACGCTGCCGGTCAACGCGCACCGTTTCGAATGAGATCCGGCCGATGAACGATGACTACAGAAAATACACAAGAGACGCGGGATGAGGACCTGAGGAGCTGCCCGGAGGCGATCGTCATCAACGCCGTCCAGCTCATCCTGGCCGAAAAGCGGACATCGCTTGCCGGTCTGCGCACCGGGATCGCGGTCTGCGCCATCCCTCTGTCGCTCGCCGGCGCGCTGATCGCGACCTCGAAGTACTACGACGTCCTGGACGTGATGCACCTGTTCATACCCTTTGTCGTCCTCAACCTTCTGCTGGTGGTTTTGGGGGCCTACCTGATCGTGCGCGCCATCACGAAACTGCGGCGCGAAGACCGGATGATCCGCGCCATCAAGCTCAAGCACAGCACCCTGTCCGAATTGATCGATTGAAAACGACCGCACCCATCCTTGCGCCGCTCGAATCCCCTGCCGGACCGTTTGCCCGGGTGCACAGAGGCAAAGGCGTGATGCTCGACATCGCCCTGACCGCCCGCTGCCCCCTGCGGTGCCGCTTCTGCACGGTCGAGAAAAAGAACACGCCCGAGCTCTCCGCCGCCCGGTGGCGGGAGGTGGTCCGCGCCTTTGCGCGCCTGCGGCGGGTCGAATGGATCAGCCTCGAGGGCGGCGAGCCCCTGGTCCGGCCCGACCTGCCCCGGATCCTCGCGGACAGCCTGGATGCGGCCGAAAAGGTCAAAATCGTCACCAGCGGCAGCGTGGGGATCGAGACCCTGCCCCGCGACCTGTTGTGCGACCCGCGCTTCACGCTGGAAGTCAGCCTGGACGGCCCCAAGGCCGCGCATGACTTCCTGCGGGACGGGAGCTGGGACCGGGCCTGGGGATTCGTCCGGGAGGCCGCCGCCAGGGGCATCCGGCTCAGGCTGCGCTCGGTGGTCTCCACCTGGAACATCGGCCTGATCGAGGGCTGGCTCGCGGACGTGGACGAGGCTTTGAAAGCCGGCCCCCTGCCCGTCGGCTACCGCTTCGACACCATCATCGCCCCGCAGACCCTCGCGGGAAAAGGCGGCCCCCTTGAGCGCCTCGGCCTGCGCGAGTATGACTGCCGCGGGCTGCTGCCTTCGCCGCAGGCCGTGCGGGGCCTCTACGAGCGGCTCACCCGCCGGCGCTTCCGCCGCCTGCGCTTCGAGCAGACCGAGGCCTTTCGGGGCTGCGGCACGGGTCGGCTGCCGCTGGTGTCCTTCGACCCGGCCGGCTTTTTTTCCTTTTGCTGCGAGGTGCCGCGTGGTTTCGGCTCCGTCCTGGACGTCGGCGCCGAGGAGTGCCTGCGGATCCTGGACGAGGAGCGGCGGGCACTCGCCTGCCGGGACTGCCGGCACTTGGCGCAAGCCCGGTGCGACGGCTGCTGGACCGGAACGAAATGCGGCATGGTCGCCGGCTGGAACACCGGTGACTGCCGCCGCCTGCTCGAGGCCGAGAACCCGCATCGGAGACGGAAATGAACGACCTTTCGTGGGAATTCCCCTACGCCTCGCAGCGGATGCCGGTCATGGCCCGCAACGTGGTGGCCACCTCCCAGCCCCTGGCCGCCCAGGCCGGGCTGCGGATGCTCCTCGCCGGCGGCAACGCCGTGGACGCCGCCCTGGCGGCCGCCATCGCCCTGACGGTGGTCGAGCCCACCAGCAACGGCATCGGCGGCGATGCTGTTCGCCCTGGTCTGGGACGGCGCCCGGCTCCACGGGCTGAACGGTTCCGGCCGCGCCCCGCGGGGGTGGGACCTGGAACGCTTCGCAGGCCGTGACGTGATGCCCACCCTCGGCTGGGACACGGTGACGGTGCCCGGCGCGGTGGATGCCTGGGTGCAGCTGTCCCGGAAATTCGGCCGAATCCCCTTCGCCGACCTCTTCGCTCCGGCCCTCGGCTATGCGCGGGGCGGGTTTCCGGTCTCACCCCTCACCGCTCGGCGCTGGCAGGACGCGCAGGCCTTGTACCCGGACTTTCCCGAAATCCAACGCGTCTTCTTCCCGAACGGCCGCGCCCCCGGGGCGGGAGAGGTGTTCCGCTGCCCGGAGCAGGGCGAAACGCTGGCCGCCATCGCCGCAAGCACGGGCGAGGCCTTTTACCGCGGGGCGCTGGCGGAAAAAATCGCCGCTTGCGCCGCGGCCGGGGGCGGCGTCATGACGCTCTCCGATCTCGCCGCCCACCGCGGCGACTGGGTCGCGCCCATCGCGATCGACTATCGCGGCGTCCGCCTGCACGAGATCCCGCCGAACGGCCAGGGCATCGCGGCGCTGATCGCGCTCGGCATCCTGGGCCACTTCGACCTGCGCCGATACCCGGTGGACTCGGTCGACAGCCTGCACCTGCAGATCGAGGCCATGAAGAGCGCCTTCGCCGACGTGTTCCGCCATGTCGGCGACCCAGGGCACATGCCGCTCCCGCCCGAGGACCTGCTGCGTGAGGATGCGCTCGCCGCGAAAGCCGGGGAGATCCGCATGGACCGGGCGGCGCCGCCGGCCGCACGGCCGCCGGCCGCCGGCGGCACGGTTTACCTGACAACCGCCGACGAGGCCGGCATGATGGTCTCCCTCATCCAGTCCAACTACCTCGGCTTCGGCTCGGGCGTCGTCGTCCCCGGCACCGGGATCGCGCTTCACAACCGCGGCTGCGGATTCGTCCTCGGAACAGGGCACCCCAACTGCGTGGCCGGCGGCAAGCGCCCCTTTCACACCATCATCCCCGGCTTCGTCACCCGCGAGGGCCGGCCGCTGATGAGCTTCGGGGTCATGGGGGCCCACATGCAGCCCCAGGGGCACGTGCAGATGATGGTGCGCATTTTCGACTACGGGCAGAACCCGCAGGCGGCCTGCGACGCCCCGCGCTGGCACGTGGCCCCGGACGGGGAGGTGGCCCTCGAGCCGGGGTTCCCGGCGGAAACCGTCGCGGGATTGAAACGCAGGGGCCACAGCGTCACGCTCGGCGCACCGGCATCCTTGTTCGGCGGCGGCCAGCTCGTCTATCGCCTGGGGGACGGCTACGCGGCCGCCTCCGACCCGCGCAAGGACGGGCAGGCCGTCGGCTTCTGACATGGCATTGACCGACGGTCCGGCGGGCTCTCGGCGGTTGACAATTTCCGCAGCGCGCCATAAGCTGCCCGCTCGAACACCGACCGCCCCAATCGACCAGGAGGACGTTTGCATGCAGCGCTTGGGATTCATCGGTGCCGGCCCCGTCGGCACCACCTTCGCCAAGAGACTCTCTGAAAAGGGCTACCCGGTGGTGGCCGTGGCCGACATCAGCCCGGCCTCGGCCGAACGCTTTGCCGGGCTCGTCCCCGGCTGCGCGGTGTGCGCCGAAAACCAGGCCGTGCTCGACGCGGCCGAGACGGTGTTCATCACCACGGCGGACGACTTCATCGCCCAGGTGTGCGCCGGCCTGACATGGCGCAGCGGCCTGACGGTCGTCCACTGCAGCGGGGCGAGCACGGTGCAGTCGCTCGATGCCGCCCGGCGGCAGGGCGCGCACGTGGGCTCGATCCACCCCTGCCAGACCTTCTCGGGCATCGAGCAGGCCATCGAGAACCTGCCCGGCTCGACCTTCGGCATCGAGGCCGAGGAGCCGGTCAAGACCACCCTGACCGAAATGGCCAAGGCCTTGAACGGGGACATCGTCTATCTCACCTCCGAAGACAAGGTGCTCTACCACGCGGCGGCGGCGATGGCCTGCAACTACTTCACCACCATCGTCAAGCTGGCGACCGACCTGTGGCAGAACTTCGGAAAAACATCGGCCGACGGCATCAAGGCCTACCTGCCGCTGCTGCGCGGCACCCTGACCGGCATCGAGCAGGTGGGTTTCCCCAAGTGCCTGACCGGACCCATCGCCCGCGGCGACGTGGCCACCATCGAGCGGCACCTCAAAGCCCTTGAGAAAAGCGCCCCGCAACTGCTGCCGCTCTACCGGCAGCTCGGCCTGTTCACCGTCCCGATCGGCCTGGACAAGGGCACGCTCCCGGCCGAGAAAGCGGCTGCCCTGAAGGCGCTGCTGGACCCGGAGTCGCGCGGCTGAGGCGTTCACCCGTCGCGGCGTCAACGACGACGGCGGGCATCCGCCCGGCACAGCGCCCTTCGCCCGGAACTCCCCAAACGCACCTCTTCGAGGATGACATGCTGACCGATTTCAAGATGCGACTGACCCGAGGCGATCACCTGATCGGACCCTTTGTCTGCCTGCCCTGCCCGGAGTCGTCCGAGATCATGGCGGAGCTCGGCTTCGACTATCTGATCCTCGACACCGAGCACGGCCCCTATGACACCCTCACGGCCCAGCGTCTGGCCCAGGCCGCCGGCCGCTGCCCCTGTGTCGTGCGCGTCGCCTCGAACGAGGAGGTCTGGATCAAGAAGGCGCTCGACATCGGCGCCGCCGGGGTGCTCGTGCCCCTGGTGAACACGGCCGAGATCGCCGGCCGCGTGGCCCGGGCCTGCCGCTACGCCCCCGCCGGGACCCGCGGCATGGGCGGCGCCCGCGCCCAGCGCTACGGGCTGGGCTTCGACGAATACATCGCCGCCGCCAACGAACAGCTGGCCGTGATCGTCCAGGCCGAGCACATCGAGGCCGTCGACCACATCGAGGCCATCGTCGCCGTCCCCGGGATCGACGCGATTTTCATCGGCCCCTATGACCTGTCGGCCAGCATGGGCAAGCCCGGCCGCATCGACGACCCGGCCGTTCGCACGGCCATCGACCGGGTCCGCGACGTCACGCTGCGAGCCGGCCTGAGACTCGGCATCTACTGCGGGGACGCCGCCGCTGCCCGGGGTTTTCTCGCACAGGGGTTCACCCTGATCGGCATGAGCACGGACCTCAACTATCTGGCCGGCGCCGCGGGCGCCGCCCTGGCGGGCGTCAGATCCGCCGGCGACACCTCGCGGAGGCCATAGGTGGACCGGGAGATCCTGGACAAGATGAAACGCGGGGTGTTCTACCCGGGCCACCACTTGGGCCGGCGCGAAGACCTGGTCCGGCTGGTCGACGACGGGTATCTACGCGCATGGACGCTTCGTTTCTCTGCGGGCCGGACAGCGAGCCGACCTACTGCCTGAGCGAGGAGGGGTGCCGCTTGAAAAAGGAGCAGGGCCGCAGGGCCTCGCCCCGTGATGCTGAACGATAGCCCGCTCGAACGCTCCACCGCGGCCACCGATGTGCTCCTCAGCCTGACGCTCGGCCGCGGCCGCCGCCTATCTGAACGCGACCGCGCGCGGAGGCGGCCGGCGGACGCATCGCCCCCTGGTCGTGGTCGTTCGGGCTGATTGCCGTGGCGGCCGCGGCCGGCGCCGGCTTCCACGGTTTGGCGGCCGGGCCGGCCCTGCTGCGCGGTTTGCGCGGGGCCATGTCGCTCGCGCTATCCATGGCCGTCTCGCTGTTCGTCGTCGGCGCCGTTCACGACTGGTTCGGTGCGGAGGCGGGGGCCGCTGTGCTGCCGGTCATGCTCGCGGCGGGCGCGGGCGTCTTCCTGGTCAGCTGCCTGTTCCGGGGTCTCTTTCTGGTGTTGATCGTCTACGAGGGGCTGGCGCTGGTCTTCGCGCTGACGGGCTACGGGTGGCTGACGGCCGCGGGCAGCCTGCCGGGGGCGGGGTGGATGACGGCCGGCCTCCTGGTCAGCCTGGCGGCCGCCGCCATTCAGGCCGCCGGGCGGGCGCGGCTGACCCTGGTGTGGCGGTTCGACCACAACGGGGTCTTCCACCTGGTGCAGATCCCGGGGCTGATTTTTCTGTGCAAAGGACTGGCCGGTTAGGGACGGGGGCACCACGCACCGACAAAGCCGGTGGCTGCAGCGGTTGAGGGTCCGAGTGAAAAACGCCTCGGTGCTTTTTCGTTATTTGGACCCTTGACCCCTTGAACTCTTGAACTTTTTTTTCCGCCCATAACCCAATTAAGTTCTTCACCCAAGGACGAGGGTTTTTCTTTAAGTCCCCGAGTGAGCGAGCACATCATGACCCTTTTGGCAATCAGCGACGATCTGGCGGCCGAGCTCCGGGGCCTGCGTTTCGGCCCGCCGGTCGCCCATGTCTACAACCCCCTCGAGTACGCCCGCGAGCCGTACCGGCAATACCTGAGCCGCTACGGCCTGCCCCCCCGGCAGGTCGTCCTGGTGGGCATGAACCCGGGCCCCTGGGGCATGGCCCAGACCGGCGTGCCCTTCGGCGAGGTCCGGGCCGTGCGGGACTGGATGGGGATCGAAGCCCCGGTCGGACAACCCGGCCGCGTCCACCCCAAGCGGCCGATCAACGGCTTCGCCTGCACCCGCAGCGAGGTGAGCGGCCGCCGGCTCTGGGGCTGGGCGCAAAACACTTCGGCAGCGCCGTAGCGTTTCTTCGAACGCTTCTTCGTCGCCAACTACTGCCCCCTCATGTTCCTCGAAGCCGGCGGCGCCAACCGCACCCCCGACAAGCTCAGGCGGCCGAGGCCGCACCGCTTGCTGGCCGCCTGCGACCGCGCCCTGCGCCGGACGGTGGCGCACCTGAAGCCCGCGCTGGTCATCGGGGTCGGGCGATTTGCCGCCCGCCGCGCCGCGGCCGCGCTGGACGGGCTTCCGGTCAGGGTCGGCGGGATCACCCACCCGAGCCCGGCCAACCCCCGGGCGAACCGGGGCTGGGAAGCCGTGGTCGCCGGGGAACTCACCGCCCTGGGGGTCGAACTGTAAATCATGTGGCGCACACCGCACCCGGCCCTGCTCACCGCCCTGCTGCCGGCGCTCCTGTTCGCCGCCCTCGCCGGGGGGTGCGCCGCAACCCGCGCCCACCTGCCGCGGGAGGAGGCGCAGGTCGCCGCCAAGGTCACCGCCTTGAGGCGTGACCTCCTCGCCCTTGCCGCCGGGGCCGATGCGTCCGAAGCCCGCCGGGTGGCCGAAACCGCGGTCGTCTATTCCAGCCGTCTTGCGGAGGAGTACCGGGTGGTGCCGCCGGCCTACTGGCACAACATCCTGATCCAGATGGGGCTTCGGCAAAGGGGGCTTTGCTACCACTGGACCGAGGATTTGATGCGGCGCCTGCAGACGCTGAACCTCGCCTCCTTCCGGCTGCACTGGGGGGTGGCCTACAAGGGCAGCGACCTGCGCGAGCACAACAGTGTCGTCATCACCGCGACGCGCCAACCCTTTGACCGCGGGATCGTCCTGGACCCCTGGCGCAACTCCGGGGACCTTTTCTGGGCCCCCGTCGCCGGCGACAGCTACCCGTGGGAAATCCTGCCCCCCGAAAAGTGGTAGGCGGGCCGCCGCGGCCCGCCGCCCGGGGCACTATTGAAACGAGGAAGATGCATGGACGAGACTCTGTCTGAATTGTCGCTCAAGGTGACCGCGGCCGCCGGCCGCCTGCGGGGGGTGGCGCATGTCACCCCCGTCATGACCTCACGGACCCTCGACGAGCGCCTGGGTGCTGAAATTTTCCTGAAGTGCGAAAACCTTCAGCGTATGGGCGCCTTCAAGTTCCGCGGGGCCTACAACGCCATGTCCCTGCTCTCCCCGGAGGAACGCGGCCGCGGGGTCGTCACCTTCTCCTCAGGCAACCACGCCCAGGCCGTGGCGCTGGTGGGCCGGCTCCTGGGGATCGCCGCCACCGTGGTGATGCCGCAGGACGCGCCCGCCATCAAGCGGGCGGCCACCGAGGGCTACGGCGCGACGGTCGTCGCCTACGACCCGTCGCAGCGCAGCCGCGAGGAGATCGCCCGGGAGCTGCAGCAGGCGCACGGCGCCACCCTGGTCCCGCCCTACGACCACATCGACGTGGTGGCCGGCCAGGGCACCGCCGCCCTCGAGCTGTGCGGGCAGGTGGAGGGGCTCGACATGCTGCTCGTGCCCTGCGGCGGCGGGGGGCTGCTCAGCGGGTGCGCCATCGGCGCCAAGGGCGTGCGCCCCGGCTGCCGGGTCATCGGTGTCGAGCCGGAGCTGGCCGACGACGCCACCCGTTCTTTTTTCAGCGGGACGCT
>CAVQUW010000007.1:0-11231 GCA_963716785.1 uncultured delta proteobacterium | reverse complement strand
GAGGCCGGGGGAGAGGATGATGGCGCCGACGTTGACGTCGATCTTCTCCGGCTTTTGCTGAAAATCGATGGCTTTGTTCTTGCAGACGTTTTCGCAGATGCGACACTTCTTCTCTTTGAGGTAAAGACAGCTCTGATCGATGTAGGCGACGAGCGGGATGGCCTGGGAAAAGTAAATGTGGACGGCCTTGTTCTGCGATATCTCCTGGTTGAATTTGTCCGGGTAATGAACCGGGCAGTACTCGGCGCAGGTCGCACAACCCGTGCACTTGTCCTCGATGATGTACCGGGGGTTCTTGATGAGCGAAACCTTGAAATCCCCCGCCTCCCCTTCGACACGCTCGACTTCAGTGTGCGTCAGGACCTCTATGTTCGGATGCCGGCCGACCTCGACCAGTTTGGGTGAGAGTATTCACATGGAACAGTCGTTCGTCGGAAAGGTCTTGTCGAGCTGGGCCATGTGACCGCCGATGGCGGGGGCCTTCTCGATCAGGTACACCTTGAACCCCGAGGCGGCAAGATCGAGGGAGGCTTGAATGCCGCTGATCCCGCCGCCCACGACCATGACATCCCCAAAATTCCTGTCTACAAGAGTTTGGCGCAGCTGTTGGACTTGTTCTTGTAGCACCTGTTCTTTTTCCACTTTCTATCCCCTCATCAGGTTTCTGGTGTTGAAAACCGTTCTAAATCACCTCGGCGATGATCTCCGTGATGTCCTTTACCTCAAGGCTTCACGATCCTCCAGGGTCAGCCTGCTTTCCTCGAAATGGGTGATGCAGTAGGGGCAGGAAGTCGCGAGCACTTCGGCCCCGACGCCCTCGGCCTGCTGGATCCTGATATCGGAGAAGCGCTCCCCCTTCAGCGTCTCCATCCAGATCCGGCCGCCGCCGCCGCCGCAGCACAGACTGGTCACGCGCGTGTCCGGCATCTCGTTCAGCTGAACCCGGGCCCTATTTTCCCCAGGAGCTCCCGCGGCGCATCGTACACGCCGTTGTGCCGACCGAGATAACACGGGTCGTGATAGGTCACTTTCTTGGCGAACTCCTTGTCGAGCTCGAGCCGGCCCTCGTGGATGAGCTCGGATACGAATTGGGAGATGTGAACCACCTCGAATTTCACGCTGAACTCGGGGTACTCGTTTTTGAAGGAGTGGTAGCAGTGCGGGGAGGAAACGAGGATTTTCTTCACGCCGTGATCGATAAAGGTCTTGATGTTCTCACGCGCCAGGCGCTTGAACAGCTCCTCATCGCCCGTCTTGCGGATGCTTTCGCCGCAGCAGTTCTCCTTGGTCCCCAGGATCCCGAAATCCACCCCGGCGCGGTTCAGGATGCCGGCGGTGGCCCTCGCGACTTTTTTCAACCTCGGGTCGTAGCAGAGGTAGCAGCAGGGGAAGTACAGGAAGTCCATCCCCTCGGTGAAGGTCTTGACCGCAAGGCCTTCGGCCCACTTGGCCCGTTTGTCCCGTCTCTTCGTTCAGGGGGTTGCCCTCGGCCGCGAGGCTGGCGGCGACCCCGCGGACGGGCCGCACGGAGGTGGGGAAAACCTCGTACTCGGTGGCGATCCGGCGCAGCGCGACGCCGGACTCGATTTGCCTGACGTCGCGCGGGCACTGCTGCGGGCATTTGCCGCAGGTCGTGCAGCGCCAGATGTCGTCACTCTCGATCTCGGTCAGGCCGAAGGTCGCCTCGCGCACGAGCTTGCGCATGCTGAAGTTGCGCACCCGGTTCCACGGGCAGACCGTATCGCACAGGCCGCACTGGTAGCAGTGCTTGAACGCATCGCCGCCGCTCGCCTTGATCGCGTCGATGATTTCCTTGAAGGGGGCTACCTCTCCATGTTCGTTCGACCGTCTTCGCGCGCCTTGGCGTGCTAGCCCTTCTTCGACATTCTGGCGACGGTATCCAGCACCTTCTCCAAGCCGTACTTGTCGACCAGCGACTCGAACCCGACCTCGAGCTCCTCCGGCTCCTCCTGCTCCTCGACTTCCTCCTCCCGCTCCTCGTAGATCAGGGCGTCGACCAGGCACCACTTGACGCACAGGGGTTCTTCCTCCCGGCCGTCTCGCACATGTCGCATTTGAGCGGCAGACCGGAGTCGGGTTCCTTGAACAGGTCCCGCGAGGGGCAGGAGGCGCGGCAAAAAGCGCACTCGTCGTACTCCTTGCCGTCGATGTGTACGTGTCGCGGCCGGTGCACTCGGCCGGCGTGTACTCGCCGGCGTAGACCGGCACGTAGATGTCTCGCAGCGGTTCGCGAATGACCCGGATGCGCGAGCGCGCCGGATTGTTGCTGCTGTATTTCGGCTCCGCGTGAAAGGCGGAGCAGATCACCTCGCATGCCCGGCAACCGTTGCACTTGTCGACGTTGATGTTGATCGATTTGATTTTTCTTCTTGTTCTCGCCTTTCATGGTTCGCGCCTCCACTCGTCTTCGCTTATTCCGCGGCGTTTCCCGGGGTGAAGCCTCCTCGCCGTCCGTCAGGATCCCCCGCTGCACGAAGTCCTCGCTCACGTAATCCAGACCCAGTTCGTGCAGGGACTCCTTGGTGGGAATGCCGTCGTCGTTCCAGCCCTTGAATTTGTAGTACGTGTCCAGCAGCTCCTTCTCGAGATCGGGGAACCGTTTCTTCCAGTGGTCCTCCGGGCGGCTTGTCGTCCTTGCGGCGCATGCCGCGCCGGATATTGATGGCCCGCACCAGGGTCCGGTAGCTCTTGGCCGCCTGGGTCAGCTTGGCCTCGTCCATCTCGATGCCGGTCCCGGCCGAGATGAACTTCGGGAAGTTGTGGATGTGATACGGGGGCTTCAGGGGGAACGACGACAAGCCGGCGCACATCCCGAGGGCGTCGTCGATGTAGTGCATCCTCTCCTGCCAGTCGACGATGTCGCAGCTCATCTCGACCGTCGGGTAATAGGGGATTCGAGTTTTCGCCGCGCGGCTCCCAATCCAGCAGATACTGCTTGAACTTCTCGTCCGGCACCTGGAACCAGTCCTTGACGAACTCCTCGCGCTCCTCCCGCGTCGGGAAAGGCGCCTGCGGGAACTGCCCCTCGATCTGGGTGATGTTGATCTTCTCGCCGGTCGCAGTACATCAGGAAATAGATGGGGTTCAGCATGGAGAGCTTGAGCGGCAGCTGCTCGTGTTTCTTGATGTTGTTGTGGGCGTACTTCTCGCGCCCTTGCCGATCTCCTTGGCCGCCCAGTAGGTGCCGTCGGCCAGCAGGTCGCCGATCCCTTCGCGCCGGACGATCCGGTCGAGCAGCCAGTAGAAACCGCCCCTCGTTGTCGGCCGGCATGCCCGGCAAATCCTCGTCGGTCAGGATGCCGTCTTCAAGCAGCTCGAGGCGCGAAGGCCATCACCTGCGGCGTCGAGTAGCCGTCCACGCCGTACTCGGTCGCCCTTTGGGCGATGGTCAGCCCGAATTCCAGGTCGGACATGGAGCCGCCATGGTGTAGGTGAGCTTGGAGAAGCACTTCATCATGTAGGTGGGCATGCCCCGGAGCGGAAATGGTGGCCCCGCACTTCATCGGGCAGTTGTAGCAGCTGATCAGCCGCGTCCGCATGCCGCTCCATGCGTCTCCGTCCACTTCTGGGCGACTTCCTTGGTCCAGAAATCCTTGCGGCGGTGGCGCGAATTTCCCCACATGAAATTCTCGGTGTGCCACTTCTCGTCGTGGACCGCCATCTCCTGCGGCGACCCCAGCCCGGCCAGAATGGGCATGACCCCCGGAATCGGATTTTGATTTCGGAATTTGATGTATTGCATCACCTCGTCGCACAGCTCCATGAACTCGTCCGGCCGGGCGACGTTGAATGTCCTTGGTGCCGCGGACCACGATCGCCTTCACCCCCTTGTCGCCCATGACCGCGCCGATGCCGCCGCGGCTGGCGCTGGATCTGCCCTGCTCGATGGAGGCGAAAATAGACCCGGTTCTCGCCGGCCATGCCGATGGCCGCCACCTGGGCTTTGGGCTCCTTCAGCTCCTTGCGGATCAGTTCGGCCGTTTCGATGGCGCCCTTGCCCCGCAAATGCGAGGCGTCGCGCAGTTCCACCTTGTCGTTGTGGATCCACAAATAGACCAGGTCCGGGGACTTGCCGCGCAGGATCACCTTGTCGTAACCGGCGTATTTCAACTCCGGCGCCCAGAATCCGCCCATCATCGAAAAGGCCATCAACTGGGTCTGGGGGGAAATGGTGGAGACAATGGTGCGGTTGCACCCCGTGGCCGGTGTGCCGCACAAAAGACCGGCGCTGAATATCAGCAGGTTTTCGGGTGAAAAAGGCTCAACTTCAGGGGGAACCCGATCCCACAGGATCTTGGCGTTGGTACCCAGACCCCCCAGGTAAAGCTCGGTGTCCTTCAGGTCGGTGGCCACCCTTTCGATGTTGCCGCGGGTCAGATCGACTTCCAGATTGAAGCCTGTCTCTGCGTACCTCATTTTTTTCCCCTTCTAGGTTGCCTGAATCCTTGACGAACTCTCAGATCACGCATGGGTTGCAGGCACTTGGCTCAAACGAACCGTCACCTGTCGGGTGAGGGTTCAAATCGTTTTCGATTCCGGGCTCGTGGTTCCATATCGCATTCAGAGCGATCTTTCCATCAATCGATGCGAATTATTTTGACGTGCTTGCCCACCCAATCCAATGGCAGGTAGACCCGGCCGGTGTTCCCGCTCGATTTGACCACCTTTTCGATCAGCTCTTCCCCAAAAACCCCGAACTTGGTCTTGGGGGCAGGGTCGCCGGCTGCCGGACTCCCGCCGGGCACTTCAAGTTGCATTTCCGTCTTCGGGGTGACCATGTTGGCCCCTGACCGCGGGAATAAATGGGGTTCCTTTCGGCCCGCATCAAATGAAACTCCCCGGTGGGCTCCAGCCAAGTTGTTGCCGGTTGGTGGGGGTCATCCAAAACAGGCGAATCCGTGGCTGTTTATACCGGTGGCCGGCGTCGTCCCCATGGTCGGCGACTTCAGATCAATGGCTATAAGGTAACTATAATTTAGCTACATCGTATTTATAAAGAGTTGGCCAAGGTCTGTCAAGAAAAAATTCGGCGGAAGATGGGGACGGAAGGTGGGGATCGTTCGGACATGAATGGGGACTGCCTGGAAGGGGGACATTCGTTCCGAACATGAATAAAAACTGCCTGCCTATCGGCGATACACCCTTTTATATTCTATATGAGTTTGGGGACATTCGTGCAGAAAATTCATAAAGTCCGCCTGACGACCCGGTTGCATCCTTCTTTCATGGTCTGTCGGCGATCCATCCCAGATCTCGCCTTTCAGCCACACCAGCCTATTTGTTTTAGAGCAATTGAATCTCCCAGCAGCAAGCCTTGGGGGGAATCTTCGACCGTTAGGAATGGGGTCGTTTTTGGATTGCTCGCCAACCCCGCCGCCGCGGTGCGCTCGCTTTTGCGGTTCACGGATGCTGAGGGGGGGCTTTGGATTGGAAACCGGTGCGCCGGAAAAGGGATTGAGGCAGCTCATCCAGACCGCCGCGGGCGGGGGCGGTTCCGTGGGTTTGGCGGTGGCCGCCATGGTCGCGACATGCCCGTCGCCGTCGAGAACGGCGGCGGCCGGCCCGGGCTGCGCCGGGGTTCTGCGGTTTTGGCGGTACCGACCGCGACGCGGCTTTCAGCCTCCGAGTGCCGTCTCTCCAAGCGCTGTCTCAGACGATTTCAGGGTGAAGCGCCAGGCGCAGTACCACTCCTGTGGGTGCGGGTCCGGCGGGCATCCGATGCACTCGGTTCGGATCCGGTCGTCGATGCTGCGGGCGAAGTAGGTGTACTCGACAAGGCCGGCGGACTTGCACGGGTAGTCATCCAACCCCTTGCGCTTGCGGGCGGACTGGACCCGGCACTCGTCCATGCGGAAGACGAGACTGTCGGGCCCTTCCTCGAAGGCCGACTGGATGTTGATCTGAGAGTAGATCCGCAAGCCCAGCGCGCGTTTGAGCCCCGCCAGTCCCGGCCGTTCAGGCAGCTTCAACAACCGCTTGATGGACCAGGCCTCCACAGGCGAGAACTGGGCCCAGACGGAGTCGTTGCAGCGCTTGGCGTCGTTCATCCCGTCGGCGAATTCCACCGCCTGGAACCAGACCCCGTCGTTGGCCAGCCAATTGGCGCACAACCCTTCCAGAACCCCTTTCAGCTCTTCGCGGGGCATGGCGACCAGCGCCTTGGGCAGCCCGTTTTCCAGCTCGAATCCGAGCAGCTTGGCAAGCCGCTTGATCTGGATCTCGAAGCTGCGCTCCGAGGCCTTTTTCAGCACCTCCAGCGCCCGCGCCGTCCCCATCTGGTGCCGCACCTCGGTGAACCACAGACCATAGTGCAGGAGGGAGCGGTGGAGCACATCCAGCACAAACCGAGCCATCTCCTCGCGGCTCAGATCATCGACTTTTTCAGCATCCACACCCATCAGCCCCCCTCAGCGGCCACCGGGCGACGGGCATGGCGCAACGGGACTGAGCCCACCCTTCCCCCGCGGTGTGCGATCCCGATCGGCGCCATACCCCGCAACGGTAGCTATTTGGCCCGGTATTTCTCGGGCAGGTTCGCCTCTTTCCCCCAGTCGGCCGGCAATTTCTGGCCGGCCGCTTCGCCGAGTTTTTCCTTGAGCTTTTTCAAACCCGGGCGGGCGTACTCGAGATGACCTTCTTTCAAGGTACGGCCGTTGATCGCGGCCTCCGAGCGCAGACGCATTCCGGCGGTTTTTTCCAGCTGCCGGCCGAGCCACAGCACCCGATCCACGTCATAGCCGTGCGCGATGCCCATCTCATCGATCTGCACCAGCATGTCCTCCAGGCAGGTCAGGCCGACGTAGCGCGGATCGTCGTAGTAGTATTCTCCGGTGCCCGGCACCGGACAGTCGTCGAGGAAGTTGGCCGGCTGGCCGCCCAGCCCGCCGAGGGTGGCCTCGAAATGCGTGATTCCCGCCTGCAGGGCCGCCAGCACCGAGGCCGAGGCCACGCGCTTGGTTTCGTGGAAGTGGGCGATATGCAGACGCGTGTCCGGGATCGCGTCGAGAATCATCGAAAAGTAGCGGTAGACCTGGGGTGCGGAGGCGCTGCCGTCGTGGTCGGCGTGCTCGATGTCCGCCGCACCGATCTCGAGCCAACGCTTGGTGAACTCGACGGCGTCCTTCAGCTCGGTGGCGCCGGCGATCGGGCTGCCCCAGATGGTGCTGACCGTGCCGCACATCTTCATGCCGGCGTCGTTGCACTTCTTGATGGCGCGCTCGCACTCCTTCCAGTATTGCGGCAGCGTGCAGCCCGAGTTGGCGAAGTGGTGCTCCTCCTCGGTGGAGACCATCATGAGCAGCCGGTCCGGACCGACGCCTTTCCGGCGCAGCTCGATCGCCCGGTCCACACCCGGCTCGCGGATGGTGACCGCCGTGATGCACACCTCGTCGATATTGATGCCCTTCTTGGCGCAACGCTCCCGGAACCGGTCGCTGCGCAGATGGGCGAGCAGCTTTTCGGCATCGCTGAACTGCGGCATGAGAAAGGGGTTCCCGAGGTTGGTGACCTCGATGTTCTTGCAGCCGGCAAAGATCATCTCCTCGGCATAAAAGATCTTGGCACGGGTGGAGATAAACTTCTCCAGGTGCTGGAACCCATCGCGCACCGTGATGTCGCCGATGGTCACCTTCCGTGGCATGCGGGGGAAGATTTTCCAATAATCGTACTCGGTCATTGCAGTGCTCCTTTGGGATTAGGGTTCAAGGGTCCAAGGGTTCAAGGGTTCAAGTGAAAGACTTGGGAAACCGACGATTCGAGTGAGGAAGCAGGCCCGCTTGTTGATCCTGGTAAAGGCTTAGGCCCTGGCTGCTATCAGAGTTTCTACCTTTGCAGTTCACTCGACCCCTCGACCCCTTGAACCCTCGACCCCTTTTCTTTACTTACCTTTGTACACCGGCTTGCGCTTCTCACGAAACGCCGCCAAGCCCTCCAGACGGTCTTCGGTGGGGATGGTCACCCAGTAGGCGTTCGATTCGATCGCCAGCCCCGTGGCGATGTCGGTCTCGAGGCCGTGGTTGATGGCGTACTTGGCCTGCTCGATGGCGATCGGCCCGGTCTCGCAGATCATGGCCGCCATTTTGCGGCATGCGGGCAGAAGTTCCTGAGGCGCGCACACCTGGTTGACGAGACCGATCTGCAGGGCCTCCTGCGCGTCGACACGCCGGCCGGTGAAAATGAGCTCCTTGGCCTTGCCCCGACCGACCAGCCGCGGCAGCCGCTGGGTGCCGCCCGCCCCGGGATGATGGCGAGACGCGTCTCGGTCAACCCCATGGTGGCCGCGGTCGAAGCGATCCGGATGTCGGATGCCAGCGCCAGCTCCGTGCCCCCGCCGAGGGCGATGCCGTTTACGGCGGCAATCACGGGTTTGTTCAGTTGCTCGATGGCGGTGAAGAGATTGCGGATGGTGAAGATGAATTCCCGGACCTGATCGGGTGACAGGGTGGCGCGCTCCTTGAGGTCCGCCCCGGAGCAGAAGGCCTTTTCACCGGCGCCCGTGATGACGACCACCCGGATATCGCGCCGGAAGCGGTAACCCTCGACGGCGTCGCGCAACGCGAACAGCAGGGGAAAACTCAGGGAGTTCATGACCTCGGGCCGGTTCAGGGTCAGCGTCGCCACCCCCTCGGCCTCCTGCACCAGCAAAACCTCCTCGCCCATCCCTCCTCCTTTGCCCGAAAAATTGTAATATACTTTTATTTCAGCATGTTGAATTTATTGAGCGAGCGCTCAGTCGTATTGTTAATGAAACCCTTGCAATTTGTCAATACCTTTGTTGAAACGCCCTGCACATGGCCTTTTCAGATCGTTAGAACCGGGAGGAATCGCCTTGACATCCTTTTTCAGGCCATGTTAATAAAAATTGATTGAGCGCTCGCTCGGATTTTTCGACCCGCGCCCGCAGCGACAGTCCACCCCAAACCCGGACGGGCTTCAACCCTGGCATGAACGAACTCACGCGCACCACCGACATCCCCACCCAGGTCAAAAACCCGGACCTGGTCGATCGCCGGCGGCGGCAGATCGCCGAGGCGGCGGTCACCCTGTTCATCGACAAAGGCTTCCACAAAACCACCACGCGCCAGATCGCCAAGGCGGCCGGCATTTCGATCGGATCCCTCTACGAGTATTACAACTGTAAGGAAGACATCCTCTATCTGGTGTGCGACTCCATCCACTCCCAGGTCGAAAAAGGGGTCTCCGCCGCCATGGCCAGGGCCTCCGGCGGCCGAGACGCTTTGGCCAAGGTCATCCGGGAGTATTTCATGGTCTGCCACCGGATGAGCAATTTCATGCTCCTGATCTACCAGGAAACCCACTCCCTGCCCAGCCAGTGGCAAAAGCGGGTGCTCGAAAACGAACTGCGGATTACCGGCCTGCTGGTGGAAGTGCTGGCGCGGCTGTCCCGATCCGGGGAGTTGCCGCACCTGGACGGCGGGTCGATCGAAATGGCCGCCCATGACATTGCGGTCCTCGGCCACATGTGGACGTTCCGCCGCTGGCACCTCGGGCGGCACTATCGCATCGAGGACTACATCGCGGTGCAGACCGATTTCATCCTGCGCATGTGCACGGGGAATTGACGACAGGTGGCGCTCATGTTCGGAGAAGCTCTCCCCGGGAACGCCACTCGGCAGCGGGAATGGGGCCGGACGCGGGAAACAACGGAACCCGACTTCTTTGACCCCATGCCATAGTCACCAGGCCCAATAAGGAGGCGGAATGACGGCACCGGTTGAAGCCTACAGACCCAAAAACCCCATCCGCATCGTGACCGCCACATCCCTCTTCGACGGACACGACGCCGCCATCAACATCATGCGCCGGATCATCCAGGACACCGGTGTCGAGGTGATCCACCTCGGCCACAACCGCTCCGTTCAGGAAATCGTCGACGCCGCCATCGAAGAGGACGTCCAAGGGGTGGCCGTGTCGAGCTATCAGGGCGGACACATCGAGTTCTTCAAGTACCTGATCGACCTGCTGCGGGAGCGCGGCGCCCCGCACGTCAAGGTCTTCGGCGGCGGCGGCGGCGTGATCGTCCCCGAGGAGATCGCGGAGCTCGAAGCCTACGGCATCACCAAGATCTTCTCGCCCGAAGACGGCACCCGCATGGGTCTGCAGGGCATGATCAACCACCTCGTGCAGTCGCTCGATTTTCCCACCGTCACGGGTTTCGATTTCCCCTTCGACGCGCTCACGGCGGACAACAAGTCCCTGGTGGCCGGCCTCATATCGGCGGCGGAGCTCGCCCAGGCGCAGCAGGACGGCCACCTGGACCGATTGCGGGCGGAGTTGACCCAAAAAGCCGGCAGCCGTCGGGTGCCGGTGATCGGCATCACCGGCACGGGCGGGGCCGGGAAGTCCTCGCTGACCGACGAGTTGATCGTGCGCATCCTGCACGACCTCAAAGAGGTGCGCGTCGCCATCTTAAGCTGCGACCCCTCGCGCCGCAAGACCGGCGGCGCCCTGCTGGGCGACCGCATCCGCATGAACGCCATCGGCAGCCCGCGCGTCTACATGCGCTCGCTCGCCACCCGCCGCTCCTCAACCGAAATCCCGGCGGCCTTGGCCGATGCCATCATGGCGGTCAAGGCCGCCGGGTACGACCTGGTCATCACCGAAACCGCCGGCATCGGCCAGGGGGATTCGAGCATCACCGATCTGGTGGACGTGTCGCTTTACGTCATGACGAGCGAGTACGGGGCCGCCTCCCAACTCGAGAAGATCGACATGCTCGACTTCGCCGACCTGGTCGCGGTCAACAAGTTCGAAAAACGCGGCAGCGAGGACGCCGTGCAGCACGTCCGCAAGCAGGTGCAGCGCAACCGCAAGGCGTTCGACCGCACCCCCGAGGAGATGCCGGTCTTCGGCACCATCGCCTCCAAGTTCAACGACGACGGGGTGAGCGCGCTCTACCACGCGCTGATGGACGCGGTGGCCGCCCGCACCGGGGTGCGCTTCGACACGCGCCTGCCGCGGCCGCAGACCAAGACCTCCTCCTCGAAGACCATCATCATCCCACCGGAGCGGGTGCGCTACCTGAGCGAGATCGCCGAGACGCTGCGCGGCTACCACGCCAAAACCTGCCGCCAGATGGAGGCCCTGCGCCGCGAGTGGCACCTATCGGAAGCGGCCGGGGCGGCCGGTGCCGCGACCCCGGGGGGCACGGCGCTTGAGCTGCTCGAGCAGCTCCGACAGGAGGCCGAGCG
>CAVQUW010000006.1:0-91159 GCA_963716785.1 uncultured delta proteobacterium | reverse complement strand
CCAAAGCCAACGGGATGGACTTGACGCTTGACCAGTCGATGTCATCCAATGCGGGCAGTTCGTTCACGGGGTAAATTTGGCAACTGGCGTCATAACCTATGGATACAAAATCATCGTCGCTGAGAAATCGCACATCGTGTTGAATGGCTGCCTGTTGAATGGCAACCGATAACGGGTTGGCCTCAGCTGCTATGACCCGTTTTAAGCGGTTTATTTCTTTGTCTAGGGGTTGTTGCAGTGGAGGGGTGAAATCGTTAAGCGCCCCCGCTGCCAAGCGGCTTCGTTGACTTCAGTGGCGGCATACAAGACATCTATCGGCGCAGTAAAACCCAAGCCTCGCACCCGCTCTGGTGGTTGCGGCTGAAGGTGCGCAGATTAGACCCCAACCCAATGGCTGAAGCAAAGATTTCAGTTCCTGTTTGCCAACGAGCCACCACCTGTTTGGTGGTCATAACCAGTGATCAATACATCCATCACTGCACCGGCATCAGGGCCAAATATATTGGGCCCAGTTAAACGGCGCGAATCATCCAGTTTTAACTGTTTATCAGTCATTGCTTCTTGACGAGCTATCCTCACCCCGCGATCATCTTTGATTAACTCAAATTCACCCATGTCCATGCCATCATCCATGGCTTTAATATGACATTCGAAATAATCGGCTGTGGTGTGGCTGATTTGTGCTGTTGAAGACCTGAATTGAAGTGAATAATTTGTTTCCAGCAACGGGTGATGTCATCACCGAAAATCAACAGCAAGTCACCATCTCTGGCCATCGCCAAAGCTGAATCAACCGCTTCGGTTTCATCTGCAATGATGTCAATTTGACTGTCTTGAACTCCCTGTGAAATCAGTTGTTTCCTGAGCATTTGAGGCACTTCTTGCAGGTCACGACCACGGCGGTTGTCATCGGCTTTTAACACATAGTGATCGAAATGACCCGCCGCTTCATCAGCAATCGCTAAAATATCCTCATCGCGCCGGTCTCCCGGTGCTGACAAAACACAGATTTTTCGACCGCTGATATCAAAACGATCAATGGTTTGGCAGACCATTCTGATGGCTGCTGGATGGTGGACCATAATCCAAAATGACTTTGAACGGATGTTCATCGTATTGATTCATCCGCCCGGGTGCTTCGAAGAAAGACGTGTCAAAAGTTCTCAACCCATGTCTAATTTGTTCCAGCTCCACATCCATGGCAAAGGCCATCGCACTTGGCAAACATCGCATTTTGTACGTTGTGTACAGCCTTACCTTCTATGGTTGCGGGGATCAGATGGGTCCACAACAATGGTATGTGACTTCCGGCGTCATAGATGGTGATCATATCACCATTGATGCCTTGTTCCAGAACCACAGCTGTGCCACCTTGCTTGATGTGCTCTTTAACCAAAGCATGCCCTGGATTCATGGTCACATAGCAAAGCTTTTTGGCTTTTGTATAGTCTGCCATCTGTAAACAGTGTGGGTCATCGGCATTCAGCGCACACAGCAGTGTCCTCTGCTACTTCGACCACCACCCGTTTAATCTCTGCCAACTGCTCCAAGGTATCAATGCCACGCAAACCCAAATGGTCAGAGGCGATGTTTAAACAAGCCGAGACATTGGCATAGTTATAACCTAATCCAGCTCGCAGAATACCACCGCGGGCAGTTTCCATCACCGCCACATCGACAGTCGGGTCTCGCAATACAATGTTAGCCGCCATGGGGCCGGTCATGTCGCCTTTAACCGATAAATGACCATCAATATAGACCCCATCTGTAGAGGTGGTGCCAACGTGATGACCGGCAATTTTTAACACATGTGACAGCATTCTGGAAGTGGTGGTTTTACCATTGGTGCCGGTTATCGCAGCAATCGGTATGCGGCTGGGTGTACCTGGTGGAAATAACATGTCCATCACTTTACCAGCCACATCTCGTGGCTGACCTTCCGAAGGTGCCACGTGCATGCGGAAACCCGGTGCTGCATTGACTTCGACAATGGCACCACCAATGTCTTTATAAGATTGACTGATGTTTTGAGTCAAAAAGTCGACCCCGCCGACATCCAATCCAACGGCCATCACAGCTCGAATCAGCCATCGCACGGTTATCAGGGTGCACTTCATCGGTTAAATCAACCGCTGTACCACCAGTTGATAAATTCGCTGTGGAGCGCAAGAAAAACACTTCACCTTCAGGTAAAATCGATTCAGCTGTGTGGCCAGCGGCAGTCATTAGTTTTTCTGCTTGTCGGTCCAGTTCCAACATGGTCAATACTTTTTCATGGCCCACACCGCGTCTGGGATCTTGATTAACCACTTCAACCAATTCAGCAATGCTGCTTTTGCCATCGCCAACCACATGTCCTGGTACACGTTTAGCCACTGCCACCAGCTCACCATTGACCACCAACATCCGATGGTCATAGCCCAAAATCAATGACTCCACCAACACCGATCGTGAGGTGCCTTTTTCACGGGCAAAATGAAAAGCAGCTTCAACTTCTTCATCGGTGCTGATATCTATGGTGATACCTCGCCCATGATTGGCATTGAGGGGTTTGACCACCACCGGATAGCCCATACGTTGTGCTGCTCTCACAGCACCCTCAGCCGAATAAACCAGTTCTTGAGTGGGTAAAGGTAAACCCAGATCGCGCAATAAATTATGTGTGTCCTCTTTATCACAGGATATTTCTACCGCTATATTGGTGGTTTTGCTGGTGATGGTGGCTTGAATCCTTTGCTGGTATTTGCCATGCCCAAACTGCACCAAAGAATATTCATTCAGTCGCAGCCAAGGGATGTTGCGGTCCTCTGCCGCTCTGACGATGGAAGCAGTACTGGGACCCAGTTCTTTGCGCTGAGCAAATCGAATAAAATTGGTTAACTCTTGTTGAAAATCAAAATCATCTTCAATGAACTGTTTTAATTCAGTTTGTAATTCAGCTGGCATTAAACTGAATAACAGCTGTCGACCTAGCTTGGCTGCAGCCAAGCCGACATCTCTTTGCTTGTACTGAAAGACCATGTTATAGCAACCCGCTTGACCATCTATAGAACGGGTTTTACCAAAAGTCACATCTGAGCCTGCCATGGCTTGTAACTCAATAACCGTGTGTTCTAACACATGTGCCATCCAAGTGCCCTCATCCTCTCGGAGGCGACGCACAAAGCCGCCTGACACACCATAGGAACAACCATGTTCGCTTAAACCAGGTAAGGCTTCAAGGTAAGCATCTATAAACTTTTCACCCAATTGAGCCGTCGGCCACTGTTCTAAAACCCCCAAATCTATCTGCTGTCTGATGACTGGAAAATGGGCGTATAAGTTTGGGCCTACGTAAACATTGGTGGCTAATATCTTCATGATTTCCTCTTTTAAATGGTTGGTTGACTGCCTGATTTAATCAATAATTATGCCTCAATTAAGTCCAATCAATCGGCGTCATATAACTCTTTTTATCACAGCTGTATGTTCTGACCCAAGTTTATTTTTATCACTGCAGCTCATGTTTAAGGTTCAAACGCAACCCGAGTGGTGATGTCATAAGTTGCACCGGTGGCCAATACATGTATTTTCATGCCAATTAAAGTGATGCAATCTCGGTGCCTGGCATCGTGCATCGAAGAATGTCGCATCGCCTGCGAGGATACGGAACACATCCTGAATCGGCGAATCCGGCGGGATTTCCGGCGCGGGTCAGCACCTTCGGCCAGACCTCCAGTTGCGCCGGGGCGGTTTCCGGTCTGGCGGCGCTATGTCGGATAGGCCCGCACTGCATGAAGATGATCGGCTGATGACCGTCGCGGCGTATCGGGGTGGCGGTCAGGCCCACCACGAATTTTGCCTTGGCTTGTTTGAGGATCGCCTCGAAGGAAAAGGCCGACAGGTGGTGGCATTCGTCGATGATGATCTGGCCGTACTGGTCGAGCAGTTCGCCAAGATCCTCCCGACGGGAAAGAGACTGCATGACCGCGATGTCGATCTTGCCTGACGGTTTCTTCTTGCCGCCACCGATGATGCCCAGGCTTCCTTTCGGGAACTCAAGAAATCCAGTCAACCGCTCCTGCCACTGGCGCAGCAGTTCGGTGCGATGGACCAGCACCAGTGTGCTGACCTTGCGCCGGGCGATCAGGGCGGCTGCGGTAACGGTCTTGCCGAAAGCCGTCGGGGCGCAGAGCACGCCGACCTCGTGCTTGAGCATCTCCCGCACCGCCGCTTTCTGGTCCTTGCGCAAGGTACCGGTAAACTTGGCCGTCACCTTCCGTCCCGACAGGCGCTCGTCCTGCAGCTCCGGACGGATGTCATTCTCCCGCAACAGGTCGAGCACCGCATCGAGGCAGCCACGCGGCAGGCCGATATGCTGGGGGAAATTCTCGGCGCAGCCGATGATGCGCGGCTTGTTCCACACCGGCAGGCGCATGGCCTGGGCCTTGTAAAACTCTGGATTCTGGAAGGCGGCGAGTCGGATCAGGCGGTTAGCCAGCGACTGCGGCAGATCGGCCTTGGCGATGAAAATCTGGTTGGCCTGCACCAGGGTCAGAGAATCCGGCAGTGGACCGGTAATCCGGGCGGGTACAGGTGATGGTCGCTGCCATGGCTTGCTTTCTTCTTCCTCGGTGGCAAAGGCCACATCCAGGGGATGGCGGCCGCCGCTGGCCCGCAAAATGGCGTCTTCCAGGTCTCGCCGGGACATGGGACGGGTGGAAGCCAGAAAGGTCCATTGATCGGGATAAGGTTGCAGGTGTTCATCAACGAACACGCTGCGCCTTGATTCCCTCGGCTGTTTCTGCAGGGGCAGCGCGATCAGGTTGCCGAAGCCGCCCTTGGGCATGGTGTCCTGATTGGGAAACAGGCGATCGTAGCTGGTCAGGGACAATTGCCGGGTGCGGTCGCAGGTGTGGCTGATCAGTGCGGCCCCGAGCTGCCGGGCCTCGCGGGCCGGAACCGGCTCGGCAAAAAAGATCCAGCTGTGTGCTCCATTGCCCGAGCGGGATATCTCCAGCGCCGCCGGAATGCCAAGCTCCCGGCAGGATTGCATGAAAGCCTGGGCATCCTCCCGCCAGTCGGCCTCATCGAAGTCAGCCGCAAGAAAGTAGCAGCTGTCGTCGCTCAGGAGCGGATAGACGCCGATGGTCTGTTTTCCGGTCAAATGGTCATAGATCACCTGTTCGGTCACCGGCAGCAATTGGCGTTGGTTGCAGTCGCCGCATTTCACCCGGGGCTTGTGGCAGACGCCGGGTTTCCACTCGTTACCGCAGGCCGGTGAATAGCCGGATGTGCCCTTGGCCGACTCCCAGCGCTGCGGGTAGACATCCTCCCGCCCACGAAAAAGGCGGCGGAACAGGGCGATCTTGTCGTCGGTGGTGAAATGGGTTTGGGCTGGTGCGGATTCGGTTGGGGCGGGGACTGGTTCAGCGATGGCCGGTTCTTCCCAGGCGATACCGTGCTGGGTCAGCAGATCCTTGAGGCGGGCATTCTCCCGGCGCAGTAGCTGCAGTTCATCTTTTTCGCCACCCGATACCATCTCTTGTCGACATCTCCATCGAACTGATATGCCATGGCCCGATTGTCACAAGCCATGTTGCAAGTTTGTCGCAAGTATCCCTCTGCTACTCGTCGGCATGGTGTTGCAGCCAACGCTGGCCTTTACCGGTCAATCGATAACGCTGAGTCGGGCTGCGCGGGGAATCGGGTTGTGTGCGCTCGATCCATTCGTCTTCCAGGGCCGGGTTGAGGTAGTTGTTCCGGAACGTGGGGCGGTGAGACAAACCCAAAGCCTGCATCAAATTGTTGCTACCCAGCTCGCCGGTCCCGATCGCACGGATCAATGCCGCTACTTGGTCGGTTACTTGGTCGCCTACTTGATCGGTCGACGCAGCCTCGCGCACGGCATCGTGCAACGCATTCAGCATGAACTCGATAAACGGCGTGGCATCCGCTTGGCTGTCGGCCACCGCGAGTACCCGGTAATAATCTTCCTGGCGATCACGGATTACTGTCTCCACCGGCAGGTAAGCCAGCAGCGGCTTCCAGTTCCGGAGAATCAAGGTTTGCCACAACCGACCCATGCGGCCGTTGCCGTCGGCAAAGGGGTGGATGAATTCGAACTCGTAGTGAAAAATGCAACTGGCCACCAAGGGATGCTCGTTGGTGTTTTCCAGCCAATCCAGCAGATCCGCCATCAGCTTGGGCACACGATCAGCGGGGGGAGCCATGTGCACCAACTGCTCTTCCCTGAAAATGCCGACCCCACCGGATCGATATCGACCCGTTTCATCCACCAGCCCGCGCATCAACAACTCATGAGCCGCCAACAGATCCTTCTCGACACCGGCGTCCCAGTCCTCCATGGCTTCGTAGGTCGCAAAGGCGTTTCGCACCTCCTGAATCTCGCGGGGGTGCCCCAAGCACCCGTTTGCCCTCAATCACGGCGGTCACCTGTTCAAGGGTGAGCGTGTTGTTCTCGATAGCCAACGAGGCCTGGATGGTACGGATGCGGTTCTCCCGGCGCAGGCGCGGAGTCAGGTTCTGTTCGGCCAGCACGGTGTAGCGGCCGATGGTTTCGCCAATCTCGGCGACAAGATTAACAATCGCCGGTGTGATGGTGTAGGGCGGCTGATATTTCATGTTGTCCTTCGCTACTCTCTACGACGCCATGCTGGCGTAGTAGGGTGACGGCACCATTGGGTACGCCCGGAACACATGCACGAAAACCGCTTCTGTCTTGTCCCGCACGTCCTCCTCTGAATAGGTTTCCGGCAACCCGGTTTGTTCGCTCCAGAGATAATCCCGAATCGTCAGGCGGACCGCGTCCCGGGTGGATTCCTTGTCGCGCCAGTGATTGATTCGCAGTTTTTCCGCCTTGAGCGTTTCCAGCAGGTCAACGGCGACCGCCTTGATGCGCTTGATGTCACTTGACGTCAGGTCCGGCTTTCTCAGCAAGTCGAATAGGGCGAGACTCTCCTCATCGAGCCCTTCCCGCACGGCGCGGCTCTCCTCATCGTCCATCTCATCCATGATCTGCAAAAGCGCGTCGAAGGTCTTTTCGATGGTCACCCGATCCTTCTCGCGGTTGTACTCGGCGACGATCTCCTCGTAATGCCTTTGGAAATCGGTCCGCAAGGGATTCTGCTGGAGCAGACGCTGCAGGCGTTGCTCGATGGCGTTTTTCAGATTCTGCACGGTGGTGCGTTTGGCCGGGCTGCGCTCGAACTCCCGGCGCAACCGGTCGAAATCGATCTTGCTGATATCGTACGGTGCCAGCTCTTCGGCAACAGCCAGCCCAGTCTGTGTCTCAATCGCCTTATCCACCACTTGATGCAACTGGCGGATGATATCGGTGATATCCGCCTGTTCCCGGTCCTGTTGCAGGCTTTTATAAACGATATTGATCGCGTCGAAGTCGTCCCGGCAAGCATTGACGCCTTCGATGGTGATGCAGGCCTTGAATTTCGAGAACACCGCCCGGCACATCACCTCGAAGCGTTTGCGCGTCTCGTCGTTTTCGTTCGCCGCCTCCTTGGCGGCGAGAATCGCCGCATTTCGGGCAAATCCGGTCTGCCCGATAATCCCATCCACAGACGCGCTTCGCTCTTCCAAGAAGGCTCGGACAGGGTATCCGCCGCACCCCAGAGCCGCTTATCAATGGCTTCGATGTGTTCAAGCTGGGCCATGCTTAGGCTTCCTTCCCAAAATACGCTTTATGCAGGGCCTCGCCCTTGTCCCCCAGGCTGCGCAGCAGGCTTTCGATCTTCTCCAGCGCCAGCGGCGACGGCTTGGCGCGGTCGTTCTCCCAGCGGTTGATCGTGGGGAAGGTCACGCCGAGCCTGGCCGCAAACTTTTCTTGAGTCAGACCGGTAAGTTCCCGAAGCTCGCGGACCAGCCTCGCCATACTGTGTTGCTCGTCCAATGGATTCCTCCTTGCTGAATCTTCTGATGTACTGGCGGCACCATTCATAACGCCCGATTTATCACTTGATATATCATCCATGGAGCCGCAAATGTCAAGCGCGACCTTGAAATCCTTACTTAAATTCTCGTCCGACACAGCAATTTGAAATCCCCGCCGACACATCCCGCCGCGACCCGGTATGTAAGGGCCATTGGAGCAGACACGAAAAAAAATCAGCTGACGCCCGACACTTTCTCCGTCTCTCCGGTAAGTAAGGGCAGAACCCACAACGAGGAGCGACCGAGCATGGACATCAACGATCTGTTTGACGGAATCATGAAGAGTATCGACCAGTTTGCCTTTGATCCCGCCGAGCAGCGGCTGCAGGAAAAGATGCAGGAAACCGGACGAGGTCCGGAGAATGGAGGTAAGGATGCGGAGAATTTCGAGACGAAAGAGAAGCTGGGTATGACGGATTTCCCGAAACGGGAGTGATCAAGGCGGTAGCGCCGACACCCTGAAAGCGACGTAAGTCGATGACAATACGCAGAAAAGAAAAACCCGCCCAATAACCGGACGTGGTTGGTGGATCGGGTTTGTCTTTTCTAAATGGTGGAGGCGGCGGGAGTCGAACCCGCGTCCGAAAACATTCCGCACAAGCATCTACATACTTATCCTGAATTTTAATTTCGCCGCTCAAGACTCCTTCAGGCCGGATTCTTGAGCGGCTAGCCTGCTTAAGTTTCGCCCGATCCGCAACAGGCGCGCGGATCAGACTATCCCGCTAGTCGACGCCCTTACCGGATCCGCGGGAGAGGATGCCGGCAGAACGGTAGCTATGCAGCTACAGCGTAGTTATAATCGTCTGCGATTATATTTATGTCCCGTCGAGATTTACGAGCCGACAGGACGCTCGGTATGCAGCCTGAACTTCATTGTCCCCGTCGAAACCGTTTCGCCCCCGTGTCGAAGCTCAAGGCTCAAGGCTGGGGGCGCTCAAGAGGGAACAACGATGATGCGCGGCCAGCCGAGGGAAGGGTATGTGAAAGAACACTGTCGAAACCACTATAGGCTGTGATGGCCGGTTTGTCAATACCTGTTGCGCGGGCATCGCGGCGACAGCCAATAGCGCGCGCCTACCGCTGCTTGCGGATCCGGTCCATCTCCGCGGGTCTGCTCGCGGCGGCGGATGGTCTCGCGTTTGTCGTATTTGCGCTTGCCCTTGGCGAGCGCCAGCGTGATCTTGGCCTTGCCGTCCTTGAAATAGAGCTTGCAGCGGCACCAGGGTGTGCCCCTGCTCGTTGACCTTGCCGTAGAGCTTCCTGATCTCGCGCTTGTGCAGCAGGAGCTTGCGCACCCGCAGCGGTTCGTGGTTGTCGTAGTAGGCGAAGGGATAGGCGCTGATGTGCATCTGGTAGAGGAAGACCTCGCCGTCCTTGATCTTGGCGTAGGAGTCCTTGAGGTTGGCCTTGCCCAGGCGCAGGGACTTCACCTCGGTGCCGGTCAGCACCAGGCCGGCCTCGTACTGGTCGTCGATGTGATACTCGTGCCGGGCCTTGCGGTTTTCGGCGATGATCTTGATGTGGCCTTTTTCCATGCGTCAGCCCGCCTTTGCCTGCCGGTGGTTGGTCGACCAGTTCCCCGTAGGCCTCGCGCACCAGCTCGAAGACCGCCCGGGCGGTCTTCTGCTTGAGGACCTCGGCAATCACCGACGCGGTGTCGGCGAGACGGATCAGGCGGATCATGCGCTTGACCGCCGGGATGGACTGCGGGTTCATGCTGAGCTCGTTCAGGCCGAGACCGAGCAGCAGGGGCGTATAGATCGGGGTGCCGGCCATCTCGCCGCACATGTGGACCTGGATGTCGCTGTCGTGCGCCACCTCCGCGGTGCGCTTGATCATGCGGATGATCGCCGGGTGGAGCGGCTGGTACATGTGGGCCACCTGCTGGTTGCCGCGGTCGATGGCCAGCGCGTACTGGATCAGGTCGTTGGTGCCGATGCTGAAGAAGTCCACCTCGCGGGCGAGCACGTCGGCCATGATCACCGCCGAGGGCACCTCGATCATGATCCCGAGCGCGATGTCCCGGTTGTAGGCCAGCCCGTCCTTTTCGAGGGACTCGGCGGCCTCGTCGAGCAGCCGCTTGGCGGACTGGATCTCAAAATAGGCGGAGATCATGGGGAACAGCAGCCGCACGTTGCCGAAGGCGGCGGCCCGCAGGATGGCCCGCAGCTGGGTCTTGAAGACCTCGGGTCGCTTCAGGCAGTAGCGGATGGCGCGCAGACCCAGGGCCGGGTTGGCCTCGGCGATGGCGGGGGGCACGGCCAGGGCCTTGTCGCCGTTGATGTCGAGGGTGCGGATGGTCACCGGCCGGGGCGCCATCACCTCCACGACGTCCTTGTAGCGTTCGAAGAGCTCGTTTTCCGACGGGAACACCGGGCGGCCCAGGTACTGGAACTCGGTGCGGTACAGGCCGATCCCGTCCCCGCCGTAGTTGAGGACCGAGAACACCTCCTCGGGCAGCTCGATGTTGCCCATCACCTCGAAGCGGTGCGCCGTCGATGGTTTCGGCCTTGAGGTGGCTTTCGCGGGTGATGACCGCCTTGTAGCGTTCGTAGCTCGCCTGGCGCTCCTCGTAGGCGAGCAGGGTCTGTTCCTCGGGGTGGACGACCACGGTGCCGCCGGTGCCGTCGACGATGAGCAGGTCGTCGTTTCTGATCAGGCGGGTGGCCTGCTCGAGACCCACCACGGCCGGCAGTTCGAGGGTCTGGGCGATGATGCCGGTGTGCGAGGTCTTGCCGCCGCGGTCGGTGACGAACCCCTTGATGCGCTCGAGCTTGATCTGGCTGGTGTCCGCCGGCGACAGGTCGCGGGCCACCAGGATCACCCGCTTGTCGATCTGGCTGATGTTCACGGCGGGCGCTCCGATCAGGTTGCGCATCACCTGATCCGAAACGTGGACGATGTCCGACACCCGCTCCTTGAGATATTCATCGGGCATGCTCTGGAAGATGGCTTTGATCCGGACGACCACCGTTTTGAGGGCCCACTCCGCGTTGACCCGTTCCTTCTCGATGGTCTCGATCGTGCGGCCGTAGAGCAGCTTGTCCTTGAGCAGGACGATCTGGGTTTCGAGGATCTGGGCGTTCTGGACCTCCTCGGGGCTGTTTTCGATGACGGCCCTGAGGTCGGCCTTGGCCCTTTGGACCGCGGATTTGAAGCGTTTGACCTCGTTCTTGAGCTTGTGGTCCTCGATCTCGTAGCGGGTGACGACGTCGACGCCCTCGCGGTCCACCAGATAGGCCTTGCCGATGCAGATCCCCGGTGAGGCGTTGATCCCCTTGAGAATGAATTCCTGCTGGCTGGTCTTCGTCATCCGAGCTACTCCCCGAAGCCGCTTTCGAACAGTCGCACCAAAGCCTCCAGGACCGGGCGGTCCGCCGGGTCCTCGACGGCCAGAGTCAATGTGACGTCCTTCGCGCTGGCCAGCGTCAGAATGTCCATGATGCTCGACGCGTCCGCCCGCTCCGGGCCGCGGATCACCCACACCCCGGCGCCGGCGTCGGCGGCCAGCCGCGCAATCTGAGCCGCGGCGCGGGCGTGCAGGCCGAGTTCGTTGACAATTCGGACTTCTCTGGATAAACCCTTTGATGTGATCATCTCTTCGTGTGGGCGCACCCGCTGCGCCTGTACCTTGGCATAAATATTCTTTTATAGCCCAAATGCGTGTGCGTTGACAAGGCCGGAAACGGCGCGAACCGACATCACAAGGAGGATCAAGCCATGGAGGAGCGTGTTCTGATTTTCGGCAAAGACCGCTGACCCTACACCCAGGCGGCTCGTGAAGCCTATGCCCGGGATGGTCGCAAGGTGGAGTACGTGGATGTGCAGCAAGGACAGCAGCCGGATGGATGACATGCTGGTCTACTCGAAGGCCGAACGCCGGGTGCCGGTGATCGTCGACGGCGGGCGGGTGACGATCGGCTTCGACGGCGGCACCTGAAAGGTGTGACCCGTTCGGCTGGAAGCCGAAGAGAGGATGCGGTGCCGGAGACCAACGCCCCCAACGCCGAATCGCGGCGCCGGTTGAAAGCGCTGAACAGGGAGGTTCTGCGTCTTGAAGGGCGACCTCGCCGCGCTGCGGCGGCAGAACGAATACCTGGCCGCGCTGCACGAAACCTCGCTCGGTCTGATCGACCGCCTGGACAAAGAGGAGCTGCTCGAGGCCATCCTGCAGCGGGCCGCCCTGCTGACGGAGACCGCGCACGGTTTCATCTACCTGCTCGAGCCGAGCGAAGAAGCCATGCAGATGCGGGTGGGCATGGGGTTCTTCAAAAGCCAGATCGGGCTGCGGGTCAAGCCCGGGGAGGGCATGGGCGGCAAGGTCTGGCAAAGCGGGCAGGTCCTGCTGGTTCCCGACTACCGCTCCTGGGTCGGCCGCCTGGCCGACCGCTCCCTGGATGCCCTGGGGGGCGTGGTGGGGATCCCCCTCAAGTACCGGGGCCGGATCGAGGGGGTCATCGGGCTGGCCCGCACCGGTCCCGGGGAGGGGTTCCGGGAAGAGGACGTGGCGCTCCTCGGGCACTTTGCCGACCTGGCCACCGTCGCCCTGGACAAGGCCCGGCTCTATGCCGATGCGCTGCGTGAGCTGGCCGAGAGAAAACGCGCCGAAGAGGTGCTGCGGGCCAGCGAGAAGCGCTACCGCCTGCTGCTGGAGTCCTCCCCGGACCCCATTGTGGTCTACAGCATCCAGGGCGAGGCCATGTACGTCAACCCGGCCTTCGAGCAGACCTTCGGCCTGCGGCGCGAGGAGCTGATCGGCAAGCAGATCGATTTCGTGCCCGAGGAAAGCTGGCCCGAGACCCGGGTCGCCATCGAGAACATGCTGAGCGGGAAGAAGATCCAGCTCTTCGAAACCAAACGGCTGACCAAGGACGGCCGCAAGCTCGATGTCCAGTTGAGCTCGACCCTGTACTTCACGGCCGACGGGGAGCCCGCCGGCAACATCGTCACCCTGCGGGACATCAGCGCCCGCAAGTGCATGCGGAACGCGAGCTCAGGAAATACCACGACCATCTCGAGGAGCTGGTGGCGGAGCGGACGGCCGAGCTCGCCGCCGCCAACACCCAGCTCGGCCGGCAGGTCGAGGACCGCAAGCGGGTCGAAGCCAAGCTGCGGAAGCGGGAAACCGAGTTGAAAGCCCAATCCCTTCACCTGGAGGAGGTCAACACCGCCCTGAAGGTGCTTCTCAAGCAGCGCGAGGCGGACAAGAAGGAGCTGGGCGAGGTCGTGATGTCGAACATCAAGGAGCTGATCGACCCCTACCTGGACCGGTTGAAAAAGAGCCGGCTGACCTCCATGCAGAAGACGATGGTGGACATCCTCGAGTCCAACCTGGACAATATCGTGTCGCCTTTCATCAGCAGGCTTTCCTCGAAATACATCAACCTGACCCCCACCGAAATCAGGGTCGCCAACCTGGTCAAGGAAGGGAGAACCAACAAGGATATCGCAGAGTTGTTGTATCTTTCCAAGAACACGATCCTTTTCCACCGGCAGAACATACGCACCAAGCTGGGGTTGAAAAAAACAAAGACGAATCTGAGGTCGCATCTGCTCTCCTACGAAAAGTAGTAGGTAAAGCCTGCTATTATTTAACTGTTTTATCATTGTCACAAAAGGGTTGACTAAACGGACGGCATCTCATAGGTATTGTTGTACGAAATGAATTGAATTCATAATTTGGATTCTAAAACGGTTGCCGGGGGTTCGGCCCCGCGGCAACGAACAGGCGACAGGATGCAATCACCTCAGGACAATAAACTGAGCGTCACCGACGCCACGCTCTCCTTCGGCGGGTTGAATGCGCTGAGCGACGTCACCATGACCATCGAGCCCGGTCTGATCACCTCCATCATCGGGCCGAACGGCGCGGGGAAAACCAGCTTGTTGAACTGCGTGTCCGGGTTCTATCACCCGACCTCCGGTGAAATCCACTACGGCGGCCATCGCCTGACCCGCTCCTCCCCGCATCAGGTCACCAGCCTCGGAATCGCGCGGGCGTTTCAGAACATCGAGCTGTTCCGCGGCATGACGGTCCTGGACAACCTGATGCTGGCACGCCACCAGAATCTCAAATACAACATCCTGCAGGCCGTGGTCTTTTTCGGCCGGGCCTCCCGGCAGGAGGCGGAAAACCGCCACACCGTGGAGGACGTCATCGACTTCATGGAACTGGAAGCCCTACCGCAAGCGAATGGTGGGCAGCCTCGCCTACGGCATCCAAAAGCGGGTGGAGGTGGCGCGCGCGCTCACGCTGGGCCCGAAGCTGCTGCTGCTGGATGAACCGATGGCCGGCATGAACCTCGAAGAGAAGGAAGACATGGTGCGCTTCATCATGGACATTCAAAAGGAGCGCGGCATCACCGTCGTGCTGGTCGAACACGACCTGGGGGTCGTCATGGACATCTCCGATCAGGTCTACGTGCTCGACTTCGGGCAGCTGATCGGGGCCGGAAAACCGGCGGAGGTCGCGGCGGACCCGAAAGTCATCGAGGCCTACATCGGAGAAGATTGATCGCGTATGGAAGACAAGAATCAGTTGTGCGAAAACACCATTCCCCAGCTCCTGCGCTGGCGGGTGCGACACTCCGCCGACAGGGTCGCCCTGCGGGAGAAGGATTTCGGCCACTGGAAAAATTACAGCTGGGCGGAATACTACGAGCAGGTCCGCAGGATCGCCATGGGGCTGCGGAAGATCGGCTTCAAAAAAGGCGACACGCTCGCGGTCATTTCCGACAATATCCCCGAAATGCTCTTCACGGCGGTCGGGGCCCAGGCGCTCGGGGGCATTTCCGCGGGTCTCTATCAATCCAGCCTGCCGGATGAAATTGCCGCCATTCTCGATTACATGGACGTCAGCATGGTGTTTTGCGACGACCAGGAGCAGGTGGACAAGCTGCTCGAAGTGCGCGATCGCATCCCCAAGGTCAAAAAGGTATTTTACGAGGACCCGCGGGGGATGCGCAACTACCGGTCGGACGACTGGTTCATGTTCATCGAGGACGTCGCCCGTCTGGGGGAGCAGGCCATCCGCGAGGCCCCCGACCTCTTCGACCAGATCGTCGACGAGGGGCGGCCGGACGATGTCTGCCACATGTGCCTGACCTCAGGCACCACGGGGCTCCCCAAGGGCGCCATGATGACCCACCGCAACTACATCAACATGGGCGTTCAGCTCACCAAGGTGGACCCGCTGGACGAGGGCGACGAATACGTCTCCTTCCTGCCCTTTGCCTGGATCGGCGAGCAGATGAACTCCTTCGGGGTGGCGCTCGCCTCGGGGATAACGGTCAATTTTCCGGAGTCCGTCGAGACCGCCATGGAGGACCTGGCGGAGATCGGTCCCCATTTCATGTTCGGCGCCCCCCGGATTTACGAAACGCTGCGTTCCCAGATCTGGCTTAAAATTGACGATTCCTACTGGCTCAACCGGCGTTTTTACGGGTATTTCATGAAGGTCGGCGAGAAGGCGGCCACCTATCGCATGTCCGGCCGCAGGATGCCGCCCGGTCTGCGGGTCCTGGCCTGGATCGGCAAGTCGCTCGTCACCCAGCCGCTGATCAACCAGATCGGCATGCTGCGGCTGCGGCGGGCCTACACCGGCGGCGCCGCGCTCGGCCCCGACCTCTTCACGTTCTATCAGGCCCTCGGCGTCAACCTCAAGCAGATCTACGGCCAGACGGAGATCACGGGGATCGCCTACATGCACCGCGACGGCGACGTGCGGCCGGACACCGTCGGGATCCCGCTGCCGGAGACCGAGTGCCGGATCTCGGAGAAAGGCGAAATCCTCTCCCGCTCGCCCTCGGTGACCCACGGCTATTACAAGATGCCCGAAAAGGCCGAGGAGCTTCTCGAGGGAGGGTGGCTGCACTCCGGCGATGCCGGCTTCATCGACGAAAACGGCCACCTGGTGGTCATCGACCGCCTGGCGGACGTGATGCACAACCGCCAGGGCGAAATGTTCAGCCCCATGTTTCTCGAAAACAAGCTCAAGTTCAGCCCCTACGTCAAGGAGGCGGTGGTGTTCGGCGACCAGCGGGACTACATCGGGGTGCTGATCAACATCGACCCCATCGTGGTCGGCAAGTGGGCCGAGGGCCGCGGCATCTCGTTTACGACCTTCATGGACCTCTCCTCCAAGCCGGAGGTCGCCGAGCTCATGAAGAAGCAGGTGGCGGAGTTCAACCGGACCGTGGAAAAGCCGCACTTCAAGATCAGGCGCTTCGCCATCCTGCACAAGCTGCTCGACGTGGACGACGGTGAGCTGACCAAGACCGGCAAGATCCGCCGCCAGTTCGTGCGCGAGAAGTACGCCGACATGTATGACGCCCTTTACGCCGAGGGTGTCTGCGAGACCAGCGTCGAGACCTGTTTCCAGTACCAGGACGGTCAGACGACCTCCGTCCAGAGCACGATCCAGTTCTTTACCATGGAGTGATGCGGCATGACCTATTTTCTGCAATTGGTGGTGAGCGGCATCGTCGTGGGCTCGATTTATGCCCTGTCGGCCCTCGGGTTTGTCCTGATCTACAAATCGAGCCGGGTTCTGAACATCGCCCACGGGCAGCTGATCGCCACCGGGGCGTTCATCACCTACGCCCTCGCGGTGTGGGCTGGAGCTTCCGGTCGCGCTGGCCTTTGTGCTGAGCATGGTGATCACCTTTTTCATCGCCATGAGCGTCGAGCGGGTGTTCCTGCGCCGTCTGATCGGGGAGCCGATCATCTCGGTCATCATGGTGACGATCGGGCTGATGTCCATTCTGGACGGTCTGATCTACCTGACCCCCTTCGGGACCTACAATTTCTCGTTTCCCGATTTTCTGCCCACCACCCCGATCCAAATGGGCGGGGTGTCGATCTCCTGGACCCAGATGGTGGGCGTGGTCGTCACGGTCATCCTGATCTCCGGCTTTTCCTGGTTTTTCAAGAAATCCACCCTCGGGATCTCCATGCGGGCCGTCTCCGACGACCAGCTGGCCTCCATGTCGATCGGCATTTCGATCCCCCGGGTGTTCGGCCTCGCATGGGCCGCGGCCGGGTTGAGCGCCGCCGCCGCCGGGGCCATCATCGGCAACATCACGGGGCTGAACTTCGAAACCCTGCACGCGTTCGGCATCACCGTGTTCCCGGTGGTGATTCTCGGGGGGCTTGACTCGATCTTCGGCGCCGTCGTGGCGGGCATCATCATGGGCCTGATCCAGCAGTTCGCCGCCGGCTACCTCGACGGGCACTGGGGGCTCAACAGCACGGCCACCCTGCTGCCCTATATCATCCTGCTGGTCATCCTGCTCTTCAAACCGCACGGCTTGTTCGGTATCCACGAAATTGAACGGGTGTAGTCATGGCTGTAAATCGATGGTTGGCAACCGGCAACTTCTTCACCTCCTACAGGGAAGAACAGCGCATTTTCCACACCCATCTCGACCGGGCGGCGCACATCGCGTTTCTGACGGTGGTGTTCGCCTGGCCGCTGTTCTTTGAAGTCAGCAACAAGTACATGCTCGTGATCGACAACATCCTGATCGCCACCATTGCGGTGCTGGGGTTGAACCTGCTGACGGGATTCGCCGGTCTGATCTCCATCGGGCATGCGGCCTTTCTCGGCGTGGGGGCTTACACGGTCGCATCGTTTTCCAGGGTGCTTGGGCGATTCGCACGTCATCATCACGCATGCCTGGCCGCTGATGCTGCTGATCGCCGGCGGCATGGGGGCCCTCGTGGGGGCCTTCGTCGGCCTGCCGGCCATGCGGCTGAAACACCTCTACCTGGCCATCGCCACCCTGTCGTTTCAGATGATCTTTCAATGGGTCATCAATTTTCTGACCTTCTTCAACCAGGGCCAGACCATTTTCGTGGGCCGCGCTTTCTGGTTCACCGGCAAGGTGTCGCGGGATGGCCATTACCTCTTCTGGTACTACGTGATGCTGGTCATTCTCGTCCTCTGCGGGTATGCCGTGCGCAATTTATTGCGAACCCGTTACGGGCGCTGCCTGGTGGCGGTGCGCGACAACGATCGCGCCGCCGATGCCATGGGCATGCACCCCGGCCTCACCAAAGTCTATGCCTTTGCGCTGTCGGGGTTTTTTGCGGGCGTGGCCGGTGCCCTGCACGCGTACCTGTATCGCGGGGCGGGGTTCGAGTCGTTCACCCTGCACCACTCCATCACGTATCTGGCCATGGCCATCGTCGGGGGGCTGGGGACCCTCATCGGGTCTTTTTTAGGCCCGGCGGCGATCATGATCCTGGATCTGCAGGTGGAACACCTGTCGGAGTTTGCGGGAACGGTTTTTTCGGGGACGATGAACCTGGCGACCGCCCTGCGGCCGCTCTCATTCGGCGTCGTGATCGTGCTTTTTCTGATGTTCGAACCCCGGGGGATCGCCAACTGGTGGCGCATCGCCCGCAACTATCTCAAGCTCTGGCCGTTCCGGTACTGAAATACAATCAGGAAACCTGGCCGCCGCCGGCCCGTGGGATTCGCGGATCGGCCGGCCGCGGCTCTTGAACAGAGCAGGGGTTTCGCGAACCACCAACCAACACAAGGGGAGGGAAGCATGAAAAACAAACAGTGGATGCTTATTCCGATGGCCTTGACTCTGGTTCTCAGCTTGGTCTTTGCCGTCAACGCGCAAGCGGGGAAAACCTACAAGATCGCTTCGTCCCTGGCGATTACCGGCCCCACCTCGGATGCCGGCGCCCCTTATTCCAAGGGCGAGGAAGACTACGTGCGGTATGCCAACGACGAGAAGCTGCTGGGCGACGACAAGGTGGAGATCATCATCCGCGACGACCAGTACAAAACCGACGTCACCAAGCGCAATTTCGAGGATTTCCTGGGGATGGGCATCGTCCTTTACCTCAACTACTCGACGGGCAGCACCCTGGGGCTGAAAAAGGATTTCGAAGAAGAGAAGATGCCGACGATCCCGGCCTCCTTTCATCGCGGCAACCTGGAGGGCTCCAATTACATTTTTCTGCCGATCGTCTCGTATTCGGGCCAGTGCATCGGGTTGGCCGAGTACCTGGTGAAGAACCACAAGGGCGACACCCCGAAGGTGGCCTTGTACATCCACCCCTCCGCCTTCGGGCGCGGACCGGTGGACGACCTGAAAAAAGCGGTTGCGGCCGGGTTGAAAATGGACATCGTCGAAGTGGTCGAGCACGGCACCGACCTCGACAACACCGCGACCCTTCAGCGCCTGCAAAGCAAGGGCGTCCAGTACATCATCAGCCAGACCATCCAGTCCCCGGTGGCGACTCTTCTGAACGACGCCCAACGCCTCGGTGTGACCGCCAAATCCTTCGGTGAGAAGGGGAAAATCACCTTCCTGGGCGCCCACTACACCGGCGGCAACGATCTGATCGACCTGGCCGGCGCGGCGGCCGAAGGCTTTTTCTGGACCACCTCCTACAAGCTGACCACGGAGCCGGGCGAATGGACCAAGCAGCAGCTGGCGCTGGCGAAGCGCTACGGCCGTGACGACAAGACCGCCAACTCGCACAACTACACCAACGGCGTCATGGTGGCCCAGATCGCCATCGAGGCCATGGTGCGCGCCAAAAAGAAAGGCAAGGAAATCAACCGCAAGTCGCTTTACGAAGAGCTGCTGCTGATGAACGGCGACGGCGCCTACAAGCCCTACACCACGGTCGGCCCCGTCACCTACTCCCAGGCGGACAAGGAAGGCGTGGACACCCTGCAGCTCTACGTGGTGAAGGGCGGCGTGTTCAAGTCGGTGGGGACCCCGTTCTCACCGGAATATGTCAACAAGATCAAATAGGGGCGAATCGCGCCGACGGCGCCGATCGGACCCGGCCGGCGGCGGTGCAGCCGCCGCCGGCCGCTCCCCCGGTGCGGCCGGAGCCGACCACCTGAACGCGGCATCAAGAAGGTAAATAGATCGATCCTATGGAACCGGAGCAAAAATCCAAATACCTCCTCGAGGTCAACAATATCGAGGTGGTCTACCACGACATCATCCAGGTCCTGCGCGGGGTGAGCCTCAACGTCCCCGAGGGCGCCATCGTGGCCCTGCTCGGCACCAACGGCGCCGGGAAGACGACCACCCTGCGGGCGATCAGCGGGCTGCTCAAGCCGGAGAACGGTTTCATCAAGGACGGCTTCGTCCGCTTCCGGGGGGTCGACATCACCAACCGGCTCGGCACCGAAGTGGTCCGGCACGGCGCGGTCATGGTCCCGGAAGGCCGCAGGGTGTTCAAGCACCTGAGTGTCGACGAAAACATCCGCGCCGGCTCCATCACCCGCAAGGACGGCGGCCCCGGCGTGCGCAAGGACCTCAAGCTCATGTACGTGCACTTTCCGAGGCTTGCGCGGGTGACGCATCGGCTGGCCGGCTATTGCTCCGGCGGCGAGCAGCAGATGATCGCCATTGCCCGGGCGCTCATGGCCGCCCCGCGCATGCTGATGCTGGATGAACCGTCCCTCGGTCTGGCGCCGCTTGTTGGTCAAGGAGATCTTCGAAAACGTGAAGCGCATCAACCAGGAGATGAAAACCACGATTCTGGTGGTGGAGCAGAACGCCAAAGTCGCCCTGGAGATATCCCAGTACGCCTATATCATGGAGTCCGGGAAGATCGTCCTGGAAGGGCCTTCGGAGGAGTTGAAGAAGAACCCGGACGTCAAGGAATTCTACATGGGCATCACCCGGGGCGGGGGGCGCAAGTCCTTCAAGGAGGTCAAATCGTACAAGCGGCGCAAGCGCTGGATGTAGTCGCTTCTGTCGGAGACGACCGACGGCAAATCAACAGGCACGTTTCAAAGGAGTGAGGGATGAAATTTCTGGTCGCTTACAACGGGTCGAAGGAGGCCAAATCGGCCCTGGCGCTCGCGCGAGACTACGCCAAGCTGTTCCAGGCGAAAATCATCGTGATGACTTCCATGGAGGGCGGCTCCGCGGAGACGGCCGACGAAGTGGGCAAGGCCGAGTACGAGCTCAACTGGGCCCTGAATTTTCTGAAGGAAGCGGGCATCGAGTGCGAGGTCCAGAGTTTTGCCAGGGGTTTGACGCCCGGGGAGGACATCGTTCGCTATGTCGAGGAGAATGGGGTCGACCAGGTGTATGTCGGCATCGAAAAGAAATCCAAAACCCGCAAACTCTTTATGGGATCGACGGCGCAGTATGTCATCTTGAAGGCGCCTTGTCCGGTCATCTGCGTCAAGTAGCCTGTGGCCGTCGATTCAAGGGAGCACCCATGGCGCTTCACGACTTTACGTTCTACGATCTGATCCGCCGCAATGCCGTTTGTTTCAACCACCAGACGGCCTGGGTCGAAGACGACGACGGTCGCAGCCTCTCCTTCGCCGAGGTCAAGGATCAAGTCGATCGCCTGGCCGCGGGACTTCAGGGCCGGGGCCTGGGCAAAGGCGACCGGATCGGGGTGCTCGGGAAAAACTCCCTCGAATACTTCCTGCTCTACGGGGCGGCCGCCGCCCTCGGCGCCATCCTGCTGCCGATCAATTGGCGGTTGTCGGCCGAAGAGGTTCTTTTCAACCTCAACGACGGCACGCCGCAACTGTTGTTCGTCGACCCCGAGTACCAGGGCATGATTGAAGCGGCCCGGGCCCGGCTCCCGTCGGTCCGGGAGTATTTTGCACTTCGTCCGCCGGGGGGGGAGTTCACCGCCTGTGCCGAGTTGATGGCCGACGCCGCCGATTTCAAGCCGGCGGAGGTCGGCAACGGGGATGGGTTGGTGATCATCCACACCGCGGCGGTCGCCGGGCGGCCGCGCGGGGCGCTGCTCACCCACAGGAACTTCATCAGCGCCGACGTGCATCTGAACCTGCTCACCGGGTTGTCGCCGCGCGACGTGCACCTCAATATTCTGCCGCTCTTCCACGTCGGCGGGCTCTTCATGGCGACCATGGCGTTTCACGCCGGGGCGCTCAACGTCAACATGAGCAAGTTCGACGCGGCCCGGGCGGTGGAGTTGATCGCCGCGAAGAAGGTCAGCGTCATGTTCGACTTCTCCCCGATCCTCGCCTCGGTTCTCGAAGCGCACGAGAAGGGCGGGGGGGAGATCGGCTCGCTTAAGCACGTCATCGGTCTCGAAGCCCCGCCGACCATCGAGAAGTACCAGAAGCTCACCGGCGGCACCTTCTACTGCATGTACGGCCAGACCGAGACCTCGGCCATCGCCACTTTCGGCCGCTACAACGAGCGGCCGGGTTCGGCCGGCCGGACCATTCCGCTTGCGGATGTGCGCTTGGTGGACGAAGCCGGGCGGGACGTCGCAGTCGGTCAGGTGGGAGAGATTGCGGTCAAGGGCCCGATGGTCTTCAACGGCTATTGGAACCTTCCCGAGGATACGGCTCACGCCTTGCGCGGCGGTTGGCATCACACCGGGGACCTCGGCCGCTTCGATGAGGAGGGCTTTCTGTTCTACGCCGGCCGCAAGCCCGAGAAGGAGCTCATCAAGCCGGGCGGCGAGAACGTCTATCCGGCCGAGGTGGAAAAGGCCATTCTCGAGCATCCCGCCGTGGACCAGGCGGTGGTCTTCGGGGTGCCCGACCCCAAGTGGAAAGAGGGCATCAAGGCGGTCTGCCGGCTGAAACCGGGCCGGAAACTGGAAGCCCGCGAGCTGATCCAGTTCGTCGGCACGCGCATCGCGAGCTACAAAAAGCCCCAGTACCTCGAGTTCGTCGACGATCTGCCGCGGCGGCCCGACGGCACGATCGACCGGGCGAAGGTGAAAGAGGCCTTCGGCGGGGAGCAGAAGTAGGCCGGTCCCGCCGCCGGGACCGGTCGCAAGTCGCACCCCGCCAAAAAACCGCGCGCTTGCCCGGTGGCGGACCCTACTTGTAGATCTTCGCCGCCAGATCGATATTTTCCGGGCAGAACACGAACAGGCACTTGGCGTCCGGCCCGGCCACCGAGCCGTAGACGTAGTTGATGTTGATCCCTTCCTCGCCGAATTTCTGGGTGATGGCGGCCAACTCCCCCGGCCGGTTTTCCAGATCCAGGGCAATCACGGGCTGGCTGTCGAAGAGATACTCGTGTTCCGTGAGCAAGCCGACGGCCTTGTCCGGGTTGTCGACCAGGATCCGGATCAAGGCGAACTCCGCGGAGTCCTTGCGCATGGAGTTGTAGCTGGCGGCGGAGGCGATGCGCTGCAGGGACTTGCCCCGGGCCTGGAACAGCTGCTGCACGTAGCTCGACGCGTCCTGGATCATGAGGGCGTCGATGTTGACCCCGTTGCTGCCGAGCAAGGCCGACAGCCGCCCCAGCTCTCCCGGCACGTTTTTCAAAAACAGCGATATTTCGGTTCTGACCATCAGATACTCCTCGGTTTTTACGGACTGCGTTTGTCCTTGAGAATGTGATTGGAGATCACGATGCGCTGGATCTCCGAGGTGCCTTCGTAAATGGTGAAGACGCGCGCATCCCGGTAATAGCGTTCCACGGCGTACTCCTTGGTGAACCCGTAGCCGCCGTGCAGCTGCAGCGCCTGGCCCGTGATGCGGTTGACCATCTCGGAGGCGAACAGCTTGGCCATCGAGGCCTGGGCGGAGTAGTTCCGGCCCTCGTCCTTCATCATGGCCGCCGACAGCATGAGCAGCCGCGCGGCCTCGATTTCGGTGGCCATGTCGGCGATCATCCAGCGGATGCCCTGGAACTTGGAGATTTTCTGCCCGAACTGCTCGCGTTCCTGGACATAGCGCACGGCGGCGTCGAGCGCCGCCTGGGCCACACCGACCGATTGGGCGGCGATGCCGATCCGGCCGCAGTCGAGCCCCGTCATGGCAATCAGAAACCCGTCCCCCTCGTTGCCCAGCAGATGATCGGCCGGGATGCGGCAGTCCTCCAGGATGAGGTCGCAGGTGTCCGAGGCCCGCAGCCCCATTTTGTCCTCGAGCGGTCCGGTGGAAAGGCCCCGGGTGCCCCGCGGAACCAGAAAGGCGCTGATGCCCCGGTGGGCCTTGCCGTCGTCGGTCTTGGCGGTCACGATGGTCAACCCGGCGTTGCGGCCCGTGGTGGTGAAGCGTTTGCTGCCGTTCAGCACCCAGTGCTTCCCGTCCCGCACGGCTTTGGTGGTCTGCCGGGACGGGTCGGAGCCGGCGTTCGGTTCGGTCAGGGAAAAGGCGCCGATGATCTCGCCGGCGGCCAGCGCCCGGAGGTATTTTTCTTTTTGCGCCTCGGTTCCGTAGCACAGGAGGCTTTCGCACACGATGGAGTTGTGCACGGACATCACCACCGCGGTCGCAGGCGCAGGCATAGGCCACCTCGGCGAGCGCCAGGACATAGCTCACGGTGTCGGCCCCCGACCCGCCCCACTCCGGGGGGACCATCATGCCCATCAACCCGAGCTCGGCCAGTTTCCGCAGGTTTTCGGCCGGGAATTGCTTTTTCTGATCGCGTTCCATGGCCCCCGGCGCGAACTCCTCGCGTGCCAGGTCCCGCACCATGGACTGGATCATCAGCTGCTCGTCGGTGAGTTTGAGCGACATTCGGCCTCCTTGCATCTACGGGGTGTAGATCACCACAATCAACTCGGCGCGCTCCGCGCTGGTGCTTCTCAGCGTGTGCGGGATCCCGGAGTTGAAGTGCAGCGAGTCCCCGGCCGCCAGCGTGTTCACGTGCTCACCGACCGTCACCTCGATTTTGCCGCTCAGCACGTAGACGAACTCCTCGCCCTCGTGGTGGTAGTCCACCCCCTGATGGTCCTTCTTGGCCTCGATGACCACGCGAAAGGCCTTGAGGTGCTTGTTCTCGGCGCCGGGGGTCAGGGTGGAGTAGGCGTAGTTTTCGGTGCGTTTGGTGTGGGCCTGGATGCGCTTTTCCAGGCGGGACTCGGGCTCCTTGAGCAGGGAGGCGGAGTCGATCTCGAGGGCCCGGGCGATCTGCAGCATGGTCCCCACCGGCGGTTTGGCCTTGCCGGCTTCCAGGTCTTTGAGGTAATCGACCGAAAACCCGGTGTCGTTGGCCAGACGGTCGAGGGTGATGCCCTTGTCGGTGCGGGCCTTCTTGATCTTGCTGCCGATCGGCGCACGTGTGGGTTTCTTGGCTCGTGGCATAAGTCCTCCGCAGTTGCGGGTCGGCCGGTCGACCCGTCGCCGGTCGGCCGGTCCCGGCAAATGCGATCAGCATCCGTTCCACGGGACAGACCGGCGGACGGGCCGACCGGCGACCCAGCTCATTTGTATTCGAAAAACCCGCGGCCCGTCTTGCGGCCCAGCCAGCCGGCCTCGACGTATTTGCGCAGCAGCGGGCAGGGGCGGTATTTGGAGTCCTTGAAGCCCTCGTAGAGGGTCTCCATGATGGCCAGACAGGTGTCGAGCCCGATCAGGTCGGCCAGGGCCAGCGGGCCCATCGGGTGGTTCATGCCCAGCTTCATGACCGTGTCGATGTCCTCGCGGGTGCCGACCCCGTGATACAGGCAGTAGACCGCCTCGTTGATCATCGGCAGCAGGATCCGGTTGGCGATGAACCCGGGGTAGTCGTTGGCCTTGGCCGGCGTCTTGCCGAACTTCTCCGCCAGGCCCCAGGTGGTCTGGAAGGTCTCCTCGGAGGTGGCGATGCCGCGGATGACCTCCACCAGCTTCATCACCGGCACCGGGTTCATGAAATGCATGCCGATGACCTTCTCCGGGCCGCCTGGTCTGCGCCGCGATCCGGCCGATCGGGATCGAGGAGGTGTTGGTGGACAGGATCGCCGCGGGCCGGCAGATCTGGTCCAGGTCGCGGAAGAGCTCGAACTTGAGGTCTTCCTTTTCGGTGGCGGCCTCGACCACGAAATCGGCCGTCTCCATGTCCTGGAGGTTGGTGCTGGTCCGGATCCTGCCGAGGAGGGCATCCCGTTCGTCCGACGGTCATCTTGCCTTTTTCGACGCCGCGGGAGAGGAGGCTCGTGATGTTCTTCAGACCGCGCTCGACGAACTCGGCCTTGATGTCGTTCATGATCACCTTCAGCCCGCTGGCCGCCGCCACCTGGGCGATGCCGTTGCCCATCTGACCGGCGCCGATGACGCCGAATGTTTTGATCTCCATTTCGCATCTTGAAATCCTCCTTTTCGCGAAAATATGACTGGTTTTGAAAGCTTGTCGGATTCGTTTTAAGGATCAAGTTTAAAGTGTTACGCGAAGGAAAGTTAAAGTCGATATTAGATGAAGGATGTTAGGTCCCTTGCGTTAAAACGTCAATCACCTTAAAACTTTAAACTATCTGTTGACACTTTAAACTATCTTTTGACCACCAGCGCCACGGCCTCGCCGCCGCCGAGGCAGAGCGAGGCCAGGCCGGTTTTCTTGTCCCGGCGGATCATTTCGTGGATCAGGGTCACCAGCACCCGGCAGCCGCTGGCGCCGATGGGGTGCCCCAGGGCGACGCTGCCGCCGTTGACGTTGACCTTTTCGGGGTCCAGCCCGAGCTCCCGCAGCACGGCGACGGTCGAGCCGCTGAAGGCCTCGTTGATCTCGAACAGATCCACATCCTGGACGCCGATGCCCTCTTTCTTGAGGCATTTCGGCACGGCCAGGATGGGGGCCACCAGGACGTACTTCATGTCGATGCCGGACGAGGCCTGGGCGCCGATGGTCGCCAGGACCGGGCACCCGAGCTCTCGGCCTTTTCCTCGGCCATCACCACCACGGCCGCGGCGCCGTCGCTGATGACCGAGGCGTTGCCGGCGGTGGCGGTGCCGTTTTTCTGGAAGGCGGGCGTCATCTTGGCGAGCGCCTCGTAGCTGGTCTCCCGCGGGCACTCGTCCTGGGTGAACACCACCGGGGCGCCCTTGCGCTGGGGGACCGGTACCGGAACGATCTCCTCGTCGAACCGGCCGGAGGCGATGGCGGCCAGGCTGCGGCGGTAGGACTCGGCCGCGTAGCGGTCCTGGTCTTCGCGGCTGACGCCGTATTTTTCCGAGCAGAGGTCGTTGGAGATGCCCATGTGGAAATCGTTGACGATGTCCCACAGCCCGTCGTGGACCATGTGGTCCTGGATCGTGCCCGGCCCCATGCGGTAGCCGAAGCGCGCCTTTTCCAGGTAGTACGGGGCCAGGCTCATGTTCTCCATGCCGCCGGCGACCACCACGTCGGCATCGCCGGTCTGGATGGCCTGGGCCGCCAGCATCACCGCTTTCAGGGCCGAGCCGCAGACCTTGTTGACGGTCAGCGCCTCCACCTCCCAGGGCATCCCGGCCGTAACGGCCGCCTGCTTGGCCGGGTTCTGGCCGCAGCCGCAGGGCAGCACCTGCCCCATGATGACCTCGTTGACCACCGCTTTTGTCGATCCCCGCCCGCTTGACCGCCTCCTCGATGACGATTGCCCCCAGAGCTTCGTGGCGCCGATCCCGCTCAGTGCCCCGTTGAAAGCCCCCAGAGGTGTTCGCACCGCGCTGACGATGACTGCCTTTCGCATGATGTCGTCCTTTCTTTTAACTGAAGACTGAAGGCTAAAGGTTGAAGACTGAAGGCTTGAAGCTCAAAGGTTCCAAACATCTGTTCCTTCAGCCTTCGGTCTTCGGCCTTCAGTCTATTTTCACATATTCCGCCGATACTTTCCGCCCACCGCGTAGAGCGCCTCGGTGATCTGCCCCAGGCTGCAGTGGCGCACCGTGTTCATCAGCTCGGCAAAGATGTTGCCGCCGCCGAGGGCGGCCTGCTGGAGCCGCTCCAGGGCGGCCGGGGATTGGTCCGCGTGGCGCTGCTTGAACTCGGCCAGGCGCGCGGAGCTGGGACTGCTTCTCCTCTTCCGTGGCCCGCGCCAGCTCGACCACCTCGTTCAGCGGCTCCCCGTCGGGGTCGGGGTCGCGGAACGTGTTGACCCCGACGATGGGCAGCTCCCCGCTGTGTTTCAGCCTCTCGTAGTACATGGACTCCTCCTGGATCTTGCTGCGCTGGTAGCCGGTTTCCATGGCGCCCAGCACCCCGCCGCGTTCGGTGATGCGGTCGAACTCGGAGAGGACCGCCTCTTCCACCAGCTGGGTGAGCTCTTCCACGATGAAGCTGCCCTGGTTCATGTTTTCGTTCTTGGTGAGGCCCCACTCGCGGTTGATGATGAGCTGGATGGCCAGTGCGCGCCGCACCGACTCGGCGCTCGGGGTGGTGATGGCCTCGTCGAAGGCGTTGGTGTGCAGGCTGTTGCAATTGTCGTAGATGGCGCAGAGGGCCTGCAGGGTCGTGCGGATGTCGTTGAACTGGATGTCCTGGCTGTGCAGCGAGCGCCCGGAGGTCTGGATGTGGTACTTGAGCATCTGGGAGCGCGCCGACCCGCCGTACTTGTGCTTCATGGCGACGGCCCAGATGCGCCGGGCGACGCGGCCGATGACGGTGTACTCCGGGTCCATGCCGTTGGAGAAGAAGAAGGAGAGGTTCGGGCCGAAGCTGTCGATGGGCATCCCCCGCGAGAGGTAGTACTCCACGTAGGTGAACCCGTTGGCCAGGGTGAAGGCCAGCTGGGTGATCGGGTTGGCTCCGGCCTCGGCGATGTGGTAGCCGGAGATGGACACCGAGTAGAAGTTGCGCACGTGGTTGTCGATGAAATACTCCTGGATGTCACCCATCATTTTCAGGGCGAAATCGATGGAAAAGATGCAGGTGTTCTGGCCCTGGTCCTCCTTGAGGATGTCGGCCTGGACCGTGCCGCGCACGTTGGAGAGCACCGTCGCGCCGGATCTTCGCGTGCTGCTTCGGCGTCGGGTCGCGCGGCCGTTTTCGGCCTGTGAACCGGTCCACCTGCTGGTCGATGGCGGTGTTCAGAAACATGGCCAGCATGATCGGGGCCGGCCCGTTGATGGTCATGGAGACCGAGGTGCTCGGGGCGCACAGATCGAAGCCGTCGTAGAGCACCTTGACGTCGTCCAGGGTGCAGATGCTCACCCCGGAGGTGCCCACCTTGCCGTAGATGTCCGGGCGGCGGTCCGGGTCGTAGCCATAGAGGGTCACCGAGTCGAAGGCGGTCGACAGCCGCTTGGCCTCGTAGCTGGCCGACAGCAGCTTGAAACGGCGGTTGGTGCGGGCCGGGTCCCCTTCGCCGGCGAACATGCGGGTGGGGTCCTCGTCGACGCGCTTGAGGGGAAACACGCCGGCGGTGAAGGGGAAACGGCCGGAGACGTTTTCCGCGCGCATCCAGCGGTAGATTTCCCCGGGGTCCGCGAAGCGCGGCAGGACGATTTTGGGGATCCGCGTGCGGGCGAGGGACTCGGAGAAGCAGCGGCAGCCGGATCTCCCGGTCGCGCACCGTGTACACCAGCTCGTCGCCGGAATAAGGCTCCTTGATCTCCTCCCACTCCGCCATCACGCGGCGGGTCTCCGCCTCGACGCGCTCGCGCGGCCTCCTGTCGCAGCCGCTCGAGCAGCTCAAGCGCCGTGCCGTCCGGGGTCGCGGCAGCGGCCGCCCCGGCCGCTTCCGATAGGTGCCAGTCCCGGCGCAGGGCCTCCATCTGGCGGCTGGTTCTGGCGTGGTAGCCGCGCAGGGTCTCGGCGATCTCGCTCAGGTAGCGCATCCGCTCCGGTGGGATGATGATGGTCTTCGAGGAGGAGGTCTTGGTCTGCGGCCGCGGCAGGCGCGTGTCGAAGCGCACCCCGGTCTTGGCGGCGACGGCGTCCATCAGGGCGTGGTAGAGCGCGCGTCACCCCGTCGTCGTTGAACTTGGAGGCGATGGTGCCGAAGACCGGCATCTCCTCGGGCGGCGCGGTCGAACGCCTTGCGGTTGCGCTGGACCTGCTTGCGGACGTGCGCACGGCGTCTTCGCCGCCGCGTTTTTCGTACTTGTTGACCGCGACCAGGTCGGCGAAGTCGAGCATGTCGATTTTTTCGAGCTGGGAGGCGGCCCCGAACTCGCTCGTCATGACGTACAGCGACACGTCCACCAGATCGGTGATGCTCGAATCCCCCTGGCCGATGCCGGCGGTTTCGGCGATGACCAGGTCGAACCCGGCGGCCTTGACCGCCATGATGGCATCGGGCAGGGCCGCCGGGATCTCGGTTGCGGAGCGCCGGGTGGCCAGCGAGCGCATGTAGACCCGCGGGCTGCCGATGGCGTTCATGCGGATGCGGTCGCCCAGCAGGGCGCCGCCGGTCTTGCGGCGCGAGGGGTCGCAGCTGAAGATGGCGACGCGCACCTCGGTTGAGGTCGTGCAGGATGCGCACGATCAACTCGTCGGTCAGCGAGGACTTGCCGGCCCCGCCGGTGCCGGTGATGCCGATCACCGGCACCCGGCGGCCGCCGGCCTTTTTGGTCAACTCCGCCCGCAGCCGGTCCAGGTGCCCGTCCTGCTGCGCCTTGGCGAGCTCCGCCGCCGATATGAGGCCGGCCACCAGGGACTTGTTGTCCGCCGTGAGCGCGTCGAGGGGAAATCGAAACCCGTGACGGTCGGGAAATCGAGCGACTGCACCAGGTGGTTGATGATGCCCTGCAGGCCCATGCGGGTGCCGTCCTCGGGCGAGTAGATCTTGGTGACGCCGTAGGCTTCCAGCTCCGCGATCTCCTCGGGGACGATCACGCCGCCGCCGCCGCCGAAGACCTTGACGTGCGGGGCGCCGCGCTCCCGCAGCAGGTCGACCAGGTACTTGAAGAACTCGATGTGCCCGCCCTGGTAGCTCGACACGGCGACCCCCTGGACGTCCTCTTCGATGGCGGCGTCGACGATTTCCTGCACCGAGCGGTTGTGGCCGAGGTGGATCACCTCCACGCCGGTGTCCTGGATGATCCGGCGCATGATGTTGATGGAGGCGTCGTGTCCGTCGAAGAGGGATGTGGCGGTCACGATGCGGATGGGGTTTTCAGGTGTGTAGGCTTCAACCGGTGCCGTCATTCTGCCTCCTTGGGGTGACCGGGTGCCGAGGGCACGGGGTTAAAAGTAGGGAGCCCTTTACCCCATGCGCTGAGCCCCATGCCCGATTCCGTATGGGGTTGCGTGCCTGCGGGTGGCCTCGCTCCGCCGCCGCCGTCGTCGTCGTAATTGCCTGTGCACATGCGCAGGATGAAGTCGGTCTGCACCGCGATGTAGTCCTCGATGCGGTAGTGCCGCCCGAGGTGCCAGCGGCGGAAGGTCCACATGTGGCCAAGGACCGCGATGTCATGGGCGGCCATTTCGATCGACCCGCCGTCCAGGTGCGGCAGTTCCCCGGAGCGGGACAGCCGCGCCAGCACCTCCACCAGCAGGCCGGTGATCCGCAGCTCGTTTTCGAGCACCCGTTTTTGCCACTGGCTGGGCAGGGAGTGGGTTTCCTGGTAGATCAGGAGCATGAAATTGCTCATCCGGTGGCAGACCATGAAATACTCCCGGATGACCTTGGCCAAGGCGTCCCGGCCGCCGGAGGCCTTGGCCATGGCGGCGGAGACCCCTTTTTCGACCTGGGAGTGGATGGAGTCGCACACCAGGTACAGGATGTCTTCCTTGCAGTTGTAGTACTCGTAGAGGGATCCGATCGAAATGCCGGCCGCCTTGGCGATCTGGCGCGTGGTGGTTTTGTGGAACCCCTTGTCGATGAACAGGGTGACCGCCGCCTCGGCGATCTGCCGCCGTCGGCGATCGACCAGGTCCGGGTTTTTGACCTGGGTGGGGATGTCGGTGGTGCGCGTGAGATCGTTCATGCCAGGGTCGAAGCCCGTCCGGGTTTGGGGTGCGGTGCCGCTGCGGGCGCAGGTCGAAAAATCCGAGCGAGCGCTCAATCAATTTTTATTAGCATGGCCCGAAAAAGGATGTCAAGGCGATTCGCCCATGCCCAAACGATGTGAAAAAGCCGCGCACAGGGGTTTCAACAAAGGTATTGACAAATTGCAAGGGTTTAATTAACAATACGACTGAGCGCTCGCTCAAAAAGTTAAACTTTTGAAATAAAGCCATATTTCCATTTTTCGGGCAAAGGAGGAGAGATGGGCGAGGAGGTTTTGCTGGTGCAGGAGGCCGAGGGGGTCGTGACGCTGACCCTGAACCGGCCCGAGGTCATGAACTCCCTGAGTTTTCCCCTGCTGTTCGCGCTGCGCGACGCCATCGAGGGCTACCGGTTCCGGCGCGACATCCGGGTGGTCGTCATCACGGGCGCCGGCGAAAAGGCCTTCTGTTCCGGTGCGGACCTCAAGGAGCGGGCCACCCTGTCGCCCGATCAGGTCCGGGAATTCATCTTCACCATCCGCAATCTCTTCACCGCCATCGAGCAGCTGAACAAGCCCGTGATCGCCGCCGTAAACGGCATCGCCCTCGGCGGGGGCACGGAACTGGCGCTGGCATCCGATATCCGGATCGCTTCGACCGGGGCCACCATGGGCCTGACCGAGACGCGTCTCGCCATCATCCCGGGGGCGGGCGGCACCCAGCGGCTGCCGCGGCTGGTCGGCCGGGGCAAGGCCAAGGAGCTCATTTTCACCGGCCGGCGTGTGGACGCGCAGGAGGCCCTGCAGATCGGTCTGGTCAACCAGGTGTGCGCGCCCCAGGAACTTCTGCCCGCGTGCCGCAAAATGGCGGCCATGATCTGCGAGACCGGGCCGATCGCCATCGAGCAGGCCAAGTACGCCATCAACCACGGGCTCGAGACCGACATCGCCACGGGACTGGCGATCGAGTCGAACGCCTACTGGGTGACCATCCCCACCGAGGACCGTCTGGAGGGCCTGGCGGCGTTTCGCGAGAAGCGCAAGCCGGTGTACAAAGGTAAGTAAAGAAAAGGGTGTCAAGGGGTCGAGTGAGTTGCAAGGAAGAGACTCTGATAGCAGCCAGGGCCTAAGCCTTTACCAGGATCAACAAGCGGGCCTGCTTCCTCACTCGAATCGTCGGTTTTCCAAGTCTTTCACTTGAACCCTTGAACCCTTGAACCCTTGAACCCTACTTGCAAAGGAGCACTGCAATGACCGAATACGATTACTGGAAAATCTTCCCCCGCATGCCCCGGAAAGTGACCATCGGCGACATCACGGTGCGCGATGGGTTCCAGCACCTGGAAAAGTTCATCTCCACCCGCGCCAAGATCTTCTACGCCGAGGAGACTGATCTTCGCCGGCTGCCGGAACATCGAGGTCACCAACCTCGGCAACCCCTACCTCATGCCGCAGTTCAGCGACGCCGAGGAGCTGCTGGCCCATCTTGCGCAGCGACCGGTTCAGGGAGCGCTGCGCCAAGAAGGGCATCAACATCGACGACGTCTGCATCACGGCGGTCACCATCCGCGAGCCGGGCGTGGACCGGGCGATCGAGCTGCGCCAGAAGGGCGTCGGGCCGGACCGGCTGCTGATGATGGTCTCCACCGAGGAGGAGCACCACTTCGCCAACTCCGGGACGCACCCTGCCGCGAGTACTGGAAGGAGGGCGAGCGCGCCATCAAGAAGTGCAACGACGCCGGCATGAAGATGTGCGGCACGGTCAGCACCATCTGGGGCAGCCCCATCGCCGGCGCCACCGAGCTGAAGGACGCCGTCGAGTTCACCAAGCGCTGGCTGGAGATCGGCGCCGCGACATCGAGCACGCCGACCACGACGGCAGCGCCTCCGCCCCGAGGTCTACCGCTACTTTTCCATGATCCTCGACGCGATCCCGGACACCGAGCCTGCACATCGCCCACTTTCACGAAACCAAGCGCGTGGCCTCCGCCTCGGTGCTGGCGGCCCTGCAGGCCGGCATCACCCACTTCGAGGCCACCCTGGGCGGGCTGGGCGGCCAGCCGGCCAACTTCCTCGACGACTGCCCGGTGCCGGGCACCGGGGAATACTACTACGACGACCCGCGCTACGTCGGGCTGACCTGCCTGGAGGACATGCTGGTGCAGATCGACGAGATGGGCATCGAGCACGGCTACGACGTGGACCGGGTCCTGTGGCTCGGCCGGCAGATGGAAAGAACCGTCGGGATCCGTCTGCGCTCGGAGGCCGCGATCAACGGCCGCACCCTGAAGGAGGGCCACCTGAAGTACGCCCGCCCGGGCTCGAAAAAGCTCAAGGAGAAACTCGGCGAAGCGGCCGGCCAGAAATTCCCGGCCGACTGGGGGAAAGAGGCGAACCTGCCCGAGAAATACCGGGCCAAGTAAACACCGGCACGGGGCATGGCGCCGATGGTGAGATGCACGCCGCGCAGGAAGGGCGGGTTCAGTCCCGCTGCGCCATGCCCGTCGCCCGGTGACCGCATAGAGGGGCTGATGGGTGTGGATGCTGAAAAGGTCGATGATCTCAGCCGCGAGGAAATGGCCCGGTTTGTGCTGGATGTGCTCCACCGCTCCCTCCTGCACTACGGTCTGTGGTTCACCGAGGTGCGGCACCAGATGGGGACGGCGCGGGCGCTGGAGGTGCTGAAAAACGCATCGGAGCGCAGCTTCGAGATCCAGCTCAAGCGTCTCTGCCAAACTGTTCGGCTTCGAACTTGAAAACGGGTTGCCCAAGGCGCTGGTCGCCATGCCCCGCGAAGAGCTGAAAGGGGTTCTGGAAGGGTTGTGCGCCAATTGGCTGGCCAACGACGGGGTCTGGTTCCAGGCGGTGGAATTCGCCGACGGGATGAACGACGCCAAGCGCTGCAACGACTCCGTCTGGGCCCAGTTTTCGCCCGTGGAGGCCTGGTCCATCAAGCGGTTGTTGAAGCTGCCCGAACGGCCGGGGCTGGCGGGGCTGAAACGCGCCCTGGGCTTGCGGATCTACTCTCAGATCAACATCCAGTCGGCCTTCGATGAGGGGCCCGACAGTCTCGTTTTCCGCATGGACGAGTGCCGGGTCCAGTCCGCCCGCAAGCGCAAGGGGTTGGAGGACTACCCGTGCAAGTCCGCCGGCCTTGTCGAGTACACCTATTTCGCCCGCAGCATCGACGACCGGATCCTAACCGAGTGCATCGGCTGCCCGCCTGACCCGCACCCACAGGAGTGGTACTGCGCCTGGCGCTTCACCCTGAAATCGTCTACGGCAGCGCATGGGGAGACGGCCTTCTGAGGCTGAAAGCCGGGTGCCCGTTCGGTACCATCAAAGCCGCAGGACCCCGGCGGAGCACTGGTCGGCCGTTGCCGATCTAGACGGCGACGGGCTTGTCGAGAACATGGCGGCAACCACCAAACCCACAGCACCGCCGCCGGCGGCGCTGTCGATGAACTGCCTCAATCCCTTTTCCGGCGCACCGGTTCCCGGTCCATCCCATCCCGTCAACGCCCGTGAGCTATCACATAGGCGCTTGTGCAGCCGGAAGGTGAAACCTTAGGTGGATCGCCGCGTGACCGTGGAGTGCTGCATCGCAGATAGGCGGGCAGTTGTTATTCATGTTCTGCACGAACGTCCCCAATTTGTTTTCCTTTCCCCATTTCCCGCCGAGTTTTTTCCTTGACAGACTTATGGCAACTCTCTATAAATACGATATAGCTAAATTATAGTTACCTTATAGCCATTGATCTGCTGTCGCCGATCATGGGGCCAACGCCGGTCATCGGTAAAAATAACCACGGATTCGCCTGTTGTGGATGATCCCCCCAGTCATCGGGAACTTGGCTGGAACCCACCGGGGAATGTCATTGGATGCGGGCCGGAAGGAACTCCATTTATTCCCGCGGTCAGGGAAGAATATGGTCTCCCCGAAAAAAGAAATAAACCTGGAAGTGCCCGGCGGGAGGCCGGAAGCCCGCGACGATACCCCCAAGACCAAGTTCGGGGTCTTCGGGGAAGAGCTGATCGAAAAGGAAGTCAAATCGAGCGGGAACACCGGCCGGGTCTACCTGCCATTGGATTGGGTAGGCAAGCATGTCAAAATAATTCGCATCGACTGATGGAAAGCCGGCTCTGAATGCGATATGAACCGCAAGTCCGGAATCGAAAACGATTTGAACCTTCACCCGACAGGTGAAGGTTCATTTGAGCTAAGTGCCTGCAACCCATGCGTGATCAAAAAGTACGCCAAGGATTCAGGCAACCTAGAAGGGGAAAAAAATGAGGTACGCAGAGACAGGGATCAATCTGGAAATCGATCTAACCCGTGGCAACATCGAAAGGGTGGCCACCGACCCCAAGGACACCGAGCTTTATCTGGGGGGCCTGGGTACCAACGCCAAGATACTGTGGGATCGGGTCCCCCCGAAGTCGAACCTTTTTCTCCCGATAATCTGCTCATATTCGGCGCCGGTCTTTTGTGCGGCACACCGGCCACCGGTTGTAACCGCACCATCGTTTCCACCATTTCGCCTCAAACGCAGTTGATGGCCTTTTCGATGATGGGGGGATTCTGGGCACCGGAGTTGAAATATGCCGGTTATGACAAAGTGATCCTGCGCGGCAAGTCCCCCGATCTGGTCTATTTGTGGATCAACAACGACAAAGTGGAAATACGGGACGCTTCTCATTTGCGGGGTAAAGGCGCCGTCGAAACCGCCGAACTCATTCGCAAGGAGCTGAAGGAGCCGAAAGCCCAGGTGGCGTCCATCGGCCTGGCCGGCGAAAACAGGGTCTACTTTGCCTCCATCGAACAGGGCCGGTCCAGCGCCAGCCGGGGCGGCATCGGCGCCGTCATGGGGGACAAGAATGTCAAGGCCATCGTTGTCCGCGGGACAAAGGACATCACCGTCGCGCGGCCGGCGGAATTCCTGGAGCTCTGCAACGAAGTGATGACCTACATCAAATTTCGAAACCAAAACCCGATCCCGGGGGTCATGCCCATTCTGGCCGGCCTGGGATCGCCGCAGGAAATGAAGGTGCATGATGAGAAATGGCACACCGAAAATTTCATGTGGGGGAATTCACGCCACCGCCGCAAGGATTTCTGGAACAAGGAAGTCGCCAAGGAGTGGACGGAGACGCTGGACCGGATGCGGACGCGGCTGATCAGCTGCTACAACTGCCCGATGAAATGCGGGGCCACCATTTCCGCGCCGGGGATGCCCACCTACATGATGAAATGCTTCTCGAAGCTGACCTATACGATGGCCTCCATGACCGACCTTGAATTCGGCCTGACCATCGCCCAAAAGGCCACGGAGTACGGCGTGGATGGCTACTCGGCGCCGCAGGTGATGGCCTTCGGCCTCGAGCTTTACGAAGACGGCATTCTGACCGACGAGGACATGGCCGGGCTGCCGGCCGACAACGGGGAGAGGTTTTACTGGCTGCTGGACCGGATCGTCCGGCGGGAAGGGATCGGGGATGTGCTGGCCAACGGCACCTACTGGGCGGCCAAGCAGATCGGCAAGGGCGCGGAAGCCTATGCGCACAACAACATCAAAAAACACGAGCAGCTGCCGCTCAAGCTCTCCATGCTGAATCCCATCTATTTCCTCATGTACTCGACCGGCGAGAAGATCAACATCACCCAGATCGAAGGGCAGTTCCCGCAGGCGCCTTTTATGACGCGCGAGGAGCGCGAGGAATTCGTCAAGGACTGGTTCCAGGTCCCGGACGAGAAGTTCAAGCAGTATTTTCTGGACTGGGAGCCGCGCGGGGAAAACTCGATCCCCTATTACCCGACGGTCGAGATGTGCTGCGACATCGTCGACTGGCAGGAGCGGATGCACTACATCGACGACGCCCTCGGGATGTGCGCCGGCTTGTCGTCGTTTCCCCTGAAACCTCCGTATCACATCCACAACTACCCGAAGTTCATCTCGGCCGGCGCCGGGATCGACATGGATGAAGACAAACTGACCCAGGCCACCAAGAGATACCGGACCTTGGTCAGGGCCATTAATATCAGACGGGTATGCGGAGAAAAGACGAGAAGCCCCCGGAGAACCATTGGAAGAAACGATTCCCCGAGCTCGAAAAGGAGCTCCTGGACACGTATTACCAATTCAAGGGTTGGAACGACGACGGCATCCCCACCAAGGAGTCCCTGCATGAATTGGGTTTGGATTACGTGAGCGAGGAGTTCGTGCGGAGGGGAATCCTGACGGACGACGAGGGTGCTTCACCCCAGGCAACTTCGGCGGAATAAGAGAAGAAACAGAGTGGAGGGCGCGAACCTTGAAAGGCGAGAAAAAAAAGAAAATAGTCAAATCGATAAAAATCGACGTCGATAAATGCAACGGCTGCCGGGCGTGCGAGCTGATCTGTTCCGCTTTTCACGCGGCGCCGAAATACAGCAGCAACAACCCGGCGCGATCCCGTATCCGGGTCATTCACGACCCGTTGAAGGACATCTATGTGCCGGTGCACGCGGGCGAGCATGCGCCGGCCGAGTGCATGGGCCGGAACAAGTACACGATCGACGGCAAAGAATACGAGGAGTGCGCCTTTTGCCGGGCCTCCTGCCCCTCCCGGGGCGATTTCAAAGAGCCCGATTCGGGTCTTCCCCTCAAATGCGACATGTGCGAAGGCGAAGAAGAGCCCCTGTGCGTCAAGTGGTGCATGGTGGATGCCCTGACGTACGAGGAACGGGAGGAGGAAGTCGAGGAGCAGGAGGAGCAGGAGGATCTGGAAGTCGGGTTGGAATCCTTGGCCGACAAATACGGGTTGGAGAAACTGCTGGACACCATTGCCCGGATGTCAAAGAAGGGCTAATCACCAAAGCGCGAGAAGAGGTTCGATAAGCCAGTGGAAAACGTAGCCGACTATAAAGAGATCATAGACGCCATCAAAGCGAACGGCGGCGAAGCGTTCAAAAGGTGCTACCAGTGCGGGTTGTGCGATGCGGTCTGCCCGTGGAACCGGGTGAGCACCTTCAGCATGCGCAAGATCATCCGTGAAGCCACGTTCGGCTTGACGGACATCGAAAATGACACCATCTGGCGATGCACGACTTGCGGAATATGCCCGCAGCAGTGCCCCCGGGACGTCAAACAAATCGAATCCGGGGTCTCCCTGCGCCGGATTGCCACCGAATATGGGGTCTTTCCCACTTCCGTCCGCCCCGTCCGCGGGGTGAGCGCAAGCCTCACGGCGGAGGGCAATCCCCTGAATGAAAAGCGGGAAAAACGGGCCGATTGGGCCGAAGGCCTTGCGGTGAAGACCTTCACCGAGGGGATGGACGTCCTGTACTTCCCCTGCTGCTACCTCTGCTACGACCCGAGATTGAAAAAAGTCGCGCGAGCCACCGCCGGCATCCTCAACCGGGCCGGGGTGGATTTCGGGATCCTGGGGACCAAGGAGAACTGCTGCGGCGAAAGCATCCGCAAGACGGGCGATGAGGAACTGTTCAAACGCCTGGCCCGGGAAAACATCAAGACCTTTATCGATCATGGCGTGAAGAAAATCCTCGTTTCCTCCCCGCACTGCTACCACTCCTTCAAAAACGAGTACCCCGAGTTCAGCGTGAAATTCGAGGTGGTTCACATCTCCCAATTCGTATCCGAGCTCATCGACGAGGGCCGGCTCGAGCTCGACAAGGAACTCGTCAAGAAAGTGACCTATCACGACCCATGTTATCTCGGTCGGCACAACGGCGTGTACGACGCGCCGCGGGAGGTCCTGGGGAAAATAGGGGGGGTTGAGCTGAGGGAGATGCCGGACACGCGCGTGGCCAGTCTGTGTTGCGGCGGCGGAGGCGGCCGGATCTGGATGGAGACGCTGAAGGGGGAACGCTTCTCCGATCTCAGAATCAAGCAGGCCGAGGGCGTCGGGGCCGAGGTGCTCGTGACTTCCTGCCCGTACTGCATCACCCATTTCGAGGAGAGCAGGCTGACCCTGGAGGATCGTGAAAGCCTTGAGGTAAAGGACATCACGGAGATCATCGCCGAAGTGATTTAGAACGGTTTTCATCACCAGAAACCTGATGAGGGGATAGAAAGTGGAAAAAGAACAGGGGCTACAAGAAAAAGTCCAACAGCTTCGCCAAACTCTTGTAGACAGGAATTTTGGGGATGTCATGGTCGTGGGTGGCGGGATCAGCGGCATTCAGGCCTCCCTCGATCTTGCCGCCTCGGGGTTCAAGGTGTACCTGATCGAGAAGGCCCCCGCCATCGGCGGCCACATGGCCCAGCTCGACAAGACCTTTCCGACCAATGACTGTTCCATGTGAATACTCTCGCCCAAACTGGTCGAGGTCGGCCGGCATCCGAACATAGAGGTCCTGACGCACACTGAAGTCGAGCGTGTCGAAGGGGAGGCGGGGGATTTCAGGGTTTCGCTGGTCAAGAACCCCCGGTACATCATCGAGGACAAGTGCACGGGTTGTGCGACCTGCGCCGAGTACTGCCCGGTTCATTACCCGGACAAATTCAACCAGGAGATATCGCAGAACAAGGCCGTCCACATTTACTTTTCCCAGGCCATTCCGCTCGTCGCCTACATCGATCAGAGCTGTCTTTACCTGAAAGAGAAGAAGTGCCGCATCTGCGAAAACGTCTGCAAGAACAAAGCCATCGATTTTCAGCAAAAACCGGAGAAGATCGATGTCAACGTCGGCGCCATCATCCTCTCCCCCGGCCTCGAGCCGTTCGACCCCAAGGTGTGCGAGGAGTACGGCTACGGCAAGATGCAGAACGTGGTCACCAGCATGGACTTCGAGAGGCTGTTGTGCGCCACCGGGCCTTACGAGGGTCAGGTACTGCGCGGCTCCGACCGGAAGCACCCCCATAAAATCGCCTGGATTCAATGCATCGGTTCCCGGCGGGTCACCCCGGGCAACAACAGCTACTGCTCCGCCGTGTGCTGCACCTACACTCAAAAACAGGTGATTCTGACCAAGGATCATAACGCGGAGGCGGAGTGCACGATATTCCATAACGACATCCGCTCCTACGGGAAGGACTTCGAGACCTTTTACCAAAGAGCGGAGCAGCTGCCCGACACCCGTTTCATCAGAAGCTATGTCTCCATTGTCAGAGAGGACCCGGAAAGCAGGAATGTGTTTGTCCGATACGCCACCCCCGACGCCGGCGTCATCGAAGAAGAGTTCGACATGGTGGTGTTGTCCGTCGGGTTGAACCCCCCGGCCGACTATGAGGGTCTGGCGCGCAAGTTCGGTATCGAGCTCAATTCCCACCATTTCTGCAAAACGACGCCCCTCAACCCCATGCGGACCACCCGGCCCGGGGTCTTCGTCAGCGGGGCCTTCCAGAGCCCCATGGACATCCCCGAGTCGGTTTTTTCCGCCAGCGGGGCCGGTTCCCAGTGCGGTGAATTCCTCGACTACCGGCGCGGCAAGCTCTCCCGGGAAAGGGTCTACCCCCCGGAAAAGGATGTCTCCGAAGAAGAGGCCCGGGTGGGGGTCTTTGTCTGCCACTGCGGCGCCAATATCGGCAGGGTGGTCGATGTCCCCTCCGTGGTGGACTACTCCCTGACCCTGGGCAACGTGGTGCACGCCCAGGAACAGCTGTTTTCCTGCGCGACCGATTCCGCCCAGTCGATCGCGGCGACGATTCGCGAAAAAGGGCTCAACCGCGTGGTGGTCGCGGCCTGCTCCCCCAGGACGCTGGAGCCGCTGTTCCGGGACACGCTGCGGGAGGCGGGTATCAACCAGCACTACTTCGAGATGGCCAATATCAGGGAGCACTGCTCCTGGGTCCACGCGCGCGAAAAGGAAGAGGCCACCCAAAAGGCCAAGGACATCACCCGGATGTGCGATCGCCCGCGCCTGCCACCTCGAGCCTTTGCAGGAAATCGATCTGCCGGTCAACAAGTCGGCGCTGGTGGTGGGTGGCGGCCTGGCCGGCATGACCTGCGCGCTCTCCATCGCCAAACAGGGGCACGGGGTGTTACCTGCTGGAAAAGGACTCGGAGCTGGGGGGCATGGCCAGAAACATCCACTACACCCTCGATGGGATGGATGTTCAGGCATATCGTGCGCGATCTCGTGCGCCAGGTCTATCAGCACCCCTTGATCCATGTGTATACCGATGCCACCATCACCGAGGCCACCGGTTATGTCGGCAATTTCCTGACCACGGTGACATCGGAAAGAGGGCACACGGAGATCAAACACGGCGCCACCGTCATCGCCGTCGGCGCCGAAGCCCACACGCCCGGGCGAATACCTGTACGGGGAAGACGACAGGGTGATGACCAACCTCGAGCTGGAGGCGCGGATCGTCAAGGGCGATGAAGGGCTTTTGAGCTCCCAGAGCCTGGTGATGATCCAGTGTGTCGGCTGCCGGCAGGCAGATCGCAATTACTGCGCCCGGATCTGCTGCAACCAGTCCATCAAAAACGCCCTGAAACTGAAAAAGATCAATCCCCGGATGGACATCTACATCCTCTTCCGGGACATCCGCTCCTATGGGTTCGCGGAAGATTACTACCGTGAAGCGTCAGACAGCGATGTCAAATTCATCCGTTTCGAGCCCGATGCCAAGCCCCGGGTGGAAGCCGCTCACGCCGGAGGGCCGGCCGGTGTTGAGGGTCTGCGTGAACGACCCCATTTTGGGCAAGGAACTGGCCATCGATGCCGACTTCCTTTCGCTGGCCGCCGCGGTCATTCCCGGCGCGGGGAACAGTGAACTGGCTCAATTGTTCAAGGTCCCCCTGGGGCCGGACGGCTTTTTCAAAGAAGCCCATGTCAAGTTAAAGCCGGTTGAATTCGTCACGGACGGCGTTTTCCTGTGCGGGACGGCCCACTACCCCAAGCACATCCCGGAGGTGATCAACCAGGCATATGGCGCCGCCAGCCGGGCCTTGACCCTGCTCTCCCATGAAATCGTCACGGTCTCAGGCTCCGTTTGCGAGGTGAAGGACAGCGACTGCGTGTCGTGCGGGGCCTGCATCACCGCCTGCAGCTACGGTGCCATCGATTTTCGTGAGACATCACAGGGCAGAAAGGCCTGGGTCAACCCCGTTCTCTGCAAAGGGGACGGGGTCTGCACCGCAAAATGCCCGACCAACGCCATCTTCCTGAAACACTTCACCGATGAGGAGCTCTTGGGCCAAATCGACGCGGCGTTTCCGGAGGAAGAGACCTCCCCATAGACGGATGGGGGCGACGGCCGGAGACGTGCGGAACTGACTCGAGTGGAGCAAGGCCGGGACTACCAAACGAAGGAGTTGAGGACGAATGAGCACCCGACTGACATTTCAAGCCAAAAATATTGAGTTTCGTCTGCCACTGGTGAGCATACGGCGCTGCTGACCTGGCTGGAGTTTCCAGACTGCAATATTCGCCCGACATCAGGCTGATCCGCGTCATGTGTTCCGGCAGAGTCGACCTGGAATTCATACTCAGGGCCTTCTCCAATCGGGCGGACGGGGTGCTCATCGGCGGCTGCCGCCTGAATGAGTGCAATTACATCACCCACGGCAATTACGACGCCTTGGGCAATGTGTTTCTGTGCAAAAAAATAATGGAGCACATCGGCCTCGATCCGGAACGGCTGAGGATCGAATTCATGTCCTCGAGCGACGGCCTGCGTCTTGCCGAAGTCTCGAATGCATTCGTCAAGCAGGTGAAGGAGATCGGGCCTCTCGGCCAAAGCGAGGGCATCGAGGCAAATGTACTGAAATTGAAGCTCGAAGCGGCCACCCAACTGGTCCCCTACATCAAGCTGGTCGAAAGGGAGAAGCTGAGGGCGCCTTTCAAGTCGGAGGCGGAGTATCACCGGTTTTTCACCAGCGACGAGGTCGATCGGCTGATTCGTGAATTGATCATCGACAAGTTGTCGGTCAGCCAAATCCTGCTGCACCTGAAGCAAAGCCCCCTGTCCACCGGGGAAATCGCCGAGCTTGTGGGACTGACCCCCTCGGAGGTGTCGCGGCACATGAAGAGCTCGTCGCGGCAGGGGCTGGTCCGCTACGATGTCGGCCGCAAATGCTATGTTCTCGCCCAAGGTGGAAGGGCTTGATCTCTTGGTCAGAGGCAAAGAAGTGAGGAAAACGATTATGGACAACGGGCGAGTCGATCAGATCATAGACAAATATCAGGGCGAAGCCAGCGCGCTCATCCAGATACTGCTTGAGATTCAAAGCGAAAATCATTGGCTTCCCACGGAGGCGCTAAAGCGGGTCGGCGAAAGATTGCAGGTCCCCCTGACCCGGATCCAGCACATCGCCACCTTTTACAAGGCATTCAGTTTGGTCCCCAAGGGCCGCCATCGGGTTCACATCTGCATGGGCACGGCCTGCCATGTCCGCGGCGCGTCGCGCATTCTCGACACGGTGCAGGAACTGACGGGGATCAAACCCGGCGAAACGGACCTGGATCTGAAGTTCAGCCTGGAAACCGTCAACTGCCTCGGCTGCTGTGCCCTGGGACCGGTGATGGAAATCGGCGGCAAGACCCACGGCAAGATGGCGCCGGCCGGGGCGGCCGACGTCTTGAAAAACTATGAGTAGGATGATGCCATGTCGCGGATAAAGTCACCATCGGAACTGGAAGCGCTCCGAAAGGGTATCCTGTCGCAGAGAGACCCGAACAAACCCTGTATCACCCTTTGTTCCGGGTCTGCGTGCCAAGCTTCAGGCAGCCGCGAAGTCGCTGCGAGCCTCGAAGAGGAGATCAAGAACCAGGGCTTGAGCGCCGCGGTGGACATCCGCAGGACCGGCTGCCACGGGTTCTGCGAGCGGGGCCCCATCATCGTCATCCACCCCGAGGAAACCTGTTATCTCCAAATCGAGCCCAAGGATGTCCCGGAAATCGTCTCCCGGACCATGAAGGAAAAGAAGGTCATCGAGCGCTTGCTCTACACCGAGCCCGGCACCAAGGAAAAGATCGTTCACGAATCCGAAATCCCCTTCTACAAGCACCAGGAGCGGCTTGTTTTCGGCTCAAACGGCGCGATCGACCCCAAGAAGATCGACGACTATCTCGCCATCGGCGGTTATTCGGCCTTGGCCAAGGCCCTCGTGCGAGATGACCTCCGACCAGGTGCTGGAGCAAGTCAAAAAATCCAACCTGAGAGGCCGAGGCGGCGGCGGTTTTCCGGCGGGCAGAAAGTGGGAAGGGTCCCGCAATGCCCCGGACGACGTCAAATATGTGATCGTCAACGCGGACGAGGGCGACCCCGGGGCCTACATGGACAGGGCGCTCCTCGAAGGCAACCCCCACTCGGTCCTCGAGGGGCTGATCATCGGGGGCTATACCATCGGCGCCCGGGAGGGCTACATTTACGTCCGCCAGGAATACCCCCTGGCGGTGGAGAACGTGCACATCGCCATCAAGCAGGCCGAGGAGTATGGTTTTCTCGGGAAGAACATCCTCGGCTCGGGCTTCGATTTCAAGGTGATCGTCCACCAGGGGGCCGGTGCCTTCGTCTGCGGTGAGTCCACCGCCCTGATGACGGCCTTGGAAGGCCGGGCGGGGGAACCCCGGCCGAAGTACGTCCGATCCAACATCAAGGGCCTGTGGGAAAGACCCAGCGTGCTCAACAACGTCGAGACATGGGCGAATGTGCCGCTGATCGTCAACAAGGGCGCCGACTGGTTTACCCGGTTGGGCACGGAAAAAAGCAAAGGCACGAAGATTTTCTCCCTGGTCGGCAAGATCACCAACACCGGGCTCGTGGAAGTCCCGATGGGCATGCCCCTGAAGGACATCATCTACAAGATCGGCGGCGGAATCCCGGGCGGCAAGCGGTTCAAAGCCGTGCAGACCGGGGGGCCGTCCGGGGGATGCATCCCCGAGGCGCTGCTGGACCTGGAAGTCGGTTTCGACGAACTCACGCAAGCCGGTTCGATGATGGGCTCGGGCGGGATGATCGTCATGGATGAGGATACCTGCATGGTCGATGTGGCCAGGTACTTCATCGACTTCCTCACGGATGAATCGTGCGGCAAATGCGTCCCCTGCCGCGAGGGCTTGCGGCAGATGCTGAAGATCCTCACCCGCATCACCCGGGGGGAGGGCAAGGAGGGCGACATCGAGCTTTTGGAAGGGCTCTCCGAGGTGGCCTGCGAGGCCTCCCTGTGCGCCTTGGGCAAAAGCGCCCCCAACCCGTTTCTGAGCACGCTGCGCTACTTCAGAGACGAGTACGAAGCCCACATCAAGGAGAAAAAGTGCCCGGCCTTGTCCTGCAAGGAGCTGATCGCGTATCACATCGACCCTGCCCGGTGCACGGCCTGTATGATTTGCGCCCGGAAGTGCCCGGCCGACGCGATTTCAGGCGGTAAAAACAAAATCCATGTGGTCCTCCAGGAGAAGTGCACCAAGTGCGGGACCTGCCACGAAGTCTGCCCTTCACGCTTTGCCGCGGTGAAGAAAATTTCCGGCGCGCCCGTTCCGCCTCCGATCCCTGAAGAAGAAAGAATGATCACCAGAAAGAGCAAGGAAAAATGAGCGATATCCTTTTGCAGATCGACGGAAAAGAAGTCCAGGCCAAAGAGGGGATGACCCTCCTGGAGGCCGCCCGGAGCGCCGGGATCAAAATCCCCACGCTCTGCCACCACGAAAAATTGGAGCCCCATGGGGGCTGCCGGCTGTGCACGGTCGAAGTGGAAGCCCGCGGCTGGACCAACCTCGCTGTCGCCTGCGTCTACACGGTGGCGGAAAATCTCGTGGTCAGAACCAGGATCCGCCAAGATCGACCGAATCCGCAAAATGATCATCGAGCTGCTGATGGCCCATGCCCCGGATGCCCCGGAGCTGAAGGAGCTGGCCAAGGAATATGGGGCCGACAGAGACCGTTTTCAGAAAGAGACCTCGTTTTGCATTCATTGCGGCCTCTGCGTCAGATACTGTGCCGAGATCAAGAAGGAGAACGCCGTCGGGTTTGTCGACAGGGGGATCCGAAAAGAGATCAATTTCATCCCGGAGATCGCCTCCAAGGTGTGCTGGGACTGCAAAGAGTGCTTTCCGCTTTGCCCCACATCCTATCTGCAAGCGGCGTTTGCCTTGACGCATTCACTGACGCCTCCCCCGCCCGAGCGCCAAAACGGGCCGGGGGAATGAGCCGGGGTCCTGACCGCTCACCCGCATCCGACGGAAAATCCCCAATCCCAAAACCGGGTCAGGCAGCCGGCCGGCCGGCGGCTTTTACGGCTGCCCGCGAAAGCGCGGACACATCCCGTACGCAAGGATCGTTGACCATTGGACGCCACCATTAAAAACACCGCCTCCCACAAGGTGATCCGGTTCGACAAGGGGGGGACCCGAACGGGGACCCACGAGTTGATCGGGGAGGAACCCCTGTTGATCCGCATCGACGGCAAGCCTTATTCCGTGGTGATGAGAACCCCCGGGGAGGAGTTGTTCCACGCGGCCGGGTTCTGCCTCGGTGAGGGGATTGCGGACTCCCCGGACGACTTCCTCACCCTCGGGCACTGCGCGGATCTCGACCCGAATGTCGTCGAGATCCGGCTCAAGCCCGAGCGGCGCGAAAAAATACACGATCTTCTCGAGAGCAGCGAGGCTTTGTCAGCCAGACCAGCTGCGGCATTTGCGGCAAGGAAATGGTCAAGGATCTTTATCAGGTATTGACTCCGGCCGAAAACGGCCCTCAGGGTTGAAATCAACCGCATTCTCGACTGCATCGGCAAGCTTTCGGAAAACCAGAGTTTCTACCGCAGGACGAGGGGGTCGCACGCGGCGATGATATTTGACGACCAGCTGGAGGTGATCTCTTTTGCCGAGGATGTCGGCCGGCACAACGCGCTCGACAAGGCCATCGGGAAGGTCTTTGTCAACCGGAAGCTGCCCGAGGCCGTCCTTCTCGTTCTCTCCTCAAGGATCAGCTTTGAATTGGTCCAGAAAGCGGCCAGGGCGCGTCTGCCGATTCTGATCAGCATGTCAAGGCCGACCGCGCTTGCCGCCGAGATGGGAAAAGCCCTCAACATGACCCTCGCCTGTGTCGACAAGGAATCCGAATTGATGGTGTTCTGCGGCGAGAAGCGCATCGGTCATTGAGACCATGGAACTGAAACCAGACGATTTCGAAGTCCAGAGGATCGGGGGGTGCCGCATCCAAAGCCCCGTCGCCGGCATTCAGTTCATAAACGACGGCGAAAGGGTGGTCCTGCACTCGAACCCGGACCTCCTCAAATCGATGCTGGACGGCGGAAAGGGGCTCCTGGCTTTCGAGAAGGCCGGTCCGCGGGAGAAAATTTTCTTCGACCCCTCCAAGCTGAAGTGCGGCATCGTCACCTGCGGAGGGTTGTGCCCGGGGTTGAACGACGTCATCCGCGCCATCGTTTTGAGCCTGTTCCACAACTACAAGGTCAAAACCGTCTTCGGGTTTCCCTACGGCTTCGAGGGGCTCACTCACCACCACGGACACGCCCCCATGGAGCTTAACCCGGAGGCCGTGAGCCGCATCCACGAATACGGCGGGACCATCCTGGGGTCGTCCCGGGGGCCTCAGGACACCGTCGAGATGGTCGACACCCTGGATCGCATGAACATGGGGATCCTGTTTGCGGTCGGCGGCGACGGCACCCTGCGCGGCGCTCAGGCCATCGCCGAGGAGATCCGGCGGCGGGGTCTGAAGATCAGCGTGATCGCCATCCCCAAGACCATCGACAACGACATCTCGTTCGTGGAGCGCTCGTTCGGCTTCGAGACGGCCGTGTCCGAGGCGGTGAAGGCCATCGACGCGGCGCACGCCGAGGCCAAGGGGGCCCGCAACGGGATCGGCCTGGTGAAGCTCATGGGGCGGCAGTCCGGGTTCATCGCCGTGTTCGCCTCGCTGGCCCGCAGCGACGTCAACTTCTGCCTGATCCCGGAGGTGCCGTTCACATCTGGAGCGGCTGTTCGAGGTCGTCCGGGAGCGTCTGCAAAGCCGCGGGCACGCGGTGATCGTCGTGGCCGAGGGCGCCGGACAGGAGCTGACCGGGGACACCCGGGGGCGGGATGCTTCGGGCAACGTCAAATTCAACGACATCGGGCTGTTCCTGCGGGACCGGATCAACGACTACTTCGACGGCATCGGCATGGACGCCACCTTGAAGTACATCGACCCGAGTTACACCATCCGGGGGGTGCCCGCCAACGCCTACGACTCGGCCTTCTGCCTGCTGCTCGGGCAAAACGCGGTGCACGCGGGCATGGCAGGCCGCACCAACACCGTCGTGGGGTACTGGATGAACACCTTCACCCACGTGCCGATCCCGCTGGCCGTCTCCGAGCGCAAAATGGTGAACCCCCGGAGCTGGGTCTGGAGCAGCGTCCTGACCAGCACCGGTCAGCCCGAGGACATGCAGTAAGATCGCGGTGGGCGTGCCAGGCGGCGGGTACGGCCGGTCCGGTCGGCAGATGGTGCCGGGGAGCCGGTTGCTCGTTCCTTTTTCCCGCCAGGGGGTACCACGGTGGTTGCGAATCGAAAGTGCGGGTGAGGGCTTAACGATCCAGGATGAAGGAACTCCGGTTCAAATTTTTTCCCTGCCCTGTCGAGGCCCCAAGCCCGAAACCACGCTTTTCCCGATCGGCTGCGCTTCTGCTCGCGCTGTTGGTGCTCGGGGGCGCCTGGCCCGCGGCAGGGCGGACGCAGCCCTCGGCGGCGGCAATCGGGGAAAAAATAAGAAAATGTCTCGCCGCCGGCTACGGGCAGGCCGCGGGGGTCGGCATTTCATCGATCCCGATCCTGACGGAGCTCTACCGCAAGAACGGCAATCAACCCCTGTGGGTCGACCCCGAGACCCTGGACCAGCTTTTCAAAGCCATTTACGCCGTCCATGACGACGGTCTCGACCCCGAGGATTATCGCCTGGGAGATTTGCTGCGGCTGCGCGCCGGCCTCAGGGGGGCGGCCAAGACCGACAGCGACGCGGCATCCAATTTGGATCTGCTGCTGACCGACAGTTTCATCCGGCTCGCCTACCATCTCTTCTACGGCAAGGCGAACCCCCGGGGCCTCAACCCGGCGTGGGGCTTCGGTTCCAAGATTGCCGATCGCGACCCCGTCCCTTTGCTGTTGGCTGCCATTCGCTCCGGAAAGGTGTTTGATTTCCTGGATGACCTCAAGCCGCAGGTCCCCTACTATCTCAAGCTGAGAACCGCGCTGGCGGTGTACCGCGACCTGCAGCGGAGCGGGGGGTGGAGACCCATCCCGGAACATGCCCGGTTCGTCAAAGGCGAGCGCAGCCCGGACGTGGCGCTTTTAAGAGAGAGGCTTCTGCTCACGGGGGATTTGACCGTTCCGGGCAATGATCCCGAGCTGTTCGACGATGAACTGGAATTGGGCATCGTCCGGTTCAAAATCAGAAACCACCTCGGCATCGACCCATCTCTTCACCGAACGGCCCTGCTCGAGCTCAACCGTCCGGTCGCACACTGGATCGACAAGATCAGGGTCAACCTCGAGCGGGCCCGCTGGGTGCTTCACCGTCTCCCGTCGAAGTTCGTGGTTGTCGATGTCGCCGGTTTTTTTGTTTACTTTTACCGGGATCACGAAATCAGGTGGCGGTCGCGCATCCAGGTCGGGGGGCCGGTCCGGCAGACCCCTTCCTTCCGGTCGCGGATCGACCACCTGGTGTTGAACCCCACCTGGACCGTTCCCCCCGGCGTTCTCGATGCGCTCATTCTGCCGGAGGCGCGCAAGGACCCGGAGATACCTGAAGCGGCAAGGGTTCACGGTCGTCGGCGCCGGGGGAAAGGCGGTCGATCCGGCGCGAATCGACTGGGCGGCCACCTCCGCCCGGACCCTGCCTTACCGGCTGCGCCAGGGGCCGGGCCCCACCAACCCCATGGGCGCCGTCAAGTTCTTTTTCCCGAACGAATTCATGATCTTCCTGCACGACACGCCGGAACGGGAGGCCTTCGAAGACAGGCAGCGGGCCTTCAGTTTCGGTTGTGTGCGCGTGGAGAAGCCGTTGGAGCTGGCGGAGCTGCTGCTGAACGACCCGGTCAAATGGAGCCTGGAGCGGATCCTTCAAACCATCCACGCGAAGAAGCCCAAGACGGTCCGCTTGTCGGAACCCATGCCCATCATGCTCGTCTACATGACGGTGCTGGTCGAGGAGGACGGGACCCTGTTTTTCAGGGACGATGTCTATGATCGCGACGAGGAAGTGCTGCGGATGCTGAACGAAAGAAACGATCCGGTGAACGATCAGGGATGCGGGGGAGGCTGACGGGCCGGTCCGCGGCGTGGGGCCGGGGGCATGACGGCGCGGCGGTGGTGGTCGGGGGTGGGGTCGTCACCCATTTGGCCCGCCGCGAGGCGGCTCAGGGCAGGATCTCGACAGGGGTGCCGTTCTTGACGAGCTTCCAGATCTGGTCCATGGCGTCGTTGGTGACCGCGATGCACCCGTCGGTCCAGTCGCGCTGAATGTAGTCCTCCTCATCCCCTTCGGCGGCGTCGGGCAGGCCGTGGATCATGATCAGCCCGCCCGGGTCGTATCCCTTCCCTCGGGCCGTCCGGACGTCGGTCGGGTTGGGGTAGGAGATGTGAAGCGACCTGTAGAACATGCTCTCGGGCAGGCGGTAGCTGATGAAATACGTGCCTTCCGGGGTCCGTTTGTCGCCGCGGCGCTGTTTGTGCCCCACGGGGTTCATCCCCAGAGAAACAGGGTATTCGCGCAGGACGTGGCCCTCTTTTTCGAGGAAGAGCTTGCGCTCGGATTTGCGGATGACGACCCGGTCGGCAATCGGCAGGGAATTGGCCCAACCCTGCGCCAATGCGATCAGGGCGAAAAGCACCCCAAGGGTGCCGCACAGTGCGATGCGCTTCATTTTTCCATCCCGGGTAGGGTGGCGGCATGCCGGTTCGACTTGATGGCTCTTAAAATAATCTGCTCTTATACATGAGCCGCCCGGGTTTTTCAACCCCCGATTTAATTCGTCTTCAGCCGCAGCAGCGAAGGCACCCCGCGCCGCGTGACTGCGGGGCACCCTCAAACCCGCTTTACTTTTCAGGCCAAAGATGTGAGCATATGGGTAGCCCGTTTCGGGTGATACCGCTTGTCATTTTTATGTTCCGGAAATGAGGATGGCGGTATCAGCGGTGGTAACAAAATGACGTCCGGCAACCGGGATGTTCTTGTGACCGCCACGATAAAAGGGGGTCGACGCACCACCGATGCCGCTCAATCCTCAAGAACTCGATATCCGGCGTCTCGGGCCGTGCCGCATCGAATCCCCCCTCTCGGGGGTGCACTTTGCGCCGGACGACGATCGGGTGTCCCTGCACGCGAGCATAGGGGCGATCAGCGCCGCGATGGCGAGCGGGGAGCCGCTGCCGGGCTTCGAGAAGGCGGGCCCGCGGTCGAAGATCTACTTCGACCCCTCGAAGCTCAAATGCGGGATCGTCACCTGCGGCGGGCTTTGCCCGGGTCTGAACGACGTCATCCGGGCGCTCGTGCTGAGCCTTTTCCACAACTACGGGGTGAAAAACGTCCTCGGGTTCCCGTACGGCTACGAGGGGCTCACCTATCGCCACGGCCATGCCCCGGTGGCCCTCGACCCCGGCACGGTAAGCCGCATCCACGAATACGGCGGAACGATATTGGGGTCGTCCCGCGGGCCCCAGGACATCGGCGAGATGGTCGACACCCTGGACCGGATGAACCTGGGGATTCTCTTTGCCGTCGGCGGGGACGGCACCCTGCGGGGGGCCCAGGCGATTGCCGAGGAGGTCCTGCGGCGGGGGCTGAAGATCAGCGTCATCGGCATCCCCAAGACCATCGACAACGACATCTCCTGCGTGGAGCGCTCCTTCGGCTTCGAAACCGCCGTCTCCGAGGCCGTGGCGGCCATCGACGCCGCGCACTCCGAGGCCAAGGGGGCGCGCAACGGGGTCGGGATGGTCAAGCTCATGGGGCGCGAGTCCGGCTTTATTGCCACTTACGCCTCCCTGGCGCGCAGTGATGTCAACTTCTGTCTGATCCCGGAAGTCCCGTTCTCTTTGGAAAAGCTCCTGGAAGCCGTGCGGGGGCGTCTTGAACGCAAAGGGCATGCGGTGATCGTGGTGGCCGAAGGCGCCGGCCAGCATCTGATGCATGCGACCGCGGAGCGGGACGCCTCCGGCAACGCCCGGTTCAACGATATCGGGGTGTTCTTGAAGGAGCGCATCAACGTCTACTTCAAGCAGGCCGGCCTGGAGGCCACCCTGAAATACATCGACCCCAGTTACACGATCCGGAGTGTCCCGGCCAACCCCTACGATTCGGCCTTTTGCCTGCTGCTCGGTCAGAACGCGGTGCATGCCGGCATGGCCGGCAGGACCAACATGGTGGTGGGTTTCTGGATGAGCACCTTCACGCACGTACCCATTCCGCTGGCGGTTGCCGAACGCAAGAAGGTGGACCCCGAGGGCTGGGTGTGGAGCAGTGTCCTGACCAGCACCGGCCAGCCGAAGACCATGAGCTGACCGGTGCCCCGTCCGTTTCGAGTCCCTCGAGCAGGCGCCCTTCACGTCACGAGGCACTCCGCCCGCGGGACCCTGATCAGGACTGCAACGCGTTTCAATCGTCCCTTGATCTCCAGCTCCGCCAGGGTGATGGGCGCGCTGCCCGGGGTCGGTTCTTGCGACTTGACGCCCATCCAGTTGAGGTTCAGCGAAAAGGCGCGGGCCTCCATGACCTCCGCCGGGTGGTTCAGGACCTCGGCCAGATACTCCAAGTGGGCGTCGGCCGACATCGACTCCGGGGCGAGCGCCGCGAGCTGCCGGTCGACATCGGCCAGGATGTCCGCGCCGGGTTCGGCCGGCTCCGGCGGGTCGCAGTCGGACGCCAGCGTGCATTCCAGCGCGTCCGCCCGGGTGCGCAGGATTTTCAGCTTGATCTCGAGGATGCGGCGCTGCTCGGCCAGCTCCTCCCTGAGAGAACGGCGCTCCAGCATGTGCCGGAGAGACCCGGCCGCCAGCAGTTGAAGGGTTCGGGCCTCGAGCTCCCTGCGGGCTTCGGCCTCGGTGGCCGCCGGCGCGACGATGCGCAGGTCCCTGAACTCGACGCTCACTTGCGGGACGTCGCGCCGCACGATCTCGCCCTCCTGCGCCGTGGCGAAAATGGTGCGCTCCTTGCGCGTCGCCGTCAGGATGGCGATGGCCTCCCGGGCCTGGGGATGGGCGCTGAAAAACGCCTTGAGCTCGCTTGATCCCTGGATCAGGCCGGCGGCCTCGGCCGGGTCCGTGAACAGGGCGCGGGCCAGCGGGGTCTTGTCCCAGCGGCCGGGCGCCAGGTCGACGGGTCCGGGGACCACGGCGACGAGGCGCTCGATGTATGCCAGCGCGTCGGCGGCGGGCCGGTGCAACTGCTGCCGGTACCCCCGGACGCTGCGGATCCCGGGGTCACTGTTTTGAACCATGCGCTCGATCGCATCGGTCAGGTGTGCATTCTGCGCGCGGGCGGCCGCGGCGGCATCGCCCCTCTGCCGCCATTTGTTCCACAGGGTCGCAATGGACATGGTTGCTCCGGCTTGTGAAGTGGGTTTGCGGCTCACCGTAGCGAGTCGCGCCGACAACGTCAAGCCGGCTTCGGTGAAATGCGGCCGGGCGTCCCTTGCCGTTTTATTTCTCTCTTTTTCAAGGTATTGCACCCACGGCCATTTTGGTTTATTACTCCGGCATTTCGATATGCCCATATTCATTCCGGCGGATCCCGGATCAAGTCCGGGAGGAATCCATGCGAGAGAGTGGATGCCGGATCAAGCCCGGCATGACGGCCGTTGCGGATATGGCTGCCGGTTTAATAATGTTTCGGTTCTATTGTGTAAAGGATGCGTTCAACCGGCGGGGCGTAAACCCGTAAACCCAGGAACCAAAAAGGAGAGTGGGAATGACACAGTTGGTGAGGGTGCTGGCAATCGTGCTTTTAATGGCTTTCTCCGGCGGCATGCTCGGGTGCGGCGGCGGCGGCGCCGATGTCAAGCAGCAGACGACCACCACCACGCTGGGCAAGGAGCTGCAGGATCTGGACGATGCCTATAAGAAAGGGCTCATGAGCGAAAAGGAATACAAGGAAGCCAGAAAGGCCCTGATGAAGAAATACACGGATTAGTCGAAACACGTGACCGGGATTCCGGAACGGCGGACGGACCTATGTGGCAAGGGTGCCGCCGCCATCGCTGTCATTTTCCGGGGTCATGAAGGGGGCGGGGCGATGAAGGTCCACCGGCTCGGCACGTTCGTGCAGCGCGTGCTATTGCTTCGGATCGGATCGGCCGCCCTCTTGATCGCTCTGACCGCCGGCGCGCTCACGTATTTCGTCCAAAAGGACCGACTCCAGCAGGAGGTGGCGGATCTCGTCCCGACAGGGGATCTCCGCCCTGACTCGCCGGGTGCTGGACATCGTCGATCAGCAGCGGCTGACGCCCGCGGCCGCGCTGCTTCAAGCCCTGGGAACCGCCGCTGAAACCCCCGCGAGCTACCGCTCGGGCAGTTTCGTTTTCGTGCAGCTCTATGACCGTTCCGGTGCGATGTTTGCCGAGAGTTCCGACCCGAAAAATGAGGCGGTCGCCCCGGCCGGGACCCTGGTGAGAGGGGAGGCGGTTTCCTTTCCCGCCGCCGGCCAGGTGGAAGTCAGGACGCTTCGGGCCGGAAACAGCCCTTTTCTTTACTGCGTGGTGCCGCTCGTCGACCGGCAGGGTGCCGTCAGGGGATACGCGCGCGGGGCTTTCGCGATCTCCGCCGAAGCCGCGGCGGAGCAGCGTGCGGCCGTACTGCGCAGCGTTCTCATCGTGGTCGGCATCGTTTTCGGCGTTACGGCGATCCTCTACCCCGTCATCCTCAGGCTGACGCGCCGGCTGGCCGATTATTCCACGAGCCTGCTCGATGCGAACCTGGAGACCCTGGCCGTGCTCGGCAGCGCCATCGCCAAGCGCGATGCGGACACGGACGCCCACAACTACCGGGTGTCGCTCTACGCCGCCCGTCTCGGTGAGAAGATCGGTCTGGAGGAGGACGCCATGCGGGGGTTGATCAAGGGCTCCTTCATCCACGATGTCGGCAAGATCGGCATCCCGGATGCCATCCTGCTCAAGCCCGGGCGCCTGGACGAAGATGAGTACCGGGTCATGCAGACCCACGTGGAAAAGGGGGTCGACATCGTGGGCCGGTCCGCCTGGCTGCGCGACAGCGTTGCGGTGGTGGCGGCCCACCACGAGAAATTCGGCGGCGGCGGCTACCCCGCGGACGCCCGAGGGCAGGCCATCCCTTTGCCGGCGCGCATTTTCGCCATCGCGGATGTCTTCGACGCCCTCACCTCGAAGCGGCCCTATAAAGATCCCCTCGGGATCGAAGAGACCATGACCATCCTGGGGCAGGGCCGCGGGGGGCACTTCGACCCGGCGCTGCTGGATGCCTTTGCCGGCATCGCCCCCGAGCTCTACGGCAAGTACGCCGGCCGGGAAGGCGACGCCCTGCGCCGGGAGCTTGTCGCCGTGGTCGACCGTTATTTCTCGGCCGGGATGGAGTCGCTTTACTACTGACCGGCCATCCCGCCTTCTTCAGCCGGTGTGATTTGCGCCGCCCCCGATTGAATCTCCCCGCCGCAAGCCGCGGGGAATGCGCCCGCCTTTTCGGTTCAATTGTCGATCAAAAATTCGCGCTGCAGCAGATACAGTCTGCGAACGAGGTCGTATTCAAACGGCGAGCCGGTCATGAAGTAGCGGAAGGACTGGGTGTGGCGCTTGTCGATGACATAAAGGCCCGTGAGGCTGTAGTTGAGGATGGTCTCATTCGTGTCGTCCATGCCGAGCTCGGCGATGAGCTGGCCCATCATGAAACTGTAGACGACGACCGAGTCCGTCACCAGGCCGGCGGTGTCCCGCAGGCCGGAGGGCCCCAAGAGGGGCAGCACCAGGTAGGGACCGGGGCCGACGCCGTAAAACCCCAGGGTCTGGCCGAAATCCTCGTTTTCGCGTTTGATCCCGTCGATGGCGGCGACGTCGATGAGCCCGCCTAAACCGACCGTGCTGTTGACGGCGATGCGCGCGACCGTGTTCAGGGATTTGACGATCTTGAACTGCAGGAGCGAGTTCATCAGGTTGCCGACCTCGGTCAGGTTGTTGAAAAAATTGCTGACCCCGGTCTGGGCAAACGACGGCAGGACGAACTCGTAAGCCCGCACGACCGGCAGGAACACGTATTCGTCGAAGATGGCGTTGAAATTGTAGATCCGGCGGTTCATCGGCTCCCAGGGGTCGTAGGCATCGATGGCGTACTCCCTGTCCGCCTTGACGTGGGTGCTGACGGGCCACTTGGCGGGTATTTCCGGCTCCTTGCGTACCGGCACTGTCCCGCAGCCGGCCGAAAAAACCCAAACCGTGAGTAGCATGAGACTCAGAGCGCGCTTCATATCCGATAGTCCTTTCAGCTCTTAAAGAAATTGAGCATGTATTCGACGTTCTCCCGGTAGCTCATGTTGCCGCAGTGGCCGCCGAACGGGTAGATCTTCGCGCGGGAGCCGAAAACGCTTTTCAGGAAACCCAGGTCCCCCGGTGTCAAAATCAGGTCGTCTTCGTTGCCCATCAGACCGATTTTGGCGCTGCTGCGCAAATAGTCCTCGATGTAGTGCAGGCTGTCGATCTCGATCGCCATCTGCTGGCTGAGCTCGGGGTGCTTGGCCTTGTAATAGGGGAAGAGAAGCTCATCGAAATAGTCGACGAACGTGGCCCCCCCGACGACCTTCATGTAGTCGGTCAGCGAGTCCGCGCTCCCGAGCACCCGGTTCTTGGGGACGATCAGGCCGGCGTTGGTCATCACGTCGGAGGTAAACGTCATGTTCTGCGAGGAGAGCCGGAAGGAGGTGCCGATCATGGAGGCCAGGTCTTCGCGCCGCGGCTGGCGGGTCTTGTAGATCGTCCGGTACACATCGTAGAGATAGTCCTGGCTGAGCTCGAGCCTGCCCATCGTCTTGTAGATCTCGGCGAAGCGGCCGAGAATGCGCTTGAACCAGTCGTTGAAATCATCCTGTCCGCCGGGCAGCGCGGCCAACAGCATGTCGTCGAGGATCTTGGCCGAGGTGTAAAGGCTGACCGCCGGGTTGATCATCAGGACTTTCTTGAAGTTGAAAACGCGCTTCTCCTCGTCCAGCTTGGCGACGAAGCCCGCCTCGGAGGCCCCCAGGCTGTAGCCGGTCAGGTGGAACTCCGAGACCTTGATGCGGCCCTTGACCTGATCCCAGGCCATGCCCATCACCCGGTAGAGGTCCCGCGCGTCGGCGATGATGTTGCCCGGCAGACTCGTCTCGGAGGCGGTGGTGATGAAGTTCATGTGGGTGGGCGAGGAGAGACAGATCACGTGGTACCCGGCCTGATAAAAAATCTTTTGAAAAAAGACCATGCTGGTGGAGTAAAAGCTGCTGCCGGTTCCGGCGATGATGAAAATCAGGGGCGCCTCGCCTTTCTGGTAGGTCAGCGAGTAGCGGAACTCGCGCTGGTACCAGAAGACCTCGGGGATGACGCGTTCCGGGAACACCTTCAGGCTCAACATCTCATAGTCGATCTTCTCCGGCAGTGTCGGCTGGAACTCCGTCGGGGTGGAGATGATGGTTGCCAGGTAGGGGTCCTTCAGCGGGTAGTCGTAGGCCCACGCATGGGAGCCTATGGCCGCCGTCAGGACGGTGAGCAGCACAAATCCTAAAAACTTTCTCACATTGCCTCCTTTCCGGTTCATGCTTATTCGATCCACTTCCACGTCTTGTCGGGATAGAATGAAATGATCGCCGCGGCGGTCTTCGCGGTGTATTTTCCAAGATTCTTCCGGTACACCACCCCGTCGTGGCCCACCACAAAGGTTATGGCGCCGGGACTTCCGTATCACAGGATGCCGGTGGGTCGAAATAGGACTTTGGGCCTATTCTCTCGGACTTTGTCCCGATGCCGGGGAGAAACGGAGGCGCGGGCCCTTCAGGCCGGCGGCGGAACGGACTCGGGCCGGATGCCGATCTTGTCCGTGGCGCGCACCAGGTCGGCCACCGACTGCACCTTCATTTTTTCCATCACCCGGCCGCGATGAATTTTGATGGTTTTCTCGCTCGCACCCAGCCGGGCGGCGATCTGTTTGTTCAGCATGCCGCGAACGACCCCTTCCAGCACTTCGCGCTCGCGCGGGGTCAACGTAGCAAACCGCTCCGCCACCAGGGCCCGCTCGGCACTTTCGTGGCGCGCTTTTTGATCACGCCGGATGGCTTCGCGGACCGCCCGAAGCAGTTCCTTGTCGTTGAAAGGCTTGGAGAAAAAATCGACCGCCCCGGCCTTCATGGCCTTCACGCTGGCGGGGACGTCGCCGTGGCCGGTGATGAAGATGATCGGGATCCCGTGCGCGGAATCATTCAACTCTTGTTGGAGTTGGAGACCGTCGATACCGGGCATCTGAATATCGAGCAGGACGCAGCCGGGTAAAGGACCGTGCTGCCAGCATCGATAAAACTCATCCGCCGAAGCGAAGCTTTCGGCGCGGTAGCCGGCGGACTCCAACAGGCGCACCAGGCTCCTGCGCACCGAAGCGTCGTCGTCTACGACAAAGACATGGGATGAAGACTCGATCATGCTCGGCTTACGGTCCGCTCCTGGTGTTCAACCCTTGCGCCCCGGAGGTGTAATCGGATAATCGTCTATAGCCTTATAAGCGTTCGATATCAAGTCCGGGGCGGCTGGTCGCTCCTGAATCCGGCCGTCGCGTGAAATGCCGGGGCCAGGGGGGCTTGAAATTCGGCGATTCCCGATTCTTCAAGCCGGCAAACCGATATACAATTCGGCAACAATAGTGTATGGCCATATCGTATTCAGCGCCGGAGGATAAAAGCGATGAAACCGCGAAGGTGTCTGGCCTTGCTCGCTGGTTCTTTTTTTCGCCCAGTCTGCCTGGGCCGCCGACCCGCCCAAGCTCGTCCTCGTTCTCGATTCCTTCGGCCGCAACGTGCTTCCCATCAGCGCCGTCAATTCGGCTTTCCAGACGGGGCTCTCGTCCCAGTCCCCGGGCCCGGTCGAAATCCATGAAGTGTACCTGGAGATGGCCCGCTTCGACCGCCGGGAGCAAGAAGATGCGTTGGTCAATGTCCTCAATGAACGTTTCACGCGGCGACAGCCAGATCTGGTGGTCACCATGGGAGGACCGGCCTATGCGTTTTTGAGCCGCCACCGCGGGTCCCTCTTCCCCTCAAGGCCGGTGCTGATTGCGGGAGTCGCCTTTCAGCACTTGCGCGACCAGCCGGCTATCGACAATGCCGTTGTCATCCCCGCCCCGACTGAGCCGAAAACGATAATGGAAGACATCCTCCAGGTGCTGCCCGCTGCGCGGAACCTCTTCGTGGTCCTGGGCACCTCACCTCTGGAAACGTTCTGGCTGGACGAGTTCCGGAGTGAATTGGCCGCTTTTTCACACCGCGTCGATTTCACCTACCTGAACCACCTGTCCTACAAAGAGATTCAGGAGCGCGTATCCGCCCTGCCGCCGAATTCGGCTGTTATTTACGGCATCTTCATCGTGGATGCCGCCGGCGTTCTCTTTGACAACGATGTCGCGCTCAAAGGCATCATCACGGCCGCCAACGCACCGGTATTCGCCATGCATCACAGCTACTTCGGCCTCGGGATCGTCGGCGGCCGACTCGTCCGGGAGCGCGAGATCGGGTTGCAGGCGGCCGATGCCGCGCTGCGGATCCTCATGGGCGAGCCCCCGGCGCGGATCACGGCCCCCGCCCCGGCGGCAAGCCTTCCGGTTTACGACTGGCGGGCCCTGCGGCGCTGGGGCATCAGCGAGAACCGGCTGCCGAAGGATGGCACCATCGACTTCCGCCAGCCGTCCCTGTGGGACCAGTATCGTTGGCGCATCGTTTTTGCGGCGGGGGTGATTGCCTTGCAGGCTTTTTTGATTGCCCGGCTCATCGTGCAGCGCAGACGCCGCACACGTGCCGAACGCGAATTGGTGACAAGCGAACGCCGGCTGCGGATGATCACCAATGCCCTGCCGGCCCTCATCGCCTATGTCGATGCGGATCAGCGCTACCGGTTCAACAACGACGCCTACAAGACGTGGTTCGGCTCGAGCCCGGGAGAAACGGCCGGGCGCACCCTGCGGGAGGTGATCGGGGAAAAAAACTACGCGAAAGTCGCCCCCCATGTCGAGCGGGTGCTTCAGGGTAAATATGTGCACTACACGCAGGACTTCGAGTTGGAAGACGGGCGCCTCATCTGGGTGGAGGCCATCTACGTGCCGGACGTGGATGAGCGGGGCGGGGTGCGCGGGTTTTACACCCTGGGAATGGACGTCACGGAAAGAAACCTCGCCCAGCAGGAGTCCAGGCGTCTGCAGGAGGAGTTGTTGCACGCCGGGCGCATTGCCACCATGGGTGAGCTGGCCGGGGCGCTCGCGCACGAGATCAACCAGCCCCTGAGCGGGATCATGAGCAATGCCCAGGCGGCCTTGAGGTACCTGAGCGCCCCGGCGCCCGACCTGGAAGAGGTGAAGGAAATCCTGCAGGACATCGTCAAGGACGACGCCCGCGCCGGCGACGTCATCAAGCGCCTGCGGGTGCTCCTGAAGAAAAACACGGTCGCGTTCGAACCGCTCGATCTCAACTCGGTTTTCAGGGATGTCGTCGGGTTTCTGCGCAGCGATGCCGTCATCCGCGATGTCGCGGTGACCACCGATCTCGACCCCCGGCTGCCCTTGATCCGGGGCGACCGGATCCAGCTGCAGCAGGTCGTCTTGAACTTGATGGTCAACGCGTTCGATGCGGTTCGCGAACAACCGCCGGCCGGACGCCGGGTACTGGTTCGGACCTGGCTGAAGGATTCCCATGTCCTGGCCGCCGTGTCCGACAGCGGGACGGGCATTTTCATCGGCGACGCCGAAAAGATCTTCAAACCCTTTTTCACCACCAAACCTCAGGGATTGGGCATGGGGTTGTCCACCAGCCGCTCGATCGTCAGTGCGCATAACGGCCGGCTTTGGGTTGAGAACAACCCGGATGGCGGGGCGACCTTCTATTTCAGCCTGCCGGCACCCTGACCGCGCCCGGCCGCAGCTTGAGCATGCCGCATGGCCCTCACTGCTGGAATATAGGACCAAGGTCCTATTTATAATCAGCCGCCCGCCTGTTATGGCCATCACCAGAAGGGCAGGGGGAAGTCGGGGCGGCTCGCCGGCCATTTTCGATCCCACCGGCACCCAGACGTTTTCAGTTTACCGAAGAGGCCTTCAAGTTCTGGGCGGAAAGAATCAAGTTGTTCTTGGACAGCGCCGGCGCCCCGAAGTGACATTGCCGGCAGGAGGACAGGATTTCGATTTCAAAAAGAGGAGAAAAGCCGTGAAAGAAGCAAAGAAAATTCTGATCGTGTTGATGGTGGCCTGCCTTTTGGCGGGGTGCGCCGAGATGGGCCAGACGGTGAAAGCGTCTTCATCGCCGGTCATGGACCAGATCATCGCGCGGGGCGAGCTCCGCGTGGGTGTTTCCGGAGACATGCCGCCCATGAACCTTCTCACCAAAGACGATAAAATCATCGGCATGGATGTCGATGTGGCCCAGATGGTCGCCGAGGCCATGGGTGTCAAGCTGAATCTGCAGCGGATCGATTTCGGGGGTCTGCTGCCGGCCCTCGATGCCGGCCGCATCGACATGATCGTCTCCAACATGACCATGACCCCGGAGCGCAACCTGAAGGTGGCGTTCGTGGGGCCATACTTCACTTCGGGCAAGGCGCTTCTCACCAAGCGCAGCAGCCTCGCCCAGGCCAAGGGGGTTTTCGACCTCAACAGCCCGCAATTCACCTTCGTCGTCCTGAAGGACTCCACCAGCGAAGCGGTGATCCGCAAGGGCGCGCCCCAGGCGAAGGTGCTCACGGCCGCCACCCAGAACGAGGCCATTCAAATCGTGGTCGACGGCCGGGCCGATGCCATGTTCGCCGATTTCCCCATCTGCGCCGTCGCGGTGCTCCGCAACCCGGCGGCGGGCCTGGTGTCCGTTTCGGCCCCGATCACCTATGAGCCCATCGGGATCGCCGTGCCCAAGGGCGACCCGCACCTGCTCAACTGGCTGGGGAACTTCCTGAGCGGCCTGGAGAAGGCCGGATACATGGATGAGCTGAAAGTGAAATGGTTCGTCAAGCCGGCCTGGCTGCCGCAGATGAAATAGACCGGGGGATCCCCATGGCCGATATTCAGCGCGACCTCACCCGCACCTTTCTGGCGGTGCTCTTTATCGGGGCACTGATCGCGACGTCCCTCTGGGTCCTGCGGCCCTTCCTGGGAGCCGCGGTCTGGGCGGTGATGATCGTGATCGCGACCTGGCCGTTGATGACTGCCATCCAGGGCCGGCTTTGGGGCCGCCGGTCGCTTGCGGTGGCGGTGATGACGGTGGCCCTGCTCTGGTTCCTGGTGGTGCCTCTGTGGCTGGCCATCGGCACCATCGTGTCGAACGCCGACCGGATCGCCGTCTGGGTGAAATCGGTGCCGACCCTCGAAGTCCCGCCGCCCCCGGCGTGGCTCGCGGGTCTGCCGTTCTTCGGTGGCGATCTGGTGGCGGCATGGGAGAAGGTCGCGGTGGCGGGGATTCAGGATTTTCTTAAAAAACTGGCCCCATACGGCGGTAAAGCCATCGGGTGGTTTGCCACGGAAGTGGGTGGTTTCGGGTTTCTGGTCCTGCAATTCCTGATGACGGTAGGCTTCGCGGCGATGCTTTACGCCCGGGGCGAGCAAGCGGCCTCCTGGATCAACCGCTTCGGGCGGCGGCTGGCCGGCGCGCGCGGGGAGGGCTCCATCCGCTTGGCCGGGCAGGCCGTGCGCGGGGTCGCGCTCGGCATCGTGGTGACGGCCCTGGCCCAATCGATTCTGGGCGGTATCGGGCTGCTTGTCGCCGGCGTTCCATTTGCCGGAATTTTCACCGCCGCGATGTTCATGCTGGCGATCGCCCAGATCGGCCCCCTGCTCGTGCTGGTACCCTCGGTGGCCTGGCTATATTGGAGCGGCCAGACCGGTTGGGGGACGTTTCTGCTGTTCTGGACCCTGGTGGTCGGAACCATGGACAACTTCCTACGCCCGATCCTGATCAGGAAGGGCGCCGATCTTCCCTTGCTGCTCATTTTCGTCGGTGTGGTCGGCGGGCTGATCGCCTTCGGCCTCATCGGCATCTTCGTGGGTCCGGTCGTGCTCGCCGTAGCCCACAAGCTTCTCTCGGCATGGGTCGATGAGGAAATCGCTGAAATCGAGTCGCCCGACCTGCAAGGGCCATGAAAGGCTGGCCAATCAACGATGGCTCAATGATGAATCAATCCTTCTCACCCATCATAGGACCAAGGTCTTATTGCGAGCGGCCGGGGTTTTCTGATAGTGGGATGACCAAAAGCCCCCCTCTATCGGTGAAGCGCCGGTGGAGTGATTTTCCGGTGAAATAAGGATGCAATCGTCTGGCTCGATGCCCGATGCGCAGGTGCCGCCGATTGACGAATACCCCGCCAATGATTAGCGTCGTCGACGATGATCCGTCCGTGACCCGGGGGCTGAAGCGCCTGCTGAATTCCTGGGGCATGCGTGTCCGGACGTTCTCATCCGGCGAGGAGTTCCTGTCGGCCCTGGGCCGGTCGCCCGAAGCTGACTGCGCCGTGATCGACTTGAAGATGCCGGGCATGAGCGGGCTGGAGGTCCAGGGCCACATGGTCCGGATCGGATCGGACCTGCCGGTCATCTTCATGACGGCCTACGAGGAGGAGGGTGTCGAGGAATCGGCCTTGAAGGCCGGAGCCGCCGGTTTCCTGCGAAAGCCATTTATGGATCAAGCCCTGATGGACCTGATCCGCTGCGCGATCCACCACCGGTGTGAAGCGCGTGAGCATCGGGCGCGGCACGAAAAGAGCGGGACGAGCCGTGATCGGCCGATCGATGCAGACGAATGACCGGTCGTGCTCAAGGTCGTAGAAACGGAGAAGGTTTTGAATTGAATGGCTTTATTCGTTCAGCGCGATATGTTTTTTAGCCTTCAGCCTTCAGCCTTCAGCCTAAACACCTGAGTAGTACCACACCCAATCATGAGGAGAACCCCATGGCTGCGAAAACCACTCCCGGATTACAGATCGATCATTTTTTCTCGACCGTGGCGGCGCGATCAGACCGCTGGCGCGTGTTGAACAAGACCGCGCAGGTCTGGGCCGCCAGGATCGGGACCCCGGACGCCCCGGCGCTCCGGTCCCAGTGCGCTTCCGCGCTGGAAGAGCTGACCCCGCTCGAAGGGTTCCATGCATACCCGGGCGCGCGCCTGCTTGCGGTTTTGCGGGAGCGCCTGACCGTGGATGACGCCGCGGGCTTGGCGCGGCTGGTGCAGCGCGTCTCGATGGCGCTCATGTCGCGCAGCTACCGCCGCGACCCGGGCGAGTGGGAACCCGAGGAGGATGTTTCCGATGCGGTGCGGCCGATGCCCCCGGCGGCGGGCGAGGCCGGCGGCCGACCCTACTTCGAGGTGCTGATGGTCGTGCCGACGCCGCCGTCGCGCTGGCCGGCACACGTGCAGCAGATGCGCAAGCTGCGCCGGGCCCAGGACGAGTTCGTCTACGAGCCCGTGTTCGTCGGCAACTTCGAAGATGCCATCCTGGGCGTGATCCTGAACGCGGGCCTGCAGTCGGTGGTGATTTACGAAGGCTTCCCGTACCCCTCCGCGCACGACGCACCGCTCTTGCGCGGCGTGTTGGCCCAGTGGCTGCAGGTCGACCCGCAGAGCCTTCCGCCGGGGGATTACGGCCTGATGCTGACCCGGGCCATCAAGGCCATCCGGCCCGAGCTCGACGTCTTCCTGCTCGACGACAGCCGGCCCGAGGACATCGTCTCCGACCCGGCGGCGGCCGGGCTGCGTCGCGTGTTCTACGAGGTCGAAGAACCTCTCGAACTGCACCTGTCGATCCTGGCCGGGGTGGCCGAGCGCTACGAGACGCCCTTCTTCGACAACCTCAAGAAATACGCACAGAAGCCGGTCGGCACCTTTCACGCCCTGCCGATTGCGCGCGGCAAGTCCATCTTCAAGTCGGACTGGATCCGCGACATGGGCGAGTTCTACGGCCCGACCCTCTTTCTGGCGGAGTCCTCGGCCACCACCGGCGGGCTCGACAGCCTGCTCGAGCCCACCGGCAACATCAAGAAGGCCCAGGACGCCGCCGCGCGCGCCTTCGGCGCCGACCACGTGTTCTTCGTCACCAACGGCACCTCGACCTCCAACAAGATGGTCTACCAGGCCCTTTGCCGGCCGGGCGACATCGTCATCGTCGACCGCAACTGCCACAAGTCCCACCACTACGGCATGGTGTTGGCCGGGGCCCAGCCCTATTACGTCGAAGCCTTCCCGCTGACAGCGTACTCGATGTACGGCAGCGTCCCGCTGCGCACGCATCAAGAAGGCGCTGCTCGATCTGAAGGCCGACGGGCGGCTCGACCGCGTGCGCATGCTGGCGCTCACCAACGTCACCTTCGACGGGCACATGTACGACACGCGGCGCGTGATGGAGGAGTGCCTGGCGATCAAGCCGGACCTGGTCTTCCTCTGGGACGAGGCCTGGTTCGGCTTCGCGCGTTTCTCCTGGCTCTACCGCCCGCGCACGGCCATGGGCGCGCGCGCCAATCTTGAAGCAGGCCTTCGCCGACCCGGCCTACCTCGAACGCTACCTCGACCAGGAAAAGAAGCTCGGCGAAGACCTCGACCCGAAGGACAAGCGCCTGCTCGAGACGCGGCTCGTGCCGGACCCGCGCAAGGCCAAGCTGCGCGTCTACCAGACCAACTCGACGCACAAGTCGATGTCCTCCCTGCGCCAGGGGTCGATGGTCGCTGGTGGGCGACGAGGACTACCTCCATGCACGAGCAGCCGTTCAACGAGGCGGTGTTCACCCACGCCTCGACCTCGCCCAACCTGCAGATCATCGCCTCGCTCGACGTCGCCCGGCGGCAGATGGAACTGGAGGGCTACGATCTGGTGATGCGCGCCATCGAGCTGGCGATCGAGATCCGCCGCGGCGTGAACAGCCATCCGCTGATCTCGAAATACTTCCGGGTCCTCACGGCCGAGGAGATGATCCCGGCCGAGTTCCGGCAGTCGGGCTTCAAGGACTTCCTGGAGCCGGGCATGACCTGGGCGGGCACGCTCAAGGCCTTCCGCGAGGACGAGTTCGTGCTGGACCCGACGCGCCTGACGCTGGTCTGCGGCACGGCCGGCTTCGACGGCACGCAGTTCAAGAACCTGCTGGCCGCCGAGTACGAGATCCAGCTCAACAAGACCTCGCGCAACTCGCATCCTGCTGCAGACCAACATCAACAACACCCGCAGCGACGTCGCCAACCTGCTGCGAGGTGCTGGTCGAAATTTCCAAGGGGATCGAGGCGCGGCTCGCAGAGGGCGGCGAGGAAGCGCGGAGCGCTTTCGCGGCGCGCGTCAAGTCGCTGATGGAGGACGTGCCCGACCTGCCGAACTTCAGCCGCTTCCACGACCGGTTCCGCGACGACCCGAAGGGCGCGACCCTCGAGGGCGACATGCGCACGGCCTTCTTCATGGCCTACGACGAGGAGGACTGCGAGCACCTGCAGCTCGTCGAGCCCGGAGATCGACGAGCGGCTCAAGACCGGGCCGCCGCTGGTCTCGGCCAACTTCGTGATCCCCTACCCGCCGGGCTTCCCGATCATGGTGCCCGGCCAGGTGATCAAAGCCGACACCATCGAGTTCATGCGCAAGCTCGACGTGAAGGAGATCCACGGCTACGACGCCGGCCTGGGCCTCAAGCTCATCCGCCCGGCAGCCCTGGGCGAAAAGCCGGGGGCGGTCAAACCGGCCGCGGCGAAAGGCAAGCGCAAGGGCAGGTAAACACCCGACAGCTCAAGGAGGCAATCCGATGGAAGCGATATTCAAGTTTCTGGCGGCGAACCCTTTCATCCTGCTGTTCGTGACGGTGGGGCTCGCGGTCTGGATCGGCCGCTTTGCGGTCAAGGGCTACGGACTGGGCATGGTGGCGGCCTCCATCGTGGTCGGCTGCGCGCTCTCGGTCTGGGCCTCGACCTACGGGGTCAAACTCGCGCTCGACAACTTCGCCAAGAGCCTGTTCTACTACCTCTTCATGTACGGCGTGGGCCTGCGGGTGGGGCCGTCCTTCATCAACAGCCTGAAGGGCGACGGGTTGAAGTTCACCTTCCTGGCTTTCGTATCCTGCGCAATCGGCCTGGTGCTCGTCGTTTTAGGCGTCCGGATGTTCGACCTGCCGCAGGGGGCCGCGGGGGGGTTGCTCGCGGGTTCGCAGACCATGTCGGCCGCCATCGGCTCTTCCGAGCAGGCGGTGACCCAGGGGGTGCTCAAGCTTGCCGAGGGCGGCTCCGTCGAGCAGGTCTCCTCGATGATCGCGCTTTCCTACGGCATCTCCTACATCTGGGGCACGGTGGGCATCATCCTGATCTGCAAGTACCTGCCGCGCTGGTGGGGGGTGGACGGCCGCACCGCCGCCGGCCAATACGAGGCCGAGCACGGCGTTAAAAGTGCCGACGACGCCGGGATCACCGGCTACCGGCCGTTCGGGCTGCGGGCCTACCGGCTCGAGAACGCGCAGTGGGTCGGGAAGAGCATCCAGGACTTTCGCCGCGAGAACCCGGAGTACCGTATTCTCAATGTGCGCCGCGGAAAAGAACTGCTCGGCGCGGACCCGGGCCTCGCCTTCGTCACCGGGGACGTGATCGCCCTCGGCGGCAAAACCGAATCGCTGACCGACAAGATGGGGCTCATCGGGCCGGAAATGCATGACCCCCAGGCACTCAACATCCCTCTCGACCAGGCAGAGATCCTCGTGACCAACAAAGAGGTCGTGGGGCGCGAGCTGAAAGTGTTCCAGCAGACCGAGATCGCGGGGCAACTCCAGGTGACGCGCATGGAACGCGGCGGGGTGCCCTTTCCACCGAGTCTCGATACCAAACTCGAGCGCATGGACGTGCTGTTCGTGGCCGGGCTGAAGGATGCCGTCTCCAAGCTCGGCGAAACGCTCGGTGCGATCGCCCGGCCCAGCACCGCCACCGACCTCCTGACGCTGGCGGTCGGCATGGTCCTCGGCTTTCTGATCGGCGCGATCGAGTTTCCCGCCTTCGGCTCCAAGGTCGGCCTGGGCAACGCCGGCGGGCTGCTCGTCTCGGGGGTGATCGTCTCCTCGATCCGTCGCGCCTGCGTTTTTTCGGCAACACGCCGAACGCGGCCCGCAACATCCTCGAGGACCTGGGGCTGGTGGTCTTCGTCTGCATCGTCGGCATCAACGCCGGCAACTCGCTCCTGGCGCAGATCACCGGCCCGATCGCGCTCAAGATCTTCATCGTCGGGTTCGTCGCGTGCAGCGTGCCGCCGTTCGTGGTCTGGGCCATCGGCTTTCACGTGTTCAAGATCAACCCCGCGGTGCTGATGGGCGGTGTGGCCGGCGCCCGCTCGCATTCGGGGCCCTGCCGCGAGGCGGCCAAGGAGATCGACAGTTCGGTGCCCTGGATCGGATTTCCGGTGGCCTACGCCGTCTCCGGCGTGCTCTTGACGGTCGGGGGCTATTTTGCGATGGTGCTGGCCGGGTGAAGAAAGCATCTTGATCCGAGTTTAATTCTTCGCAGGCGGAGATGGACTATGGCGTTGAACACCGTCATGTCATTGTTGCTGGCTATTCTCGTGCTGCTCTTGGGCACATTCGTCAACGGTCGCGTACGGCTGCTGTCGAACTACAACATCCCCGACCCGATAACGGGCGGGATGCTGTTCGCGGCGGCCGCCTCGCTGCTCGCCGCCTTTGCCGGCTTCCGCCTGTCGATCGACACCACGCTCAAGCCGCTTTTGCTCCTGATGTTCTTCGCCGGCACCGGCATGACGGCGGACCTGGGGCAGCTCAAAAAGGGCGGCAAGGCGCTGGCCGTCTTCCTGGCCGTCCTGATCCCATTCATCGTCCTGCAGAACTTCGCCGGGATCCTCGGCGCCTGGGGCCTCGACCTGCACCCCCTTTTCGGCGTCCTGGCGGGATCGATCACCCTGGTGGGCGGCCACGGCACCGGTGCCGCATATGCCGAGAGATTCGCCGACGTGAACAACCTGCAGTCGGTGCTGGAGCTGACCATGACCGCGGCCACGATCGGGCTGATCCTCGGTGGAATCCTGGGGGGGCCGGTGGCCCAGTTCCTGATCGTGCGCAACAAGCTGGGCGCCGCGGGCGGCGCCGGCCGGGGGGCGGAAGGCGAGACGGAAAGTCGAGCTCCGGGGCGGCCGGCCTCGAGCATCCGTCCGGTCGTTACCTTGGGCTCGCTGGCGGGAATTCTTGTAGCGGTGATCGCGGGCGGCTGGTTGGCCGACCGGTTCGCAGGCGCGCCCATCATGATCCCGCAGTTTCTGTGGTGCATGGTCCTGGGGGTAGCCCTGCGCAACCTGCTGCCTTTCTGCGGGGTGCGTTTCGAAGACCGCTCCTCGGACCTGATTGCCGGCATCTGCCTGTCGCTTTTCCTGGTCATGACGATGATGACGCTCGATCTGGCCGACGTGGCCCGGTCGGCCGGGCCGATCCTGGCCCTCGTTGCGCTGCAGGGGGTCTTCATCGCCGCCTATGCGGTCTGGGCCTGTTTTCCCTTCATGGGGAAGGATTACGAGGCCTCGGTGGCGTCGGCTGCCTTCATCGGGTTCTGCATGGGGTCCACCGCCACGGCGATGGCGAACATGAAGGCGTTGACGGAGAAATACGGTCCGGCCCCGACCTCGTTTCTGATCGTGCCGCTCGCCGGCGCGTTTTTCGTCGACCTCGCGAATGCCGTCATTCTGACAGGGTTTCTGACCCTGCGCTATCTGGGAGGCTGATGATGTGGCGCACGATCGTGTTGGCGGTGGCGCTGATCGCCGCCGGTTGTAGCCAGGGGCCGGACGCCGAAACGCTGGGCCGGGACGTTGCAGTGCGTCTCGAAAAGAGCATACCTGCAGGCGTCTTGAAGATCGATTCGCTCAGCCGCCGCGGTTCGGCATCGGACGCCAAAGCCCCCGCGGGTGAGGAACGCTGCCTGATCTATTTCGATGCCGATCTTGCGCTCGTGAAGGATTACGATTTCGGGGGCTGGGAGTCGCCGGGTGTGGCCGGCTTGGTGACGGCCCTGGGCACGGGTCCGAAGGGGCTGGTGGGCATCGCCAGCGGCGGCAATAAGGCGGGCGACGTCCTGCGCGCCCACGGCACGGCGATCTATCGGCGCGACGGCGAACGCTGGGCCCCGGTGGCCGCCGAGGGGTTCGAGCCGGCGGCCGCCACGGCTTTCGACACCCGCACCCAACGCCCCGTGGTCGAGCAGTTGTTCAAGTCCATCGCCACGGTGCTCGAATCCACGCCTCCCGACGTCAGGCCCGTTGCCCTCGAAGTCACGGAAGAGGAGCTCTCCCAGGCCCAGACGGCGATCCGCGGGCGGCTCGCGCGTTTGAGCGGCGGATACGCCGTCGCGGCGGGACCGGAAAACGGGCAGTACCTGCGCCTGGCCAAGGCCTTCTCCGCCGCCTCCGCCACCGGGCGCGTGCGGATCTTGGCGCTGGTGACCGCCGGCGGCGAGGAGAACCTGGTGCTGCTGCGCGACAGCAAGGTGTCGCTCGCCCTGGCCCAGGGGGACGTGGCGCACCTGGCCTACGCGGGCGCGGGGCCCTTTGCCGGCCGCGGGCCGGATCTCAAGATCTCCGCCGCGGGCAGCCTCTATCCGGAACCGGTGCATGTCGTGGCCCGGGCCGACGGCGAAATCCGATCCATGGCCGATCTGCGCGGCAAGCGGGTCTCGATCGGCGTCCCGGGGTCGGCCTCGCGCATCACGTCGCTGGCCGTGCTCGCGGCCCACGATATCCGCGCCGCCGATTTGGCGCAGGCGGCCGAGCTGAACCTGAGCGATTCGCTGCTGGCGTTGCGCGACCGGCAGATCGATGCCTTCCTGCAGGTGATCGGGGCGCCCGCCGACAGCCTGCGCTCGGCAGCAGCCGCTTTTCCGCTGCGGTTCGTTCCGCTGGAGGCGGCGGCGGTGGAGCGCCTGTCCGTTGCGGCGCCGGGGGTTTTCGGATACAGTTTGCCGGCCGGAACTTAGAGGGGCAGCTGGAGCGCACGCCGACGGCCGCTGTGGCTGCGCTGCTGCTCGTCAATCCCGACCTCACCGGGAACGAGGTGGAGCGCCTCACCCGGGCCTTATATTCGCGCGGGCAGGACTTCGTCGCGCTCGGCAGCGTGCAGGCCGCTCAGATTTCGGCCGGCAATGCCTTGTTGGGGCTGACGGTGCCCCTGCACCCCGGCGCCGCGCGGGTGATCGAGGAGCTCAAACAATGAAAAGGAGAATTCACATGATCAAAAGGAAGGGGATTGTTCTATTGGCGGCGCTCGTGGTCGGCTTCTCTGCGCTGGGCGGGCTGGCGGCTTCGGCTCAGGACAAACCGGCGGACAACATGCAGATCCTGAGGGAGAAGCTCCGCGCCGACAAGAAGCTTCTGGTGGCGGCGAACCTGCAGCTGACCGAGGCCGAGGCGAAAGCCTTCTGGCCCGTCTACGACCAGTATCAGCACGAGCTGTTCCTGCTGCGTGCACGCACCGCGAAATTGATCCGGGATTACGCGGATGCCTATGATAAAATGAACGGCGCCAAGGCGAAGAAGCTCATGGACGAATCCATGGCAATCGAGGTTCTCGGGCCGAAGCTGCGCCAGACCTATCTGCCGAAGTTCCGCAAGGTTTTGCCGCAGATCAAGGTGGTGCGCTACTACCAGATCGAGAACAAGATCAACGCGGCGCTGAACTATGATCTCGCGGCCGAGATTCCGCTGATGAAACCGGCCCAGTAATTCAAGCCAAGGGAGGACACGACAATGAGCTACCGGCGTTCGACTATTATATTGGGCTTGCTGGCGTTTGCGGTGTGCGCGCTCATGAGCGCGGATCAGGTTCGGGCGGGATCGGCGGCGGAAATCAGCCGCGACGCCAAGGGCGCTTTACAGAAACTCTATGCCAAATCGAACGCGGCCAAGGAGTTGGGGCAAAAGGCCACGGCCATCCTGGTCTTTCCGGACATTGCCAAAGCCGGCTTTATTGTCGGCGGGCAGTATGGCGAGGGCGCCCTCCTGAAGGGCGGGGAAGCCGTCGGTTATTACAACACGGTCGCCCTCTCTTACGGCCTGCAGGCCGGGGTCCAGAAGTACGGGTTCGCCCTGTTTCTGATGAACGACTCCGCGCGCGAATACCTCGACCGCAGCGACGGCTGGGAGCTCGGCGTGGGGCCCAATATCGTCATCGGGGATGCGGGCGCCGCCACGAGCCGGACCACGACCACGGCGCAGGCCGACGTATACGCCTTCTTCTTCGACCAGAAGGGGCTCATGGCCGGACTGGGGATCCAGGGGAACAAGATCACCAAAATCACGCCGGGGAAATAGGGGCAGTCATTTCAATAAAAGGTTGCAGGGCTTTCGAATCGCCCGGCGCCTTGCCGAGCAGGCGTGACCCGGGATTCTGAAACCAGTCCAAAAAAAAAGGAGGAGAAGATGTTAAAAAAAGCCATCGTCGTAATCGCTGTGGCGTTATGCATGGGTGCAGGGTCAGGTGCGGTTTTGGCATTGGACCCGATTTCCCAGCAATCCGGATTCAGCGGATATATCCAGCCCGGAGGCGGGTATTTATCCATCAAAAGCAACACGGTGGCCAAGGTCCTGAGCTTCGATCTGTCGGAAAAGCAGATCGGAGATGTCGACAACGAGCCGGATTCCGAGTCGACGGCGTTCTTCACTCTGCCCTTCAAGCTGGCCTACACCTTCGCCGGCTCGCGCACCGAATTGTTTCTGGGCACCGAAGTGGGCGACCTGCTGTCCTTCGACACGGCCCAGCAGCTGGGCGTCAAGCAGGGAATCGGCTCCGTCGGCGTGTTCCAGGCCGGCCTGCTGTTCAGCGGAAACGTCAGGGTCTGGAAGGACCCCTTCGAGACAAACCAGAACCGCGACGACACCAGCCGCCGGAACATGGGGGGGCAGCTGGTCTGGGACAAGGTCTTCGGCACGGGTCTGGAGTTGGAGTACACCTTGAGGAAGGTGGACGTCGGCAGCGAGCGCAGCGGCGAGTCGCTGGCCCTCACCAGTGGCCAGCGCGACCGCCTGGAGCGCAACGGTTCCATTCACCGGTTTACGACCGACTACGAGTTGAAGTTCGGCGGACGGCACAAGCTGGTCCCCAGTGTGGCCGTGTTCTACGAAGACCTTGACGGCGAGGCCATGGCGAACGCCGGGGTCGATCTGCAGCTGACCTATCTCTTCGACGCCGACCCGATCACGCTGGTATTCAACGGGTACGTCGGTGGGGCGGAGTACGACAAGAATAACCCGGTCTACGGCAAGACCCGCGACGATGACCGCTATGGCGCCAGCGCATCGGTTTACTACACGAACCCCTGGGGCTGGAGGCTGTTCGGCAGCGAGCCGATGCGCTTCTTCGTGACCGGCGCCTACACCGCGGTCGACTCCAACATCGACTTCTACAACCAGGAAGCCGCCCTCGGCTTGGCCGGGATTGCTTTCCGCTGGAAGTAGTCGTGAACGCCAGAGCCCGATCACCAATACTGATGAGCTCGTAAGAAGATTAAATTCTTCACGATTTGTCATTCCGGCGGATCCCGGATCAAGTCCGAGAGGAATCCGGTTATTTCTGGACGTTCTGGACCCCGGCATTCGCCGGGGTGACAACGATAGAGAGTTCTTACGAATCCATGAGCTCGGCAACGGCGCGGGGACATATTTCTGCGCGGCTTGGCCGCGAACCCGCGGAGCTGGCCGCGGGTCTTGTTAAGAAACAGCAAGGTGCAGCGCATGTATCAAAATTTGGCGATCCTGTCGGCGTTTGTCCTTCTCTACAGCGTCGTCGCCGGGCGCCTGGAAAAATCGCCCTTGAGCGGGGCGATCATCGCCATGGGATTCGGCCTCGTCTGCGGTCCGCTCGGGCTGAGAATCTTTACCCCCCACGTCGACGGCGAGCTGCTGCGGATACTGGCCGAATTGACACTCTCCCTGGTCCTGTTCACGGATGCGGCCAACGCGAACCTGAGCATTCTCAGGATCAACCGGCAACTCCCGGTACGGCTGCTGCTGATCGGCCTTCCGTTGACCATTTTGCTCGGCTTCGGCTTCGGTTTCCTGATATTTCCCGGTATGGCCCTGTTCGAGCTCGCCGTTCTTGCGACCATGCTCGCCCCCACCGACGCCGCCTTGGGAAAAGCCGTCGTGACTCACCCGGCCGTTCCGGCAGCATTGCGGGAGGGCTTGAACATGGAAAGCGGCCTCAACGACGGAATCTGCGTCCCCATTCTGCTCGTGTTTCTTACCCTCGCATCCGATGCGACCATGAAAGGCAGCGGTTTTCAGCTGGCCTTGGTTCTGGTCGCGCAGCAGATCGGCATCGGCGCAGCCGTCGGTCTCGGTTTGACGGCGGCCGGCGGGTGGGTTCTCAAGCGCTGCGCGCAGCGCGACTGGATCACCGAAACCTGGCGGCAGCTCCCCGTGGTCGCCCTGGCGTTTGTGTGCTTTGCCGTAGCCCAGGAATTGGGCGGCAGCGGGTTCATCGCCTCCTTCACCGGCGGCATTCTTTTCGGGGCTTTGGCGAAAGAGCACAAGCATGACCTGCTCCGCGCGGCCGAGGGCACCGGAGACGCGTTGTCACTGGCCACCTGGATGTCTTTCGGAGCGGCAGTCGTCGGGCAGGTCATGTTTAAATTCAACTGGCCGATTCTGGTGTATTCCTTACTCAGCCTGACCGTCGTTCGCATGTTGCCGTCATACCTGTCGCTTGCCGGGTCGGGTCTGAAACCGGGCAGCAAACTCTTCCTCGGTTGGTTCGGCCCGCGCGGGCTTGCCACCGTCGTCTTCGCCATTATCGTTCTGGAGCATCACCTCCCGGGCGGACAGACACTGGCCCTGACCGCGGCCTGCACGGTGACCTTGAGCATCCTGGCGCACGGATTCAGCGCGAACCCGCTCGCGGCGCTACTGGGTGCAAGAGAGGCCTCAACAGCGGAATGAGGGGATGCGTGAGGGCCTAAATTGGCTGTATCAGACGAGGCGCAATGCTGTCGAACATCGCCATCGGCGCAATCCTGATTCTGCTGACCACCGCCGTTCACGCGGGGGGGATGTACCTGTCGTTGCGGTCCATCCGCCACCCGGCGACTCTCGGTGGTTCGCGATGGCGACTGAATCGTGTCTCCAGGGTGGGGGAGGTGGTGCTGACCATGTACCTCGTCGCGATAGTTGAGGTGCTGGTCTGGGGCGCCGCCTACCTGGCATTGGGTATTGTCGAAGGAGTCGAAGAGGCGATCTACTTCTCGGCAGTCACCTTCACTACCCTGGGATACGGCGATGTGGTTCTGGACGGCAGCCGGCGCCTGCTGTCTGCGATCGAAGCCGTCAACGGCATCATCATGTTCGGATGGTCGACCGCGATCGTCATCAACGCCGTGCAACGCGTCTATTCCAATCGGCAGGCCGACTGACATGATCGCCATGAGCAAGGTGGATGCCGGGAACGATGAAATAAGGGCTCCAATCACGATGAACAAGATTGTAAACCGCCGTCGATGTCATATAAAAAGCGTTCATGTTCCGTCCTATCAAACGGCAGCGCCATACACCCATGCCGGACTTGATCCGGCTTCCGTGCGCAGCCTGGATTCCTCCCGGACTTGATCCGGGGGCCGCCGGAATGACGAGTTTCGGCATATTGAATTGCCGGGGTAATCATTTGAAAGCCTGATCGCAAAGGGGGCCACGTGAAGGGGAAATTTTTCTATATTTTATCGGTTATGCTTGCGGCAGCAGGTTTGGCGGGATGCCCGGAGGAAAAGAAGGCCGTCGCACCACCGCCGCCGCCCGAGGTCCTGGTGGTCGAGGTCGTCCAGAAAGACGTACCGGTTTATCAGGAGTGGGTGGCCTCGATGGACGGCATGGTGAACGCCACCATTCTCGCCCAGGTGCAGGGGTATCTCACCAAGCAGAACTACCGGGAGGGCGAATTCGTCAAGAAGGGCACCCTGATGTTCGAGATCGACCCCCGGCCCTTCCAGGCGACGCTCGACGAGGTCCGGGCCGGCGCTTGCCAACCAGAAGGCCGTGCTCCAGACGGCCCAGGCGAACTTGAATCGCATCCTGCCGCTGGCGGCGGCGAATGCCGTCAGCCAGCGCGACAAGGACAACGCCGTCGGCTCCGTGCAGAGCGCCGAGGCCCAGGTGCTGGCGGCCCAGGCGCAGGTCCGCCGGGCCGAGCTCGACCTGGGGTTCACGAAGATCATCTCGCCCATCGACGGCATCGCCGGCGCCGCCAAGGCCCAGATCGGCGACCTGGTCGGAACACCCCAGGCACAGGTGCTGACCACCGTCTCCACCGTCAACCCGATCAAGGTCTATGTCCCCATCAGCGAGCGCGAGTATCTCCAGGCGGTCGAGCGGAACAAGCAGGGGCAGGCCCCGGGAACCGATAAGACCACCTTCGACCTGATCCTGGCCGACGGCAGCACCTGGCCTCAAAAGGGGGAATTTTCCTTTGCCGACCGCCAGGTCGACCCCCAGACCGGGACCATCAAGGTGGCGATCCTTTTCCCCAACGGCGAGAACATCCTGCGGCCGGGCCAATATGCCAAGGTGCGGGCCTTGATTCGTACCGAGAAAGGGGCGCTGCTCGTACCCCAGCGCGCCGTCGGCGAGCTTCAGGGCAGCTTCCAGGTGGCCGTGGTGGAGGCCGACAACACGGTGAAGATCCGAACCGTGAAAACCGGCGGCCGTTTCGGGGATATGTGGGTGATCAGCGAGGGGCTCAAACCCGGTGAGAAGGTGGTCGCCGAGGGGACGCAAAAGGTCGGCACCGGTGCCAAGGTGACGCCCAAGCCGTACGCGCCGAAGTCATAGACGGGGCGCTTTCAAAATCCCCCCAACCCCCTTTGCAAAAGGGGGAGCGGGGGGGCGAAAGGTTGAACTCCCATGGCAAAGTTCTTCGTCTACCGGCCGATCGTGGCGATCGTGATCTCCATCATTTTCGTCATCGTGGGAACCGTCGCCATCCTGGGGCTGCCGATCGCCCAGTACCCGGACATCGTTCCGCCCGAGATCAACATCAACACGACCTACGTCGGCGCCGACGCCCAGACCGTGGAGCAGTCGGTGGCCACCCCCATCGAGCAGGAGATGAGCGGCGTCGACAACATGAACTACATGTACTCGCTCAACGCCAACAACGGCGAGCTCAAGCTCTACGTGAACTTCGACGTCAAGACCGACCCCAACATCGACCAGGTGCTGACGCAGATACGCAAATCCCAGGCGGATTCCAAGCTGCCCTCCGAGGTGCGCGACTACGGGGTCACGGTCAAGAAGTCCACCTCCTCGCCGCTCATGCTGGTGGCGCTCTCCTCGCCGGGCGGGACCTACGACGCGACCTTTCTCGCCAACTACGCCTACATCAACCTGAACGATCAGCTCACGCGTGTGCCCGGGATCGCGAGCGTCACCGTCTTCGGCGCCGGCCAATACGCCATGCGCCTGTGGGTCAAGCCGGACCAGCTCGCCAAGCTCAACATCACCGTGCCGGAGATCGTGGACGCCATCAAGCAGCAGAACACGGTCAACCCGGCCGGCCAGGTCGGGGCGGAGCCGGCGCCGCCCGGCGTCGACTACACCTACTCCATTCGCGCGCAGGGCCGCCTCGAGACGCCCGAAGAATTCGCGCAGATCGTCCTGCGCGCCGAGCCGGACGGCTCGCTCGTCCGGCTGAAAGACGTCGCGCGCATCGAGCTCGGCTCCCAGACCTACGCGATGGTCGGCCGGTTGAACGGCAAGCCCTCCGCGGTGCTCGCCCTCTACCAGCTGCCCGGATCGAACGCGATCGCGGCCGTGGACGGCGTCACGCGGCTCATGGAGGAGGTCAAGAAGAACTTTCCCGCGGACCTGGAATACAGCATCCCGCTCGACACGACCCAATCCGTGCGCGAGGGCATCAAGGAGATCCTGTACACGCTGGCCGAGGCCCTCGTGCTCGTCATCATCGTCGTCTTCATCTTCCTGCAGGGCTGGCGCGCGACCCTGATCCCGGCGCTTGCCGTGCCGGTTTCGCTCATCGGCACGTTCGCCATGTTCCCTCTGCTCGGGTTTTCGATCAACACGATCGCCCTGATGGGGCTTGTGCTCGCGATCGGCCTCGTCGTCGACGACGCCATCGTGGTGGTCGAGGCCGTGGAGCACCACATCGAGCACGGGCTCTCGCCGAAGGAGGCCACCCTGAAGGCCATGGAGGAGGTCTCCGGGCCGGTCATCGCCATCGCGCTCGTGCTCTCGGCCGTGTTCCTGCCGACCGTCTTCATCCCGGGCATCACCGGCAAGCTCTACCAGCAGTTCGCGGTCACGATCGCCATCTCGGTCATCATCTCGGCCTTCAACGCGCTGACGCTGAGCCCGGCGCTCTCCGCCCTCATCCTGAAGCCCAAGAAGAAGGCCCGCGGCCCCCTGGGGGCGTTTTACCGCGGGTTCAACACCCTGTTCGGCAAGGCCACCAACGGCTACGTGGGCCTCTGCGGCTGGTTCATCCGCAAGTTCGTGATCAGCCTGCTCCTGCTCGTCATCATGACCGGCGCCATCGGCGTGATCGGCAAGCGGGTCCCCGGCGGGTTTCTGCCGGAGGAGGACCAGGGGTACCTCTACGCCGGGGTCCAGCTTCCGAACGCCGCCTCGCTGCAGCGCACCGATGAGGTCACCCGGGAGCTCGAGAAAATCATCATGGAGACCCCCGGGGTGCAGTACTGCACCACGGTGGTCGGCTACAGCATGCTCGCCGGGGTGACGAACACCTACAGCGGGTTTTTCTTCATCACGCTCAAGCCCTGGCATGAGCGCAAGAGCCCCGAGGAGAAATACGGAGGCCATCATGGCGAGTCTCAACCGGCGCATGGGCGGCATCCCCCAGGGGGTGGCCTTCGCGTTCTCGCCGCCGGCCATTCCGGGCATCGGCACCTCCGGCGGGGTGACCTTCATCCTGGAGGACCGCGCCGGCAAGGATATCGCGTTTTTGTGGGAGAACGCGCAGAAATTCATGGAAGCGGCCAAGAAGCGGCCGGAGATCGCGCGCGTGACCACGACCTTCCTGCCCACGGTGCCGCAGATCTTCGTAAACGTGGACCGCGACAAGGTGCTCAAGCAGGGGGTCGACTTAAACCAGGTCTACCGCACCCTGCAGGCCTTCATGGGCGGCTACTTCGTCAACTACTTCAACCGCTTCGGCCGCCAGTGGCAGGTCTACGTGCAGGCCGAGGGCGATTACCGCACCCAGGCCGAGCAACTCGGCCAGTTCTACGTGCGAAACTCGGCCGGGAACACCGTCCCGCTCTCGGCCGTCACCGCGATCGAGCAGCGCAGCGGTCCCGAGTTCACCATGCGCTACAACCTCTACCGTTCGGCCCAGTTGAACGTCGTCTCCGCGCCGGGGTTCAGCTCGGCCCAGGCCATGGGCGCGCTCGAGGAGGTGTTCGCGCAGACCATGCCGCGGGAGATGGGATATGATTACCTGGGCATGAGCTTCCAGGAAAAGCAGGCCCTCGAGGGGGTGCCGGTGTCGGTCATTTTCGCGCTCTCGCTGCTGTTCGTCTTCCTGATCCTGGCCGCCCAGTACGAAAGCTGGTCGCTGCCTTTCAGCGTGCTTTTAGGCACCCCCATCGCCGTCCTGGGCGCCTTCGTCGGGATTTTTCTGCGCCACATGGAGTTCAACCTCTACGCGCAGATCGGCTTGATCATGCTGATCGGGCTTGCCGCCAAAAACGCGATCCTGATCGTCGAGTTCGCCAAAGTGGAATACGAAAAGGGCAAGTCCGTCATGGACGCCGCCCTGGAAGGGGCGCGGCTGCGGCTGCGGCCGATCCTGATGACGAGCTTCGCCTTCATCCTGGGCTGCGTCCCGCTCGCCATCGCCTCCGGGGCCGGCGCGGTCGCCCGCCAGGTGATGGGCACGGGGGTCATCGGCGGCATGCTCGCGGCAAGCTTCATCGCTATTTTCCTGGTACCGATGTGCTTCTTCGTCGTTGAAAAGCTCAGCCATCGGGGGGATTCGGCCAAGGGCCACAGCCCGGGCCCGGATCCACACCAGGACCCCCAACAGATGAGCCGGAAAGGAGGGGAGCATGCCTAAATCTGCCGTGCGCATCCTGTGCGGAGTCATCCTGGCGCTGCTGACGGGCTGCGTGACGGTCGGCCCGGATTACCAGCGCCCGAGTATCGACACACCCGCCGCCTTCCGGTTCGAGGAGAAGGATGTCCGGGATCTCGCCGACACGGCCTGGTGGGAGCAGTTCAACGACCCCGTGCTGAATTCCCTCGTTGCCGCGGCGTTGGAACAGAACAAGGACCTGCTCATCGCCACCGCCCGCATCGAGGAGTTCTTCGGCCGCTATTTCTCGACGCGGGGTGACCAGTTCCCGGCGGCGGGCGTCGGCGGCAGCGCCTCGCGCCAACGCCTGACGGAGGAGGGGCTGACCCCCATCGACGGCCGGGACAACCCCTACAACCAGTACGAGGCATTCCTGAATGCGAGCTGGGAGATCGACTTCTGGGGCAAGTTCCGGCGCGCGACCGAGGCCGCCCGGGCCGAGCTCCTGAGCGCCGAAGAGGGCCGGCGGATCGTCGTGTTGACGCTCGCGAGCGCCGTGGCCAGCACCTATGTGGATATCCGCGCCCTCGACAAGCAGCTTGCGATCACCCGGAGCACGGCCGAAAGCCGCAAGGGCACCTTGGCGCTGTTCCAGCTGCGCTTCGATCGGGGGATCATCTCCGAGGTCGATCTCAGCCAGTCCGAGTCCGAGTACGAGGACGCGCTGGCCCGCATCCCGGACATCGAGCGCGCCGTCGCCCAGTCGGAGAACGCCCTGAGCATCCTGCTCGGGCGCAACCCGGCGCCCATCCCTCGGGGGCTTTCGATCGACGATCTCAAGCTGCCCGCGGTCCCCGCCGGCCTGCCCTCAGATGTGTTGGTCAGAAGGCCGGACATCCGGCAGGCGGAGCAGGTCCTGGTCGCCGCCAACGCCCGTATCGGGGTCGCCAAGTCGCTCTACTTTCCGACGATCTCCCTCACCGGGGCATTCGGCACGGTGAGCACGGAGCTTGCGAACCTGTTCACGGGCCCCGCCAAGGCCTGGAACCTTGGCATTCCCGTGAGCGTGCCGTTGTTCACGGCCGGGCGCATCGGCGGTGAGGTTAAAGCGGCCGAGGCCGCCCAAAGAGGGGCGCTTTACAGCTACCAACGGAGCATCCAGAACGCGTTCCGGGAGGTGGAGGACGCGCTCATCGACCGCAGCAAATCCAAAGAGCGGCTCGAAGCCCTGAGCCGCCAGCTCAAGGCGCTGCGCAACTATGTGCGCCTCGCGCGCCTGCGCTACGACGAGGGGGCGACCAGCTATCTCGAGGTGCTCGACGCCGAGCGCAGCCTGTTCAACGTCGAGCTGTCCTATACCGGCAGTCAGAACGTCCTTTTCCGCTCCTTGAGCAATATTTACAAAGCAATGGGCGGCGGCTGGGTGGAGAATGTCGAAGGCGGAATGGCGGTCCAGCCGGCCCTGGAGGCCGGTTTCATTCCATGACAACGAAAACAAAGGAAACGAATCGATGACCATTCACCGTATTGCCATCTCCACCGGCGGCGGGGACGCCCCCGGGCTGAACGCCGTCATCCGCGCCATCGTGCTCTCGGCCCTGAACCGCGGCTGGGAATGCGTGGGCATCCGCGACGGCTACAACGGGCTGCTGGCCCCGGCGGAATACCCGCAGGGGTGGCTCATCCCCCTCGACCGGAGCGCAGTGCGCGGCGTGACCCACCTGGGCGGCACCATTCTCGGGACCACCAACCGGGGCAACCCGTTGCGCTACCCGGTGACGATGGAAGACGGGAAGGTGGTCGAGAAGGACCGCACGGACGAGCTCGTGGCCCTCTTCCGCCGGCAGGGCCTGGACGCCCTGATCGCCATCGGCGGCGACGGCTCGCTCGAGATCGCCAGCGCCCTGCACCGCAAGGGTCTGAGCGTGATCGGGGTGCCCAAGACGATCGACAACGATCTGGACCGGACCGTGGTGACCTTCGGCTTCGACACCGCCGTGGATTTCGCCACCGAGTGCATCGACCGCCTGCACTCGACGGCCGAGTCGCACCAGCGCATCATTGTGGTGGAAGTCATGGGCCGCTACGCCGGCTGGATCGCTCTGCACGCCGGTTTGGCGGCATCCGCCGATGCCATCCTCATTCCGGAAGTCCCCTATGACCTCTCCCTGGTGGCCGCGAAGATCGCCGAGCGCGAGCGCGGCCGACGGCATTTCTCGATCGTCGTGGTGGCCGAGGGCGCGGCCCCCAAAGACGGCGTCCGCACGGTGCTGGAGGAGAAAGTCGCCGGCAAGATGGAGCGGCTGGGCGGGGTCGGACAAAAGGTCGCGGCGGAGCTGGAGAAGTTGTGCGGCAAGGAGTCGCGTGTGGTGGTGCTGGGCCATCTTTTGCGCGGCGGGCGGCCCACGGCCACCGATCGCCTGATCTCCCTGCGCTTCGGCGCGGCCGCCGTCAGGGCCCTCAGCGAGGGCCGATCCGGCATCATGGTGGCGCTGGCCCCGCCGACGGTCGACTACGTGCCGCTGGAGTCGAGCATCCGGCGGATGAAAACGGTCCCGCTGGACTGCGACACCATGCTCACCGCGCGCGACATCGGGATCTCATTCGGCGACTGACGCGGCGGAGAACACACCGATGACGCAAGATGCCGGAACCCCGGATATGAAGGGTACTTCCGAGGAAAAAATCCTGCTGGTCGAGGACAACAAGGCCAACCTGCAGATCCTCTACGACCTGCTCGAAACCACCGGCTGCCGGCTGCTGGTGGCCAAGAGCGGGGAGGCGGCCCTGGCCGTCGCGCGCAAAACAGTCCCGGACCTGATTCTGCTCGACATCATGCTGCCGGGGATCGACGGCTTCGAGGTCTGCCGCCGGCTGAAGTCGGACCCGGCCACGCACGCCATCCCCATCATCTTTCTTTCGGCCCTCGACGAGACGGCCGACAAGGTGCGGGGGCTCGCCCTCGGCGCGGTGGACTACGTCTCGAAACCTTTTCAGGCCGAAGAGGTCATCGCGCGCGTCACTACCCACCTGACGATCCACCGGCTGAACCGCGAGGTGCAAACTCAGAAAAGCAGGCTCGAGCACGAGCTCACGGTCGTCGCGGACCTGCAGCGCCGGATGCTCCCCGGCCGGCTGCCCGCCGTTTCCGGCATGCGGCTGGCGGTGCACTATGCGACCAGCCGCTTTGCCGGGGGGGACTACTACGACACGGTCGCGCTGCCCGGGGGGCGCTGGGGCTTTCTGATGGCCGACGCCGAGGGGCACAGCGCGCCGGCCGCCGTCATGATGGCCATGACCTGCGCCCTGTTCCGCTCTTTGCCGGAGCGGCACGGCGCGCCGGACCAGGTGTTGGAGGCGATCAACCGCACGCTGTGCCGCGTCGACCAGAACAGCTTCGTGACCGCGGTCTACGCCGTCTACGACGCGGCCGGCCGCTTCCTGCGCCTCGCCTGCGCGGGGCACCCGCCGCCTTTGCTTTGCCGCCCATCCGAAAACCGGGTGCTGCCGATTGCCGTGGAGCCGGTCGTGCCGATGGGCTTTCAGGCCTTCGAACGGGTCCCCGTGGCGGAGATCGCTCTGCGACCAGGGGACCGGCTGCTGTTCTACACGGATGGCGTCACCGAGCGGTTCAACCCGGACAACCAGCCCTACGGCGAAGAGCGGCTGTGCCGGCAGCTGGCGCGTTCCGATGCCGCCGGTCCGCAGCAGGTCGTGGACGCCGTCGTCCGGGACATGGACGAATTTGCGCGGGACCGCCCGCCCGACGACGATCAGGCCCTGCTGGTGGCCTTCGTCGAGTGACGCCACCGCGCGCAGCGGGCTTCGGAGTTTTTTTTACCATGCCAACGCCGCGAACAGCGACAGCGTGCGATCGAACCACCCGAAGGCCTTTGGGTCGAACGGGCCTGCTGACGGCGCTCGTTCTCACCCTGCTCGCCCCCCTGCTGGCGGCGTCTGCGGCCGCCCCGCCGGCGGATGAAAGCGCATGGCTCAGGGACCACGCCGAGGTCCGGCTCGGCGTGCGCGCGGCATGGCCCCCCTTCGAGTTCCTGGACGAGCTGGACGTCTACTCGGGCATCGCCTCGGACACCGTGGACTACCTGAACCGCAAGCTGGGCCTGCGCATGCGTCCGGTGCCGGGCCCGGACTGGACGGAAGTGCTCGAATTGGCCGCGGCCGGCGGCGTCGACGTCGTCCCCTGCATCGGCGCCACCGAGCGACGCCGGCAGTTCCTCCTCTTCACCGATCCCTACGTGATCTTTCCGATCGTGATCGTGACCCGCGACGACGCCCCGCTCGTCCAGGGGATCGGCGACTTCGCCCCGCAGCGCGTCGGCATCATTGCCGGGCACGTGGTGCAGGAGTACCTGGAGGCGGACCACCCCAACCGCAACTGGAGGCTGTTCGACAGCGCCGAGGAGGCGCTCAGAACTCTGGCGGAGGGGGGGGTGGATGCGTTTGTCGACAACGTCGCCGCCGTTACCTACGCGAGCTCAAGACTCGGGCTGAAACAGCTCAAGGTGGCCGCCGCGACGCCCTACAAATTCGAGCTTGCCATCGGCGTGCGTCGGGACTGGCCCGAGCTGGTCCCCATCCTGAACCGCGAGCTGCAGGCGATGCCCGCCGAGGAGCGCCACCGGATCGTCGACCGCTGGACCCGCGTGCGTTTCGAGCGCACGGTCGACTGGGCCGTCGTGAGGAACATCAGCCTGGGCATCCTCGGGGTGGCCGCCGCCCTCATCGCGCTATTCCTCGTCTCCAACCGCCGCCTGGCACGGGAGGCGGGCCGGCGGCGGGAGGCCGAGGAGCGCACGCGGCTTATCCTGGACTCGGTCGGTGAGGCCATCATCGGGGTGAACCGGGAGGGCCGGGCGGTCTTCATCAACAACGCCGCCGAGGAGATGCTCGGCTTCGGCGAGGAAGAAGTCCTGGACCGGTCCGTCCACGAGCTGATCCACCACAGCCGCCTGGACGGCAGCCCCTACCCCGAGGAGGAGTGCCCCATGCGGGCGGCGATCGTCGGCGGCACCCCGCAGCGGGTCAGCGAGGAGATCCTGTGGCGCAAGGACGGCTCGGTCCTGCAGGCCTCCTACTCGGCCACCCCCGTGCGCCGCAACGGCCGGGTCATCGGCGCCGTGGTGGTGTTTCAGGACATCTCCGAGAGCCGGGCGATCGAGGAAAAACTGCGCGCGGTCTACAACCACTCCGTCGACGGCTTCGTGCTCTTCGACGACCGCATGCGGCCGGTCGACTGCAACCCCGCCCTGCAGCGCATGTTCAAGCTGACCTCGCCGCGGGAGTTCACCGAGAAGTTCTTCGAGCTCTCCCCGCCGCTCCAACCGGACGGCACCCCGTCGGCCGAGGCGGCGGCCCGTTACCTGAGCGAGGCGTATGCCACCGGCCACCAGCGGTTCCAATGGATGCACGTGACTGCCGCCGGTGAGCCCCTGCCTTGCGACATCACCTTCGTGCGGGTGATGCTGCGCGGTCGGCAGGCGGTGTTCGGCTGTATCCACGACGTGAGTGAGCTGAAGCAAATGGAGGCGGAGCTGATCGAGGCCAGGGACCGGGCGGAGGCCGCCACCGAAGCCAAAAGCGACTTTCTGGCCAACATGAGCCATGAGATCCGCACTCCCATGAACGCCATCCTGGGGATGACGCACCTCGCCTTGAAAACGGAGCTGACCGCCAAGCAGAAGGGCTACCTGCAGAAGATCCGGACGGCCGGTACCGCGCTGCTGGGGGTCGTCAACGACATCCTCGACTTCTCCAAGATCGAGGCCGGCAAGCTGGAGATGGAGTCGGTGACGTTCGTGCTCGACGAGGTCCTAGACAACCTGGCCAATCTGATCACCGTCAAGGCCCAGGAAAAAGAGGGGATCGAGGTGCTCTTCAGGACCGACCCCGGGATCCCGCGATCCCTGGTAGGGGACCCTCTGCGGCTGGGGCAGGTCCTCATCAACCTGACCAGCAATGCCGTCAAGTTCACCGAAGTCGGTGAGATCGTGGTGTCCACCGAGCTTGTTCGGGAGGACGTCGACACCGCCCTGATCCGTTTCAGTGTCCGGGACACCGGGATCGGTCTCACCGCGGAGCAGGGGGGCCGGCTGTTCGAGTCCTTCTCCCAGGCCGACACCTCCACCACGCGCAAGTACGGCGGCACCGGGTTGGGGCTGACCATCTGCGAGCGTCTGGTCGGCATGATGGGCGGCGAGATTCGCGTGGAAAGCGAGCCCGGCGTCGGCAGCACCTTCAGTTTCACGGCCGCCTTCGGGCTGGGGCGTCATCAGGACAGGCCCGATCTGGCGCTGCCCGGGGATTTGAGGGGCACCCGGGCGCTGGTGGTCGACGACAACCCGACCTCGCGGGTCATCCTCCAGGAAATGCTGGAGTCCTTTTCTTTCATCGTGACCCAGGCCGCCTCGGGTGCGGAGGGACTGGCGGAGATCGAGCGGGCCTCCGGGGAGCATCCCTACGACATCGTCGTCATGGACTGGAAAATGCCCGGCATGGACGGGATCGACACGGCCCGCAGGATCAAGCGGCACCCGGGCTTGAAAGTGATCCCGCCGATCATCCTGGTGACCGCCTACGGCCGTGAGGAGGTCTTGCAGAAGGCCGAGGCCGCCGGGTTGGAGGGTTTTCTGATCAAACCGGTCAACCCCTCGGTGATGTTCGACACCATCGTTCAGATCTTCGGTCGCGAGGACGCCGCGCTCGAGCGGACCGCCGATGACCACCACGACCGTGCGGCGTTGCCGCAGGGGTTCGTCGGCGCCGATATCCTGCTGGTCGAGGACAACCCGATCAACCAGCAGGTGGCCATGGAGCTCCTCTCCGGCGCCGGCTTTCAGGTGACGCTGGCCGCCAACGGCCGCGAGGCGGTGGACGCCGTCCGCGCCCGGCGCTACGACGCGGTGCTGATGGACGTCCAGATGCCCGTGCTCGACGGCTTTGCCGCCACCCGCGAGATCCGTGAGTGGGAAGCCGGAATGGGACATTCCGGCAAGACCCCGGTCCCGATCATCGCCATGACGGCCCACGCCATGGCCGGCGATCGCGACAAGAGCATCGCGGCCGGCATGAATGACCACATCGCCAAGCCCGTCGACCCGGATCTGCTCTATCGGATTCTGGCCAGGTGGGTCCGGCCCCGCCCGATCGCATCGGAAGGCAATTCGCCGCCGGCACCCCCTCCCGGGCCGGAGGCCGAGGCCGTTGAGACGGACGGCACCGCAGCCGCTCCCTTGTTGCCGGATGTTCTGCCGGGGTTCGACACGGCCGACGGCCTGCACCGTCTGCGCGGCAACGCCGTGCTGTACCGGAAACTGCTGGTCGACTTCGGCCTCGACCACCGGCAGACCTCCTCGGCCCTCGACAACGCGCTCGGCGCAAGGGATTTCGAGGCCGCCCGCAGCCTGGTGCACGCCATCAAAGGGGTCGCCGGCAACCTGGGGGCCAAACGGCTGCAGTCGGCGGCCGCTGCGCTTGAAAAGCGGGTCGCTACGGCTGGCCCCCAAGACCCGGACCCCGGCGGGGTGGAACGGGAGGCGGCCGCCTTCCGCCGCGCCCTCGAGGAGGTCCTCGAGACCACGCACGGATTGGCGGAGGGTGCGGGGGATGCCCCGGGTTCCCCCGCTCCGGAGTGTTTCGAGAAGCTGCCCGCCGGGCTGGCGGAGGAGGCTTCCCGGCTCCTGCGGGAGGCGGCTGAGACCGGCGACGTGTCTGGCGTGGCGGCCGTGGCGGACGATCTGGTATTGCGTACGGCTGCGTTTGCCGCCTGCCGGGAACTGATTGCTCAGCTCCTGGATGAATTCGATTTCGACGGGATCCTGGCCCTGGCGGATCGATTGAACCGCGGCTCAAGTTTTTCCGGGAAAGACGGATAATCAGTCTGCGAGGGTCCGTCACCCGGGCCCGCTGCCATTTCCCGAACTTGAGGTGCCCACAGGTGTCAGAAGAAACCATTAACCGCATCATGTCGCAGGTCAAGGCCTTCCCCGGGATGCCCGCCACGGCGGCGAAGCTCCTGCCGCTGCTCCAGAACCCGGAGTCCAGCGCGTCGCAGATCGAAGACATTCTGAAATATGACCCCGGTCTGACGGCCAACATCCTCAAGCTCACCAACTCCGCCTATTTCGGGCTTCCCGCGCGGGTCAGCTCGATCCGCCAGGCCGTCATGCTGCTCGGGTGGGACCGGCTGCTGAAGCTCGTGATGACCATGTGCATGAGCGCCCTGATGAAAAAACCCGTTCCCGGTTACGACCTGCCCCGCGGCGAGCTGTGGCGGCACTCGGTGGCCGTCGGGGTGGCGGCCGACATCCTGGTGAAGGCGCTTTCGGTCAGCGACGCCGATGAAATTTTCACGGCCGCCCTCCTGCACGACATCGGCAAGCTGGTGCTGGGCGATTTCGTTCAGCAGGATCTTCTGAAAATCGAGGAGATGGTGGCCAAGGGGATTTCCTTCGAAGTGGCCGAGTTCGTCGTGCTCGGCACCAACCACGCGGTCGTCGGCGCCAGCATCCTCAATCGCTGGTCGCTGCCCCGGGAGCTGGTGAACGCGGTGAGCTGGCATCATGACCCGGAGCGCTGCGGGAACAGCTGCCTGCTGAGCGACGTGGTCCACGTCGCCAACGTGCTGGGGCTCAGGATCGGTTACGGGAAAGGGCGCCGCGGGCAGAATGCGGAACCCGCCTTCGAGGTGCTCGACCGTCTCGGATTGAGTCAGGGTGCGATGGAACAACTCGCCGAACAGACCCTGAAGGAAGTCACGAAGCTGTCCGAAATCCTGGGCTGACCCGAGCGGGCCGGGCACCGGCCTCCGGGGCTCGGGGCGTCATCAGAGGAAGTCCCGCCACCGCCAGCGGGTGCGGTCTCCGGTGGGTTCGCGGACCAGATCGCCCCGGCGCAGGGCGTTGTCGAGGGCATCGCGGACAGCGGCCCGCTCCGCCCCGGCCTTCGCCGCCACGCGCTCCACGAGGCCTTGCCGGCACCTCGCCGGTGCCGGTGTCGTCGCCGCCCGCCCCGGTCCCGACCTCTTCGATCACCCGCTTCATCATCAGCTCGTAGACCAGGACGATGCGTTCCAGGTTGACCACCTGATGGGCCTCCTCCGGGGTGGCCTCCCCGCGCTGCATGCGCTCTTTGATGTCCCCGAGGTAGCCGTTGAACTCGTTTTCCCATTCCAGTGCGATGGCATCCAGCATGCCGCGGGAGACGGTGTCGGTCTCGACCACCGCGCGGTTGGCATGATACTGAGACCAGTCGTCGGTCAGGATGCGCAGACCCAAGTCGCGGCTGTGGTCCCGGACCTCGGTGCCGGGGAAGGGGGCGAGCAGGTGAAACCCGTACAAAAGACCGATCTCCCGCAGCTGTTTGCCGAAAGCCATGGTGGCACTGATGGTCTCCGGCGTTTCGCCGGGCAGTCCCAGGATGAAGGAGGCGAAGGGCGTCACCCCGGCCCGGGTGCACATGCCCACCGCCGCGACCACCTGCTCCAGGGTGATCCCCTTCTTTATGGTTTTGAGGATGCCGGGGTCGCCCGATTCGATCCCGAAGCTCACCGCCGTGCAACCGGCGGCTTTCATCCTTTCGAGAACCTCCACCGACACCGTGTCCACCCGCGCGAATGAGGTCCACTTGACCGCAAGCCCCCGGCGCAGGATCTCGGCGCAGACGGCCAGGCAGTGCTCCTTGTTGGCGGTGAACAGGTCGTCGGCGATGTTGACCTGGTGGAAACCGAGGCGGTTCACCTGTTCGAGTTCGTCGACCACGATCCGCGGGCTGCGGTACCGCACCCGGGCGCCGACCATCTTGCGGCCGACGCAGAAGATGCACTGGAACGGGCAGCCGCGGGTGGTGGTCATGCTGATGGGCATGCCGAGCGCCCGGTAGCGGCCGAGCGGCAGCAGCCCGCGGGCCGGCAACGGCAGCGCGTCGAGGTCGCGGATGAACTCCCGCGGGCGGCGTGAACCGGATCCCGGACTCGCCGCGAAAGGCGATTCCCGCCACCGAGCCGAGATCGGCCCCCGTCTCGACCGCGCGGCACAACTCCACCACCGTCCGCTCGCCTTCGCCCAGCACGATGACATCCAGGGCCGGACAGGCAGCGAAGGTCTCCTGCGCGCTGAAGGTGACGTGAGGACCGCCCATGAGCGTCACCGTCTCCGGACGCGAGGCGTTTGACGTCGTCGATGACCTTGACGGCGTGACCGACGCTCATCGTCACGGCGGTGGCGCCGACAAAGGCCGGCTCAAACTCCTCCAGAGTCTCCCGCAGCATCGCCGCGCTGTAAGGGTGAACCACGCAGTCGAGCACCCGCACCTCGGCTCCGGCCTCTTCGAGTGCCGCAGCGAGATAGGCGAGACCAAGGGGCGGGGAGGGGGTTTCGGAGATCGGGTAGAAGGGGTTGATCAATAAGACGCGCATGGGCGGAGGAACCAGTTCTGAGTGTTAAGTGTTAAGTTTTAAGCCATCTTGCGGCGATCTTTTTCTCCAAGAGACCTC
>CAVQUW010000005.1:0-67433 GCA_963716785.1 uncultured delta proteobacterium | reverse complement strand
TTAACACTTAAAACGTAACACTATCTTTTACTAAAAAAGGGCCCCGGCCGGAAAAAGCCCAGGGCCCCTTGAGTGCACTCAACGCTGCGGTTTTAGAACAACCCCGACACCGCGCCGGTCTTCGGGTCCACGTCGATGCGGCGGAAGGCCGGGTTGGAGCTCGTTCCGGGCATCAGGCTGATCGTGCCGGCGCAGGGGCACAGGAACTTGGCGCCGGAGTAGATCAGGACGTCGCGGATCGGCAGCGTCCAGCCCTTGGGCACGCCCTTGACGACCGGGTCGTGGCTCAGGCTGAGGTGGGTCTTGACCATCATGGTGGCGAAGTCGGCGTACTTGGGGTCGGACTCGAGCATCTTGGCCTTGGCCTCGGCCTCCGGGGTCCAGGCGACGCCGTCTGCGCCGTAGACCTCCTTGGCGATTTGCCCCACGCGCTCGCGCAGCTTCATCTCGAGCGGGTAGAGGAACTTGAACTCGGTCTTGTCGTTGCAGGCGTCGATGACCGCGTCGGCCAGCTCGAGGGCCCCGTCGCCGCCGCTCAGCCAGTGCTGGGACTCGGCGCAGCGGGCGCCGGCGGCCTCGGCGGCCTTTTTGACGATGGCCACTTCCGCGTCCGTGTCGGTGTAGAAGCGGTTGACGCACACGACCGGGTTCATGCCGGACTTGCGGATGACGTTGATCATGTGGACCATGTTGGCGCAGCCCTTTTCCACCAGGGCGAGGTTCTCCTTGGTGTATTCCTCGGGCAGGGCCTTGCCGGCCACGACCTTGGGCCCGCCGCCGTGCATCTTGAGCGCGCGGATGGTGGAGGTGAGCACCGAGACGTGGGGCTTCAGGCCGCTGAAGCGGCACTTCACGTTCCAGAACTTCTCGAACCCGATGTCGGCCGCGAAGCCGGACTCGGTCACGTGGTAGTCGAACAGCTTGAGGCCGACGCGGTCGGCGATGATCGAGGACTGGCCGACGGCGATGTTGGCGAAGGGGCCGGCGTGAACCAGGCAGGGCTGGTACTCGGCCGTGCTCATCAGGGTCGGGTTGATCGTGTTGCGCATGAAGGCGGTCATGGCGTTGCCGACCTCGAGGTCGCCGGTGGTGACGGGCTTGCCGCTCTTGTCGAAGCCGACGGTGATCTCGTTCAGCCGCTTTTTGAGATCCGCCAGGTCCTTGGCGACGGCGAGGATGGCCATGCACTCGGAGCCGACCGCGATGCCGAACTTGGACTGCATCATGAACCCGTCGGTGCGGCCGCCGATGCCGATGATGATGTTGCGCAGCGCCTGGGCGCAGAAGTCGATGATCCAGCCCATCTCGATGCGCGTGGGGTCGAGGTCCAGCCGGCGCATGCCGGTCAGGCGGGCGAGCTGCTCGTCGTTGTAGTTGCGCTCATGCTGCATGCGGGCGGTCAGGGCCACCATCGCCAGGTTGTGGGCGTTCATGATGTCGTTGATGTCGCCCGTCAGCCCCAGGGAGAACTCGGTCATGGGGATCAGCAGCGCGTTGCCGCCGCCGGCCGCGGTGCCCTTCACGTTCATGGTGGGGCCGCCCGAGGGCTGCCGCAGGGCGCCGCCGACGTTCACGCCGCGTTTGCCCAGGCCTTCCATGAGACCCACGGAGGTGGTGCTCTTGCCCTCGCCGAGCGGGGTCGGGGTGATGGCGGTCACCTCGATGTACTTGCCGTCCTTCTTGTCCTTCAGGCGGTCGATGATCTTGAGGAAGTCCATCTTCGCCAGGCGGCCCATCGGCAGGATCTCATCCGGCTGCAACCCCAGTTTTTCCCGGAACTGCTCGGGCGTCGGCATGTTCTTCTCGGCGGCTTCCGAAATCTGCCAGTCGGCCATCTTAGTCGCATCGTACGGCATCGGTCCAATCCTCCTTTTGGTTTGTATTGGTTGAAAAACCAGCTCAATTTGTTGATAAAATTTTAAAAAAAACTCATACCATCCGCACCCCGGTTTGGCAAGCAAATTATTGCCGAGGCCGTGCGGGCTAAGCCTGCAGCTGGTGGAGACGGTAGTAAAGGCCGCGGCGCTGCATGAGGGCCGCATGGGTGCCGGACTCGACCACCCGTCCCCGGTTGAGGACCAGGATGCGATCGGCGCCGCGGATGGTCGACAGGCGATGGGCGACGATCAGCGCGGTGCGCTGCCGCAGCAGGCGCTCCAAGGCCCGCTGGACCCGCATTTCCGTCTGGGAGTCGATGTAGGAGGTGGCCTCGTCGAACAGGATCAGCTGCGGGTTGCGGGCAAATGCCCGGGCAATGGCGATGAGCTGGCGCTCGCCGCTCGAAATCGACCCGCCGCCTTCGCCGAGGACGGTGTCCAGGCCCCGCGGGAGTCTGCTCAACAGCGGCCGCAGGTCGGCGGCGGCGATGACCTCCTCGATTTGCCGCTTTCCCGCGGGCGCCTCACCGGAGAAGATGTTGTCGCCGATGGTGCCCGCAAACAGCAGGGGGTCCTGCATGACCAGGGCCATGCGGTCGCGGAACACCGCGCTCGGGTACTCCCTGAGGTCCCGGCCGTTGATCGTCACCCGCCCGGCCGTGGGGTCGTAAAGCCGGGGGATCAGGTTGATCAGTGACGTCTTGCCCGCCCCCGTGGGTCCCACCACCGCCACGGCCTCGCCTTTGCGGATCTCGAAACAGACGCCTTCCAGGACCGGTTCCCCGGGCACATAGCTGAAATCGACCTGCTCGAAGCGCAGCTGCTCGATGGCGACCAGGTCCGGGGGCGGGGCGGAGGGGTCGCGCGTCGGCTGCGGCAGCACGGTGGTATCGTCGAGGACCATGAAGATCCGTTCGGCCGATGCCATGGCGTTCTGAAGGATGTTGTATTTCTCGGCCAGGTCCCGCAGGGGCCGGAAGAACATGCGGATGTAGGCGATGAACGCCACCAGCGCCCCGAGACTGAGCGCTTCATCGAGCACCCGCCCGCCCCCGTACCAGATGATGACGGCGACGGCGGCGAAGGCCAGGACCTCGATCAGCGGCATGAACACCGCCAGCACCCGGATCTGGCGCATGCCGACGAGAAAGTTGTCGTGGTTGAGCGCGGAAAACCGGAGGTGGTTGGCCCGCTCCCGGCGGAAGAGTTGGAGGACGCGCATGCCGCCGACGGTTTCGGCGAAGCGGGTGTTGATCTCGGCCACCTGGACGCGCAGGATGCGGAATATGTCGCGGGCGCGCCGCGAAAACACGATGGAGGCGGCCACCACCGCCGGCAGCACGCCGAAGGTCACCAGCGCGAGCCTCCAGTCGAGGGCCAGCATCACCCCGGCGATGCCGGCCAGCAGGGCCAGGTCCTTGAACACAAAGGAGACGAAGGAGGTGAACAGCTCGTACATGTTCTGCACGTCGCTGGTCATGCGGGTCACCAGACGGCCGACGGGCTGGCGGGTGAAATATTCCATCGACAGACCCTGGACGTGGTCGAAGAGCCGGGTGCGCAGGTCGTGCATGATCCGCTGGCCCGTGGTCTCCATGACCACGGCCTGGGCCAGGTTCAGCCCGAAGTCGGCCAACACCAAGACCAGAAAGAGCGCGGTCAGGGCCGCGAGACCCGCCAGGTCCTTGGCACGCAGTGCGGCCAGCTCCTGCGGTTCAAGCCTCGAGAGCCCTGCGTAGGGCACCTGCGCCGTGCGGCCCGCGACGACCGTCGGCAGTCCCCGTTGCTCGATGACGGCGGCGGCCTTCGGATCGGAGAGATCCACTTCCAGGTGTCGGCCCGCGACCGTCGCCCCGGGGGCGCCGGCCGCCGCGCTGCCCGTCGGCACGATGTAGCGGTCGATGGCGATCTTGGTGGCGTACGGCAGGGCGAGCTCCAGGAGCGTGATGAAAAGGACCAGCGCGACGGACCACCCCACCAGTTTGCGGTGCGGCCGCGCAAAGGGGTAAAGCCGCCGCAGCAGCTTGAGGTCGTAGGGTTTTCCCTGGCGGGTGTCTTCGCCGTAGCCGTAGTCAGATCGCATGCACCCCCTCTTCGAGCTCCTGCAGACGATACGTCCGGCTGTAGTATCCGCCTGAGGCCAGCAGGTCTGCGTGCCGGCCGGATTCGGCCACCCGGCCGCGGTCGAGAACGATGATGCGGTCGGCGAACCTGAGCGCCGACAGGCGGTGGGAGGCGATGATCATCGTCCGGTCCTGCGCCAGGCGCTGCAGGGTCCGTGTGATCTGCGCGCCGGTATCGAAGTCCACCTGGCTGATGGGGTCGTCCAGGATCACCAGGGGGGCGTTCACGAGTAAACAGCGAGCCAGGGCCACACGCTGCTTCTGCCCGCCCGAGAGCATCACCCCTTTTTCGCCCACCACCGTATCGAAGCCGTGCGGAAAGGCGGCCACGGTGTCGTGCAGGGCGGCCGCCTCGGCGGCCGCGGCCAGGCGCTGATCGTCTACGGCGGGGTCGCCGAAGCTGATGTTGTCCCGGATGGTCCCGGCGAACAGGAACGGTTCCTGGGGGGTGAAGGCGATCGACGATCGCAGCCACTCCAGGTCGAGGCGGCGGGTCTCTGTTCCGTCCAGCAGGATACGGCCGGTCGTGGGGTCGTAGAGCCGGGGGATGAGGCTGATCAGGGTGGTCTTGCCGCTGCCCGGGGGGCCGACGATGCCGAGCACGGTTCCCGGCGCGATCGTCAGATCGATTTCCGTCCAACGCCGCCGCTCCCTCCTCGGTCTCCCCGGCCCGGTAGGCGAAGCGGACGCCCTCGAAGCGGACCTCGCCCTTTACTCCGGCCGGTCTGAGGGCGTCCGGGGCGCTGCCGATCTCCGGAAGGGTGGCCAGGATCGTCCGGACCCGCTCGAGCGACGCCCGCCCGCGCTGGATCAGGTTGGTGACCCAGCCGAGCGCCATCATCGGCCAGGTCAAGAGACCCAGGTAGCTGATGAAGGCGGCGAAGTCGCCCGGGGTGATGGTCATCAGGATGGTCTGGCGGCCGCCGAAAAAGAGCACGATGGCCAGGCTGAGGTTGGTGAACAGCATCATCATCGGGAAGAACACCCCCGTGATCTTCACCAGCTTCAGGTTTTCGCGCGACGTAGGCCCGTGACGCCGCCGCGACGCGCGCCGCCTCGGCCGTCTTGCGGTTGTGGGCCTTGATCAGCCGGATCCCGGCCATGCGCTCCCGCACCGATTCGGTGAGGTCGGCGAAAGACGCCTGGACCGCCTGGTAGCGGTGGTGCATCTTGCGGCTGAAAAACCGGGTCCCCAAAACGATCAACGGCATGGGGATGAGCACCAGCAAGGTCAGGGTGAGGTTGATGTAGACCATAAACCCGATGGCGGCCGCCCCCATCACCACGGCGTCGTTCAGGGCCACCAGGCCCATGCCGGTGGCCATGCGGATCTGCTGAATGTCGTTGGTGGCGTGGGCCATGAGGTCCCCGGTGCGGGTGCGGTCGAAATAGGCGGCGGAGAGGTTTTGGAGGTGCGCGAACAGGCGGTCGCGAAGACCCTCCTCGACGCGACGGGAAGTCCCCAGGAGGCAAAGCCTCCAGACATATCGGAAGCCGCCGATGAGCACCGCCAGGCCGATGATGGCCCACGCATAAAGCGCCAGGCTTTCGGCGGCGGCCCCCTGGGTGGTCAAGTCGTCCACGGCCCGTTTGATGAAACGCGGGATGATGAGCTGCAGCAGGTCCACCACGATCAGGCTGAACACGCCGGCGATGATTTTCGGCCGGTTTTCCTTGAAATAGGGGATGACGAGGGCGATGGGGGACATAGGGGTCGGACCGCCGATTTCGAATTCAAAAAAAACGCGTTGCCGACAACCGGCTTCCGGGGAAACCTGTCGCCCGTGCGTTTGTTTGCCGTGGGGGCGGCATCATGCCGCGAGCCTTGTGACTGGTTAACACAGGATCCCACTGCGGGCAATGGGGGATGGTCAACGCTGCCGTCTTGCGGGCCTCCGGGGCCGCCGCCCGCTTTTTCCCCTCCGCCGACCGGCGGCCCACGGGGGGGGGGCGGGGCCCGATATGAGTCGTTGACTTTGGCCGAGCGCGTTGCTATGGTATCCGAATGGAAGTTGGGAATATTGTTGAATATATCGACCGCCAGCGCATCTTGTGCGCCGTGGTCCTCGAGGTCGGGAATCAGCGCTTGCGGCTGCTCACCGAAAACAACAAAGAGGTGAGCCTCAGCTCCAGCCGATTGCTGCACCGGGATCATTCGCGCCTGGACCTGGCCCTGGGCCGGTCGCGCACGGTCGATCTGCTCAAGGAGGTGGTTGCCAAACGCAAGGCGCTCATCGAGCAGGTCTGCATCCGGGAGCTTTGGGAGGTGCTGAACACCGAGCAGGAGTGGATCGACCTGAAAACGATGACCGGCTTCTGTTTCCCGCATCACGCCAACGGTGATCATGAGGCGGCGGTCATTCGGGCCTTTTTCGAGGACCGCCTCTACTTCAGGTTCAACCCGGACCGGTTTTTCCCCAACTCGGAAGAGCAGGTGGCGGGGCTGGAGGCCCAACGGGACGAGGAGGCCCGCCGGCAGAGGGTCGTCGAGTGGGGCGGCCACTGGCTGCGGCGGTTTCAGGCCCAAAACGGCCTGACGGCGGTCGATGAAGACGACGGCCGCCGCCGCGAGGTTCTGGAGGTACTGAAATCCAACTTCCTTTTCGACAAGGAGAGCCCCGACCACTCCCTGGCCCAGGGCATGCTGGAGCTTGCGGGTCTGGACGGGCAGCAGGACCTTTTTCCCGTCCTCGTCGCGCTCGGTGTTTTCGACGCGGACGAGAACGTCGAGCTGCTGCGGTTCGGCACCCGGGTCGAGTTCCCCCCGGAGGTCCATCGACACGCCGCGAAAGCCATCCAAACCCGGCCGGACAGCGGCGGGGACCCTCGCCGGAAGGACCTGACCGATCTGCGTCTGGTGACCATCGACGGTCAATCGACCCTGGATTTCGACGACGCTTTGAGCCTCGAGCGCATCCCCGAGGGGTTTCGTCTCGGGATCCACATCGTCGATGTGGCCGAGGTCGTCCGCAAGGAGGACCCGATCGACCTGGAGGCACGCCGCCGCGGCAGTTCCATTTACATGGCCGATCGCAAGATCCCGATGCTGCCCCCGGAGCTGGCCGAAGGCCTTTGCAGCCTCAAGGTCGGTGCGGTTCGGCCGGCCATCAGCACGCTGGTGGATCTCAGCCCCGATTTGAATGTCATCTGCTACCGCATCGTTGCGAGCATCGTGCGCGTCAAGGAACAGCTGACCTATTTCGACGTCAATCTCAGCGCGGACCAGAATGAAGAGATAATGATCCTGCGCCGCATCGCCCAGAAATTCCGCGACGCGCGTCTGGGGGCCGGTGCGGTCCACATCTCGGTTCCCGAAATCAACGTCTGGGTCAGCGAAAACGGCGACATCAACCTGAACAAGGTCAACCGCGAGAGCCCCGGCAGGATGCTGGTGTCTGAGCTCATGATCCTGGCCAACTGGCTGACCGCGCGGTTTCTGACCGAGAACGCCATGCCGGCGGTTTTTCGCTCACAGCCCGAGCCGCGGGAGCGGCTCTACCGGGGCGAGGAAGGCACGCTGTTCCAGCACTGGATGCAGCGGCGGCTGCTGAACCGCTTTGCCCTGGGCCACTCCCCGGCCAAGCACGCCGGCCTTGGGCTGGAAGCTTATGTCACCGCGACCTCGCCGATCCGAAAATACTTCGACCTGGTCACCCAGCGGCAGGTGCGGGCCATCCTCGGTTTGGAGGAGCCTTACCCGGCCGAGGAAATCGACCGGCTGTTGAAGGTGCTGGAGCCGCCCATGAGCCAGGTGTCCAGGCTCCAGGCGGGCCGCCAGCGTTATTGGCTGCTGAAACATCTCGAGCAGCGGATCGGCCAGAAGGAAGAGGCCATCGTTCTCGTGCGGCGGCGGAAAAGCTACCAGGTCCTGTTGACGGAGTACATGCTGGAGTGCGACCTGCCGATGACGGGCTTCCTCGAAATCAGGCCCGACGACATGATCCAGGTCGTCATCCAAAAGGTCGACGCGCGCAAGGACCTGGTCCTGCTCGGCCTCGGGTAGCCGGGTGTTCACCCGACCGGGACCACCCGGCCGTTCGTGATGCGCTGCAGCTCCTGCGGTGCGATGCGGAACACCGCTTGCGGGGTGCCGGCGGCCGCCCAGATCTCCGGGTACAGAAAAAGGTCTTCGTCGATGAACACCTCGAGCCGTTGCGCGTGGCCCAGGGGCGGGACGCCGCCGATCGCAAAGCCCGTGACCTCGCGGACGAATTCGGCCCCCGCCATGGCAACGGGTTCCCCGACCAGGCCGCTCAGGGCCTTCTCGTTGACGCGGTTGGCCCCGCTGGCGATCACCAGCACCGGCCGGCCGGTGCCTGCGGTGCGGAACACCAGCGATTTGGCGATTTGACCCACCACGCACCCCACGGCCTCCGCGGCCTCGCGGGCGCTGCGGGTCGTTCGTGCCGTTTCCTTGACTTCGGATCCCACCCCCAGGCGGGTCAGCGCCGCCTGGACTCTCGCGGCGCTCGGGCTCAGCGCCCTCTTGGCGTTTTCGGTCTGCATGCTCCTCCTCTGCTGTGGAAAAAGCGGTGTCACTCCCCGTTGGGCCCCTTCCGCGAACCGCATGCCGGTTGACATGTCCGATTCAGAAAGTATCTTGGTGGGCCGGGCCCGATTGTCGATCAGGCGCTGGTCTCGACTTTTACTTGACCAAACAACAAATAGTAACTAAAAAGAAGTTTGAAATTAAATGTCATTCAGGAGCAGTCGATGGGCATCCAAGAGCGAAAGGAAAGGGAAAAAGAGCGTCGACGGCAGCAGATCATGGTTGCCGCCAAAAGGGTTTTTTCCGAAAAGGGGTTCAACAAGGCCACCATGGAGGATATTGCCCAGGAGGCCGAGCTCAGTCCCGGAACCCTTTATCTCTATTTCAAGAACAAGGAGGAGCTGTACGCTTCCCTTTCCCTGAGAATCCTCCAGTACCTGCTGCTGCGCATCGAACACGTCAACAACGTGAAGGACCAGGACCCCGAGGCGCGGCTCAAAGCCCTCATGGAGGCCATGTACGATGTGTACGAATTCGACCCGCTGATCATCATCAACATGTTTCATCTGCAGTCGAGCGACACCTTGAAAAACCTGACACCGGAGCTGCTCGCTGAAATCAAGGACCTGTCACGCAAATCCATGAATTCGATCTCCCGGATCTTCAAGGCCGGCGTCGACGAAGGCATTTTCATCGATCACCACCCGGTGGCGCTGGCGGACACCTTCTGGGGCACCTTCTCCGGCGTCATCCTGTGGTTGACCAGCAAAAAATTGATCAACGAGGACAAGGACTATCTCAAGGAAACCCTGGCGGTGGCTTTTGACCTGTTCCTCCGCGGCCTGAAGGTGAAGTGACCCCTCGGCCGGAACCAGGCACGCGGCCCGGCCGATCAATCGGTCGGGCCACGGGAAAAAAGCCGGGCGAGTCTCATCGACCACAAAGGAAGTCCACCGGGCCGGGTGCCCTTTGCGAAACGCCCGGACCCCGGAGCCCTTTTCCGCCACCTCCCCGATGCACGTCGCCGTGATCCCCGCCTTTTGCAACGCGGCCTCAAGCTTGTCCGATTCGGGCTTGCGGCAGCAGATCAGCAGGCTGCCCGAGCCGATCAGCCCGAGCGGGTGAACCCCCAGGAGACGGCAGATCCGGCGCGTTTCGGGAAAGACGGGGATCTTGTCCAAGTGGACGGTGATCACAAACCCGCCGGCGGCACCCAACTCCTCCAGCGCCGTGGCGACGCCGCCCTCGGTGACGTCGTGCATGGCGCTGGTTCCGCCTGATTGCGCCGCGACGGTCGCCTCCGGTATGATGCTGATGCGGTCTAGAAACCGCCGGCAGGCTTCGACTTCATCGGTGCTCATCCCGCGGGCGACGAGCCGGTCGGCGAGCTCCCGGGCAATGATCGCGGTCCCTTCGACGGCCGCCGCCTTGGTGAGCCACACGCGGTCCCCGGTGCGCATGTTGCCCTTGTCGATCAGCTCCGACCGGCGGACCGTGCCGGCCATCATCCCGCAGACCACCGGCCGCGTGACGGCGTCGGTGATCTCGGTGTGCCCGCCGCACAGGGTGATGCGCCACTTGCGGCAAAACGCGTCGAGCTCCCCGATCACGCGGCGCACCATGGAGGCCGTGCTGCCGACGGGGAAGAGAAGGGTGGTCAGCAGCCATCGCGGCCGCGCGCCCGCAGTGACAATGTCGTTGGCATTGACCAGGACGGCGTATTGGCCGATGGCGTCGGTGGCAAAGGTGATGGGGTCGGACTTGAGCACCAGCACCTCCTCGGAGGCGACGTCCACCGCGGCAATGTCCTCGCCGACCCGCGGGGTGATCAGCAGCGAAGGGTCTTGGAAATCGAAGTCGGCCAGCAATTCCTTTAGGATGCCGTTGGGGATCTTTCCGGCGGGCAGCGGGGTCCCCTCCCGGAGGATGGCGTCGAGCCGCCGCAGGTCGCCGATGGTGAAATCCACCGGGGCCTCCGGGACCGGTCCCGGTGCGACCCGCGACGGTGACGGCGCCGTCGGCCCGCGCCGCGGCGATCAGTCCGGCGTCGGAGCTGACGGCGAGGATGGCCTCGGCCGGGCAGCCGAGAATCCGCGCCGCCGCCCGCACCGGGTGGCGCATCTGAGCCGGGCGCGGCAGCTCCTCCCGGCACAACACCAGATCGAAGTCCCGCGTCCGCAAGCCCAGCGCCCGCCGCAACGCCCGCAGCACCGCCGCCCGTCCGTGCCGGCTGAACACGACGACGCCGAGGCGGTGGGCCCGGCTGACGGCCAGGGCGTTTTTCGCGCCGGGGCGCGGCGGCCAGCCCCCGGCCGCCCGGCGCTCGAGATGGTCCAGCGTCGTCAGCACCCGGTGGCGGCGTGCGGGGTCCCTCAGACCCCGGATGTACGCGGACAAGGGTTTGTCCGGCGGGCAGGCGAGCGCCGCCTTCAACCCATCCTCGTCGCAATCCAGCAAGGATCCTTCCAGATGGAAGAGGACGTGCTCGACGCGGAAGGCTTTGGGGTTTTTCATCATCGCAATCACCTGTCCCGTCTAAATCGCAAATCCCGCGCCCCTGTCAATCCGGCCGGTCGAATCCAGGGGGCTTCTTTGACAATGCCCCCCCCCACGGATATAGTTCTCAAGCCGTGTCATCGCCCCACTTTTCGGGTGTGGCTGAAAACCCCCTCGCCTTCCAGGCGCGGACATCAGTTCGGGTTTGCTCCCGAAACGGTTCAAGGGATCGAAAATAAGCTGAAGTGGTGTTCATTAACCCTTGACCCCTCGGGCCCTTGGCCCCTGGAGGGAGGCAGTGCCTTCAACCGGCGGGCCCCTTGCTTCCATCCGGCCGGGGGGCGGAGGCTCAATGCGCATTTATCTCGTCTACCCCTATTTTCTCGACCCGCGCCCGGACGCTGAGGACATCCAGAGCCCGCCGATCGGTCTTTATTACATCGCCGCGACGCTCAAAGAGCGCGGGCACGCGGTCACGGTCTGCAACTGGCACGACCGGCGGGACGGCGCCGAGGCGATCGAGTCCGAGCTGCGCGCCGCGCGGCCGCGGATCGTCGGGCTCTCCATCGTGCACGCCAACCGCTGGGGCGGGATCGACATTGCGCGGATCGCCAAGCGGGTCGACCCGGCGGTCACCACGGTGTTCGGCGGGGTCGGCGCGGCCCATCTGTGGTCCCACCTGCTCGGTCACTTCCCGGAAATCGACTATGTCGTCCTCGGGGAGGGCGAGACCGTCTTTGCGGATCTCAGCGTCTGCATCGAGGCCGATGACCGTGCCGGGATCGAGACCATCGCCGGCATCGCTCATCGCCGCGGCGGCCGGCCGGTCAGAACCGACGCGCCGCGTCTCATCCCGGATCTGGACGCGCTGCCCATGCCCGCCCGCCATTTCGACCTGAACCACCTCGCGCTCACCCGCGGCTGCGTGTCGGACTGCGCCTTCTGCGGCTCCCCGGCCCTCTGGGGCCGGCGGGTGCGGAGCCACTCGGCCGGCTATTTCGTGGCGCAGCTGGCGGCGCTGCGCCGCCGCGGCCGCCGCTTCGTGCACGTGAGCGACGACACCTTCACGCTTAACCGGGGCCGCGCGGTCGAGGTCTGCCGGAGGATCGTCGACCAAAAGCTCGACGACGTCTCCTGGACCGCCATCTCGAGGGTGGACGCCGTCGACGAGGAGGTGCTTTCGTGGATGCGCCGGGCCGGATGCATCCAGATCAGCTACGGGGTGGAGAGCGGCTCGGCGGAAATCCGCCGGCGGCTGAACAAGGGGATTACGGACGAAGCAGATCCGGCGGGCCTTTGCCCTGACCCAGCGTTACGGGATCATGGCCCGCGCCTATTTCATCTACGGCTGTCCCGGGGAGAGCCACGCCACCATCCGCGAAACGGTCGACCTGATGCTGGCCATTAAGCCGCTCGGCGCCGTTTTCTACATTCTGGACCTTTTTCCCGGTACAAAATTGTACGCCGACATGCAACGACGCCTCAACCTCAACGACGACATCTGGCTCGAGCGGGTCGAGGACATCATGTACTTTCAGACCGACCCGAGCCTCACGGCTGAGATGATCCTGGAGTTCGGCCGGACTTTGAGGCAAAGCTTTTACGCGAACCTCGGACGCTTCATCGCGGCCCTGGAGCCGATCGAGGCGCCGGAATTCCAGCCCCTGCACGCGGACTTCTTCTCGCGGCTGGCCATGACCTTGCACCAGGGCGACTACGCGCGGGTCGAGGCCATCGCGGACAAGATCCAATTGGCCGAGGGGCTCTACCGCCGGGCGCTGCGCCATCACCCCCATGCCCGCGCCTACCTGGGGCTCGGCCTGCTCCGGCAGGCCGCCGGGCGGTTCGAGGAGTCGATCCAAATCCTGGCCGAGGGAGTCGAGCACTTTCCGCACGAACGTCCCCTAAATCTGTGCAGCGCGGTCAGCCACATGAACCTGGGGCGCCACGGCAAGGCCCTGGACCTCCTGCGCGGCTGCGCCGGTGAGCCGCAGGCGGAGCAGCTGGCGCAGGCGTGCCGCCGGGCGATCGGAGGGAGCTGAGCATGGGAAGCGAAGTCGTCTGCAAGAATGTGCGCGACGACCAGGGCTACTGGAGCCGGATCGAGTCCTGCATCAGGGCTCATTCCGAGGCCGAGTTCAGCCACGGCATCTGTCCCGAGTGCGCCAAAAAGCACTACCCGGATTACCACCTCTACGATGACTGAGCCTTCAATGCGATTCGCCGGCCGGCAGCGGTCTTCAAAATGGCAGGTGCATGCGGGCGCTCCGGGATTCCCTACCAGGGCCAGAGACGCTCGAGGTGCGCCAGGCTGGGCTCCAGGTCCTCGGCCTGATGGATTTCCAGGGTGAGGACCGGCGGTGTCGCGCGCTGAGACCCGAGGAAGGCAAACAGCTGCGCGAAATCGATCCGGCCCTTGCCGAGCGCGAGGTGGTCGTCCTTGCGGCCCTGGTTGTCGTGCAGGTGAAGGTGGCCGATGAAGCCGCCCAGGGTCTCGAGCCACGCGGAGAGCGGCGCGCGGCCGAAGGCCGTCAGATGCCCGCAGTCCAGGCACAGCCCGACCCGCTGTGGGCGCAGCCGTTCGAAGAGCACCTGCATTTCGGAAGGGTGCTCCTCGTACACGTTCTCCAGCATCAGACGCGCCCCCTCGCGCGTCCAGAGCATCGGCCACCCAGGACCAGAACTCGAGGCTGTTGTCGACCCAGGCCTTGCGGAAGTACTCGTGGCGCCGCCAGTCGTAGCCGGCATGCGCGACGACGGTGACCGGTTTGAAGATCGGCACCAGGCGCAGCATCTGCTCGAAGCGCCGCCGCGCCACGGCCCGCACGGCCGGGTCGGTGGAGCCGGGGCAGAGGCCGACGAACGGGGCGTGGAACGTGACGGTCAGGGCGTGGCCTTTGAGCGTTGCGGCGACGGCGCTGAAGTCCTCGAGGCTAAAGCGGTCGAGCGCCTCGGCGTCGATGCCGATTTCCGGGTTCAGCAGGTTGCGGGTGCAGTGCGGCAGATACGTGTCCCAGAGCATGGTGAAGGGGACATTGACTTGGACGCGGCGCTTCAGATCGATCATGGGCTGTGTCGCTCCCGGCTGGTGGTGAAGTCGGCGGTGGCTGCCTATATATGCTCCCGCGCCGGATCCGTCAACACAGACACCGCGGCGGTCGCGAATTACCACTTGAAAGCGGGCCGGGGGTGGTTTAAAAGGCCGGCATGAGTCTCGTCGATCGATTGGAAAACCTGCTGCTGCCGCTGGTGGACTCGGTTTCCGCCCGGGTCCCCCAGCCGCTTCCCGATGCCGGACGGCTCGATGCCTGCAAGCTGATCTCCCACCGGGGCGAGCACGACAACCGCCGGGTTTTCGAGAACACGATGGCCGCCTTCGACGCGGCGGCCGCCTCCGGCGTCTGGGGGATCGAGCTCGACATCCGCTGGACGAAGGACCTCTGCCCGGTCGTCATCCACGACCCGGGTTTGAGCCGGGTCTTCGGTCTGCCGACGCTGGTGGCCGAAACCGCTGCGGGCGAGTTGGCGCGGCAGTGCCCGCGGGTGCCGACGCTGGCGGAGGTGATCGCGCGCTTCGGCGGCCGGGTCCACCTGATGGTGGAAGTCAAGGCGTCGGCATGGCATGCGCCCGAGCGCCAGAACCGCATCCTGGCCGAACTGTTCGCGTCTCTGGAGCCCGGCCGGGATTACCACTTCCTCAGCCTGGAGCCCGCCGTTTTCCCCCGGATCCGTTTTGCCCCCGCACCGGTGTTCATCCCCGTCGCCCGCCTGAACTTCGGTGATCTGAGCCGTCTGGCGCTCAAGAAAGGCTACGGCGGCGTCGCCGGTCATTACACCCTCGTCGGCGCCGCGGCCATCGCACGCCACCACCGGGCGGGGCAGCGGGTCGGAACCGGCTACCCCCGTTCGCGCAACTGCCTCTTCCGCGAGCTGAATCGCGGGGTCGAGTGGATCTTCTCCAACCACGCCGCCCTGCTGCAGGCCCTGATCCGGCGGTGTCAGTCCCCGGAAAGCTTGGCGGCCTGCCGCCGGCCCTCCTCCTCATCCACGAAATAGAACAGGACGGCCCCGGCGAGGAAGAGGACGAGGATCGAGGCGATGCTCCAGCGGGAGGCGAGGTGCCCGATCTGGAGCACTTGCTCGGGGCTCGGCGCGGCGGGCATGAGGCTGCGGCGCACCACCAGCCCCACGGTCCCCATCAGGGCCGGGCCGACGATCGCGGCGAACTTGCCGAGCATGTTGTAGAACCCGTAAAACTCGGCCGGTTTGTCGGCGGGGATCAGCCGCGAGTAGTAGGAGCGGCTCGAGGCCTGGATCCCGCCCTGCACGCAGCCGATGACGACGGCCAGGATGTAGAACTCGGACTGGCTGGTCATCATGCTGCCCCAGACGGTGATGGCCATGTACACCGCGATAGCGAGGTAGATGGCCTTGCGCACCCCCCAGCGCTGCCCGAGCCGGCCGAACACCAGGGCGGCCGGAAAGCCCACGAACTGCACGATCAACAGCGCCACGATCAGCGCGGTGGACTCGAACCCCAATGACAACCCGTAGTCGACCGCCATGCGGATGATGGTGTCGACCCCGTCGATGTAGCACCAGTAGGCCAGCAGGAAGATGGAAACCGTCTTGAGGTGGCGGATTTTCCGGAAGGTCCCGGCCAGCTGGCGAAACCCCGCCCCAATCAGGCCGCCGGCGACGGCGGGGGCCGCCTGTTTCTCCTCGGGGACCCACGCGATCGTGAAGAGCGTGAACCCGCCCCACCACACCGCCACCGTGATGAATGAGAGCCGCACCGCAGCGGCGGCGTCCGACAGTCCGAATGCCTGGGGGTAGAGCGTCATGACGACGTTGAGCAAAAAGAGCAGCCCGCCGCCCAGATACCCCATGGAATAGCCCAGGCTCGAGACGGTGTCGATGCGCTCCTTCGTCGCCACTCGCGGCAGCAGGGCATCGTAGAAGATGTTCGCGCCGGTGAAGCCGATCAGCCCCATGACGTAGACGAAGATCGCCAGCGCCCACTGCCCTTTTCCCACCAGGAACAGCCCGGCGGTGGACAGGGCGCCCAGGTAGGCGAAGCCGATCAGAAACTTCTTCTTCAGCGAGCCGCGGTCGGCCATCGCGCCCAGCACCGGCGCCACCAGCGCCATCAGCATGCTGGCGATGGAATTGCCGAAGCCGAGCTGGGCCGTGCTCAGGTTGACGTCCGTGCCGTAGCTCCAGTACTGCTTGAAAAACACCGGGAAGAAACCGGCCATCACGGTGGTGGCGAAAGCGGAGTTGGCCCAGTCGTAGAGGGCCCAGCCCCAGACGGCTTTTTTCTCAGGACTCATCGGCGCTCACCTGTGTGCGGTTGCTGGGGTTCTGCATGCGTCGGTGCATGCGCTCGGCCCGCAGCATGAAGGTTTCGAGCTTGGCGTGGATCAGCTGCGGGAAGGGCGAGCCGTCGCTTTCGATCGCCAGAAAGGGCAGCTCGTCGATGTCGGTCAGCACCGACCGCAGCGCAGCGCTCCCCGGGCTGGCCGCCAGCTTTTCGCGGGCCGTCATGACTTCGCTCAAGAGCGCCTCGGAGAGCCGGTTCGGCATGCAGCCGAAGGGACCGATGGCGATCACCCCGCAGGAGCGGGTGGCGATCTCGGCCATGGCCCCGCCCACGGTCAGGACGGCCTCGCCGGGAAGATCGGGCGAGATGTGCGGGCGTGCGTGGCGGATGAGCTCGCCCACCTCGGTCGTGTGGGCTTCGATCAGGCCCGAGCGCGCCAGGATGGTCTTGATCCGCCGCTCGTAGCGCGCCTGAAAGAAATTGCGCAGCTTGAGCTTCAGGTGCTGGACGGTGGACACGTTCTCCTGGTTGTACCCCTTGTCGACCATGTAGTTGCAGTAGTGGACCCACTCGGCCACCGGTGCGCACAGGCTGGCGAAGCCCTTCTCGGCCAGCCGTTCGGTCAGGTACTGGCGCGAGAGGGCGTCGCGGCGCACGAAGATCTCCCCGCAGAGGGTGACGGTCGGAACGCTCCGCGGCGCACGTTTCAGGGGGATGGTGCGCAGGCGTTCGGCGCAGGTCGCGAGCTGGGCCGTCAGGACGTCGAAGTCGCCCTTTTCCATGGCGAGCAGGATGCCGCGCCACTCCTCCTCGTAGGCCTGCATGGCGGCCCCCGGGTCGACGGCCGCCGCCAGGAGCATCGAGCGGATGTCCTCCATGACGTCCGAGACCACCACCGCCCACCAGGCGTGGCGCTCGAAGTGCTTGTCCATGCCGACGTAGGAGTTGTCCGAGGAGAGGGCCAGCAGCGCCACGTTCGGGATCTCGAGGCGGCGGATCAGATCTTCCATGAACACGTAGTACTGGCCGAAACGGCAGGGCCCGGAGCCGGTCGGCATGAAGTAGACCAGGACCTCGTCCGGCCGCTTGCCGTTGTTGATGTAGCCGAGCAGGGTGCCGGTGGTCAGGATCAGCGGCAGGCACTCCTTGCAGGAGGTGTTGGCACGCCCGAGTTTGAGGATGGCCTCGTCGTTTTCACGGTGCGCCCGGGCGTTCAACCCATAGCCCCGCAGCACGGCGGCGAACGCCTCGGTGCCGACTTTCCCCATCGAGGGGATCAGCACGGTCACCCGCGGGTCGGTCAAGGGCAGGGTTTCGCCGGCGGAGGAGACGACCTGGGCGCTGTTGTTGGTCATCAGCATGCGGGCCGGGGTGAAGGCGGAGCGCCGGGGGGGGATCAGCCGCCGGGCCACGAGCTGCCGGTAGGCCTGGACGATGTCGAGAAAGGCCTCCACGCGGGTTTCGAGGCCGGCATCGGCCGTGTGGCTGTCCAGCTCGAGCGTCAGGGACGGCTTGCGGCCCATGATGTCCCGGAAATAGCCGATGACGAATGAGTCCGGCCCGCAGGAGAAGTTGGTGATGAAGGTGCCGAACAGCTGGGGGTGCCGCTCGACCAGCCGGGCGGCTTTCATGACCAGCTGCCCCGTGCCCCAGTACATGTGGCGCTTGGAGCGTTCCGGGTCGAGGTCGAGGAAGTCGAGCGGCAGCACCGGGATGCCGCGCGAGGCGAACTTGTGGGGGATGCCCATGTTGGCCTCGGGGACCAGGCCGCTGTACGCCCGGGAGAAGATCACCACGGCGATCTTCGCGGGGTCAGCCTCCAGTTCCTCCAGCAGCCGGCGTCCGGCCTGCCGCATGTCGGCCATGCAGTCGCGCTGCTGCTTCAGGGCGTACGCGAAGGCCTCGCGGGCGTCCCGCCGGCGGTGACCCATGTCCCGGGCCGTCTTGACCAGGGCCTCCTCGGCGGCCTCGATCCCGGCGGTGAGATCGATCAGCGGGGTCAGCAGGCGCGTGCCGCGGCGGGTGAGGGCCTCGATTTCCCGGCGGAAGGCGCTGCGCAGGTAGAAGGTCTCCCCCTGGACCAGCGGGCAGACCTGGGACTGGGAGCTCGTCCCGTTCCCGATGTTGGGGACGGCCTTGAAATGGGGCAAGAACAGGAACTCGGGCGGGTGCCCGGATTCGAGCAGGGTGTGGAAAAACCCGTGGGCCAGCTCGACCGGGTAGCAGAACGGCGCGCCGCGCCGGTCGATGCCCGCCGCGGAGGGCTGCTCCGGGCAGGACCGGGTCGAACCCGAGTTGGGCGAAAAACCGGGAGTAGAGCGGGTAGTAGGTGTTGACGAGAAAGCTGCGGTTGAACCCCACCCGGGGTCTTGTACCCGACTCGTTCCCGGCGCGCGGGGCCGCGCCGTGGGTTTCGAAGACAAGCTTCTGGCGCAGCCGCACCAGGTCGAGCCGGCCGGCGTCGACCCGGGTGTTGTGGCGGATGTTGGTGTAGCGGTTGCAGGCCCCGCCGAACGGGTATTTCTTCCCCTCCACCTCGATCACGGCGATCGGGCAGCGCCGGTCGCAGCGTTCCTTGCCGCCCTTGCAGGTGAAGGACTTGCCGGTGACCACCTCGCGGTCGGCCAGGGCCGCCAGATCGAAGGCCTGCTCGGCGATCAGGCCGGACTCGATCCGTTTCTGGACCTCCAGGGCGACGCCGAAGGCGCCCATCAGGCCGGGCTCCGGCGGGACGATGATGGGCTTGCCGACCAGGGAGGCCATGGCCAGGGGCACGGCGCGGTTGTAGCACACCCCGCCCTGCATGAAGACCTTCGTCCCCACCGGCCGGTTGCCTTTGACGCGGTTCGCGTAGTTCATGCAGATCGAGTACACCAGCCCGGCGACGATGTCCTCGTGGGCCACCCCCTCGTGGATGGCGTTCTTGATGTCCGAGGCGATGAAGGCCGCGCACTGGTCGTTGAAGTTGGGCGGCTGACGCCCCTTGAGGGCGATCGCGGCGATCTCCTCCATGCGCACGCCCAGGGTTTCGAAGGCCGATTCCTCCAGAAACGAGCCGGTGCCGGCCGAACAGGCCTCGTTCATGGCGTAGTCCGAGGGCACGCCGTTGGTGATGTAGGTGTACTTGGCGTCCTGGCCGCCGATTTCGAAGATGGTGTCCACCTCGGGGTCGAAGTACACCGCCGCGGTGGCGTGGGCGATGATCTCGTTGATGACCCCGTCGGTCAAGGCGTGCAGCCCGGCGATCTGGCGGCCCGAACCGCACACCCCCAGCCCCGCGATCCGGATCCCGGCCGGGTCCGTCTCGCGGCGCACCTGATCGAGGATTTCCCGGTAGCAGCGGCGCGAGGCGCCCACCGGGTCCCCGTTGGTGCGCAGGTAGACCGAGGCCAGCAGGGCGTGGTCCCCGCGGCGCATCAGGACCGCCTTGGTGGTCGTGGAGCCCACATCGAGGCCGAGGAGGCAGTCGTCCCCGGCGCGCACGGCACCCCGTTCGATGGTCTTGAACTCCACCTGGCCGGCTGAAATCCGACAGCGGCGGCAGGCTGTCGAAGGAGGCCGCGCCCGGCACGAAGAGGGCGTCGAATCCCGGGAACGGGGCGGTCTCGTGTTCGAAGGCCCACAGGGCGGCGCCGAGGGCCTCGAAAAAGGGCGCCTCCGCGGGCACCAGCAGCCCGGGGATCTCCCGGCGCAGGTAGGTGACCATGGTCCGGTTGCGGGCCGTGCCGCCCACGACCATGATGTTGCGGCGTTCGACCTTCTTGAGCAGTTCGAGGATCTTGCCGGCCATCATGCGGCAGAGGCCGGCGGAGACCTGGGAGCGGGGGACCCCCTTGTTCGTGGCGTGCGTGCAGTCCGACTTGCAGAACACGGAGCAGCGGCCGGACACGTGGTGCGGGTGCTCCTCCGCCGCCCACTGGGCGGCTTCCTCCAGGCTCACGTCCATGCGGCGCAGCTGCTGCAGAAAGAACTCCCCGGTCCCGGAGGCGCACTTGTTGCCCGTGACGACGTTGGCGATGCGCCCGGAGCGGTCGAGAACGTAGACCATGAAGGTCTCCCCGCCGGCCGAGACCACCGCCGGGCAGTCGACCCCAGCGGGCTTCAGAAAGGGGTAGGCGTGCTCGACCGCTTCCGGCTCCGGGATGGAGGTCAGGTTGACGAAGCGCCGGAACTTGCGGCCGGTGGCGGCGATACGCTCGAATGCGGCGATGTCCCACTCGTTCAGGGCCCGGATGAGGGTGCGCTTGGGGTCCCCCTCGTGGACGTGCAGCGCGTGGCGGACGATGCGGGGCCGCCCGTGACCGGTTTCGGTGCGGGCCCGCTCCAATTCCACCAGGGAGACGGTGGACGCCCCCAGGCAGATCCCCAACGCTTTTTGAACCACTTCCATATGAGCCTCCGCCGGCTGGCAAGATCGATTTTTCGGTTGGCGGTATTGCGGATTCAGTGAACGGGACCTCTTGTCCCTGCCGACCACGCGGCACCGCTATATTTAATGCAATTTGGAAGGTCTGACAAGAGGCGGGCGGTTGCGGCACCGTGGGCGGACTTTGCGGGGCCGTGGTTTGCCTCGGAACCTAATGCCTGCCGGCGGGCTTGGCGCGGGTCTCGCGGGCGGCATCTCCAGGATCGATCCGCCACGTGACCAGCGGGGAGAGGGTGTAGAGCAGCATGAGCAGCAGAAAGACGTACCCGTAAAAGGGCGTGAAGATCGAACAGAGCATCAGCAGGGTCGACCGGGCGAACCAGGGGTGCCGGCTCATGAACCGCCCGGCATGCAGGTAGCGGAGGGGATAGATGTTCATCAAGGTGGCCGTGGCGATCATCAGGACAAAAGAGAAAACGGCCCAAAAACCAACCCCCCCGGAAGGATCACCGATCTCCTGGCTGAGGATGATCATCGGCCCCATGACCAGCAGGGCGGCGGCGGGGGAGGGCATCCCCTTGAAAAAACCGGGGATCGGCGATTTGTCGAGGGTGAAATACACCAGACGGGCGATGCCGGCCAGGGCATATGCCGTCGCCACCCAGCCGTAGGGAAGCTGCTGGACCGCCGGGCTGGGGACATCCGACATCAGGAGGTAGAAGATCCAGGCCGGGGCGATGCAGAAGCTGATGCCGTCGGAGATGTCGTCGAGCAGCCCGCCCAGGCTGACCGCGCCCGCGCGCCGTTGCTCGCCGGGGATCGGTTCGGTCAGCCCGAGCCTGCGGGCCAGGGTGCCGTCGAGCTTGTCGAAGATGGCGGCCCCGATCAGCAGCACCGAGGCCTCCCGGATGCGGTCCTGGTAGGCGAAGAACACCGCCAGAAGCCCCATCATGGCGTTCATCACGGTCAGGGCATTCGGGAAGACGGCCAGGATCCGGCGTCGCAGGCGCTCGTTGCCGAGGCAGAGGTCATCGAGGCACAAGGCCCCGTATTTGCGGATGTAACCGGCGATCGAGGCGAAGTTGATGACCAGGAAGATGATTTCGATGAAAAACAGCGTGCGCAGCGGGGCGTTGCCCAGCTGGGAGACCCAGCCGTAGACGATGGAATCGGGGCCGTCGGGGATGTAAAACGTGTAGGCATAGAGCAGGGCGCCCACCGGCGCGGCCACAATGGTTCGCAGGCGGGTCAGTTCGCGGTACTCGAGCTCCTGGTCGAAGCGGCGGGCCACTCCGCGCATGAAGTGGGCGAAATTGTCACGCACCAGGACCGTCACGGCCAGGAAGAGGACCAGGACCGCGTGCAGCAGCTCGGTCTTGCGGGGGTCGGGCAGGACATAGTGCAGCCGCCACATGGCGCCGGCCGCCACCAGCGGGAAGATGATCGAATAGACGAGCTTGTCGAGGATGCGGTCGGCCAGCTGGGCCATCTGGGGGTGCGGGTGGAAGCGTGCCGCGAACCACCCGTCGACCAGGTCGAAGGTCATGGAGACGAAGAGCAGGACTACCCCCAGCAGGTAGAGAACGGGGCTTTGATTCCACATGACGCCCACCGCGCAGAGCATGCCGCCGAAGACGAGCGGCAGGCGCCCGTAAATCAGAACGGCGGTGATCTGCTGGGGGAGGCGAGCGTTGGGGGTCATTTGAGCCACCGCGGGCTGAACCTTGAAAGCAAGCTCACCCCCAGCCGCCGGCGGAAGGGTTGGCGAGCGCATTAAAATAAAGCCGCATTCCCTGCGGTTGAAGACCCGCTGCAGCCTGCTTCAGGGCCTTCCGTTCCTCTTTGGGTTGCGGTCTTGTGAACACTACTTTACTTATATGGAAAGAGGCGTTCAAAGTCAAGGTGCAGCCATCGGCCGGGATGATCTTCGTTGACGGCGGACAGCGGTTTCGGATAAGAGTGACGGTCACAGAGGAAAGGTGCAGGGCACAGGGCGCAGGGCGCAGGGTCGGGTCCCTTTCCGCCGCCTGCGACGGCTGCCGGCGCCTCGGACCGGGCGCCGTATGCCCCGCCATGCCCCATGCCTGAATCGGTTTACAGAAAAGTCGGCATCGCCTCCGCCGTCATGATGGCCTCGGTCTTCCTGAGCCGGGTGATCGGGCTTCTGCGGGAGATGACCATCGCCTATGTGGCCGGGGCCGGGGCCGAGGTCGACGCCTACCAGATCGCCTTCATCATCCCCGAGGTGCTGAACCACGTGGTGGCCAGCGGGTTTTTGTCGGTGACCTTCATCCCGATTTTCACCCGCCATTCCGTGGCCGGCCGCGAGGAGGACGCCTGGGAGGCATTTTCGGTGATCCTGTGCGTCTTCGGCGCCTTGGCGCTGGCGGCGGTAGGGGTTGCGATCGCATTCGCCCCGCAGCTGGTGGCCTTGGCGGCCCCGGGGGTGTCGGACCCCGGGGTGCTGGCCGCGGCCGTGCGCATGACCCGCATCATCCTGCCGGCGCAGATCTTTTTTTTCGCGGGGGGAATGCTCATGGCCGTTCAATTCGCCCGCGAACGATTCTTCCTGCCGGCCCTGGCCCCCCTCCTCTACAACCTGGGGATCATTGCCGGCGGGGTCCTGCTCAGGCCCTGGCTGGGGATCGAGGGCTTTGCCTGGGGTGTCCTGGCGGGGGCCTTCGGCGGCAACCTCCTCGTGCAGGCGATCGGCGCACGGCGCGTGGGCATGCGGTTTCAGCCCCTGTGGAGGTGGCGGCACCCGGATCTGAAGGAATACGTCATCCGCACCGTCCCGCTTGATGGTCGGCCTGACGATGACGTTTTCGACCGAGTTCCTGTTCCGCTTTTTCGGCTCCTACCTGCCGGCCGGCGGCATCGCGGTGTTGAACTTCAGCCTGCGCGTGATGTTCATCCTGGTGGGGATCTTCGGCCAGGCCGTGGGCACGGCCTCCTTCCCCTTCATGGCCCGCCTGGCGGCCGAAAACAACCTGGCGGAGCTGAACCGGCTGCTGAACCGGACCCTGCGCTACCTGGCGCTGGTCATCCCGGTGGCCGTGCTGCTCATGGTGGTGAGCCCCGAGGTCGTGCGCATCCTCTTCCAGCACGGCCGTTTCGACCCGGCCGCCACGCGGCTCACGGCCGAGGTCCTGGTGTGGCTCCTGGCCGGCAGTTTTGCGTTCGCGGCGTACACGGTGGTGGTGCGCGGCTATTTCGCCACCCGCGACACCCTTTTCCCGGCGCTCTTCGGCTCGGCGGCGGTCCTGGCGAGCATCCCGCTCTACCCGCTGGGGCTGGCGTTCATGGGCATCAAGGGGGTGGCGCTGGCCATCTCGGTCTCGGGGATCCTGCAGGCCCTTGTCCTCTACATGCTCTGGAACCGGCGCAGCGGCAACACCGGCCAGGCCGAGGTCTACGGCTTTTACTCTCAAGATCGGGCTTCTGAGCCTCGCCATCGGCCCGGTACTGGCCGGGTTTCGGTCGGTGCTGACGTCCGTGGTGGATGCCACCGGCCTGCTCGGGAGCCTGGTCGTGGCGAGCCTGGTGGGCGCGCTCTTCGCCGGCCTGATGCTCGCGGCAGGCTTCGGGCTCAAGATCCGCGAGATCACCGAGCTGGCCGGCCGCCTCCGGAAGCTGAAGGGCGGGGGATGAGACAAAGAGGGCGCGATGCGCCCGCAACGGGTCTGCACCCCGTCCGCCGCGCGGGTGCGATCCGCGATGATGACCCGTCTCGTCCCGGTTTGCAACCGGTGCGGATTTGTGGCAGAGTTGCACAAAGCAGCGCCACGGCCGCGTCGCCTGCGTTTTTTCGCGGCCGGGCGCAAGACCCGATCTCAAGGCCGCGACGATCATGAGACATCTTCTCAAACGGCTCCAACCCGCTCTGATCCTCCCGGTCGCGCTGTGCGGAGTGCTGTCGTTCGCCCGCCTCGAGGCCGCCGACTTCGTTTTTTTCTGGAGCGCCAGCACGGATCCGTCCGTCAGCGCCTACGGCGTCTACCAGCGCATCGGGGACTCCGCCTACACGAAGATCGACGAGATCGGCGTAGAGGACCTCGACGATCCCGATGCCCCGTACTACCGGGTCACCGGCCTGGCCGCGGGCAGCACCTATCGCTTTGCGGCCACCTCCATTTCGGGGTCCGGCGCCGAAAGCGACCTCTTCGACCGCGTCTGCATCACCGTGAACGATGATGTCGTCGAGTGCGGCGAGGACAACGACGACGGCGCGACGGTCTTCATCAGCTGCTTCATCGAAAGCGCCGGCCGCGGGACGCTTCGGTCAGCAAGGCGGCGCTGAAGAAATCGACTTGCCATTCGGGTACGGGGCGGCTGCGCCGCCCCGGGAGAGGATGACGGAATGCCGCCGGTCTCTGCATTCAAGCTTCTTTTGACCGCCCTTGCCGCCGCTTTCACCCTCCAGATCCCGTCGCCGGCGGGGTCTCAAACCCCCGCCGCGGACGCGGACTTCAGGTTTCTCCTCTCCGCCGTGACCAAGGGGGTCCGCGACGGCCGGCCCCGGGTTGTTCCCCTTGAGGACGGGATGACGCTTCACTCCGGCGATTTGGTCAAATTCTATGCGGAGTTCGAGCAGGAGGGCTATCTCTACGTTTTCCACGAGGACTCCCGCGGGACGCTGACCTTTTTGTTCCCCAGGGAGCCGGGCAGGGCCGCAGTCAAGGCCCGCACGCCGGTCTTTGTCCCCGAGGGGGGCGGCTGGATCGAGCTCGACCCCCACCCGGGCCGGGAGACCTTTCACCTGCTGGTTTCCGCGGCGCGGCGGGTGCGGCTGGAGAAACTCTGCGCCGATCTCCGCCCGCCGGCGGAGGAGGCCGCGCGGATGCGCGCGTCCCGGTCGATTCTGGCCGAAATCCGGTCGGTGGCCGGCGGCAGCCTGGATCGGCAGGCCGAAAAACCCTTGAGGATCGCGGGCAAGCTGCGCGGCGGCGCCGAGGCCGGCGCGGCGGCACCGCCGGAGCTCTTCAGCTCGGCGGTGGCGCTCGCCACGCGCGGCAGCTACCTGAAGACGATCACTCTCGTCCACGATTAGCCGCAAGCGGTCGCGTCGGCAACCGTGCCCCCCCCACGCCCGAGGCGGGCGCATGCGGGCACCAGGCGCCTGGAGGCACGCCATGAAAACCCGTCGGACGGTTCCTCCGATTCACCCGGAAAAAGCCCGGCACCCGGTGCCGGCCGCCCTGCTGTTGAGCTGCCTTTTGACCGCCCTCGGCCTGGCGGTTTTTTCCGGAGGTTGCGGCCCGAAGAAAATGACGCTCGACGAGGCGGTGCGGACCACGATGTCATTGCGGGGCAAGGCGTTCGTCCCGCCTCCCCGAAGCATCGATGACATTCTCGGTGTGATCCAGCCGGCAAGCCGCCAAGACGGTTCGATCACGAACCAGTGGACCCGGCTCATGGAGGCGGCCCCGCCGGAGCACGCGTCACGGCAGGAGCGGGTCGCTTTTTACACCAACCGGGCCGACGCGGTGCTGCAGTTGGGTCATTGCGGGCAGTGCGCGGCGGACATCAAAACGGCCTATGACCTGGCCATGCCGGAGAAATTCGACCCCCGCATCATCAGCATCTGGGCCGCCTGCGAGCTGAACCTCCAGAACTACCGGCGGGCGATCACCCTCTACAACATATTGAAGGATCGCGGCCAAAGGAAGTTCATGCCCTACGCTCAACTGGTTTATATCCATGCGCTCACCGGGCAGTTCGAGGACGCGGAAAGGGTCAGAAATGAAGCGCTGGCGGTTTTTCGGGAACGAAACCCCAGATTGAACGCCAACGAAGAAATTTTCAAGGCCAGGCTCGACTACCACGTCCTCAACATGCAGGCCAGGTACCAGGAGGCCGAACCCTTCATGCGCCAAGCGATCGCCGCGGCCGCCGCGGTCCGGCCGTTGAAACCGGTGCTGCTGCAAACCGAAAGGATTCGCCTGGTCAGGAACCTGATCGATCAGAACCGGCTGGTCGAGGCCGAGCTCGAAGCGCGCGCCACCATCCGGGATTCCATCAGGCTTTTGGGGGCGGAGAGTCACAACCTGCTGGCGGCCAACACCAATTTTGCCGAGGTCCTGCTGGCCCAGGGGAGGTTCGACGATGCCGAAAAGGTCGCTCGGGCGGCGCTTCAGGGCTATGAACGCACGGACCTGCCCCCCACCTTCGGCTGGTGGTCGCGCTCCGTCGAAACCCTCTGCAAAACCCTGGTGGCCAAGGGGGACTATGTCGGCGCTCTCGCGCAGTTCGAGTTTTTCCGCCGATTGAAGGAGTCGGACCCTTACATTTACGATGCATTTTACGCCAACGACAGGAACGCGATGCTGACACTCGTGATGACCGGGCGGCTTGAAGAGGCCATGGCGCTCATCACGGAGGCGCACCGCAAATCGGTGCACCTTTTAGGGGAAGACCACTCGCAGAGCGCCGAATTGCTGGCCCTGCGCGGGATGGCGAACAACTCGACCGGCCAGCATGAAAGGGCCTACCTCGATTTCTCCGAGGCCATTCCCGTGATCGTGAGGTCGAAGACCTATGTGGCGAACCGATTGGCCGGCCATCGGTTTCAGCTCATCCTCGAATCCTATCTCAGCCTCTTGTCGACGCTCAGAGGCTCGCTGACCGAAAAGCGCCTGGCCTTTTCGGCCCCCGTCAAAGCCTTCGAGGTCTCGATGCTGCTGGGCGACCGCGCGGTCCAGGCCGCCATACTCGAAAGCGCCGCGCGCATGTCCATCGACGACCCCGGGCTGAAGGAGCTCGTGCGCACCGAGCAGGACGTCCAACAGCGGATCACGGCCTACCAGAACCTGATCCAAAGCCTGCTCGCCAAGCCTTTTGACGAAATCGACCACCAGGCCGTCGGAAACATCAAAGACCAGCTGGACAAATTGAACGCGGCCAGGGCGACCATCGTCGCGGAAGTCGAAAGGCGGTTTCCCGACTATGCGAGTCTCGTCGACACCCGTCAGCCTTCGGTCGAGGAGATCCAGGACAGGCTCAGGCCTGACGAGATAATGATTGCGATCTCCAGCACCGAAAAGAGGACCTGTGTCTTCGCCGTGCCCCCAAGCGGTCCGCCTCAAATGGTGGCGCTGGAGGTCTCCAAAGCAACGCTCGAAGAGCTTGTTTCCGGGGTCAAGAGCTCTCTCTCCCCGACCACCCCCTTTCTGGGCCGGCTGCCCCTTTACGACTTTGAAAAGGCGCACGCGTTGTACGCTTTGCTGCTGAAGCCGCTCGAAGACGCCTGGAAGAGCTCCAGGCACCTGATTTTCGTGAAATCCGGGCCGTTGGGGCGGATCCCGTTCTCCATCCTGACGACCCGTCCCTTTCAGCTCGAAAATGAGGAAGAGGTCCTGTTTTCAAGCTACCGCAAGGCGCCGTGGCTGATCCACCGGGTCAGCTCGAGCACGGTGCCCTCGGCCGGCGCGTTCGTGGCGTTGCGAGCCCATCAGCGCATGCGCGCGGCCAAGGAGGCTTTTGCCGGTTTCGGCGATCCGCTTTTCAGCAAAGTGAAAATGGGCAAAGCGGAAGAAGGCGGAAAAAAGCTGGGCGTGCGGGAAGGAGGGGAGGGCGCCGTGCTGGACGTTCGAGGGATCCGGGTGACCGATGAGGGAAGCCTTGACGACAAAGCGATTGTTTCCTGTAAGATCGAGTCACTGGTGAGACTGCCCGACACGGCCGATGAGATCCTGGCGCTCTCCGCGGCTCTTGGGGCCGACCCGGCCCGAGACGTGTTTCTCGGCCGACAGGCTTCCGAAAGGCAGGTAAAAAGCATGGACCTCACCAACCGCAGGATAGTGGCCTTCGCCTCGCACGCCCTGGTCCCCTACGATCTGGACGGCCTGGATCAGCCCGCCATCGCACTGTCCGCGCCTTCCGTCACCGGCGAGCCGGATGACGGGCTCCTGACCCTGGCCGAAATTCTCGATTTGAAGCTCAACGCCGAGTGGGTGGTCCTGTCCGCCTGCAACACGGGCGCGGCCCAAGGTGCCGGGGCGGAGGCGGTGTCCGGCCTGGGGCGGGCCTTTTTCTACGCCGGGACGAGGGCGGTGCTGGTCAGCATGTGGCCGGTGGAGACGGGCTCGGCCAGGAGCCTGACCACCTCGCTGTTTCGGCACATGGAGGAGAACCCGGGTCTCGACAAGGCCGCGGCCCTGCGGGCGGCCATGCTGGAGCTGATTCAGGGCCCCGGCATGCGCGACGGGCAGGGGAGGGTGGTCGCCAGCTACGCCCACCCATTCTTCTGGGCGCCCTTTATCGTCGTGGGCGACCCTGAAACGAGACAAGCCGAATAAAAATCCGCGGCTGGGAGCACGGCCCCCTCTGTATGGGTCCCCGGGCGCGCATCCTGACGCCCCACAGCGAGCGCCCTGACCGCCGCTGTCGGGGCAGGGGCGTCCGGACAAACGATATCCACGGACCTGCAATGAAAGTATTTGTTTTCTGCCTTCTGTCGCTTCCGCTGCTCGCGCTTTCCCGGCGCTCCCTGTTCGGCCTGAAAAACCATGGCCTCTACCGGTTCGTGGTCTGGGAGTGCATCTTGTGGCTGGCGGTTCAAAATTCCCGGTATTTGATCGTGGACCAATTCGACCTTCAGCAAGTGATCTCCTCGGTGCTCATGATCGCTTCGCTGGTGTATGTCCTGTCGGCGGTATTCATGATGCGCAAGAGGGGCAGGGCGGGCACGCGGCGCGCGGATCGCACTCTTTTCGGTTTCGAGCAGACCACTGAGTTGGTGGAGTCCGGGATCTTCGGGCATGTCCGGCACCCCATGTACGGCTCGCTTCTATTTCTGGCATGGGGCGTTTTGCTGAGAAATGTCGCGGCCGACCTGCTTGTGGTGGCCCTGCTCGCGACCGGCGCGTGCATGCTCGCGGCCTTGATGGAAGAGAAAGAAAACACGGACTATTTCGGGGAAAGGTACACGGATTACATGCGCAAGACCAAAATGTTCATCCCCTACGTGATTTGAGGGGTTCGTCTTTCGATGCGTATCGGCGGGAGCGCGCAGCGGGCGTTTGGACGGCGGGCTAAATGTACTGGTCGACCATCTCCGTGATCATCCGCTCGACCGCATCCGCCCCCTCCTTGCGCTCCACCTCCGCGAGCATCTGCTTGATCTTGCGGTAGGTGCCCGGGTCGCGGTCGAGGTCCCGGGTGGAGCGGAAGGCCCCCCCGCGGCGCCCGACCCGGTAGATCAGGCGCTCCAGGTCCGGCAGGGACTGGTAGGCGGCGACGACGTCGAGCATCTTTTGCTTGTCCTGCGGCATCCGGCCCGAGACTTCCTCCAGGAGGTTCATGATGTGGTCGCTCGCGACGGTGCTGGTGATGCCCTCCAGGTGCTCGATGAAGACCCGGATCTCCTCGGCGATCCGGTCGTCCGTCTGCATCTGGAAGCTGCCCTCCGCGAGCTTGGCGTGCAGGGGCACCCGCGGCGGGACCCTCAGGCTGCGCAGGCGGATGAAATGCGGGTTGATCGCGTTGAGCACCCGGGCGGTCTCGACCGCGTGCTCGCGCCACATTTCCTGTCCGCCCAGACCGGGCATGACGTATTCGGAAACCTCCATGCCCGCCTCCACCAACCGGCGGCCGGCGTCCACCTGCTGGGCCGCGCTGACCCCCTTTTTGATCAGCTTGAGCAGCGGATCGTATCCGGTTTCAAGACCGATGTGAACCCGGTCGAGACCGGCGTGACGAATTTTCTTGAGCGACTCGACGGATTTGCGCACGACCGTGCGTGAGCGCGAATAGGTCGTCACCCGGCGGATGGAGGGGAACTTCTCGCGCAGGAACTCGAGGACCGCCACGAGATCGTCGGTGCGCATGATGAGATTGTCGGCGTCCTGCAGGAAGCAGGCGTCGGTGCCGTAATACATCCAGGCCGCCACACTCCGGTAGCTGCTGCCGTACGACGGGTCGTTGAAGACGCGGCCGACCACGGCGTCGGTGACCGCACCGCCCTCGCCGAGCTTTACGGACAGGGCGGCGATGTCGTCGGCCGTGTCGCGGGCCGTCCGGATGTCGGTCTTGATCTCCTCGACGCTGCGCAGGGAGAATTTGCGCCCCTTATACACCGGGCAGAAAAGGCACTGGTTCCACGGGCAGTTGCGGGTGAGCCGCAGGAGCAGGCTGCGGGCCTCGTTGGGCGGCCGGATCGGTCCTTGTTCAAATCGCAGGCGGTCGGTGGTCATCGGGCGAACCTGGAAATGGATTTTAGACCCGCCGCGGCGCTGGCGTCCGTGTCGGTCGGTATCGGTTTTGGGTTCCTGCCCAGCGGGCTCTCGGGGTCTGCCGGGAAAAAGTGAAAGCGGATCCCCCGGATGGGGTCCGGGTCGACCGGGCGACTGTCTGCCGCCCGGTCGAACGGATCTGCCTTATGCAATCGGACCCGGCTTGCACAGGTGTTCGGCTTCCATCGCCACTCGCCCGCAACCGCCGCAGACGAACTTCATGGCGGCCAGCTTGTCCTTGCACACATGTTTGGCGTCGACCCCGGGATCTCCGCAGAAACTGCACTTGGCTTTGTCGCCGCAGGGGTTGCACAGATGCCCCGGCTCTTTTGCTACGGCACCGCAACTCTTACATGTATAGGCCATAACCACCCTCCTTTAGGGATATTTCGAAAATGACTTGCAGCGGAACCACTGCTCCGCGCTCCCATCGCTGCAATCGGGATTGCCCTCGAGCCCGACCTGTCGCCGGTCCGAGGCCCTTTGATCACAGGTGCTTTCAACATTAGGCCGATGACGAAAAAGTCAAGCCGGTGGCAGCGGTCGGCGGGACTCACTCCTTGCGGATGGTTGACTTGTCCAGGTTGTTCTGGCCGTCCATGCCGGGGATCAGGGGCTGGATGATGGTGACCGGCAGCGTGAGGGTGCGCTGCAGCATCTCGAGCAGCCCCGTGCCGAGGGCGGCCGGGTGCAGCGGGGTGACCCGCGGGTCGAATACATCGCCGGTGGCCTTGATGGGGATGGCCACCAGGCGGCCGCCCAGAATCCAGCGGATGCCGGGAATCTGGTTGATGATACGGTCGACCGTCTTGAACGGCGACACCAGCACCGTCAGTTCGAGCTGGTTGCTGGCCATGTCCACTTCCCCGCGCGAGCCCATCCAGAGGCTGGGGCCGTCGATCGTCCAGCTGTGGATCAGGAGCTTGCCGTCCTTCGCCTCGGCAATGATCTGCATGCGGTCATAGCCTACGCCCTCGCCGGAAAGATCGGGCAGCTTTCCTTTGTGGATCTCCGTGATGTTCACCAAGGCCAGAATCCTGGCGAGCAGGGTCGAGCGCAGGATGCGTCCCTTCTCGGCCACGAATCGGATTTCGCCGGTCAAGGACTGCAGCAGGTCCTGCGAGCGGCCTTGGGCCTTCAGCGCCCCGTCGAGGTTGTACCGGCCGGTGGCGAACGAGCTCTGGTCGGTCAGGCAGGTGACCAGCCCGTCGAGCTCCTTGCCGTCGGCGATCGGGGCGATGTAGGCGTCCACGCCGTGGTCGCTGAAAGCCAGGCGGCCGACCAGCGGGATGCCGCAGAATTCGGCGCGATCGAGGGTCACCTGCGTGTCCTCGGCGCCGATCCGCACCTCGGCGTAAAGCGGTTGAAACCGCCACTTGTCGTAGGCGAAACTCTCCGCGCGCACCACCAACCGTCCGCGCACGGGCCGGTGCTTGCCCCGGGTGCGCTCGGGGAAGCGGTCGGACACCTTCCGGATCTCGTTCCAGTCGATGCGTTCGGCCATGACCGAGAAGTCCAGGGCGACTTCGGCCGGCGACACCGTGAGCCGGCCCCCGCCGGCGAGGCTGGTGCTCCCCGCGCTCAACTGGATCGAGTCCATCTCGACCAGAACGGGTGCCGGCGCCCCGGTCGGGGTGTTTTCGATGCGCACCCGGCCCCTTTCGACCCTCAGGGGTTCGTCCATGAAGGTCGTTCGGATGAGGAGATCGTCGATCTCCGCGCGCGCCCCGAGGCGCCATTCCCCCGGTCGGCCGAGGGGGCCTCCAGCGCTCAGATCCGCGATGGTCAGAATCCCGCGCATCTCGGCGACGTGGTCGCGGATGGAGGCGGCCCCGGTGAGTTTGACCAGCCAGGGGAACAGGTCTTCGCACACGATGCGTGCCGATTCCGCGTGCAGCTCCAGAAGGCCGTCGGCCCCCCCAACGGCCTGCCCCGACAGCCCGTTCACCGCCGTGGTGCCCAATGTGACATCCCACCGGGCCGCGCTCAGCTTCCGCCCCTCCCAGCGAAAGGGCCCCATGTTTGTTTTCCAGGCGGCCGGCAGATGGTCCGATTTCACCGTCAGGTCGCTGACGGTCCCGGCGGCACTGATGTTCCAGGTGTGCCAGGCAGGGGTCTTCCCCTCGAGAGTGAAGCCGGTCAGACGCACCCGGCCGTCGACGGAACGGATCTTGGCGTCCCGGACCGCTTCGGGCCAGATCCCTTGCGCCAGCTGATAGGCCTCCGCGAGGTCGAGATCGGCGGCCGACGCCCGGGCTTTCAGCTCGAACGGCTCACCCGTTGCTAGGCGGGCATCGAGCTTGGGGAACACCGAACCTCCGATGCGCAGATCGAGGCCGGCAAACTCAAGGGCGGCCCCCTCGAACAGGACGCGGCCCCCCCGGACGGCCAACGGCAATCCGATCGGCGGGTAGTGCGCGTCGAGTCGGACGTCCGCGGCCTCGACCCGCACCCGGGGTGCTTGACGTGTTCCGGCGAGTTGCAGGGTGCCTTGCGCGGTTCCACGGAAATCCCGCACTTTCTTGAGCTCCGCCCGAAAGCCGGCATGGTCGACCAACCGTTCCAGCACCGCCGGCAGCTCGGCGAGATCGGCGACGACGAAAATGGAATGTTCCAAAACCGGCTCGGACGGCGTGAGGCCGATGCGCAGCCGGCCGTTGGTGCCGCGGGTTCCGCGGTAGTGGGCCTGCAGTTGGGTGCCTTCCAGGACCCCATCGGCAATGACGGCATCCCCCTGAACCTCTTTCAGGTCCAGGGCCGCGGCCCCCGGTACGAAAATCTTTCCCTGCTCCAAGTGACCGCGGATGAACAGGTGGTCGCTGTCGGAGAGCTCCGCGAGACGGTTTCCGGCCACACGCACGGTGATGGCGGTGACGCGGCCCCCGCGCACCACGTTGAAGATGTCTTTGACCGCCTCGTTCTCCGGCATGAGAAAGAGCGCGGCGCGGCGCACCGCATCCGCATCCACATCGGACCCGTTGATTTCGGCGGTGATCCGCGGCGCCGCGGCCGGGTCGTAGGTGAAGGAGAGGGCGGCGGAGAGTTTCGGTGAGCTGAAATCGATTTCGCGCGCCGAGAAGGCCACCCGGTCTTCGGCGAGCGCCAAGGTGCCGGCGACGGTCCCCGCGCCGAAGTCCATTTCTCGTTCGCGGTGGCGCAGACGCGCCGCGGAGACTTCAGCGCGGTATTCGGCCGCGACCCTCTCAACCCCGTCGAAATCCACCTGAAGCGTGAAGTGCGAACGCCCCTCGAAAATGGTGAAGTCGGACTCCGGAAGTGCGTGCGCGAGAAACCTGGCCGGTTCGAATTCGGCCAGGTCGAGCCGGACGGACCCCTTGACGGCGTCGAGGTCCAGCTCGCCCGCGAGAGCCAGTCGTTTCCAGCTGTCGGAGTCACAGGCGAGTACGGCCTTGAGCCCGCTGCCGCGCCGTTCGAGGCTGCCCCTCAGGTGACGGATCTCCAGGCCGGCGCCGTCCGCGTCCGTCAGCATCAGCCTTCCGTCCTCGACGGTGATGAGCGTTTCCGGAAGCCCTTGGAACGCCGCCGCCGCGGAGGCCAGGAGCTCGCGCGGGTGGCGAAGAGGGGAGAAATCGGGCGCGGATGCGCTCGGCGGCATCGTCCATTCCAGATCGGGTGATTCAAGACGCACCGAGTCGGGTTCGAACCGACCTCGCAGCAGCGGCAGCAGCCGCGGGCAGACGTTCAGTGCCGCCACCCGCAGGGAGGTCTGCCGCGGCAGCCGCAGATCGGCGCGGCGGACCACGGCGCAGGGTCGCGGAAACAGGGACAGCTCGATGCGCTCGAAGGACAGCCGGCCGCCGAGGTCCTCCTCCAGACGCTGCCGGATGGCGTCCTTGACCGCCGGGGTGTCGATCAGGATGGGGGCGGTCAGGACCAGGGTGGCCAGCAGGACCGCGGCGGTCGCGGCTGCGGCCGCCCATGGCCATCGGCGTTTGCGGGGACGTTTTTCCATCGGAGTGCTCAAGCCCTTTCTTCCCGTGCGGCCCTGGAACGGGCCGCACCAGACCGTGTTTCAACTTATGGGCAAGTCGGCCATAAGTCAAACCGGCCGACGATTCGATGCCCTTGCGGCAGGTCGCTTCAAAACCACTCCCGCCGGGATCCCCCCTGAGGCCGGCAAGGGGTTGCGGAAACCGGCGGATCCGGTTACATTAGGCGGGCCTCGGCGGCGGCCCCGGTTCTTTACCGACCGGCCCCCCGTGGCTATATTACAAGCTGGTGCCTGTCACACGGCATCACTTGAGCGGGTTCCGGGGCTGCTGCGCATATTTCCGGCGGTCTGCCCGCAAACACTGCAGGCCAACGGACCGAGGGCCGCGCAGAATCGAAAAGATGGAGGGTTAGCTGGGATGATGTACAACAAAGTGGTGATGGATCACTTCCGGAACCCCCGCAACGTGGGGGTGATCGAAGACGCGGACGGCGTGGGCGAGGTCGGCAATCCCCTCTGCGGGGACATGATGACGATTTATCTGAAAATCGATGACGATCGCATCGAGGACATCAAATTCCAGACCTTCGGTTGCGGTTCGGCCATCGCCGTGTCCAGCATGCTCACGGAGATCGCCCGGGGAAAGTCCCTGGCGGAGGCCAAAAAAATCACCAACAAGGACGTGGCCGAGGCGCTCGAGGGGCTGCCGAAGAACAAGCTGCACTGCTCCAACCTCGGCGCCGACGCCCTGCAGCTGGCCATCAAGGATTTCGAGGACCGCAAAGCCGGAATCACCCGGCCAGAGCCCAAGCGCAAGGACGAGCACGAACATTCCCACGGCGACAAGTGCTATTGTCCCTATTGCGACGTCGAGCTCGAAACCGAGTCTTCCTTCTGCGAGGCGTGCCAGCACGACCTCAACGAAGAGCACTGATCGCCGCTGGCGGGCAAGGGGGCTGACCATGACCACGATCAACCTGGACCACATCTCATCCAATCCTCTGCTGCCGGAAGTCAAGCAGGCGATGATCGATGCCATCAACCGGGATCTCCACAACCCCGCCAGCCAGCACAAGGCGGGCGAGGAAGCCGCCGCCGCCTTGGATGAAGCCCGGCAGCAGGTGGCCGGTCTGCTGGGCGCCGAGAACCCCAAGGAGGTCGTTTTCACCTCCGGGGGGACCGAGTCCGTGAACCATGCCATCAAGGGGGTGGCCATGGCCAACGCGGGCAAGGGCAAGCACATCGTCACCACCAACATCGAGCACAACGCCGTCATCCGCAGCCTGCGGCGCCTGAAGTCGGACGGGTTCACGGTCACCTCGCTGTCGGTGGACGAAAAGGGGCGGGTGAACCCGCGGGATGTGGCCGAGGCCGTCACCGATGAGACCATACTCATTTCCGTCATGCACAGCAACAACGAGACCGGCACCATCCAGCCGATCGAGGAGATCGGCCGGATCGCGCGCGACAAGAAGACCATCTTCCACACCGACGCCGTGGACTCGATCGGGATCGTGCCGCTCGACGTGAAAAAGCTCGGGGCCGATCTGGTGAGCTTTGCCGCCAACACCTTCTACGGCCCCACGGGCGTCGGCGGGCTCTACATCCGGCGCGGGACGAAAGTGTTCCCCCTGCTCGACGGCGGCGTCCAGGAGAGCAACAAGCGCGCCGGGGCCGAGAACCTGGTCGGGATCATCGGCATGGGAAAGGCGGCCGAGCTCGCCGCGCGCGACATCCACGAGCGCTACGCCCATCTCAAGGGGCTGAAGGACAAGCTGTTGAGCGATCTGCCGCGGTACGTCGACGAGGTCATCATCAACACGCACCCCGAGCACAGCCTGCCGCACCTCGTCTCCATGTCCATCCAGTACATCGAGGGCGAGAGCGTCATGCTGATGCTGGACGACGACAACATTGCGGTCTCCACCCGCTCGGCCTGCGCCACGGGGTCGCTGCGTGCCTCACACGTGCTGCTCTCCCTCGGGCTCAGCCACGCCGACGCCCAGGGGACCCTGGTGGTCTCCTTCGGCATCGACAACACCGCGGCGGATGTCGACACCTTTCTCGTTTCGCTCAAGAACGTGGTCACGACTTTGCGCCGCATCTCCCCCCTATACAAGAAAGCCACCCAAAGCTGAAACGTGCCGCTCGGCCGGTGCCGCGCCCCTCTGGGGGCGGCGCCGGCCCGGCGACCCGGAGCCTTCGCCAAGGACCGGCGGATGAGCTCGAAAAACGCTCGGGGGCGATTCTGCCGGCCCTTTCGGCTCAGCACCCGCACCGACCCCGGGGGTAAAGTCAATCGCCTCAAAGGCCGATAACCCCTTCATGCTGGTGCGACATTTCATGACCACCGATGTGCTCACGCTCGCACCGGGCCGCACCTGCCACGAGGCGCTGCTCGATCTCTCCCGTCACGGGGTTCGACGGGCCCCGGTGGTGGACGGCGAAAAGCTGGTCGGCATCGTCAGCGAGCGGGACCTGCTGCGGATTCTGCCCGGGACCCCGGCCCAGGCGTCCACCCAGGCCGGTGTGGACGGGATGGACCTGGCGGTGCGGCACATCATGACGGCCCCGGTGAAGACCCTGGGTTTGAACGATCATCTCGAGACGGCCGCCCGGCTGATGCTCAGCCACCGCATCGGCGGGGTGCCGGTCCTGCACCAGGGGAAGCTGAAAGGCATCATCACGGAGTCGGATGTGTTCAAGGCGCTTTTCGGGGTCCTCAACTCCTGCAGCGGGGTCAACATCCTCTTCGAAGAGCCCGCCCGGCGGGGCGGCCCGAAAGCGGACTATGCCCGGCTCTGCATCCGGCACGGCTGCCGGATCCTGGCCCTGCTCACCTACCTGAAGCCGGACGGCGGGGCCATGTGCTACCTCTCGCTCGAGGGCGGCGGCCCGGAAACCCTGATCGAGGAACTGAGGGCCCTTGCGTACCCGGTGATCATGGTCGAGAGGGCCTCCGAAAAACCGGCTCCCGATGCACCGCCGGAGTGCACCCGGTAAAACGCTACGGGGAGCGCGGTTTCTTTTGCGCGGGGCGCCATGCCGCCCCGGTCGGTCACGATTATATCCTGCCCCCTCCGGCCTTGGCCGACTCGTCCTCACCCCGCCCCCCTTTACAAACCCATCGATTGGACCGATCTTCCGCACGTGTGTCAGCCTTCGTGTGAAAGGAAAAAAGAGCATGAACAAAACGCTTGCAGGCGTTTGCCTGACGCTTCTGCTGATCGGTGCGCCCCTTGGGCTCGCCGCCGGGGATGAGGCCGCTCCGCCTCAGCCGGTCTCCGGCCGCATTGTCGACGGCTACCGGGTTCTGACCGTCCCGCCGCATGCCCGCAACCTGGCACTGACCGTCTATCGCGGCGACTACATCAAGTTCCATTTCGACGGCGCGGCGACCGAAGCGGCTCTGTCGATCCCGGGATTGGCCATCGAACGCCGCCTGCCCGCGGGCTTTGGCGAGGCCCCCTTTTTCAAAATGGAGCAGACGGGGGTGTTCCCGTTTACCTTGGGTGAGGCTTCGGGGCGTCTTTCAGTCGTCGAGTACCGGCAGGAAAGCTACCGGGAAGTCTCGTCGCAGGAGGCCGCCGATCTGATCCGCAGCCACCGTCCGCTGATTCTGGATGTGCGCACGCCGGCCGAGTTCGGGCAGGTGCGCCTGGAAAACGCCGTTCTGATACCGGTGCAGGAACTGCAGCGCCGGTGGCGGGAGATCGCGGACTACAGGGACAGGGAGATCCTGGTCTACTGTGCCACGGGCAACCGCAGCACGGTCGCCTCCAAGATCCTGATCGACAACGGGTTCAAGCGCGTATCCAACATGCGCCGCGGTATCCAGGCCTGGGGCAGGGAGAAGCTCCCCGTGGTGCCGTGAGGTGGGCGTACGCCCGCGGCCGGGAAGACAACGATCCGCGGTTGCGTGAAGAGTGAGGATGAGGGTGCCCGGAGAGGGGCTCAGGTGTAGAGTTGGGCGAGGTAGCGGCGGACCGACTCGTCCCAGTCGAAAGTGGCGGCGGCCGCGTTGTGCCGAATTTTATCCCAGGCGGCGGGGTCTTCGCTCTTCAAGTCGATGGCCCGGTCAAGGGTGCGGAGCATGTCGTCGACCTGCGCCGCGATCACACACCCCGTGGCTGTGAATGCTTCCTCGCCGCCGGGCCGATTGCTTGGGCCAGCTTCTCCATTCCATAGGGTTTCTGAAGAAAGCCTTCCGCCATCGTGATCAGACTCTCCCCGATATCATCGACGGCAAAGCCACTGGAGATGAAGACTCGCGTGTCGGGATTTTTTTTCTTGATATCCGACATAATTTCCTCGGTGCTGGGTCCCGGCATGCCCACATCAAGCAGGACCATGTCGATCCGTTCGGCATGTGTTTGGAAGGTGTCGATTGCTTCCTGGCCTCCTTTGGCCGACACCACCGAACAACCCAGTCGTTCGAGCATCTTGGGCACCGTTACCTGGATGAAATCATCATCATCGACGACCATGACCATGGGCTTTTGGCTGCTGGTCACTGGTGGTTTGAAACAGCAGTACCTGTTTCTGCCCCCATTTTTCGCCTCGTACAATGCCTCGTCGGCCATGCTCAGCAAAGCTTCCGACGCCGGTTGGTGGTAGTCCGTCAATGCGGCGATGCCGTAGCTGGCCGTCAATGAAAAGGACTTGCCGTTGTGGGAAATGGTGAGGGCGTTGATTGTTTTCATGAGCTTTTCAACGACCCTCACGGCATCTTCGAGCCCGGTTGAAGGCAGAATCAGCGCAAATTCCTCCCCACCGTAGCGCGCGACAAGGTCGGATTCGCGCAGCTCCCGTTTGAGGTGGTCGGCAATGGTTTTCAGAGCCAGGTCGCCGGCCAGATGCCCATAGAAGTCGTTGACCGACTTGAAATGGTCGATGTCGACCATGACGAGCGAAAGAGCGGTCCGGTAACGCACGGCCCGGCTGTTCTCCTGATCCAGGAGCTCGCGGAATCGTTTTTGATGGTAAAGCCCGGTGAGCCCGTCGCGTTCCGCCATCCGGCTGATGGTTTTCATCTGTCTCGACTGGCTATGAAGCTGCATGATAAGGTTGCCGGATAGCTGCGTCAGTGACTCTTTGGCGGCTTCGATGATGCGGATGAGCTCGTTTTCATCCACATCTATCTCGAACACCGGGAACACAACCTTGATTTTTTCGCTGATCGCCTCGGCAATCGATTCCACCCTGACCGGGTGGGGATAGGCGCGGCGTTTGAGAAATGCCCTGATCGACTCGGCCGCCGGCCGTGAATCCGGCTCGCTGAAGAGCTCGATGAACAAGGCGGAGAGCTGAAGGATCTCGGAGAGATCCTTCTCCGGCCCAGAACGCGTGGGCAGTTCCTCGATGTGATGATGATACTTGATGCCGGCCGAGAATAATTCCGGTAGCCCCCAAACCCGAAAGAGCTGCTCTCCGAGTTCCATGTGATCGATGCCGAGGTGCTGCCGCTCGGCAGAATGCAAGGGCAGATCGCCGCCACTGATGTCAGCAGCGACCAGCGCGTAGCCGCGGGGCAGGGATTCGGCCAGAATCAGGCTGCCGATGTTCTGCAGCAGGCCGATGAAAAAGGTGCTGCCGGCGAATGGGGCCCGGACTGCTTCGGCGATCGTCTGGGCCGCCATGGCGCCCACCAGGGAGTCTTTCCAAAACCGCCTGTAATCGAAGGAGGATCGATTCCTGTTCGAAAACCGGTTGAGAAGCGAAAAACTGAGGGCCAGGTTGACGGCGGTATTGAGGCCGAGAAGTGCCAGCGCCTGTTGGACGGTGCAGACCGGGGTCTTAAGGCCAAAAAATGGAGAATTAGCGATGCTCAAAATCTTGGCGCTGAGCGGCGGATCGCATGCGATGATTTTTGCGATTTCATTGACCCCGGAAGCCTGCCCATTCGTGGCGTCAAGGATTTTCAACGCGACCCCAGGCAGGGTCGGAAGTTTGATTTCTTTTCCTTCCGTATCTCTCAACACGGGGTGTATCGGCATGACCGGGGTCTCCAATTGTCACCGGGGATGAATCGAGGCGTCTGTCGAGAATCAAATTATAATTAAATCAATTTCTTTTCCAGATGCGGCACCATGCTGCGGCCTGCTGTTGATTACGTAGTAAATACTTATATATCGGTACGGGATCAGTATTCTTGAGCGGAAATGCCGCTCTACCGGAAAAAGTGGGGGCAGTTCAGTTCGGGCCAATGATCGGAACCGTTCGCTCGCGGTCTCAATCCGTGCACGTGACCTCCGCTTGGTCGTCACCCGCTGCGATTCTTATTCGGGGGTCCAACATGCGCCGCGGTATCCAGGCCTGGGGCAGGGAGAAGCTCCCCGTGGTGCCTTGAGGTGGGCGTACGCCCGCGGCCGGGAAGACAACGATCCGCGGTTGCGTGAAGAGTGAGGATGAGGGTGCCCGGAGAGGGGCTCAGGTGTAGAGTTGGGCGAGGTAGCGGCGGACCGACTCGTCCCAGTCGAAAGTGGCGGCGGCCGCGTTGTGCCGAATTTTATCCCAGGCGGCGGGGTCTTCGCTCTTCAAGTCGATGGCCCGGTCAAGGGTGCGGAGCATGCCGTCGACCTGCGCCGCGACCGAATCACCGCCGAAAGTGAACCCAGTGACCCCGTCTTCGACGGTGTCCTTCAGGCCGCCGATGCGGTGGGCGAGGCAGGGCTGGCCGTCGCGCATGGCCAGCATTTGGCCGATCCCGCACGGCTCGAAGGAGCTCGGCATCATGAACAGGTCCCCGCACGCATAGAGCGCCTCGGCGCACGCGTCCGAGTACCCGTTCAAAAAGACGAAGTTGTCGAAACGCGAGCTGGTCTCGGTCAGGAATTTCTCGTAGGCCGGGTCACCGGTTCCGAGCAGGATGAAGACGCCCTGGTCGCCGAGCGTCTCGAGGATGCCCTCGAGGCCTGAGGGGCAGCGGGTGCCGGCTGACTTCATCAGCAGCAGCTTCTGTTCGACGGCGCGGGTGACGGCGGTGAGGAGCATGTGCGGGCGGGCGGCCCTTTCCGCCAGCGCCCCCAGCCGGGCCTGGGCGATGAAGTGGGCGCAGGCAACGAAATCCTGGGCCCCCGCCCAGCGGATGAGCTGCGAGCGCAGCAGGGCGGAGAGCTCCGGGTGGCTGCGCCGCGGCGCGACGCGCCCCGGCGGGTAGGCGCACCCGTTCAGGATGCCGTGCAGCCGCCCCTGGGCGTCGGCGAGGCTCAGGTCCGTCTCGAGACCTTCGCCCCCGAAATAGCGGGGAGGGTCGCTCGGGCTCAGGATCTCCGCCGCATAGGAAGGCGACACCGTGTGGACCGAGTCCGCCAGGCGGATGGCGGCAGCCATGGGGTTGATGCACACCGGCCAGCGGGGGTCGATCACATCCCGCCAGTCCGGTTGCAGCCCCGGGAACCAGGACTTGAAAGAAGAAGGGTGACCCTGAAAGGGGCGCACGCCCTGAAGCGCCAGGTTGTGGATCGAGAATGCCGTGCGAGTCGCTTGCAACTCCCGGTAGCCCTCGTCGCAGCGCCGCAGGATCAGGACGAAGGCCGCGTGCCAGTCGTGCAGGTGCAGGCAGGTCAGTCGGCCGAAAACACCCTGTGTTCACGGCTTCCGCCACCGCCGTCCCGAAAAGGGCGAATTTTGTGGCGTCGCTGGCAAACGGGGCGTCGGAAGGGTCGGGGGTGTAGATGCGGTGCCGGCCGGTGACGGGGTCGCGCGATTCGAACACGGGGTGGTCGATGACAAAGTGGGTGACGCCGGCGGCCGGGGTTCGGCTTTGGACCTGGAGCACGGCGGCTTGATGCCGCTCGCCGCCGAAGTCGAACTCGAGCACGGCGGTCGCCTGGGGATCCGCATGGCGGTGAAGGAACCCGTAGGAGGGGGTGACGACGCTCACCGCACAGTGGTGATTCGCCAGAACGGGGGGCACTTCGCGGATCACGTCCCCCAACCCGCCGACCTTGCCGCCGGCCAGGGCCCCATTTTCCGCCGCCACCATCAGGATGTTGTGTTTTTCGGCCACGGGTCGCATCCGTTCAGGGCTGGGTTTTCAGGGTGAACACGACACGCCAGGATTTGCTCCCGTCGCTGACGAGAATGTCGTCTTTTCGGATCCGGGTGACGCTGTAACCGTCGACCGATTCGCCCTCCTTGATGATCCGGCCGTTGACGACCGCGATGCGGCGGTTGGGGTCCTGCGACCAGGCGATGGCCATCACCTTCAGCTTGGACTCGTCCAACCGGTCGAAGCCATCCTCGGCCGTTTTGACCGGCGCCGCACGCGCCGCACCCGGGCCTTCGGCGGGGGGGGCGGGGGCCTCTTTGCGCACAACGAAGGGCCTCTCTTCCTTGGCCGGCATCGTGGCGGTGTCGCGGCTCCTGGCGCGCATCGGTTTGCTCACCTCCGCTCTTTGGCCGGGTGGCGTCGGGGCCGGTGGGCGGGCCGCAGCGGGATCTGCCCCCCCCGCACTGTTTCCAGGAGCCGGGCCGGGGCGCGTCACGGGAGGGGGCATGGGGGAGGAAGGGGAGGGGCTGCCCGCCGCGCGCGGCATTTTGCCGCGAATCTCCTTCACGCCGCCTGCGGCCGACTCGGGGGTCGCGGGTGAAGGGGGGGCGCCCGCCGGCGGGGGGGTCTCCGGCAGAAAGCGGACCACCAGCACGGCGGCGAGGAGGACCCCGACCGCCGCCGCCCCATAGACCAGCCCCCGTGCGGCGCTCTTCTTTTCGCGCAGCCGGGTGCGGAAGACCGACTGCGGCTCAACGGCCACGGCCTGGACGGGGACCGGTTCGGGCGATGCGGACTCTTCGATTTTTTTAAGGGCTTTCAGAATCGAGCTCAATGGGTGTCATCCCCGGGCGGCTCAAGACGAAAATCAGGTTGAAGGCTGAAGGCAATTGGCTCACAGGCAAAAAAAGACGGCCCGCCGCAGGTGCTCACCTCCAGCCGACCAACCCTCAGCCACCCCCTGCCCCTGCGGTCGGGTTGATTTTGATGCTTCGTGGTGTCCTTGAAAAGGACATGAAGGCTATACGAATTCATCAATTCTTGACAAGACGCGGGATGTCCAGGCCTTGATTTTCCCGGTAGAGGATGATCTTGGTCAGGGGCCCCACGATCCCGTCGACGGGCACCCCGTACTTCGCCTGCAGTTTTTCGACGGCCTTCAGAGTGGTTTGATCGTACTCCTTGCTCAGGGGGACCTCCCTGAACCCGTTTTCCTGCAGGAGCATCTTCAGCGCCAGCACCGAGTCCGGTGGTGCGGTGCCGGGGATCAGGCCCGCCAGGTTCAGAAAGTTCTTCCACGGGACATAGGCCACACCGGTCCAGTTTTGCCACAGCTCATTGGCGTCGACCCGCAGGGTCCGGTTCGCTTCCGCGGTGGCCAGAACGAGCTTGTCGCCCTCGAAGGCCGTCAGAGCCATATAAAGGGGGGGCGTCTTGAGGCTCGTGCGCAGTTCCAGGATGGCGGGCATGTTCACGCTCCGCAGGGTCTGGACTTCAGCCTCGAACCGATGAATCAGGAGGTTGCTGGTTTTGGTGTAAAGGCTGAAAAAGGTGGGGTCGTCATCCAGCTGGTCCAGGTAAGGCTTGGGCTCGAGCGTGGCGGCCCAGGCCGTCAGGGCGTTTTTCAGGGCCGAATAGCGCGAGGACCTGTTGTCCAAGGTTCTTCAAGTGCTCACCCAGGCTCGGCTCGGACTTGGCGGGTGCGGCCGGTGCCGGGACGGGGGCGGTGGTGACGGGGTTCGTTGCCGGGCTCGGGACCGGTGCGGCGGCGACCGGCTCGGCCGGCCTCGCGACCTCAGGTGCCGCGGCCTCCTCGGCCGCCGGCGGCAGGGCCGGGGTGTGCGCGGCGGCTGCCGGCTGGACCTTCGGCGATGAACGCGCGCCCATTCCGGACAGTTTTTCGACCAACGGTTTGTGGTAGAGCAATGCGACGATCACGGCGCTCAGGACCAGGAAGAGCGCGAGCGCCTTGCGGCCGTCCATGAGCGCGATGCTGCTCGCATGACCCCGGTGGGTCATTTCCGCCACCGCGATTTTGGCGGTGGAGCCGCTGACGGTGCGCTGGTTGAGACCGAAGGCGGTGAGCAGCGACCGGTCGCAGGCGATGTTGATCAGGCGCGGAATCCCGCGGGAGTACTTGTAGATGTGGCGGTAAGCGGCCGGCTCGAACAGGGCCGAGCGCTTCTGCGAGGCGATGTTGAGCCGGTACTGGATGTACTCCTGGGCTTCCTTGAAGCTCAACGGGTTGATCTGGTAGCGCAGGGAGATCCGCTGCCCGATCTGGCGCAGATCGTAGGATTCGAGCATTTCCGCCAGTTCCGGCTGCCCGACGAGGATGATCTGGAGCAGTTTCTCCTTGTTGGTTTCCAGGTTCGACAGCAGCCGCAGCTGCTCCAAAACCACCTTGCTCAGGTTCTGGGCCTCGTCGATAATCACGATGACCCTTTTGCGCTCCGCCTTTTTTTGCATCAGAAAGGCATTGAGCCTGTCGATCAGGTTCTTGGTATTGTCCGCCTCGCCGGCGATGCCGAATTCGTCGTTGATCGACTTGATGAGCTGCTTCGGACCCAGCTTGGGGTTGAAGATGTAGGCCGCCACCGTCTGCTCGTCCAGGCCCTCCAGAAAGGCGCGGCACAGGGTGGTCTTGCCCGTCCCCACCTCCCCGGTGATCTCCACGAAGCCGTCCCCCTGCGAGACGGCGTAATTCAGGTGCGCCAGCGCTTCTTCGTGGCTTTTGCTCAGAAACAGGTACTCGGGGTTCGGAACCAGTTTGAACGGTTTTTCTCTGAATCCGAAATAGGCGTTGTACATGAAACAGGGGTCCTCGAACCGGGGGTGCCGGCGTGGGGCCGACACCGTGCGGGCGACCGGCGTTGGGCTGGGCGCGGGGTTCAGTCTGCGGTTTCAAAAAAAACCGTATTAGTATCAATAGATTATAGGAGAACTTGCCGGCCGTGTCAAGACACCGCCGCGGCCGGCGGCCGCTAGCGTGCGCCGGCTGCGGCTTCATCGGGGCCTGAGGCGGCCGGGCCGGGGGCGAGCAGCAGCTGCAGGCGGCGGCGGCGCTCCTCGTCCGCACAACGGGCCAGCACCCGGCTTTGGCGGTAAAACTCCCCCAGGTCCCCCTTGGCGCGCCGCAGCAGGTGGCGGAATGCGGGCACATAGGCATGGTAGGCCGAAACGGCGGCAATCCCCGCGTTGTTGCGCCCTGCGGCAAACCAGTCCGCATAAGCATCGAGGCCGGGGCGGGATTGGCGCATCCGCTCCCAGTCGCCGTGGAGGTCTGCCAGGATTTCGGCCTTGCGAGCCCGTTTCAACGCGATGGGGAGGTTGCCGGCGTAGAGCGCTTCAAGCTCGGCCCTGCGCAGCGCCACGAGACCCAGATAGGATTTCCGCAACGACTGCCGGCGGTGGTAAGCATCCAGCACCTCCGGGGTTCCGCGCGCGGTCGCCCAGCGCCGGAGACCCTCCTCCTCCACCGCCGTGGCGAAGCTTTCGTTGAACTCGGTGTCGCCCGGTAAAAACAGCAGGCGGTGGGCCAGCTCGTGGAATATCAGGGCGGCCATCTGCGAGCCGTCCAGGCGCAGAAACGTGCTGAGCACGGGGTCCTCGAACCAACCCAGGGTGGAATAGGCCGGCACGCCGGTCACGAACACATCGTACCCGTCGCGGGAGAGCTCGCCCGCAAAGCGCTGGGCCGCGGCCTCGCTGAAATACCCGCGATAGGCCGCACAGCCGACGATCGGGTAGCACCACGTTTTAGACGTCAGGGAGAACTCGGGGGCCGCGAAGACGCTCCAGACCGCCCAGGGTCGGTCGATCCGGGCGAAGCTCCGGTAGCTGCCACCGGCCGGGAGCAGCAGTTCGGTTTCCGCAAACTGCCGCACCGCCAGCACGTGGGCGAGCTGTTCCTTGACCGCCGGAGGGGTCCCGGGGTCTTCGAGCAGCTCCGCGATCGGCTTGCGGGCCGCGAGGATGCGTGCCTGTCCCCAGGCGGCCTGTCCGTAATAGTCGATGCTCTGACACCCGGCGAGCGCCAACAAGAGGATGCTGGAGAAAAGGCGGTATCTGAAAGTGAAACGGCCCATGGATCGGTGCATGCCTTCGAGGGGGTTGAGCGTTCTTATCAGGTCAAATCAAACTGTAGCAGAATTTTTCAAAAATGGCGCGGTCGAATTTGCCGGCTTCGACATCCTCTTTGAGGATCTTCAACGTCTCCAGCGGGTCCTTGGCGCGGCGGTAGGGACGGTCCTCGTTGGTCAAGGCCTCGTAGCAGTCGACGATGCCGATCAGTTGGCCGGTGAAGGAGATGCGGCATGTACCGTGGGGGTACCCGCTGCCGTCGAGTTTCTCGTGATGCTCCAAGGCCCCCAGGGCGATCTCCTCCCCGAGCCGGTTGATGTTGCGGATCAGATTCATGCCGATGGTGGGGTGGGTCTTCATGACCGTGAACTCCTCCGCGGTCAGCTTGCGCGGTGCGCTGAGGATCCCCCCGGGGATTTCGGATTTGCCGACGTCGTGCAGCAGGGCGCTGAGGCTGAGCCGCTTGGTGGCCCGCAGGCCCAGGCCGGAGAAAAAACAGTAGCTCATGGTGAGCGCCATCACGTTGACCGAGTGGATGACGGTCGTGTAGTCCTTGTTCGAGATGGTGGCGAAGGTTCTGAGAACTGCGGGTTGCTTGGAGTAGCCGGTGACCAGGATGTCGAGCGTCGCCGGCAGGCTCTGAAGGGTTCCCGCCCGAGGCTCGGCCAGGGTTTCAGCCACCAGGCGGCACAGGGTGGTCTTGACGCTCGCGACGTCGCCGGTTTCCATACTGCGCAGGATCTCGAGATTGAACCCCTTGTGGGCCTCCTTGAGGGCCTCCAGCCGGTCGTGCTGACGGATGAAGAGACGCGGGTGCATGCCCGTCTCGATGCGCAGCTCCGAGATCTCCACCCCGGCCGGTTTGTAGAGCTGGTACACCCCGCGCGTCGTCTCTGAATACAGCGGCACGCGAATGTAGTATTGGAGCTGGGAGCTGCGGACCGGAATATGGGAGCTGGGTTTCACTTTGCCGTCGACCCTGTTTTGACCTCGTGTTTCGACATGGTTTGGAACACCGTGATAGGATATCGGCCCCGGCGCCGGAATTCTTGAGCGGCCGGCCCGGGTCGAGGGGCAAATCAAGTCTTGAAACCACCGCCGGAAGTGAGGTAGATCAGCACGATGGAAGAATACGAGGGCCTCCGCTGACCGAACCGCGGCCGGGCCGATCGAACACGGAAGGAGGCGGACATCATGTCGATCAATGTTGTCGAGCGGATTGATGACCGGGTGCCGGTCAAGCGAATGCTGGTGAGCGTGTCCGACAAGACGGGGCTGGACCCGTTCGTCCCGGAGCTCGTGGAGCGCATCCCGGGGCTGCAAATTTTTTCAACCGGCGGCACTTATGCCCACCTCGAGAAAATGCTGGGACCGGATGCCGGCCGCCACCTCACCCAGGTTTCGGACTACACCGGCCAGCCCGAGACCCAGGGCGGTCTGGTCAAGACGCTCGACTTCAAGATCTACCTGGGGTTGCTGACGGAAACCTACAACGAGGCCCACCAGGCCGATCTGGTTCGCACCGGCGCGGTCCCCATCGACCTGGTGGTGGTCAATCTCTACCCTTTCCGGGAGACCGTCGCCCGCCAGGGGGTCACCCTCGAGCAGGCGCGGGGCAACATCGACATCGGCGGGCCCTGCATGATCCGGGCGGCGGCCAAGAACTTCATCCGGGTGGCCTGCGTGGTGGACCCGGCGGACTACCCGGCGATCCTTGCCGCGTTGGCCGCCAACGGGGGCAAACTGTCGCTCTCCCGGCGCTTCCGCCTGGCGCAGAAGGCCTTTGCGCACACGGCCGAGTACGACCGCGCCATCGCCGATTACCTTGGCGGCGTTGCCGCCGCCGAGGCGGGGAGCTGCTATCCACTGAAGACTTCCTCGGAAACCTGATTGCGGCATTGTGTGAAAGGAGCCCGCCATGACCACGGATCTCAAGAAAATGTACCGCACCATCATGGACGATCATTTCCCGCCGCGGATGGAGATCAGCTTCGTGGACGGGGAGAGGCGGCAGACCCTGGTCTACGAGAAGGCCTCCTGGGTGATCGACGGCGTCGAAAAGGGCCTGCGCTACGGCGAAAACCCCGGCCAGGAGGCCGCGCTCTACAAGCTGGTCAACGGCAACCTGGCCCTCGGCGACGTCCGGAACATCCTGCCGGGCCGCTACCTGGCCTCGGACATGGAACTGCTGCAGTCCGGGAAGCACCCCGGCAAGACCAACGTCACCGATGCCGACAATGCCCTGAACATCCTGCGCTATTTCACCGACCGGCCGACGGTGGTGATCGTCAAGCACAACAACCCCTGCGGCGTGGCCCGCGCGGACAGCCTGCTCGAGGCCTACTCCAAGGCCAACATGGCGGACCGGGTGGCGGCCTTCGGCGGGTGCATCGCCTGCAACCGGGCCGTCGACCGGGCCACGGCCGAGGCCATCGCGCAGCAGTATGCGGAGGTCGTGGTGGCGCCGGAGTTCGAGGAGGGGGTCATGGAGGTGTTCGCCCGCAAGAAGAACCTGCGGGTGATGCGCATCGCCGAACATGGAGCGCCTGCAGGGCTTCGTCGGCCAGCGGTTCGTCGAGTTCAAGAGCCTGATCGACGGCGGCCAGATCGTGCAGTGGTCCTTCGTGCCCGTCACCCGCGGCAAGGAGGACCTCAGACCGGCCGAGTGCGAGCACAAGGGCAAGCCCTACCGGGTCGCGCGCGCCCCCAGCGCCAGGGAGATCGACGACCTGCTCTTCGGGTGGTTTGTCGAAGCCGGCGTGACCTCCAATTCGGTGATCTACGTCAAGGACCAGGTGACCGTGGGGATCGGCACCGGCGAGCAGGACCGGGTGGGGGTGGCGGAAATCGCGCGCGACAAGGCCTACCGCAAGCTGGCCGACCGCTACTGCTTCGAGGCCCACGGCACCGCCTACAACGACCTGAGGGACACCGGCAAGAAGGCCGAAATCGACGCCCGGGTGGCCGAGGAGAAGGGCGGCCTGATCGGGGCCGCCATGGTCAGCGACGCCTTCTTCCCTTTCCGCGACGGGGTGGACGTCGGCATCCGCGAGGGGATCACCGCCGTCGTCCAGCCGGGCGGCTCGGAGAACGACTACCAGGTGATCGAGGCCTGCAACGAGGCCGGGGTGGCCATGGTCTTCACGGGGCAGCGCTCCTTCAAGCATTGAACCGCAAGAAAGAAAAATATCAGGAGATTACCGGTAAAATACCGGGTGGGGGGTCAGACCCCCTTACCTCCCCTTCACCTCTAGCAGACGGGTGTGCCGCTTTATTATTCTCAAGACACCCCACACCGTCAGACCGAAGGCGCCCAGGACCAGCCACCTCAGCTCTAACTCGACTCGGCCCTTGACGACCAACTCGCTGATCGCTTCCAGCCCGAACAGGGTGAGGATCACCGCGAAAAACCCATTGTACTCCCGCCTCAGGACATTGCGCATCGAAAAAGGCAGGTCCGGCCGCTCCCAGTTCCTGAAGCGCGGGATGACGGCGGGGGTCCGGCGCGCGTAATCCGCAAACCGGTCGCCGAATTTCTCTTTCAGAAACGCCTCTTCGGCGAAGATGATCCGCTCGTAGTAAAGGCAGAAAACCAGGACATAGATCAGGGTCAGCGACCACGAGTGGGCAAACAGCGCAATGCCGAGCCACATGAAGAAATTGCCGATGTACAAGGGGTTGCGCGCAACGGAGTAAACCCCGGTCGTGTTCAGGATTTCGGCCTTCTGCCGCTTGGTGTTCCTGCCGGAGGTCCCCCGTGGCGTAAACCCGACCGTAATCCCGCGAATGCCCAGGCCGGCAAGGCTGACCAGGAGGCAGACGGCTTCCCACACCACGTCCAGCCGCTCGCTGCGGCCGATGTACTCGAAGTCGCGCAGGGCCAGGATGAACAGCCCCAGCATGATCAACGGCAGATAGCTTCGCCACCGGAACAGCCAACCGCCGGCCTTTACGAATTCGTCCTTCAGTTCCATATCGGCAGCCTCTTTCAGCACCCCGGCCTTGTGCCTAACCCGCTTGACGCATCGCTTTCGAGACCGCCGCCAGGGCCCGATCGATGCCGTCCGCGGTCACCTCGTAGTGGGTTACGGCCCGGACGGTGTGCGGCCCTGTCGGCAGCATGCGCACCCCCTCCCGGTCGAGCTCCCGGGTCAGGTCCGCCGCGCTCAGGCCCGGGCGGTCGACCTGGAAGTAAGCGATGTTGGTCCGGACCCCCCCGGGCTCGATCCTGAGCCCCCCGATGGACGCCAGCCCTTCGGCCAGTGCGCGGGCGTTGGCATGGTCCTCGGCCAGGCGGTCCGTCATCTCGGTCAAGGCGACGATCCCGGCCGCTGCGATCACCCCGGCCTGGCGCATGCCGCCGCCCAGCACCTTGCGGGCCCGGCGGGCGGTGTGGATGAACTCCGGGGTGCCGCAGACCACCGAACCCGCCGGGGCCCCCAGCCCCTTGCTCAGGCAGAAACTGACCGAATCGGCGTCGGCGGCGAGCTCCCGCACCGGCACCCCCAGTGCGGCGGCGGCATTGAACAGGCGCGCCCCGTCGATGTGGACCCCGATCCCGTGGCGGCGGGCGATGGCGGCCACGGCCCGGAGGTAGGCGGGTTCCAGCGGCGCACCGCCGCACAGGTTGTGGGTGTTTTCGAGCGCGATCAGCCGCGTGCGCGGGAAGTGGAGGTTGTCGCTGCGGATGGCGGCTTCGAGCTCGTCGAGGGGGATGGTGCCGTCCGGCCGGTTGGGCACCGTCCGCGGGTGGACGGCGGCCACGGCCGACGCGCCGCCCTGCTCGAAATAAAACGTGTGCGACAGGCTGCCGAGGATCATCTCCTCACCCCGGCCGCAGTGGGCCATGAGGCTCACCAGGTTCCCCATCGTCCCGCTCGCGACGAACAGGGCCGCCTCTTTGCCGAGGCGCTCGGCCGCCATGGCCTCCAGGCGGTTGACCGTGGGGTCCTCCCCGAAGACGTCGTCGCCGACCTCCGCCCCCGCCATGGCCTTGCGCATGGCCGGGGTCGGCCGGGTCATCGTGTCCGATCGCAGTTCGACGATCTGCATGCGGTTCTCCTCCTGAAGAGCTTGAATATGAGATAAATTCGGGATTGCCGGGGCCTCTCCGCGGGGCGCCGCGCTCCCCGGCAAACGCTGCCCCTCACCGGCCCCAGACCCGCCACTGCTTTCCCTTCGACCTTCGGGCTTTCAGTGTCGCGCCCCAGCGGGCCCCGGCGCGCGGTCGACACCCGATCCATACCCGATCCGGGCCGGACCGGCAAGGGGCGGTCCGGTATTTAGTGGCTTGACTGGCCAAGGCAACAAAGGTAATAAAATTACTGAAGCGCTTTCATTTCCTTGGGCCCGATAAACGGCGCGAACGGCGCCGGGGCCCAACACGCCAACCACCGGCCAGAGGAGGAGGGAGAGCATGGCGCAGATGCTGTGGCAGCCATCGGAGGACCGTGTCCGGCAGTCCAACATGTACCGTTTCATGCAGACCGTGAACCGCAAGCATGGGCGGTCCTTCGACGCATACGCGCCGCTGCATCAGTGGTCCATCGCGAACATCCCCGAATTCTGGGCGCAGATGTGGGAGTTTGCCGACATCATCCACTCCGTCCCCTACCGGCAGGTGGTGGACGACCCGTCCAAAATGCCGGGGGCCCGGTGGTTTGCGGGCGCTCGCCTGAACTTCGCCGAAAACCTGCTGCGCTTCCGCGACGAGCGCACGGCGCTGATCTTCAAGGGCGAGGACCAGCCCTGCGTGCGTCTGAGCTACGCCCGGCTCTACGACGAGGTGGCGCGGGTGGCCAAGTCCCTGCGCGCGATGGGGATCCGGCCCGGGGACCGGGTGGTGGGCTTTCTGCCCAACATGCACTACGCGACCATCGCCATGCTGGCCGCCGCCAGCCTCGGCGCCGTCTGGTCCTCCTGTTCGCCTGATTTCGGCATCAAAGGGGTGCTGGACCGCTTCGGGCAGATCAAGCCGCGGGTGATCTTCACGGCCGACGGCTACCGCTTCAAGGGCAAGAAAATCGACTCCCTCGAGCGCATGCGCGGCATCCTGCGCGAGCTGCCCTCGATCGAGCGGGTGGTGGTGGTCCCCTACACCGAGGCGGCGCCCGACATCGGCGGGATCCCGAACGCGGTGAACTGGGCGGATTTCAGGTCGGCCGAATCCGGCCTTGAGATCGAGTTCGCGCAGCTGCCCTTCGAGCACCCCCTGTACATCATGTACTCCTCCGGCACCACGGGGCTTCCGAAATGCATGGTGCAGAGCGCCGGCGGCATCCTGATCCATCACCTCAAGGAGCTGGTCCTCCACACCGACTTGAAGCGCGAGGACACCCTCTTTTACTTCACCACCTGCGGCTGGATGATGTGGAACTGGCTGACCAGCGCGCTCGCCGTGGGGGCCACGCTGGTCCTCTACGACGGCAACCCCTTCCACCCCCACCCGGGCGCCCTGTGGGAGATGGCCCAGGACGAGAAGATCACGGTCTTCGGCACCAGCGCCGGGTACATCGGCGCGCTCATGAACACGGGGGTGAAGCCGGCCGGCCAGTACGACCTCAGCCCCTTGCGGGCGGTGCTTTCCACGGGCTCGCCGCTGTCCGTGGAGGGCTTCGAGTTCATCTACCGCGACGTCAAGTCCGACCTGCAGCTGGCCTCGATCGCCGGGGGGACCGATCTGAACGGATGCTTCGCCCTGGGCAACCCCATGGGGCCGGTCTATGCCGGTGAGCTGCAATGCCGGGGCCTCGCCATGGACGTGCACGCCTTCAACGACGACGGGCAGCCGGTGATCAACCAGCAGGGGGAGCTGGTGTGCGGCAAGGCCTTCCCCTCGATGCCGATCCACTTCTGGGACGACCCCGAGGGGAAAAAATATTTCGGGGCCTATTTCGGCGTCTACCCCAACGTCTGGCGGCACGGCGACTTCATCGAGATCAACGAGCGCGGGGGTGTCGTGTTCTACGGCCGCTCCGACGCGACCCTGAACCCGGGCGGGGTGCGGATCGGCACCTCCGAGATCTACAGCATCCTGGCCCTGATGCCGGAGGTCGTCGACAGCGTCGTGATCGGCCAGAAGTGGAAGAACGATGTGCGCGTCGTCCTGTTCGTCCAACTGCCGGAAGGCGAGCAGCTGACCGAGGCGCTCAAGAAACAGATCTGCGACACGATCCGCAACCTGGCCTCCCCCCGCCACGTGCCGGCCAAGATCATCGCCGTGCCCGGGGTGCCCTACACGCTCAACATGAAGAAGGTGGAGATGGCCATCCGCAAGATCATCGACGGCAAGCCGGTGCTCAACCGGGATGCGTTGAGCAACCCGGACATTCTGGATTACTATGCGGGCATCAAGGAGCTGCACGAAGACTGAGAATCGTTTCCAAAGCCCCGTCTCACGCCCGATTACGGCGTTGTCCCACGGCTTGAAATGCTCACGTACCGACGTGTACGCTCCGCTTTCAACCCGCGGGACGCCTTGTCCTCGGGCGCGATCCGAGACTCTGGAAACGATTCTGCCGCTTCATCTGCACAGGGTGCGGGAAGGAGTCCACATGGAGCGAGAATTTTCCATTGTCCCCATCGGGGTCGTTCGGAAGACGGATGATAAAGTCTGGATCGAGATCTTCGAGGCGTACCGGGACGCCCTGCTCGGGCTGGAGGGGTTCTCCCACATCCTGGTGCTCTTCTGGTTCCACGAGAACGACACCCCGCAGATCCGCCGCACCCTTCGGGTCCACCCCCGCAAAGACCCCGCCAACCCGCTCACCGGGGTCTTCGCGACGCATTCCCCCAGGCGGCCGAACCTGATCGGGCTGACACGCTGCCGCGTCGCATCCATCGACGACACCCTCATCCGCATCGACGCCATCGATGCCCGCGACGGGTCCCCGGTGATCGACATCAAGTGCTTTATCCCGGGCGATCCGCCCCGGGAAGAGGTGCGCACTCCGGGCTGGGTGTGAGGATGCCGACCCGCATCTCCGGTCAGATCGAGCACATCACCTTCGCCAACGAGGAGAACGGCTTCACCATCGCCAAGGTCGTGGTGGCGGGTCGCCGCGATTTGGTCACCGTCGTCGGGGTGCTGCTGGCCCCGATGGTCGGCGAGGTGCTCGACATGAGCGGGGAGTGGGTCACCCACCCGCGCTTCGGCGAGCAGTTCAAGGTGGCGCAGTTCACCAGCCGGGTGCCGGCCACGATCGACGGCATTCGCAAGTATCTCGGCTCGGGGCTGATCAAGGGGCTGGGGCCGGTGATGGCCGGCCGCATCGTCGAACGCTTCGGCAAAGACACGCTCGAGGTCATCGAAGGCGACATCAAACGCCTGGGCGAGGTGCCGGGGATCGGCGCCAAGCGGATCGCCCTGGTCGCCGAGGCCTGGCAGGCCCAGCGGGAGATTCGCAACGTCATGCTGTTTCTGCAGGGCCATGGCGTCAGCACCGGCTTCGCGGCCAAGATCTTCAAGCACTACGGCAGCCGGGCGATCGCGGTGGTGACCGAAAACCCCTACCGGCTGGCGGACGACATCGCCGGGGTCGGCTTTCTCACGGCGGATCGTATTGCCGAGAAGATCGGGATCCCGCGCAACTCCCCGCTGCGGGCGGAGGCCGGGGTCCTGTTTGCCCTCCAGCAGGCGGCCGTCGAGGGCCACGTGCTGGTTCCCCGTCGGCTGCTGGCCTCGCGCTGCCGCGACCTCCTCGGCGCAGACGGTGGGGACACCGCCTTGATCGAAGCGGCCGTGGGGGCCCTGGCTAACGCCCGCAGGATCACGGTCGAGGGGATGCACACCCGGTTGCGGGATGGGGTGGGCGGCGAGGATGCGGTCTATCTCGCCTTCCTCCACCAGTGCGAGACTTCCGTGGCCCGCAAGCTGCGGGTGCTGCTCGAGGTCCCGCGTTCCTCACGTGCCATCGATGCCGAAGACGCCCTCGCCTGGGTCGAGGGCCGGATGGCCATGGCCCTTTCCGACAGCCAGCGCGACGCCCTGCGCGGCGCCGTCACCCACAAGGCCTTTGTCATCACCGGCGGGCCCGGCACCGGGAAAACGACGATCGTCAACGCCGTCGTGCAGATCTTCGAGCACGCGGCGGCGCGCGTGATGCTGGCCGCCCCCACCGGGCGCGCCGCCAAACGGCTGTCCGAGGCCACCGGCCGCGAGGCCAGGACCATCCACCGGATGCTCGAATTCAGCGCCCAGAACGGCGGTTTCCAACGCAACGAGGACCAGCCGCTGGAGTGCGATCTGCTGATCGTGGACGAAGCCTCCATGATCGACCTCGTGCTGGCCCACCACCTGCTCAAGGCGCTGCCCGCACAGGCCTCCCTGATCCTGGTGGGCGACGTGAACCAGCTGCCCTCGGTCGGCCCCGGAAACGTCCTGGGCGACATCATCGACTCCGGGGCGGTGCCGGTGATGCGCCTGACCGAAATTTTCCGCCAGGCGCGGCAAAGCCGGATCATCGTCAACGCCCACGGGATCAATGCGGGCCGGATGCCGGCGACCGGGCCCGCCTCCGGGCACGACCCCGATCAGGATTTCTTCTTCATCGAACAGCAGGACCCCGAACGGGTGCTTGAGATCATCATCGAACTCGTCGTCAGCCGGATCCCGCGGCGTTTCGGGTTGGACCCGGTCGAGGAGATCCAGGTCCTGACCCCCATGCACAAGGGGGTTGTCGGCGCCGAAAACCTCAACCGGCGGCTGCAGGAGGCGCTCAACCCCGGTGCGGGCGGGGTGGCTTACGGCGACCGTCTGTTCCGGGAAAACGACAAGGTCATGCAGGTGCGCAACAATTACGACAAGGAAGTATTCAACGGCGACATCGGCCGGGTCGCCGAGGTTCAGGGAGTCGGAGCGGGAGTTGGACGTTCGTTTCGACGGCCGCGATGTGACCTACGACTTCACCGAGCTCGACGAGCTGTCACCCGCCTACGCGGTGTCCGTTCACAAATCCCAGGGGTCCGAGTACCCGGCCGTGGTGTTCCCGGTGCTCACCCAGCACTACATCCTGCTGCAGCGCAACTTGATCTACACCGCGGTCACCCGGGCGCGGCGCCTGGCGGTGATGGTGGGGACCCGTCGTGCCCTGGCGATCGGCATCCGCAGCGGGCGCTCGGACCCCCGCTGGTCGCGCCTGGCCGAACGGCTGCAGTCGATGGGTTCCGGGCCGCCGGACCGGAAAGGGCATTGCGTGCCGCCCGGGCCGTCGTTGCGGGACCCCTGAGCGCAGCGACGGTTCCGCCACCGTTGTGGAATCCTTTTCCTAGTTTGTTGGGGTAATATGCCCACCCCCGCATCGCCGCCCGGGAATCCCTCCCGAAAGCCCAACTCTCCGGATTAAAAGTATAAAAATTTATTTTTGGAGTTATTTTATAGTGTGCATGATAATTGCATACAATCATGCATGTCACGTTGGCGATCCTCACGATCAGGCCGCCGGCCGATTGGATCGCGGGTGGGTATCGATTTCAAGCAATGCAGCCGGAACTCAGATCCACGGGAGCACGCAAAGGAACAGGGTCAATGGGAAGGATTCACGACGCCATTACACGGAACGGGACCGATTTCCAGCGGATGCTTGTCGACAAGGAAGACTCACGGACGCGTTCAGCGCTTCCCGGGCCAAGCGGGAACATCGAGCCCCTGTTCGAACGTGCCAAATTCGGGCCCGGTCAGATCGATCGGCAGGAACTCGCGGAGCTGCGGGAGGGACTGATCCAGATCGAAAAGGCCATCGCCGACCCCGTGGGGTGGATTGCCCAGGACCCGTCTCAAGAAAGACCCGACCTGACGGAGTCCGATCTCCGGCCGATGCTCGCCGAACGCAAGCGGCGGATGTTGAGGCGCATCGATCTGCTCGTGAACAGTTCCAAAATCCAGAAGATCCGCCAGCTGGCAGGGGGGATCTCCGACCGGCGGACGCGTTCGGCCATCTTCAAGGAGCTGAACGAGCTGCTCGCCAAGGACGAGATGATCGAGGCCGAGTACCGGCGATTGGAGACGCAACCGCAGGCCGTGATTTCCCCGCGGAGGGCGACGGGCGAGGTATCGGCCCCTGCTGCCGGCACCATGGTCCAGTCCGAGGGGCTCGCCACGGCCGGCGGGTTCGCCGCCTTGCCGGCGGGAGTGCTGCTGCTGGTTGCGGCAGCGGTGGCGATTTCGGTGGTTTATTCCCTGCCACCTTCAAGGCTGGAAATCATTTTGGCGGCGTTGTTGGTCGTGACCGGCGGCAGCCTCCTGCGCCGGGAGCGGAACGCGTCACGGGAGGGCAGACGCCGATGAGGCGCCTGCCGGTGTCGACGCGGCCAAAGACCCATTGGGGAACCCAAACTCGGAGGAGGTCGTCATGTTTTTTGACTATTTCCACCTGTACGGGTCGAGCGGCTCACCCCCGACATTCGATTTCATGTGGCGTTTGCTGTTCATCGTCGTCTTCGCCTTGATCCTGGCCATCGTCGGCTTCAAGGTCAGGCGGCCGTGGGGAGCCGCCTTCCCGCTGCTTTACGGGATTGTCATTTACCTGGTGAACCGCTGAGGGCGGCAGAGCATCACCTTTGAAAGGCGCCCGGGAGTCATCGGCTTTCAACGCGCCGCAACCCTGTCCTTTATTTCCTTTAGGGGTCGGAAAACGCCGGAATGGAACACGATATCATCGGAGTGAGCCAGAACGTCCAAAGGATCCGGGACCTGATCGATCAGGTGGCCGATACCGGGTTGAATGTCATTGTCTCGGGCGAAACCGGGGTGGGCAAGGAACTGGTCGTCCATCAGCTCTTCCACAAGTCGGACCGCGTCGCCAAACCTTTCGTGAAGGTCAATTGCGCCGCCCTGCCGGACACCCTGCTGGAGAGCGAGATGTTCGGGTACGAGCGCGGGGCGTTCACCGGCGCCTACCGCACGCGCCGCGGGAAGTTCGAGCAGGCCAACGGCGGGCTGCTGTTTCTCGATGAAATCGGCGACATGTCGCTGCCGCTCCAATCCAAGCTGTTGCATGTCCTGCAAGGCGGCGACTTCACCCCCCTGGGGTCCGAAAAGCTGATGAAAACCGATGTCTGGATCATCGCCGCCACCAACCGCGTCCTCGAGCAGGAGATCGGCAAGGGCAACTTCAGAAACGATCTGTACTTCCGCTTGAGCAGTATTCGCATCTTCATCGAGCCGCTGCGCCGCCGGCCGGAGGACATACCCGTCCTCATCGATTTTTTTCTCGAGCGCTACGCCGCGGAGTTCAACGGGAGGCCGGAACGCGGGCTGAGCCGCTCCACCATGGAGAAGCTGACCGCCTACGCCTGGCCCGGAAATATCCGCGAGCTGCAGAACGTGCTGAAGCGCATCATCCTCCTGGGTGAAAACGAGGAAAGCATCGACAGCATGCTGGTCGCTGTGGAGAACCAGCGCCACAGTGCCCATGCCGACCCGGCGACGATGAGCCCGCCCCGCCGGTTCCCATTTCTGCCGCGAAACGGGCCCGGCATCGATCTCACGGCCATCGACCTGAAGGGCATCCGCAAACAGGCCGCGAACGAGGTCGAAAAGGAGTTGATCGCGCACGTTCTGGAGAAGACCGGGTGGAACCGCAGCCGGGCGTCCCGGATCCTCAAGGTCAGCTACAAGACCCTGCTCCAGAAGATCGACGAGCTCGCCATCGTGCCGCCGCCTGAGCTGGTGTGACCGCCTGCGCAGCCGGCCGCGGCATGCCCGGCGGCCGGCTTGACAGCCGGACAGGATTTTCCTATAGTGCCCCCCGTTCGTTGCAGCCCAACCACGCCGTGCACCGTGACACCCTGAAACCCCGACACCCGGGACGCCACCGCATGCAGCTGACCCCCTTGGAAGCCATCTCCCCCGTCGACGGCCGCTATCGCCGCCAGACAGCGGACCTCGCCCCCTTTTTTTCCGAAGGGGCGCTCATCCATTACCGCGTGCGGGTGGAGGTGGAGTACTTCATCGCCCTGTGCCGCCTGCCGCTGCCGCCGCTGAAGAGGGTCGATCCCGGTCATTTCGAGGCGCTGCGGGATCTTTACCGCAAATTCGGTCCGGCGGACGCCGCTCGGGTCAAGGAGATCGAGAAGACCACCAACCACGACGTCAAGGCCGTCGAGTATTTTCTCAAGGAGGGGTTCGACCGCCTGGGGCTTCAGCCGTTTGCCGAGTTCATCCACTTCGGGCTGACCTCCCAGGACATCAACAACACGGCCCTGCCCCTCAGCCTGAAGGAGGCCTGGCTCAGGGTGATGGAGCCCGCCCTGGACGAGGTCCTCGCGAGTCTGCGTGCCAGGGCGCAGGAGTGGCGTGCCGTCCCCATGCTCGCCCGGACCCACGGCCAGCCCGCTTCGCCCACGGGTCTCGGCAAGGAGATCCACGTGTTCGTCGAGCGCCTGGAAGCTCAGGCCGAGCAGCTCAAACGCGTGCCCTTCTCGGCCAAGTTCGGCGGGGCCACCGGCAATTTCAACGCCCACCGGGTCGCCTACCCGGGAGTGGACTGGCCCGCATTCGCCGACGACCTGGTCAACCGGACCCTGGGTCTGAACCGCTCGCGCACCACCACACAGATCGAGCACTACGACAACCTGGCCGCCTTCTGCGATGCCCTGCGGCGCATCGGCACGATCCTGGTCGACTTGAACCGCGACATCTGGACCTACATCGCCCTGGACTACTTCAAGCAGAAGATCAAGGCGGGCGAGGTGGGGTCATCCACCATGCCGCACAAGGTCAACCCGATCGATTTCGAGAACTCGGAGGGAAATCTGGGGGTCGCCAACGCGCTGTTCGAGCACCTGGCCGCCAAATTGCCCATCTCCCGTCTGCAGCGCGACCTGACCGACTCCACCGTGACCCGCAACCTCGGGGTGCCGCTCGCGCACATGCTCATCGCGCTCAAATCGCTTCGCAAGGGGCTGGACAAGCTGATTCTCAACACCGAGGCGATCCGTGCCGATCTCGAGGCCAACTGGGCGGTGGTGGCCGAGGCGATCCAGACCGTGCTGCGCCGCGAAGGCTATCCCCGGCCCTATGAGGCGCTCAAGGGCCTGACCCGCACCCATGCGAAGATCGACCGGCAGTGCATCGCGGAATTCGTCGAAGCCCTGGATGTGTCGCGGGGGGTCAAGGACGAGCTGCTGGCGATCACGCCCGAGAACTACACCGGGATTATCGACTTCTAGGCGACGCATGGCGCGCAGCGCCACTTTATCATCAAGTAAGTCTTGTCTTTTGTGGGAGCGGCTTCCAGCCGCGATCATTTCGCGGCAAGATGCCCAATCCAAAAAGGTAAACTTACTTGGAAGCAAAAGCCGGCAGCGTTCCGTCAGTGTGGGATGTGCGGACCGTTCGGAGAATTTTTTTTGGTTCGCAGCTATTCATCAATTATGGAGGGGTCTCCGCATGCCACAGTTCACCGTCCTGATCGAGTCGCGGCCGTTTTGCGCCTTCGACAAAAAACCCATGGAAGATCTCCGCCAGGCAGGCTTCGAATTGATCGACATGCGCGGCTCAGGGGTCGGGCAGGCGGGCTTTGACGCGGCGCTGGCCAAGGCGGACGTCATCCTGTGCGGCAACGACCTGCGCGTGGACGACGCTCTGCTCGACATGGCCCCGAGGGTGAAAGCGATCGCCAAGCAGGGCGCCGGCCTGGACACGGTCGACGTGGCCGCCGCCACCCGCCGGGGGATCCCCGTGTTCCACACCCCGGGGGCCAACAATCAGGCCGTCGCCGATCACACGTTCGCCATGATCCTGTGCCTGGCGCGCCGGATGCTCTACTGCGACCGCAGCCTGCGGGAGAAGCGCTGGGAGCACACGAAGATCATGGGGCTCGAGATCTGGAACAAGACCCTGGGGCTGATCGGCCTGGGGGCCATCGGCCGCTGCGTGGCCCTGCGGGCGAAGGGCTTCCAGATGAAGGTCGTGGCCCACGACCCGTTTTGGCCGGAGGAGTTTGCGCGGGAGCAGGGCATAGAACGGATGACGGTCGAGGACCTGCTCGAGTGCGCCGACGTCGTCAGCATCCACGCGCCGCTGACCGATGAGAACCGGGGCTTGATCGACGCCCGCACCCTGAGGCTGATGAAGCCGACCGCGCTCCTGATCAACGCCGCCCGCGGGGGCATCGTCAACGAGGCCGACCTGTTTCAGGCGCTCAAGGCCGGGGTCATCGCCGGGGCCGGCCTGGACGTGTTCGAGCAGGAGCCTCCGGTCGACTCGCCTCTGCTGACCCTCGAGAACGTGGTGCTCACCCCGCACACGGCCGCCTTCACCTACGAGGGCATGAACAACATGAGCGTCTTCATCGTCGAGCAGATCATCGAGCTCGCCGGCGGCCGGCGGCCGCGGCACACGGTCAACCCGGAGGTGTTTCGGCGCTGATGCCGAATGCCGGGGCCGTGGCGGCGCGGATGCTTCCCCCTGCCGCCGCCGCCCGCGGGATCGGCGCCGCGTCGCTTCTAAGCGGGTCATGGCGCGCTGCGCCACTTTACCGGAATCAGTTCAGTTTGTGGGAGCGGCGTCCCCGCCGCGATCATTTCGCGGCAAGATGCCGCTCCCACGGAAAAAATTGAATCCCCCCGCCGCGAGCATTATTTGGCGGCAAGATGCCGCGCCCACGAAAAAGCCCAACTTACTTGAAAGGCGCCTCTTCCGGAACCCCCGGGCGCCGTGGGCCTGCCGCGCCGGTCAGCAACGCCGTGGACACCCGGTTGATGAGCCCCCAGATGGCGTCGGCCGCCAGGAACTCCTCGACCGAGCGGTCGAGGAGCACGCTCATGCGCGCCGGGAACTCCTCGTCACCCTCCCACAGCAGGAAATAGAGAGGCACGCGCGGAAAGGGCTTCAGCCGGCAGGCGGCGTCGGCCATCTCCACCGGCTCGCCGTCCAGCCGCCCGGCGGCCTGCCTGAAGCCCTCGATGTCCCTTCCGTAGCGCTCGATCAGGGGCGCGGTGCGCAGTTCGTGCGGTCCCTGGAAAAAATGCCCCTCCTTCAGATCCCGGGGCCCGACCAGGTCCCTCCCCAGGGGGTAGACGTCCTGCACGTTAATCAGGTAGAGCACCGTGGCCAGCTCGAGCAGAGGGTCCTCGGTCCGCTGCCAGCCTCCGCCTTCGAGCCGTTTGAGGCAGCGGTCGTTCAGGTCGACCATCACGTCCTCGTTCAGGAAGCGGAAGACCAGCCCGCCCTCCGCGGTCGGCGCGAACTGGGTGCGGGCGCACAACTGGTTTAGGTCCGTCTTCTGCAGGCGGTCCCAGAAAAATCCGTCCACCTTGAGATGCGACCCGTCGGGGGCATAGGCCGGCGGCAATTGGCGGCGGCGGCGTTCCTGCATGGCGATAAATCCTCGGCTGAAGGGGTAGGGGCCTGCGCTGAAGTTCCCGCAGGGAAACGCGGCGCAGTCCCGCAGGCAGAAGGCAATGCGGTTCAGTCGGGCGCAGGCCAGGATCGGGCAGGGGGCGCCCAGGATGCGGCCCTGGGCCTCGATCTTGAGCCCGGCCTCCCGGCTCGCGCCCGGCCCGCAGGTGGAGCATGCGCCCGTCAGCCGCAGTAGACACGCGTCGCAGTTCACGCCGCAGGCGCCGGTGGGCATAAACGCTCCAGGGTTCAAGGGTTCGAGTGAGGGGCGGCTTGTGCCATAGCCCCTCCGCAAGGCATCTCAAATCTCTTTTTTACTGTGGGAGCGGCTTCCAGCCGCGATATCGTTTCAGTGAAATCGATCACCGCGGCAAGCCGCTCCCGAAAAATTCCGATCTTTATTCCCTTGTGCCGCTCACCCTGCGCCTCACGCCGGCCCCTTTTGACATTTCGGGCACACGTGCGTGCTGCGCTGGCCGACGACGAGGCGCTCGATCGGCGCCGCGCAGCGCGGGCAGGCCTCCCCGGTGCGGCGGAAGACGCGCAGCTCATCGCGGTTGCGCCCGCGGCGGCGGGCGACGGAGTAGAAGTTGGCCTTGCCGCTGCCGAGCGAGGTTCCGAGGTTTTTCAGCCCGCGCCGCAGCACCACGCGGATGGCCCGGTGCAGGGCGCGCGCCTCGACGGCCGAGAGCGAATCCGACAGCCGCAGGGGGTGGAGCGTCGATTCCCACAGGGCCTCGTCGACGTAGATGTTGCCCAGGCCGGCCACGAAGGTCTGGTCCAGCAGCAGCGGCTTCAACAGGCGGCGGCGCGCCGTCAGCATCGCATGCAGGCGGTTCGCGGTGAAGCCGGGCTCGAGCGGCTCGGGCCCCAGCCGCGCCAGGGTCTTGTCGGGGTCCGCCGTGAGGGTGATCCGCCCGAACTTGCGGGTGTCGTGGAAGCGCAGCTCGCTGCCGTCCGCGAAGGTGAGGGCCACGTGCTCGTGGACCTGGCGCTCGGTCCCGGCCGCCACCAGATCGAGGCGTCCGGACATGCGCAGGTGGATCAACAGGCTCGGCCCGTCGGCCAGATCGAAGACCAGGAATTTCCCGCGCCGGCGGACGGCGGCGATGGTCCTGTGTTCCATCAACCGGCAGAATTCCGCGGGGGAGGGCGCGGCAATCGTGCGCGGCCAGCTGACACTGGCGCAGGTCACGGTCTTTCCGACCACCCCGGCGGAGTTCAGGTCTCGGACGATGGTTTCGACTTCCGGCAGCTCGGGCATAGGGGGAAAAGGGTTCGAGGGTTCAAGGGTTCAAGGGTTCGAGGGGTCCAGGATCGGGAGTCATTCTTCGATTCTTTTCACTTGAACCGTCGACCCCTTGACCCCTTTTTTCTTCCGGCCCCTTCTTGCCGCTTGCCATTGGCGGCGGCGATGTTCCGGGTGTTCGGCCGGCGTCTGGCTTATTGACAAGATTCATGCTTCCCAATATAAAATAGACGCGTACGCTGTTGGTGGACTCTTAGCAGATCCGCTGCCGCGTGCCAAGTGCCTGTCATCCGCCTCGAGCGCCCACAACGAATCCGTCAACGACAAGGAGTGGTCATGGATTTCAGCCTATCGTCCGAACATGAAATTCTTAAGGATTCGGTCCGCAGCTTCGCCGAAAACGAGATTCAGCCGGTTGCCAAGGAGTTGGACGAGAAAGAGGAGTTTTCCTACGAAACGATGCGGAAAATGGCCGAGCTCGGGCTTTTCGGGGTCTTCGTCTCCGAGAAATACGGCGGTCAGGCCATGGACTACCTCTCCTACATTATCGCGGTGGAGGAGATCGCGCGGGTGGACGGCTCGCATGCCGCCACCGTGGCGGCCGAAAACTCCCTCGGCATCGGCCCGCTCTACTATTTCGGAAGTGAGGAACAAAAAAAGAAATACCTGCCGAAGCTGTGCCGCGGCGAGGCGCTGTGGGGCTTCGGGCTGACCGAGCCGAACGCGGGATCGGACGCCGCCAACTCCAGGACCAACGCGGTTCTCGACGGCAACGAGTGGGTGATCAACGGCAGCAAGATCTTCATCACCAACGCCGCCACCGACATCACTTCCGGTGTGACCGTGCTGGCCCGCACCGGGGCCAGGGAGGACGGCAAGGCCGAACTCTCCTGCATCGTCGTGGAGGCGGGCACCCCCGGTTTCACCGCGCGGCCCATGCACGGCAAAATGATGTGGCGCTCTTCGAACACCGCGGAGCTGTATTTCGAGGATTGCCGGGTGCCCAAGGACCACCTGCTGGGGCCGCGCGGGCACGGTTTCCACCAGATGATGCAGACGCTCGACGGCGGCCGGCTCTCCATCGCCGCCATGGGGCTCGGCGGCGCCCAGGGGTGCTTCGACCACACCATCAAATACGCCAACCAGCGCGAGCAGTTCGGCCGGCCCATCGCCACCTTCCAGGCCAATGCCTTCAAACTGGCGGACATGGCGCTCGAGATCGAGTGCGCGCGCCTGCTTCTGTACAAGGCCTGCTGGCTGCGCGACAACGACCTGGCCTTTTCCAAGGAGGCCGCCATGGCGAAGCTCCACTGCTCGGAGGTGATGTACCGCTGCGCCAACCACGCCGTCCAGCTCCACGGCGGCTACGGCCTGATGAAGGAATACGACGTGGAACGATTCTATCGCGACCAGAAACTGCTCGAGATCGGCGAAGGCACATCCGAGGTGCAGCGGATCGTCATCGCGCGGCACATCGGGGCGAAATGTCTGTGATGAAGAAGGGTTCAAGGGGTCCAGGGGTCAAGGGTTCAGGTGAACGGATAAAAAGCAAGGCGGCAAACCCGATCGCACCGGCTCCTACCCCCTCGAACCCTCGAACCCTCGAACCCTTTCTGACACAAGGAGTTCCAGAATGGAGACCAAAGGCAAAAAATCCGTGTTCCATGTCGACTTTTTCGAAGACCTGACCGGCGACATCACCGCGCCGTTCGCCAAGGAGGCGGAAGCCATCGGGGCCCGCATCGGGGCCATCCGCAAGGAAAAAGGCGTCTCCTTGGAGGAGCTCTCAAGGCTTACGGGCTTCGAGGTGGACTTCCTTTCGGGGATCGAGAGCAACCGGGTCCAACCGCAGCTCGGCACCATGATCAAACTCTCCAAGGCACTCGACAGCGCCTTTCGGCCGTCTGGTCTCCGGAACCGGGGAAAAGCTCTATGTCATCACCCGCAAGGGCGAGCGCAGCGCCGCCTCCCGGTCCACCTCCCAGACCGGGAAGAAACATCTGTACAGCTACAAGAGCCTTGCGCCGGGGGTGAAGGGACGCCACATGGAGGCGCTGGTGGTCCAGCTGCTCACTGCGGCCGAGAAGGAAATTTCGGTGCACGAGGGCGAGGAGTTCGTCTTCGTTCTGGACGGGACGGTGCTGCTCGAGATCGGCGGGGATCGCTTCGAGCTCGAACCGGGAGACAGCGCCTACTACCTCTCCACCACCCCGCACCTCATCGCGGCCAAAGAGGGGAAGGCGACCATCCTCGCCGTTCTCTACGAAGGCTAGAAGTGGTTAAAAAACCCTGTCTGACACCCGGGGGCGGCGTTGCCGGCCTCTCGAAATGCTCACAACCTGAAAAGGTTGCTCCGCTTTCGAATCGGCCGGCGCCTTGCCCGCGGGCGTGATCCAGGGTTTTGAAACCACTTCTGACCGACGGCGGGTAAGCCCCAAATTCGGCGTTGCGCCGCGCCTCGCGGCCCCTGCGGCGTACCGGAGTACGCCTCGGGTCGCGAGGCTTGCCCGCCGTCGGCTCCGTTCAGGAACCTTCGGATAAAAATCCCATAACTGAGCGGTGCTGCTGCGGGCAGATCCTGAATTCGGCGTTGCGCTTCATCCCGCGGTCGCTGCGGCGTACAAAAAGTACGCCTCACTCCGCGGGATTCGCGCGCCTTGAACTCGGGCTTTTAAGAAAGTTGAGCTTTTCAGTGGGAGCGGCATCTTGCCGCGAAATGATCGCGGCGGGGACGCCGCTCCCACAAAACCGAAGTCACTTCCGGAGAACCCCCGCCCCCCCGGGCGGGGTGCGGCGCTCATTTCAAAGTCATCGCTTGAAATGGATTTTTTCGAGCCCCTCAAGGCATCCGTGAGCATTCCCGGGCGCCGGATCTGCGCGGCCCTCGCCCCACCCCCTTGAAAACCGC
>CAVQUW010000004.1:0-59482 GCA_963716785.1 uncultured delta proteobacterium | reverse complement strand
GACAATTGGTAAGTCAGAGTTGCCGTCGTACCACCGCTGTACTTGGCGGAGATCCGTGGGGCTGACGAAGGTGGGATGCCCGTAGCGAGGGGCCAGAAAATCGCGGCGATCCCACTCTTTGAGCGGTTTGACCCCATGCAGGATTTCCTCGTAGCTCTGTCCCCCTGGTTCAGCCGGTCGACCACCTTGTCGTGTAGGTATCGCAGCGCCGATGAAACGGTCAGGCAAACCTTCCTTATGGGCTGGCGCCCCGAATGACTGGTCCGTGACCGGGAACGAGGACTCCGGTTCCTTGCCGACGATGTTCTCCAGCGCTTGCGCCCACTCCAGGGTAAACCGCTGCGCCTTGAGCGGGTTGCCGATGTTGGGAAGGAAACCAGACGACGAGATCGCCGGCAAAAACTCGGTCTTCTTCTCCGGCACCCTACCAAGCGCGTCATCCGTCTCCCCCAGTGCATGCCGGGTGCTAAAATCGGAGCCCCCCCCGGGTGCTCAGGCTGTGGTCAAAGAAAACATCCGGGGCATGTTGCGGCAGCGGGAAGGCGGGGGCGGCCCTCGGGGACGGCAAACGGGTGCGGTTGCATACGATCGTGAAACCCATGGAGCATGCGGTAGCGCCGATAGCGACTCAAGATATTGCGATGGCCATCACGTCGGCCGCCGCCATCCGTTTTTCTCGGCTCTCCAAGACCGGCCCCAGGCTGAAGGCACTGGTCGCCGTGGCGGTGGGTGACGAAAACCGTGTGAAACCTCGCCTCCAACCGATTCGAAGCGTCGCCAGGTCTTCTCGAACAGAAAGTGGATGGGCAGATCGATCACCACCAAACCATCGGCCGTCTCTACGACGCCAACATTCGCATAGCTGGGAAACACCCACACCCCTTCGGCGGGGTTCTGGGGTTCGGCGTCGCCCAAATTCAACTCGCTCATTTTCACGCGCATTGCCGCCTTTGCTCTCTTCGTCAATGAACGCCTCTGTCTTGCTCGATGAAGTAAACGTAGGTGTTGCGCGCTGGTGCAGCGGCGTCGGCCCCGGCGCTTAAAATCTCGACCCGCAGCTCACGCGCCGCCGGATTTTTTCCTTGCGCCTGCAGCAGGATGTCCAGGACATCGAGCGCCAACTGGGGCTTGCCCCAACTCCCGGCTGCGCGCGAGAACTCGGGGCGTTGTCCCCGACCAGGGACAATATCTCCGCCGCCACCTCCGGAACCGGGCGTGGCAGCAGGTGCGCGGGGGTGTGGTCGAAATAGCCGTGGTACCAACGATAGATGTTGAAGACCGCAACTCGGGGCGGGCCTGTAACGAAGCTCAGGTGCGGTTTTGCGGCGAGCTCCTCCGGCAGCCGCACCGCATGGATCATCTCGTCGAGCGGGGTGCCGCGGCTTGATGTGGGCGACCACCTGGTCGTGGATTGGCTACATGGCCGGCGATCGTGTCGCCAACACCACCGGGCTTCATCCCCTTGATAAACGGGGCGGCCGCCTCCGGCGACGATGGACTCGGGCTGCTTCGCACGGACCGCCGCCAGCGCTCGGGCCCACCAAAGCGGGTCGGCTTGAACGGGTTCCCGATGTTCGGCAAGGCCCCGATCACAAGATCGCGACAGTCGCCATCTCCGGTACCCAGTCAGGTGTGGTCGTCGGTCGCCTCGGCGGTGCAGTTCGAGGTCTTGCCCCCGAGCGCAACGTCAGGCGATCGGTGTAGGTCCGAGCGCATGAACGCGGGTCTGAATTTCTTCTATGGCGTCGATCCGGCGGTAGTGCGGGCCGAGGATCTCGGCTTCCAGCCGATCGGGAAGCAGCGGATGAGCCGAGGGGCGGTCCTCCAGGAACTCATGCTCGCGGCGCCCGGTGGGTGTAGACGATGGTCCGAATGCGCCGCTGGAAATGGCCGATCTCCTCCAGGAGGCGGCGGCGGAACGGTCAACAAGGTGTCGATCAGCACCACGCCGTCGTCCGCGTCCACCAGCCGCAGTTGGAGATGAGCTGAGCCGCCACGGCTCACGCCTGTGGTGGGGATGCTCGAAGTGACTCTAGGCGCGGAATGGCCGAGGGGCGGGCCGACGATCGCCGGCTGTGACCCCGGCCGCCACTTCCGAAATAACGGAAGGCGACTTTTCACGGCGGGTGAACTCACCAGGATCGTTCATGTTTCATTCTCCTCTGGGGCCTTGGGTGCAGGGGATCCATTTCGCGCCATGCGTGGCCGTGCGCCTCCCACATTCAGGGGCCGCGGCAATATCCAGGAGGATGGCGTTCCATCCGCAGCCCCAGCACTCCGGCGGCTCCAAATCAGGATCCAGCGGCTTCATATGCAGCTTAACACAGCGCCGCGCCGCGCTGAACTCCTCCACAACAAAGAGGCGCTGATCCGCCTGCGGATTGACTTGACCACATCGGCGGAAGTTGGACCCCTGGTGGTGTGAGGTTCCGGAGCATCCAGCATGCGGAGCACCGCAAGACAATGTCGCGGCAAGCGCCGGGCTGTGTGCCGTATATTTTCTGGATCCGCCGCGGCGGCACGACCCACTCGGCCGAAACGCCTCGGCCGGCTGCTCGGCTCACTGCACTGCCTCGTCCGGGGTGGAATCGGCGTCATGAGGGCCTGGTCTACCTTGGCACATACCGATGTCCCCAGGGCTTCTTCCTGACGACCAGGCCTTGGCCTCGAGCAAGGCCATGGCTTTGCGGACGGTGGCATGTGAAACGCCGTAGGCCGCGTGGCAGTTCCTCGATGGTGGGCAGACGTGCTGGGGTCGATGTCCCAGAAGGATTTCATTCTTAAGTCTTAGATAAAACTGAAAATAAAGAGGAATATTGCCTTCTTGAAAATGGATTTTATCCTCTTGGTCTCTATTATACTATTTGACGTCAATTCATTTTTTCTTGACACGGTAGCCGCTCTTGTCAAGTGGTTTTGAATTGCATTTGGCAGCTTTCGTTCCTTCAGATTTGGAAAACCCCGTGCAGTCGACTGGAATGAGAAAGACTAATGCCATAGGAATCTCTTCGAGCATCATGCCAAGGCGCTTCTGAGAGCACGGGGCCTTCCTGTACCCTCCGGATTCACCGTTCAGGACCTCGAGGACAACCAACTCACCCTCCCCCAGTCGATCCGCCCTGGATGATCAGGGCCGGTCCCGATCGGCCGCAAAGGCAGCGGACTGGTCCGGCCGGCGGCAACCCTGCCAGCGCCTGCGCCTATCGCCACCTCCTCGGACGCGAATTCGACGGGTTTGCGGTCCGACAGGTCCTATTTGAAAAAATGGAGTCTATCAGAAGGTCCACGTCCTCTTTCACCTATGACAAACCTGACCCGCTCCCCGGTCCTTCTCTTTTTCGCCGCGGGGCGGTGTGGAGATCGAAAAGAGTTGCCTAGACCCGGAGCTTTTGTTTCGCCACGCCATCGACATCATCGCGGGTCTCCACCCCTTCCAGGCCGCTCGTTGTGCTTTGAAGCCGGTCTGCAGGGTCGGAAACCGCGCTCGTGGCCCCGCTCCTGGTGGGAATTGTGGCGCCTTTTTACCTGGACCTGCGGCTGCTCGAGATCAACCCGCTCGCCCTCACGGAAGCGGGTCGACCCTCCCTGGTCGGCGTTCTGGTGGGGACGACGACGCCTTGTTTCGCCACCCGGAGCTTGCAGACATCGCCGTTCTGGACCGCAGCCTCGCCAGTCTGTGACGCCCCGCGAACGACTGGTGGTGGATGCGGACCTGGCCGCTCCCGGCAGCGGGGCGGTCCGCTACACGGAGTTCGAAGGCGAGATCGCCTTCGACCTCATCGGCGGCGGGGCCAGCCCGTCATGGACGCCATCATGGGGCAGGGCGGCCGCCCGGCCAACTACAGCGACATCGGGCCGGGGAAGGATGAAGGCCTGCTCGAGGCGACCTCACCAAGCCGGGGTTGAAGGGCTTTATCGCCATCGAGTGTGCTCGCGGCGACCGACCTCCGCCAGATGGGGCCCCGGTCCGGCCCGCAGGCCATGAGGATGTACGGCCAGCACCTGACGGTTATGCTCTTCGCCCAGACCCGCCAGTCGTACGACCACGGGTGTTTTTTCCGGGTCAAGGCCGTACATCCTCATGGCCTGCAGCAGACCGGGGCCCATCTCGGAGAGGTCGGTCGCCGCGAGCACACTCGATCCGGCGATAAAGCCCTTCAACCCCGGCTTGGTGAGGGTCGCCTCGAGCAGGGCCTTCATCTTGGCGGGCGAATCCTTCCCGGGGCCGATGTCGCTGTAGTTGGCCGGGCGGCCGCCCTGCCGCATGATGGCGTCCATGACGACCAGGCTGGCCCCGCCGCCGATGATGCCGAAGGCGATCTCGCCTTCGAACTCCGTGTAGCGGACCGCCCCGCTGCCGGGAGCGGCCAGGTCCGCATCCACCACCAGTCGTTCGCGGGGCGTCAGACTGGCGAGGCTGCGGTCCAGCCCGTAGACGGCGATGTCTGCAAGCTCCGGGTGGCGAAACAAGGCGTCGTCGTCCACGTTAAGCAGAACGCCGACCAGGGAGGGTCGACCCGCTTCGGTGAGGGCGAGCGGGTTGATCTCGAGCAGCCGCAGGTCCAGGTTGTAAAAAAGGCGCCACAATTCCACCAGGAGCGGGGCCACGAGCGCGGTTTCCGACCCTGCCAGACCGGCTTCAAAGCACAACGAGCGGGCCTGGAAGGGGTGAAAACCCGCGATGATGTCGATGGCGTGGCGAAACAAAAGCTCCGGGTGCGCCTGGGCGAGTTCTTCGATCTCCACACCGCCCCGCGGCGAGAAGAGAAGGACCGGGGAGCGGGTCAGGTTGTCATAGGTGAAAGAGACATAAAGTTCCTTTCTGATAGACTCCATTTTTTCAATCAGGACCTGCTCGACCGCAAACCCGTCGAATTCGCGTCCGAGGAGGTCGGCGGCGATGGCGCGGGCCTGTGGCAGGGTTGCCGCCGGCCGGACCAGTCCGGCTTTGCCTTTGCGGCCCGATGGGACCAGGGCCTTGATCATCCAGGGCGGATCGACTGGGGGGAGGGTGAGTTGGTTGTCCTCGAGGTCCTGAACGGTGAATCCGGAGGGTACAGGAAGGCCCCGTGCTCTCAGAAGCGCCTTGGCATGATGCTCGAGGATTTTTGCCATGGATACCCCTATGGCATTAGTCTTTCTGGTTCGTCGACTGCACGGGGTTTTCCAAATCTGAAGGAACGAAAGCTGCGATCGATGCAAAACCACTTGACAGAGGACGCCACTCGTGTCAAGAAAAAAATGAATTGACGTCAAATAGTATAATAGAGACCAAGAGATGGATAAAATCCATTTTCAAGAAGGCAATATTCCTCTTTATTTTCAGTTTTATCTAAGACTTAAGAATGAAATCCTTCTCGGGGACATCGACCCGGGCGCGCGTCTGCCCACCATCGAGGAACTCCACGCGGCCTACGGCGTTTCACATGCCACCGTCCGCAAAGCCATGGCCTTGCTCGAGGCCGAAGGCCTGGTCGTCAGGAAGAGAGCCCTGGGGACATCGGTATGTGCCAAGGTAGACCAGGCCCTCATGACGCCCGATTCCACCCCGGACGAGTTGGGGCGTGCCATGAGCCGCAGCCGGCCCAAGGTCCTTTCGGCCGAGTGGGTCGCGCCGCCGCGGCGGATCCAGAAAATATACGGCACACAGCCCGGCGCTTACCGCGACGGCCGCCTCTACTGCATGCTGCGCATGTGGGATGCCTTCTCGGATCTCACGCGCCGCAGGGTGTCCCGGGGCTTTTTCCCGGCCGATGTGGTCGAGTCGATCGGGGAAGAGCGGATCAAGCACCTCTTTGTTGTGGAGGAGTTCGCGCGGGCGCGGCACTATCTTAAGCTCGATCTGAAGCAGACCATCCGCCCTTGGATCTGTGATTTCGAGACCGCCCGGATCCTGGGGCTGCCGGATGGAACGCCGGTGTTTCACCGGACTTGGATATTCCACAGCCCTGAAAAACGGGTGATCCTGGTCTCGGAAGGCATCACCACGGCCACGCACATCACGCGCGAAATGGAAATAGCGGTTTCCCCTGCACCCAAGCCCCCAGAGGAGAATGAAACATGAACGATCCTGGTGAGTTCACCCGCCGTGAAAAGTCGCCTTCCGTTATTTCGGAAGTGGCGGCCGGGGTCGCGGCCGGCGATCATCGTACCGCCATTCAGCTCATCCGCTACGCCTCAGTCCACTTCGAGCATCCCCACCGCGACGTGCACGTGGCGGCTCAGCTCATCTCCAACTGCGGCTGGGTGGACACGGACGACGGCGTGGTGCTGATCGACACCTTGTTGACCGTTCCGGCCGCCGCCAAGGTCCTGGAGGAGATCCGCCGGTCCGGCGGGCGCATTCGGACCATCGTCTACACCCACGGGCACCGCGACCACGTGGGGGGCGCCGGCGCTTTCCTGGAGGACCGGCCCGAAATCATCGCTCATCAGTATCTTCCCGATCGGCTGGAAAAATACGAGATCCTCGGCCCGCACTACCGCAGGATCAACGCCATTCAATTTCACATCAAGGAGAACCCGACCCGGCCCAAATTCGTCGTGCCGACTAGGACCTACACCGATCGCCTGACGTTTGCGCTGGGGGGCAAGACCTTCGAACTGCACCACGCCAGAGGCGAGACCGACGACCACACCTGGGTCTGGGTCCCGGAGATCCGCACGGCGTTTGTCGGCGATCTTCTGATCGGGGCCTTCCCGAACATCGGGAACCCGTTCAAGCCGACCCGCTTTGCGTTGCCCTGGGCCCGAGCGCTGGCGGCGGTCCGTGCGAAGCAGCCCGAGATCATCGTCGCCGGAGGCGGCCGCCCCGTTTATCAAGGGGATGAAGCCCGGGTCGTGCTGGACGACACGATCGCCGCCATATATTCAATCCACGACCAGGTGGTCGCCCACATCAACCGCGGCACCCCGCTCGACGAGATGATCCATGCGGTGCGGCTGCCGGAGGAGCTCGCCGCAAAACCGCACCTGAGCTTCGTCTACAGCCGCCCCGAGTTTGCGGTCTTCAACATCTATCGCTGGTACCACGGCTATTTCGACCACAACCCCGCGCACCTGCTGCCGCGCCCGGTTCCGGAGGTGGCGGCGGAGATATTGTCCCTGGTCGGGGACAACGCCCGAGTTCTCGCGCGCAGCCGGGAGCTCTTGGCCGAAGGCAAGCCCCAGTTGGCGCTCGATGTCCTGGACATCCTGCTGCAGGCGCAAGGAAAAAATCCGGCGGCGCGTGAGCTGCGGGTCGAGATTTTAAAGCGCCTGGTGGCCGACGACCGCTGCACCATGTCGCGCAACACCTACGTTTACTTCATCGAGCAAGACGAGGCGTTCATTGACGAAGAGAGCAAAGGCGGCAATGCGCGCTAAAATGAGCGAGTTGAATTTGGGCGACGCCGAACCCCAGAACCCCGCCGAAGGGGTGTGGGTGTTTCCCAGCTATGCCAATCTTGGCGTCGTAGAGACGGCCGATGGTTTGGTGGTGATCGATCTGCCCATCCACTTTCTGTTCGAGAAGACCTGGCGACGGCTGCGATCGGTCCTGGAGGCGAGGGTTCACACGGTTTTCGTCACCCACGGCCACGGCGACCATGCCTTCAGCCTGGGGCCGGTCTTGGAAGAAGCCGAGAAAAACGGATGGCGGCGGCCGAACGTGATCGGCCATCGCAATATCTTGAGTCGCTATCGGCGCTACCGCATGCTCCATGGGTTTCACGATCATATCAACCGCACCCAGTTTGCCGTCCCCGAGGGCACCCCCGCCTTCCCGCTGCCGCAACATGCCCCGGATGTTTTCTTTGACCACAGCCTGAGCACCCGGGTCGGCGGGCTCGATTTTCACGCCCGGCATGCACTGGGGGAGACGGATGACGCGCTCTGGTTATGGGTGCCGGAGAAGAAGACCGTTTTTGCCGGCGATCTCGTCATCTGGTCCTTTCCCAACATCGGCAACCCGCTCAAGGTGCAGCGGTTTACCCTGGAGTGGGCGCAAGCGCTGGAAAACATCGTCGGCAAGGAACCGGAGGTCCTCGTTCCCGGTCACGGACCGGTCATTCGGGGCCGCGAGCCCATAAGGAAGGTTTGCCTGACCGTTTCATCGGCGCTGCGATACCTGCACGACAAGGTGGTCGACCGGCTGAACCGGGGACAGAGCTACGAGGAAATCCTGCATGGGGTCAAACCGCTCAAAGAGTGGGATCAGCACGATTTTCTGGCCCCTCGCTACGGGCATCCCACCTTCGTCATCCACGGGATTCTCCGCCAGTACAGCGGGTGGTACGACGGCAACCCGTCCAATTTGTTCCCGCCTCCCAAGACGGAGACCCAGGTTGAGCTGGCCGAATTGATCGGGGTCCAGAAGCTTCTCGGGCGGATCGAGGTATTGAAGGCTGCCGGAAATTATCCCATGGCGCTGCAGTTGATCGACATTGCCGCGGCCGGCGCTCAAGGCTCGGATTCCCTGGCAGAAATTCGGCTTGTCAAAGCGAACCTCCTTGAATCGCTGGCGGCAAAGGAGCCCAGCTTCATCGCCCGCAACATCCTGCTGACGGGCAGCAGCCGCGAGTCGAAAGCCGCGGGGGTCGAATGAATAAATGAATAAAAGACCGAACATTGTCTTTATTTTGGCCGACCAGCACCGGGCGGACACCCTCGGGTGCGCCGGCCACCCGGTGGCCCGCACCCCGCACCTGGACCGGGTGGCCTCCGAGGGGGTGATCTTCGACAGCTGCTGCACCAATTCGCCGCTCTGCATGCCGGCGCGGGCGTCATTGATGACCGGGCAGCACGTGCGTGAGCACGGAGTCTGGAACAACTCGCTCGCGGCCGACCCTTCCGGGCCGAGCCACGTGAGGGCGATCCGCGACTGCGGGTACCGGACGGCCCTGGTGGGGAAAACCCACCTTTATATGCATCGCCCGGGAAGCCGCCACACGCGCGACTATATTCCCGTCCTGCAGGAGTGGGGATTTGAAGACACCCACGAGACCCACGGCCTGATCCAGTCCATCTTCAACGACTCACCCTACACCGAGCACCTGGCCGAAAAAGGCCTGCTGGATGTTCACCGACGGCACATGCTCGGGTACACCATTCCATGGCTCAAGGGCCAAGCGCGGCCATGGGAGGACAAACCCTCCCCCCTGCCCGAGGAGGATCTGCTTGACAGCTACATCGGCCGCAAGGCGGCCGAATGGATCCGGGACTACAATAACCCGGCGAAACCCTTCTACCTCCAAGTGCTTTTCCTCGGCCCGCATGATCCCTATGATTCCCCGGAAACCTACCGGCGGCTTTACCGGAGCGAGGATATGCCTTTGGGGATCACCGACCGACCGGTTGCGCCCATCCCGCCCTATGTGCGGTGGGTTTTGGATTTCAGCCGCGGCATTCAAGACATGACGGCCGCGCAGATGAAAACAATGCGGGCGCTCTATTATGCCAAGGCGAGCTTCATCGACGCACAGGTCGGCCGGATCGTTCAGGCGCTCGAGCAGAAAGGGATGCTGGACAACACCTGGATCGTCTTCAGCTCCGATCACGGCGACATGCTGGGGGATCACCACCTGACCCAGAAGGTGGTGTTTTACGAAGGCGCCCTGCGCATACCGCTGATCGTGCGCCCGCCGGGCGGGATCGAAAAGCGGCGCTGCGCTGCGTTGTGTGATCTCATAGACCTTTCCGCCACTCTTATTCAGATTGCCGGCGGCGACCCGCTGCCGGGAAGCGACGGGCACTCCCTTCTGCCTGAAATCCTGAAGGTCGGGAAGACCCCTCCCGGCCCGGGCGGTAAAGAGGCGATCGTGAGCGAGGTGGTGGGGTACAGCATGGTGCGGGACGAGCGCTTCAAGGTGGCCGTCGCGGCCGATTCTCTCGATCCGGTTGAGATGTTCGACCTGGCAAACGACCCGTATGAACGACGCAATGTCGTCGCCGAGCCGTCATACGCGAGCATCCGCAACCAATGCATCGAACGCCTGAGGCCCCTGTCCGGTCGTCTGAACCGCGAGCGCTTCGGGAGCGTTGACAATGTCAAGGAGGCAATGCCGACCGAACGCCTTCTGAAAAGGCTTGAAACCCTGTACCGGGACAGGTATGCCGATCCCTAACCCGGCCGTTGCGCGAAACCCTTTCGGCACCCGATGAAACCCTTCTCCCTGCTGATCAAGCCTGCCTCCGCAGACTGCAACCAGCGCTGCAGCTACTGCTTTTACCTGCAAAAATTGGCGCTGTACCCTCAGCGCAGTCCCCATCGCATGTCCGACGCCGTGCTCGATCATATTATCGGAAGCTATCTTCAAACGGACCAGCCCACGTTCACCTTCGGCTGGCAGGGGGGTGAACCGACGCTGATGGGCGTGGATTTCTTCCGCCGGGTGGTCGAGCTTCAGAAGAGCTACGGCCGGCCCGGGGCACGGGTCGCCAACGCCCTGCAGACCAACGCCACGTTGGTCGACGACGAGTTGGCGAGTCACCTGTCCGAGTATCGTTTTCTGGTCGGCTGCAGCCTGGACGGGCCGGCCGAGATCCACGACCGCTACCGGCGTTTGCGCGGCGGCGGGCCTTCACATGCCGCGGCCATGCGGGGCATTCACACCCTGGTGCGGTACGGCGCCGCGGTCAACATCCTCGTTCTGGTCAGCCGGGCCAATGTGGGTCAAGCGCGCCTGGTGTACCGATACCTTGCCGATCAGGGTTTTTCATATCACCAGTACATCCCCTGCGTGGAATACGACCCAGACGGTCGTCTGCAGCCTTTCGCGATCACCGCGGAAGAGTGGGGTCGCTTTTTGTGCGACTTGTTCGATGTCTGGTACCCAAGAGACATCCAGCGTATTTCCATCCGCCATTTCGATTCGGTTCTGAACCAAATGGTGCAGGGGTCGCCGACCGTTTGCACCATGGGTGCCGACTGCTGCCAGTATTTCCTCGTCGAGCACAACGGCGACATCTATCCCTGCGACTTTTTCGTGCAGAAGGAGCAGTGGATCGGCAACGTCATGCACACCAGCTGGGAGGAGGCGCTGAATTCTCCAGTCTACCGAAACTTCGGGTCGCAAAAAGCCGAACTTACCGAAAAGTGCCTGAAATGCGGTTACCTGGAGCGCTGCTGGGGGGACTGCCCCAAGCACCGCTGTCGGATCGCTCCCGGTCAGGATCGAAGATCCGCCCTGTGCCAGGGGTGGGCCCATTTTTTTCAGCACACAGCGAAACCCTTCAAATTGCTTGCCGAGCGCATCCGCAAAGCCCGGTGATGAGGTGGGGTTCGAGGGCCCTCATTGTTCCCCTTATCTTGACACACAATCCAAATTCTGAGATCATCCTTTTAATCGAATCCGCTTCCTTCCTTTGCACAAATCCGGAATAGAACCTTCAACCCTGACGAGCAGGAGAGCCCGATGGAGCGCTACGCCGAGCAGACCCAGCAGACCTACGAGGGCTGGGAGGAGTTCTACACCAAGCCGGTCGACGAGAAACTGGATTGTTTCAAGCAGAACGGCCGCGTCTTCGACGTCATCTACGCCCAGCAGTTCGACCGGCAGTTCCTGGACCAGCTCGGCCGCCTGGCCGACATGATCCGGCAGCTCGCCAAGACCAAGATGGGCCAGCGCCACCTGAGCGGCCTGCTGCCCCACAAGCGGGCCATGCTCTATTTCGTCCAGCCCTCCACCCGCACCTTCCTCTCGTTTCAAAACGCCTGTTACATCCTGGGGCTGAACGTCTCCGAGAGCCGCGGCACCTCGACCAGCTCGGAGGTCAAGGGCGAGTCCCCCGAGGACACCATCCGCACCTTCGCGAGCTACGTCAACATGATCATCTCCCGGCACCCGGAGGCGGGGTTCGCCGAGAAGACGGCCTGGGTGCTCAACCAGACCGAGCGGCCGGTGCCGGTGCTGAACGGCGGTTCGGGCCCGGACCAGCACCCCACCCAGGCCCTGCTCGACATCTACACCCTGGAGCGGGAGTTCCGCAACATCGGCGGCCTCGACGGCAAGAAGATCGCCATGGTGGGGGACCTCAAGCGCGGGCGCACCGTGCGCTCGCTCTCCTATCTCCTGAAAAACTACAAGGATGTCACCATTTACTACGTTTCCCCGGAGGTCTTCCGCATGAGGGACGACATCAAGTCCTTCCTCAAGAAACACGGGATCCCCTTTCACGAGACCGACGACTTCGCCAGCGTCATGCCCCGGGTGGATGCGATCTACATGACCCGCATCCAGAACGAGTACGCCTCCGACCCCAAGAGCGAGAGCGAGACCTTCCCGGCCTTCCACTTCAAGCGCGAGCACCTGGCGAAGATCCAGCCCCACTGCGCGCTGATGCACCCGCTGCCCCGGCGCTACGAGATCGAGGTCGCGGTCGACAAGGACCCGCGCGCGGCCTACTGGCGCCAGGAGCGCAACGGCATGTGGATCCGCGCGGCCCTCATCGCCTTCATTTTCGGGGTCGAGGATCAGATTGCCAGGGAGTTCATGTGACCGCGTCCTGAAAAAGGCCGTCTCGAGGAGCTCTGAAAAGGGCTCCTTTTTTTACTCCACCCCGGTAGAAACCATAGGCCTGACGGCGCGCTTGACGGGCCTTGCACGCCCGGGTATAGTGCTTTCCGCCAGCCAGTTCGCCAGTTCCCGTTCGCTCCGCTCTGCCTTGCTCGCTTCCTCTACCCCCTGGTGTCCGCTCTTTGAAGCGCTCTCAGCCCCCCGATCCGGGCCGGTTGGCTCTTGGCCGGGGCCGACGATACCTCCCTCAGCCACGAAAGGAGGACGACATGACACCGATTGCTTTTTTTGCGGCCGTCAAAAGCGCCTACGACACGTTTCGCGAAATCTGGAAGGTCTTCGACCCGGACCCCTCCACGGAAGAGCTCATCGCTCAGGCCAAGGAGGAGATCATCCGGGAAATCGAAAACGTGGTGGCCCACGAGTACATCGCGCAGGTCAACGCCCTCTTCGAGGAATATGCGCTCTACCAGGTCAACCCTACCGACAACCGTCTGGGGTTCCTCGACACCCAGTCGGTGCTGACGCTCAACTACCTGGCCGAGTCGATCAACAACGGGACCCCGCGCATGGCCTGCCTGCTGGCCAAGGCCTACAACTTTCTGGCCCCCCTGCGGGCGATCGTCATGAAGCTCGTGGGGGACCCGGCCGAGCAGACCGAAGCCCTGCTGCGCCGGGTCATCGACGTCAACCAGGTCCTGATCGGCCCCTACCGCTTCGAGGCGCTGCCGAACGTGCCGGTCTACATCAACGCCCCCCACGCCAAGATCATCGAGTACTACCGCACCGGCGAGGTCGCCTGGAACGACGCCGACGAGCTGATCGACTTTGTCTGGCGCTGCAACGAGGAGGCGCGCTCCGAGACCATCCCGGGCTACCCCGACAACGTCTGGTTTTTCATCCAGTGGCGCGGCCACAACCGGTTTCTGAGGGCTGCCGGCAGCGAGGTCGCCCTATCTCCCCTGCCCCAGGAGACGGACGCCAGTTTTTTGTGGCAGTTCCGGTTCAGCCGCTACGACGCCACCCAGATCGTCTCGATCGACCAGGGATTCTGCCTGGCCTTCCGGCCGCAGGAGCCCGGCGGCGACTGGGGGCAGGTGGTGCTCGAAAAATCCTCAGACAGAATCCGGCAGCGATGGCGCTTCTTCGCCTGGTGGGAGCTCAGCCGCGGGCCGGGGATCGGCAGCAACGCGGCTGATAACGCCTATCTCTTCGCGGCCCCGGACGCTGAGACGCCGGTTGTCCACCGCATTGCCTATGTCCCGGATGGGAGTTCGTCCTGGGAGGTGAGCCCGGGCAGCTGCGCGGTCGGCCAGTTGGCACAGGGGACCCCGCTGGCCGACCGGTTGGACGACCTGCGGGCCTTCCGGGACAAGGTTCTGCGGCCGAGCCCGGCCGGGCACCGCTATGTCGGAATGCTCCAGGCCCACACGCCCGAGATCCTGGGGCTGCTCGTGCGCTACAAGAGCCTGCGCTCGGCCGCCGCCGGCGCGCTCAACCGGGTGGCCCCGGCCGGCCTTTCGAGCCTGACCCGGCGCCCCAAGGCCTTTACGGCCGCAGACATCGCGGAGGTGGACCGGGTGCTTGGGAAATTCGTGCGCCATGCGAGCCCCCGACTGCGGGAGGCGATCGACGGGGTGCGCCGCGATGCGGCCAAGTTCGAGGGACGCTCGGCGCTGAAGGGGTTGGCGCGGCTCGACGCCGAACTGGCCGCCATCGGACGTGCGCGAAAAGCCCCTGAGCCCTGAGCGTTGCATCCGGGCTATCCCGTTTCAGTGCGCCTCGCCGGTCGACAATGCGGCGATCCCTGAAAGACCCAGCACCTTCAATAGCCGTTGGCGTTGTTGGGAAACTCGCGCCATTTGACGCCGTGGTCGCTGCAGATATCGGTGTGGTGCTCCACCCCGTAAAGCAGCAGATAGCCGTCCGCGGTGACATAGGAGCCGGCCCCCGCCTGGAAGTTGCAGTAGCGCACGTTATCGGTGGTGCCGTTGCTGCAGTACATATGACGGTTCTGCTTTTTGGCGACCTTTGGTTTGCTCAGGCTGTTGTTCTCGAAGGTCACCTGCCACAGGTCGACCCAGTCCTCCCCGTTTCCGGCAATGGTGCCGTTGTTGTGGGTGCACACCAGATAAAGTGCACCGTTGCAGCCGGTGATGAGCTGGACCCCCTGGTAGTCGTTCCAGCCCGAGCCGAAGGGGTCGTGCACGCCGTGGCTCTGCCACTGGGCGGCATCGGGGCTGTCGGCGGTGAAAATCTCCACCTTCGCGGTGTCCTTGCCGAAGGCCCAGACCATGTACTTGCCGTTTGAAAGCCGGGTCATGGCCACGGCCGAAGCGTACCCCGAGGCCGCCGTCGTGCAGGAGAGCCGCACCGGGTTGGCCGGGTTCTCGAGGTCGTAGATGCACCACTGCGGTTTTTCCGAGGTCTGCTGGGTGTACGGGTCCGAGTACCCGATGACGAGAAAGCGGTTTCCGAAGACCTGGATGCCGTCGGCATGCGTGAAGAATTTTTTGTTCTCGTAGCGGATGATACGGTCGCTGCAGAGCGGGCATTGGCCGGGGGCGCCCAACGTCTGGTAGAGCTCGTGGGTCGTCCCGGATTTGGAGCCGATCTCGATCACCTCAAAACCCGCCCACACGGGGTAGTGGGTGCTGTTGGAGACCACGATGTAGTTCTTGTCGTTGCGGTTCAGCGCTGGATCCCCTGGCGGTGGTTCAGGTAGTACCCGTCGTAGGGGGCCCAGACGCTGCAGTCGTTCTTGCCGCTGCGATAGCCCATGACATAGTTGGGGCTGGTCACGAGATAGTCGTCGACCTGGTTCTCGGGGTTGACGACGCAGCGGTCGCAGAAGTCGCCGCCCTGCGTGGCCACCATCCCGGGCAGGCTGCCGTTGATGACGGGGTTCAGGGGCGGCGGCTGGTTGATCCAGATCGTCTTCCGCACCCGCGGCGGCCGCCGGCACTCGGAGCTTTGGGTGATCGACTCATCCGCGGCCTCGACAAAGGCCTCACCGGTGGTCCCCGGTAGGGCCCTGACCCTGGCCTTGCGGCCGGTGCCCGGTTCGGTCCAGGTGATCGCAAGCTTGGGGCTTACGCCCCAGATATAGGCGGCGTCCACTCCCGAGACCACCTGAAACTGGATCTCCTGCCCCGGGAAGACGCTGGCCGGGCCGGAGAGATCGAGCTCGGCGTCCGCCAGCATGTTCGAGCTCTCGATGCGGCTCGGGTCGTAGTAATGGCCGTAGGCCGTGCCCCCGGCCAAATGGAAGAGGTTGTAGGCCAGCATGTAGCTGACCCCCGGCTGCTTCATCCCGTGAAAACCCTGGTTGCAGTCGAAACCGCGCTTCCAGAAATCGCGGCACCACACGCGGCACCCGCCGCCGTCGACATTGCCCGGGGCCGGGTCCAGATTGGCGCAGGCGAAGGGGGGGCCGACATTGGCGGCCGAATAATAGCTTGTCTGGGAGCAGGGCCCCGGGCAGCGGTAGTCGCAGAGGATGCAGGCCATGTGGGCCAGGTCCTCGTCCGCCAGCGACTCATCGTACATGACCGCCCAGCCGAAGTGCTGCATCCAGAACATGTCGTGGGCGGCTTTGCGCACCGCACCGGTGTAGTTGGTGTTCGAAGCGGCGATGAGCTCGACCAGCATGCGCACGTTGTCCGGGTTGCCCCAGCCGTTGGTGAGCAGGATCCCTCGGCGCGCCGCCGCCCACTCGAGGCTGATGCCGACACTGCCCGCAATGTGACGCTCGGGCGGCAGAATGGTGTTCGCCGCCTGGATCATGCCGTAAAGCAGCCAATTGGCGTCGGGGCCGCGCTCGACTTTGGCGTTGGAACAGGCCGGGTAGCGGATCTTGTGGCCATCGGCCTGGCGGATCCGATTGACCATGCCGTAGGCGATGTTGCCGGCCATCTCGAGCAAATTGTACGTGGCCCCGTTGACGCTGACCCGGGTCTCGGGCGGGATGAACTTTTTCACGAAAGCCAGCCCGTGAAGCATGCCGATGACTTGGTCCTGGCTCAAAGGCGCGGGGAAATCATCGCAGGGAAAACCGTTGAAACCGCCGGTGTAATCGGACTCGGTGGCGCCGACCTGCCAGTGCGCGGGCTGGTTGGCGGGAAAAAGCGCGTGGAAATCGCCGGGGATGTCGTCGCGGATGAACCAGCCCGAAAAGCCGCTCAGATCCGGCTGCCAGCCGCAAGAGCCGCCGCAGGCGTCCTGGCGGAGCTTCCACAGACGGTTGGCGGTCATGTCGATGCGCCGGTAGGCCTGGAGGGCGAGAAAGAGCTCGTTCAGGGTCTTTTTCTGCGCTTTGAATTGCCCGCTGCGGCCGAGCAGTTCGTACTCGCTCGCGAGCAGGGCGATGGAGCGCCCCAGGTTGAGCGGCATGTCGCCGTTGCGGAAATAGTTGGGACGCCCGGTGCCGCCGGGCGGGGTGTGGGTCATGACCATCTGCGCCAGCGGGAACCCGTAGCCGGCATAGGAATACCGCTGTTTCTGGGCATCCCAGACGCCGATCCCGTCGCCGGTGAGATTGCCGTCGGCATCCATGGCGTTGCGGATGAAATGCTCCCGCAGGGCCTGCCGCGACGACCAGTAGCGTTCGAGCAATAGCCGCGGTCGCGCATTCACGCTCGTGGAGGGGTCCTCGCACAGCGGGCCGGCCCCGAACCCGCGTGCGCCGACGGGGTTGTCGTTCTCGATGCCGCCGGCGGGGCGGTCGGCGAAGGCACTTACCACCGAAGAAGGGGCGGCAGGCTCCGGTGCCCCGTTACCCGGGATCAGCGCCTCGAGTTCGGCGAGGGTGCCGCCGAATTCAGAGATGTCGAACGGCGCCGGTCTGTCGACCCCCGCAATTGCCGGACCGGTGATGAAGAGGATCAGGCATACAGCCCACCCGTGCCGATCAAAAAAATTCCGCATCAGACACCCCCCCGCGAAAGAATATACTTACCCGTATCACCCCGCCGGCGGCGGGGTTGATGAGAATAACTACTACAGGGTCTCATGCAGTACAAGATCAAATCCGTCAGAGTATGAAAAAGTATTTGAACCGAGCATGCGACAACTACTATTTTGATTAAAAAAATGCCTGATTGGTCGGGATTGAAAAAAAATTTAATCATTGCACCGAATCGATCAAAACCATGTCCATTTGCATTCTAAGCCTCATGCAAAGCCGCCCCGGGAGTGCCCGACATGCCGGGGTATTTATCCAATAATCATGCCGTGCGGCCTTGCGCGACAACTTGATTGGTCATATTGGACGGTTCCCGGATGATGGGATTGGGATGTGACTTGGAAGTAATATGATAAGGACAAACATTGAAACAGATATGAGCAATGACAGTGTGTGACGCCGGCCGTCGGAGAAAGGGCGGAAACCAGGTGGAAGGGGCCGCAGGAGCGGCCGGGCAGCTTCCCTGAGCTCCGCTCCGGTGGAACGGACCCGTAGTCCGGGGAAGCTGCCTTTCTACGGCCGATGCGGCAAAGCGACCGTCGGGGGCGGCCGCGGCGGCCGTCCTACATGAAGCGGAATGTGTTCAGCATGTGGAAGAAGACGTCTTTGTGTTTTTTGAACTCCTTGTTCGGCGCCGAGTAAGAGACCCAGTAGTAATTGGGGCCGTTTTCAAGGACCATTTGCATGTGTTTGAACCGGGTTTTGCGCTGCTTGGAATCGAGGGCAGGGTAGCTCGCCACGAAATATTCGGTTCTCTTGCCGGCCACCTTCCGGTCTTCCTCGGAGTCGATCTCGGCTCCGGGCTGGCTTTTGATCTGCCGGCGGACTTCCTTGAGCTGCTTTTTGACGGAGCTGCCGGGGTTCGCGTTTTTGGACACCGCCTGCACCACGATCACCAGCTCGTTCAGCTCGCTGCCGGCCGGCCCGGAGATCATGTAGCCGCCCTTGTCCGGCAGAAGCTGGGCCGACATCGAGGCGGGCAGCTCAAAGGCGAAGCCGAAGTTGTTTTCCTGGAAGAGCTTCATGCCGGCCGCAGGGTTCGCCCCGCCGGGGGCGGTCGCACCGGAAGGCGTTGTCGGACCCGCCGCGGGGGGCGTCACGGTCCCCGGCTTCGCGGCCGGCGGCTCTCCGCCCGTTGGCTGGGTGGGGCCCGCTGTCCCCGCCGTCTGGTGGGAGACGGTCAGTTGGTAGTAGACCTCCGGCTGGACCGACACGCCCTCGTGGGTGCCGGGAAGGTTCGGTGAGCGCTTGGTGACTCGGTAGACCCCGTTGGGGACGAAGCGCGCCACGCACCAGTCCTTGCCGCAGGCGGAGCCGTAGAAGGTCGGTTTGACCCAGATGAGCCCGTTGGTGCGCTTGGCGTCGAAGGTCAGGCTCACCGTGCCGCGGCCGCTGCTCTCCTCCCAGCCGGTGTAGCCGAAATCCTTGACCCCGAGCTGCACGTTGCCCATGCCCGCCAAGCCGGAGAGGGTCACGGTGACCTTGCCGGCCGAGGGCAGGTTCACGCGGAAGTGATCCAAGGAATCCTCGAACATCCCGGTCACGGCCTCCCCGACCCTGATGAGGTTGGCCTGCTCGGGCAGGGTGTTGGGCTCGACCTCCTTGGCGGCCCACGCCGGGTCGCCATGGGAGAGCAGGCAGAGTGACAAAATGAGCATGGGAACGATACCAAGCGCTTTCTTCATTTTCGACCTCGCTGGGGGTGAAAGTGGGATCTTTTTCATGATGCGTCGAAAAGATGATGGTGCCGGGCGGTCAACGCTTGATCAGGGTAAACGAGAACCCCCTGCCGCGGTTGTCGCAGCCGGTACCCTCGATGCGCCCTTTGTTGACCGCGCGGCCGAACAAATTGGCCCTGTAGCCGGTCTTGTCCGTCGCGACGGCCTCGAAGGCGGAGCCCGAGACGGCCCCCTCCAACTCGAGGTTGCCGGCAACGAGGTTGCGGGCTTTGAACTGGCCGTTCAACGCCGGGATTTGATAGCTTTGCTGCGAGCGGGCCAGGTTGACGCTGTTGATCACGACAAGGTCCCACACGTCGGCGGCGGAGACGGCGCCGGGGTTCGTCGGCGGAGGGGGCGGCGGCCTTGTCCCCATCGGCGGCTGCGTCACAGGGGGTTGGGTCACCGGCGGCGGCATCACGGGGGGCCGCGTCCCCTGGGTCTGAGTTCCGCCGACGCCGGCGATCCCCCGGCACTTTTTGAGATGCTCCTCCTGCAATTGAAGGTCGGCGTCGATCGTCGTGCCGATCGAATTTTTGCAGCGGTTGTAGTGGAAGTTGGGGTCGGTATCCATCAACTGGACGCCCAGGTTCAATTTCTTGCCGCAGTCGAGCTGTTTCCACTCCCGGGCGTTTTTGACGGCCTTTTCCGCATAGGCCCGGCAGCCGGTTTCCAGGGCCGCCCCACCCAAAGGGTTTCCGGCGCTAAGATCCGAAACCAACCCGAGCAAAACCGCTACCGCCGGAACGCATGCCCACCGCCAGAAACGTTTCATGCCTTCCACTGCCTCCTTTTTCCGGTCCATTTATGTTTGATGAAATCGTAAAAAAGCCTTGCGTGTCGTCACCCCGGCGAACGCCGTGGTCCGTGCGCCTGAAATCGCTGGATTCCGGCGTTCGCCGGAATGACAGAAAAATGAATCATGGTTGAGTTTGAACAAAATCCCGATCGGGCCGCAGTCCGTTTGCTAATTCACCGCAACCCGATGTATTAATGCAGATTCCGTACCAAGGGCAGGAAGCTCCTGTCTCTTTGCAACTTGCTTTAATTTCTAAGAAAAAAATGTAACGGGTGGCCGTGCACGCCGCCAAAAACGTCAAGGATTTGGCTCTGCGGTGCGCCTGGTGCGAGAACGTCCCGTCGCAATGCCCGGTTGCCGAGAACGATCCGGCTGTGGCGCAAGGTCAGGGTAAATCCAATCCGATGCACTTGCCGCTGGGCAGTGAGCGCAGCAGGCGTTGCTGCCGCTCAAGGCCGCGCCGGACCCTGTGAGGCAGGCCGGCGATCGGCGTCACACGGGGAAGGGTAAACGAAAGGAGTTTCGCATTTGGAGAAAACGACCGTTGAAGAACTGCAGCCCGATCTTTTCCGGATCAAGGTGCCGCTGCCCGACAGTCCGCTGAAGTTTCTCAACTCATACGTCGTCAGGTCGGCCCGTCGGAATCTGGTGATCGACACGGGGTTGAATCGAAGCGTCTGCCTGGCGGCGATGAAATCCGGGCTTGCGGAGGCGAAAATCGACCCGGACCGGACGGACTTTTTCATCACGCACCTGCACGCCGACCATTTCGGCCTGGTGTCCCGGCTGAAAACCGGGTCGAGCCGGGTCTTTTTCAACCGCCCGGATGCCGAGATCGTCGAGACCTGGTCCGGTTGGGACCCGATGCTCGCCTCGGCCGCCGAGAACGGGTTTCCGGAAACGGAGCTGCGCCGGGCGATCGAAAGCCACCCCGGGTTCAAGTTCAGCTCGGATTGGGTGCCCGAGCTGAGCATCCTGAATGACGGCGACCGGATAGAGGTAGGGGATTACCGCCTCCAGTGCATTCACACGCCGGGGCACAGTCTCGGCCACACCTGTCTCTACGAACCGGAAAAAAAGCTGCTCGTTGCCGGCGACCACATCCTGATCGACATCACCCCCAACATCCAGTGCTGGTCCGAAGCCCAGAACCCCCTGCGAAGCTACCTGGACAGCCTGGACCGGGTGTTCGGCCTCGATGTCGCCCTGACCCTGCCGGGCCATCGCCGCCTGATCACCGACCACCGCGGTCGGATCGCCCAGCTCAAGGAGCACCACTTCCAGCGCTGCGAAGAGGTCCGGGGCATCCTGGGCAGTGACGGCTTCCTGACGGCCTACGAGGTCGCCGCACGCATGACATGGGACATCCGCTGCGAGCGCTGGGAAGACTTCCCCATCGCCCAGAAGTGGTTTGCCACCGGGGAGGCGATCGCCCACCTGAGATACCTCGAGGCCGGGGGGCGGGTCACGCGGGTGCGGGAAAAACAACTCTTTCTGTACCACGCGTAAACCCGAACCGGTGCCGTGGTATCATAGCGGCGGGGGGTGTGCCTCAATCACCTCTTTCGAAAACGGCGGCAATCCCCAACCCGCCGCCGCCGCAGATGCACTCCAACCCATAGTGCGCCTTGCGACGCCGCATTTCGTGGACGAGCGACACCAGAACCCGCACCCCGGTGCAGGCAATCGGGTGGCCGAGTGAAATCCCCGAGCCGTTCACGTTCACCTTTTCGAAGTCGCCCGCCTTCACCCCCATCAGCTTCAGGTCGGCCAGGGTCTGGGCGGCAAACGCTTCCTGGACTTCGATGAGGTCCATCCGGTCGAGGCCGACGCCGGCGGACTTGAGCGCCTTCGCGACGGCCACGGGCACGGTCCGGTAGGTGCGGTCCGGCTCATCCCCCACCACCGCGCAGGATTTCACGACGGCCAGAGGCGCAATGCCGAGCGCGGATGCCTTGCGGGCGGTCATCAACACCGCCGCCGCCGCCCCGTCGTTCTCGGTGGAGGAGTTGCCGGCCGTGCACACGCCGCCGAGCACTGGTTTGAGCTTGGCCAAGGCCTCGACCGTGGTGTCCTTGCGCGGGTTTTCGTCCTCGGTCAGGTTGAGCGCCTCCCCCTTGGGCTGGGGAACCGGTACCGGGACGATCTCATCCTTGAATTTCCCCGCCTCCATGGCCCGGCACGCCTTGCGGTGGCTTTCATACGCCCACCGGTCGCACTCTTCGCGGGTGATGCCTTCCTCGGCGGCCGCCTTCTCCGCCCAGGACATCATCGACGGCAGGATGCCGTAGCGTTCGACCGGCTGAGACATGACCCGCGCCCTTTGAATCCGGTCGAGGAACGGGATGCCCCAGATGGGGAGATCCCCGTGACCGCGCGGCCTCCCGCCGGCTCCGCCGATGCCCCACTTGACGCTGCCGGGAAGGTAGAATTCGGCGTTGCTCATGCTCTCCGCCCCGGCCGCCACGATGATTTCGGCCTGCCCGGATTCGATCAAGGCCTTCGCCAGCCGGATCACCTCAAGACCGCTGCAGCAGCGCTGGTCGATGGTCAGGCCGGGGATCCTTTCGGGCCAACCGGCCTTCAGAAGCGCCATGCGGGCCAGATTGACATACTCCCCGCTCTGATAGGACTGCCCCAGCACGACCTCGTCGACCTGCCCGGCGTCAAGGCCGCTGCGGGCGATGACCGCATTCAACACCAGGGCCGCCAAATCATAGGCCTCGACGCTTTTCAGTGCGCCCAGGTACCGGCCCACCGGCGTGCGCGCGGCGCCCACCACAACGATTTCCTCCATATCGGCCTCCTTTAATCCTCAAGGGCGTGGTCGAGCAATTCGATCCGGCCGCCCTCTGGTTTCCATTCCTCATGGCCTTATCCCATTTTTCCCGGAGATGTCATGCAAAATTTCAATAAACATACAGGGGGACGTACATTAATTTATTAATAAAATCCAGATCCCGCCCGTTCCGCCAAGACGCCAAAATGAGGTCGGAAAACAGGCGCCAAAACCCAATGAGCTGTTTTCAACACGCAACCAAGCGCTGAACCCGCCACCCCAAGACTTCCGAACCCCTCTCGCTGTGCGGTCACCCCCCTGCCGGCGGGGCCGCACAACGTGCCTCTCTCGACGAATCCACTCGCCCAATTGCCCCCGCTTCGGTGAACCGATCCCCGCCGGCCTGGGACCCTGGCTGCTGATCCGATGCGGTTATTACCGGTAGCGGCGACCGGATGGGCCTTTAAAACAATTAAACCCGGCCCCTCTTTCTGGCGATAGCATGGATATGGGACGTTTTCTGCTCATTTTATCCGCCTGCCTGCTGTCTTGGGCCCCTGTGAATTCCGCGCGGGCCGAAGGGGGCATTCCGGTTCTGCTCTACCACCGCTTCGGCCCCGTGGTCGCCGACAGCATGACCATCACCACGGCCGTCTTCGAGTCGCATCTGAAGTACCTCCGGGACCAGGGGGTCACGATCATCGCGCTCAAAGACCTGCAGGCCCTGGCTTTGGGCGGGGGAGTGCCCGCCAATCCTCGCTGCGTGGCTTTGGCCGCCGACGATGCCCACGTCTCGGTCTTCACCACCGCCTGGCCGCTTCTGAAGAAATACCAGGCGCCGATGACGCTTTTCGTTTACCCGTCGGCGGTGTCCAACGCCTCCTACGCCATGACCTGGGGGCAGCTTCGGGAGCTGAAAGCGACCGGCCTCTTCGATTTTCAGTCCCACACCTACTGGCACCCCAACTTCAAGAAGGAGCGCGAACGCCTGCCGCCCGCGGAGTACGACAAGCTCGCCCGCATGCAGCTGACGAAGTCCCGGGAGAAGCTCGAGAAGGAGCTCTCCGTGAAGGTCGACCAGCTGGCCTGGCCGTTCGGCATCTACGACCCCGGCCTGATGGCCCTGGCCTCGGAAGTCGGTTATCGGGCCGCCTTCAGCATCGAGCGCCGGCCGGTCACCCGCCGCGATCACCCCATGGCCCTGCCCCGGTACCTTTTAACCGACGCGGATCGGGGCAAGGCCTTCGAAGCCATTATAAATGCCGCCACCACAAATCCCATAAGGGAGAACTCAAATGGGAAAACTTATCCTTGACCTGATGTTGACGCTGACCATGATGTTCAGCCTGGCCCTGCCCGCGATCGCTTCCGCACCGATCGGTCTCAAATTGATCGACCCGGTCACCGGCCGGTCCGTGCGCGATGCGACGGTGATCCAGGACGGCGCCGTCGTGCCCGCCGATGATCAAGGCCTCTTCCCCCTGGTCGACGGCGGGGCTCCTGTTCGCGTGCGCGCCCCCGGCTATCAGCGGGTCGATCTGGTGTTGCCGGACCCGCGGCCGGATGGCCCCTGGGAGGTCGCTCTGGCCCCCTTCAGCCCCCGGGCGCTTTATCTTTCCTTCTACGGGGTCGGCTCCAGGGTGCTGATGGAGCCCGCCCTCAGGCTGATCGAGGAGACCGAGCTTAACGCCGTGGTGATCGACGTCAAGGGCGATCGCGGCATGATCCCCTATCGCAGCGCGATCGCCCTGACGGCGGAGGTGGGCGCCCAGAAGATCATCACCGTGCGGGACATCGGCGGCCTGCTCGCTTCGCTGAAGGGGCGCGGGATCTACACGATCGCCCGGATCGTGACCTTCAAGGACACTCTGCTGGCGGCGGCCCGGCCCGAGCTGGCGGTCAAAACCGCCGCCGGCGGGACCTGGACGGACCGGGAGGGACTCGCCTGGGCGGACCCTTTCCGCAGGGAGGTCTGGGACTACAACATCGCGATCGCCGTCGAGGCGGCGAAGCTCGGGTTCGACGAGATCCAGTTCGATTACGTGCGGTTCCCGGATTCCCACTCTCCGCGCTTCTCGCAGCCGAGCACCCAGGAAAACCGGGTCAACGCCGTCGCCGGGTTTCTGCGTGAGGCCAGGGAGCGGCTTCAGCCTTACAATGTCTTCACGGCGGCGGACATCTTCGGCTACGTCTGCTGGAACCAGGGCGACACGGACATCGGGCAGAAGCTTGAAGCGTTGGCACCCACGGTGGACTACCTGTGCCCCATGCTCTACCCTTCCGGGTTCCAGTTCGGCATCCCCGGCTTTCGCAACCCCGTGCAGAACCCCCACGAGATCGTCCTGCTCTCCCTCAAGAAAGCGAGCGACCGCGCGGGTATTTCCCCGCTGCGTTTCCGGCCTTGGCTCCAGGCGTTCCGGGACTATGCCTTCGACCGCCGTCAGTTTACGGGCAAGGAGATCCGGGACCAGGTCGGCGCGGCGGAGAAATTCGGCGCCCCGGGGTGGATGTTGTGGAACCCGGCGAACGTCTACACCGCCGACGGCTTCAAAAGGGAAATTCAGACGGCGAGCCTGACCGGGACCGCCTCGAATCCTTGAGGCCGAAGCCGGTAAACGGGCAGACCATGCGCCGGGCCGCCGGTTGCGGAACCCACGCAAGGCGGCGAGCGGCTTTTCCAATCGGTGCTTTTGAGGTATGGTTTTCCAGGACAGGAAGCCGCGCGGGGATTGATTCGGGCCATGAAACGCATCGGGTATCTCGTCATACTGTCGATCTGCCTGCTGCCGGCGGCGGTGGCGGGGTCCGGTGCGGCGGCCGCCGAGGTCCTGAACCCCGAGGGGCTGGCCGGCATCGCCCCGGCGGTCGCGGAGGCCATCCGCGCCGGTGAGACGCCGGGGGCGGTCGTCATTGTCGGCAGCCGGGGACGCACCGTTTACCGGCAGGCCTTCGGCACCCTCGACCGCGGGAGCCGGCCGATGCCTGTCGACGCCCTCTTCGACCTCGCCTCCCTGACCAAGGTGGTCGCCACGACTCCGGCGGTCCTCCAGCTGGTCGAGAAAAACAAACTGAATCTGGAGTCCCCCGCGGTCGTCTACTGGCCGGAGTTCAAGGGGCACGGCAAGGAGCGCATCACCGTCCGGCAGCTGCTGACCCACTATTCCGGGCTCAGGGCCGGCCTGCCCGACCGGCCGGTGTGGACGGGGTACGCGTCGGCCTTGAAGAAAATCGCCGCAGACAAGCCCGTGCGCCCCCCGGGCGAGCGGTTCATTTACAGCGACCTCAACTTCATCGTGCTGGGGGAGATCGTGCGGCGCGTGACCGGCGAGCCGCTGGACGGTTACTGCCGCCGCCACATCTTCGACCCTCTGGGGATGAACGACACGCTTTTCGGGCCGAAGCCCGAGCGTTTTGGACGGCTGGTCCCGACGATGGAAGGCAGCCGCGGCGCAGTCCACGATCCCTGCACCCGCAGGATGGGAGGGGTTTCCGGCGCCGCCGGCCTTTTCTCGACCGCGGACGACCTGGCCTTGTTCGCCCAAACGCTCCTGGATGAAGGCCGCGGGCCGGGGGGGCGGGTGTTGAGTCCACTCAGCGTCAGGCAAATGGTGGGGCCCCAAGCGCCGGCCGGCAGACTCCCCGCCCGGGGACTGGGCTGGGCCGTCCACTCCCCCTCAGGCGGCTGGAGCGGCATGCTGCCCCCGGGGAGCTTCGGGCACAAGGGCTACACCGGCACGATGCTCTGGGTCGACCCCGAGACCCGGACTTATCTCGTGGTGCTCTCAAACCGCGTCTATCCCGACGGGGAGGCGCGGGAGGGCGTTCTGCGCGACCGGGTTTTTGCCGCCGTGGTCGCCGCCGCCGGCCGCGCGGCCCCGGCAGACCCGGCGGCCGAGGCCCAGGCACCGGCGGTGGTGCCGATCAGGGGCAAGGTCCTGGCCGGCGTGGATGTCCTGGCCGGGGCCCAATACGCCCTGCTTTCCGGCAAACGGGTGGGGTTGATCACCAATCACAGCGGGCGTGACGCTTCCGGGAGACGAACGATCGACCTTCTCGCGCGGGCCCCCGGGGTGACGCTGAAGGCGATTTTCAGCCCCGAGCACGGTCTTGCCGGCCGGGCGGACGCAAAGGTGGCGTCGGGCCGCGATACGGTGACGGGCCTGCCGGTCATCAGCCTTTACGGCGAGCACCGTCGGCCGACGCCGCAGATGCTGAAGGACCTCGATGCCCTTGTGTTCGATGTGCAGGATGCCGGGGCGCGCTTTTACACCTACATGACCACGATGGCCTATGCCATGGAGGCGGCCGCCCGGGAGGGCATCGAATTCGTGGTGCTGGATCGGCCGAACCCGATTACCGCCGCGCGCGTGGAGGGGCCGGTCATGGACCCGGACCTAAAATCCTTCACCGGCTATTTCCCGCTGCCGGTCCGCCACGGCATGACGCTTGGGGAGCTTGCGCGGCTGTTCAACACGGAGAACAAGATCGGGGTCACGCTCAGCGTGGTCCCGATGCAGGGCTACCGGCGGGGGATGTGGTTCGACGAGACCGGGCTTGCATGGGTGAACCCCTCGCCGAACCTGCGCTCCCTGACACAGGCGATCCTCTACCCCGGGGTGGCCCTCGCCGAGGCATCCAACCTCAGTGTGGGCCGCGGCACCGGGTCGCCCTTCGAGCTGATCGGGGCGCCCTGGGTCGGGGCCCGGGAACTGACGGGCTATCTGCAAGGCCGTCGACTGCCGGCAGTGGATTTTGAGCCGGCCGACTTCAGTCCCACGGCCGGCCGCTTCAAGGGGGAAACCTGCCACGGCGCGCGGATCGTCCTCAAGGACCGCTGCCTGGATGCGGTCGGTTTGGGCATCGAGATCCTCTGCGCCCTCCAGCGCCTTCACCCGGGGACCTTCCAGCTCGACAAGGCGCTGCACATGGTCGGTTCGCGCGCGGTGCTCCAGGCGATCGCAGCGGGTCGGGAACCGGAGGCGATCATCGCCTCCTGGCAGCCGCAGCTCGAACAGTTTCGCCGGCTGCGGGCGAACTACCTTCTTTATTAAAAACGACAAGCGACCGTTATTTCATTTTATTCTACTTCCTCCCTCCATTTCGCTTGAACCGCAAAAGCGAGCGCATTCCCCGCCGCTTGCGGCGGGGTTAGCGAGCGAATCCAAAAACGCCCCCATTCCTTACGGTCGAAGATCCCCCGCAGCTTGCTGCGGGGAGATTCAATTTCGAAGCGCGGCGTTCGTTCATCCAAACCGGATGATAAAGGCACTCGCCTTCTTAGCGGCGCACAAAGGTGACCGGCCCGGACGGGCTGACGCCCGGATAAGCCTTGAAAGAGGTGCCCATATTTGCTAGTCAGGATGAAACCCGGGATCCTCGACGGGCCGCGGGAAATGATGCCGGCCCGACGCCAACCACCTGCCTGAAAAGGATCTCCCATGATCGCCTGCGCCGACAGCAACGTTTTGGAAGAGCTGCTCCAGCTGCTGAAACTCGAGCCGATCGAGGAGAACATCTTCCGCGGCCAGAGCCAGGACCTGGGGTTCGGAAACGTCTTCGGCGGGCAGGTGCTGGGCCAAGCCTTGTCCGCCGCCTATCAGACCGTGCCTCAGGAGCGCCGGGCCCACAGCCTGCACGCCTATTTTTTAAGACCCGGGGACGCCCGCAAGCCGATCGTCTACAATGTCGACTGCATTCGCGACGGAAAGAGCTTCACCACGCGCCGGGTCGTGGCCGTCCAGAAAGGCCGGGCGATCTTGAACCTGGCGGCCTCCTTCCAGGTCGACGAACCCGGCTTCGACCATCAGGAGCCCGCGCCCCAGGTCCGCGGACCGGAAGGCATCGCCTCCGAGCTTGAGCTGGCGACGCGGTTTTCCGACCGCATCCCCGCTTCGATCCGGGATAAGTTCCTGTGTCGTAAGCCGATCGAAATCCGGCCGGTGGACCCCGTCAACCCGTTCGCACCGAAAGAGCGGGAGCCCCTGAGCTACTCCTGGATCAAGGCCATCGACAGCCTGCCGGACGATCCGGGGGTGCATCAATACCTGCTGGCCTACGCCTCGGATTTCGGCCTGATGGCGACGAGCCTCCACCCCCACGGGCACAGTTTCTGGGAGCCGGAAATGCAGGTCGCGAGCCTGGATCACTCCATGTGGTTCCATCGCGGCCTGCGCATGGACGAGTGGCTGCTCTATGCCATGCACAGCCCGAATGCCTGCAAGGCCCGGGGGTTGAGCTTCGGCAAGGTGTACACCCAGCAGGGGGTCCTGGTGGCTTCCGTGGCCCAGGAGGGGCTGATCCGCTACCACGTCAGAAGCCGATAAGTCCTGACGGTCACGCCTAGTTGGCGCGGCGAGAGGCGCTTCAGCCTTCCTGACGATATTCAGCTGCCACGCCCTCGGCCCAACGAATCAAGGTGTTGAACAGGGATTCGTAGAGGCTAATGAGAGCCCTGCCTTCCATCGGCGCATTTTCGAATGCGGCCTTATCGCGCAGGACATCCGCTCTTGAGCGGATAAAGTGGGCCTGAAGATCGTTAAGCATATCTATTCCTTCTTCTTTTTCGACGCTCCCCAAGTGTACGATAAAGGCGCTGAAGTCAAAAAAAATATCACCCGGCCGGTCTGAAAATCGATGCATCAACTTAGAAAAATGGGCTTCTCCTGCGGCGTTCAGGCGATATTCCGTCTTGTCCGGCATCTCTCCTTCCTTGACCGTGCGCGTGGAGAGCAGATTTTTCGCCGCCAGTTTCTTGATGTTTTGATAGATGGTGGGAGAGCCGATCTTGACCCATTTTTTGAACTGTATGGTTTCGAGCATCTTGACCAGCTCGTAGGCGCTCATCGGCTTTTTCCGCAGAAAACCGAGGATTATAAGATCAATTGAGGACATTTAAACCTTGTTATATCTTGATATAGTATAATTTTATTTTCATACTACTATGCTACATAGTCTATGCCAAGCCCTAAAATTACATCAGGCTTAGCCGCGTCACCCCGCCAATAGATTGCGCCACTCCGCTTCCATCCGCTTGAATACCCCGGCCCAGGTCAAGGGTTTCAGCCGGCAGTCCGCTTCCGGTGTGCGGCCGCACTCAAGGGTGCGCAGGACCTGGCGGCTCAAAGCCGCTGCCAGTTCGGCCACGAACCGGGGCAGGTCGTCGGCCACGGGCGTGTCGGGGCCTTTCAGTCTTGGCAGGGGGACGCGCTCGACCAGACCCTCCGCGCAAAGACCCGCGGGCATCCAGGAACCCAGGCCGGGGAGATCGGTCATCACCACCCGGCAGCCGCAGGCCAAAGATTCGATCACCACCAGCGGCAGTCCCTCGAAAAAGGAAGGCAATACGAATATGTCGGTGTGACCCAGAATTCCTGCAAGCTCCGCCTGGGGCAAGGCCCCCAGGAACGCGATCCGGTCCGACCCGGCGGCCAGTTCACGGATCCTTTCCGCCTCGGCATCACCGGAGGCGCCCGCCAGGAGAAGCTTCAACCGTTTACCCTCAGGCGGTTCGAGCTGCAGAAAAGCCTCGATGAGCCAGGGCACGCCCTTGGGCGAGCTGATTTTGCCGGCGTAGGTGATGATGATTTCCGTGCGGGCTTCGGCCGGCACGCAGGCCGGGTCGGGATGGAACAAATCGTTCCTGAACCCGGCGCCGGCCACGCGTACGCGCCGGCCGGGGATGCCGAAGGTATTGATGATCTTTGAACGGTTGTCCGCATGCAGCGCAAAAACCCGGTCGACCGCGGAGCAGGCCGGCACCACGAAAGGGGCCAGCTGTGCGGCGGTTTCAACCTGGCGCAGTTCCGTGCCGTGGCTGTACACACACAGGGGCGTTTGCGGGAAGAGCACACGCGCCAGGGCCGTGAGCAGCCAGAGATGGTTGGATTGGATGATGTCCGGTTCGAAGCCCTCCACCGCCGTGCTGAGCGCTGACGCAAAGGCCGTCAGGTAGCCCTCGAGCATCTCCGGCGTGAAGGTTGAAAACCGGCTTGACACGTAGGGCATGACATCGCTCATGCCGGGCACGGGAAACGGCACCGGAGGAAGATCGAAACGCACGGCGACCATTTGTCCGGGCTCGAGCGGTGGAATTTCGGGCAGGGGTTCCTCGGCCGGAAGCCCGATGACGGCGCGCTGCCGGCAGCCGGCCTGCGCGGCGAGGTCCACCATGGCCAGCAGCGCCACTCCGCTCCCTGTCTTGGCCGGCTGCTGGGAGAGCAGGTGCAACACTTTCAAAGGGCCTTGCGCGGTCCTCCGCCGGAGCCGTTTTTCCGGCGTGAAAAAAAGCAGTTTTTTGGAAAAACGGCCGCAGGCATTAACGTCCCACGCGATGCGGGGGTCACGTGCAGAGGAGGATGGTGGCATTCTTAGTCGCCGTAGCAGAGAGCCTTAGGTTTTTCTTCACATCAGGCGTTCGCTGGTCATGCAAAATTAAGGATCATGCTTTCACCGGCCCGATAGGGATCGTGCGGCATCCCGGCAGCACGGGCGACGAATCCAGGCACCACGATCCCGGACTCGAACTGGGCGTAGTCGACAAAGGTCCGTCCATCGATGAGCACTTTCATGCCCGCTTGGGGTTCTTTCAACGGCACGATGGCATAAACGTCGCCATAGCGGCCCTTGAGGTCTGCGTGGCCCAGACACAGTGATTTATCCCCGATATTGACCACGCGGTAATTGACCGAATTCTGTTGGATGCAGTTTTGAAATTCTTCTCCGATGCGCTCCAACACATCACGCAGTTGGTCGTCCATCGCTTTTAAATCCTTTCTCTCTTTGACTCGTTCCAAAAACAATCGCGTTCCGGCAGCAGTAATCTCGTTGCAGTGCGCTAATGTATGATCACTTGAAGCCCGCCCGTCAAGCCGGTCTGCCGGCCGGCCGGAAGGAATTTCATTGATCCCGCGCCGCCCCGGACGGGAATCAGATCATTTTTACTTGCCGAAGCAAGAGGGCAGTCTTATGGTTCGGATCACTCTAAAAAACCTCCCCGGATCAGGCAGGGGCGGGAAAGGCGGTTTGAACGATGACGGCATTTGACGATGCACTGATGACGATGGAGTTTACCGTGAGCTGGGAGCACGACGGCATCCGGCACACCGACTGCCGCCACGCATCACGGGTGAACTTCAGTCGGGACATCCTGCCCGCTCAACTTGGCCAAAGCATGACCCGCGAGCCCGATGTCAAAACGGTGCGCCTTGACTTTACGCCCGGCCAGGCGTTGCCGGCCCCGAGTGACACATTGATCCACCGCGTTTCGCATCGCGACGTCGAGCGCCGAGAGGTCGCAGGGAATGAGATCGTGCCGCGCTTTGGCCGGTTTTACCCGCGTGGAATCCTGCACGGCGTCGCCGGCGTCTTTCGCGAGAACCTCCAGCCGTTTCGCTGCATCGGGTTGGACCCGGAGCGTCTTTTGGCCGACTTCAACCACCCGCTGTCAAAAAAGGGGTTTAGCGTGGGGGTCGACATTCGCGACGTCCGACCCAAGTTCGAAGAGCGCGGGGGAGCCACCATCGACTGGCTGGAGACGGCGCTTATCGGGCCGGGGATGCAGGCCCGGGTCAACGGCACACCCAGCGATTATTTTTCCGACCACCCCTTCGCGCGTCAGGACGAAAAGGACGATGCCGCCTTCTACCAAAAACCGCGGATGGTGAACCACATCGACGATGCGGCCGGCGCGGTGGTATCCCGACTCTATGGGCGGTTGATCCGCCCGGGGGCGGAGGTGCTCGACCTGATGGGAAGCTGGACCTCGCATCTGCCCGAAGGCCTTGCGCTTGGCGCCCTCGCCGTGCTCGGCATGAACCGTGAAGAGTTGGACGCCAACACCCGCGCCACGGAACGCTGCGTGCACGACCTCAACCACGCACCCCGCACCCCGTTCGCGGAGGGACGCTTCGATGCGGTGATCTGCACGGTTTCGGTGGAATACCTGACCCGGCCCTTCGAGGTGTTCGCGGAGGTGGCGCGGATTCTCAAGCCCGGCGGGCTCTTCATCCACACCTTCTCCAACCGCTGGTTCCCCCCCAAGGTCACCCGGATCTGGCAGGAACTGCACGAGTTTGAGCGCATGGGGTTGGTGCTCGAATACTTTCTGGAATCAGGCAGGTACACGGGCCTTCAGACCTATTCGATCCAGGGGCTTGCCCGCCCGGAAAACGACCGCTACTACGGCCAAATGCCTTATTCCGACCCGGTATTCGCGGTGTGGGGCCAAACCACCTGATGCGCCCCATGCACCCCCCGGGTCATCGCGCGCCGTCGAAGGCGCGCGGATGGGTATCCGACGCCCCGCGTCTTTTTGCGGCAACGGAGACGATTCAACATTGATTTACCGAGCTGTCGATTCGTTCCTGCAGCGTGCCTTGGGATCGTCACACAGCGCGGCGGCGAGGCCTCAAGGCCGGGGGAGGTGCCGTTGCGCTGCTCCTGCGAGCAGAGCTTCAAATCTGCTCCGCTGCCGATCCCGAAACTGACCGAGTTCCCTGACGAGGGGGTGGCTGTCGGAAAGTGCATCCACTACGGCGCTCAAGTGCGACTCCAGGTCCTTTAAAAACCGTTTGCCGCTTAGGGCCGTTTTGCCCGCAGCCCCGTCTTTTTCCATGCGCATGCAGGCATCGTAGAGACCGTAATAGGCGTCATTGAAAAGAAGCAATTGCTTGGCGCACGCCGCGCCGTAGTGTCGCACCAACGCCTTCCACAAAGACAGCTCGGGCGAGTAGGCCGGGCTGTTCCATTCATAATCCGCGACCGTGGCGTATTTGATGCGGAAGATCTCCGTGCCGGCTTCTCCGTTGGTGTACATGTGGCCGCCGTCGTTCAGGGCGTGGAAGGTCGCCGGTCGGGGGCCATCGAAGGGTTCGAAGAGGTTGCACATCCGCACCTTGCCCGGATAATGGGTGGTGTAGCCGCCATAGACCTTTGTCTCGAGGTTGCGCGCATAAAGCGTGTTGTCCCAGATCATCGGCCGGCGCCCGATCAAGGCGGAGTAGCGCTGCAGGTCGGCCATGTCGACGGTCAGCGACCTCACGGTCGGACCCGTCCAGACGATGGCGATTTCCTCCGGTATCTGGGCCGCAAGCTCCTTGAAGTAAACCTCGGCCCTCCCCTCGCTGCGGTCGATGAACTCGTTGTTGTACCAGGGCGGGCAGAACTCGAGGCGGACGCCGGGGTAGCCCTCGTTGAGCCAGTTGCGGAGGTTGTTGATGACGTATGCTTGAGCATTCTGGAGGTTGACGAACCGGCTTTTGTCCTCCGCGGTGAACAGGGAGTAGTTCATCCGGTTCTTTCCCTCGTGCGGCACGAAGTCGTCGGACAGGAGCATGATCGTCCCCGCGCCCGCATCCAACCCGATGCTGAAGACACTCTTGAGCATTTCGAGGCTCTTCGGGTCGCTGTGGGTCCAGGTGTACCGGGATTCATCGCTCAGGCTTTCCGCCGGCGGCATGAACTCGAAGTGGGCATAGGGATTTACCATCATCGCCAGCTGCATGACGCCGCTCTCCCGGCAGGCCCGACCGAGCGCGGCGATTCCCTCCCGAAAAGCGTCGTTCGGCGCATACCACCGCGGCGTGTGGCCGTGGAGTCCCGCGTAGACCTTGTTCAGCTTATAGGCCGCCATGTTTTTCAGCTGGTTCAGATGGTCTCGCAGCTCAGAGGCATCGCTCCATGACGGAAAGACATAGGCGCGGCCGGTAAAGTCCGGGTAGTCATAGACGGCAGCGTCTTGAAAAACGCAGCGTGTGTCCTCCAGAAGCTGAACGGCCGTGGCCGCGGCGTTGAAGGTGCCGGTGGCACCTGTCCCGAGGAGAAAAACCACCGTGCAGGGGCCGCGGCTGCGGCTTTCGATGATATAGCCTTCCCCGTGGGCCGGGGGCGGCGTCAGGGGTGGTTCCGGCGCCGGCTCCCGCAGGAGGACCGTGTGGCCGATGGAGAAGATCAGGCGGCTGCCGGCGGCCTCATCCGGGTCGAAGCGGCCGGTGACGACCCGCGTTCTGACGGCCGCACCAGAGGCTTCGGCCGCGGTGCGGGCGATGACGGCATCGAGTTTTTCCTGCAGCAGCCGCGCCGCGAACATCTCCGCCGGCGCCGGGGTTTCAGGCAGCACGATCACGGGGGCGGGGGGGGCGGCCACTCCAGAATCGCCATACACGACAGGCTCCCGCATCCGGATGCGGCGCGGGGTCGGAATGAGGCTGATTTCCTTTTCAAGCGGTTTGTCGAAGAAAGGCGCCATGCGCTCCAAGGCGCTGAAGTTCCATTTCGAGAAACGGAAATCGACGGCGTCCAGCCACATGGCGCCCCTGCCTTTCAGGCCGAGAAACAGGCGCACATAGCGGGTCCGGTCGGGCAGGTCGCCCTCGGAGAACGGGTAATTGTAAGAGCGCGCCGTGACCCGGGCCCAGGGGAATTCGTCGATCCGCCAGTAGGTGGAAAACGTGAAGCTCTTGTTCGAGTTGTCGAGGAGCCGGTTGAAGACCGGGTTCATGACTTTCGGGTCCAAGGGCTTTTTGCCGGAATCGTAAAACAATACCTTGACGAAGACGGCGTCATCCAGACGGGACCCCAGGCGTGGCCGGTTCCCGGATACGTCTTTCAGCCTGACCGCATAGGTGAAATCGTAATTGCCCGGTATGACCGGAATGAAATCGCTGAGTACGCCTTCGGCCGCATCCGTTTCATGCGCGCGGTCGCGGACGATTTTGATGGCGTGCCGCCCGGAATCCACCTCCTCCGGCGTAAAGGGGTCTTGGTCCGCATCGACCCATTGCACGTGCTCCCCCACGCGGCTCCACCCCTGCACCGCAAAGGCGCCTTTGCGCGAGGTTTGCGTGCGCTTCGCACCAGTCTGATTTTCGAAAGAAGGATTGGGGGCCAGGTTCCCCTTTCGGAAATGTTCCAGACGCAGCGCGTGGGGGATGGTCAGGGGGGTTGAGCTGGACCAGGCGGAGCTGTCCGCGGTCTCGGGCGGGGCCGCGAAGGCCATGGCGGCGTGCAGCACCCATAACCAAACCCCCAGCCTGATGGCGATGCATCGCATAGATCCCGGCTCCAAATGGTTTGGGTCCCATAATCGGGCTTTCAATCCGGCCTGTGACGCACGAGTCATCAAAATCATACCCCAACAGGCGGAAGAAAAACAAGCGCGCACCCCGGGCGCGAAGGGGTTGGACCGCGATAGCGGGCGCATTCCCGATCGCGTGGGGCAAGGAGCTTCAAATCAAAACGGCAGAAGGGGCTCGCCCCTCTGCCGTTGCGGTCCAAGGAGAACCGATCAGAACTCCTTGAGGCTTTCGTCGAATTCCTCGAGAGGAATCATCTCCTGAGCCACCGAATGCGCTTTCGGGGTTGCGGCAGGGGCGGTCGATTTTGCCCTGTCGGGCCGCCGTGCGACGGCTTTCTGCAAACGAATGCTCTTGCGCTGGTCGTTAGACCCGGGGGCGGCGTCCGGACGGTTTTTCGAAGAACGGTTTACCATCGCCGCCAGGACCTCCACCATCTCTTTCATGGTTTCGGCCTGGGCGCTCATCTCTTCGGCGGCCGAGGCGGATTCTTCGGCACTGGCCGCATTCTGCTGGGTCACCTGTTCCATCTCGCTGACGGCGGTGTTGAGCTGGCCGATGCCCTGAGCCTGTTCGGCAGAGGCCGCGGCGATCTCCCCCACCAACTCGGCCGCCTTCGAAGCGCTTCCGGCAACTTTTTGGAAAGCCTCGTTGGTCCGTCCCATCAGGTCGGAGCCGTCCTTCACCCGGGTGACGGTCTTCTCGAGGAGATTGGACGTGTTGCGGGCGGCCTCGGCGGCCCGCATGGCCAGGTTGCGCACCTCGTCGGCCACCACCGCGAACCCGGCCCCGGCTTCCCCGGCCCGGGCGGCCTCGACCGCGGCGTTAAGGGCGAGCAAGTTGGTCTGGAAGGCGATCTCGTCGATGGTTTTGACGATCTTCGAGGTTTCCTCGCTGGCTCTTGCGATTTCACTCATCGAGTTGACCAATTGTCCCATGGACTCATTCGTCGCGCCGACCACCTGTTTGGCCTCTTCCATCTGGGAGTTGGCCTGCCGGGCGTGATCGGCGTTTTGTTTCGTCATCGCGGCCATCTCCTCCAATGACGCCGAAGTCTGCTGGATGGATGCGGCCTGCTCGGATGAGCCCTGGGCCAATTGCTGGCTGGCCGAAGACACCTGCACGGCCCCCGAGGAGACCTGCTCGAAAGCTTCGGTCAATCCCTGGATCACCTTTTTCAAGGACTTGGTCACGCTCCCGCCGATAAAGACCATCAGCAGGATGCCGACAGCCAGGCCCAGGCCAATGGTGATGAACAGCGTGATCCGGGCGTTCCTAAAGGTGCTTTCGGCATCGTTTCGGTCCTCTCCGGCTTTTTTGAGAATCAGGTCCGTCAGCAGGTTGATCTGGCCCCGCATCTCTTCGAATTTGGCCCGCGCTGTTCCCAAGCTCAGGTCGAGAGCTTCCCGGCGGCCCTCCCGCGTGTCGGCGGTCCGCCCTTCGACCACCTTCCGGGAGATCGCCGTCCACTCCGCGCGCGCTTTCTCATATTTGGGGATGATGGTTTTTTCCTCGGGAAGCACCGCGATGGCCTTGTACTTCTGCCAGCGCTGGTCGGACTGCTGCAGGTTTTCCTCGTATTCCTTGACCAATTGCCTGAACACCTCGGTGTCGGTGTTCGCAAAGATCATCGACCGCTCGGCCACCAGAAGCTGCTGAAGGTCGCGGTCGACCTGGATGAGATAGTCGATGCTCGGGAGGTTGACGGAGGCGATGATGTCGAGGTCCTTGTTGATGCGTTCCATGCCGAGGAACCCGGTCAGGCCGACGGCGGCCATGAAAACGAGCATCGCGGTAAATCCGAGCGCCAGTTTGACGCCCACGGTGTGCTTTGAGTCTTTTTTCATTGTCAAGAGATCTCCCCTTGTGAATCGAACTAAAGGGCCAGACGGGGCCCCGGTCCACAAAACCCTATCGGGGGCGAGTTATTTCAGCTTGTCGACATCGATGCCGATGGTCATGGCGCCGATGACCTTGTCGCCGTCTTTGACCGGAACCGAAACCTGCACCAGGTACGCCTGGGCGCTGTCGTCGAACTTGACATCGCCGATGTGGACCGCGCCGGCCCCACCCTTGAAGGACTCGGTGAACTTGGCCTCATCCCCCTGCCAGTAGTCGGAGGTCTTGTCGGACATGGCCACGTTGGCGCCCTGGTTGTCCATCACGAAGATTTCGGCAAAATAAGCCTGGCTGGACTGGGTTTTCTTGAGGTGCCGGCCGCATTCTGAATCCATCAAGGCCTTCATGTAGTCGGCGATTCCGGCCGTGGCCATCCATTTCTTGTCGAGTTCCTGGATCTGCGCCAGGGTTTTACCTTTGGCGTTTTCAGCCTTCACCGCCGCCACGATGGCCGGGTCGGTTCCCAGTTGCGCCAGGCTTGAGTTGGCCAGGTCGACCACTTTCTGAGGCGCCTTTTCAGCCGCCTGTGCCGATGTTCCGCCGATGACCATCAAAGAGACCGCTACCAACACCAAAACCGCCTTTTTCATTTGCGCTTCTCCTCTTGTTTTCGCAGGTGTGTGTTATTCGGGCGACCATTGCCCGGCCCGTTGGGATCATTCCGATAAGGCGAAAATTTTATCGCCAAACGCCTCTCGTTCGCTGTGCCGACCGCGGTCATTCGAGATGGCTGTCGCCGGAGGTGCACCCTTGTATATTCCATAGATCGATCGATTCACTCTCAGAGGCGATACCCGATTACCGCTTTACCCCTTTGACCGAATCCGTAGCGCGGTGAGCAGGCGTAACGGGGGGAACTCAGCTGATTGCGCGTGTCTTCAATCAGATCCGCAGCGGCCGCCCTGGGACTGAAGCGTTTGCGCGGAGGTGTTGGGAACACACTCAGTATGGTTTGACTATCGGCAGGATTTGGGGAATCTTAATAAAAATTAGGGGACCTGATGGAATTATTTTTCCAACCGAGGGTGCCGCCGCAGCGATTGACAAGCCCGTGAAAAAGCCAAGGCCCTTTCATGAGAAGAAAGAGCCTTGAAATTAAGGGACATCTTTTTCGTTCGGGGCCCCGCCGTGACGTTTTGGCGAGGCGATTCCCCGGCCGGATCATGAGGTCATTTTTTCAGCAGGCGGTAGGGGTCGGCGCGCATCAGCCACCGGCTTTGCGGGTGCTCGGCGGCGAGGCGGTCGTAGATCCCGACCAGGTGGGCGACATCCTTGGTCTCGATGTAACGGCTGACACCCATCAGGTAGATCGCCTCCGGCACCTGAAAGCTTTTCGGGAACTCCGCGAGGATCCTTTCGAAAAACTTGATCGCCGCCGGGCGTTCGGCCCGGTTGAAGCGGGCCTTGCCCATTCCCATGAGAAGCGATGCGATGAATTCCCGCGGGGCGAGAAACCCAAGGGTCCGGTGATGCTCCACGCCATCGTGGTCGAGAATCAACAGCGAGGGGGTCCACTTGATCCGGAACTTGGGGCCAAGCTCGGCGTGATCGGAGGCAATTCGAAGCGGGATGAGGTGTTCACTGATGAACTGAACCACTGCTGCATCGGGGTACGCGACCGCGTCCATCTGTTTGCAGCCGATTCAGTTGGGGTTGAAAAAATCGAGAAATACCAGCTTTTTGTCGGCTTTCGCCGCGGACATTCCTTCGTTGAAGGACGTGAGCCATTGGATCGCTGCCATAAGACACCTCCTGGTTGGTTGTGTATGAAAACTTAAGCCCGATCCCCGCCCTGTCAAATGCCGCCTGCTCCGCCACCTGCGGATTGCGGCCGGACCCGGAATTGACCCCGCCCCATTGAGCTTGTTTTAGGCTTCCTGCCGCGGTATAGGTGTGCGGAGGAGTTGGAACGCCCGTTATATATGGAGGAATATCGATGGCTGCGCAAGTGTACCGGGATCTGCTTGAAGTGATGAAGAGTCGGCGTGGGCCGTATGCCGGCATGGATATCCCCGAGTTTTTCGCGATGGTCGAGGCCCTCTTCACGCCCGAGGAGGCCGCGCTCAACAACGCCCTGCCGCGTATGCCGGCCGCCGCGGCCGAGGTGGCCCGGGCGCTGGGACGCGACGAGGCGCAGACCGCCGCGGCGCTCGACGCCCTGGCCGACAAGGGGCTCTGTGCGACCTTTGTCGTCGACGGCGTGCGCGTCTACCAGGGGGTGCCGTTCATGCCGGGCATCTTCGAATATCAGTTCATGTCGGGGCGCACGGGTCCGCGCGAGGAGCGCGCCGCGCGGCTCATCCATGCCTACAAGCAGGCCTTCAACGCCGCCCAGGGCGAGGCCAGGGTCACCTACCCCACCACCCGGGTGATCCCGGTGGACCGGACCATCGCCGCCGGCAACACCATTCACACCTACGACCAGATGGCCACCTACATCGACAAGTACGATGTGATCGGGGTGGGGACCTGCTACTGCCGCCACGCGGCGAAGCTGCGGGGGGAGGACGTCCACGGGATGCCCATGGAGGTCTGCATGTGGTTCGGGAAAGGCGCGGAGTACGCCATCGAGCGCCTCGGGGGGCGGCGGCTGACCAAGGAAGAGGCCCTCGCGCTTCTGAAAACCGCCGAGGACGCCGGTCTGGTCCACATGAGCCGCAACACCACCGAGGACATCGATTTCATCTGCAACTGCGACCGCTGGCACTGCGAGGTGATCAAGGGCGTGCTGAAGCAGCCCAAGCCCGCCTGGGTGTTCAACTCGGGGTTTCTGCCCGCCTTCGACCCGGACCTGTGCGCGGCCTGCGGGACCTGCATCGAGCGCTGCCCCGCCGCCGCGCTCGCCATGGGGAACACCAGCCTGCCGGAGGTCGACCTGGACCGCTGTTTCGGCTGCGCGGTCTGCGCCGGCGGCTGCCCGGAGGGGGCCATCCGCATGACGGCCAAACCGGAGTTCCCCGTGCCGCCGAAAGACGTCAAGGAACTGGTCGGCGCCCTGAAGGCGAGCGCGTCGAAGCCGGCCCGATGAAACAAGTGGCGCCCATTCTCCCGGCGGGGGCGCCTGGGCAGGGAGGCGACCACGTGGACCCCAAAAGCGTCCTGCGACGCTATTTCGGGTTCAAGGAGTTCCGGGCCCACCAGCGCGAGATCATTCAAGGCCTGCTCGAGGGCCGCGACGTGTTCGCCCTCATGCCGACCGGAAGCGGCAAGTCCCTCTGCTACCAGATCCCGTCGATTCTGCGCCGGGGGGTCGGGATCGTCGTCTCCCCCCTGATCGCACTGATGCAGGACCAGGTCCAGGGCCTGCGCCAGAACGGGGTCCGGGCGGACTTTTTGAACTCGAGCCTCTCCCGCGATGAGGCGGCCGGTGTGCAGCGGCGGGCATCGTGCGGGGCGACCGACATCCTCTACGTCGCCCCGGAGCGGTTGATGACGGAAAGCTTCCAGGGGCTGCTCGCGCGAATCCCGGTCGCCCTGTTCGCCATCGACGAGGCCCATTGCGTGTCCCAGTGGGGGCACGATTTTCGGCCGGAATACCTGCAGATCGCCGCGGTGACGAGCGGCTTTGCGGGCGTGCCGCGGATCGCCCTCACGGCCACGGCCGACGCCCACACCCGCCGGGACATCCTCGAGAAGCTCAAGCTGCGTGACGCGGTTCACTTTGTTTCGAGCTTCGACCGGCCCAACATCGCCTACCGGGTCCAGCTCAAGGAAAACGGCAAAAGCCAGCTTTTGCGCTTTATCCGCGACGAGCACCCGGAGGAGCCGGGGATCGTCTACGTGAGGACCCGGCGGCGGGCGGACGAAACGGCGCAATGGCTCCGGGAGAAAGGGGTCGACGCCCTCTCCTACCACGCCGGCCTGCCCCAGGCCGAGCGGCTCGAAAACCAGAAGCGCTTCATCGAGGCCGATCGCCTGGTCGTCGTGGCGACCATCGCCTTCGGCATGGGGATCGACAAGCCGGACGTGCGCTTCGTCGCCCACCTGGACCTGCCGTCCAGCATCGAGTCCTACTACCAGGAAACCGGCCGGGCCGGGCGCGACGGCAGCCCGGCGGACGCCTGGATGCTTTACTCGCTCGCCGATGTGGTGGCCATGCGCAAGCTTCTGAACGGCTCGGAGGGGAACGAGGTCTTCAAAAGCGTGCAGACCCGCAAGCTCGATGCCCTTCTGGGGTTTTGCGAGACGGTGGAGTGCCGGCGGGTCGCCCTTTTGAGGTATTTCGACGAACTTTATCCCACCCCCTGCATGAACTGCGACAACTGCCGCGCGCCGGTGGAAGCCTGGGACGGCACCGTGGCGGCCCAGAAGGCGCTCTCCTGCGTCTACCGGACCGGGCAGCGCTTCGGCGCCGCGCATCTCGTCGATGTCCTGGTCGGGAAATCCAACGAACGCATCGAGCGGCTGGGCCACGACCGGCTCAAAACCTTCGGGGTCGGTGATGACCTCTCCGCCGTCGAATGGCGCTCGGTGTTCCGGCAGCTGGTCGCCGGCGGGTTTCTGACGGTCGACCCGGGCGATATTTCAGGGTTCCGGCTGAACGAGAAAAGCCGGCCGGTGCTGAAAGGGGATGTGCCGATCCGCCTGCGCAGGGACCCCGGCCGCTCGCCCGCCGGGAAGAAGGTCAAAAAGCCCCGCCCCCGTCCCGGCTTGAGCGACCACGACCCCGACCGCCGGCTTTTCGAAAAGCTGCGCGCCGTGCGGCGGGAGGTCTCGGAAAGCCTGGGGCTGCCGCCCTACTGCGTCTTCCACGACAAGACCCTTGTCGAAATGGCCGCCCTCAGGCCCGCGACCCGCGATGAGCTTCTGAGCGTCACCGGCGTCGGCGAGAAGAAGCTCGAGCAGTTCGGGGAGATCTTCCTCGACGCCATCCGGGAGGGTTCTCCGGATTGAGGGTAAAAATGGGAGTGCAGTCCTTTTATTACTCCGGCAATTGAATATGCCAATAATCGTCATTCCGGCGGAAGCCGGAATCCAAGGAAGAGTGTGGATACCGGATCAAGTCCGGCATGACGACCTTTGCGTGTTTGGCTGCCGATTTAATAATCGTGTTGGCGCTCGGTGACGGAAACCCCGTCCTTGTCTTTCACCATGGCTCTGACAAGATCCAAAATCGCCGTTCTCACCGATTCCATAATCCGCAGGTCGCATGTCGGTTTCAAGTTAATGTATCTTAACATCTATGATCGGCCTTGAGCGGTTACTAGAGCACTATATATTTGTCGGGAAAATACGGGGTTTTTCGTGGACCCGGCCCGGGACGGGCGGCGGGGGCCAAGGGGACTGGGTGCGCCGCGTCTGCGACGTGCAGCCGGCGCACCGATTCGACCCCCCAAACCCAAGCGCCGGGGGGGCCCGCGGCCGCGGCGGAGGGGCTTGCATGTGCCTGCGGCCATGCGCTATGCTGCCTTGGCCCGGGCCTACCCGGGCCATGACATCGAACCGGAGGTTGACGCGACATGGGACTTCTGCTTGTTGACGAGAGCAAGTGCAAAAAAGACGGAATCTGCGCCCGCGAGTGCCCGACGGCCATCATTCACCAAAAGAAAGGGGAAACCTATCCTCAACTGGCCCCGGGGGCGGAGCCGTTCTGCATCCGGTGCGGGCATTGCGTGGCGGTCTGCCCTCACGGGGCCCTCAGCCATGCCGAGGTTCCGCTCGAGCGCTGTCCGCCCATCATAAAAGAGCGGGTCATCGGTGAGGAGCAGGCCGTCCAGTTTCTGCGCTCACGCCGCTCCATCCGTTTTTTCAAAGACCGGCCGGTCGAAAAGGAAACGATCCAGAGACTGATTGAAACCGCCCGCTATGCCCCCACGGCCAGCAACGGCCAGCCGGTGGTGTGGCAGGTCTTCACGGACCGGGACCGGATCCGGGAACTGGCCGAGGCCACGGTGGCGTGGATGCGCACCGTGCTCAAGGAAAACCCCGGCGGCGCGGCGCCCTACCTGCCGCTGCTGGTCTCCGCCTGGGATGCCGGCTACGATGCCGTGCTGCGCGGCGCGCCGGCCCTGGTGGCGGCCTCCGCGCCCAGGGAAGCGCGCAGCGGCATGGTGGACGTCAGCCTCGCCCTGTCCTACCTGGAGCTGGCGGCCGCGGCGGCGGGTCTGGGGACCTGCTGGGCGGGGCTGCTCCAGGGGGCCATGCTGGCGAGCCCGGCGCTCAAGCAGGCGGTCGGCATCCCCGACGGGCACCCCCATCATTACCCCCTGATGCTGGGCACCCCGAAGGCGCGCTATTTCCGGCTCCCCGAGCGCCTGCCGCCCCGGATCACCTGGCGTTGAGCCGCCTTGACGGCTTCGAAACAAGCGGGTTATGGCGCGCAGCGCCATCCTATTCGGTCATGAAGTGATATCCCATGTGGGAGTGCTACCCGCCACGACGATCGCGGCAAGATGCCGCCCTCACAAAAAAAATGCCAGTTTATGGGAAGCCCGACCCGCATGCAAAGGAGGTGTCCGCATGGCAGCCAGGAACTTTCCCCATCTGTTCAAGCCGCTGAAGTTGGCCGGTCTGCGGTTGAAGAACCGCATCACCATGGCACCGCTCTACCTGGGCTACGCCGCCGAGGGCGGGGGGGTGTCGCCGCTGATCCTCGATCACTACGGGCTCATGGCGCGGAGCGGCGCCGCCCTGATCGTGGTCGAAAACGCCTCCATGGCCCCCGGCGGCCGCGGGTCGGCGCGCACCCTGCGCTGCGATCACAACCGGTATCTTCCCGGTCTCGCGCGTTTGGCCGGCGCCATCAAGACCCACAAGTCCCTGGCCGCGCTTCAGATCAACCATGCCGGCCGCTTTGCCGGCACGGCCGCACCGCGTGGCCCCCTCGGCGGTTCCGGCCTTCGGTCGGACGCCGCGGGAGCTCACGCGCCGGGAGATCGCGACGATCCAGAAGCAGTTCGCCGCCGCCGCCCTGCGGGTCAAGCGCGCCGGCTTCGACCTGGTGGAGCTTCACGGCGGAACCGGGTATCTCCTCTCCGAGTTCGTCTCCCCGCGCACGAACCGACGTACGGACGGCTACGGCGGCCCGCTTGAACACCGCATGCGTTTTCCGCTGGAGGTGCTCGCGCGGGTCAAGGACGCCGTGGGGGATTTTCCGGTGGGGTACCGGTTTCTGGCCGATGAGTGGCTGCCTGAGGGGCTCAAGCTCGAGGAGTCGGAAATTTTTGCGCGCGCCTTGTCCGCCGCCGGGGTCGCCTACATCTCGGTCATGGGCGGGACCTACGAGTCTTTTTCTCTGCCGGAGGTCGTGCGCCGCTCGAAACGGCCCGGCTACATGCTGGGCCTGGCCGCCGCCGTCAAGAAACAGGTGAAGGTGCCGGTCATCGCCGCCGGCCGGATCCAGTCGCCGGCCCTGGCGGACTCGATCCTGGCCGATCGAAAGGCCGATCTCATCGGCTTGGCCCGCGTGCTCTGGGCCGACCCCGAGTGGGGGGTAAAGGCCCGGCAGGGGCGCGCTCGGGAGATCGTCGCCTGCAGCCCCAGGTGCAACGCCTGCATGGAGCTCGTCATGCAGGGCCGGCCGGCCTTCTGCCCGAAATGGAGCAAGGAAAACCGCAACGCCGCACGGGCCCTTTTCAAATAGGGGCAGGCGGAAGAGGGACTAGGTCGTCACGCCCGGATGACGCACCGGGACACCTTGGGCGGTCATCAGCGCGGCCAGTTGCTCGTAGGGCTGGGCCCCCACGAGGGTGGCGCCGTTCATGCGGAAGGTCGGGACCGCGCTGATGCCGAGCTCCCGGCAGCGCCGCCAATCCCGGTCGACGGCCTCCGCATAGGTCCGGCCGTGGATGGCCTCGGCCAGGTCTTCGCCCTTCAAGCCGACGGCCTCGGCCGCCCCCGTCAGGGTGTCGATCTCGTGCAGGTTCCGGCCCTCGACGAAATAGGCCCGGAAGACGGCGTCGTGGAAGGCGTCCGCCATCCCGTGGGCCTCGGCCCACTTGGCCGCCTCCTGGGCCCGGCGCGAGTTGTAGCTCATGCGGCGCGGTCCGAAGGGCAGCCCCAGGCCCCGCGCGGTCTGCTCCAGGCGCTGGAGCATCTCGGCGATGTTGACGGGGCGTCCGGCGAACAGGCGCTCGAGCGTGACCCCCTCGGCGGCGATCTCCGGGTGGAGCGGGAACGCCGTCCACCGCAGGTCGACCCGGAATTCCTGCTTCAGTCTTTCACTACGCCCGGTAATGAAGTAGCACCAGGGTCAGATGAAATCCGAGAAGATCTCCAGGACGGGGTTATCCGTTTTTTTCTCCATGGTCTAAACCCTTTCCACCACGATCCGCAGCATTCTTCTGAGCGGCTCGGCCGCGCCCCACAGGAGCTGGTCGCCGCAGGTGAAGGCGTTCAGAAAGGTCGGCCCCATGTTCATCTTGCGCAGGCGCCCGACCGGCACCGTGAGCGTGCCGGTGACCGCGGCCGGGGTCAGCTCCCTGACCGAGATCTCGCGCTCGTTCGGGACCACTTTGACCCACGGGTTGTGGCCGGCGATCAGCGCGGTGATCTCGTCGAGCGGCAGGTCCTTCTTCAACTTGATCGTGAGCCCCTGGCTGTGGCAGCGCATGGCGCCGACGCGCACGCAGGTGCCGTCGACGGGAACCGGGTTTTCCTCGCGGCCGAGGATCTTGTTCGTCTCGGCCTGGCCCTTCCACTCCTCCTTGCTCTGGCCGTTCTCGAGCGCCTTGTCGATCCACGGGATGACCGAGCAGGCGAGCGGGGCGCCGAAGAACTCCGTGGGGTAGTCGCCCGAGCGCACGTGCGCGGCGACATTCCGGTCGATGTCCAGGATCGCGCCGGCGGGGTCGTCCAGGAGATCCTTGACGGACCCGTGGGCCGAGCCCATCTGCTTCAGGAGCTCGCGCATGTGGTTGGCCCCGGCCCCGGAGGCCGACTGATAGGTCATCGCGCTCATCCACTCGACCAGATCGTGCGCGTATAGCCCGCCCAGGGCCATGAGCATGAGCGACACCGTGCAGTTGCCGCCGATGTAGTTGCGGACGCCGCGGGTCAGACCGTCCTCGATCACCTTCAGGTTGACCGGGTCGAGGATGATGATCGCATCGGGGGTCATGCGCAGGGTGGATGCCGCATCGATCCAGTAGCCCTTCCACCCGGCCGCGCGCAGCTTGGGGTAGACCGCGGTCGTGTAGTCCCCGCCCTGGCAGGAGATGACGATCTCCATCGCCCTGAGCGCGTCGATGTCCCGCGCGTCCTTGAGCGCCGGCAGGTCCCGGCCGATCTCAGGCCCCTTCCCGCCGACATTGGACGTGGTGAAGAACACCGGGTCGATCAAGTCGAAATCCTTCTCCGCGTTCATGCGGCCCATGAGCACCGAGCCCACCATGCCGCGCCAGCCGACAAAACCGACTCGCATCATCTTCATGCTCCTGTCCAAACTCAGGTTTTTGCCTCACCGCTATGGACCCGCCCGGCCATCAGGTCAGAGGGCCGCGCGCCTGCGGGCAACCTTCCGGAAAAACGTCAATTACCCGCAAGGGCCGCAGGCTTCTGCATATCAGCACCGCGCGACACCGTCAAGAACCGACCTGCAGCTGCCGAGGCATCGCCTTGGCCGAACCGCCATGAAATGTCCGGGAGTGGGGCCGGCCGGGCAGAGCGCGCGGATCGCCCGGCCGCCAACTTTTGGTTGATCGCCCGGTCTGCTTTGCTAAATCCGAAACAGAGACAGGCATCCGGACCTGCAGCGGTTTGAAACGGATTGGTTCCTTCAACCCTGAAAAGGAGTTACCCCCATGGCCCTCTTCCGCACGGTATCTGAACAGGAGGCCGCCGGCAAGGTGAAGGCGGTCTACGAAGACATCAAGGCCACCAAGAAGATCGACTTCATCCCCAACTTCTGGAAGGCGCTTTCGATCAACCCGGTCCACCTGGAGGCCACCTGGCAGAAGCTCAAGGCCGTCATGCAGCCCGGAAAGCTCGATCTGCGCACCAAGGAGATCATCGCCCTGGCGGTCTCCATCACCAACAACTGCGAGTACTGAATCCACTCCCACAGCGCCGCCGTGAAGCGGCTCGGGCTGGACAACGAGGCCATCGGCGAGATCGTGGCCGTGGTGGACGTCTTCAACGGGACCAACCGCATCGCCAATGCCTACCAGGTGGAACCGGACGTGACCCCGAACCCGGACTGACCCGGATAGTTCATGACGAATCCGGGCTACGGCGCGGAGAACACCTGCACACAGGTGAGCGTGGCCATTCCAAGATCGTTCTTTTTAGAGGCGCAGCCGGCCCCCAGGGAATCGGGTTTGTCGGAGAGGATGTTGTCCCGGTGCTCGGGGGAGTCCATCCAGTCCTCGAGCACGGCGGCGGCAAAGGAGCGGTAGGTGTGCCGGGGGATCAGGGGGCCGTTCGCGCTGGTGCTGAAACCGCGCTCGCCGTTGCGCTCGACCGTGTAGACCGGGGTCCCCGCCCGGTACTGGAGGCCGAACTGGGTGGCGATGTTCTCCGCCAGGTAGCCGGGCTCGCCCAGGCCCGCTTTTTTGACGCGCTGCTGCAGTGTCGCGAGCTCGGGCTCCTTCGGGTTCTCGTGGGCGAGGAAATCATGCTTGACCATGCTCTCGGCATGGGTCTGCGCGGCCCGGTCCAGCTGCGCCGAATGGACGAGCCGGGGTTTGGAGTAGAGCCGGCGGTGCTCGTTGGTCTCGTGGAAGAGCGCCGCGGACATCAGGACGGCGTCCAGGCGCTGCGGGTCGATGGGGCGCTTGAGATCGTCGATCGCGAAGAAGCCCTTGGCGGGCATGACAAAGAGCAGCTCCGGGTCGGCGGGCCGGCCGGCGGCCGACAGCGCGGATGCCGCTGCCAGAGACAACAGGGCCGCCAGGCAAAAGACGCGTTTCAAGGTCGGATATTTCATATCAACGTTTCCTTCCGGTTCAACCGCCCAGATACAGGCGCTTAACCTCATCGTCGTGAATCAGCTCGCGGCCGGTTCCCGTGAGGCGGTTGCGGCCGAGCTCCAGGACATAGCCGCGGTCCGATATGGACAGCGCTTTGCGGGCGTTCTGCTCGACCAGCAGGACCGACACCCCCAGCGGGGTCAGGTGCACGATTTCCTCGAAGATGTGATCCACCAAAAGCGGCGCCAGGCCGAGGGAGGGCTCGTCCAGGAGCACCAGGCGCGGGCGCAGGACCCGGGTGCGGCTGAGCGCCAGCAGCTGACGCTCGCCGCCCGAAAGGTCGCGGGCGAATTGGTTCCGTTTGCGGCCGATGGCCGGATAGTGCTCCAGGGTGTCGTCGACTGCCCGCTGCCGCGCCTGCTTGCCGTCGATCATCAGCCCGGCGATCTCCAGGTTCTCCCGGACCGTGAGATTCGGGAACACGTTCATCCCCTGGGGGACGAACACCAGCCCGCGCCGGCTGCGCTCGGCGATGGAAAGACGGGTGATGTCCCGCCCGTCGTAGCGGACCGTGCCGGCCGCAGGCTGTAGCTGGCCCGCCACGGTTCGCAGCACGGTGGACTTCCCGGCCCCGTTGGGGCCGATGATGCTGACGACCTCGCCGGCCGCGACCGAAAGGGATACCCCCTCGAGCACCCGCACCCGGCCATAGCCGGCGTCTATCCGCTCCACCTCAAGCAGCATGGCTTGGCCGTCCCAGGTAGGCTTCGATGACGCGGGGCTCCTTGCGGGCCTGTTCGGGCGTCCCGGAAAAAATGAGCTCCCCCGAGTCCATCACGAACAGGTGCCGGCAGAGCTCCGCCACCAAAGGCATGTTGTGCTCGATCAGAAAGACCTGGATGCCCTGTTCGCAGAGGCGGTGGACCACCTCGACCAGCCGGCGGATCAGGGTGGGGTTGATCCCGGCCGTGGGCTCGTCGAGCAGGATCAGACGCGGGTCGGCCATGAGGATCCGGCCGAGCTCCATCAGCTTCTGCTGGCCGTAGCTGAGACGGCCGGCGAGCGCACCCGCCAGGGGCGCCAGGTCGAGCAGTTCGAGAATGCCGCGGGCCTTCTCCTTGAGCGCGCGCTCCTCGCGGCGTACGCGGCCGGGCGCGAAAAAAAGCGGCCAGATGCGCTCCCCGCTCTGGGCCGGCGCGGCCGCGATCAGATTGTCGGCAAGGCTCATGAACGGCAGGGGCCGGGTGTGCTGGAAGCTTCGGATCAGGCCGAGGCGGCTGATTTGATGCGGGGGCCGGTTTGCGATCGAACGCCCGTCGAAAAACACCGACCCGCGGTCCAGGCGATAGAAGCCGGTGATGAGGTGGAACAGGGTGCTCTTGCCGCTGCCGTTCGGGCCCACCAGCCCCGTGATGCCGCACTTTCCCAGCTCGAGGGACACATCGGAGACGGCCGTCAAGGCACCGAAACTCTTGGTGGCATTCTGGACCCGCAGCATATCGTTCCTTGGCCTTCCCTTCTCCTTTACGGCGGTGGCTCCCGGCGTTCAGGCTGCGGCGCGGCGGTGTTCGGAAATCAATCCGTCCGGCATCTTCAGCACGATCGCCACCAGCAGGGCGCCATAGATCATCCCCTGCAGCGGCGCCACGAAGCGGGCGAGCTCCGGGGGGATCGGCAGAAACCGGATCACCTCACCGAAGAAGACGACCACAAAAGCGCCCAGAACCGGTCCCCAGGCGGTGGCGCGCCCGCCCAGCACCACGCAGAGCAGGACCAGGATGGTTTCGGTCAGGGTGAAGTCGGCCGGGCTGATGTAGCTGATGTAGTGGGCCCACAGCGCGCCGGCCAGCCCGGCCAGGGCCGACCCGACGGCGATGGCCTTGATCTTGAGCCGCAGGACATCCTTCCCGAAGGCCTGGGCGATGTGCTCGTCCTCGCGTATCACCTTGAGGGCCCGGCCGAAGGGGGCGCCGGCCAGCCGGCGCACGAACAGAAACACGGCGGCGGCGGCGAGCCCCGCCAGCACCAGGTAGGCCGGCATGCCTTCCACCCCGGGGGCGACCCACCCCGGCCGGGGGATGCCCGGCAACCCCATCGGGCCCTTGGTCAGCCAGCGCTCGTTCAGGCAGATCAGCCGGAACATTTCGGCAAACACGAGGGTGGCGATCCCGAAATAGTCCCCGGACACCCGCAGGGCCGGCACCGCCAGCAGCGCGCCGGCGACCCCGGCGACCCCCACGGCGAGGATCATGGCGGCCGACACCGGGACCCCCTGGCGGCTGAGCAGCGCCGACGCGTAGGCGCCGATCCCGAAAAACGCGATGTGCCCGAAATTGTAGAGCCCACCGTAGCCGAGCTCGAGATTGAGCGACACGGCAAAGATGCTGTAGATCAGCGCCAGAATCAGGACGTGCAGCAGATAATCCATAACCCCAATCCGCTCAGCGGACGCCGGAGAACACCCCGAAAAACCCGCGCGGCCGGAAGAGCAGCAGCATGAAAATCAGGGCAAAGGCGACAAAATCCTTGTAGCCCGGCGAAATAAAGGCGACCCCCAGGTTTTCCGCGATCCCGATGAACAGGCCGCCCGCGAGCGCCCCCCAGACATTGCCGGCCCCGCCCAGCAGGACCGCGGCAAAGGCCTTGATCAGGTTGGCCGCGCCCATCATGGGGTCCAGGTTGGTGTCGAGCGCCAGCAGGACGCCCCCGGCGGCCGCAAACACCGAGGCCAGGACCCAGACCGCCACGCTGACCTTCGCCATGCTGATCCCCATGATGGCGGCCAGATCGAGGTTGTCGGCCGTGGCCCGCAGGGATTTGCCGAGCAGGGTGCGGGTCAGCAGGACGTAGAGGACCGCCAGAAAGACCACGGCCGCCGCCAGCATGAGCAGCTGGGTTTCCGTCACGTAGTAGCCGCCGAATTCGATCGCCCGTGTCGGCGGCAGGTGAAAGGTCATCAGGTCCGAGCCCCAGATGAAGCGGATGGCATTGCGCAGCAGGTAGGAGAGCCCGATCGAGGCGATCAGGAGCGTGATCGGGCTGCCGCGCCGCAAGGGGCGGTAGATGAAATAATCCTGGGACAAACCGATGGCGGCCGTCAGGACCACGGCCGGCACGGCCGCCAGCGCCAGCGGCAGCGACAGCGGCGGGGCGGAAAAAAACAGGGCCAGGTAGGCCCCCCAGGTGATGAGCTCCCCGTGGGAGAAGTTGATGAACCGGAACACGCCGTAGACCAGGGTCAGGCCGACGGCGAACAGCGCGTAGACCGACCCGGCGATGACCCCGTTCAGGAGCAGCTGAAGGTAATAGGACATCACAGGGGGTTCGGCGGCGCACCCGGCAGTCGGCCGAGGCCGCCGGCGGCCCGGTGCATGGTGAACCCGCCCGCCGGCGTTGTCGGTGCGCCTTCAGATGACATCGTTATTTGTAGTCCTGGATGGTCTGCTGCTTGACCGTCCAGCGGCCGTAGACGGCGCCGACATCCCCGTTCGCATCGAAGGTTTTGTCGCCCGTGACGCCCGCATAGCCCTTGCCGGCCGCGATCATGGCCTGCCGCAGGTCCTCCGGGCTCATGGACTTGGCGAGACCGAGGGCCTTGGCCGTCAGCTTGACCATGTCGTAGTTGTACTCCCCGAAGACGGGGATTTTCTTGTCGGGGTATTTTTTCTCCCAGGCCGCTTTGAAGGCCTTGTACTCGGGGGTTTCCTGGGAGAAGGTGGGGTAGGTGCCGATGACCCCCTCGGCGGCCTCCCCGGCCAGCTCGATCAGTTTCGGGGACTTGGAGGCGGAGCCCATCAGCCACTGGGTCTTCAGGCCGCCCTCGAAGGCCTGCTTCAGGATGGTGGCGCCCTCTTTGATATAGGTCAGGTTGACGACCGCCTTGGGGCTGCTCTTTTTAATGCGCAGCACCTCGCTGCGATAGTCGGTCTTGCCTTCGTCATGGGCGAACTCATCCAGGATCTTTCCGCCGGCGGCCTGGTATTTCTTTTTGAAGATCTCGGCCAGCCCCACCCCCCAGTCGTTGTTGATGTAGGTCAGCACCACCTGGTTGAATTTGAGCGCGTCGGTCAGCTCGGCGACGCCGATGCCCTGAAGCGCGTCGGAGGGAAACACGCGGAAGTTGAAGGAGCCGCATTTGGAGATTTCCGCCGCGGCGCTCTCGGCCGCGACCAGGATGGTCTTGTTCTGCTGCGCGATCGGGCAGACCGCCAGATAGTTCGAGCTGGCGGCCGGGCCGAAGAGCAGCGGCAGCTTGTCGACCGTGATGAGCTTCTGGATGGCGGACACCGACCCGGCCGAGGTGGAGTTGTTGTCCTCGAAGGCAATCTTCATCGGGCTGCCCTTGATGCCGCCCGCGGCGTTCACCTCCTCCAGGGCGAGGAGCATGGCCTGCTGGAAGCCCTCCCCGTACACGGAGAGTTTTCCGGAGAGCGGGGTGATCGACCCCACCGTGACTTCCGCGGCCGAAACCAACCCGGCTACCAGGATCAAAGCGCATGCCACTATCACGGACCTCTTTTTCATGGTGCCTGCCCTCCTCCGTTTGGGTGCCAGATAAGATTATGATGACATCACTTCTACGGAAATAGGGCTAACCTGTCAATGTGCAAAGTGCCGTGAAGTTATTGAGGGTTGCGCTTCAGAATCGGAGAGACCAGGGCGCGCCCGGAGCCAGTGTCCCGACTTGGGTATCGGGGCATTGATCCTTTACTGCTTGGAGAAAGGGCTCGATGTCGACCATCCGGGAGATGGGGGGGAAGAAGTCATCCTGGTGGTGCGGGATGACGATCCGGGGCTTCAGCGTCTTGACGTAGTCCAGGGCGATATCGCCGATGCGCGTGTGCCCCTGAAGCGGAACCAGCAGGACATCGGTCGGCCGGGCGGCCAGCCGCGCGAGCTCGTCCGGTGTCGCGCCGGCGCTTCCGAAATGATGGATCGAGGTCTTCTGCGCGGTGAGCCGCCAGCTGAGGACCTGGCCGCAGGGGTAATCGCGCAGGTATTTCAGCATCTCGAAAAAGCGGAGGTTGATTTTGGCGAGGGTTGTCAGCAGCAGGCGCTTGTCGAAAACCACATGCCGGCTGAAATGGGCCTGTGCCTTCACGGCGCCGAAGTCGAACGTTTGTCCGTCGGCGGCGACGGCGACGAGCCGCCGCGGGTCGAGGCCGTTTTTGACCATGGTGGCCCCGGCCACCGGGTCGGCGTAGACCGTCGCCCGGGTTTTAGCGGCGATGGCAGGCACGTCCAGGATGTGGTCGAAGTGGCCGTGGGTGACCAGGATCCGGTCGGCACGCCTCACCGCCTCGGGTTTCAGCGGCACGACGGGCCGCGCTGCCGCGTTTCTGGAGAGATACGGGTCGATCAGGATCGTCTCCCCGCTCGACTCGACGCGAAAATGCGCCGTCCCCCACCAGGTGAGCTCCATCGGTGCCCCTCCAGGCCGCATGTGTTCCAGTATGGGGTTGTCTTAACCGACGAGCGCAGCGGCGTCAACCGCCCGGTCGAGGATTTCCCAGATCGCATCGATCCAGTCGACGTGCTCGGGTTTCATCAGGCAGGCGCGCAGGCAGGTGACTTCCGGCTGGTCGAAGTCGACTCCCTGCCATTGCGGATTGCAGCTGGGCCGAGGGGTAGCTGAAGAGGGCCAGGTGCAGGTCTTTGTCGGCCGCGGCCTTGAATACCTGTTGCGAGCGCGCCGAGATCCGGCCGGCGCTCTCCCCGGCCGGGGCCCAGACGAGGATGTCGAGCTCCGGGGCGATAATGGTCCGGAAGCGCCGGTCCGCGGCGACCCGGGCGTGCAATGCCAGGGCGGCCGCCGCGCGAGAGCGACAGGCCCCCGGCGAACTCCCCGCCGGGCACAAGCGGCAGCATTTTCTGGGTGACCCACAGGGCCACGGCGGAAGCCCCCGCGCGGGAGCACTCCAGGCTGATCTCCCCCAGGTGAAGCTCCGTCGGAGGTGAAATAGGTGTAGGGCGAGTCGTGCTTGTAGAACCGGCCGACCTCGGGGTCGCGGAAAAGGACGCAGCCGCACCCGTAGGGCTGCAGCCCGTGCTTGTGGGGGTCGATCACGATCGAGTCGACCTCGGCAGAGCGCCGCGAAGGCCCTGCGGGTGTCTTGCGCCAGGTTGTCCGCCAGGGCGAAATAGCCGCCGTAGGCGGCATCCGCGTGCAGGCGGAAGCCGTACTGCGCTTTGAGCGCGAACAGCTCCGCCAGGGGGTCGACCGATCCCGTGCCCGTGGTGCCCATGGTGGCGACCACGGTGCCCACCTCCCCGCCGTCGAGCAGCTTCCTCAATTCGTTCAGGTCCATCCGCGCCCGCGCATCGCAGGCCACCGCCTCAAACGGCAGGCCCAGCACCTCGGAGAGACGCCGGTGGGTGTAGTGGGCCTGGGCGGAGGCGACGACTTTTTTCCCGGGGGCAAGCTTGCCGGAGACCCACAGCGCCTCCATGTTGGCCATGGTGCCGCCGCCGGTCAGGTGCCCCAAGAACCGGTCCCAGCCGAAGATCCCGGCGATCTCGGCCACCGCCTCTTTCTCCATCCGCGAGCTGGCGCGCCCGGCGTCCAGGGCGTGGTTGTTGGGGTTGATCCAGAGGGCGAGCATGTACCCCATGCGGGCGACGGGGTGGGGCGGCTTGAGCATCTGCCCTGCGTAGAGCGGGTGGAAGTAGGGGTAGTTGTCGCGCATCGCGGCGGCGAGCTCGAGCATCACCTCTTCCACGCGCCGGACATCCAACCGCTGCGCGGCAGGGGGCAAGGTCTCAAACCCGCCTTCGAGGGTCATCCAGCGCTTTCGCGAGAATCCTGAGCGAGTCTCTTTCGAACATCATCGCCGCCGCCTCTGTGGGCCCAACCGCCGGCCGGGGATTCGCGCCCGGCAGGTCCAGAGCGGCTGTCGGCCGGGTTAAATTAAACCCTCTCAGGGTCAGGCAGTGCAGCCGGACATCGCCGGACAGCGTTTCGACACCGTCAGGTTCCAGGAGGAAGAGGGCCGGGATTCGGTGATCCCGCCGACCTCGAGCTTCACCCCGGCGGGCAGCCGGTCGGAAACCCGCAGCATGACCTCCCAGACCCGCTGCGGCGGGCAGCCCCACAGGTCGATGTGGACCGTGTCCGGGCCGAGCGGCCGGCAGTCGATCCGCACGGTGGTGAGCCCGCGCAGGTCCGGGGCGTTCAATTCGCCGAGGACCCGGGCATAGAGCCGGCCTTCCTTTTGATCGCGGGCCTTCAAGGCGGTCATGAGAAACAGGACCGGTCCGGTCAGGGCGAAGAACCCGAGCCCCAGGGTGACGAGATTGATCATCAACTCTTGCATGTTGCCTCCTTGTCGGTGCGCTCAGGCTTTGCGCGGCCGCTCGCGGCCGGGTTTCCCTGAGGAAATCTCCGCCAGACGGGAGCGGAGCATCTCGATGCCGGAGCGGTCCAGACGGTTGTGGTCGACGAGGACCTCCGTGCCCTTGGCGGCCAGCTTGCGGACGCTTTCCTCGATCAGGCTGGAGCAGACCACCACCGATGATTTGGCGAGCATCTTCTCAAGATTGCCCTTTTCCTCGCCGCAGCCCAGGACGACCTTCAGATGGTTCAGGCCGGCCCTTTGGATCGAAAGGCGCATGTTTTCGGCCCCGGTCCGGTCCGCGCAGGCCACCCCGACCGTGGTGCCCTCGGGCAGCGAGGTGAGGCGCATCAGCGTCTCGAGGCTCGTGTCCACCATCAGGGCGACCGTTTCGATCCCGGTCCCGGCCAAAAGCCCCTGGACCTCGCGGATGTGGTAGAAGGTGGTGATGATGACATCGTAGCGTTTGAGCGACCCCGGGGCCTTCTGGACCGTGCTCTTGAACTCGTCGACCAGCATGGAATCGACCGGGATGGCCAAATCCCGCCGGATCTCGGAGGCCCACAGATCGAGCTGCCCCTGGCTGCACTCGGTGAACAGCGCGGCCACCGGGCGAGAAAACACGGGCTCCTCCGGGGAGGCCTGGGTGCGGGCATAAAGCGTCAGGAAGAGCTCCTCGGCGCTGAAACCCAGGCTCGACGCCCGCTCGATCGCGCCGTCGACCACCGTCAGGAGCTTCTGCATGCGTTCGACCCTGGACTTGGACTGGAGGCTCTTGGGGGCCACGAAGGACCCCCGCCCCGGCTCGCAGGAGATGTGCCCCTCGCGCTGCATTTCCGCGAAGACCTTGGAGACCGTGTTGCGGTTGACCCGCAGGTAGCCCGCGAGCTGCCGCACGGTGGGCAGCTGCGTTCCGGCCTTCAGCTGCCCGGACTGGATCAGGTAGGTCAGCTGGGCCTTGAGCTGGGCATGCACGGGGAGCCGGTTGTTGCGGTCGAGTTTGATGTCCATGTCTATTGTCCTATTGATCTATGACAATAGGACAATCCGAAACCAGTGTCAATACATTTTTTCAGACTGCCTTCACGGTGTTTTTGAACCGCAAAAGCGAGCGAATTCCCCGCCGCTTGCGGCGGGGTTGGCGCGCGAATCAAAAACGACCCCATTCCTCACGGTCGAAGACTCCCTGCGGCTTGCTGCGGGGAGATTCAATCAGGACATGAGACGTTTTAAGAGTCCATCGAGTTTCAATTTCAGCAGAGCGATCCTCGCGCGGCTGAGTCGGAGTGTCGATGTCCGTGCTTGGTTTTTAGGGAAAAACGGTTTAAGTTATTTGGTAAGGCGCGGTTCTCTGAATTTTTGCCCCTCTCTCTCTCTCTGCTCAGTGCACAGGGATTTCGTTACCAGGTGGATGCCGCACCCGGTTTCCAACAGTCTCCTGCGATCGACAACCGCCGCACTACCGCACCGATGGCTTTAAGTTTTTTCCTCGTTCGGCCGATGAACCCCGGGGTCGTACAACCGTGTTGCAGGATACGAAAGCGACCGCCGCCGACCCTGTTTACGAAAATTAAAGAATGGACCACTCCCCGACCCCCAGGAGAAAAAAGTGCAGTCCCGAGGGTGAATCCATGAAAAACGACGCGATGCGTGAACAGCTGGAGCGCCAGGTCGCGGAACTGGCGCGCGCCAAAGACAGGCTGCACCAAAACGAGCGTTTTCTGCAAAGCATGTTCAACGCCATCCAGGACGGCATTGCCGTGATCGACCCGAGCCTGACGGTACTGCGGGTCAACCCCTGGATGGCGCGGAATTATGCCGACCGCGTTCCCCTGGAAGGGAAAAAATGCTTCGAGGTGTTTCAGCAGCGCACCTCGATTTGCCCCTGGTGCCCCTGCCTGAAGGCGATGGAAACCGGATGCAGCCAGTCCGCCGTGGTACCCTACCCCGATGAAAACAGTCCAACGGGCTGGATCGATCTTTCCGCATTTCCTCTGCGGGACGAGAACGACCGCATCGTCGGCGTCATTGAGCACGTGAAGGACATCAGCGCCCAGAAGACCGCCGAAATAAAGCTTCAGGAGGCGTACAACATCATCCGTCGGAGCCCATCCGTGGCCTTTGTCTGGGAGAACCGGGAAGGCTGGCCCATGACGTACGTCACCGAAAACGTCGCGGAGTTGTTCGGCTACACCCCGGCGGAGCTGGTCTCCGGCCAGGTTCCCTACCGGGACATGATCCATCCCGACGACCTCGAGCGGGTCGGTGAGGAAGTGCGGCGGCACAGCGGTCAGCCCGAGCGAACCTCCTTCCGCCACAAACCTTACCGGCTGCTGACACGTGACGGCCTGGAGCGGTGGGTGGACGACAGCACCTTCATGCGCCGCGATACCGCCGGCCGTGTCACTCACTTCCAGGGCATCGTGACGGACATCACCGAGCGCATGCAGCTGGAACTCCAGCTGCACCAGGCCGACCGCATGGACAGCATCGGCCGGCTGGCCGGGGGCGTTGCGCACGACTTCAACAACCTGCTGATGGGCATCCAGGGCCAGGCATCGCTGCTTCTGCTCGACACCGACCGCGGGCACCCGCATTTCGAACAACTGCTCAGCATCCAATCCCATGTGCGCAGCGCCGCTGAGCTGACGGCCCAGTTGCTGGGGTTCGCCCGCGGCGGAAAATACGAGGTCCGGCCGGTCAACCTCAACGCGCTGATCCGAGAAAATGCGCACATGTTCGGCCGCACCCACAAGGAAATCACGATCCACGAAGTCTACGCGCCGGACCTGTGGACGGTGGAGGCGGATTCCGTGCAGCTCAAACAGGTGCTTCTCAACCTGCTCGTCAACGCCTGCGACGCCATGCCCGGCGGTGGGGACATCCACCTGCGCACGGAAAATTCGGTGCTCTCCGTGGAGGCGGCCGAGGCCAGGGGCCTGCCACCCGGCCGCTATGTGCAAGTAGCCGTAACGGACACCGGCAAGGGGATGGACTCGAAGACCCAGAAGCGCATCTTCGAACCGTTTTTCACGACCAAAACCAAGGGCCCGGGCGGCGGTCTGGGGCTCGCCTCGGCCTACGGCGTCATCGCCAACCACGATGGCAGTATCGAAGTCGACAGCCAGCCGGAGGAGGGCACCACCTTCACCATTTTGCTGCCGGCCTCTCCCCAGACGCCCGAGCCCAAGACCGAGCCGGCGCCGGCCTTGAGAATGGGAACCGGCACGATTCTGCTGGTTGACGACGAGCCGATGATCCTCGATGTCGGGCTGAAGATGCTCGAGCGGCTCGGTTACACTGTGCTCACGGCCGTCAGCGGCGGGGAGGCACTGGAGGTGTTCGAGCGTCACAAGGACGCCGTCCAAGTGGTGATCCTGGACATGATCATGCCCCGGATGGGCGGGCGCGACACGTTCTTCCGACTCCGGGAGCTGCGTCCGGACGTCAAGGTGCTTTTGTCGAGCGGCTACAGCGCCGATGCCGGCGCCGCGGAACTGTTGAGCGAGGGATGCGCCGGATTCATCCAGAAGCCCTTCAGCCTGGAGGCGCTTTCGCAAAAACTGCTCGAAATTTCGGCAA
>CAVQUW010000003.1:0-410537 GCA_963716785.1 uncultured delta proteobacterium | reverse complement strand
AACAGCGCCGGGAAGGCCGCGTCGAGCCCCCACCGCGCGGGGTCGCCGATGACGTCGCCGAACGCGACCCCGATCGCCGTCCCCGAGACCCACGCCGCGTACAGCACCAGGCCGGCGCCCACGAGCACCTTCATGTCGTAGCCGCCACGGCCGTCGGCCGACACCGCCCAGGTCTCGTCGACCACCAGCTGGGCGCGCAGGAACCGCCACACGACGTTGCCGTGCATCGAGGGGGCGACCGATATCCCGATCGGGCCGTAGCGCGCGTTCAACAGCACGGCCGCCACGATCGCCGAGACGACCCCCCCCAGCCGCCCAGGATCGAGACGGCGGCGAACTGCGCCGACCCGGCGAACGTCGTCGCCGACATCACGATCGGTGCGACGGAGCCCATCCCGGCCGCCGTGGCCAGCACGCCGAACGAGATGCCGAACCCGACCACCGCGATCGCGAGCGGCGCCACGGCGCGCACCCCGTCGCGGATGGTGGGCGCCGGTTCCTCCATCGAGCGATGCTACCGTTCGCCCACGATGACCGGCCTGCCGACCCCGTCGTGACCGCGCCCGACCCACGCGTGGGGGGCGTTCCTGCTGGGGATCGCGCTGGGAGCCGCCCCGGCCCGGTCCAGCTCCTGATCCTGTCCGAGTCGGCCAAGGGCGGGCTCTCGCGCGGCCTGCGGGTGATGCTCGGGGCCAACGGCACCATGCTGGCGATCCTGCTGGCGATCGCCCTCGGCCTGTCGGCGATCGAGCCGGGCGAGACGGCGCTGCGTGTCCTCCAGGTGATCGGCGGCGGCTTCCTGATCGCGATCGGCGCGATCGAGCTGCGGGCGCTGGCCCGTCACGACCCGACCCAACCGGTCCCGCCACCGGTGGGACGGCCGGCGATGCGCGGCGTGCTCATGGTGATCCTCAACCCCGGCGCCTGGATCTTCCTCGCCACCACCGGCAGCGCCGTGATCGCACGGGCGACCGTCGGAGGGGGCCGGGACGGCGGCGGTGGCCACGGCCGTGGCGTTGGGGGTCGGCGTCTCCTGCGCAGACATCATCTTCACCGTGCTGGGCAGCGGCGGGAAGCACGTGATCGGGGAGCGGGGAGTCGCCTGGATCCGCGGGGCGTTGTCCGTGGCCCTCGTGGTCTTGGGTCTGTGGTTCGTGTGGAGCGGCATCCGGCCGCACTAGTCCGTAACGGACTAGTGCGCGGTTGCCACGGGACTCGCCGCGACCGAGCCTGCTGTGCCGGTGCCGATGGCGCTTCGGAGCACCTCGGAGAACTGCCGCAGTCGCTCGCGTTGGCGGTCCGGCTGGTGGCGCCAGCGGTGGAACAGTCCGGGGTCGCGTTCCTCGGCGACCAGCGCGTCCTGGAGCGAGCCCGACCACCAGTCCACGAGGGAGGCCACCAGCTCGATGTCGACCCTCGTCACGCACCTCGCCACGAGCGATCCCGTATTCGATGAAGTCCATGGTCCCGTAAGGGTCCTCGCTGACGAGGAAGCGCAGGATGTCGCGTTTGAGGGCCAGGTCGTCGGTGCCGACGTCGCCGATGAAGACGACGCGATACGGGATCGAGATCCTCCCGCACCAGGTGCTCGGTGCGCCCCAGCCAATAGTCGACGACGGCGAAGAAACCGGCGTCCCGGACGTCCTCGGGCGCGTCGGGCCGGGCATGCCGAAGCCGAGGACACGGCCTGTCGGTAGCACGCGAAGAAGAGCCCCGCCTTCGACCCGAAGTGCTGGAAGATCGACCCCTTTGCGATCCCGAAATCGGCCGCGATCGCCTCGACCTTGGTGCCCTGGTAGCCGAACTCGGCGAACCGCCACATCGCGCGCTCGACGATACGGGCGCGCTTGGCCTCGGTCCGCTCCGAACGTCGTGGGGTCGGGTCGCCCATGATCGGGAGCGTACCCGTAGCGAGGGCCGCGAGGAAGCGCCCTCATGACCGTGGGTCATACCTGGGGCATCTGAAGCGGTTCCCTCTGCTGCCTGGGCTTCTTATCCTTGCACGGTGCGGTCGGCTTCTCCAAGCTGACCTGAAGTCACGCGGCGAGATGGCCGACTGGACCGAACGAGGAGGAGCGGTGCCCGACGACCTGGAGGCCCTCAAGCAGGCCCTCATCGTGGCCGACATGGAGTCCGGCGTGGGCGCCGCGCAGCGGCTCGTCGACGCCGGCTCGACCCGACGTGGATCCTCGAGGAGGGCATGGCCGTGGCCATGTTCGACCTCGGGGAGATGTGGAAGCGCGGCGAGGTCTTCCTGCCCGAGGTCGTCGCGTCGGCCGAGGTCTTCAAGGCGTGCAACGCGATCGTCGAACCCGCGCTCCTGGCCGCCAAGGATCCGAACGCCAGGGCGCCCGCGCTCGTGCTGATGTGCACGGTCAAGGGCGACCTGCACGACCTCGGCAAGAACATGGTCGGGGCGATGCTCCGCACCAGTGGGTTCGAGGTCGTCGACATGGGCAAGGATGTGAGCGCCGATCGGATCATCGAGGCGATCACCGAGATGCGACCCACGATCCTGGGGATGAGCGCGCTGCTCACGACCACCGTCCCGTACCAGGAGACGGTGATCAGGCGCCTGGAAGACGCGGGCCTGCGCGACGTGATCAAGGTCATGGTCGGCGGCGCCCCCGTGACGCCCGAATGGGCCGACAAGATCGGGGCCGACGGCTATGCCAACAACGCGCCGGAGGCGGTCGAGATCGCTCGCAAGCTGAGCGGGGGCTCCTGATGCCCCAGATGTCGACGACGATGCTGTCGGGGCCCGACGGCGAGGTGCCGATCGGCGACGGGCACCCCTTCCGGATCATCGGCGAGCGCATCAACCCCACCGGCCGGCCGGGCCTCACCGAGGAGCTCAAGGTCATGGACATGAGCACCGTCAAGGCCGACGCTGTGGCGCAGGTCGAGGCCGGCGCCGCCGTGCTCGACATCAACGCCGGCATCCCCGGGTTCGACGAGCCCGCCATGCTCGCCTCGGCGGTGGCGGCCGTGCACGAGGTCGTGGGGGTGCCGCTGTGCATCGACTCGTCGACCCCGGAGGCTCTGGAGGCGGCAGTGCCTCGGGCCCGAGGCAAGGTCCTCATCAACTCGGTGACCGCCGAGGACCACTCACTCGAGCGACTCCTTCCGCTGGTCGCCCGGTTCGGCGCCGCCGTGATCGGGATGGCCAACGACGAGGACGGCATCTCGATGGACCCCGAGATCCGTCTGGCCGCGGCGCGCAAGATCGTGACGGCAGCCGCCGACCACGGCATCGATCGCACCGACGTGATCATCGATCCGCTCACGATGCCGATCGGCGCGGCGCCCGACGCCGCGACATCGATGTTCGAGACCGTGCGGTTGATCCGTGACGAGCTCCGGGTCCACGTGAGCTGCGGCGCATCCAACATCTCGTTCGGGATGCCCGACCGGAGGGGGATCGACGCGACATTCCTCGCGATGGCCATCGCCGTCGGCATGAACGCCGCCATCACGAACCCGCTGCACCCGCAGGTGCGCTCGGCCGCGATGGCTGCCGACCTGCTGCTGGGCCGCGACGGCTTCGGGGGCGCATGGATCGCCGAGCACCGGGCGGCGCGCGCCGCCGCCGCGGTGTCGCCCGAGGAGGCCTAGCACGGTGGCCCGCAAGGTCGAGGTCACCTACCGGCCGAGCGGGAAGACGGCCACGGTCCCGGCCGGCACCACGCTGTTCAACGCGGCCCACTGGGCGGGGCTCCCGATCGAGTCGACCTGCGGCGGACGAGGGACGTGCGGGAAGTGTGGGGTCCGGGTGATGGAGGGCGAGGCCGAACTCGCGCCCGCCGACTACCGACATCTCGACGGCAAGCTGGAGGACGGCTGGCGGCTGTCGTGTCAGTGCCCGGCGAACGAGGACATGGTCGTCGACGTGCCACGCCTCATGACCACGCCGAAGGCCGCCACGATGGGAGTGGGTCGGTTCGTTCTGCTCGAGCCCAACGTCGTCAAGCTCGTGCTCGACCTCGCCGAGCCCTCGCTCGAGGATCACCGCTCGCACCTGGACCGCCTGCTCGACGCGGTGGACGAGGCGGGACACTCGGCAGCCTGTGACCCGGAGGTATTGCCGAGGCTCGCACGGGCCCTGCGCGACACGACCCGGGTCACCGTGACCCTCGTGGGGGAGCACCTGGTCGACGTCGCGCCGGGCGACATCTCGTCGCGTGTGTTCGGCGCGTCGATCGACATCGGCACCACCACCTGCGTCTGCACGCTCGTCGACCTCAGCACGGGATCGAGCGCGGCGGTCGCCTCGACGATCAATCATCAGGCGCCGTTCGGCGCCGACGTGATCGCGCGCATGGCCAGGGCGATGCAGGACGAGGACGACCTCGAGCGCCTGCGCGTCGCGGCCGTCGAAACCGTGGACGAGCTGCTGGGGCAGGTGCGCCAGGAGGCCGGCGTCGAGCGTGACGAGGTGAGCGAGGTGGTCGTTGCAGGGAACGCCACGATGCTGCACCTGCTGTGCGGCGTGAGTCCCGAGTCGATCGCGCTGGCGCCCTACGTCGCCACGTTCACGGCGCCACAGGACCTGCGGGCCGATCGCGTGGGGTTCGACATGCACCCGCTGGGCCGGGTCGCCCTGTTCCCCTCGATCGGCGCCTACGTGGGGGCCGACATCGTGGCCGACATCGTGGCGACCGGGCTCGCGCGCGATCCGGAGGTTCGCCTGCTGGTCGACGTCGGTACCAACGGCGAGATCGTCTGCGGTTCGTCCGCGCGGTCGGTCGCCACCGCGGCGCCGGCCGGGCCCGCCTTCGAGGGCGGTGAGATCGTGTGCGGGATGCGTGCCACCGACGGCGCGATCGAGGGCGTCACGCTCGTCGACGGCGACGTGGGCCTCCAGGTGATCGGCGGTGACGTGGAGCCGGTGGGCATCTGCGGCTCCGGGCTCATCGACGTGGTGGCGCAGCTGCGCCTGTCGGGGCTACTCGACGAGGCGGGCCGGATGCTGGGCCGAGAGGAGGCCGAGGCGCTCGCGCACCCGCTCGCCGGACGGCTGGTCGTGCTGGACGACGTCAGGGCGTTCGTCCTGGCCGGCGACGTCGTGCTCACCCAGACCGACGTGCGGGCGCTGCAGTTCGCCAAGGGAGCCATCTCGACGGGCATCGAGACCGCGATGAGGGCGCTGGGCGTGGAGGCCGCCGACCTCGACGGGGTCATGCTCGCCGGGTCGTTCGGCTCCTACATCGACCCGCAGAGCGCGAGGGTGGTGGGGCTGGTCCCGCCGGTGCCGGTGGAGCGGATCACGGCCGTCGGCAACACGGCCAGCGAGGGGGCCAAGATGGCCCTGCTGTCCTTCCGTGAACGAGAGGTCGCCTGGGAGATCCCGGGCGTCGTCGACTACATCGAGCTGTCGGCCGAGGAGGGCTTCAACGATCGGTTCCTGGCCAACCTCGGGTTCCCGTCCTTCGAGGAGCTCGACGAGGCCGAGCGGGCTCACGCGGCGCGCGCGACGGGACGGCCGGTCACATGACCGCCACGGGAGCCCACGTCGCCTTCCTCGTGTGCGGGGCCGTCGCGCAGGACACGGCGGCGCTCGTCGAGCGGCACGGCTGGGACGCCGACGTCCACGGCATCTCCTCGGACCTGCACATGACCCCGCTCGAGATCGGTCCCGCCGTGGAGGAGAAGCTGAAGGTGCTCGTCGAGCGATACGAGCGGGTCATCGTCGTGTACGGCGACTGCGGGACCGGGGGGCGTCTCGATGCGGTCCTCGACCGGTATCCGGCCGTGCGCCCGGCCGGGGTCCACTGCTTCCAGTGGTACGCGGGGGAGGTCTACCGGCGCTTCGAAGACGACATCGGCATCTACTTCCTGACCGACTGGCTCGTCACGAACTGGGAGATCGAGCCGTGATCAAGGGGCTGGGACTGGATCGCTTCCCGTGGCTGCGCGAGACCTACTTCGGCAACCTCACCCGGGTCCTGTTCGTTCGACAGCACCCCGACCCCGGCCGGGAGGCGAAGGCGCGCGAGATCGCCGCCTACATGGACCTGCCGCTGGAGATCCACGACCTGGGCATCGAGCCCCTCGACGACCTGCTGAGCCCGCTGATGGAGGAACCCGACGATGTTCGAACGTGACCAGGCCCTCGACATCCTCACGCGCGAGCAGGAGGACACGATCCACGAGCACGCCCTGCGGATCCTGGACGAGATCGGCACCGACGTCCTGCACGAGGGAGCCCGCGCGCTCCTGGCCGAGGCCGGCCAGCGGGTCGACGGCGACCGCGTCCGCTGGATCCCGCGTTCGTGATGGACCAGGTGGCCAAGGCGCCGCGTTCGTTCCGACTGCGTGCCCGCGACCCCGAGTGCTCCCTCACGGTGGGCGAGGGCGGGGTGCCCGTGTGGATGAACGTGGCGGCCGCCGTTCGCGAGCGACCTCGACTGGGGTCGGCGCAGCGGCACGATCGCGGATCACGACACGCTCGTGAAGCTCACCCATGCCACCGACGTCCTGAACTGCGTCCAGACCGGCGGGCCCGAGGCGACCGACCTCCAGATGGAGGTCCGCCACATGGACATGGAGTACTCGACGATCCGCTGGTCGGACAAGCCGTACACGACCTACGGGACCAGCGGGCCGCGCGCGCGCGACGGGATCGCCATGGCCGAGATCGTCCACGGCGGGCGCCAGGCGATCGAGGCCGAGCCGGCCCTGATGGGGATCGTGAACCCCAACTCGCCGCTGATCTGGGACTTCCGCATGACCGACGCCCTCGTCGCGTGGGCCGAGGCCAAGCAGGCGATCGTCGTGACTCCCTTCCTGCTGGCGGGGGCGACGAGCGCGGTGAGCGTGGCCGGCGGCCTCGCGCAGCAGGCGGCCGAGGCGCTCAGCGGGTGGCGCTCGCCCAGCTCGTTCGCGAGGGCACGCCCTGCCTCTACGGGGTCGTTCTTCACCGTCACCGACATGCGGACCGGCCGCCCGCGTTCGGCACCCCCGAGTCGGTGTTCGGCGTTCTCGCCGGCGGACAGATGGCCCGGCGGTACCGGCTCCCGTTCCGGGGTGGCGGAGGATTCGGCATCCTCTCCCGCCGTGGACGCCCAGGCGGCGGCGATAGACGAGATGACGCCGTGGGCCACGATGCTCGCCGGGACCGACGTCGTGCTGCACGCCGCGGGATGGCTCGAGGGCTGCCTGGCGGCCTCGCTCGAGAAGTTCGCCCTGGATGTGGGGAGCTGCTCGGCCAGTTCAAGGTGCAGATGGCCGGGATCGGGTTCACCGCGGAGGAGCTGGCGTTCGACGCCCTCGCCGAGGTCGGGCCGGGGGGGTTGTTCCTCGCCTCGCCGCACACACGTGAGCACTTCAAGGAGTGGCTGTTCATGAGCCCGCTGTTCACCACGCCCGACTTCGCCACATGGGAGTCGATGGGCTCGGAGACCACCGAGGTGGCGGCGAACCGCGCCTGGAAGATCGCTGCTCGAGTCCTACGAGGATCCGGGGCTGGACCCCGGGATCGACGCCGAGCTGCGCGCGTACATGGCCTCGCGAACAGGACGCTCCGGAGCTCTACGTCGAGGATTGAGCGCCGTTGGACCTGCCGGTACCGGAAGCAGTCCACCACGTGGTCGTTCACCATTCCGGTGGCCTGCATGAACGCGTAGCAGATCGTGGGGCCCACGAACGTGAAGCCGCGCTTCTTCAGGGCCTTGCTCATCGCCGTGGCCTCGTCGGTGCGCGCCGGGAGCTCCTTCAGCGAACGGAAGCGGTTCACGATCGGCTTCGCCGCCGACGAACTGCCAGAGCCAGGCGCGAGAGCCGCCTTCGCCCCACGAGCTCGCAGGTGCGCGCGCGCGCACTTGCGCGCCCCTTCCACCTTGAGGCGGTTGCGCACGATCTCCGGGTCCTTCAGCAGGCGCTCGACCCGGGCGTCGCTCCAGCGGGCGACCTCCGGCCGGATCGAAGCCGTCGTACGCCTTCCGGTAGCCCTCGCGCTTGCGCAGGATCGTGATCCACGCGAGCCCCGCCTGCGCGCCCTCCAGCAGCAGGAACTCGAAGAGCTCCGGTCGTCGCGGACCGGCACGCCCCACTCCTCGTCGTGGTACGCCACGTAGAGCGGGGTGCCGCACCCACTCGCAGCGGGTGACCATGGCCGCGAGGTAGGTAGCTCCCGCCACCGACACCACAGTCGGGCCACCATCTCGTCGTGCAGGCGGCCGTTCGTCGTCAGGATCGTGCCGCCGTGGCGCAGGGGCTCGCCGTCGATCGTCGTGCATCGTCCGCCCGCCTCCTCGACGACGATCGAGGGGGCCGCGTAGTCCCAGATCGACAGCTCGGGCTCGACGGCCACATCAGTGGCGCCTCGGGCGACCAGGAGATGGGCCCAGAAGTCGCCGAAGCCGCGGTCGCGCCACCCCTCGTCCAGCGTCTGCAGGATCCGTGTCCGCAGGGCCGGGTCCATCCCCCCGAGCCTGGTGGCAAGGACATAGGCGTCCTGCACCGACCCGATCTCGCTCACGGCGAGCGGCCGCCCGTTCAGGGTCGCGCCCTCGCCCCGCACCGCGACGTACCGCTCGCCCAGGGCGGGCGCGTTCACTACCCCCAGCACGATCTCGCCGTCGATCTGCAGGGCGATCAACGTCGCCCAAACCGGGACGCCACGCGCGAAGTTCGAGGTCGCGTCGATCGGGTCCACGATCCAGATGCGGCCTTCGGCGACGCGGGCCCGCCTTCCTCCTCGCCGAGCACGCGGTCGTCGGGGAAGGCGGCGCGCAGCTGGGCGCGGATCATCGTCTCGATCTCGAGGTCGGCCTGGGTCACGAGCGTCATGTCGGCCTTGCGCCGCACCTCGAGCCCCTCGCCGTTGAACAGCCCGAGCCCGATCTCGGCCTGGCGCGCTCGGCCATGCCCGCCGCCAGCGACGATTCGTGCTCGTACACGCGCCGCAGCCTACCCGCGGCCCGCCACCATCGGTCGGAACGATCTCGGGTAGCCTGAACGCCAGCCATGCAGACCACTGTTGAGACCACCGAGCCACACACCGTCAAAGTCCACCATCGAGGTCGCCGCCGACGAGTACGCGCCCGATCTGGATGCCGCCTACAAGAGCATCGCCAACCAGGTGAAGATCCCCGGATTCCGCAAGGGGAAGATCCCTCGCACGATCATCGACGCGCAGATCGGCGCCGACGTTGTGCGCGACGAGTTCATCCATTCGGCCGTTCCCTCGTACTACCGTCAGGCGATCGCCGACGAGGATCTTGCGCCGATCACGGATCCTGAGATCGACCTGGAGGCCTTCACCGACGTCACGGCGCCGCTGATCTTCACGGCCGTCGTCGAGGTGCGTCCGCGCCTTGAGCTCACGCAGGACGACTACTTCGGGGTCAAGGTGTCCCGGCCGGCGGTGGAGGTGTCCGAGGCCGACATCGACGACTGGATCGACCGGCTGCGCGAGCGGTTCTCCGAGCTCGAGCCGGCCGAGCGGCCCGTTCGGGAGGGAGACTTCGCGACGGTCGACGTCAAGGGGACCGCGTCGGGATGTCAGCTGGTGAAAACGGCCAAACTATATTTTCTGGATACCGGATTGTGCGCCTATCTGACCCAATGGTCCAGTCCACAGACCCTTGAAGCGGGCGCCATGTCCGGACCCATGCTCGAGACATGGGTGGTGGTGGAAATCCTTAAAAGCTACCTCCACAACGGGCGCCAGGCACCGCTTTATTTCTATCGCGACAAGGACAAGCTTGAAATCGACCTTGTGATCATGGTCGACGGAACATTTCACCCGGTGGAAATAAAAAAGACCGCTTCTCCCTCGAAACGGGATGTTCGCTCTTTTGGGGCTCTCGCCAAGCTGGGCTATCCCATCGGTCCCGGGGGGGTGATCTGTCTTTCGGAAATCGACGTGCCGCTGACCGGGAATGCGCGGTGCATACCAGTGGCGGTTTTGTGATCCAATTCACCTTTTGCCGAGGGGGTGACGGATAACCTGGGAGTGTGGGTGGCGGTAGCGGGGTTAAAAAAGGAAATTTAGAAAATGTCCTGCACGATAGTCCCCTATCGTTAGGTTTTGCTGTGAGAACGTTCTGCACGAACGTCCCCTATCTTCGTCCCCTATCTTCGCGTCCCTATCTTTCGTTCCTCATCTTTTCCACATCTTCGACAGTTTCTTGGGGCGACGGCTGGTTTTTAGACGTGGACAAGAGGGGTGGTCATGCCGCGCAACCTTTTTTGCAGGTCGGCGGAAATGCCGGAATTGGCCGCGACGAAGTCCAATTCGGGGATGCCGCCCGACAGTTGGAAGGCCCGCTGCAGGACCCGGTCTTCCCAAATGGTTTCCAGGTCGTTGCGGGTGAGCCTTTCCGCATTCAATGCCGGGCCGAAGCCGCCCAGTAAGCCGACGACATACTTGTTGGCCATGTTGACCATGAACTGGCTGGTGTATGGGTCTTCCATGCCCTTTTTCCGATCCTCGGGGACGGACCGCCTGGCGTCCAGAAGCCAGGCCAGGGAGACCATGTCGTGGGCGATCACGGACTCGGAGGCCAGGACGAGTCCGGTCTCGGGGGCGTAAACATGCCCCTTGTCCGGCCCGAAGGTCGTCAGCACCTTGTCGGCCACGGTCAGGGTCAGGCGTTGCTTCTCCCTCAGGCACTTCACCGTGTTGGCTTCCGCCGTCTTCTCCTGAATGGTTGCGGCATCGCGGTGGTATTCGAGGCGGGTGTCGGTCCGCCAATAGCCGACGGCCGCTTTCATCCCCAGGCTCGCTCCCAGCAGCACGTGCCGGCTGCAGCGGGGCAGCAGCACGACGTGGTCCACCGTCGTTGACGATCCTGGGCATCAGGATCCCGGACTTCCAATGGGCTTCGGTCGTGGGGCCGTCTTCAAAAAAGGCGTCCCAGCCCTCTTCTTCGGGCAGGTAGAGCTCTCCCCCGGCCGCTGCGGCCGCCTGGGCCACCCCGCAGGATTTCATCAGCTCCCGGGTGCTGCCCTTCATCCCGTCGGGTGAGAGCTTGACGTGCTCGACCCCGGACATGTCGCTGACGATCACCCGCCTGGCGCCTTTTTCCTTCAACAGCGCCACCATGCCTTGCAACCCCAGCGTGCTGGTCGTGGCGGGGTAGGGGTTGCCGGAATTCACCACCGGCTTGACCAGGACGGTATCCCCTCGCGAAAGCCAGGAGAAATCGGTGGCGGCCTCGGCCGCTTCCCGAACGGCCGCCAAAAGCTCGGCCGCGGTGGCCTGCCGGGTGACACCGGCCAAACTCACCGAGGCCCTGGCCGCGGAGCCTATGGGTTTTTGGGCGGCACGGATCAGGCCCGAGGGCACGGCCGTCGCAGCCGCAGCCAGGGCCATCAATTTGATAAAGCCGCGGCGGTTTACGCTCGGGCAGGCGCGGACGGGTTCAGGGTGGTTCACCATGACAGCCTCCCTTTAGGTTCTGCAATTGTGACACGGTTGCGTTTCATGAAGTTCAGATCACCATACGCCTTATTGCGCCTGAATTCAATTTGATATAGGTCTTGATTAGGTCTATATTGAGTTAACATGCTTTTTTTTGGAATCATCCACGGCGCCTGCAATATTGATGAAGTTTTAAGGCAGCGTCTGTTGAGCTAAGGTTGCTTGGTGCAATTACTGTTCAATCGGTTTTCCGGACCGCAAAAGTGAGTGTATTCCCGGCTGCTTCCGGCGGGTTTTGCGAGCCGTTCCCTAAAAAGGGCCAAATGTGATTTCGTAGCGAATGTTCTGCACGAATGTCCCCCTCTTTCCCCTTTAGTTCCATTTCGACAGCCTGTGTCGGGAAGTTGTTGCTACAAGTTCGATGATGTCTTCCGCTTCCTCACCTCAACGGTTGGAAGACCATGGCTGTGTCGGCAAGGATGGCCGAGTGATCCATGTTTCAGAACCATTCACCCCAGCAGCCAACGCCACAAAGGGAGGAGTCTGATATGACCGTTTTTCGTTTTAACGACACTTTCTTCATCATCCGTGATTACAGTCAGAGCCATATCTCTGTTGACAGAATCTTCGCCGCCTCTTTTCAGCTCTTCACGGATTTCAATTAAGGCCTCCAACTCACGCTTGCGCGTCTTTGCATCCTTCAGCGACGAGGACACCTGAATTGCCTCCGTGACATGGAGACCTTCCTTGGTGAGGAAATCCACCTCTTTACCGGTCTGGGTTTTCCCGTAATATATCTCCCGGGCACGCCTTTTCAACTCCAAAAAAACTAAATTCTCATGGAGATGACCGATATTCCGAGAGAAACGGAAACTGACACTGTTGATCATCGCCGTGTCGACGGCATACAGTTTCGATGGATTGTATATCTGGCGTTTTACCGAGTAATCGAACATGTCGGTGAAAAAGAACAGGTAGACATCGTTCAACGCCGTTAAATAATTTTTTACCGTATTGATACTCCGGACGCCGATCATGCCTTGAATGTTCTTATAGCTAAGAATCGTTGCGGGGTTTGCTGCCAGGTAAAGCGTCAGTTCTTTAAGCTCCCGGATGTTCTTGATGGCGTATCGGGCGATCACGTCGCGATAAAGTATATCCCGGTAATACTGTGTCAAAAGCGTTGCATCGCCTGTTTTCAATACTTCGGGAAACCCGCCCAGTTCCGTATATTCCCGAAAAAGCCGTTTGATTTCCGCGCGGCTGCTTCGCCGGTAAAGGCTCTTGTCGTCGACGGTGCAGTCCCGTAAGCGCAGGTATTCCCGGAAGGAGAACGGCCAGACGACCACTTGGCGGTTTCTTCCCGTCAGAGCGGTAGAGATATCCGAGCTGAGCATCGTGGCATTCGATCCCGTGACAAAGGCCTTGACGTTTTCAAATTCATAAAGCCGGTTCAACCATTTCTCCCAGCCTCTGATGTTCTGAATCTCATCCAGAAACAAAAAGAGGCGCCCTTGGGGGTTTTCCATTTCAATGAACGTCTCATACAGCCGGTCGAAATCCTGAACGGTAAAGGGCAAAAACCGCTCATCTTCAAAATTCAGATAGAGAATATTCGTTGCAGGTACGGCCTCCTTTTCCAGGAGATCCTTGCAAATCAGTCTCAACAGGGATGATTTGCCACAGCGCCTGACACCGGTCAAAATGATAATCTCCCGCTGGGCAAGATAGCGGCCGAGCTCTTGCTGAACATCTCGCGCCAGTAGATCCCTACGCGCCAGAAATCGATCCTTGTGTTCGATAATCAGCTCCTTCAGGCTTTCTTTCTCCACCGGCACACCTCCAAATATATTGCATTACAGATGCAATATATTCCATAGAATAGTCCAATGTCAATGCAATATCGAGCAGCTTTTGAAAATCCGGTGCAAAAACGATATATCTTGGCGGGGAGTGCACGATGCGGGGAGCATCGTGGCGCTTTGCCGTAAAGGCAGTGAACAACACGATGACTTTGCTGCAGCAGATCTCAGAAGAAAACTATCCAGGAATCGGAATCGATCCGATTCAAAGACAATAGGTTCGTGTGCTCGTTTTCTGTGGGAGCGGCATCCTGCCGCGATTGTGGTGGCGGAGAGGCTGATCCTGAAGGAAAACTTCGTTGCTCCTGAAGTTAACGAAGTCCAAAGGCATGGTCCGGGATCTGGCAGCCGGAAAACAGCAAAGGGCAGGGGGAGTCCCTGCCCTTCGAGAAAGTACGAATTCTTAGGGTTATTTCTTCAGAAGTTTCTCTCGGCTGAAAAACCCTAATCCGCTCAGTCCGGCGCCAAGCAGAAGCAGGGTGGCCGGTTCGGGGATGGGGTCGGGGCCGGGGCCAGGGCCGGTGCTTTGCGAATCCGCGATCCAGGATTCCCCCCCTCCGCCAGTACCGAGCACTTGCGCTGCGGAGAAAAAGTTTCCTTGCCCTCCGGGGGGCTCGTTGAGAAAATTGAATATCAAGGAGGTCGCGTTATTACCCGCGATGAGGATGAAAACCGATTCACCATCATCGAATGTATCGGCGGTTGGGCCGGGGAAGGAGAACAGGAGATCGAATCCGGCCCCCTGATCACCGTCGGCGTTTTCCGAGTTGGACTGTTGGCTAAAATTTGGCTTCGGCCCAGTCGAGGACTGGTACAAGGAAGCCCAATGTGGCGGTGTAGATTGGGTCTATGTTGAAGTACCATCCGCCGACATACTCCCCCGAGCCGAGTCCACCGGCGGTCATGGTGAGACTAACTGCGCTCGGTTGGAGGTCGCCGGGATTGGCAAAGATGTCATCAAAGGCTGCGGTCAACCAGGGTTTCGAGCCGGCCGGCTCAGTGCCTCCGCTGAATTCCACATCCAGATTGAAGGTGATTTTCTCGGCGTGCACGGTTGAAGCTGGCATCAATCGCGCAAATAGCGAAGACCGCGATTACAAATAGTCTTCTCATATCCCCCTCCCTCGGATTTTCCGTCTGGATTTTTGGGCGTGGCGACTGCCGCCTTTTTCTTCACAAAGCTGATCAAGGGATACTGTCGGATGGGACAACTGCTGAATACTTCGATAGAATTACACAAACCATATGTAAATCGAAGTGAGCTGTCAAGGAATATTTGGCCAAATGCAAACGTCATGTGAAATCAACTACACAGGAACGTTTTTCGCGGAAGGCAGGAGCGGCAAGCGACTGCGGACGGGGCATTACGATGCAAGCGGATCGCGCCCCGCAGAGGGTCGGTTTCCGAAGGGGACACCCTTCAAGGCCAATCGATATCGGCGGTTACGACGGGGTCGTTGGGTCGGATGAAGCTCAGCTGAAACTTCCGAATGGTGGCGGTCTGTTCTTCCCCCGGTGCGGTCTGGGCGGTGAACCCCCAGATGAAGCGGGTGAAATCCAGGTGTTCTTGGGAGGAGAGCTTGATGGTCTGAACCATCATTGGTGGGTGCGCGACCGGCGCGTAGGCGATGCGGGTGTCTTCATAGAAGCTTCCGATCACCGGGTTCGTCCCGCCGCAGTTGACCTGATCGCATTGCCGCATCCAGGTCTTGAGGACGTAGGTATAGGTCCCGTCGGCGGCGGCGACGATGCTGCGCTCGATTTCCATGCGCACGGCCCACGGCTTTGCCATGGAGCTCTTCAACCAGTCAGACTCGCTGCCGACCGAGACGGTTTCGGTCACCTCGGGAGACCCCTCCGGACGCTTGCCCACCAGGGCAGTCGTGGAGCCGTCCGGGGTCGTGATGCGACGGTCCTTTTCGTTTTTGGGGCCGGCGAACTGGTTGATGGCGTAGAGATTGTAGTCAAACGACCCGATGTAGACCGACCCGTCGTCCGAGACTGCAGGGGTCCCGCGCACGTCGCCGCCGGTCTGGAAGCGCCATTTTTCGGTTCCGTCGGAGTACAGGGCGTAGACATTCTTTCTGTCCACAGCGAAGTTCCGGATATCGGAGCCGAAGTAGACCGTGTTGGTCGCGTCGACGAAGGGCGTTGACTGCACGCTCCCGGCGGCGTAGTACGGCCAGCCCGGTCTGGTGTTGCCGTTCGCGGGGTCCAGTGCATACAGAAAGTCGTCGAAGGTGCCGACATATATCGTCCCATCCGGCCCCACGGCCGCCGAAGAGGCGATCGCTTCCGTTGAAATGTCGCGCGACCAGACGATCTTGTTCCCGACCCGGTCGGGGTCCATGGCCCAAAGGACGCCCGCGCTGTCCCCGATGTACACCTTGCCATCACCGCCGACGGAAACGGACACGCTGGCGGGAAAAGCGATCCCCGGAGTCTGCTGGGCCCAGCGCTGAGTCCCGTCGCTCGTGCGCAGGGCGTACACCGTGTGGGTATCGGCGGCAGCGACGTAGAGCGTTGACCCGTCGGGCGAAAGCGCGGGCGCCGTCAGAAAAGAGACCGGGATACGCCTGGGGTTTTCGAGCCCGCCTGCCTCCTAAATTTCCACTCGGGCGGATGGCATAGACGTAGCCGTCGATGAACCCGCTTCCGAGCACATCGATTGCTGAAAAGTAGATCGTGCCGTCCCCCCCGACCACCGGCTTGGTTGTCAATTCGGCGGCCGGGTCGGTCAAAAAAGGAAACCCGGCTTTGTTGGTGCCCTGCGGGGTGATCGCGTAGAAATTGCTGTTGAGGGCGCCGAAGTAGATCGTGTAATTCGATCCACTGCCGGCGATCACCGGGGAGCCCGGGGCAGCGCCACTGGTCGAATATCGCCATTTCCAGGCGGTGGGGTTTTTGGGGTCGACGGCGCTCATGAGGTTGTTGGCCGAACCGACATACACGATCCCGTCAGGTCCGATGGCCGGAGATGATGCGATGTTGAGCCCGGCGCTCAAGGACCAATCCGTGCTCAACCCCTCGGCGTTGTGGCGGTTGTCGTCGTAGGAGGGATTGTTCGCGCGGCAGGCGGCGGTGAGCGAGCTGTTGCCCCAGAAGACGTACTGGACGGCGTCCTTGCTGTTCGGGTCCTGGACGGGCGTGCTGCTGGTCGAACCCGGGTCGTTGCGGGTGCTCGCCACGAGGTTGCTCGCTGACGAACAGTAGTTCTTGGCGGCACTTTCGAAGTCGCCGTGATAGTTGACCTTGGTGTCGAATTCGAGCCCGATTTTAGGCGGGAACAGGCCGCGCGGACCGGAGGTGTCGGCAAATGTGGTCCCGGCGATATCGAGCCGGCTGTCGCCGGAATAGCCGAGCATCTCGCTCCGCTCCCGGTCGCCGCCGATGGACGAAGGGTCGTTGTTCCCCCCGCTGCCGTTGATCAGGGCGAAGACGAGGCCGTCGCCCGTGCCCGCGTACTCGAGGGTGAAAAAGGCCCGGATTCCCCGGTTGAATTGGCAGCCCTCGGCCTCGCTGCAGAATTCCCGCTGCCCGCCGATGTTGCGCGTGTCCTTGAACCAGATCGCCCCAAGGGCGAAGCCCGGCCCGCTGAAGCGGATGAACCTGTCCGTGTTGTCGATGGCGATGTAGTTCGGGCTGTCCGGGGCGACCACCGGGTTCAGGACCGTGTCCAGGAATTCCTCGTCTTCGAAGGCGATGTCCGGCTTGCGGCTTTTCGGGGCGACGATGGAGGTGTCGGCGATGGCGGAGGCATAGTCGATGTCATTGCCGAAGGTTACATTGCCGGATTTGCCCTCAGGATAGGACCAGGCGGTTGCGGGGGCTCAGGATCACAAGGTCGTCTAAGGCGACAGTGATATCTGATGGATGGTTCGCCGGCGCACGGGAGTAACGCCGATCAGTCGCATGCGGTCGGTCAGCGATGCGTCGACACCGGTGTAGTAAAAATTGCGGCGTTGGACCTCGAATACCCCGCCTTTTTTGGGAAAATGTTGGCGGCTATCGGCTTCAAATCCAGTTGGTCCCCCGCCCGGCGATTGCCTGCCTTCCGCTGAACGGGGAGACCGCCAAAGCGAGCTGCTCGTCTTTTGCGGCGACAAATTCATCGATAGAGTGATCTGGAAAGGTCGAATATCCCCGTGGGTGGCGCCATCGATTAGCCGGAAATGGCGGTTGGCGGGGGCTTTGGCAGTAACGCCGCAAGTCTATGTAATCAGTTGACCAGGAAGAAATCCGGGGTCGCTCGGGACGGAACCGCTCAGGTAGCCATCAGGGATTCGGCCTTCAGGGACCGTCGGCTGATATCACCGCTGTTGCTGTCATAGGCCGCGGCCGACTCAAACCACGGGCTGAAGACATTCAGCGTGAAGCTTCCCTCCGGGTCCTTGAGTTTGTATTCCTTGTCGTGTCGTTGAGACTCTTCGATGACCGCCTTCGAAAAATCCCCGGCCCACAGCTCGCTCTTCGCGTAGCGGATGCCGGACTCGGACAGGTAGGCGGCGCGCCGGGCATCGTTGCGGGTGGCCGTGCTCGTGATCGAGGTGCTGAAGAGGGAGACCATGGTGACGCCGAGCACCCCGAAGATCAGGAGCAGCACCACGAGGTAGATCATGACATTGCCGCGGGGGAGGCGGGGGCGCGCTTCCAGCCACGATGATCGCGGCAGGATGCCGCTCCCACAAATAATCGCTCTTATTTTCCCTGCAAGAAAACTCATCATTTGCTTCCGTCCGAAAGAAATCGGATTCGATCCTGAGCCGCGGGGCGCCCACGCAGCGATTAAGGCTTCGGCAGCATGGCCCGCGGGTAGATCCTGGTTTCGAACTTCGTGCCGATTTCGAGTGTGGTGAAATCGATGGTGATCGCCGCGACCTCATCCCCCGTGATGTTGTCCAGGTCCTTTGAGGTCAAGGCCAGGGTGAACGTCTGGACGTTGTTCAGCAGCACGTTCGAGGTGTTGTCGACTCCGATTGAAATCGTTTTGTTCGTCGTGTCGAATACGATGCTGCGCGTGCCGGGCAGGTCCCGGCTGGTGTAGGTGATGCTGACGTTCGGGACCGGGGGGGTGGCGGCCGGCAGGGTCTCGATGAAGCGCAGCTCGGCACTGATCCGGTCGAGGGCGATCTGGGCCTTCAAGGCCGTTTCCGAGCTATCCTTGGAGTCGAGAAAACCCTGGATCCCGGTGTTCAGGAACAGGCCGGTGAACACCCCGATGATCCCGACCAGGATCAGGGTGACGACGAGCTCGATGAGGGTGAACCCCCGTTGGTTTCTTATGCCGTGCATCATCAAAAGGGCACCGGCGGCGAGTCGGGCAGCCGGCTGTTGGTTAATAGGGTGATGAGGTCGTTGCCGGGGGCTGCGACCGTCACCTTAAGGGTTCGATTCTCGCCGCCCGAGTCGGGAATCTCGTTGCCGTTCGTGTCGAAGGCGATGTAGCCGGCCGTCACCGTCACCCCGGCCGCGCTGACGTCGTATGTTTTGCCGTCGATGGCGGTTTTCATCAGGCCCAGGCCGGTGTCCGCATCGGCATTCATCTTCTCGACGTAGTCCGCCACGATCCTCTCGACCACGGCCTCGGCCGCGGCCTCGCCCCGGACGATCTCCACCGAGCGGCTGCTGCGGCTCATGGCCGTCCCCATGAACTGGATGAAGATCGCCCCCATGATGCCGGCGACGATGACGGTGGCGATGACCTCGATCAAGGTGAAGCCGCGGCTCGCCTTGGATCGGCTGCGCGCTTTCCCGATCGCAGTCCCGGACCGTCGCCGCACCTTATGGAAGTCCCTCAATCCCATGTCATTGCACCAATCCCGTCTCAGGCGTGATGGTGATGGTGCGGCTGCCGGTTCCGGCCGTCACGGTGACCGCGAGCGGCGAACCCGCCACTGGCGTGTTGACAGCCTCGCTCGTGTAGGCCGTGTACGGCTTTCCGATGCGGTCGAAAAAAATGGTGAAATCGCTTAGGGTGACTTTGAGGTCGGTCGTTTCGACTTCGGTGCTGGTGGGGGTGCGGTAGTCCGCACCGGGAAGCCTCACTTTTTTGGCTTCGACGTCCGGGTCCGTGTCGCGGAAGAGCCAGTATTTTCCAGCGCCGGCACGGATGCCCCAGACCGGCTCATCTTCGTGGGCCAGCTTCATCGCCTCGGCCTGGGCGTAGCGCAGCTGGAGGCGGATCTGGTCGGTGGCGGAGACGAGGTCGAGGTCGGTGGTGGTCAGCGAACGGCCGAGGATATAGGCGGAGACGATCCCCATCAGAAGCAGGACGACAATGATCTCCAAGATGGTGAACCCCGCTGGGCGGCGCATCGCTGGTCCTCGCAGGCGCATCCATCCCCCGTCCCCTGCGGTTCGGGACGTCGGGAAGGGGGCCAAAGCAGACGACGTTCGGAACTTACCGCAGGTTAGCATCTTGAAGGCCGCAAGTCAATAAAAGCCCAAGTTTTTAAATAGTTGTAAACAAATTCAGGCGCTACGGCCCCGCTGGCGGAACATGGCGGCTGTCTGGCCCCCTTCTCGCCCGCCGAACACCCTCAACGATCAAAACCATCCCAACCCTCCCAACCAATCAAACCAATCAAACCCTTTCAACCCTTTCAATACCCATACCCCCCGCTCTCGATCTTCCGCACCTTGCCGTTCTCGAAGCGCACGAAATCCATGAAGCGGCTGGGGCCGTAGTTGTAAGTCCACAGCTCCACCTTGACGTGGACCTTGACGCGGTAGGCGTTGCCGTAGCGCTGGAATTCGCGGTACTGGTAGGCCGGGGGCGGGGCGTCGTAGTCGTAGTAGCGTTCCTCTTCCCAGGATTCGCTGTCGGCCGGCGGCCCGCATTCGTTGAGCACCCTCTCCCTGGGGTCGCCCTCGGAGATGATCCGTGAGCCGCAGCGCATCGCCAGGGCGGGTTCCAGATATCCGAAACCCACCATTAAGGCGATCAGGCCGACATACAGGACAAAGGTCTTCTTCATAAAAGGACCCTGTTTCAAATTCAGGTTAGCGAGGGTGTCGGCTGCTGATGACGCCGCCGGTAGTCCGGTCAGGCAACGCCTCTCAATAGATCCTCCGCCCATTTGGGCAGCGGGTCGATCGATTCCAGCCGTTGGCCCTGTTTCACCAGTGCCACCTGCCGGTAAGGGTTATCACGGAATGAATTGTCCAGCAAACGGGCCTCATCGGCCAGCGGCAGCACCGCGGCAATATGCTTCAGTGTGCGGGGGATGCGCGTTCGGATTTTTTCGCGCGGCACCGGATGTCCGCCTTCGGCCACACGCTGGCTTACCCGCGCTTCATTCAATGCGACCGTCTCCAGGTGGATGTAAACGAGGACAATCTCATATCCCAGCGCCTTGGCCTTGGCGACAAAGTCTATTTTGGATGCGTGCGAAAAGACGGTTTCGAAACAAAACGACGAGCCCTGCCGCAACAACTCCTCTCCCAGTTTTCCGGTAAGATAGGATGCCTGGTAGCCGGCTTTGGCAGGCCTCTCGGGGTCCAGATCGGCGGCGATCAAGTCGGCATTCAGCAGCTTGACGCCGCGCGGGGCCAGGAATAGACGATGGAAGGTCGACTTGCCGGCCCCGTTGCCGCCGGCCAGGACCCAGAGCTGCCGGGCCGCGGTCATTTCTGAACCTTGAATTCCCCGTTGAGAAACCGCCCTGTCCGGCGCTCGCCGGTGCGCGAGTCGACCCGGTCCAGGAAACCCGGCCGGCTGCGGCTGGCTTCGTAATAGATTAAAGCCGAAGTCACTTTTTCAGCCAACCTCCCTTTTTTGCGCATGGTTTCAAGGGTGCCGAAAACATCCCCCGGATTGACGGCAGTCGATGCCGTGGGTTCCACCTTGATGGTGCGGAGCCCCTGAATCAAGGCCACCGCATCGGTGGGGTCGACAACCCGCTCCACCGCTTTGCCCAGCTCGGCCCAGTATTCGATCTGTTTGGGGACCGATCGCTTCTGAAGGGCCCCCTCTTTCTCGGCGGCCTCTACCAGCGCCGGGCTCAATCTCAAAGGACTCGCCATAAAGGGTTCTCCTTTTTGTTGTATTATTTTGCTACACTAGTAGCAATTAGCTGCACAATTGTCAATGCCATCAACCTTCTGAAGTGACATCGGGTTGAAAAGTGTCCAACATTTTCCCGTAAGATGGTACCATACGGGTAACAGCTCAGGTGGTAAGGCTGAAGACTGAAGGCTGATGGATAGGGCTAAGAGCCTTCAGCCTCAAGCTTGATTGTCGTGCTAAAGATAGCCGAGACTGACCGTCGGGAACAGACTCTTATCAGTTGTCTCACGAGAATCAAGATGTTCTCCGAAAATCCCTCCTGACCTCCCTTTACCAAAGGGAGGGATCACTCCTCTGTGGCAAAGAGGGGCAGGGGAGATTTTACAGAACGTGTCCATTCAATTTCGAGACCATCAATAAATGCAAGAAGATAAAGGAGCCCCCATGAGCCCGGACCCCAAGACGATTCCCCTCACTCAGATTGCCGACATCATCGCCTCGCACTTCGAGCACAAAAAGGAGATCGTCTGCTACGTCGGCTCCAATGCGGCCACCCCCACCGCTTCGATCGAGGCCCTCTCCCGGGCCGTCGAGGCCAGGAGCCCGAAGCTGCCCTTCTTGAAGATGGTGCACCTGCTGCTGCAGGGCCCGGTCCCTTACGTGGCGCCGGGGCTCCAGGATCGGATCATGGCCTATTCCATCTTCTCGGCGTCCGATGTCCGCAAGGCGGCCAACGAGGGCCGGGCCTATTATCTGCCCTGCACCCTGGCCAACATCGACAGCCTGATCGGCAAGGGCCGGCGCTACGAGCCCGATCTCGCCCTGATCAAGGTCAGCCGCAACCCGATCACCGGCGAGTTCAGCCTGGGGCTGTCGGTGGAGGCCCTGCACACGGCCATCGACCACGCCCGCGTGGTCGTGGCCGAGCTCGACCCGAGCATGCCCTTCACCCAGGGGCAGAGCGTCGTCGACGCCCGCTCGATCGACTATCTGATCACCGAGGGGGTCAAGCCCGTCTACGACTTCGCGCCGCCGGACTTCGGGAACCTCTCGGCCGAGGAACGGCGCATCGGCGAGCTGATCACGGAGTTTTTCATCGCCGACGGGATCACCCTCCAGGTCGGGATCGGCAAGATCCCCGATGCCGTCGTGGGCACCATCAAAGCGGCCGGCTACCGGGACCTCGGGGTCCAGACCGAGCTTTACGGCGACGGGCTCATGGTCCTCGAAAAGGCGGGCATCGTCACCAACCGCCGCAAGAAGGCCAACCGCGGCTACAGCACCACGAGCCTCGTCATGGGCTCGCGCGAGCTCTACGACTTCGTGCACATGCGCACCGGGGTGCAGATGCGGCCCTCGGCCTACACCAACTCGGCCGAGACCGTGCGCAGCAACAGCCCCTTCATCTCGGTCAACACCGCCATCGGGGTCGACCTTTTCGGCAACGTCTGGGCGGATTACATCGACCCCCGCCGCTACTACGGCGGGGTCGGCGGCCAGCCGGACTTCATCCGGGCCCTCAACGACCGCGCCCACGGCACCCCGATCATCGCCATGCGCAGCGTCACCGACAAGGGGGAGACGAAGATCATCATGCGCCACCCGGCCGGGGTCAACCTGACCGCCTGCTCCTACGACGGGGTCGTCATCGTGACGGAGTGGGGCATTGCCGACCTGCGCGAGCTCACGGTCGGCGCCAAGGCCCTGGCCGTCGCCAGCATCGCCCACCCGCGGTACAGAGACGACTACCTGCGCACCATCTACGACGACCCCCTGTTCACCAAGCCGGTGGGGTATTCGCCGAGCCAGGTCCCGCCGGGCGTGCGCTATTACGCGGGTGAGGTGAAGCTGGAGGGGGCGTGAGGCCTGCGGAGGATTTCCCGCATAATGGCCGGCTGGATTGGAATGGAGAGAAATCCCCCCTGCCCCCCTTTACGAAAGGGGGGAGATGGTGGAGGATCGAAAGGGGGGCGCAGACGACGGGCGGTCACGGGATGACCGGTTCGAGTTTCAAAATGAACCGGCGAGATTGAGGCCCGAAGGGGTTGGTCAGGTTGCGGTTCGAGTGCAACGGATGCTGTAGTTGCCCCCTTTCGCGAAAGGGGAGGGAGAAGGTGGAGGATCGAAAGGGGGGCGCAGACGACGGGCGGTTCCGGGATGACGGCTCGAGTTTCAAAATGAACCGGTGAGATTGAGGCCCGAAGGGGTTGGTCAGGTCGCGGTTCGAGTGCAACGGATGCTGTAGTTACCCCCCTTTCGCAAAGGGGGGCAGGGGGGATTTCTCGTGAGCCCTGATCTGCTGCGATACAACCAGAATTTGAAAGGCAAATCGCGTCAACTGCGCCGGAATCAGACGGACGGCGAACGGGCCCTGTGGTCCCGTCTGCGCGGCAAACAGATTCTGGGTGTTCAGTTTTACAGGCAGAAACCCATCAGCGGCTATATTGTCGACTTCTACGCGGCCAAAGCAAAGCTGGTGATTGAAATCGATGGGTCGCAGCACTTCAGCGTCGATCACCTCGAATCGGACAGACAGCGTGACCAATGCCTGGCCGGCCTGGGTCTGAAAGTACTGCGGTTCAACAGCAGGGAAGTCCTGACCAATACGGATGAAGTCATCGAGGTCATTCAGAGGGCAGTGAAGGCGTCGCTGCTAAATCCCCCCTGCCCCCCTTTACGAAAGGGGGGAGAAGGAGGATGATCGAAAGGGGGGCGCAGACAACGGGCGGTTCAGGGATCATTGGCTTGAGATTGGCGATCGCTTTCGCCGTTCAAAACGATTCAGTGAGATTGACGCCCGAAGGGGTTGTTCAGGTGGCGGTTCGAGAGCAACGGATGCTGTAGATACACCCCCCTTACGAAAGGGGGGGAGAAGGTGGATGATCGAAGGGGGGGTGAGGCCTCGGGCGATAGTTCGCCCGGTTTGCCAACCCCTCACGGGTCTATAAGGATGGAGAAATTTAAACCCAAAGTGAACACAACCGCGGACAGGCGTGGCATCGCCGTCCGCTATCCCCCCTTTCGTAAAGGGGGGCAGGGGGGATTTTTCTTTTTTCTCCTTCTGGCTTGCCTCCTCTTTGCTACCGCCTGCCAACACCACCCGCCGCGGGTCGCGGTCGAACCCCTGCCCGGTTACGAGGCGCTCTTTGCGCGCAGCCGGGGATGGACCGGCGGGGACGGGGTCTTCTCGGTGGCGCTTGCGCCGGAGCGATTCCTGTGGCTGTTCGGCGACACCTTCATCGGCGCGGTCGCGGACGGCCGGCACGTCGACGCCGATCTGGTCAACAACACGATCGCCCTCCAGCGCGGGAGGGTCCCGGACGCGGCCGCGGTCGATTTTTTCTGGGGCCGCTCGCCCGCAGGGCCGGCCCGCGGCCTTGGTGCCGCCGGCGGACGGGGTCGGCTGGCTCTGGCCCTACCACGGCGTGCGCACGGCCCAGGGCCTGTTTCTGTTCCTGATCCAGATCGAGCGCACCGACGACCCCCTGGCCTTCGGGTTCCGGGTGCTGGGCACCTGGCTCGCTCACGTGCCGAACCCGGACGACCCGCCCGGGGAGTGGCGGATCACCCAGCGCCGGGTCCCGTTCAGCGGGCCGGAGCGGATCTTCGGCTCGGCCGTGCTGGTGGAGGGCGGGGACTGCTACATCTACGGGGTGGTCGACCGGAAAGAGGGCGGACTCGTGCGCAAGGAGATGATCCTGGCCCGGGTGCCCGCGGCGGCGATCGGGGATTTCGGGCAGTGGCGGTTTTTTGCGGACGGGCAGTGGGGTCCTGATGCGGCGCGCGCCGGCAGCGTCTGCGCCGATGCGGCCAACGAGTTCTCCGTCTCCTTCCAGCCCGCCCTCGGCCGGTACGTGCTCGTCTACACCGAGCACAGCCTCTCGGAGCACATCGTCTTCCGGCTGGCGGACGCGCCCCAGGGCCCGTGGGGCGACCCGGTGCGCTTCTACCGCTGCCCGGAGGCCGCCTGGGACCCCCGCATCTTCTGCTACGCGGCCAAAGGGCACCAAGCGATGGCGGAAGCCGCCGATGAGCTGATCGTCACCTACACCACCAACTCCACGGATTTCGCGCTGATCGAGTCCGACGCCCGCCTCTACCGCCCGCGGTTCCTGAAGGTGCGGTTTACTCTCGACTGATCAGGGAATACAGGTTGAACGTCGGATTTTCTCAGGAAATGCGGCTCACCACGCGTCGAGCGATGGCCTTTGTAAGCGAGAGTGGGTTCGCGACCGTTCGGTCATGGAGGCGCCCGCGAGAGAGTTGCTACCGCCGTGAGCGCGCAGGCTGTCCGTTGCTCGGTTCAGCGCAACGGAACAGCCCTGTGCGCATCAGCGGCATCCCGGGATGCGAACTTGTTCGCCACGGCAGGGATGAAGCCGGCGCTGCTTTACAGAGCCATCACGGATTGTCGATCCACTCGAGATACGGCCGGTGCCCCTTGAGCACGGGCAGGCTCACGACGCAGGGGCAGCTGTAGCTGTGCAGGGAGGTGACCGTGCGGATGATCTCAGCCACCCGCGCCTTGGCGGTCTTGGCGATCATCACCACCTCGGCCTCCTCCTGGATCTTGCCTTCCCACACGTAGATCGAGCTCATCTGCGGGAGGATGTTGACGCAGGCCGCCAGCTTGGATTCGACCAGCGCGCGGCCTATTGTGCGGGCCTCCTCGAGGTCGGCGAAAGTCATGTAGACGAAGCGGATGTGCATGCAGCCGTCTCCTTGTCGGCGCGGTTCGGCATGGCCGGACCCTAAAGCTGAACCTGGGGCCCGGTGCTTTGTAGACGCTCAGAACTGGTTTCAAAACCCTGGATCACGCCTGTGGGCAAGGCGCCGGCCGATTCGAAAGCGGAGCAACCTTTATCGGTTGTGAGCATTTCGAGAGGCCGGCAACGCCGCCCCCGGGTGTCAGACGGGGTTATGAAACCAGTTCTAGCAGAATCCCGGGCGATTGACAATTGAGCCCTTGCGGCAAGCGGCCGGCCGTCTTCGGGGAAGTGACCCCTTTCTTCCTGTGGGAGCGGCATCCTGCCGCGATCCTCACGGCGAGGAGGCATACCGGTCATGGCGGCATTCCGTTGCCGATAAGAGCGGCGTGCGGCCCTCCACCCTATTGCTGCTCCAGCCGCTCGAAGGCCTGGGTCAGCCGTTGCTCGCGTCGCAGCTCGGCGGTGCGCTCGGCGGCCGGTCGCAGCCAGGGCCGGATCCCGGGAGAAGCCGCGCTGCGGTCCCCCGGCGTAAAAAAAAGCAAATACGACGCCTGGACGAGGAAAAACAGCCAGACCGCGAGCGCCCAGCCCACCGGGCCCGGGGGCTTGAGCGCTGCGATGGCGACGATGGCGGCCGGGCCGAGCACGGCCTCGGCAACAAGGCGCGGCCGGAGCGGGCCCCGGAAGCAGATGCCGCTGCGGACCCAGGCGAGCGCCACCACCGCGGGCGCCGCGAAGCCCGCTGTCGATCCGGCGCTCGGCAGGATCGCCGCGAGGACCGCCAGCGCCGGCGCCAGGCGGCGCCAGCCGGACCCGCTCAAGTGCGCGATCATCAGCACGTAGCCGATTAGAACCAGAAAGAGGCCGAGGTTCGAGGGCAGGGCCCAGGGCGCGAACCGGGCCGCCACCCGGGCCAGGGGCACAAAGACCGCGGCCGCGACGGCGGCGAACGCCACCGAGGCCCACACCGGCGCAAGCGTTATTTTCATGGGTCACCTCCGAATCTGCCCGGGGGGCAGCGGCATCGTCTGCTTGATGGTGGAATGGCTCCGGGACCATCCCGGCCTGCCATGCCCCCTCCCCAGGGGCAGCGACACCGGGGAGAGGGCAGTGTCACGCACGGGCTATTTCCGGCGGCCGGAGTACCCCTCGTACTGCAGGGCCTTCACCGCCGTGTTCCGGGCCGCGGCCGGGGCCGCAAAAGTCTCACCCACTCGCTCTTCGAGCTCTTTGACGTCGCCTTCGAGGTTTTTTTCGACCGCGTCCGACTTGACGGCCGCATTCAAGGCCTGCTGCTCGCGGCGATAACGGTCGATGCGTTTCATGGCCTCGGCCTTGTCGCCGGCCTTGATGTCGGCGGCCACTTCCTGCTTGAGCCGGCTGAAGTCGTTGTCCAGCACCTTGCGCTCCCAGCGCGTGGGGTCGATCGAGGAGAGCGCCGCGTTTTCGTCGGAGACGCAGGCGATGGTGAAGGTGCCGTCGAGCACGGCCGCGTGCGTCTCGGCCTGGTGCTTAAAATCGAGCGCGATGCGCGGTATGTCGAAGCGCGCCTCGGCGGTCGTGGGCACCTGGAAGGTCAAAAACAGCCGGCGGGTCTGGCCCGAGCGCAGGCTGCCGGGGTAAAACACGGCCGTGTTCGCGCTGACCGACAGCGGGTACCCGGAGGCATCCACCAGGCGGACCCCGTCGGGCAGGGTGACGCTGACCTTGATCCCCGTGGCCGCCGCCGTGGTCGTGGCCGTGAACTCCTTCTGGAACACCTCGGCGAACGCCGCCGGGTGTTCCAGATAGTAGTAGTTGCCGGCCCCGCGCTCGGCGAGCAGGGTCATCAAGAACTCGTTGAACCCCGAACCCACCCCCACCGTGCTGACGGCGAACTCCCTGCCGGCGGCCGCGGCGGCCATGCCGGCCAGGGCGCCCGGGTCGACGACGCCCTGGTTGGCGAGGCCGTCCGAAATCAGGATGACGCGTCCCGGGCGGCCGGGGCGGGTCGAGGCCGTCATCAGATCGATGCCCGCCTTGAGGCCCGCGCCGAGATTGGTGCCGCCGCCGGCCGACACGGAGCGGACGGCGGACTCGATCAGGCCCCGGTGCCTGCCGTTCACCGGCAGGAAGTCGCAGTGCTTCTGGATCCCGTCGGAGTAGGAGAAGAGCGCCAATCGGTCATTTTCGCCCAGCGCGGAGAGAAGATTCAGCAAGGCCTGGCGGGCGTTTTCGAGCTTTTCGCCCTGCATGGACCCGCTGCGGTCCAAAACGACGGCCAGGTCGGCACCCCGGGCCTGTGGCGCCGCGCCTTTGAAGACTTCCTCGGCCGAGAGTACCAGCTCGAAGCCGACCCGCCCATCCGAGCCTTTGGAGACGCTGCCCTGGACCAGATGGCCGGCGAGCGTCACGATGCCGGCCTTGGCGCGGTGGGTCGGCGGCGCCGTCGGGGAGGTGGCGGCCCTTCGGCTCGCATAGGCCATGGCCGCGGCGGTGACGAGGATCAGAATCCCGATACCGATCATTGCCCTCAAACGTGTTCTCTGCATGGTCGACTCCTTTCTGAATCCGGGTGTGAAGTTGGGTGTGTCGGGTCCGGTCGTGTGCATGGGACTCATTGTGAACCGGGATGGGCCGCGGGGCAATTCAAAGAAGTGCAAAAAAAGCCGCGCGAAGTTTTGCAAAACTTTTGCTTTTCATCCTGAGAAGGGTGGCTTAGAATCTTTGCAGACCTCCGGCCCATAAACCCAGGACCCCAATGAGGGAACCCGCCATGAAGCGACCGAAAGCCCGCATTCTCGTGGTCGAAGACGACGAAGCCCTGCAGCGCGGGCTGCTCGACGTGCTCGTGTTCAACGGCTACGAGGCCCGGGGGGTCGCCGACGGCGGCGCCGGCCTGCGGGACGGGCTCGAGGGGGGCTACGACCTGATCCTCCTCGACGTCATGCTGCCCACCATGGACGGTCTTGCGGTCTGCCGCGAAATCCGGGGCCGGCGGCCCAGCCAGGCCATCATCATGATCACCGCGCGCGGCGCCGAGGACGACATCGTGGCCGGTTTCAAGGCCGGCGCCGACGACTACATCCCGAAACCCTTTTCGCTGAGGGAGCTGATGGTGCGGGTCGAGGCGGTCCTGCGCCGCGCCGGGAAAAGCCCGGGGGAGGAGGAACTCCTCGTCGGCGGCATCCGTTTCGACGGCCGCAACCTCGTGGCGGAGTGCGGCGGCCGGTCGGTGGACCTCACCCGGCGTGAGATGGACATCATGGTCTACCTGCGGCGCCACGCCGACCGCATCGTGGCCAAGAAGGAGCTGCTGACCGAGGTGTGGCAGTACGCCGATGCCGGCATTGAAACCCGGACCGTCGACATCCACATCCTCAAGCTGCGCAAGAAGATCGCCGGCCTGATCGGCGATGCCCCGCTCATCGCCACGGTGCGCGGCGAGGGGTACCGGCTGGAGTCGGAGACCGGCGCATGAACCCCATCCGGCGGTTGATCATCCTCTTCGGAATCGCCTTGAGCCTGCCGCTCGGCTACCTGGCGTTCCACTCCTACCGCAGCCTCGAAAACGAAGAGACCGCGGCCCTGGGGTACTTTGCCGAAACCCTCTTCGACGAGGTCGAAAAAGCCCTGGGCGGCCTGATCCGGCGCGAGGAGGGCCGCCCCATCGACGCCTACAGCGCACCTTCCGGTGAAGGCGCCGCGGGCGCCGCCCTTTCCGGGGGGTCGCGGGAGGCCTTTATCCGGGGCTACTTTCAGAACAACCCCGACGGTTCCTTCCAGACGCCCCTCGACCCTTCCGCCCCGGGATTTGCGGCCCTTCAGGCGGAGATGGGTGAGGTCAACCGCATTTTCAACCGCAAACGCGCCGAGGCCACCGACCGCATCCCGGTGGAGACGGCCGCCGCGTCTTCGCCCGCACTCAAAAAGGACCAGGCGGCCTTCGCCGGAAAATACCTGGACCTGTCGCGCTCCCGTCAGGAGCGGGCCTACCTGGGCGACAAGGAGCGCCAGCAGGAGAGCGTGACGGTCCGGCAGGCCAAGAACGTGGCCGGGCAGGAGGCGCAGTCGAAGACCAAGGCGGAAGACCGCCGCTTGCCGGTGCTTGCCGCCCGTGAGGAGCGCGCGCCGGCCGCCGTCGAGGCCGCCGGCCGCGGCGCCGACCGCCCCGGGCCCGTCGGGCGCCTCCCCGGCCGAGGCCGATGCGGTCGCGGAAGGCGGCAGCCTGCAGGTCGAGGTCGCGCCGTTTCAAGCCGTTTTCATCGACGAGGCGCGCGTGTTCGTCTTCCGGCGCATCCTGATCGAGGGGCGGATGTACCGGCAGGGGTTCGTTCTCGAGGTCGAGGCCTTCCTCGCGCACCTGGCCGGCACCCACTTCATCCCCCAGCCGCTGTCCGGGTACACTCGGCTGCGTCTGCGGGCCGTGGACAAGGAGCGCGAGGCCGCCATCGTCGAGGCCGGTGCCCCGGCCGAGCGGGCCCGCTTTTCCGTGCATCGGAGCTTCCCGCCCCCGTTCGGGTTTGTGCGCGCCGATCTGCTTTGTGAAAACATTCCCCGCTCGGCGGCGCGCGGCACCCTCGGCCTCATGCTGGCCGCCCTGGTCGCGGTTCTCCTGCTGGGGCTGGTCGCCATCTACGCCAGTGCCCGCAAAATAGTCGAGTTTTCCGAACGGCAGGCGCGTTTCGTCTCTTCGGTCACCCACGAGCTCAAGACCCCGCTGACCAACATCCGCATGTACATCGAGATGCTCGAGCAGGGCATGGCCGGCGACCCCGAGCGCGAGCGGGACTACTATCGGGTGCTCGACAGCGAGGGGGCGCGTCTGACGCGGCTGATCGAAAACGTGCTCGAGCTCTCCAAGCTCGAGCGCCGGCACCGCCGCGCGGATCTGCGCCGCGGGGACTTCACGGATGTGATCGAGGATGTCGAACGTCTGATGGCCGGCGCGATCCGGCAGGCAGGGTTCACGTTGAAGCGCGACATCCGCATGCGCCGGCCGTTGCGCTACGATCGGGAGATTATGGTCCAGGTCCTGATCAACCTGATCGAAAACAGCTTGAAGTTCGGCCGGCACTCGCAGCCGAAGGTGATCACACTCGGTCTGCGCGAGGCCGATGGGCGGGCCCGGCTGGAGGTGTCCGACACCGGGCCCGGCATCCCGCGGGCGGACCTCAAAAAAGTGTTCGAGGATTTTCACCGGGCGGATCACCCGGCGGCACAGGCGGCCGGGGGCACCGGCATCGGCCTGGCCCTGGTCAGGCGTTTCGTCGCGCTGGTGGGCGGGCAGGTGGCGGTGTCCAACAACGAAGGCCCGGGCTGCACCTTCACCATCACCCTGCCCCTGTAAGCGGCCCGGCCCGATCCGGGCTGCGGCGCGGCGCTGAATGTGACGGCTTGGTGCGCGTCCGTCAAGGTTGATGGGCTCGTAAAAAGTCGCTTAATTTCATTTTTCCGTCATTCCGGCGGATCCCGGATCAAGTCCGGGAGGAATCCAGTCTTTTCAGGCTGTTCTGGACCCCGGCGTTCGCCGGGGGGACAACGATGGAGCCTTTTTTCGAGTCCGTCAAAGTTGGTGCTTCCAAGCGATTCATGGCGCGCAGCGCCGCTTTATCACTAAGTAAATCTTGTTCCTGTGGGAGCGGCTTCCAGCCGCGATCATTTCGCGGCAAGATGCCGCTCCCACCAAAAAGATTAACTGACTTGGAAGGAGCCGCCAATTTTGGTATTGATCTTTTTTTAATTTTAGCGCATTAAGTGAAACCTTGCGGGCGCCTTGGGCGTCAGCCGGCGTTTCCGGCAAAACCATTGAGGATCACTATCTTTTTTTCGGGAGGAGAGATGGTAAAGCGGAACATCGTGTTGGCGGTTTTGATGATGGTGGCTGTCGGGCTCCTGGCCGCCGTGCAGGGCTTCTCCAGCCCGGCTTCAAAAGACGACATGTGCGTCCCGATGGGGGTGATCACCCTCAAAGCGCCGGATGGGGTCGAAACCAAGCGCGCGGAGGTCGAATTTCCCCACGCCCGGCACTTCGACGTCGCCTGCGTCACCTGCCACCACACCTGGGACTTGACCGAGCCGATCGTGGGCTGCATGACCTCCGGGTGCCACGACCTGGAAGAGCTCCCCAAGCGAAAGCCCGGCGAGAAGGTCGACGAAGAATCCGTCATGGCCTATTACAAGACCGCCTTCCACAAGAGCTGCATCAGCTGCCACAAGGAAATGAAGGCCAAGAACGCCGCTTTGCAGAAATCGACCAAGACACTGAAGACCCCGTTGCCCAAAACCGGACCGACGACGTGCAACGGCTGCCACCCCAAAGACTGATGACTTCGTAAAAAGCCCGATTTTGGCGTTGCGCTTCAGCCCGCGCGCTCTGCGGCGTACAGTCGGGTCGCTGTAAAGCGGCGCCTCAGACCGTGATCCAGCGTTGCCCTCCGTTTGGAACTGCTCGCATACGAAAAGTATGCTGCGCATTCCAAAGCGTCGAGCGCCTCGGCTGACGGCCTGATGCTTGCTTTAAAGCGACCCGGACGCCTCACTCCGCGGGCTTCGCGCGCCTTGAACTCGGGCTTTTTTCAAAGTCATCGCCTGGATGACTTTCTGCGAGTTCATCAAGACTGAAGACCGCCTGCTTGTCGCCGCTGCGCTGCCGGACGGCGGGGTTCAGTGCAGCCGCCGCTGCCGCGCCCGGGCGAGCTCATCGACGCAGGCGGTGTACGCGTGGCAGGCGCGCCGGCTGCGGCGCCTGAAGATGGAAAGTTTCACCTGCCGCCCCTCGAAAGCCAAAAAAAACCCGGCCACATGGCCCGCGCCGGGACCCTCCCGGTGGTGCCCGTGGCCGGCGGCGCCCGGGTCACGGCCCGCGATCAGCTCCCGCAGCGCGCGCATGCCCTCGGAGACCGGCTCCCGGGCCCCGGGGTGTTCCTCCCACCCGCCGAGCGCATAACGCTCCACCATTTGGCGCGCCACCCGGGAGAGGGTCTCCCGCCCGGCAAAACAGCCCATCCCGACCATCCGCTTGCAATCCGTCTCCATTGAGCCGCTCCTTTCCCTCTTGCGTTGAGTGGGTGTCGTCCCGTCGGCGAGCCGCCGCGGTCGCGGGGCCGGTATTTTCACGCCGGCTCGGCCGCGGTAGTATCGAGGCAGCAGGCCGCGTTGAAATAGTCGGCCGCCTCCTCGACAGTGTCGAACATGAGCCAGTCCCGGAGCACGGTCTCTCCCCCAAGGGTCCGGATGAGCTCGATAGTGGTGTTGCCATGATACTCCAGACTGTCGCTGTAGGCCTCGCCGCTGATGTGTCGGGTCATTTTTCCCACCTCCCGTCGTTGGATTGTCGCCAGCGTTTCCCCATCTTTGCGGGACAGCCTATCAGAGGGCTGTGACAGATCCGGTCACAGTTGCGAGAAAAAAAATCGGGTCGGGAGAAAAAATCCGAGCGCGTTGCCCGGAGCCATTCAGTTGCGCTATAGTGGTGTCGGGAAAATGCGAGGACTTCGTGTGAATGGAGGCGACCTATGGCGCGCGGGGATCAGTTGGCGAGGCAGTGGAAGATCATCCAGGCGTTGATTGCGTCGCGGCGGGGCAAGGCGGTGCCGGAACTGGCGCAGATGGTGGAATGCCACACCCGCACGGTGTATCGGGACCTCGAGGCCCTTCAAACGGCGGGCTTCCCGGTCGCCACGGAAAGAGACGGGCATCGGATGGTCTGGTCGCTGCTCGATCCGGCGCGGCATTCGGTGCCGATCCCCTTCAGCCTGCCGGAGCTGATGGCCCTTTATTTCGGCCGCAGCATGGTCCGCCCGCTCAAAGGCACTGTCTTCCACGATGCGCTCGAGTCGCTGTTCGAAAAGATCAAGGCAACCCTGCCGCCGGAGGCCGTCCGATTCCTGCAGGGGGTCGAAACGGGGATCTCCGTCGGCTCCTCACCCCGCAAGGACTACGGCCGGTCTCGCGCCGCCATCGACGTCATCAGCCGGGCGATGGCCGGCCGCCGGTTGGTGGAGATCGCCTATCGCGCCATGCGCGACCCCAAGACGACCCGCCGCCTGGTGGCCCCCTACCGGCTCATGTTTTTCGACGGGACCTTTTACCTCGTGGGCCATTGCCGATTGAGGCGCGACATCCGGGTCTTCGCTCTCGACCGCATCCGGCGCATCGAGCTGACCGAGGAGCCCTTCGACCCTCCGCAGGACCACGACCTGGAGGGTTTTCTGGCGGCGAGTTTCGGCGTCTTCCAGGGGCCGCGCACGCGGGTGGAGGTCCGCTTCGGCGCGGAGGTCGCCGGCTACATCGCGGAGAAGACCTGGCACCCGAGCCAGAAATTGACGCGCCGGGCGGACGGCAGCCTCCTGTTCGCGGCCGAGGTGGCCGGCACCGAGGAGATCAAGCACTGGATATTAAAGTGGGGGGCCAGGGCCGAGGTCACGGCCCCCGAATCCCTGCGGGAGGAGGTCCGGCGGGAGATCCAGGCCATGGCCGCCGTCTACGGCATGCCCACCCCCAAACTCACCCCCGGAAAATAGAAGGGGCCTTGCGGCTGCGGCTCATGCCAGTTCGGCGAGCGCCTCGCGCATCAGACGGCCGATCGGCATGCCCTGCGGGCAGCGCGCCTCGGCCGCGGCGTAGTCCGCATCCCCCATCAGCGCGCGGGTCCGCGGGTCGATCCTCTGGAAGCGGCGGCGGGCGTCCTCGCGGTTGCCGTAGCTGCGGCAGTACATCAGGTGGCGCATCACCCGGCCGACGGGGACGGCGGCCGCCAGCGCCGGTTCGCAGATCCCGGTGCAGCCCGCGCAGTAACCGGCGGCGCTCGCCCGCGCGTGCTCGGAGAGCAGCTCGCGCTCGCCCGCTGCGAGCTGCGTGCGGTTCACCGCCGCCGCCGTGTTCTCCGCCAGAAGGGCCATGCTGGGCATCTGCGCGCAGATGCTCGCGATCTGCGGGTTCTCCCAGACGGCCTTGAGCTTGGCCTGGCCCTGGCTGAACCCGCTCTGGACGAACCGGCCGCCCAGCGCAAGCTCTTCGGCCTCCCCGGTCCGCACCTGCCCGCCGCCCTGGGTCTTCATGGCGGTCAGCCCGATCCCGGCCCGTGTGCAGGCATCCACCGCCCGGCGCATCTCATCGGTGTGCATCAGGCGGTAGTTGTAGGTCAGCATGATGCCGTCGATCCAGCCGAGCTTGGCGGCATCGAGCAGGCACTCCTCCATGTTGCTGTGCGTGCTGAAGCCGAACAGGCGGATCTTCCCCTCGGCCTTGGCCTTCTCGCCCCAGCGCTTGATGTCGGCGTCCATGGTGGCGATCCGGCGGATGGCGTGGACGAAGAAGAGGTCGATGACGTCGGTCTGCATGCGCTCGAGCGAGAGGTTCAGGTGTTCGGTCATCCCCTTCACGCTCCAGGCGCCCGACTTGGTCACCAGGAAGATCTTCTTGCGGTCTTCCGGGGACTTGGCGAAATACTTGCCGATGCCGAGCTCGCTGTGGCCGCCCTCGTAGGAGTTGGCCGTGTCCCAGTAGGTGACGCCCCACTTCACGGCCTGCCTCAGCATGAGCTGGTTGGAGGGGATGTCGAACATGCCGCCGAGCGAGAGAATCGGCACCTGGATGCCGGTTTTCCCGAAAGGTCGGGTCGGGACCGCCACGGGCTCGGCCGCGGCGAGCGCCTCCGCCCCGGCCGAGGCCGCCAGCAGGCCGAGGCCGGCCCCGGCGGCGGTTTTGATAAAGTCGCGGCGCGAGTATCCATCGCAGGTGTTGGTCATGGCGTCTTCTCCTCTCAGATGAGCAGCCGGCCCTCGGGGGCGCGGGACTCGTTTTCGGACGTGACCCGGATGGCCCGCAGGCCCTGGACCGGGCACTCGTGCTCGCAGACCCCGCAGCCGATGCAGCGCCCCGGGTCCACGAACGGCTGCTGGAGCCGCACAAGGACGGCGACGCGGTCTCCGACCGCGGGCAGGTCATGCGCGGCCGCGGCGGCCGAGAGCTCGATTTCCTGCGTCGGTGTTGGCCGCGATGGCGAAGCCTCGGTCCCCCGGGGGTGGCGCAGAAATAGTCGCCCGTGCCGAGCAGCCCGGGTGTCAGAGCGGCCGCGGTCAGGGTGATGCGGCCGGCCTCGGTCTTCCGAACGGCCAGGGCTTCGGCGTTGCGGATGGGGACGAAGACCTCGCGCGTGAAGATGGCCTTGGGGCTGACCGGGCAGTTCTCCTGGCAGACGATGCAGGGCTTGTCCATGGCCCAGGGCAGGCACCGGCCCCGGTCGATGAAGGCCGTCCCGATCCTGATCGGTCCCCGGTCGGCGAAGCGGCTCCGGCCGGTGCGCTCGTCTAGGCTGAGCGGGCGGATGGCGGCCGTCGGGCAGAGATGGCCGCAGGCGATGCAGGTGTGCTGGCAGCCGCTGGTGCCGATGCGGAAGTTCAGCCGCGGCGTCCACAGCCCCTCGATCCCGGCCTCGAGCAGGGCCGGGTGGATGACGTTGGTCGGGCAGACCCGCATGCACTGGCCGCATTTGATGCAGCGCGTGAGAAAGGCCTCTTCGGCGAGCGCCCCCGGGGGGCGGATGAGACCGGCGCTGCGGCCGGGGCCGGCAAGACCCCCGAGCCTCAGGGCGGGCGCCGTCATAAGCCCGGCGGCGGCGGCGGCGATGAAGCCGCGCCGCGAGAGGTCCGGCAGGGGGACTTCGCCTGCCGCCGAAACCGCGGTCTGGTAGGTGAGGGCGTCGTGGCGGCACTCCTCCAGGCAGTTCAGGCACATCACGCACTCGCTGATCCGGATCCGCCCCATGGGCGCGCAGGCCCCCTCGCAGTGCCGCTCGCAGCGGGTGCAGCCGGTGCAGGCGCCCGGCCTCTGACCGATCCGCCACACGGCGAAGCGGCCGAGCAGCCCGAGCAGCGCGCCGAGCGGGCAGACAAACCGGCAGTAGAACCGCGGCACCCAGAGGTTGAGCAGCAGGGCGGCCAGAAAAACCGCGCCGACCAGCCCGGCGCCTTCATAGAAGCGGGGGATCGGGGCGAGCCCCCAGGCGCTGCGGTCGGCGATCGCGAGCAGCACCAGGTTGACCGACCGGTGCACCAGCGGCAGCGGGTCGAGCAGCCCGATCTGGAGCGTGGCCCACTCGGCGGGGCGCATGGCCGCGGCGCACAGAAAAAAGACCAGGATGAAGTACTTGGTCGCCTGGGCCGGGCGGAAACGGTTTGCGGTGAGATCGGCGGCGAGGCCGCGCCGCCGGCCCGCCAGATACCCCACGAACTGGTGCATCGCGCCGAAGGGGCAGAGCCAGCCGCAGAAGACCCTTCCCAACACCACGGTCAGCGCCACGGTGGCCAGCCCCCAGATCAGGCCCGCGTAAAGCGTGCCCGTCGACAGCAGGGTGCCGAGGCCCACCAGCGGGTCGAGCTCGAGCAGCCAGTTGACGGGCCAGCCGCGCAGCTGCCAGAAGCGCTCTCCGAGCGTGGTCACGATGCAAAACCAGCCGAACACCACGGCAAAAAACACCTGGCTGATGCGGCGGGCGGTGACGATCCTCATGCGTTGACCTCCACCGGGTTGAGCGCACGCCAGTCGGCCGTGCCGAGGCCGGCGGCTTCGGCCTTGGCGATGAAGGCAAGCTCGGCCGCGGTCTTGCCGAGCAGGGTCGCCCCGCAGGCGTCCACCGCCACCGGGTCGGTGCCGGCGATCAGGGTGTGGGTCGGCTTGAGATCGGAGAGCGAGCCGCCGGTCGGGCCGTTGGCGATCATGGAGTTGGTGCCGTCGAGCACCACCAGGGTCGGCTTGACCATGGCCGCCAGCTCGGTGATGATCGTGTGGATGTCCTGGTGGAAGATGTTGCGGCGTCCGCCCAGAAGCCCGTACCAGTTTTTCATGGTCAGCGAGGCGCCGCTGCGGTGGTGGTCCTTGACGGGGGCGACGCCGATCAGCTTGGTGGCCCCGGCCAGCGCGCCGACGAGCACCGGCCAGTTGCGGATCAGCTGGGCGCCGGGGGCGGTCAGGTCGCGGAACAGGCGCGGTTCGGGGAGGATCAGGTCGGCGCCGGCGGCGCGGGCCGCCTGGCCGATCCCCGTGAGGGCAAAACAGCTGGCCGGGTCGTTGATCGGGTTGTCGGTCACCGCCACCGAGGCCGCCCCGGCCGCGCGGCACAGACGCACCAGCTCGGAGACGAGATCCGGGTGGGTGGTGGCCGACAGCGACGGCGGCGAGGCAAAGGCGGCGTTCACCTTCAGGACCACCCGATCGCCCTTGCCGACAAAGGCCGCCATGCCGCCGAGCGCCTCGAGCGCGAGTGCGAGCGTGCGCCGGCGGTCGGCGCCGCGGGCGATGCTCATCTTTCCTCTGGCCGCGGCGAGGCTGAAATCGGGGATGCGCGCCGATGTTGGGGCGGACTCGAAGGGCAGAGGGCCCGCAGGGTCGTGGGCGGCGTAGGTCAGCGCCCCGGCGGCGAGCAGGGTCGTCCCGGCCTTTGCGCTCCGGACCAGAAACTCCCGGCGGTTCATCACGGCCTTATCGGGCATGGGGCACCTCGGCAAGTGCTGCCGCCAGACGGCCGGCCAGCGCAGCGGCCTGGTCCGGGTCGGGGGCCTCGTGCACGCCGGCGACGAAGGCCCCCCGGGCGAAAACGACCTCGACGGCGTCCATGATGGAGATGACCACGGCACCGGCGACCGGCGGGTCGGTGGCCGCCGCCGTGCCCCCGTAGGTCGTCAGAAACTCCGCGTAGGCGCGGGCGGCCTCGGCCGCTTCGGCGGCGGAGGCCCGCCGGGCGAGAAAGGCCGTCATCTCGGCGGGGCCTATCCCATACGCGGCGGTGTACACGCGGTCGAAGCCGGCCAGACCGAACGCATCGGCGGGGATCAGGCGGATGCTGTCGGCGACGAGCCCCTCTTTGGGAAACAGGTCCCGTTCGGCGATGGCGGCGGCGGCCGGCGCGGGGGCGCTGCCGATCAGGTTGCGGGCGAGGGCGGTCATCGACGCGACCACCTCGGCGGACGCCTCGGAGCCGATCAGTTCCACGTAGAGGGCGCCGTGTATGAAGAACAGGGCGTTGCCCGCGCGGTAGGCGAACTCGACCAGGTCGAGCGGCTCGGCTTCGGGCCGTCGCTGGGTGCTGAACACCGCAAAGGCGTTTTCGCCCGAGCCCATGTCGAATACATACGCCTCGATCCAAGGCTCCGGCTGCCCGGCGCGGCTGACGCGCTGGCAGGCCAGCCCGACGACTCCCGCGGAGAGATACAGCTCCGCCTTGCCGTTGATCTTGTCGGAGAGCGTCTCGGGCGTGAAGCGTTCGACCGGGGTGAGCGCGGCCATGCCCTCCGGCAGGGGGAACAGGGGCGGTTGGTCGGTCGCCGCGGCCGGGCCGATCCCGGGGCCGCCGGTAGCGATCGCAAGGAAATTTTCGACGGCCGGGTTCAGGCGCGATTGGGCCCTCAGAAGCCCGGCGGCAATGGCGAGCAGGCACACCAGGCTCGCCAGCGCCACGAGGCTTTGGGGGGAGGGGCGGCGTCCGGGGGACGCCGGGGGTGATGTCGCACAGGTGTCGGGCATGGTCGTTCGCTCTGGGCCGGACGAACCGTCTCCGGCGGTTGAAGTGCGGCGTGCCGGTCGACTTGACCCCGCAAGACGGCGGCCGCCGTGCCGGTATGGCCGCCGGAAGCCGGGAGGGTCAGGCCCGCGGGGTCGGGTCAAGCCCGCGAGGGCGGTCGGCACCCCACTTTGGATAACCTCAAACCCACCCGCCTGTCAAATCGGCTGCCGCCTTCGTTCCCGATTTCCGGCACTTGACCGGCGGTGTCCGTGCATTACAGTGGGGAGCGAATCAAGCGCGTGGCGCAAGCGAATCGTTTTCAGTATTCCCCTTCGCGGGATGGTCGCAAAGCCGTCCCGCGGTTAACGCTCCCATCGTGAAAGGAGCTTCGATATGGATTCGACATCCTATTGCGACGCACTGGAAGCCCATCTGACCGGCTGGAAATCAAGGATCTACGACGTCATTCGCGTGGTGGACCGCTTGCCTGACGTCGAAAAGGAAAAAGTGTTCCCGTCCCTGCGCAGCCTGAACCGCATCGTCGACGAGATCGACGGCCAACTCGTGCAGCTCAAATCGGCCTGCCCGGCGGACTGGTCCCCCAACCGCCGCAGCGTCGACGAGAAGATGAAGGCGCTGCAGGCGACCCTGAAAAGCCTCTCGGAGCGGGTCGGGGGGCCGCTGATACCCGACAGCCTGTCCTGGGTTTCCGAATGAGACCCGGGCCCCGCGGCTGAAGCACAGGATGCCCGTGCAAAGACACTCCATCATCTGCCCCGGCTGCCGGCTGCTGATCAGCTCCGGCGAACCGCGCTGCCCGCACTGCGGCCTCAGGTCACCGGGGGCCGCGTGGCGGCGGGCCTTCATGTTCCGACTGTTCGCCGACCCGGACCTGCTCGTCCGAGCGGTGGTCGGCGCCAACATCGGCATGTTCGCGCTCTCCCTGCTCCTGGACCCGAGGGCGGCCGACATGACGCTGAACCCGCTGCGGCTGCTGGCGCCGTCGGACCAGAGTCTTTTCGTCCTGGGGGCCACCGGGACCATCCCGATCGACCGGTTCGGCCGCTGGTGGACCCTCCTCGCCGCCAACTATCTCCACGGCGGCATCCTGCACATCTTCTTCAACATGGCCGCCTTCATGCAGCTTGCCGGTCTGGTGGTGCGGGAATACGGCGCCAGCCGCATGTTCCTCGTCTACACCCTGAGCGGGGTCGCCGGCTTTGCGCTCTCTTACGCGGCGGGGGTCCCTCTGACCATCGGCGCTTCGGCCGGTGTCTGCGGCCTGGTGGGCGCCACCCTCTATTTCGCCAAGAGCCGCGGGGGGGTGTACGGTGCGGCGCTCTACCGGCAGGTCGGCATGTGGACCGTGATGATGTTCGTCTTCGGGTTCCTGGTGCCGGGGATCAACAACTGGGGCCACGGCGGCGGGATTGCCGCGGGCGCGGCCCTGGGGTATCTGCTGAGCTACCGGGACCGGAAGAAAGAAGCCAGTTTTCAAAAGTCCCTGGCGGCGATCTGCCTGATCGCCACCCTCATCGTTCTTCTCTGGGCGGTGGCCACCGCTGTCTTCTACCGGTTTTCCTTATGACACATGCTTGACGGGCTCGTTATCAAACCGGCAGCCAAATAGGCAAAGGTCGTCATGCCGGACTTGATCCGGCATCCAGCACTCTTCCTGGATTCCGGCCTGTCGCCGGAATGACGATTATTGGCATATTCAATTGCCGGAGTAATAAAAAGTTAAATCCCCTCTCTTTGAGCTTGTTTTCTTTTTATCGACCGTTGCCGATTGACGCACGCGCTCACACCCAGTGCTTGAAGAAATGGTGAACCGGCCCGTGGCCGCCGCCGAGGGCGTAATCCGCCCCGGCCCGGATGGCCTGGTCGATGTACTCCTTGGCGCGGCGGACGGCCTCCTCGAGGCCGGCCCCCCGGGCGAGGTGGGCGGCAATGGCCGAGGAGAGGGTGCAGCCGGTGCCGTGGGTGTTGCGGCTCTGGATGCGGCCGGCCGGGAAGGTGACGAAGCGGCGGTCTTCGCTCAGGTAGAGCAGGTCGTCGCTGGTCTCCCCGCTCAGATGCCCCCCCTTGATGAGAACGCTGCGGCTGCCGAACCCGGCCAGGATCTGCGCGGCCGCCCGGATCTGCTCCGGACCCTCCAATTCATGGCCGACCAGGACCTCGGCCTCGGGGATGTTGGGGGTGAGGACGTCGGCCAGCGGCATCAGGCACTCCCTGACCGCCGCCACCGCGTCGTCCTGCAGGAGCTTGTCGCCGCTGGCCGCCACCATCACCGGGTCGAGCACGATGCTGGCCGCGCCGAAGGCCCGGAGCTGCTCGGCCACGACGCGGATCAGCTCAGCCGAGTAGAGCATCCCGATCTTGACGGCATCGGTGCCGATGTCGCCGAGCACCGCCGTGATCTGCGCGGCGGCAAAGGTCGGGGGCACCGGGTGGATACCGGCAACCCCCAGCGTGTTCTGGGCGGTCAGGGCCGTGATCGCCGACGTGCCGTAGCAGCCCAGGGCGGCGAAGGTCTTGAGATCGGCCTGGATGCCGGCGCCGCCGCCGCTGTCGGAGCCGGCGATGGTCAACACCCGGCAATAGCGCCGGGGCGGGTTCGGGGCGGAGTCGGGGGGTCGCATACGGATGTCCTTTCAACGGTCTATTCGACGTCGGCGCTGAAGTGGTCCCAGCCCGTGCGGGCGACGGGGATCGTGCCGCCGTCCGCCGCGACGAGCTCAAATCGCAGAGCCTCCGTGATCTCACCGAGCGCGTAGAGCGGCTTCCCGGTCGCCTTGAGAAACTCCTCGGCGATGGCGGGGGCCCTGTCGGCCGCCGCCGTGAGCAGCAGGGTGTAGTCCTCGCCGCCGGCCAGCGCCACTTCCGCCGCCTTGTGGTGAAAGCGGCTGCAAAAATGGCGAAGATCGGCGGAGACGGGCAGCTTTTCGGCGTACAGGCGCGCCCCCACCCCGCTTTGTTCGAGGATGTGCCCGAGGTCGGAGCTCAGCCCGTCGCTGACGTCGATGGCCGCGCGGACCCCCGGCTGGGCGGCGAGCAGGCGGCCCTCGCGCAGGTGGGGCTCCGGGTGCAGGTGCGCGGTCACGAGCGCTTTGAGCTCCGGGGTGTCCGCCTCGATCCGGTTGAGGATGAGATAGAGGCCCGCGCGGCTGTCGCCCAGGGTGCCGGTGGAGAAGATGACGTCACCGGGGCGTGCGGTGTCGCGCGTCAGGACCTGGTCTTCGGGCGCGACCCCGTAGACGGCCACGTTGATCACGAGATCCGTCCTGGAACCGGTGGTGTCCCCGCCCAGGATGTTGACGCCGAACTTCGCCGCCAGGGCCTTCATGCCGTCGTAGACGGCCTCCAGGTAGCTGAGCTCGCACTCATCGGGGATGGCGATGCTGACAAAGGCCTCGCGCGCGATGCCCCCCATGGCCGCGATGTCGCTCAGGTTCACCGCGAGCGACTTGTAGCCCAGGTCGAAACCGGTGATGGCACGGCGCAGGAAGTGGACCCGCTCGACCAAAAGATCGGCGGTGATCAGGGAGAGCATGCGGGCATCGGTCCGGAACACGGCCGCGTCGTCGCCGATGCCCCTGACCACGGAGTCCGGCCGGACCAGACAGCCGCGGCTGACGCGTTTGATGAAGCCGAACTCTCCTACGTCCTTCAATCCCATCGGCGCCCCCGGTGTCCCCGCTCTCGGGAGACTTCGCAAGAATTATGTGGTGACGCGCCGCGTCAATCCTGTCGGTATCGCGGCGCGATCTCGAAAAAATCCCCCCGGCCCCCTTTGCAAAAGGGGGGGTAAAGCAACGCCGTCTCTTTTTCTCCGCCGATCAAAGGGCGGGGGAAAAGCGCCGCCCCTCATTTTCCCCGCTGGTCAAAGGATGGGGGTAAAAGCGCCGTCTCTCTCCCCCCCCGCGGGCCAAAGGGTGGGTGCAAAAGCGCTGCCCCTCATTCTCCCCCGCCGATCAAAGGGTGGGGCAAAAGTGCCACCCCTCTTCCCCCCTTGCCGATCGAGGGGTGGGGGCAAAGTGCCACCCCTCTTTCCCCCCTTTGGCAAAGGGGGCCGGGGGGATTTGGATTCGGTGCCGCGCTCCGTCACGACCTCCGCGCCCGGCGGATCTCCTGAACCAGCTCCCGTGCCGCCTGCGCCGGGTCGGCTGCCGCCACGATGGCCGAGACCACGGCCACTCCGTCGGCGCCGGCTTCAATGACCGCGGCGGCATTGCCCCGGTCGAGCCCCCCGATGCCGACCAGCGGGATCCGCACCGCCCGGCGTATGGCCCTCAGTCCCTCCAGGCCGAGCGCCGGCGCCGTGTCGCTCTTGGTCGGGGTCGCGAAGACCGGGCTCACCCCGAGGTAGTCGGCGCCGCCCTCTTCGGCCGCGACGGCGTCCGCGACCGACTCGGCCGAGATGCCGATGAGCAGCGTGTCGCCGACGATGGCGCGCGCCATGGCGAGCGGCATGTCGCTCTGGCCGAGGTGGACCCCGTCCGCGCCCACGGCCAGGGCCACGTCCAGCCGGTCGTTGATGATGAGCGGGATCCCGCGGGCCGTTGAGAAACCCCCGGACGGCCAGGGCCTCGCGCGATGAACTCCCGCGTCGGGCACTCTTTCTCCCGCAGCTGCACGCAGGTGACGCCCCCCGCGACCGCCGCGGCGACGATGTCCGGCGTGGGCCGGCCCGCGGCCAGGCCGCGGTCGGTGACCAGGTAGAGCGAGTAGTCGACGGCATCCCGGTTCATCATGCCGTTTCGATGCGGCAGCCGGCGGCGAGCTGGTCCGGGCTGATCGTGTAGAGCGCATCCAGCAACTGGATCATGAAGGAGCCCGGGGCGGCCGCCTTTTGCGCCGCCACCTCGCCGGCCAGGCCGAAGTAGGCCAGGGCCGTGGCGGCGGCGCGCACCGGCTCGGGGTCCACCGCCAGAAAGGCGCCGATCGCGGCCGTGGCCGTGCAGCCGGTGCCGGTGACTCGCCCCATCAGCGGGTGCCCGTTGGCGACACGCACGACCCGGGCGCCGTCGGTGACGAGATCCACCGGCCCCGTGATGGCCAGGGTGGTGTCCAGCTCGGCGGCCAGGGACCGGGCCGCCGCGGCGGCATCGTCCACGGAGTGAATCGAGTCCACGCCTTTCGTCTTGGAGCCGGCCTGCTTGAGCGAAAGCACCTCTGAGGCGTTGCCCCGGATGACGCTCGGGCGGGTCTCCGCGATGATCCGCATGGCGGAGCGGGTTCGCAGCGACGTGGCGCCCGGAGCCCACGGGGTCGAGGATGATCGGGGTGTTGCGCCCCGACGCCTTTTTCCCGGCCGTGATCATGGAATCGACCCACTCGTCGGTCAGGGTGCCGATGTTCAGCACCAGGGCGCCGGCGAACGCGACCATCTCTTCGACCTCGTTTTCGGCATGGGCCATCACCGGCGAGGCCCCCATGGCGAGCAGGGCGTTGGCGGTGAAGTTCATGACCACGAAATTGGTGATGTTGTGGATCAGGGGTTTTTTCTCGCGCAGCGCGGCGAGGTTCGCCGCCGCCTGCTCCGCATAGTCTGTCATTTCCCGCCTCCATTCTGCTCGAAGCTGCGATGAGGGTCCCGAAGCCGCCGTCGAATCGCCGCCGCGAGCGCATTTCCCGCGGCTGCCGGCGGCAGGGGGCTTCAAAACAAAAAGCCGTTTCCCGCGGGAAACGGCTTCGAGTTCGAAAGTCCGGCCTCAAACCCGAATTCGTTTCCCTACGCTGGCATGACCCAGGTCAGGTTCGAAGGGTGTGTTCTCAGGCTCTCGCAAGCCACCCCTGAACGAATTCAGTGCGGGGCGTTTTGAAACCTTCCGGGTCGATCGCAAAACCCGCCGCATTTGAACCGCGGCTGACGGCTCGGAGGTTTCACCCCGCTTGTATTTTTCAGTGCTCAGTTTAGTGATCGGCGACCGTCTGTCAAGTCCCCCGTCGTCAGCAGACCGTCACCACCGGGCAGTCGGCGTTGATGATGACGTACTGGGCGGTGGAGCCGAAGAGCAGCTTGCCGACCTTGGATTTCTTCTGGATGCCGACGATGATCTCCTCGGCTTTCTTCTCCGCGGCGATCTTGACGATGTCCTCGCCGGGCTCCATCCCGCGTACCGAGAGCAGCGTTTCGCAGGCGATGCCGGCCTCCTTGAGCGCGTTTTCCTGGTTGTGGAGGTCCTTTTCGGCGCGCTCGAAATCCCGGCGCGGTATCTCCGGGCCGCCGACCATGGAGTAGACCACGATGACCTTGGCACTGAAGGCCTGGGCGTGCTGCTTGGCCACCTGGATGGCCTCCTTGGACGCCTTCGAGCCGTCGTACGCAACGATGATGTTCATGCCTCCTCCTCGTTAGAGCCCCAGATCCTGATTGATGAGCACGACCTTCACCCGGCCCTTGGGGTAGGACTTTTCGGTGATGGTCCAGGTGTTGCAGATGCGGTCGGGGCTTTTGCACTCGTCACAGTAAGAGGTTTTCGCGCAGGGCGTTTTTTTGTCCAGGCGCATGGCGTTGGCCGGCGCGGCCAGGTTCTTGACCCGGAACATGGCCTCGTCGAGACCCGGCACGATCTTGTTGCGGCCGACCAGGACCACGACGTGGTTGGGCCCGAAGGTGAGGCCCGCGACCCGGTTTCCGAGCATGTCCAGGTTGACCAGCTGACCGTCCTCCGTCACCGCGTTGGTTCCCGTGATGAAAAGATCCACCAGCAGGGAGCGGCGCCGGCGTTCCCACTGCTCCGCGGCCGGCAGGTTCTTGTCGAGCGTGTCGATCATCTCGATCGCTTTGTCGTCTTTCAGCGCGTCGTAAAGGCCGGCGCTCACGGCGGTCATCGAACCGCCGAAGGCAACGCTTTTGGCGGCGGATTTCGGCAGGATCTCCTCGAGGACGATCTTCTGGGCCTGTGCCGCGGTGTCCGCCAGGTGGACTTCGAAGTTGTTCTGCTCCAGGGCGGCTTTCATATCGGCCAGCCGAATGCTCCAGTAATGCGCCAACGGTTTGTCCATCATCTCCTCCGTGAGGGGTTGAATTCCATGTTTGATGAACTTGTAAAAAGTCGCTTAATTCCTTTTTTTGTCATTCCGGCGGATCCCGGATCAAGTCCGGGAGGATTCAGTCTTTTCAGGCTGTTCTGGACCCCGGCGTCCGCCGGGGTGACGATATATACTACTTTTTCCGAACTCATCGTGTTTTGGAGTGTCCTGAATGGGGACATGATCATTTTACGCTCCATCACTCTTAGTGAATCCCGGGCGAGGAATCAACAGAAAATAAGCGCTTCAAGGGGTTATCTTGATCACGACCAGCGTGATGTCGTCGGTTTTGGGCAGCGGATGGCAGAATTCGTCGACCGCCAGCGTGATGGCGTCGCGGATCTCCCCGGCCGTGGAGGAGGCGTGGGCCCGGATGACGTCGTTGAACCGCTGTTTGCCGAACAGCTCGGCCCGGCCGTTCTGGGCCTCCCAGATGCCGTCCGTGCCGATGACCAGGATCTGGCCCGGCACGATCGGCCGCTCCGCGACCTCGTAGACGCCGTCCTCCGCGACGCCGATGGGAAGGCCGGTGCGGCCGAGCGGGAGAAAGCCCTCTTCGCGAGGGTCACGGACCACGGCCGGGTCGTGGCCGGCATTGACCCAGCTCAGGCTCAGCCCGGGGCGGTCGATTTCCGCCAGAAACAAGGTCATGAACCGACCGGTGTCCTCCACGTCGCGGCACAGCAGGCGGTTCACGTCGGAGACGATATCCGCCGGGCTGCCGGGGCGCAAGGCGCGCTGCCGCAGAAAGGCCCGGGCGGTCGTCATCAGCATGGCCGACGGCAACCCGTGGTCCGAGACGTCCCCGACCACCACCGTGAGGGTGCCGGAGGCCGAATCGTCCCGCTCCAGGTAGTCGAAATAGTCGCCCCCGGTCTGCTCGCAGTAGATGCTGGCGCCGGCGATGTCCAGCCCGGGGATCTTCGGCGGCGCCTTGGGCAGGAGGTTCTGCTGCACCTCCATGGCGAGATCGAGCGCCTGGCGCATGCGCTCGCGCTCCTGCAGGCCGCTGGTCATCTCGTTGATCACGTCCCCGGTGTAGCCGATCTCGTCGTTGGTGGTCACCTGCACGGTCTTGTCGAACCGGCCGTTGCGGACGCGGCGCAGGGTCTCGATGATGGCGCCGAACGGCGCGGTCAGATTGCGGCTGACGAGGCCCGTCAGGAAGACGCCGACGGCGATGAAGATCAGGCAGTAGGCGAGGATGGAGCTCTTCAGATAGCCCAGCATCGCCTGCGGGTCGCTGCACCGTGCCGGTGATCCGGTAGAAGAGCACCAGCACCGAGGCGAGCGGGATCAGGTTGATCGCCAGCAGCAGCGCGGCCAGGCGCGCGCGGATCCGGATCCTCAGGGTCCGCGGCACGCCGGACAGCCCGCCCGCCGGGGAAGATCACCGGGGCCAGGCGCTTCTGCAGGATGTGCTCCTGCAGGAAGAACGCCAGGGTCATGGTGATCAGCCCGATGCTCATGCAGTTGAAGAACGTCTGCTGGAAGACGAATGCCGGCGCGTCGGTCAGCCACCACGCGAGGCTCCAGACAAGGGTCGCGACCACCCAGATGCCGAAATCCGCGCAGATCGTCACGAACGGTTCGTTGAGCAGACGGCGGCGGGCGGCTTCGACCAGCGCGGCGGGCACCGGCCGGGCGTCGGACAAGGCATCGAGGCAGCGGTGGATGGGTCTTTCGTAGGCGATGGTCAAGGCCATGATGAGCGCGAACGCCAACGGGCGTGAAGGCGACGTCCAGGGCCCAGATCAGCGGGTGCCGCCACCAGTGATCGGGCAGGGGCGGCCCCAGCCGGCTCGCGACGCTCTGGACGAAGACGGCGCCCACCAGGTTGGCGAGGAAGTTGGCGCCGCCCATCTCGTATTTCAGACGCCTCAGTTTTTTTTGCTCCATCGTGCCGGCCTCCCGAAAGAGCTGCGGCGGTTGCAAATCCCCGCCTGCTGGACTATGTGCAGGGTGACCATACCCCATCCGGGGGGCGGTCCGCAACTCCAACCCAGAGGTTCATCCGAAAGGGGTTTTCGATGCAGTTCACCGATGTGGCGCATGTGCGCCGGGCGCTCGAGGCGGCCGATTACATCTGTTCGAAGACGATCGCCACCGTCGTCTTCCTGGCCCAGGCCACTCAAAAACCGGTCCTGGTCGAAGGGCCGGCCGGGGTGGGCAAGACCGAGCTTGGCCAAGGCGGTGGCCCGCGGCCTGGGGCGGGAGCTGATCCGGCTGCAGTGCTACGAGGGTCTGGACGAGGCCAAGGCGCTCTACGAGTGGGAGTACGCCAAGCAGCTGCTCTACACCCAGATGGTCAAGGAGAAGATCGGCGAGGTCATCGCCGGTGCGGGGTCGATCGCCGAGGCGGTCGACCGCATCGCCGAGCAGGAGGACGCGTTCTTCTCCGAGCGCTTCATCCAGCCCCGGCCGCTCCTGCAGGCCATCAGCTCCGAGCGGCCGACGGTGCTCCTGATCGACGAGGTCGACAAGTCGGACCCGGAGTTCGAGGCCTTTCTGCTGGAGGTGTTGAGCGACTTCCAGGTCACCATCCCGGAGCTCGGCACCCGCACGGCGCGCAACATTCCGCTGGTATTCCTGACCTCGAACGACTCGCGCGACATGAGCGACGCCCTCAAACGCCGCTGCCTGCACCTCTACATCGACTACCCCGAACGCGATCTCGAGCTGCGGGTCGTCCGGCTCAAGGTGCCGCAGATCGGCGAGCGGCTCGCCGCCCGGCTGGTGGAGGCGATCCGGAGCATCCGCACCCTGGACCTCAAGAAAAAGCCGGCGATCTCCGAGGCCCTCGACTGGGCCCGGTCCCTGATCGCGTTGCAGGTGGAGGAGCTGTCGCGCGAGGCGGCCCTGGAGACCCTCAACGTGGTCTGCAAGTACCGTGGGGACCTCGCGCAGGTCGCCGCGAAAATCGACAAGATCCTCAACTGATGCGGACCGGGTCCGCCGAACATTTTCATGGTCGATCTGATTCTTAGATTTGTTTCCGGCGCCCGGGCGGCGGGTTTGCGTGTTTCCACCGCGGAGGTCCTCGACTGCCTGAGGCATCTCGAGCTGGTGGAGTTGCTCGACGAGCCCCAGTTCAAGACCGTCCTGCAGGCCAACTTCGCCAAGAGCCGCCGCGAGCAGGCGCACTTCGAGCGTCTCTATCGGTTGTTCTTCCACGAGCTGCGGCAGGATGAGTCCATCGCCCGCTCGCCGGAGCTCGCCGGGGAACTCCAGGCGATCCTCGCCGGGCTGACCGGCGCCGAAGGCCCCGACCCGGGCCTGCAGGCGCTGCTTGATTTCCTGGCGGGCGACCCCGCCGGGCTGCTCGATCAGCTCCAGCGGATCGGCGCCGGCGGCGATGGGCCGGGTGCGGGCCTGGGTTCCAACCTGGGGGCGGTCACCCGCAGGCTCGGGCTGGTTGGGCAGATCAACGCCCTGGGGGAGGCCCTGACCCAGGCCGTCGCCGGCCGCCGCGAGGCGCTCGGCTGGGAGGAGCGCCGCGATCTGGAGGCGCATTTCCAGGAGCGCCTGGCGGCGGCGCGGCGCCTGGTGGGGGAGACGACCGCGCACGACGAGGCGCCCCGCGCCCCGGTCCGGACCTACCGCAGGCACCTGGACGAGCTGGGGGATGTGCACTTCGCCTCCCTCACCGCGCGCGAGGTCGAGGCCATGCGGGAGGCCATCGAGCAATTCGTGCGCCGGATCAAGGACCGGGTCGGCCTGCGCTATGCCGCCCGCCGCCGCGGGGCGCTGGATGTCAAGAAAACCCTGCGCCGGTCGGCCGCAACCCAGGGGGTGCCGCTCGAGGTGTTCTACCGCCGGCGTCCGCCGCGCAAGGCCAAGATCGTGACGCTGTGCGACGTCTCGGGTTCGGTCTGGTCGGCCGCGCGCTTCATGCTGAACATGCTCTACTCGCTCCAGGAGTGCTTCACCCAGGTGCGCAGCTTCATCTTCGTGGCCGGCATCGAAGAGGTCACGGACGTGTTCGAGGACCCCGACATCAACCGCGCCATCGACCGCATCCTGAAGGAGGCCGCGCTCGACTACAACGCGGCCACGGACTACGGCCGGACCTTCCGCGAGTTCAAACGCGGCTACCTCGACATCCTCAACCCGAAGACGACCCTGATCGTGATCGGCGACGGCCGCTCCAACTACACCCCCCCCGAGGAAGGGGTCCTGGCCGAGATGCGCGAGCGCTGCCGCCGGCTGATCTGGCTCAACCCGGAAACCGAGCAGTTCTGGTACACCGGCGACAGCGAGATGCGGGCCCTGGGGGCCGTCTGCGACGAGGTGCGCCCCTGCCAGAACCTGAACCAGCTGCTGGAGTTCATTACTTCCCTGGTGCTTTAGAAGGAAAAAAGCTTGAAGCTGGAAGCTCAAAGCTCGAAGGGAATCAAAAAACACGGCAAAGGATTTAAAGGATGACTGTCAAACGCATTTTGATCGTGGGCGGGGTGGCCGGCGGGGCCTCCTGCGCGGCGCGGGCCCGCCGCCTGTCGGAGACGGCCGAAATCGTTATTTTCGACCGCGGGCCGTTCGTCTCTTTCGCCAACTGCGGTTTGCCGTACTATGTCGGGAACGTGATCCCCAAGGAGGAGAGTCTGCTGGTGGCCACACCGGAGCTTTTCCGCGACCGGTTCAACATCGAGGTCAGGCTGAACACGGAGGTGACCGCGATCGATCGCGGCGAACGGAAGATCCGTGTCAAGGAGCTCGTCTCGGGCGCCGAATCCGAAGAGCCCTACGACGCGCTGGTGCTCTCCCCGGGGGCGGTCCCCGTCCGCCCGGGGCTGCCGGGGATCGACCTGCCTGGGATCTTTTCGCTGCGCACCATACCCGACAGCCGTCAGATCAAGGAGTGGATCACCCGGCGCCAGGCGCGGCGCGCGGTGATCGTCGGCGGCGGTTACATCGGCATGGAGATGACCGATAACCTGCTGCATCTCGGGCTCTCCGTTGCCGTGGTCGAAATGCAGCCCCAGTTGATGCCGCTGCTCGACCGCGAGATGGTGGCGCCCATCCACGAGGGGCTGATCCGCAAAGGCGTGGCGCTGTACCTGAACGACACCGTCACCGCCTTTGCGCAGAACCCGGACCAGTCTCTGCAGGTCCTTCTGAAGCACGGCGGTGCGCTGCCCGCCGACATCATCATCCTCGCCATCGGCGTGCGGCCCGAGACCGGGCTGGCGCGGGCGGCCGGGCTTGCGATCGGCGAGCGTGGCGGCATTCGGGTCGACGCATGCATGCGGACCAGCGACCCTGCGATCTGGGCGGTCGGCGACGCCGTGGAGGTGTGCGATGTCGTCACCGGGGCGGCCGCGGTCATACCGCTGGCGGGCCCCGCCAACCGGCAGGGACGGATCGCCGCCGACGTGATCCTGGGGCGCACGGCGTCCTTCCGCGGAGTGCAGGGGACTTCGGTGGTCGGAATCCTCGATCTCGTGGCGGCCTTCACGGGACCGAGCGAGCGGAGTCTGCGGGCGCTCGGGCTGTGGACCGAAGACGGCCCGTTCGAGAAAATCTACCTTCACCCCGGCCACCACGCCGGCTACTACCCGGGGGCGAGCCAGATCAGCCTGAAGCTGATCTTCAGGAAGGACGACGGCCGTGTCGTCAGCGCCCAGGCCGTCGGCCGGCAGGGGGTCGAAAAACGCATCGATGTCATCGCCATGGCGATCCAGATGAAGGCCACGGTCTTCGACCTGGAGGAGGCCGAGCTGTGCTACGCGCCGCAGTTCGGCTCGGCCAAGGACCCGGTCAACCTCGCCGGGATGATCGCGGCCAACGTCCTGCGGGGGGATGCGCGGGTCGCGCACTGGGGTGAGCTGGCAAACTCCGGTGCGCTGCTCCTGGATGTGCGCGACCCGATCGAGTTCCGGGAGGATCATCTCGAGGGGGCGCGCAACATCCCGCTGAACGAGCTGCGGTCCCGGATGCCGGAGCTGCCGCGGGACCGGCCGATCCTGGCCTACTGCTTCGTGGGGCAGCGCTCGTACTACGCCGCCCGCGCGCTGGTGCAGCACGGCTACGACATCCGCAGCGTCAGCGGGGGCTTTCAGACCTTTCTCGGCGAAGACTCCCTGAAGTACACCACATGAAGACGTGAAGGCCGCGGGGGCGTCCGACGATGATGGAGTACGAACACCCGGAGCTTGAGCAGGAGGTCGCCGCCATCGGCGGGCGCTACCTGTTCCTGAAGGAGGTCCGCCTGCCCTTCATGGGGCGTGAGGTCCTCTACCACGTCGGCTGCGCGATCGTGGACACTTCCTGCTGCGGGGCCGGCGGGGCCGCATTCGCGCGGGTGGCCGGCTTCGTCGAGGCCTGGCAGTGCCGGCAGACGGCGGGCGGACGGCCCGTGTCGCGGGTGGCGCCGATCGAAAGCCCCCGGGTCCAGGCGGAGCTCGCGCGCCGGGTCAAGGAGGGGGAGGGGGTCCACCAGGTGAGCTTTGTCGATTAGGGCGGCGAAGCCTTCAGAAAACCAGACCGGCCCGGTGTCACCGGGATAAGGGGAAGCCTAAGGAGGATTGTCAGTGGAAGAAAAACTGCCGCGGCCGCTGGAGGGTGTTCGTGTGGTGGAATACGGCCTGTTTCACGCGGGCCCGGGCGGGGCCGCCATCCTGGGGGACCTCGGGGCCGAGGTCGTCAAGGTGGAGGCCCCGGCCGGCGACCCGATCCGCTACTGGACCGACATCGCGGGGCTCGACCTCGCCCTGCCGAACGGTGAGGGCATCGTTTTCGAGGCCGCCAACCGCAGCAAGAAGGGCGTCTGCATCGACATCGCGACCGCCGGGGGCCGGGAGGTCTTCGAGCGGCTGGTCGGCCGGGCGGACGTGTTCGTCACCAACCTGCGCCGCAGCACCCGGGCCCGGATCGGGCTCGACTACGACGCGATCCGCCGGGTCAATGCGCGCATCGTCTACGCCGCGGTGTCCGGGTACGGGCCCGAGGGGCCGATGGCCGACACCGGCGCCTTCGACCCCCTCGGCCAGGCCCTCTCCGGGATGATGTTCGTTACCGGCGGCGCCGAGCCTGCGCTGATCCACCTCGGCGTTCTCGACCAGGCCACGGCCATCACGCTCAGCCACGCCGTGCTGACCGCACTCTTTCAGCGCGAGCGCAGCGGAAAGGGCCAGCAAGTCGAGGTGTCGCTCTACGGCACCGCCCTGTGGCTGCAGTACGCGAACCTCATGGTCGCCAACCTGCTCGAGCGGGACCCCTGCGTCACGGCCGACCGCCGGCGCCACTCGCCGCTGCGCAACCGTTTCCGCTGCCGGGACGGCCGCTGGATCCTGAGCGCCCACCACCCCGACGAGAAGTACTGGGCCCGGTTCTGCCGGGCCATCGGCCGGGCCGACCTGCTCGCGGACCCGCGCTACACCGACGACCGGGGGCGCCCGTGCCGCTTCGAAGAGCTCCACCGTTTGCTGGACGGCGTGTTCCTTGAACGCAGCTGCGACGAGTGGATGGAAGTGCTGCTCGCCGCCGGCCTCATGTGCTGCCCGGTGCGGCAGATCGGCGAGGTCGGGAGCGACCCCCAGGCCGTCGCCAGCGGCTACGTGGTGCCCTTCGAGCACCCGCTTTTGGGGCCGGTCCGGATCCCCGGCTACCCGGTGCACTTCAGTGCCGCCCGCGCCGGCACCCGCAGCGCGGCCCCGCGCCTGGGCGAGCACACCGATGAGGTCCTGCGGGAGATCGGCGTGAGCGACGATGAGATCGGGCAGCTCCGGGCAACAGGCGCGGTGAAGTAGAACATAGTACAGGCCCGGCCGCCGCTCAGGGAGAGACCGGCAAGGGATCTTTTCGATCAGGAGATTTTTTTTGTGGGAGCGGCGTCCCGCCGCGATCGAGTTGTGGCGGTGCGCCACAACTCGTTGCCGACAGGATGATGCCGCGGGAGATAACCCTCCATCAACAGGGGCATCCCGCATGGGCTCAATGGGGCTTGGGGGGGCGGGCTTAACGCCGCGGGCCCCCAGGCGGACCAATTCGAACAGGAGGCATCTGAATGCAGGAGCGCGAGTCCAACGGGATCGGTTTCGTCTGCGGGGCGTGGCCGCTCGATGCGGCCAGGTCCACCATCGTCTTCATCCACGGTTCGGGCGGTTCCCGCCTGCTGTGGCACGCCCAGGTGGAGGGGCTCAAGGGGCGGGTGAACACCGTCGCCCTGGATCTGCCGGGCCACGGGAATAGCGGCGGTGAGGGCATGGATTCGGTGCCGGGCTATGCGCGCGCGGTCGCCGACTTCATCGAGGCCATTGGGGCGCCGGCCCCGATCGTCTGCGGTCTGAGCCTCGGGGGGGCCATCGCCCAGCAGTTGCTGCTCGACCACGCCGGCCGCTTAAAGGCCGGGATCCTGGTCAGCACGGGGGCGCGGCTGCGGGTGCTGCCGGCCATCCTCGAGACGATCCGCAACGATTTTCCGGGGTTTGTCGCCATGGTGGGCCGGATGGGATTTTCGCCCGCGACGGCCGCGGCGCTCAAAAAGCCTTTCCTGGAGGACAAGTTGCGCGGTCGGCCGGAAGTCGCCTTCGGCGACTTTTCGGCCTGCGACCGTTTCGACGTCATTGCGCGCCTGTCCGAGATCAAGCTCCCGGTGCTCGTGGTCACGGCCGCGGACGACACGCTCACGCCGCCGAAATACGGCGACTTTCTCGAAAAGGGCATCCCCGGCGCCGCCCGCGCCCGCATCCCCGACGCCGGCCACATGGCGCCGATCGAAAAACCCGCGGAGGTCAACGCCGCCATCCTCCGTTTTCTCGACGACCGCAGCCTTTAGCCCAGGCCTTCAAGGGTGGTTTATCAGCAGCGGCCACAGGATCCCGAAACATCCTCATCCAGCGGGCGGTCCGATCCGGGTCAGCCGCCTGGAGCCTTGAGCCGTGCGCCTTGCGCCGCCTCTATGAGCACCGGGATGAACTCGCTCAGGTCCTCGACGATGCACACGTCCGCCTCGCGGAAGATGGCCGCGGACGGGTCCTTGTTGACGGCCACCACGAAGCCCGAACCGCGCATGCCCATCACGTGCTGGGTCGCGCCGGATATGCCGCAGGCAAGGTAGAGCTTGGGCGCGACGGTGGCGCCGGTGACGCCCACCTGGCGGCGGTATTCGAGCCAGCCGAGGTCGCAGGCGATCCGGGAGCCGGCCACCGCCGATTTCGGGAACAGGGCGGCCAGCCGGAAGAGGAGCTCGATGTGCTCGCGGCCCCCCAGCCCGTGACCGCCGGCCACCAGGACTTCGGCCTCCGCGATGCCGCCTCCGGCGGCCGGGGCGGGGATGACGGCCGTCGTGCGCGCCCGCGCGGCGGGGCATGCGACGCTGATCGTCTCCACCGGGAAAGGGCCGCCCACCGGTGCATCCTCCGGCCGGAAAGCCCCCGGTTGGACGGTGAGAAGGGTCGTCGCGGCGGTCGCGGCGAGGTGGGCGCAGAACTTGCCCCCGTAGACGGGGCGCACGAACACCGGGGCGCCGTTTTCAAACCCCAGGGACTCCACCGCCGTGATGCACCCGGCCTCGAGCTCGCCGGCGAGGGCGGGACCGAAATCAAGCCCCTGGGAGGTGTGGGCCACGAGAATGAAGCGCGGGGTGAGCTTTGCCAGCACCCCGGCCAGCACCCGGCGGGCGGCATCCCCGCTGCCGGCGGTCAACCCGGGGACCTTCACCGCCGTCACCGGGCAGCCGAAGGGCGCTGCGGCCATGGCCGCCGCCGGACCTTCAGGGTCTTCGGCCGGCACCACCGCCGTCACCTCCCCCCCGACCATGGCCTGGAGTCGGCGCGCGCAGGCCGCCAGCTCGAAGGCGACCGGTTTCAGGCGGCCGGCGGCGATCTCGGGGATGACGACGATCGGAGAGGGCATGCGGGTTCCTTACGCCCAGAGGGCTTTTTCGCGCAAAATGGCCAACAGGCGCCCGGCTTTCTCCGCGCGGCTCCCGGCCAGCACCGTGCCTGTGCGCCGCCTTTGCGGAGGTGCCAGGCGGATCAGGGTTTCCGTGGCCGCCGCCGGCGGGAGCGTCCCCGCATCCGCGGTTTCCAGTGCCTGGCGGTTGGCCCGCAGCAGATGGGAAAGCGTGGGGTAGCGGGGCTGGTTGATCCCGGACTGGAGGGTCAGGACGGCGGGCAGGTCGATCTCCACGACTTCCCGCGCGCCGGCCTCGATTTCGCGTTCGACCCTGACCCGGCCGCCTTCATGGTCGATGCTTGCGGCCACCACCCCGGTGGCGCAGGGCAGGCCGAGGCGGGCGGCCAGCAGCGGCCCGACCTGGGCCTGCATGAGGTCCTCGGACATCACCCCGGTCAGAACGAGGCCATAGCCTTTCGGCCGGGCGAGGGCGGCGATCCAGGCGGCGATCTGGGCCGGGCCGGGCGGCTCGGCCGGACCGGTCAGGATGTGGATGCCGTGGTCGGCGCCCATGCCGATCGCCCGGCGCAGGGCTTCGGCCGCGCGCTCGGGGCCGACAGTGAGGACGTCGATGGTCGTGTCCGCCTGCCGCTCCTTGATGAGGACGGCCTCCTCCACCGCGAACTCATCGTAGCGGTTCATTTTGAAGGCGGACGCCGCAGGCAGACGGACTGCCCGGCCGGATTCGTCCAGCGCGTGCAGGAGATCGGGGTCGGGGACTTGTTTGACGCACACCAGGAGGCGCATGGGGATCAGGACGGCTTGAAGTTTCAGGTATGGCGCTGTGTCATCGTTGCGCTTGTCGGGAGATTAAATCGATCGGCGGTGCGTGTCAACAGAAAAAAACGAACGTTCGTTCTTTTTTCTATTGACGGGCTTGTCCCCCAGCGGTTATGATCCCCGCGTAACGGTCGACGCAAGTATCAGGTTCGGGTTTCAGCGTGGCCTCATCATCATACTAAAAGACCGAAGCGCAGGAGCGCATGAGCGAAATCTATCTGATCCGCCACGGGCAGGCCTCCTTCGGGACGGAGAACTACGATCGGCTCTCGCCGCTGGGGGTCCGGCAGGCCCGGGTGCTGGGGCGGCACCACGCGCACCTCGAGACCGCTTTCGATGCCGCCTACTGCGGCCGCATGGAGCGCCAGCGGAACACCGCCGGGGAGTTCGCCGACACCTACCGCGGCGGGGACCGCGCCCTGCCTCCGCCGGTCGCCACCGGCGCCTTCGACGAATACGACTCGTTTGCGGTCTGGGAGGCCCTGCTGCCCGTCATCCTCGCGGAGGATCCCTTGCTCGCGCAGGACGGGCAGGATTTTAAAAACGACCGCAAGGCCTTTCAGCGCCTGTTCGCGCGGGTGATGTCCCGCTGGGTGCAGGGGGACCTCGAGGCGCCCGGGGTGCCGCGCTGGGCCGTTTTCCAGACCGGGGTGCGGCAAGGGCTGCGGGAGATCGCCGCCGTCCACGGCGCCGGGAAGCGGGTGGCCGTGTTCACCTCCGGCGGGCCGATCGCGGTGGCGGTCCAGACCGCCCTGGGGCTGGGGGATCAGACCGCCATCGAGCTTTCCTGGCAGATCATGAACGCCTCGGTCACGCGGCTCAAGTACAACCAACGGGGCATGGCCCTGGCGGGCTTCAACGAGATCGCCCACCTCGAGCTTGAAAAAGACCCGGGCCTGATCACCTACCGCTGAGGCGACCGGGTGCACGGAAGTGGCGCCAAAACCCTGTTTGACACCCGGGGGCAGCGTTGCCGGCCTCTCGGAATGATCTCAGCAATGCGTCGAATCGTGTTTTTTTCTTGGCTTTTGAGCTAAAAGCCTTCGGCCTTTAGCCTTCAGCCTTTTTTTACAGCACCCCATTTGCCCGGTTGACGGATCAACCCACCATAATACGCGCATGGCGCGGAAGAGGGAGGCACCGTGGACTTCACCGTTTCTGAAAAGATGCAGACCATTGTCGGCATGATCGACGAGTTTGTCGACCGCGAACTGATCCCGCTCGAGCCCGAGTTCCTTTCGAAGCCGATCAGCAGCCTGGACCCGGTCCTGGAGGAAAAAAGGCGCCTCGTCAAGAAAATGGAGCTCTGGGCGCCCAACCACCCGCGGGAATTCGGCGGGATGGGGCTCGACCTGATGGAGCACGCCCTGGTTTCCGAGGCCCTGGGCCGCAGTCCGCTCGGGCACTATGTGTTCGGCTGCCAGGCGCCGGACGCGGGCAACATCGAGATCCTGCACCAGTTCGGGACGGACGAGCAGAAGGCCATGTATCTGCGGCCGCTCGTGGACGGACGGATCCGCAGCTGTTTTTCGATGACGGAGGTGGAGATGCCCGGCTCAAACCCCGTCATGCTCGAGACCACGGCGGTGAAGGACGGGGAGGACTATGTCATCAACGGGCAGAAGTGGTACTCCTCCTCCGCGGACGGCGCCGCCTTCGCCATCGTGATGGCGGTCACCAACCCCGAGGCCGGGCCCTACATGCAGGCCAGCATGATCCTGGTGCCGACCGACACCCCCGGGTTCAACCTGGTGCGCAACATCCCGGTCATGGGGCATGCCGGCGAGGGCTATTTCAGCCACGGGGAGATCCTCTACCAGAACTGCCGCGTGCCGCGCAAAAACCTGCTCGGCCCCGAGGGTCACGGGTTCGTCATCGCCCAGGAGCGCCTGGGGCCCGGTCGCATCCACCACTGCATGCGCTGGGTCGGCATCTGCAACCGCGCCTTCGACCTGATGTGCGCCCGCGCGCGGGACCGGATCATCGCCCCGGGCAAGACCGCTCGCCACCAAGCAGATCATCCAGGCCTGGATCGCGGAGGCCGCCGCCGAGATCCAGGCGGCGCGGCTGATGGTGCTCCACGCCGCCTGGATGATCGAGACCGTGGGCAAGAAGGCCGCCCGCAAGGAGATCTCCCTGATCAAGTTCGTGGTCGCCAACACCATGCAGAAGGTGGTCGACCAGGCGCTGCAGGTCCACGGCGGGCTCGGCATGACCGAAGACACCATTCTCTCCTTCTTCTACCGCCACGAGCGCGCCGCCCGGATCTACGACGGCGCGGACGAGGTGCACAAGATGTCGGTGGCCAAACGCATCCTGAGCGGCTACGAAGGCCGGAAGGTGAGATAAGCAGGGCGACGGCCGCGAGGGCGCCTCATGGACTATGCCGAGTTCAAGAAGAAGCTCGCCGCCTCGCGGCAGGACATCTGCCGGGAGGTCCTGGCGCGGAAACGCAGCTCGATCCGCGTCAAGAAAGAGGACCGCGCCCTGCGCAACCTCGAGAAGATCTTCGGCGCGGCGCTGCGCATCAGCAACCGCAAGGGCTTTCAGGCCATGAGCATGCGCGATCTCTCCCGTGAGGCCGGTATGAGCATGGGGGCGCTCTACGGCTGTTTTTCGGGCAAGGAGGAGTTGCTCGAGATGCTCCAGCACCAGGGGCGCACCATCGCCGGCCGCACCCTGCTCGCCGTCGTGGCGGCCGAGGCCGAACCGGCGGCGAGGCTGGCGGCGGCGGTGCAGACCCACCTCTACCTGAGCGAGGCCATGCAGCCCTGGTTCTATTTTTCCTTCATGGAGGCCAAGAACCTCACCCGCAAGGAGTTGGCGGAGGCCGTCGCCAGCGAGCGCTTCACCGAGCAGGTCTTTGCCGACATCCTGGAGGAAGGCCGCCGCCGCGGGGTATTCCACCACCGCGACAGCCGGCTGACGGCCGGCGCCATCAAGGCGCTCCTCCAGGACTGGTACCTGAAACGCAGCAAGCACGCCGAGCGCAACGTCGACGTGGACGGCTACGCGCGCTTCGTATTGGAACTCATCAACGCCATTGTCCGCGGACCACAGCGTGCCGCGGATGCCACCGAGGAGGTCGACCGTGGACTGCATCGATCAGCCAGCACCCGTTCGTGACGGGGAGGAGCTCGACGCCGGACGGCTGGAGCGCTTCCTGCGGGAGGCCGTGGCCGGGCTCGAGGGGCCGGTCTCGGTCCGGCAGTTCCCGCGCGGGCATTCGAACCTGACCTACTTCATCCGCGCCGGCGGGCGGGAGCTCGTGCTGCGCCGGCCGCCCCACGGCACGAAAGCCAAAAGCGCCCACGACATGGGCCGGGAGTACCGCGTCCTGAGCGCCCTGCAGGGCGTCTACCCCTATTGCCCCAAGCCGCTGGCCTACTGCGAGGATGAATCCATCCTGGGCGCCCCGTTCTACGTCATGGAGCGCATCGCGGGCATCATCGTCCGGCGCGAATTCCCGCCCGAGTTCAAGCCCGACCCCGGGGAGGTGCGCACGCTGTGCCTCAACCTGCTCAAGGCCCAGGCGGAGCTGCACGCGATCGACCCCCGGCGGGTCGGGCTCGATGATTTCGGCAAACCCGAGGGCTACGTGGCGCGGCAGGTCTACGGCTGGAGCAAGCGCTACCGCGCCGCGCGTACCCCGGACGCCCCGGAAAGCGAGGACATCATGGCCTGGCTGGCGGCGAAGATGCCGCCGGAGTCGGTCCGCGCGGCCGTCATCCACAACGACTTCAAGCTGGACAACGTCATCCTCGACCCGCGGGACCCTATGCGGATCATCGGGGTCCTGGACTGGGAAATGGCGACGGTCGGCGACCCCCTCATGGACATCGGCAGCTCGCTCGCCTACTGGGTCGAGCGGGGCGACCCCGCCGAGCTGGCCGCCGTCAAGTTCATGCCCACCGACGTTGCCGGGGCCCTCACCCGCCGCGAGCTGGTCGAGGCGTACGCCGGGCTTTCCGGCCTGTCCATCGACCGCTACGATTTCTATTACGCCTTCGGCCTCTTCCGCCTGGCCGTGATCGTCCAGCAGATCTACTACCGCTACTATCACGGCCAGACCCGGGACGAACGCTTCAAGCTCATGATCCACGCGGTCGGGATCCTGGACCGCCAGGCCCGGCGCGTCATCGAAGGGTCCACACTCTGATCCGTATACCCGCAAAGGAGATTTGAATCATGCAAGACGTTTTCGAACAGCTGCGCCGGCGCCTGGACGACATGGCGACCGGTTACCCCCGCACCGAGAGCGGGGTGGAGATCCGGCTGCTGAAAAAGCTTTTCACCCCGGCCGAGGCCGAGCTCTTTCTGCAGATGACCCCGCTTTTGGAAAAGCCCGCCGAGGCGGCCAAGCGGATCGGCCGGGACGAGCAGGAGCTCGCGGCGGCGCTCGAGGTTATGGCCCTCAAGGGGCTCTTGTTCCGCAAGCGCAAGGGCGAGGCGGTGCGCTACGCGGTCGTGCCGTACGTGGTCGGGATGTTCGAGTTCCAGGTGCGCCGCATGGACCCGGAATTCGCGCGCGACAACGAGGCCTATTTTCACGAGGCCTTCGGCCGCACCATCCAGGCCTTCAAGACCCCGGTCATGCGCACCATCCCCGTCAACCGCGAGGTCGCGGCCGAGCACCCGGTGGCGCCCTACGAGGACGTGCTCAAGATCCTCGAGGGCCAGGACCGCATCGCGGTCACGCCCTGCGTCTGCCGCACGGCGGCCGGGATGACGGAGCGCGCCTGCGACCGGCCGACCGAAAACTGCTTTTCCTTCGGCTCGCACGCCGACTACTACGTCGAAAACGGGATGGGGCGCTACATCGACAAAGAGGAGGCCAAGCAGATCGTCGACCGCAGCGAGAAGGCCGGCCTGGTCATGCAGCCGTTCAACTCCAAGAGTGTGGGCGGGATGTGCTGCTGCTGCGGGGACTGCTGCGGGGTGCTGCGCTCCCTCAAGCTTCAGCCGAACCCGGCCGAGTCCGTGCGCAGCAACTATTTCGCCGCGGTCGACGACGGCCTGTGCACCGGCTGCGAAACCTGCCTCGAGCGCTGCCAGATGGAAGCGATCGCCGTGGTGGACGGCATCGCGGCCGTCGACCGCAACCGCTGCATCGGCTGCGGGCTGTGCGTGACCACCTGCCCGACCGAGGCGATCACGCTCGTGCGAAAACCCGAGGAGCAGCTCTACGATCCGCCCAAAACCGGCATGGAGACCTACATCCGCATCATGCAGGAAAGAGGAAAATTGTAAAAAATAGTTTTAAGTTTTAAGTGTTAAGTGTTAAGCAAGACAGCCCTATTCTCTTTTTTTGCTTAAAACTTAAAACGTAACACTTAAAACGGTTTTCTATCATGCACGACCACTACGGCCTCTACTATTACCCCTCCGCGGACAACCGCCGGGTGCGGGTCTACGTCAAGGAAGAGGGCGGCGAGATCTGGTTTCGCCTCTGGAGCGCGGACGACCCCAAGCTGTGGGAGGATCACGGCTGGGTGCCGCACGCCGCCATCCGGAAGGCCGCCGCCATTTACACGGGCCGCAACTTCGACCCGCTGCGGGCCTACGACCTGGAGCTGGCCCGGACGCTCATTTCCGAGAATGCCGCCGCGCGGGAACCCTGACCGGCCGATGCCTCCATGCCGACCCTGATCATCGAACTGGCGCACGACCTGCGGCTGCGGCAGGCCCCGGCCGAGCTTTTGCAGGAGCTGACGCGGAAGCTCGAGTTCCCGAACCCCAAGTGGCTCGACAACGAGCGGATGGGCCGCTGGAACCGCGGGGTGCCGCGCGTGCTGAAGTTCTATCGCAAGGCGGGCCCGGCCGGGCTGCGAATCCCGCGCGGGTATCTGCGCCAGCTCATCCTGGCCTGCCGCCGGATGGACATCGAGCACCGGATCGAGGACCGCCGGCGCCGGCTGCCGCCGGTCGAGTTCACCTTTCACGGCGAACTCAAGCCGTTTCAGCAAAGCGCCGTCGAGGCCATGCTGGCCCGGGATTTCGGGGCCCTGAACGCCCCCACCGGCGCCGGCAAGACCGTCATGGCGCTCGCCATGATCGCCCGGCGCCGGCAACCCGCCGTCGTCGTCGTCCACACCAAGGAACTCGCCGCGCAGTGGGTCGAGAGGATCGAGACCTTTCTGTGCATTTCGCCCAAGGAGTGCGGGATGATCGCGGGCGGCCGGGTGCGGCTCGGGGAGAGGATCACGGTGGCGCTGGTGCAGTCGCTCTACAAGTGCACCGAGGAAGTGTCGCCGCACACCGGCTTTCTGGTGGTCGACGAGTGTCACCGCTGCCCCAGCCGCACCTTCACCGAGGCGGTCACCGGCTTCGACTGCGTCTTCATGCTGGGGCTGTCCGCCACCCCGTTCCGGCGGGACAATCTCTCGCGGCTGATATTCTGGCACCTGGGCGACGTCCACCACGAGGTGGACAAGGCCGGGTTGATCGCCTCCGGGGCCGTGCTGCCGGCGGAGGTGGTCCTGCGGGAAACCGAGTTCAGGAGCTTTCACGACCCGGTGACCGAATACAGCCAGATGCTCTCCGAACTGACGGGGGACACCGAGCGCAACCTGCTGATCGCCGCCGACATCGCCGGCGAAGTCGCAAGGGGCCCCGGGAGCCTGCTCGTGCTCTCCGACCGCCGGGCCCACTGCGAGAACCTGCAGACACTGCTGCGGCTGCGCTTCAAGGTCGAGGCCGAGCTGCTCACGGGCGAGGTGCCGGTGGAGCAGCGCCGCGAGGTCGTGGAGCGGTTGAACACCCAGCAGGCGCGAGTGGTCATCGCCACCGGACAGTTGATCGGCGAGGGGTTCGACTGCGCCCACCTGTCCACCCTCTTTTTCGCCACTCCCGTGCGCTTCAGCGGCCGGGTGCTCCAGTATCTCGGGCGTGTCCTGAGACCGGCTCCCGGCAAGGACAAGGCGCGGGTGTTCGATTATATCGACATTCACGTGGAAACCCTTGCCCGGGCGGCCCAGGCGCGTCAGCGAATTTTCGGCCAGTGCTGACGGGGCGAGATAGGTTTTTCACTTGAAACACGGTTGCGCGAATCCTTTCTCGATTTTCTTTGTACCCCTGCCTACAATAAAACAAAATAGCACCTTGACGGCCTACAATGCGATTCAAGTGGGGCCCTTTCCTTTCAGCCTTCAATTGTATTTCGGGATACAAATTCATCTTGCCGCGGATAAAAAAAAATACTATACTTGTTTCTCAGATTCCGAGGTGAGCAGACACCATGCCCGTACCCGAAGGCGACTCTAAAACCCCCGCAACCCGACAGCGCCCCCGGGATGCCCTGCTTCTGCTCAATTCCATCCTGGAGCCTTCCAGCCGCAAGCAGGTCTCCGAGAGTCAGTTAATGATCATTCTGGACGCGCTGGCCGGTGCGCAGGACCCGGCGTTGATCGCGCGGTTTCCAGCGGTGTTGGCCATTTTCGCCCGTCGCGGGATACCGCTCGACAGTCAAAAACTTTTTTCGCGTTACTGGGAATCGAGCCCCAAGCGGCAGAACCTGGAGAAGCTCCTGTTCGCCAGCGCGGAGTTGTTCCGGCGCGAGCAGATCAACCAGCCGCGCAACCTCGAGAAAATCGCCGAGGGCCTGCGCGCCAGGCTTCCCGGTCTGCCCGCCGCCGGGTTGCTGCAATTGACCGACGGGCCGGCGATCGGCGTTGCGGACATGCGCGAGGCCCTCAGCCGGTTTGCGGGCGATCTGCGCCCCCCGGCGCCGCTGCCTCCCGCCGTGCCCAAGCGCCGGGACTGGTCGCCGCAGCTCGACCGGCACCTGGAGCTTATTTTTTCGGCCAAACAGAAGGAGCTGGTTTTCAAACGTCTGAAAGGGCTTCATCTGTCAAAGACGGAGCGGGAGTATTTTTCACGGGTGGTCAAGAAAAAACTGGCGGCTATTGCCGACCCGGAAATGCAGGGGTTGGCTGCCATGCTCACCGGCCCGGAACGGCGCAAGCCGTCCGAGCGGAACACCGGAGGCGTTTTTTCCGGGTAGCGGCCCCACCGGGCGGCTTCAGTTCCCGCGGCGCATGCCGATAACCCGTCAAGTCACCGCGGCCGGCCGCCGTCGGCGCGCGGCCGGCGCAAAACCGGGAGGCCCATGAGCATCATGCGGCAGCTCAATGCAACCACCGTTCCCCGTTGGCCCGGGGGCGATCACCCCATCATCGAGTGGCGACCATGACGATTCTCTGGGAAATCGGCCTGCAGACGATCGAAATCCTGACCCTGGTCATCGGCATGCTGGGCATGACCTTCTCACTGCTGCTCCTGTTGGCGCCGGCGGTCGTGATCAAGCTCAGCCGCGTGTTCAACCGCAGCGTGGACATGGACCGCAAGCTCTCCTTCCTCGACAAGGGCATCCGGACCGAGGGGCTGTTCTACGGCCACCCGACGATTGTCGGCCTCTGCCTGGTGACGGGCTCCGCCTTTGGGATGATCTTTTTCCTGTTCAGGCTCGACATCACCCAGTTCGCGCAGATCATCTTCGGGTCTGAGCGCAGCACCCTCGGGGCTGAAATCCTCTTCGAAAGCCTCGCCTGGATCGGCAAGATCGCCTGCCTGATCGGCCTGATCGCGGGAGGGCTCCTGATCTTCGCCCCCGAGCGCCTGCGCCGCATCGAGTCCCGGATGAGCTCGTGGGTCGAAACCCGCTCGTTCGTCGAGAGGTTGGATCGCTCCAACAATCAAGTCGACGCCCTGTTCCTGAGGTTCCCCGTTTTTTTCGGCCTCCTCGGCGCGGGCGTCTCCTGCCTGCTGATCGTTCTCTCCATCATCAACCTGTTGCGTTAGCCATCAGACACGCGAGACTTATTCACCATGGAGCGACAATGAGACACGGACTGCTTCCGCCCGAAAGGATGAACACGGATTTCCCATGGCTGCTCTGGGCTGTCGGCTGGCTGGGGATTTTGAAGGCCGTTCTGTGGCTGTCCTACGAGCCGGTGATGCCGGCGGTGGTTCTGAGACTGCTGGGGCTCAAGTACCTCCTGAGCGCACCGCTCCTGATTGCGTGTGCCTTGGCCTTGTGGCATCGCCGGCGCTGGGCGGTCTGGGGTCTGGCGGTTTCGGCCGCCGCCGGGTTGGTCCTGGTGCTGGTCGACCCCCGCACTCTTTATGCTTTCATCGTGGGTTCCGAAGTGGCCGCCTTTTCGGCCCTGTTCTCCGCCGTGGTCCTCGTCTGCGCCGGTCCCGTCGGGGATGTGCTGATCCTCGCCGCCACCCCCGCCCTGCTGAAGCTCACCCGGCGCACCCGCGATCGGGATCGCTGACCCTCGCCGATGCGATTCCCCATCGCTCGGCTGCCTGGAAGCCTTCCGCTACCCCTGGGGGACTCCCCTCCCCCATGGGCCCGCCGCCGTCCGAAAAGAACCACCGCCTGCAATGCCGGCGGGCGTTAACCACGGCTCGCAAAGGCCTATGTGGTCCTGCCGGACGGAAAGCGGGTGGTCGGCATGCATGACGGGCCGTCTGCCGATGTTCGCAATCGATCGGCGACATCCGGACTATTTCAAATGGGGAGGGCCGACATGACTCAGCGAGCCGCACAACTGGCAGGGCGCCTGCAGACCTTCATCGGCGCGGTGACCGGTTTTGTCGCCGGGTGCTCGGAAACGGATTAGGACAAGGTGTGCCCATGGGAGGATTGGACGGTCGGTGTGACCGTGCGCCACATCGGGGCCGGCTATCTCGAGGCCCTGAGCCTGGCCCGGATGATCTTCAACTGAAGCCGACCATATCGCCATCGCCGAGGTGATGTCGGATAGGGACGCCGAGCTCGCCGCCCTCGAAGCGCGCCGCGACAAGACCCTCGCCCTGAAGCAGGGTATGATGCAGGAACTGCTGACCGGGAGGATCCGGCTGATACAACCCCTTGCGGGTGGCCGCGCCCATGCATGACAAGGCATGAGCCTAAAATGGGGGCATAGAAGCAGGCTCGTTGTGGGCATTCCAAGCGATTGCGAGTTTATAACAATTTATTTGCATGTATACCAAGAAATAGATATACATGCGTATAAATTGCCATAGAGAGACTTCCATGGATAATATCAGAAACCCCTTTTCACCTGGTGCAGGGTCCCCTCCACCCGAATTGGCGGGCCGGGACGGTATTCTTGAACAGGCCCGCGTCCTTCTGGGGCGAATACTTGCCAAACGTCCGGAAAAGAGCATGTTGCTGACCGGCCTGCGCGGCGTGGGTAAAACCGTTTTGCTCAATGAAATAGAGCGTATGGCCCAAGGCCAAGGGTATCGAACGATACTGGTAGAGGCTCATGAGAAAAAGCCCCTGTCTGTGCTCTTGGCGCCTCACCTGCGCCAGTTGCTGTTCGATCTGGATCGTCTCGCCGGGGCAGGGAATAAGGTGCGCCGCGGAATGGCCGTGCTCAAGAGTTTTGTCGGCGCCGTCCGCATCAAGGTAGGGGATTTCGATATTGGTGTGGACATCGAGCCTGAAGCCGGCGCTGCCGACAGCGGTGATCTGGAAGTCGATCTGCCCAGCCTTTTCACCGCGCTGGGTGAGGCGGCCGAGGAGCGGCGTTCGGCTGTGGCGATCTTGATCGATGAAATCCAGTACTTCAATTCACCGGAATTGAGCGCACTGATCATGGCGATGCACAGGATGCAGCAGCGTCAACTGCCTCTGGTTCTGATTGGAGCCGGCTTGCCCATCCTCCCCGGTATGGCGGGAGAATCGAAATCCTATGCCGAACGGCTATTCAGTTTTCCAGACGTTGGGCCGCTTACCGAAGCGGATGCGACCCAGGCGTTGCGCGAGCCGATTGTTGCTGCCGGAGAATCCATCAAAGCCGAGGCATTAAGGGAGATTTACCGTATGACCAAGGGGTATCCCTACTTTCTTCAGGAGTGGGGGTACCAAGCCTGGAACTATGCGGCTGTTTCTCCGATCAACCTGAAAGTCGTGCAAGAAAGCAGCCAAACGGTATCGAAGCGGCTGGACGAAAATTTCTTCCGGGTGCGTTTTGACCGTCTCACTCCTAGAGAAAAGACTTACCTGCGTGCAATGGCAGAACTCGGGCCCGGCCCTCACCGGTCCAGCGACATCGCCGATAAGTTGAGGGTAACCCTCAACACACTCGGTCCTGTGCGGGCCCACCTTATCAAAAAGGGCATGGTGTACAGCCCATCCCATGGCGACATGGCCTTTACCGTGCCGCTGTTTGATGAATTCATGCGGCGAGCGATGCCGAATTTCGAAAGATGAGTGGATGGGGACCGTCGGCCGGACCGAGGTGGAAACCAATTCCACAGTCCTCTTCGACATGGACGCCGATGTCGCCGCCCTCGATGCTCACCGCGGCATGACCCGCGCCCTCTGGCGGGGCATGATACAGGAACTGCTGGCCGGGAGGGCGTTCTTGGTGTGGTTGAGTAAAATTACTCAATGATTGAGTAAAATTGATTGATTGCCTGAAATATACATGATACAAGGTGCTTATGGAATAAGAACGGCCCTTGCAGGCAAGCCTCATTGACCATCTTTCCCGGCCGGTAACGGTCATCCATGTCATTATCGGCCCGCGGCAGGTGGGGAAAACCACCATTGCCCGCCAGATTCAGGAAGACATCGGCATCCCCTCCATCTACGCCACCGCCGTTTCCGCAGCCGCTACCCCGAGGCAAAGGCGTTGCTGGTGGGAACCCAGGGGATTCCCCTGACGGAGTTTTTCAGCAAACCCGTGGAGGTGTGGCTGGGATGACCATCGTCGGATAGATCGAGGAGAAAACCCAGGCCCGCGTCGTCGCGCTGATTCGCGTCCGGCCGGGCTACCGCGCCCTGGGTAACCGGATCGAGCGCGAAAACCGCCCCTTGCCGCATGGATCGCCAACCAGTAGCCTTTCCGGAAATAGTGCCTAAAGTGGAACTTGAAACCTGAGTCGTTACGAGATGGGACCCTGGCTCAACAACGCAAAATCACAATCAGGAATCGTGGAAGAGGGGATAAGTACTGGTCGGGGCGGTCAGATTTGAACTGACGACCCCCTGCTCCCAAAGCAGGTGCGCTACCAGGCTGCGCCACGCCCCGACAGGAGGCATTTTTAGCATGGCCGCCGCGTTTTGGCAAGCGACGTGCCGGGGGGATGGAAACCCGCATCTAAACGCCCGGATCGGTTGACATCACTTATTTTTGCCTTTATACTCACCCGAAAGGGGTGAAAATCTCAAGACATTGTGTTATTTCCCGCTGTCACTGGCCGAAATCGGGCCAAGGTGGGATTTTCTTTGTTTAGGGGGAAAAAGCCTATCAGACTGCGAGAGTGGCGGAACTGGTAGACGCACTGGACTTAGGATCCAGCTCTGGCGACAGAATGGGAGTTCAAGTCTCCCCTCTCGCACCATGCCGGCACTCCAAGACGATCTCCCGGCCCGACTTGCCGACGAATCATTGCTCAGGATTAAGGAAGGATTAAATGCAGGTTACAGTCGAGGACATCAGCAGCGTCAAGAAGACGCTGCACATTGAAGTTCCCCAGCCGGAGGTGGCCCGGGAAATCGAAAAAGCCTACGGCGAGCTGAAAAAAACGGCCAAGATCAAAGGCTTTCGGCCGGGGAAAGTGCCCCGCTCGGTGCTGGAGAAAATGTTCAAGAAGGACGTGATGGCCGACGTCAGCTCACGGCTCATTCAAAACTCGCTCATCGATGCCATCCGTGAAAAAGACCTGAGGGTCGTGGGCCACCCGAAGCTGGATCCCCCCGATCTGGATGCCGGCCAGGATTACAAATACGTGGCCACGGTCGAGGTCACGCCCGAGATGGCGGACATCGACTTCAAGGGGTTGGACCTGAAGCGGTCCACATACCAGGCCACCGAGGAGGAGATCTCGGCCCAGCTCAAGATGCTGCAGAAGAACCTGGCGCGGATGCAGAAGATCGACGAGGCGCGGCCGGTTCGCGATGGGGACCACGTGCTGCTCGACTTCGAGGGCTTCAAGAACGGCAAGCCGTTTGCCGCCGACCCCCTTGACCGAAAACTTCACGCTCAAGGTGGGGGCCGGGGCCGTGCTCGAGGAGTTCGACAAGCAGGTGTGCGGCATGGCGGCCGGCGAGACCAAGGAGTTCCCGCTGACCTTTCCCCGGGACTACGCCAACAAGACCCTGGCCGGGCAGGAAGTGACGTTCAAAGTGACCTTGAAGGAGATTCGCGAGGAGATCCTGCCCGAGGTCGACGACGAGTTCGCCAAGCGCACCGGCCGGTTCAATACTCTGGAGGAGCTCAAGGGGGAGATCACCGCCAACCTCATCCAGGGATACACGAAACGGGTCGAACAGGAGCTGAACGAGCAGGCGTTCTCCGGGATTCTGGCACGCGGGGATTTCGAGGTCCCCGATTCGCTGGTGGACATGGAGCTGGAGGGGATCATCGAGGAAACCGAACGCTCCTTCTCCTATCGCAACGCCTCGCTCGAAGACGTGGGGCTCAGCCGCGAGATCATCGCCGAGCGCTACCGCGACACGGCCTTGCGCCAGGTCAAGCGCCATCTGATCCTGAGCAAGCTGATCGAGCAGGAAAAGCTCACCCTCTCGGAGGAGGAGATCGAAGAAGCCTTCAAGACGATGGCGGAAAACTTCAAGCAGCCCGTCGAGGAGATCAAGCGCTATTACCGCGAAAACGCGGATAAGCTCGATCACTACAAGCACGCCCTTCTCGAGCGGAAGGCAACCAAAATGATCATCGACGGCAGCCGCATCGAGGACGTCGCGCCCGAGCCGAAAGCATGAGGACCGAATCGGCCGTGCGTGCGCTCTCCGCCGGCCGATGGCGGTTGAACCGCGAAAGCGAGTCTCACACCCCCCGCCGGTTGCGGCGGGGTGGTGAAACCAGGTATAATCCATTTGTAATCAACCCGGGCCGGGTGCGGTCACTCGGCAGCCCGGGCATCCCATACTAAGGAGACCCCAAGTGCCCCTGATACCCATGGTCATCGAACAGAGCAGCCGCGGCGAGCGCGCTTACGACATCTTCTCCCGGTTGCTGAAGGACCGGATCATTTTTCTCGGCTCGGCGATGAACGACGAGGTCGCCAATCTGCTGATCGCCCAGCTGCTCTTTCTCGAGTCCGAAGACCCGGACAAGGACATCAACTTCTACATCAACTCGCCGGGCGGGCTGGTCACCGCCGGCCTGGCGGTTTACGATACGATGCAGTACATCAAGCCGGACATCGCGACGGTCTGCATCGGCCAGGCCGCCAGCATGGGCGCCCTGCTGCTGACCGCCGGCGCCAAGGGCAAGCGCTACTCGCTGCCCAACTCGAGGATCCTGATCCATCAACCGATGGGCGGGTTCCAGGGACAAGCCTCGGACATCGAGATCCAGGCCAAGGAAATCCTGCGCATGAAGGAAACCCTGAACCAGATCCTGGTTCGGCACTCCGGCAAGACCATTGACCAGATCCAGCGGGACACGGACCGGGATTACTTCATGAGCGGCCAGGAAGCCAGGGACTACGGGATCATCGACCACGTGATCGCCAACCGTGACGATCTCGACCGCCTGGACAAACCGGAGGAAGCGCATGGCTAAGAAAAAGGACGACAACGACAATCTGTTCTGCTCGTTTTGCGGCAAAAACCAGTCCGAGGTCCGCAAGCTGATCGCCGGCCCGGCCGTGTACATCTGCGACGAGTGCATCCAGCTCTGCAGCGAGATCATCGACGAGGAGACCGAGAAGGACGCCAAGGACTCCACCCACATTCTCACCCCCAAGGAGATCAAGGAGAAGCTGGACGAGTACGTGATCGAGCAGGAGCCGGCCAAGCGGACGCTCTCGGTGGCGGTCTACAACCACTACAAGCGGCTCGAATCCGCCGTCAACGCCGGTGATGTCGACATCCAGAAGAGCAACATCCTGCTGATCGGCCCGACCGGCTGCGGCAAGACGCTGCTGGCGCAGACCCTTGCGCGCTTCCTGAACGTGCCGTTCACGATCGCCGACGCGACCAGCCTGACCGAAGCCGGCTACGTGGGCGAGGATGTCGAGAACATCATCCTGAGCCTGCTGCAGAACGCCGACTACGACGTCGAGAAGGCCAAGCGCGGCATCGTCTACATCGACGAGATCGACAAGATCGCCAGCAAGTCCGACAACCCCTCGATCACCCGCGACGTTTCGGGCGAGGGGGTTCAGCAGGCCCTGCTCAAGATCATCGAAGGGACCACGGCCAGCGTGCCGCCCAAGGGCGGCCGCAAGCACCCCCAGCAGGATTTCATCAAGGTCGACACGACCAACATCCTGTTCATCTGCGGGGGCACCTTCACCGGGCTGGAGAAGATCATCCAGCGCCGCCTCGGGTCGAAAATCATGGGCTTCGGCGCCAAGATCGTCCAGGAAAAAGAACGCACCGTCGCGAAACCCTCAAAATGACCCAGCCCGAGGACCTGATCAAGTACGGTCTGATCCCCGAATTCCTGGGCCGGCTGCCGGTGATCGCCACCCTGGACGAGCTGAACGAGGAGAGCCTGATCCGGATTCTCAAGGAGCCGCGGAACGCCCTGATCAAGCAGTACCAGAAGCTCTTTGAAATGGAGGGGGTCAACCTGAGGTTCACCGACAGCGCCCTCCAGGCGATGGCCGGGGAGGCGGTCAAGCGCAAATCCGGCGCCCGCGGGCTGCGGGCCATCATGGAAAGGTCCATGCTGGACATCATGTACGAGCTGCCTTCGCTGGAGAACGTCAAAGAGTGCGTGGTCAGCGAAGACGTCGTCTTGCACAAGGAAGACCCGATCCTGCTCTTTGAACAAACCAAGAAGCAGGCCTGAGGAGATCGGGCCTGGCCCGATCCCGGTGTTACGTGGTGGATTCGAATGGTGAACATTCCTAAGATATTCAAAGAAGGCGAATTCCGCGGTTCCAAGCTCGTCCTGCCGCTCCTGCCGCTCAGGGACATCGTCGTTTTTCCGCACATGGTGGCCCCCCTTTTCGTGGGCCGGACCAAGTCCGTCAACGCCCTGACCGAGGCCATGAACCGGGACAAGACCGTGTTTCTGTCCACCCAGAAAAAAGCGGGGGTCGACAACCCCGGCGAGCAGGACATGAGCGAGATGGGCACCATCGGCAAAGTGCTCCAGCTCCTGCGGCTGCCGGACGGCACCGTCAAGGCCCTCGTGGAGGGCAAGAGCCGCGCCCGCATCGTCCGCTTCCTCGCCGAGAAGGATTTTTTCCGCGTCGAGCTGGAAGATGTCCTTGAGAGCGGGCTTACGCCGGCGGAGGCGACGGCGCTGATGCGCTCGGTGGTCGAGGCCTTCGAGGAATACGCGGGCATGAACCGGAGCATCTCCAAGGAGCTGACCGGCAGCATTGCCACCATTACCGAACCCTCCCAGCTCTGCGACACGGTGGCCTCCCACTTTTCCTTCAAGCTGGAGGACAAGCAACGTCTGCTCGACACCCTGGACCTCTCCGAGCGTCTGTCCCTTCTGCTCAGCCTGATCAAGATGGAGATCGAAGTCTTCCGCATGGATCAGCGCATCAAGAGCCGGGTCAAGGAGCAGATGGAAAAGACCCAGAAGCAGTATTACTTGAACGAGCAGATGCGGGCCATCAAGAAGGAGATGGGCGGGGAGGACGACCTCAGCGACGAGGTCAAGGAGCTCGAGGAAAAGCTCAAAAACAAGAACATGTCCAAGGAGGCCACCGAGAGGGTCGAGCACGAGCTCAAGAAGCTGAAGATGATGACCCCCATGTCGGCCGAAGCCACCGTCGTGCGCAACTACGTCGACTGGATCCTGAGCCTGCCCTGGGACGAAAAAACGGAGGTGGCGGACGACCTCAAGACCGCCGAGCGCATCCTCGACGAAGACCACTACGGCCTCGAAAAGCCCAAGGAGCGCATTCTCGAGTACCTCGCCGTGCAGGCCCTGGTCAAGAAGATCCGCGGGCCGATCCTGTGCTTCGTCGGCCCCCCCGGTGTCGGCAAGACCTCGCTGGCCAAGTCGATCGCCCGGGCCACGGGCCGCAAATACGTGCGTCTTTCGCTCGGCGGCGTCCGGGACGAGGCCGAAATCCGCGGCCACCGCCGGACCTACATCGGCGCCTTGCCCGGCAAGATCATCCAGTCGCTCAAGAAGGCCGGGGTCAACAACCCGGTGTTCTGCCTGGACGAGGTCGACAAGATGAGCATGGACTTCCGCGGAGACCCCTCGGCGGCCCTGCTCGAGGTCCTCGACCCGGAGCAGAACTTCGCCTTCAACGACCACTACCTGGACCTGGACTACGATCTGTCCGACGTCATGTTCATCACCACCGCCAACACCCTGCCCGACATCCCCCTGCCGCTCCAGGACCGGATGGAGATCATCCGCCTGCCGGGGTACACCGAGGTCGAGAAATACCACATCGCCCATCAGTTCCTGGTGCCCAAGCAGATCAAGGCCAACGGGCTCGAGGGCAAGGAGGTCGTCTTTTCCAAGAACGCGCTCTACGCCCTCATCCGGCGCTACACCCGCGAGGCCGGGGTGCGCAACCTGGAGCGCGAGATCGCCTCGATCTGCCGCAAGCTCGCCCGGGAGGCCGTCTCCAACAAGGAGAAGACGGCGTTCAGCGTGAGCGAGAAATCCATTTCGAAGTACCTCGGCCCCTACCGCTTCCGCCAGGAGGAGGTGGAGGCCAAGGACCAGGTCGGAATGGTCACGGGGCTGGCCTGGACCCAGGTGGGCGGGGAGCTTCTGTTCATCGAAACCCTGCTGATGCCCGGCCAGGGCAAGCTCACCGTCACCGGAAAGCTCGGGGAGGTGATGCAGGAGTCCGCCCAGGCCGCCCTGAGCTACGTCCGCTCCCGCACCGAGCACCTGATGATCGACGAGAAGTTCCACCGCAAGCTCGACATCCACATCCACATCCCGGAGGGCGCGATCCCCAAGGACGGGCCCTCGGCGGGCATCAGCATGTGCACCTCGCTCGTTTCGGCGCTGACCCGGCGGCCGGTGTACCGGGACCTTGCCATGACCGGCGAGATCACCCTGCGGGGCCGCGTGCTGCCCATCGGCGGTCTGAAGGAAAAACTGATCGCCGCCCACCGCGGCGGGGTCAAGCGGGTGATCATCCCCAAGGAAAACGAGAAGGACCTGAAGGACGTGCCCAAGAGCATCTCGAACCAGATGGAGATCTTCTTCGTCGAGCACATGGACGAGGTGCTCAGCCACGCGCTCGTCGTGCGCGAGGGGGAGACCATCTTCAAGAAGGTGGACATCGCGCTGGAAGTGCCCCCCGGCGGCAGCGGCGGGCGGGAGCGGGCGATCAACTGAAGGGACGGGCGGCCCGAATTTGTCTTGACAGCGGCAGCCTGAGTTGCTAAAAGTCGCCGTTGCTCATCACGCGGGCGGATAGCTCAGCTGGGAGAGCGTCGGCCTTACAAGCCGAAGGTCACAGGTTCGATCCCTGTTCCGCCTACCATCCAGGGAGATGGTCCCGGCGGTCAAAAGCGGCGGCGGCGTTTTTGAAAATTCATCTTGCGGGGGCGTAGCTCAGATTGGTTAGAGCGCCGGCCTGTCACGTCGGAGGTCGCGAGTTCGAGTCTCGTCGTCCCCGCCATTTTTGAATAGAAAACCGGATGGTTGTTAAGCCATCCGGTTTTCGCTTTTTTACCGTCCGCCTTTTAGCGAGTATCCCGGCGCGCCATCTGGCCGACCACATCAATTTGAGTGCAGGCCAAGCGAACCGTTCGGTGTTTGTCTTATTATATCAGGCATCTAAAAAAGACAAAGGGTATTACGTAAGTGGCGTCAGTATCGCATGTCTTGTTGAGAGCGATTTTCGTGTGATACAGCTACAATGGAAATGTAGCGTCAAGTTCAGTGCTGCTTTATAAAGCGCGATGAAAAAATATTAGCTCTTCTTTAACTTTTTCCTGCTATATCCAACTAATCCAAATAAGCCAGTACCCAATAGAAGCATTGTAGAGGGTTCGGGAGTATTAACATAAGGATATCCAGCAATCGCAGTCTCATCAGCACTAGTTGCTAAAAGTACTGTGTGTTGCCCTGTTAGATTATAGAATGTAGTCGAGCCTCCTCGTATCCAATCCGGTATTGCAAACCATTGACCATCTAAAGCTAATCCCAAACCGGTGCCACCGCCTCCTAATGTAGGCCAGTAACCTACATATTCGCCAGTTTCGTTATCCGGGTTCCAGAGGTCGAGCTGTTTTGACGATACCAAAACTTGATTCCAGTCATTCAATGTAATCGTAAGATTGGTGGGGATGGCATAAAAATTAAAATCAAAAAAAGTTTGAACATAATTGTATGCATGCGAAGTCCCACTTTGGCTCAAAGCCGAATCCCCTGCGCTTCCTGTAACACGAGCAGACTGGTAGTACCAAAAGTTCTGAAGACTAAAATCTTGGGACGGCGACGTTGATACGCTATGTTGACCGGTACCCGATGTCGTTGACGTGACTATCGTTTTATAGTCATCCCAGAGCCGACTAAAGGTAATTTTTGCGTCGGATAAATAATCATACATCGCAATGGCGTATGCTTGACCACCCCATAACAGGCATATTGCCAAACCAACGAATAGAACTTTGATTGTCTTCTTTCTTGCCCTTTTTGAAATTTTTAACCTTTCGATCGATGATAAAAAACATTTATTGTGATTTCCTTTCATACCCCCCCCTTTATTGAAGTTAATTGAAATTGTAATCCAAGCAAAAGGCTATTTTAAAAACAATAAAGCCAAGTCACCCTCTTAAGGGAAACCTGGCTTTCGAAAGAAAAGTGAAATTCCAAATCACTTTTACCTCTGCCGCTTATTTAAAATTTATTTGTTATAACGGGGTATTAATCTCGCTCAAGTTGCTACTGGCATGGTCATCCCATCGGATTTGTCACTGCACGCATCCTTTTTATGGCGGAAATGTAAGCGAAATCAAAAACCAAGTCAATAACGTTTTCAAAATGATTACAGCATTTGATGGCAAAAAAGTTTGTCTTTACGACATGCGAAGGCAAAATAAGGAGAACGATATCACAAAACGGCTGATTTGTGTGATACGTCGGATGCTGTCAACAAATCTAATAAATCGAGCAAATTTTTGAGATAATTATAAAATCACATGTTATGAATATCACAGATGGTTCAACCTTTCATTGTGCTTTATCCGGACACCATGACTTTGTGACCCAGTGACAAATAAATGGCAGCCTGCCGGTTAGAGCTGGATCAAAGCAGGTGCTTTTCCAAAATACGATTTTTCGAAGATGGCGGGTGACGCAGAGAACCCCGCGATTCAATAAATCTTTTCTGCGACACGCTTATTCAGGCGTTGCGAGCCGCGTGCGGTCAAACCGCAGGAGGCTCCAAATGCTTGATTTTGAATATTCTCCTATTTCACGGAATTTTGCCGGTGCACCGGCATTCGCGAATTTCCTTCTCGGCCGTGGCCGCATCGACCCATTCGGAGTACGCATGGCCGACGAAGAACCCCAACGAGATGTTGAGGCGCACGAAGCGGCTCTGGCCTCTGTCCAGCAACAGCGACAGCTTTCGGAAATGGCCGCTCTTTTTTTCCGAGCACCTTCAGGGAATCCTGGATGCCGAACAACGGTTCCAGCTTCCAGCGGTACCCCTCGATCTCCCAGAACGGCAAGATCACCTTGGAAATTTCAACCAGCGCCTCGTCCGCCTGGCCCCGGTCGGTAAAGATGATGTTGATGCCTTTTATGCCGTCCTCGCCGTCCGCGCTCGTGTACATCTGCCATTTCTTGATGCAGGGCGGGAAAGGGTTTTGGTTCACCTTGAGAAATATTTTTGCCCATTGCTCCGTTTTGCTGTGCGGGATCCACTGCGTGCCCAAGAATATCATGGCCTTTTCCTTTCTGTTCAGGTTATTTGCTTCTTGGCGTGTTGACCTCCATGAAAGCCTCCAGCTTGCCCTGCTCCTGCAGGAGCCGCAAACCGTATTCCAGGATGTTGGCCGGCGGGTCGGGGATGTCGAGCTGCCGTTCCATGCGGATGGCGTCGTGCGGGCATCCTGCCGCGCACACGCCGCAGCCGATGCACCGCCCGACGCTGAGCGCCGGGGTGCCGTCCCGCATTTCGATCGCCTTGGTCGGGCACAGGCGATCGGCGCAGGTACCGCAGCCGGTGCACTTGTCGAAATCGCGCACCGGCAGGAACGCCGATCGCGTGAACACCCGGGGGTTTTCATACTCGCTGATCGAGCGCAGCGAGGCGCAGCAGCAGGGGCAGCAGTGACAGACGAACTCCAGGCGGTCCTTCGTGTTGTTCACCTGCCGCACCAGCCCGGCCTCCTCGAATTCGGCGATTTTCCTCTTCGCCTCCTCCTTGGTGATGACCCTCGCAAAGCCCCGGTCGGTCAGGAAAGTGCACGTCGCGTCGAACATCATGCAGGCCTCGCGCGGCGCGTCGCACTTTTGTTCGAGCTCCCGGCAGGCGCAGTGCCCGATGCCGACCACCTGTGCGTTGTCGATCAAATTCAGCACCTGCTCGTGGGGCAGTATCTCCGCCTGGGCCTGGATCTTCTTTTGGATCGGGACCACGCGAAATAGCGCGGTCGTCTCGCTGCCGAACCCCTTCATCATCGTTTTCGCGTATTTTTTCCACAAGGGCGACAGCCGGCTCAGCGTCTCGCTCGGCTCGCCTTTGCGGTAGGGGTTTTCAAAAAGGTGGAAGGTGGTGACGAGCGCATAACCCCAGACACCGTTTTTTTCGCGGGCGAAGACGACCCCCTTGTCGGCCAGGGACTCCAGGTGCTTCTGCGCCAGCTCGGGGGACACCCCGGTGCGGGTGGCGATCTCCCGTGGCGGCAGCGGCAGAAACCCGAGGCCGAGCGCCACCTTCGCCTCGTCCTCGGAAAAGAGGATCTTAAGAATTTCATTGATCTCCGGCGCGGGCGGGCAGCCCATGGGGTTCAGGTCGATCAGCGCTCTCAATTTTTCATACAGGTCATCCGGCATCGATTCCTCCTCTCCCGGCATGGCGTTTACCCGACCCATCGCACCAGTTCCCCGGCAGTCCCCCGTTGTCTCTCGAAACGGTTGACGGGCGCCTCGGCATCCGGCCACCCGAGGACCGTGCCCATGACGAGCCGCTTGTCTTCAGGCAGTTCGAACAGTTCGCGCACGATGTCGGGGTAGCTGACGAGGGCGGCCATGATGCAGGTGCCGAGACCGCGGTCGTGGGCCAGAAGGCAGAAGGTCTGCAGAAAAATGCCTGCGTCGAGCATGGCGTATTCGAGCGCGAGCGCCGCGTCGACCGTCACCAGGACGGCGGCCGGGGCGTCGAAGAGCGCGAACATGCGGGCGAAATGCTCCAACCGTGCCTCCTGGTCCCCCCGGTCGATCCCGAGGGCGGCGAGCACGCTCCGGCCGAGGTCCTTGTAGCGGTTCAAATACGCGGCCGGCCACGCCTGCGGCATGGGGATGTCCGGGTTGGCGGCCCGGCCGGAGAGCAGCGCCTCCCGGTTTCTCTCTTTGAACGCCGCGAGCTTTTCCCCGGATGCGACCACGATTTCCCAGGGCTGGGTGTTGCCCCAGGAGGGCGCCCAGAGGGAGCCGGCGATCAGCTCCGCGATGATGTCCGCGGGCACCGGCCGCGGCAGGAATTGACGGATGCTGCGGCGGCTGCGGACCGCTTCCCGGACGTCCATCGGCACTCCTTTCCGCGGCGTTGTTCAAGCTGCATCGACCCGGGAGGGTCACGAGAACCGGTTTCCCGGCCGGCCCCGGGCCGATCCGTCGGGCCGGGGGTCGTAACCGGTGGAACACGCCCTATTTGGATGCCGTGATGAAGTCGAACATGCCTTTTCCCACCGGCATCCGCCGGATGTCGGTGAAACCGGCTTCAGACAGGATCTGCGTTTGTTCCTTGCTCGTCAAATGCACCGATCCCATGAAGGTCTCATAGAATTGATCCATGATCCCGTAATCGTAGATCGGGTCTCTGAAATCGGCCAATTCGCCGGGGTAGGGAAAATCGAGAATCAAAATCGATCCGCCGGGTTTCAATGCCCGGTAGGCGTTGTTCACGACGGCCTCGCGTACCTCCGGGCGGATTTCGTGGAGCGTCGCCACCATGCTCGCCATGTCGAACTCCTCGGCGTACGTGATTCCTTCTCCCCCGACACGCTCTACGGAAACCCGCTCCTGCAGGCCTGATTGGACGATGGTCGCCTTGGCTTCCGTGATGCCGTGAGGGTCCGGGCCGATGCCGACGAAGCGGCTGTTCGGGAAAGCCGCCGCGAGCTGGGTGATCAGCGTTCCATTTCCGCAGCCGATGTCCAAGTAATCGATCCCCTGTTCCAATTGCCGCTTGAGATGTTCGTATTTCGGGAAAATCATGAAAACAAAGGCGAGGTGGATGTTCTTGGTCATCGCGTAGGCGGCCCTGGAAACCGCGGGGTCGGAAAAGGCATCGATGGTCCTGCCGGTCTTGAAGTACTCGCCCCCTTCGGGCATCGCTTTGCCGACCAACTCGACGTCCACGGCGATGTTCGGCAGATAGTTCCTGAAGTGGCTTCGGTCGCCCAGGATCTCGTCCAGAAAGGGCTGGAGCTTGAAGTTGCCGCGGCGGTCGCAGTCCAGAATCCTGAAGTGGTAGGCCGTCTGGCACCACAGTTTCAGGTAGGGTTCGTGCAGTCCAAGCCCCTGCGCCAACTCTGCCACGGTGAATCCATGCTCCTTTTTTTCGTTCAGCTTCTCGAAAATCCCGACCTTGGCCCCCATGTGGATGAGATGGGTGGCCATGAACCCTTTTTCGAAGCCGCGGATCTTTTCCATCTGGGTTTTGGCGCTGACTTCCTCCATGGACGGCTCTCCTCGTTATCGGCCCACCGTGTCCGCCGAATTCAGGCGCAAGCCCGGTCGACGGTGTGATCAGACGGACATTTTCTCCATGGTAATCTTGTAGACCACACCCCCCAGCCCCCCGTTTTCGATGCCGGGGTCAAGGCAGCGGATGTGGCGCCACACGATTTCGGGGGGATCTTCTTTGCCGGAACCGGCCCACTCGATCGCCATTTCCCATATGGCGCCGATTTGGGCCAGGATCGGAAGCAGGGCACGCGGACACATCACGCCCTCGGACTTTGCGGGGTTCAGGAACGGGTCGAACACCAGTTTGTCGCCCACCTTGACCTGGGCAAAGCAGTGCTCCGATTTGATGACTTCCGCCACGGTCTGGTAGTGTGCGGTCTTCATGACGTTGTTGAACAGTTTCGCCTCCCCGCTGTGAAGCGTGGAGATCTGCTCCTCGGTGATTCCCGTCATGCCTTTCAACAAATCCTTGGCTTCGGTACTGAACATGGCTGCCTCCCTCCTCCCTTGGATTGGCATGGGTTTTCCCGGACCAGGGATGCCGGTGGTCGTCAAGCGCCGGTTTCGGAACAGCGGATCAGGATGCCTCCGTGCGTCCGGGGCGAGCTCACAAGGGGCCCGTCCTTTGATGGCGCTCCCGAAAGAGAGTGCCGCTCTTTCAGGAGCGGGATTTGAGTGGGGTCTCCATGAAAGCCTCACCTGATTTGCCGGTATCGTTTTTGCACCAACAAGCTGCTTCAATGGAAGTACGGCAACTTCAATTTCCGGGTGGAGCCGTCGGGGGGAGGGCCGCGGTGAGGAACGCTCCGCATCAGGTCGCGCGAGGGGGCACCTTGGTTCATCCGAGCATGAAATCATGCGCTGCGCTCAATGCTCGGTGAGCTCAATCATGCGATACGCAGCTGATTGCTGTCAATGGAAAAGATTGCTAATTGACTACTGGCCGTCCTGAGACCCGCGATCGCGGGATGGTTCGTGTGGCGTTTGCCGGCGGAGGCCGCCCGGTCACGGGGCTATGCCGCTTTCGGATTTCTCCGGCCGCTGAAACTTGAGCCGCAGAAGCGAGCGACTCCAACACCGCCCACATTCCTTGCGATCGAAGCTTCTCTGAAACCAGCTGCGGGGAGCTTCAATTTTGATCTTCATCTTTTTGCCTGATTGGTCTATGCTTATAGGTGGTTCCCGCAACGTGACCCCATACCTTCACGCGACACGGAGACACCATGCGGCGATGGAACACACTGATCCCGATCCTGGTCCTCGTCCTGGTTTGGGCGCTGCCCGCCGCCGGGGATCCCGCCGGCGCCCGCGAAACCGTCGAGCGCCAGGTCGGCCTGATCCTGGAGCAGCTGCGGGACCCGGCGTTCAAGGGCCTCGACCGTGAGGCCCAGATCCGGAAGATCCGGGGGATCATCAACCAGGTCTTCGACTACACCGAGCTCTCCAAGCGCTCGCTCGGCAAGGAGTGGCTTGCGTTCAACCCCGAGCAGAAGACGGAATTCACCGCGCTTTTCGGCAGCCTGCTCGAGAACACCTATGCCGACCGGATTCTCGCCTACACCAGTGAGAAGATCGAGTTCGGCGGCGAGCGGGAACTCAGGGAAGGCCAGGTGGAGGTGCGCAGCGTCATTGTCACGGCGGACAGCCGGCAGATCCCGCTCGAATATCGGGCGATCCGCCAAGAAGGGCAGTGGCGGGTCTACGACGTGGTCATCGAAGGTATCAGCCTGGTTCAGAATTACCGCAGCCAGTTCCGCGAGATCATGGCCAAGCAGTCGCCCGAAGAGCTGATCCGGTTCCTGCGCGACAAATCCAAGAAAGACTGATTTCTGCGTCATACATCTTTTGGCGATGATTCAGTAATAATCCGGTTATGGCGCTCAGCACCATCCTGCCCGTAAAGAAGGTCCCTCTTCTGTGGGAGTGGCTTCCAGCCACGACGATCGCAGAAATTCCCCCCCCACGGAAAAAATGCGACTTCATCGGAAGTCCGAGTTCAAGACGCCCGAGCCCGTAGGGCGCAGGATGAAGAGCACCGCCGAAATCGGGCTCAATTCAATCCATTTCCCACCCCATTGCCTACCCGCAGGGCCAAGATCTGTTGTCGGCAATTATTTTAATGCAATATCCAGCTCGTATGAAAAACTATTTGGTATTATATGCTTAATCCATCAGCGGATGTCAACGTGCGCACAGAAGTGAAAGTTTTTCCTAATTTTCCTGTGTTTTCAGTCGATAATTGGATCGTGGCCAAAAGGAAATCCAATGAAGCAGATCCGCTGCCGAACATCGACCGGCTGCTGGGGTCCGGTGAAATGGTGGAGCCCAAAGAAGCCGCATGACACCGACGGGGTCTTCGGGGGCGGGCGATAATTCATAATCGGGTGGAAAGGAAAAAACCCAAATGTTCAGAAGCATGAAATTAGGTACCAAATTGATAGGCGGGTTTTCTATCGTTGTTTTGATGATGATCATTCTGGTCGTCGGCAACATGGTTCAGTTGCGGCAATTGAAGCAGTTGCAGGACGACGGTGCGTCTCGGGCCGCGCATGCCGTCGATGCCATGGAGGGCGCCGGAATGGGTATCCGGCTGTATCAGGTCGTGGCGGAGGCCATCATAAACCGCAATATGGTGGAATCCAAAAAAGAGTTCGCCGAAACTCAGGCGGAAATGACCGGCGATCTGGACAAACTTGAGAAACTGGCCGATACACCTGCAGAAAAAGAGTGGGCGGCTGATTCCAAAACGGCCCACCTGGCGTTCACGCAGATCGTTGAAACAGAACTTTTTCCACTTCTGGATAAATCCTCTGAATTTACTGAAGAAATCATAAAGCTGGACGAAAAGGTAGACGTTCAGGTGGGCCGGATCACCAAAGCCTTGAGCGCACTTTCTAAAAGCCTGTCCGAAGAAAGCCAGAAAGCGGATGCCGACTTCGACGGTGTCATGAACAGGATTATCGTGATCAGTCTGAGTCTGGGGGGCGCCATCTCCGTGATCTCGCTGCTGCTGGGTATCTTTCTGACCCGTTCGACTACCGGCTCCATCCGCCGGGTCATCGCGGGCCTCACCGAGAGTGCCGAGGAAGTGGCGTCGGCCTCGGGCCAGGTGTCATCGGCCTCCCAGTCCCTGGCCCAGGGATCGAGCGAGCAGGCCGCCTCGATCGAGGAGACTTCCGCGTCGCTGGAGGAGATGTCCGCCATGACCAAACAGAACGCGAACAACGCCCAACAGGCCAACGATTTGATGGGCGCGGCCAAGCAGGTGGTGACCACGGCAGACGAGTCCATGGGGAAACTGACCGAATCCATGGCCGAGATCACCAAGGCGAGCGAGGAGACCTCCAAAATCATCAAGACCATCGACGAGATCGCCTTCCAGACCAACCTGCTGGCGCTGAACGCGGCAGTGGAGGCAGCCCGGGCCGGTGAGGCCGGCGCCGGGTTTGCGGTGGTGGCCGACGAGGTGCGAAATCTGGCCATGCGGGCGGCCGACGCGGCCAAGAACACGGCCGGTCTCATCGAAGGCACCGTGAAAAAGGTCAAGGACGGCTCCGAACTGGTGAACCGGACCAATGCGGCCTTCAAACAGGTGGCCGACAGTTCCGCCAAGTCGGCCGACCTGGTGGCTGAGATTGCCGCGGCTTCCAGCGAACAGTCCCAAGGCATCGGTCAGATCAACACTGCCGTGACGGAACTGGAAAAGGTGACCCAGCAGAACGCCGCCAACGCCGAGGAGTCGGCCTCCGCGGCCGAGGAGATGAGCGCCCAGGCCGCGACCATGAAGAGCATGGTCGACGAGCTGGTGGCGATTGTCGGCCGCTCCGGCAAAGCCCAAAAAGTGAACTCCGTCAGCGGCCATCATGCGTCGAAAAGCGCCAGGCCGCACAAGGCGGTCTCCTCCGCGTTCAACAAGCTCAAGCCCAAAACCGGTTCAGACAGGAAATCGGTTAGACCGATGGCCGAAGCGATGATCCCACTGGACGACGACAATCAGTTCTCGGATTTTTAAGGATTCCGGTCGCCGAAATTTTTGATCTTCATCTTTTTGTCGGATTGGTCTATACCTTTTCACGGCGGACCACAGGCAGCTCCATTTCGACTATCGGGCGATCCGCCAGGACGGTCAGCGGTGGGTCTACGACGTGGTCATCGAAGGTATCAGCCTGGTTCAGAATTACCGCAGCCAGTTCCGCGAGATCATGGCCAAGCAGTCGCCTGAGGAACTGATCCGCTTCCTGCGCGACAAAGCCAAAAACGACTGACCCCACTGGAAGGTCGCAGAAAGGAGACCTGAGCCTCATGCCACGGTTGCTTCCCATCCTCGCCGCTGTTCTCATGGCCGCTTTTTTTTGGACGATTTCTCCCCTGCCCGCCGCGGCGGCAGACACGGGCGCCAAGGCAGGCGGAACCGCCGCGGCGGAAGAGGACTATGAGGACGAGTACGGCGACGACGAGCCGCGGGTGACGATCGAGGACCCACTGCAACCCTTCAACCAGGAAATGTACACCCTGAACGATTTTTTGCTGCTCTACGTCCTGGAGCCCGCGGCCAAGGTCGAGAAGGCGGTCGTGCCCTGGGAGTTCCGCACGATTTTCCGCAACATGTGGCGCAATATCCGATTCCCGGTGCGTTTCGTGAACTGTCTTCTCCAGGGCAAGTGGGAAAAAGGGGGCGATGAGTTCGCCGCATTTTTTGTGAACACGACGGCCGGGTTTCTGGGCATGGCCGAGGTCGCGTCCGCCTATCCCGGCCTCATCAAGAGCCCGGAGGACATGGGGCAGACCTTCGCCGTGTGGGGGTGGACGGAGAGCCAGTATCTGACCCTGCCCTTTTTCGGTCCCTCCACCGTCCGGGATGCCTTGGGCAAGATCCCCGATGTCGTCCTCGACCCGTTGTTTTGGCTTGTCCCATCGCCGCAGTCCATAGGGTTGCGGGCCGGCGAGGTCATCAACGACACCAGCTTCCAGATCGGCGACTACGAGGCCATCAAGAAGGCGTCGCTCGACCCCTATGTCGCCATCCGCAACGGATACGTCCAGAATCGGAACAAGAAAATATCGGAATAAGAGCCCCCGGCGCGATCGCAATCCGGTTGAATTCCGGCGTCAAGTGCGTTAGATTCACGCCATGAAGCGATCCGAGCAACAGCTGGCCGAGGGCATCCTTTTCGCCGACGCGTACCAGTTCACCATGGCCCAGCTCTATTTCCGCCTGGGCCTGCACGAAAAGCCCGCCCAGTTCGATTTTTTCTTCCGCGACTACCCGGACTACGGGGCCCACAAGGCCGGCTACTGCATCAACGCCGGCCTGGAGTGGCTGGTCAACTGGATGCAGGAGTCCCGCTTCGGCCGGCAGGAGATCGACTGCCTCAAGGCCCAGACCGGCCGCAGCGGCAAACCGGTGTTCAGTGCCGACTTTCTGGCCTGGCTCGAACGCGGCGGCAGCTTCGAGGCCCTGTCGATGCGTGCGGTCCCGGAGGGCCGGGTGGTCCACCCCAACGTGCCGCTGGCCGTGGTCCTGGGGCCGCTGGCGGTCGCCCAGATCCTGGAGACCTCGCTCCTCAACCATCTCAACTACCAGACCCTCATCGCCACCAAGGCCGCCCGCATCCGCGAAAGCGGCCGCGGCCAGCTGATCATCGATTTCGGGGCGCGCCGCGGCCACGGCAAGGGGGTCACGGCCGGTACGCGGGCGGCGCTGATCGGCGGGGCCGATTTCAGCTCCAACGTCGGCATTTCACACGTCCTGGGGCTGCCGCCGAAAGGCACCCACGCCCACAGCATGGTTCAGGCGTTTCTGGCGCTGGGGATGAGCGAGCTCGACGCCTTCCGGGCATTTGCGGAAACCTACCCGGACGACTGCCTCCTGCTGGTGGACACCATCGACAGCCTGGGCTCCGGGATCCCCAACGCCATCAAGGTGTTCGAGGAGCTGAAGCGCAAGGGGCACACGCCGATCGGGATCCGGCTGGACTCGGGCGATCTGGCCCATCTCAGCATCCAGGCGGCCCGCATGCTCGACGCCGCCGGGTTTCCGGACACCACCATCGTGCTCTCCAACGAGCTCGACGAGCTCAGCATCTGGCAGATCATGACCCAGATCGGGCAGGAGGCCTCGCGCAACGGGCTCGACGCCGACCGGATCGTGGCGCGCTTGAGCTACGGGGTGGGGACGCGTCTGATCACCTCGGCCGGGGACTCGGCCCTGAGCGGCGTTTACAAACTGGTGGCGCTGCGGGGGGACGGGCGTTGGATCCCGGCGATGAAGCTCTCGGACTCGCCGATCAAGATCCCCAACCCCGGCGACAAACGGGTCTGGCGTCTTTACGACCGACGCCGCAAAGCCACCGCCGATCTGCTGGGCACCAAGGATGAGGCGCCGGCGGAGATGGAGAAGATCGTCCTGCGGCACATGACCGAGAGCAGCCTGCACCGCGACCTGTACCGCAAAGACATCTCCGAGATCGAGCCCCTTCTCAAACGCGTGCTCCAGGACGGCCGGCGGGTCTACGACTGGCCGTCGATCGAGGCGATCCGCGCCGTGCGCCTGGCCGACATGGAGCGGCTCGACCCGGGGGTCAAACGGCTGATGAACCCGCACATCTACCACGTCTCGCTGACCGAGAGGATGTGGCAGGTCAAGCAGGAGCTGATCACCTCGATGCGCAGCGCCATCCCGCGCAAGGAGCCGAACGGGTCGCATTGACCTTGAGCGAGGCCCTTCCGTCCTTCTATTTGCGCTTGAACACCGCCCGCCAGCCCGTGAACTCGACCGCCAGCGGCCGGATGGCCTTGCGCACGTCGCGCGCCATCTCGGTGATGTAGAAGGCGTCGGGGTCCTCCTCGCCGACCACCGTCAGGAGCCGCTTCACGTCCCGGCGCCGGCAGGCGATGTAGAGCTCGTCCACCGGCCCGCGCATGCCCTCCCCGCGGAAGACGGTCACCGGCTGGCCCAGCGCACGCAGCCGGTCGGCCATCGGCCGGCCGGCGGTGCGGGTGAACACCCTCAGGATCATGAACCCCAGGGCGATCTTGCGCTCGACGGCGATCCCCACCATGTTGCCGGTCGCGAACCCCAGGGCGTAGAACACGGCCAGGATCGGCTGGGCCGAGACCCTCTGGACCACCGTGCTGACGACGATGATCCAGATCAGGATCTCGAAGATCGCCAGGAAAAAGGCGATCACACCGCGGCCCTGGACCGTGACCAGGGTGCGGACGGTCCCGAGCGACACGTCGCAGATCCGCGCGCAGAACACCAGCATGCCGGTCGTCAGGATTCCGTAGTCGAGCATGACCTATGCCTCCGATGGCCCCTGCGGTCGCGTGAGGGCCAGGTGGATTCGTGCGAGTTTGCGGTAGTTGGCCACCGGCCGCAGGAATTCCGCGAGCTCCGCCGCCGGCACGCTGCGCTTCACCACGGCCGGCGTTCCCGCGACCAGCTGGCCCGGCCCGACCTCCTGCCTCTCCCGGACCACGGCCCCCGCCGCCACCACCGAGCCCCTGCGGATCACCGCCCCGCTCAGGACCAGGGCCCCCATCGCGATCAGACAGTCGTCCTCGATGGTGCAGCCGTGAACGACCGCGTTGTGCCCGACGCTCACCCCGGCCCCGATCAGCGTGGGGTGCCCGTAGTCGGTGTGCACGGTGCAGTTGTCCTGGATGTTGGTGTCGCGTCCGATGGTGATGGGCTCCATGTCGCCCCGCAGCACCACCCCGTACCAGATGCTGGCGCCTTCCGCGATCGTGACATCCCCGATGATGACGGCGGTCGGCGCGATGAAGACACTCTCCTCGATGCGGGGGCGTTTACCCCCGATGGGCAGAATCATGATTTCTCCTCCGCGTACCGTGGCACGCGATATGACCGTGGATTTTTGATGCTACATATGGCAAACTGCCCCCGCGCTGTCAAACCAGCCGGCGGTCTTCACGGCGCCGACTTTGCACTCGAGGGTTCGAGTGAAACTCGTAAAACGGTTATTACCATGCGCGGTCCATAATTTTTCAGACGTCCTGATCGTCGGCGGCGGGGTCATCGGGCTGGCCTGCGCCCATTACCTGATCGAGGCCGGCCGCAGCGTGCGCGTCATCGAACGCGCCACGGTCGGCGCCGGTGCCTCCCACGGGAACTGCGGACTGGTGTTCGCAAGCGATCTGGTGCCGCTGTGCGTGCCCGGCGCCGTGCGCGGGGAAATCGCCGGTCTGCTGCGCCGGACCTCACCCCTGTATATCCGCCCGACGCTCGATCTGGGGCGTATTAGCTGGCTGCTCAAATTTGTCGGCATGTGTCGCAGCGATCATGTCCGGCATGCGATTCGGGCCCGGGAGAGCCTTCTCGGAAGCTCCGATCGTCTTTTCGACGCCCTTTTTCGGGACACCCCGTTAAAGGCCGAGCGTGAGCGGCGCGGTGTGCTCATGGTGTACCGTTCCGAGGCCGCGATGCAGGGGTACCATGCGGTCAACGAGTGGCTGAGGCCCTATGGCCTTGCCGCCGAAGCGCTGGTCGGCCGGGCGCTTCTTGAATTGGAACCGGCGTTGAGACCGGATGTCTACGGCGCCTGGTATCATCGGCAGGACAGCCACCTGCGTCCCGACGTGCTGCTGCGGTCGTGGAAACGGCTGCTTTCGGGAAAAGGAGTGGTGTTCGAGGAAGGATCTGAACTCTTGCGTTTCGGTGTCGCCGAAGGACGGATCCAGACCGGCCTGACATCGCAGGGCGCCTATCCGGCCCGTGAATTCGTCCTGGCCGCCGGCGCCTGGTCGGCGCCCATCGCCGCCCAACTCGGTGTCACGCTTCCCATCCAACCCGGCAAGGGCTACAGCATTACGATGCAACGGCCGGCCCTGTGCCCCGGCATCCCCTGCTACTTCCACGAACGCAAGGTGGTGGCGACGCCCTGGCCGAGCGGCTACCGCCTGGGCGGGACCATGGAGTTTTCCGGGTTTCAGCACCACCCTGTCGGCGGAACGGATCGGGGCTTTGAAAACGGCGGCCGCCGAATATCTGCGGGAGCCCCTGGGGCGGCCGGTGGTCGAGGAGTGGACCGGCCTGCGGCCCATGACCTACGACGAGTTGCCCGTGATCGACCGCGCCCCCGGATTTGAAAACCTCTTTTCTGGCCACCGGGCATGGAATGCTGGGGATAACGACGGCTCCGGCGACCGGCAAGCTGGTGGCGGAGATGATCTGCCGCGAGCCGCCCCACATCGACCCGTTGCCCTTCAACGTCAGGCGGTTTTGCTGATGCCCGGTTCGCGGTGCGATCGAGGCCTGGGGCTTTCGTGCACCGGCCCCTCCGCTATTGCGCCGACGGCATGTCCTGGTTCATCCCCACCAGCGCGGCGAGCTTCTGGACGATCTCGCGTTCGTTCCGCGGCGGCACTGCCATCTCGTGCGAGGTGCCGGCGGTATTCTCCATGAAATCAGTCTGAACCGATAAAGGATGGTCATCATGAAATTCGTTGCGCAATTCGGGACCCCGGTCTCCGCGGGGGCGCAGGCCCTGTGGTTTGCGTTCCGGGACCACAAGGTCCTGGTGAAGGCGGAAAACGGACGGCCCCGCCTGCCCTTCGCCGACGAGGCGGCCACACTCTGCCCGGAGCCGTCCTGGAATCATTATTTCGGCACCTGGGGCGATGCGGCGTGTTTTGCGGTGTGTCTGCCCGAGGAGGCGGCTGCCGGCGATGGATTCGAGTGGCGCGGCCTGCGGGAGCTGTTTGGACAGATGGAAGAGGAACTCGTGTGGGCGGCGGGACGTGCCGGGCAGTTGGTGCACTGGCATCGCGGCCACCGCTTTTGCGGCCGGTGCGGCGCGCCCCACCGAGGACCACGGGCAGGAGCGGGCCAAGATCTGCCCGTCGTGCGCGGTCCATCAATCATCCGCGGGTGACCCCGGCCGTCATCGTCGCCGTGGTGCGGGACCGGCGGCTGCTGCTGGCCCATGCGCAGCGGTTCCCGGCCAAGTTCTACAGCGTCCTGGCCGGGTTCGTGGAGCCGGGGGAAACCCTGGAGGAGTGCGTGCGGCGGGAGGTGATGGAGGAGACCGGGATCGAGGTCGCGAACATCCGCTACTTCGGCAGCCAGCCCTGGCCCTTCCCGGATTCCCTCATGGTGGGGTTTACCGCCGAGTATGCCGGCGGGGAGCTGCGGCCGAACCCGGGGGAGATCGCCGACGCGGGCTGGTTTTCCGCCGACGCCCTGCCTCAGATCCCGCCGCGGATCAGCATCGCCCGCCGGCTGATCGACTGGTTCAGGGAGGAATTCGGGGTCGAGAAGGCGGAAGGCGGAATTGGCGGAAGGCTGAACGGAAAAAAAGAGAACTCGAGGTTCGCGCTGACCTCGCCCGAGATCGCGCGAGTTCAAGGCGCGCGAATTCCCGCCGAGGGAGGCGTACTACTACAGTACGCCGCAGCTGAGTCGCGGGCTGAGCGCAACGCCGAAATTGGGCCTCAGGCGAAGTCAGCTCATTTAATCCTGTTGATGTCCGCCTCGCGGCCGATGACCACCAGGACATCGCTGTCCTTGATGATCGCGTTCGCCCGCGGCACGAGCTGGAGGCTGTCCGAGAGCACGTCGCGGATGGCGATGACCTGCAGCTGGTGTTTTTTGCGCAGGTCGAGCTCGGCCAGGCTCTTGCCGATGAACGCCGTCGGCGGGGCCAGCTCGCAGATCGTGTAGTCGCCGGAGATCGGCAGGTACTCGAGGACGTTGGGGGAGATGATGCTGCGGGCGACCTTGCCCGCCATTTCGCGCTCCGGGATGATGGCCTCGCTCGCGCCCACCTTCTGCAGGATGCGCCGGTAGTCGTCGTTGGGGACCTTGACGATGATCTCCCGCACCTTCAGCTCCTTCAGGTGCAGGGTCAGCAGGGTGCTGGCGGAAAGGTCCTCGCCGAAGGAGATCACGGCGATGTCTTTCTCCTGGATGCCGATGGCCTCCAGGATCTCCTTGTCGGTGGCATCGGCCACGATGGCCTTGGTGGAGAAGTCCTTGATTTTCTGGACCACCTCCCGGTTCTTGTCGATGGCGACGACCTCGAGGCCTTTCTTGAAAAGCTGGGCGGCCAGCTCCGAGCCGAAGATCCCCAACCCGAAAACGACGACGCGTTTCATCATCCGGTCTCCTTATCCCACCATGACCCCTTCTTCCGCGTAGACCACCTGCCGGCGGCCGCTCAGGCGCGCCAGTGAGAACGCGAGCGTCAGGGGCCCCACCCGGCCGGCGATCATCATCAGCATGATCGCCGCTTTCTGCAGCGGGTTGAGATTCGGGGTTACGTTCATGGACAGCCCCACGGTCCCGAAGGCCGAGACCGTCTCGAAGAAGTACTCGACGAACAGATGCCGGCTCCGGCCGGGCAGCGGCGCCTCGTCGGCCGCGACCAGCACGACCGAGACGATCAGGACGATCGACAGCGTCGCCCCCAGGATGATCGAGATCATCCGGTTCAAGAGCTCCTTGGGGATGGTGCGGTTGAAGACCGTCACCTCCTCGCGACCCCGCGCCCGGCTCCACATCAGAAGGAAGAGCAGGCCGGCGCTGGTGGTCTTGACCCCGCCGGCGGTGGACCCGGGCGAAGCGCCGATGAACATCAGGATGAGGATCATCAGGATGGTCTGGTTGCTGAGCTCGGCGATGTCGAGCGTGTTGAACCCGGCGGTGCGCGCGGTGATCGACTGGAACAGGGAGGCCAGGACCCGGTTCTGCCACGGCAGCCCGCTCAGGACCCCGTTGTGCTCGAAGACGAAGAAGACGAGGGCCCCGCCGGCAGATCAGGACCGCCGTGGCGATCAGGACGATCTTGGTGTGCACCGAGAGCCTTCGCTGGCGGCCCCGCAGGCGCATGAGCAGCTCGTAGTGCACGATGAAGCCGATGCCGCCGGCCACGATGAGCCCCATCACCGTGAGGTTGACCAGCACGTCCCCCTGGAAGGACACCAGGCTGTCGGCGAACAGCGCGTAGCCGCAGTTGTTGAAGGCCGACACGGCGTGGTAGACCGCCTGGTAGAGCGCCTGGCCGGCCGGCAGGTCTTGGCTGAACCGCGCCCAGAGCAGCAGGGCGCCGGCCGTCTCGCAGCAGGCGGTGGAGACCAGCACGAATTTGAGGATGGCGGCGAGGTCGCGGCGCGGCGCGTGCAGGAAGACCGATTGAATGATGTCCCGCTCGCGGGTGGCCAGCCCCCGGCCCATCATCACGAAGAACACGGCCGAGAAGGTGATGATCCCCAGCCCGCCCACCTGAAGCAGGACCAGGGTGACGGCCTGGCCGAAGGTCGAAAGGTCCTGGCCGATGCCGATCACGGCCAGGCCGGTGACGCACACGGCCGAGGCCGAGGTGAACAGGGCGTCCAGAAACGACAGGGGCCGGTTCGCCGCGGCGGCGGGCAGCCTCAGCAGCGCGGCCCCCAGCAGGATGAGGGCCACGAAGCTCAGGATGAAGATCCGCTCCGGGGAGAGGCTGTCGCGCCAAAACGGGTTTCATACGGAAGAGCTGCCTCCCGGGGTCGCGGCCATGATCGTCCGCCCAAAAACAAAAGCGGCCCAATCTACCAGAGCGCCCGGGGAAGGTCAACTTCGGCGGCTCCGGGTGCGAAGCCTCTTTTCCCTGTTGACATGCCGCACGGTGCTTTGTAAGGAAACCAAACAGCGTTTGCATTTGTAGCCATGCGGCAGAAAGTGGAGTCCACCCTTTTTTGTGAAGGAGGTTTAGCCCATGAGACGTCTATTGCCCATCTTTTTGGTCCTTACCCTGGTCCTGGCGGTCGCTCCGGCGCACGCCCAGAAAGAGTACCGGCTGTCGGTCGCCACGGGCGGGACCGGGGGCGTCTACTATCCGCTGGGCGGCGCCATCGCCAACGTCATCTCCAAGTACGTCCCCGAGGCCGAGGCCACCGCCGAGGTGACCGCCGCCTCCGTCGACAACTGCCTGCTCGTCGGTGCCAAGAAGGCCGACATGGCGCTCGTCATGGCCGATGTGGGTTTCGACGCCTCCCAGGCCCAGGGCAAGTTCAAGGAGAAGCTGCCCCTGCGGACCCTCGCGGTGCTCTACCCGAACACCATGCACCTCGTGACCCTCGAGGGCAAGGGGATCGACAAGGTCGCGGACCTGAAGGGCAAGCGGGTGTCCACGGGTGCCCCGGGCAGCGGCACCGAGGTCAAGGGTCTGCGCATCCTTGAGGCCGCCGGCATCAACCCGGACAAGGACATCACCCGCGACCGGCTCGGTGCCTCGGAATCCGCCGGCGCGCTGAAAGACGGCAAGATCGACGCCTATTTCTGGGACGGCGGCATCCCGACGGCCTCGATCACCGACCTGGGCGCCACCCCGGGCATCACGCTCAAGCTCGTCAGCCACGGCGACGCCGTGGCCAAGATGACCGCGAAGTACGGCCCGCTCTACTCGGCGGGCGTCATCCCGGCCAAGAGCTACCCCGGCCAGGAAAAGGAAGTGACCACCGCCGAGGTGTGGAATGTCCTCGTCTGCAACGCCGACATGAAGGAGGAGATCGCCTACAAGATCGTGAAAACCCTCTTCGAGAAGAAAGAGGACCTGGTGGCCGTTCACAAGGCCGCCACGGACCTCAAGCTGGAAAGCCAGGCGGGCGGTTCCTCGCTTCCCTTCCATCCCGGGCGCCCTCAAATACTACAAGGAAAAAGGACTGGCAGTGAAGTAATTGAAACCCAAGACCCGGCCCCTCCTGATCGCGGCAGCGGTCCTGCTGGCGGCAGGAGGGGTCTTGCTGTTCTCTTGGGATGTCCCGGTCCTTTATCTCAGAAACATCGACCACGCGCGTCTGCTGATGTTCCGGGTGCACCCGCCGGAGCGGTTCTACATGCACTACCGGCACAGCATGTACGACGCCCCGGTGACCGAGGAGTTCGAGGCCGGCCGCGACGGCATCACCCTGAAGGGGGTGTGGACGAATCACCCGGGGGTGATGGAGTACTACGGTTTCGAGCAGGCGCGCGAGTTCCACCGGCGCGAGGTGCGTTTCACCCGCCCGCTGACGATCAAACGCTGCATCCGGCAGGGGCAGGGGTTGGTCATTGCCGGCAGCCCTCTCGACCTGGCGAAATTGGCGGAAATCGGCGAGCGGGTCGAGGTCGGCGTGCGATCGATTCCGGTGTTGAACTACTGGTTTTCAAACTGAAAAACCCGGGGCCTTGGGTCGGGCCCTTACAGGCCCCCTGCGGCCGCCGGACGGCTGCGGGACCGCGAGGAGACGATGGAAGAGACGGATCGGGGTGCGGAACAGGACGTGGTGGTCTCCGAGGAGGCGCGCCGCAAGGCCGAGAAGTTCATCGAGGAGGAAGAGGGGCCGTCGCGACGGCTCACGGGCAAGGTGGCCACCTTCATCACCGCCATGGCGGTCGTGATGTCGCTCTTCCACCTGTATGCCGCCGTGGGGATCGTCATGACCCAGATGCTGCGGGGAATCCACGTCATGTTCGTGCTCTTCCTCACCTTCCTGGTGTTTCCGGCCGGCGCGCGCTTCAAGAACCGGATCAACTGGCTCGACATCCTGCTGTCCCTGCTCGGGGTCGCGGTCATCCTCTACATGCTGATCGATTTCGAGGACTTCATCTACCGCTCGGTGGTCCCCAATTTCTGGGACAAGTTCTTCGGGGTCATCCTGATCGTCCTGGTGATCGAGGCCACCCGCCGGACGACGGGGTGGATCATGCCGCTGGTCGTGGCGGTCTTTCATCGCCTATGCCTTCCTCGGGCCGCACCTGCCCAAACCCTGGACGCACCGCGGCTACGACATCGACCGCATCGTCGGGCACATGTACATGACGCTGGAGGGGATCTTCGGGACCCCCATCGACGTCTCCGCGACCTTCATCATCCTGTTCACGATCTACGGTGCCTTCCTGGAATTTTCGGGTGCCGGCAAATTCTTCATCGACTTTTCCTTCGCCGCCATGGGCGGCAAGCCGAGCGGCGCCGGACGGACGGTGACCCTGGCCTCGTTTCTGCTCGGAGGCCCCTCGGGCAGCGGGGTGGCGACCACGGTCACCCTGGGCACGGTGGCCTACCCGATGCTGGCCAAAGCCGGCTACAGCCGGGACGCGGCCGGCGGGCTTTTGGCCGCCGGCGGCATCGGCGCCATCCTCTCCCCGCCGGTCCTCGGCGCGGCGGCCTTTCTCATCGCCGAGTTCCTCAAGATGTCCTACCTGGAAGTGATCGTCATGGCCATCGTCCCCACCTGCCTCTATTACTGGTCGATTTTCCTGATGGTCGAGCTCGACTCGCGCAAGTTCGGGGCCACGCAGGTCGCCTTCGACAAGACTTACACCCTTGGGCAGCTCACCCGCCTGTACGGGTTTCACTTCGTTTCGCTGATTGCGATCGTCGGCATCATGGCCCTCGGGTACACCCCCATCATGGCCGTCTTCTGGGCGACCGTCATCGCCTTCGCCGTCAGCTTCATCCGCAAGGACACGGCCCTGGTGCCGAAGAAGCTCGTGCAGGCGCTGCGCGGCGGCTCGATCGGGGTGCTGAGCGTCGCCGGCACCTGCGCGGCCGCGGGCATCATCGTCGGCATCGTCACCCTGACCGGTCTCGGGCTCAAGTTCAGCTCGATCATCATCGCCTACGCCGGCGGGAACCTGATGCTGACCGCGGTCTACACCGCCCTGATCGTGTGGGTGATCGGGCTCGCCGTGCCCGTGACCGCCTCCTACATCATCGCGGCGGTGATCGCGGCCCCGGCCCTCACCCAACTCGGGGTTCCCGAGTACGCGGCCCACATGTTCGTGTTCTACTACGCGCTGCTCTCGGAGGTCTCCCCGCCGACGGCGCTCTCCTGCTTTGCCGCCGCGGCCATCACCGGCGGCAACCCCTACCGCACCACCCTCTACGCCTGGAAATACACCCTGCCGGCCTTCATCGTGCCCTTCATGTTCACCGTGGACCCCCGGGGCGTGGGGATCCTCCTGCACGGGCCGGTGACGCCCATGATCTGGACGGTGATCACCGGCTTTCTCGGGATCACGGCCATCGCCACGGCGGTGGAGAACTACTTCTTCAAGCCGACCCACATCGTCGAGCGCAGCATGCTGCTGGTGGCCGGGCTGCTGATGATCCTCAACGAAACGGCCTACGATGCCCTCGGCATCGGGCTGATGGTGGCGGTGGCGCTCAGCCAGAAGCTGCTGCGCCGCCGGCCGGCGGTGTGAGAAACGGGTGCGGGCGCCCGGCGAACCGGGCGCCTTTGGACTCGCACGGGGCGGGGATTTCCGGGTCAGCGGGGGGGCTGGGCCTGCTGCCTCATTTTTCGCCGGCGGGCCAGCTGGATGCGGATGAACTCCGCGAGGCTGGGGATGCCCGGGATCAGCACCAGGGCGATGATCACCAGGCTGAAGTTGTTCTTGATCACGGGCATGTTGCCGAACCAGTAGCCGGTGAGCACGAAGACCAGCACCCACAACACGCCGCCGGTCACGTTGAAGAACAGGAAGCGCGGGTAGGTCATGCTGCCGATCCCGGCCACAAACGGGGCGAAGGTGCGGATGATCGGCAGGAAGCGGGCGATGATGATGGTCTTGCCGCCGTGCTTTTCGTAGAAGGCGTGGGTGCGCAGCAGGTATTCCCGGTTGAGCAGGCGGCCGTGGTCCTGGTGAAAGACCTTCGGGCCGAAATAGTTGCCGACCGAGTAGTTGACCGTGTCGCCGAGAATGGCGGCGGCGATCAGAATCCCGATCGCGAGGCCGACGTCCAGCGCGCCGATGGCGGCGAGCGACCCCACCGCGAAGAGCAGCGAGTCGCCCGGGCAGGATCGGCGTCACCACCAGCCCGGTTTCGCAGAACACGATCAGAAACAGGATGGCGTAGACCCAGACCCCGTAGGCGGAGCAGAGGAACTGCAGGTGCTGGTCGATGTGGAGAACGAAGTCGATGACGAGTTTGATGTACTCCATGGTGCTCCTGTCAAAAGGGGCGCGGTATAAAGCCGGCGCCCGAGTGGGTTGACGTGGCCGAACGCCACAATCCGTCCAGTATATCATTTGTGGCTGCTTTTAGCACGAAAATCAGGCTGAAGGCCGAAGGCTTTTGGCCCATGGGCAAAAAAGGACACCACGACGCAGGCGGTCACTTTCGGCCGACCCTCCCTCAGCCGCCCCCTCCCCGCGGAAAGGTCGGAGGAATGGTGTTTTTGCGCGCCGCGGCGGCCATGAGTGTTCCATGCAAAACCTGACGAAAGGACGCGCGTGAATCAACCCCCCCTCCCGGTGCCCGCGGCGACCCTCATCCTGGTGCGCCGGCACGCCGGGGAACTGCAGGTGTATCTGCTGCGCCGGAGTAACACCAGCGGGTTCATGGCCGGCAACTTCGTTTTTCCCGGCGGCCTGGTGGACCGGGTCGACCGCGATGCGGCCGCCTGGCGGGCCCACGCGGACCTGCCGGCCGACGGCATCGAACAAAGGTTCGGCGCGGGGCTCGACCCGGCGGAGGCGGTCGGCTTCGCGGTGGCGGCGATCCGCGAGACCTTCGAGGAGGCCGGGGCGCTGCTGGCGGACCCGCCGGCAAAAGGCGGGGCGTCGGCCCTCCCCGCCTTGGCGGCCCGGCGTGAGTCGGGGCCGCTCGCGCGCGAATGGCTGCAATCCCTGGTGTTCTCGGACGGGTGGCGGCTGCGGGTTTCCGCCCTCTGGCGCTGGGCCCACTGGATCACACCGGAGCTGATGCCGCGGCGTTTCGACACGCGTTTTTTCATGGCCGAGGTCCCGGAAGGTCAGACCTGCAGCCCGGACCAGCACGAGGTGACGTTGGGGGTCTGGATGAGCCCGCGCCGCGCGCTCGAGGAGAACCTGGCGGGCCGGACCGCTCTGAGCCCGCCGACGGTGGTCACCCTGCACGAGCTGCTTCAATACGAGGACTACCGCGACCTGCAGCGAGAACTGGGACACCGGGGATGGGGGGCAACCATCATGCCGCGGCTGGTGCCGCTCGCCAAAGGCCATGGCGCGGTCATCGTCGAGCCGTGGGACCCCTGCTACGGAGATGAGCGGGTTGGAGATCGATCCGGCCGCGCTGCCGGCCGGCCTGGTTCCGGTGGGCGCGCCGTTTTCGCGGTTGTGGAACGGCGACGGGATCTGGCGGCCGGTGAACTCCGCTCCATAAACGATGACTTCGTAATACACCCGATTTCGGCGTTGCGCTTCATCCCGCGATCGCTGCGCCGTACTGCCGGGTCGCTGTAAAGCGGCGCCTTAGTCCGTGATCCGAGCTTCTGGAACGGATTTCTGTGTCGCCTCGTGTTTTTGCGCGGGCATTTTTTTGTGGGAGCGGCGTCCCGCCACGACGATCGCGGCAGGATGCCGCTCCCACAAGGGCTTTTATCGCGGTGGAATGCCGTTCCGCCGGAATTATTGCCAAGCGGTCACCTCAGACACTCTGATTCCCTCATCAGGTGATCGTGACCTTTACCGCGTGCTCGCGGACGCCGTTGTTGCCGTATCCCAGGACGTTCCAGTCGGCGCTCATCGGCTGTTTGCGGCCCTGGGCGTCGGTGGCCCGGGCCATGAGGGTGAACGCACCCGGCTGCCCCGCCTCCCAGAGGAACTGCCACTGGCGCCAGGCGTAGGGCTCGAAGGGTCCGATGAAGGCCGCCGCCCTCCAGGTGCTTCCGCCGTCCGTGGACACCTCCACCTGCTCGACGTCCGTCTCGCCGGCGTAGGCCGCGCCCAGGATCACCACACGGCCGACCGGCAGCGTTTCGCCGGTCAGCGGCTGGGTGATGATGGATTTCAACTTCAGGCCGCCGACCTTCTCGCCGCTTTTCGGGTCCTGTCCCTTCTGGAACACCCGGTAGACGTTGTCCATGAAGAACCCCTCGAAGGGCCGGTCGAGGAGCGTGATCCGGCTCAGCCACTTCACGCAGTTGGCCCCGGTCCAGCCCAGGGCCAGCGCCCTGAGCGGGTAGCCGTGCTTGAGCGGCAAGGGCTCGCCGTTCATCTCGTAGGCCAGCAGCGTGGAGGAGAGCGCCTTTTCGAGCGGGATGCTGCGGATGAACTTCACCCCGGAGGATCCGAGCGGCTTGTCGAAGCCCTCGAAGGCCACGTGGCGGGCGGCCGGTTTCAGCCCGGCCGCGCGCAGCACCTCTTTCAGCCAGACGCCGCCCCAGACGGCATTGCCCACACCGCCGACGGTCCAGGGGTTGCCCGAGGCCTTCTCCGTCAGCAGGGAGCGTCCGTTGCCCGAGCACTCCAGGGTGTCGGCGGCCACGGCCTTGGGCAGGCGGCGGATGGCATCGAAGGTGAGCGTCAGCGGGTTTTCCACCTCGCCCTCGATGCGGAGCCTCCAGCGCGAAAGCGCGATTTTGCGCGCGGGGATGGCGCCCTGGTTGCGGTCGAAGAAGACCGTGTTCGGAGTGATCCAGGAGCGCAGGTGGTCAACCGGCGTTTCGGCGTTCAAGGGCCTGGCCGACATGATGCGCATCTTCTCTTTCATGGAGGGCTCCTTTCGATGGCGTTCCGGTGGGCGGGTCCCAGTCACCTGCTCTGGGCGAAGTAGGTCAGAATTACGAGAAAATGTCAACCGGGGAGAGGCGGGTGCCGGGCTGGGCGATGCGGGCAACCCGTCTTGGCAGGCGGGTTGCCCGGTCGCGCGGAAGGGTCAGCGGTCGTACTTCCTGGCGTATTCGGCGTCGTTGTAAAGACCCTCGCCGTAAAGGTCCTTGCCGTAGGTTCGGATGATCTTCTGACCCTCTTTCGAACTCACGAAATCGATGAATTTCGAGGCGGCCGCCTGTCCCGGCGTGGCCCCCCGGGGTTGGAGCAGGGTGTGGTAGGTGTTCACCAGGAATTGGTCCCCCCGGAAGAGAATGGCCAGGTTCTTCATCTCCTTGCGGACGCTCACCCAGGTGCTGCTGTCCGTCATGAAGTAGCCTTTTTCGGCGTCGGCCCGTTTCAAGGTGGCCATCATGAAATCCTTCGTGACGATGTACCATTCGCCGGCGGGGGCGATGCCGGACTTCTCCCAGGCCTGAAGCTCTTTTTTGTGCGTTCCCGAGTTGTCGCCGCGGGAGAAGAACCTGGCCTTGGCGCCCGCGATTTTTTGGTAGGCTTCGGCGGCGGTTTTGGCTTTCTTGATGCCGGCCGGGTCGTTCTTCGGGCCCACGATGTAGAACTCGTTCGAGCCGATCAGCAGGCGCTTGGTGGCCCAGCCCTCCGCGACCGCTTTTTTCTCGGCCGCCGGCGCATGCACCATGATCATGTCCACCTGCTTTTCCTTGAGCATCGTCAGGGATTCACCGGAGCCGGCCTTGACCCAGCACAGACCGGTCTTGCTTTTCTTGGCGAACTCCGCCCCCAGGGCTTTGAGGAGCCCCAGCTCGCCCGGGCTGCCGGTGGCCAGGCTGAAGGTGTCGGCGCCGCTGCCGTAGGTCTCGGTGCAGGCGGGAGCGGCGTGAGCCGGGAGGGTGGTCAGGGCGAGGAACGCGGCAATGACCAAAAACAGGGCAACAGACTTCGGGCGCATCCTTTTTCTCCTTTTTGGGTAGTGAGGTGTCGACGCGTCGGCCGAGTTCCGGCCGCCAACGGTCAAGAATTAGTTTAAAACCACTTCTAGTGAAGGGATTGCGTCGAGTCAATGGAGTTATCAGTGATAACAAAAAGACACGCATGATGACGCAAAATGACACGAGGCGTACTTCAGGTCTTGGCTGCGGCCCAAGCAAGGCGTGGTTGCTTTCAGGCGGCGGTTGCACGAAGAGGTGGGGGACACCGGCAAGGTCATTGCCGGTTGACGGAAGGGACAGCGTGCGTCTGCTGCGATACCTCCCGTCGGGGACGGGGGAGGTCGGGAGGGGGACTCATGGAGGACGGGAACTTCAGCCGCCGGCGAGCCGTTTTTCGATCTCCCTCGAGGTCGGGGTGACCGACAGCCCGCCCAAGGCGGTGCAGCGCAGTTCGGCCGGCAGGCTCTTTCCCACCCGGTCCATGGCGTCGATCACCTCGTCCAGGGGGATGACGGCGTCGTAACCGGCCAGGGCCATGTTGGCGCAGGCCAGGGCGTTGCTTGCCGCCAGCACGTTCTTCCCCAGGCAGGGGACCTCCACCCGGGCGGCGACCGGGTCGCAGATCAGGCCGAGGAGGTTCTGAAGGGCCATCGAGGCGGCATCGGTGGCCTGCTGCGCGCTGCCGCCGGCCAAGGTGACCAGGGCCGCGGCCGCCATGCCCGACCCGGCGCCGCATTCGGCCTGGCACCCGCAGACTTCGGCCGCGAACGTGGACCGGCTGCAGATGAAGACCCCGATCATGCCGGCCGCCAGCAGGGCGTCGGCCGCCTGCTCCGTCGGAAAAGCCCATGGCCTCGGCCGCGGCGACCACGGCCCCCGGCAGCCCGCCGCAGGAGCCGGCCGTGGGGGCGGCCACGATGACGCCCATGGCGCTCTTGACCTCCATCAGGGCCGTGACGTGGAGGATCATGGTGTTCAGCATCCCGGCCTCGAGCAGGCGGCCGTCTCCGCGCGGCGGTTTTGAACCCCCCGGACTGCCAGCCCAGAATGCGGTCCTTGAAGCGGGTGCCTTGAATGCCGCGGGCGACGGCGTCGCGCAGAATCCGGACGATGGCCACCATCCGCCGCCGCACTTCCGGCTCGCTGATGCCTCCGCGTGCGCTTTCATAACGGGCGGCGAGTCGCCCCAGGTCGAGGCGCTCACCGGCGTTCGCCGCCAGCATCTGCGCGCAGGTGACATAGGGGACCTCTGCTCCCCTGCGCGACAGGATCGGCAGCACCGGCTCCAGCCGCCTCAGCCGGCGGACCCCGCTCAAGGAACCGAGACCGGCCGCCAGATTCTCCGGCAGGGGCGTCCGGCTTTTGATCTCCATCAGCACGCCCCCGGCGGCCGAGCGGATGAGAACCTCCTCGGCCGGGAAGGCGTCGGCCAATCCGAGGCAGGCCGTCTGCGCGGCGTCCTCCATCCACACCAGCGTTTCGTGGGTATCGCCCTTGATGGACAGCGGCAGGCCGTCGATCTCAACGACCTCGATCATGCCGCCGCCGGTCGACAGGGCGATCATGCGGTGGGTGTCGCCGAATCGGTCAATGTCAGCCGGTAGGTGTTGGGGTGAGAATCCCCGTACGCACCGATGCGGATCTCAATGTGCACGCCGGCGGCTTTGAGGGCTTCGGCCGAGGCGACGAGGCGCTCGTCCGCGGCGTCCCAGCCCAGCAGTCCGCCGAAGAGGCCCATGTCGGAGCCCTGGCTGGCATGGGTCGCGGCCAGGGAGCCGGCCGAGTCGAACTCGACCAGGACCGATTCGACCCGGCCGTTCATCAAGTCCCGGGCCAGTCGACCGATGCGGACCGCCGCCGCGCAGTGGGAGCTCGACGGCCCGCGCATCACCGGTCCGATCACGTCGTTGAAGATGCTCGGGATGGGTCACGCGTCCTGTTTCAGGGTCTGGTAGAGGTCGAAGGCCTTGGCCGGGGTTTCATTGGCGTGGACCACGGCTTTGACCGCCTGGATCATGGCCACGGGGGAGTCCGACTGGAAGATGTTGCGCCCCATGTCCACGCCGGCGGCGCCCTGCTGCACCGCGTTGTAGGCCATGGTCAGGGCGTCCTTCTCCGGGATTTTCTTGCCGCCCGCCATGACGATGGGGACCGGGCACGAAGCCGTGACCGTGTCGAAGCCTTCGTCGATGTAGTAGGTTTTGACGTAATGGGCCCCGAGCTCGGCGCAGATGCGCGTTGCCAGCCGAAAGTAGCGGGCATCCCGGGCCATGTCCTTGCCGACCGCCGTCACGGCCAGGGTCGGGATCCCGTAGCGGGTGCCCAGATCCACCATGTGGGTCATGTTGATGATGGACTGCCGCTCGAATTCCCCGCCGATGAAGACCTGGACCGCCATGGCGCAGACATTCAGTCCGGATGGAGTCCTCGATGTCGACGGCGATCTCCTCGTTGGACAGCTCCTTCAGGATGCTGGTGCCGCCCGAGACGCGCATCACGATCGATCTGGGAGATCGTCGGCGGCACGATCGCTCCTCAGGATGCCGCGCGTCAGCATCAGGGTGTCCGCATACGGCACCAGGGGCAGGATGTTCAGGTCGATCCGTTCCAGGCCGGTCGTCGGCCCCTGGAAATAGCCGTGGTCGATGGCCAGCATCACGGTGCGGCCGGATTGGGGGTTGAAGATCCGCGCCAGCCGATTTTTCATGCCCCAATCCAGCGAATTGGAGCCTTTCAGGAAAAATCCCTCCGTCCCCTGCGGGATATCCGTGTGATACTGCTTGCCTGTTTTCAGATCATCGACATCCGGCATGACGCGCCCTCCTTTTTTTGCGCAAGCGATTCGACATCCAATGGGGGTTATGGCCGCATGGCGCACCCCCCCCCCGAGGTGGGTCCTGGTCAATCGGCCGCTTCCGGCCGGCGCACCCGAATGGTCCCCTATAGAGTTTAATCCGTCAAATTTCAAGCGTGATGGACTCGCTCCGGCGCGTGTTCTCAGTGCGCGGCGTTTCCGCGCTGGCGACGGCCGCCTCATCAGCAGCCGCTCTGGGCCGTGCGGTCGATGATCTCCTCCTGGTGGTATTTGTCCAGGTCGACGAAGTAGTCGCTGTAGCCGGCCACGCGCACGAGCAGGTCGCGGTACTCGTCCGGGTGCGCCTGGGCCTCGCGCAGGGTCTCGGTGTCGACCACGTTGAACTGGATGTGGTGGCCGCCCAGCCGGAAGTAGGTGCGGATGAGCTCGGCGAGCTTGTCGAGGTCCTCCTCGCCTTCGCAGGACGCTCGGCAGAAAGCGCTGGTTGAGCAGCGTCCCGCCGGACTTGACCTGGTCCATCTTGCCGAGCGACTTGATCACCGCCGTCGGGCCGTTGCGGTCGGCGCCGTGGGAGGGCGAGGTGCCGTCCGAGTCGGGCAGGTGCCGGCGAGGCGGCCGTCCGGCGTGGCGCCGAGCATCGTGCCGAAGTAGACGTGGCAGGTGGTGGAGAGCATGTTGAGGTGGTAGCCGCCGCCCTTGGTGTTGGGCCGGCCGTCGATGGCCGCGAACAGCGAGTCGTAGACCCGCTGCATGATGTCGTCGGCGCGGTCGTCGTCGTTGCCGAAGAGGGGCGTCTTGTTCGCAGCAGCGCTGGCGCAGGGCCTCGTGCGCCCTCGAAGTCGGCCGCGAGGCGCCGCGAGCAGCCGGTCCATCGAGACGGCCGCTGTCGTCGAAGACGTGGGTCGTGATGGCCGAGAGGCTGTCGGTGATCGTGCCGATGCCGCAGCACTGGATGTAGTTGGTGTTGTAGCGCGGGCCGCCGTCGTAGTAGTCGCGGCCGTTGGCGATGCAGTCGCTGGATCACCACCGACAGGAACGGCGCCGGGGAGTAGCGCGGCGAACATGCGCTCGATGTACTTGTTGACCTGGATCTTGATGTCGACGAATAGCCGAGCTGGCGTCTCGAACGCCGCGTAGAGCTCGTCGAAGGAGCGAAAGCCGCGCGGGTCGCCGGTCGCGCGGGCCGAGCTGCCGTGCCGGTGAGCGGGTCGACGCCGTCGTTGAGCGTGATCTCGAGGATCTTGGGCACGTTGAGGTAGCCGGTCAGGAGGTAGGCCTCCTTGCCGAAGGCGCCCGGTCTCGATGCAGCCGCTGCGTGCCGCCCTCGCGCGCGTCCTCGAGCGTCTTGCCCGCGCGGACCTGCTCCGCCACCACCGCGTCGGCGTTGAACACCGACGGGTAGCCGTAGCCGTTGCGGATCACCCGGCAGGCGGCCTTGAGGAAGCGGTCCGGGGTCTTGCGCTGATCTGGACGTTGGCCTGCGGCTGGAGCAGGTGGATCTCGTCCACCACCTCGAGGATGAGGTAGCGAGAGCTCGCTCGACCGCGTCCGCGCCGTCGCGGTCGAGCCCGCCGAGGTTGATGTTGGTGAAGTCGTTGTAGGTGCCGCTCTCCTTGGCGGTGACGCCCACCTTGGGCGGCGCCGGGTGGTTGTTGAACTTGATCCAGAGGCAGCCGAGCAGCTCCTTGGCCCGTTCCCGGTCGAGGGTGCCGTCGGCCAGACCTCGCTCGTAGAACGGGCCGCAGGTGCTGGTCGAGGTGGCCGGGGTTCATGGCGTCCCAGCCGTTCAGCTCGGTGATCGTGCCGAGGTGGCACGAACCAGTACATCTGGAGCGCCTCGTGGAAGTCGCGCGGGCGCATGGGCCGGCACGCGGCGGCAGACCTCGGCGATGCGTCGCAGCTCGCGCCCGGCGTGCGGGTCCGGTCTCGCGCGGCGGCCAGCTCCTCGGCCAGCTCGGCGTGGCGCTCGGCGAAGAGGATCGCCGCGTCGCAGGCGATGTCCATGGCCCGCAGCTGCTCGTCCTGGTCCGGCGGCTCGCGGATCGTTCAGGTAGTCGAGCGCGGCGCAGGCGCGCGGCGATCTCGCGCCTTGTAGTCGAGCATGCCCTTGCGGTAGATCTCGCCGTCGAGCGCGGTGTGGCCCGGCGCGCGCTGCTCCATGAACTCGGTGAAGACGCCCGGCCTCGTAGGCGTCGCGCCAGCGTCCGGGCACGTGGCCGAAGACGCGGTCCCGCATGCGTGCGGCCCTGCCAGTAGGGGATGACCTCGCGCTCGTAGACGTGCGATGTCCTCGTCCGCCACGCGGTAGCGGGTCTGCGCGCGGCTGTCCAGCGATGCGCAGGTCCTCGACGGTGTGGCAGGTCAGCTCGGGGAAGGTGGGCACCGCCTTGGGCGCGGGGCCGCGCTCGCCCACGATCAGCTCGTCCTCGCCGATGTAGATCGTCTTGTTCTCGCACAGGTCCCGGAAGCGCGAGCGCGCGCATGACCGGCACCGGGTGCTTGCCCTCGTTCTCCCGGTAGAACCGGGTCAGCAGCTCGGCCCGCTCGGTGGAGATGCCGGGCTCGGCGTCGGAGGCTGCCTCCCGCAGGCGCTCGACTCGCTCGTTCATGGCGTCAACCTCCGATCGTCGACCGTGAGCCCGTGATCCGCGCAGGCGTCGGCGCGATGCCTGCACCGCGGTCCGGAGGGGATGGCTCGCTCTGATTCCAGCAGCCAGGCAGGCCGAACTTCCGGTGCTTGTCCTCGCGCCGACCGGTGGAACGGCAGCAGGTGCACCGCGCGATCGCGGGCAGCTCGCGAGGAACGCGGCCGGTCCGCGTCGATGCTCTCGTCGTCGTCGTTCACGCCCGGGATCAGGGGATCCGGATCCGAGACCTCGCGCCCCGTCCGGAGCAGCCGGAGCAGGTTGTTCAGGATCCGGCCGTTGCGAGACGCCGGTGGCGCGCCGGTGGACGCCGGGTCCATGGTCTTGAGGTCGTAGAGGAACAGGTCCGTCTGGCGGGCCACGCGCAGCAGCGCCGCGGCTGTCGGCGACGCCGGTGGTGTCCACCGCGCGGTGGATGTCCCGCTGCGCCGCACGCCTCCAGCAGCGCTCGAGCAGGAACTCCGGCCTGCAGCAGCGGCTCGCCGCCCGAGAAGGTGACGCCGCCGCCCGACTCGTCGTAGAAGAGCCGGTCCTTCTCGATCTCCGCGAGCAGCGTCGGCGACCGTCACCGCCGGCCCGACCGATCCCGCGCGCCTCGGTCGGGCAGACCTCGGCGCACCGACCGCAGTGCCGGCAAAGCGCCGGGTCGCGTCGCCACGCCCGGTCGCCTGAGCGACAGCGCGCCCTCCGGGCACGCCCGCACGCACTCGCCGCACGCCAGGCAGCGGCTCCGCGTCGGTAGCACCGGCTCGGCGTGGCCCCGGCTCTCCGGGTTGTGGCACCACCAGCAGGAGAGCGGACAGCCCTTGAAGAAGACCGTCGTGCGGATCCCCGGTCCGTCGTGGATGGAGTAGCGCTTGAGGTTGAAGACCGTGCCGGTCATTGGCGTGGGCCGCGCTCGAGACGTCGAGCTTGCCGTCGCGGCGGAAGAAGGTGGGTTGGGTTCCATCATGTTCGATTCGCCTCGGCCAAGCCGGCCCCCGGATGGAGACGGGCTGCGGCATTGTTCCGGCCCGATTCGGCAACCCCGGGCAAGAGGTCAGAAGGTCTGAACTGCTGAAGACCTATATCCCCCAATCCCGCCGCTGTCAAGTCGCTCGGACCGGACCGACGCCCTGGGACCGACAACCGTGAGACGGTGATCGACCCCATGGTCCACGGCGCCACCCGGACGGGACCTCGTGGAAATGGTCGGCAGCTCCCCTTCCGAGGGCTTCTCGACCGGGGTCTGTCCCGATTGCTGGCCTGCGAACAACGGACGAATAATTGTTGTATCTATTCATACAAGTTGTTGCCGCGGAATGGACGGTACGCCCGGTCCGTGATATGCCATGACCTCCTGCTCGACGTGACATTGGGATCTGTAATGAATCAATTTTGACGCTTGAGTGAGGAGGGGACATGCCGATTCCGGGCAACCTGCTGACGACCGCCATGGCGGTGATGCCGCACACGGATGTGGAACGGGCGCTGACGGCCGCCCTGTCGCTCGACGTGCCTTTCTGGCCCCAGCTGCCCAACTCAGCTACTACGAGGACATGTACGTGCAGGCGGCCGAGCACTTCCCCGGGATCGTGCTGGACGTCGAAAAGCGCACCTTTCGCTTTTCGATCGACAAGTTCGTCGCCGAGCTCGAGGAGACCCTCGCGCGCTTCGAGGAGCCGGAGTACTTCGACGTCAGCCCGGCCTACTCGGTGGTGTATCAGCGGTTCCTGGACCTGGACCTCTCCGATCGCCCGGCCATCCGCGGCCAGCTCGAAGGGCCCATCAGCTTCGGCTTCAACGTGCTCGACCAGGACGAGCGCCCGATTCTCTTCGACGACACCGTGCGGCCCTTCATGCTGGAGTTCATGGCCAGGCGCATCAACGTCCAGCTGCGCACGGCTCAAGGCAGCGCAACCCGAACGCCTTCATGTTCGTGGACGAGCCCGGCCTGCAGTTCCTCTTCTCGGCCCTGTCCGGGTACGGGGACCGGCGGCCAAGGAGGACCTGGATCAGTTTTTCGCCATGATCGAGCGGCCCCGGGGCATCCACCTGTGCGGCAACCCGGACTGGGATTTCCTGCTGGGGCTGGACCTGGACGTGCTCTCGCTGGACATCTACACCAACGCGGACATATTTTCGGCCTACGGGGCCGCGATCGGCAGGTTCCTGGAGCCGCGGCGGGGTCATCGTCTGGGGCCTTGCGCCGACCCAGACCGAGAACTTCGCGCAGGCGAGCGCGCGACCCTGATCGACAGGTTGGAGCGGGTCTGGGCCGCGCTGTGCGCCAAGGGTATCGACCGGGACTTCCTGATCTCCCGCAGCCTGCTGTCGCCGGCCACCTGCTGCCTGGTCAACGCCGACCGCGAAAAAACGGTGGAGGCCGCGTTCGACCGCATCCGGCGGGTATCCGCGCAGCTGCGGGAACGCTACCGGCTGGTGTCCTGAGGCGGTCCCGGCGCCTCCGCCCGCGGACGCCCCGAACCCGGCATAGGGCCGGTCGGAATCGAGCATGGCGGCCGGAAAGCGCGGGTTGCGGCCGCCACGAGGCTGCGCTGTGCCGTGATTGACATCGATGGGGCAAGAGCATAGAATCTGGTGCGCGTCGAGGGGTATGATCACCTGATCACAATGGCCTCGGATGAACCGGGGCGAGGAGGCTGGAGATGGTTTTCGAGGCGGTCCGCAGGAGCACGGCGCCCGAAATGGTCGTGGAGCAGATCCTGCACAAGATCTCCACCGGCGAGCTGGCCGCCCGGCACCCGGCTGCCGGCCCAGCGCGATCTGGCCGTGAGCTTCGGGGTCGGGCGCTCCTCGATCCGCGAGGCGTTGAACGCGCTCGCCGTCATGGGGTACCTGGACGTCCAGCACGGCCGAGGGACGTTCGTCGCCGCGGCGCTTCCCGGCAGCGAACCGTCGGTTTCTAAGCTGAAGGCCGCCCTCAAGGCCGGAAGCCTGCTCGACCTGCTCGAACTGCGCGCCACCCTGGAATGCAAGGCGGCCGAGCTGGCGGCCGAACGCTGCGAGACCGGTCAGCTTCGTCGCTTGCAGCGGGCCCTCGAGGAAATGCGCACCAGCGCGGGCGACTACCGCCGTTTCCTTGCGGCCGACGTCGACTTCCACGCGACCCTGGCGGAGGCGACCTCAAACCCCATCTTCAGCGAGATGCTGCGGTTCCTGCTGCAGAAAGTGGTCGACCACCACGAGGAGCTCAAGACCAGCCTCCTGTCGCCCGGGTACCGCGAAACCTCCATTCACACGCTCAAGGGGGTGCTCGCCTGCATCGAGCGGGAGGACGGGCCGGGTGCGGTGCAGTGGATGCAGGAGCACCTGGATGCCATCCGTCTTGAGTTGAAGGACATCCTTTGAGAATCGTTTTCTGAACCCGGGCCTCAGGGCCCTTGACGCGTCGAACCCTGATTTTCCATGTCCATCCGCACCGTACTCGTGGCCGGGATGCTGGCGGTGGCACTGATCCCGGCGGTTTTGATCGGCGCCATCGGGGTCTTCAGCATCAGCCATGCCGTTCGCAATGAAGCCCAGTCGCGGGTCAACCACGATCTCGACATCGTGGTGAACGGCTATCGCGAGCGGCTCGCCCAGATGGCGTCCGCCCTGGAATCCGCGCGCGACCGGGTCGGGACGGCCATGGCGGCCCCGACCGCCCTGCTTTACTCCATCAAGCGCGAACTCGACCTCACCGTGCTCAACCTCTGCGACGCCGAAGGCCGGCCCATCGCCGGTGGTTTTCCCGGAACCGGCCAACGCGTGCCCCTGAGCCGCGACCCCGTGCTGCGCAAGGCCCTGGAGGGGAAAACGGCCTGGGGGACCGTGGTGCTGGAACCCGAGCGACTGCGGCTCGAAGGGGGGGCGGCGCTTGAAAACGCCGTGACCGTGTTCAACGGGGAAAAAGACGGTGAGCCGGCCACCCGGTCCGGGCTGCTGGCGTGGGTCGCCTGCCCGATCATCGAGGAAACCGGGCGTGTGGCGGCCGTGCTCTACGGCGGGCGGGCGCTGAATTTCAACCACGAGCTGGTCGACCGGCTGCGGGGCATGGTGTTCAGCGAAAGGGAATACCAGGGAAAACCGCGCGGCACCGTGACCCTTTTTCTGGGGGACGTGCGCGTCGCCACCAACGTGTTGACCCGCGACGGCCTGCGGGCCGTCGGCACCCGGGTTTCGGAGGCGGTCCGGCACACGGTCCTGGAACAGGGCGGCAATTACACCGGCGCGGCGCTGGTGGTGGATGCCCGCTATCTGAGCGCCTACACCCCCCTGCGGGACCCCGCCGGGCGGACGATCGGCATGATCTACGTCGGCCTGCTCGAGGCGCCTTACGATGACATGCGGGTCCGGCTGCTCGCGCGCTTCCTGGTCCCCGTCGCGGTGGTCGGGCTGCTGGTGGCGGCCGTGGCGTTGTTCATCGTCGGCCGGATCACGCGCCCGGTTCAGGCGTTGAGCCACTCCGCCCGGAGGATGGCGGGGGGCGATTGGGAGGAGCCGGCGGCGATCCCTCCTTCCTACATGGAGATCGACAACCTGGCGGGGGCCTTTCACGACATGCACGCGGCCATCCAGAAACGGGACCAGGAGCTGCGCCTGCGCAACGACGAGCTCAGCGAGACGAACGCCAAGCTCGAGCAGTCCAATCGCAACTACATGCAGACCCTGGGGTTTGTCACCCACGAGCTCAAGGCGCCGCTGGCCGCCGTTCAGATCCTGACCGCCACCCTCCTCGACGGTTACGTGGGGCAGGTGCCCGCGCCCACGGCCGAGCTGCTGGTCAGGATTCAACGCAACTGCGACGAGCTTCAGGACATGGTGCGGGACTACCTGGATCTCTCGCGGGTCGAGCGCGGCGAGCTGGTGGCCCGCAAGACCGCCTGCGATCTGTCCCGCGCGGTGGTGGCGCCGGCGGTCGACCAGGCAGCGGTGTTTTTCCGCTCCCGGAAGATCGCGGTCGAGGTGGACGGCACGCTCGAGCGCCCCGTGACGGCCGACCCCGAGCTGCTGCGGATCGCCCTCAGCAACTACCTGACCAATGCCGCCAAGTACGGCCGTGAAGGCGGACGGGTGCGGGTGACGGTGCGCGCGCAGGACGGCCGTCCCACCCTGAGCGTGTGGAACGAGGGGGAAGGGTTCCCCGCGGAAGAGGCCGAGCGGCTCTTCGAAAAGTTCTACCGGCTCCGCAACGAAAACACGCTCGCCAAGCGCGGCAGCGGGCTCGGGCTCTTCACGGTGAACACCATCGCCGCGCTCCACGGCGGCCGGGCCTGGGCGGAATCCGAACCGGGCGAGTGGGCGGCCTTTCACCTGACTTTTCCGGAATAACCCGGGCACTTTTCCCCCGCCTTCGCGCGGGGCCTTCAGCGACACAAGGAGCAGACCATGCACTGGCGCAGCCGCGACATATTGCAGCGTCCGCAAGGGGCCACCCGGCGGGCTCTTTTCAAGGCCATGGGGTACAGCGACTACGACCTGGAGCGGCCCCTGATCGGGGTCGCCAACTCCTGGAACCGGGTGGTCCCGGGGCATTCCAACCTGAACCAGGTCTCCGAATTCGTGAAGCAGGGCATCCTGCAGGCCGGCGGCACCCCGGTCGAGTTCGGGGTGATCGCCGCCTGCGACGGGATCGCCGAGGGCCACGCGGGCATGCGCTTCATCCTGCCGACCCGCGATCTGATCGCCAACGACATCGAGATGATGGTCGAGGCCCACCGCCTGGACGCCGTCGTCCTGCTCGGCTCCTGCGACAAGATCGTGCCGGGGATGCTCATGGCCGCCGCCCGCCTGGATCTGCCGGCGATCCTGGTGGCGGGCGGGCCCATGGAGGGCGGCTGCGCCTTCGACGGCCGCGCGTCCGACGGGACCTCGCCGACCGAGGCGCTCGCCATGCTGAAATCCGGCCGGATCGCCGAGGCCGAGTTCCTCGCGCTCGAAGACGGCGCGACACCGACCTGCGGGTCGTGCTCGTTTCTGGGGACGGCCAACACCATGTGCTGCGTCGCCGAGGCCCTCGGGCTCTCGCTGCCGGGCAGCGCCACCATCCCGGCCACGCACGCCGCGCGCCTGCGGGCGGCCCAGGAGTCGGGCCGCCGCATCGTGGACCTGCTGCGCTCGGGCCTCACGGCGCGGCGGATCATCAACCGTGAGGGGATCGAAAACGCCGTGCGCGTCGCCGCGGCCATCGGCGGCTCCACCAACGTGGCACTGCACCTGCCGGCCATCGGCTACGAGGCCGACTGCGAGGTCGGCATGGACCGTTTCGAGGCCCTGTGCCGCTCCACCCCGACCATTGCGCGCATGAACCCGGCCGCGGCGGCCAACGTCCCGGACTTTCACGCGGCCGGCGGCATCCCGGCCGTCATGCGGGAGCTGCTGCCCCTGCTGCACGCGGAGGCGCTCACCGTGACCGGGCGCACGGTCGCCGAAAACGTGGCCGGCGCGCAGATCAAAAACCCCGGCATCATCCGCACGGCGGCCGAGCCCTGGAGCCCGGAGGGCGGCCTGGCCGTGCTGCGCGGGAACCTCGCGCCCGACTCCGCCGTCACCAAGCCGGCCGCCATCCACCCCGACATGCTCCGCTTCTACCGGCACGGCCCGCTGCTTCGACGGCGAGGAGGCGGCCAACGCCGCCATCCTCGAGGGGCGCATCGGCGAGGGTGAGGTGCTGGTGATCCGCTACGAGGGCCCCAAGGGCGGGCCGGGCATGCGCGAGATGTACCAGGCCATGAAATATCTCTACGGGCGGGGGCTGGCCCTCAAGACGGCGGTGGTCACCGACGGCCGCTTTTCGGGCACCAACAACGGCTGCTTCGTCGGGCACGTGTCGCCCGAGGCCGCCGAGGGCGGCCCGATCGCGCTCGTCGCCGACGGGGACCGGGTCACGATCGACGTCCCCGGGCGCCGGGTCGAGCTGCAGGTCCCCGCGGAGGAGCTTGCGCGCCGCCGGGCCGCGTGGCGGCGACCGGCGCCGCGCATCACGCGCGGGTACCTCTCCCTCTACGCCCGCCTGGCGGAGTCCGCCGACAAGGGGGCCATCATCCGCCACAAGTTCGAATAGGGCCGATCCGCAAGACGTGCCGCCTGTCTCCGACGATTCGCCTTCACGCGCAGGACAATGTCGTCGTCGCGCGGGTCGCCACCTCGCGGCCGGCACCGCGGTCACGGACGAAGGGCCGGCCTGCCGCACGCCCGTGGCGTTCGGCCACAAGATCGCCACCGCGCCGATCAGGGCCGGGGAGGTCGTGCGCAAATACGGCCAGATCATCGGGGTCGCCTCGGCCGACATCGCCCCCGGCGAGCACGTCCACACCCACAACCTCGCCATGGGGGACTTCGAGCGGGATTACGCCATCGGCTCGGACCTCAGGCCGCCGGCGCCGGCGCCGGCGGCGCGCACCTTCGAGGGCATCCTGCGCGCCGACGGGCAGGTGGCGACCCGCAACTTCATCGGGGTCATCAGCACCGTCAACTGCTCCGCCTCCGTGGCGCGCATGACGGCCGACCGGTTCCGCGGCGAGGCCCTGGCCGAATTCGCCGCACGTGGACGGGGTGGTGCCCCTCTGCCACGGCCTGGGCTGCGCCATGGCGGACCGGGGCCGGGGATACGACCACCTGCGGGATTGCCTCGCCGGCTATGCCCGGCACCCCAATTTCGCGGCGGTGCTCCTGGTCGGGCTCGGCTGCGAGGTGATGCAGGTCGATAGCGTCCTCGGCGGGATCGGGGCCGCCCCCGGGCCGCGGCTTCAGACCCTGACGATCCAGGAGCGGGGCGGCACCCGCAAGACGGTGGAGGCTGCCGTGGCGCGCATCCGGGAGATCCTGCCCGAGGCCGACCGCGTGCGGCGCGTGCCCGTGCCCGCCTCCCGCCTGATCCTGGGGCTCGAGTGCGGCGGCTCGGATGCGCTCTCCGGGATCACCGCCAACCCGGCCCTGGGGACCGCGGCCGACCTGCTGGTGGGCCAGGGCGGGACGGCGGTCCTGGGCGAAACCCCCGAGATCTACGGCGCCGAGCACCTGCTGACGCGCCGCGCGCAAAGCCGCGAAGTGGCCGAGAAGCTCATCGCGCGCATCCGCTGGTGGGAGGACTACACGGCCCGGCACGGCGGGTCGATGGACAACAACCCCAGCCCCGGGAACAAGGCGGGCGGGCTCACCACCATCCTGGAGAAATCCCTGGGGGCGGCGGCCAAGGGCGGGACCACGAACCTGATGGAGGTCTTCGGCTACGCCGAGCCCGTGAGCCGGGCCGGGGCTCGTCTTCATGGACACCCCCGGCTACGACCCGGCCTCGCTGACCGGCATGGTGGCGGGCGGGGTCAACCTGATCTGTTTCACCACCGGGCGCGGCTCGGTCTACGGCTGCCGGCCGGTGCCCGCGCTCAAGCTCGCCACCAACAGCGAGCTCTTCCGCCGCATGCAGGAGGACATGGACGTCAACTGCGGGGCGGCCGCCGACGGGGAGGCCACCGTGGACGAGCTCGGCGGCCGGATCTTCGAGCTCATCCTCGAGACCGCCTCCGGCCGCCGGACGAAGAGCGAGGCGCTCGGCGTCGGCGACGACGAGTTCGTGCCCTGGCAGATCGGGGCCGTCATGTGAAGACCCCCATGCTGCAGGTGAACCCGCCGTCGATGTTCAGGGTCTGGCCGGTGATGAAGTCGGCCGCGGGCGAGGCCAGGAACACGGCGGCGGCGCCGATGTCCTCCGGGGTCCCCCAGCGTCCGAGGGGCGTCCTCTGCGTGACGGCGGCCTCGAAGGCCGGGTCCTGCCAGAGGCCCGCGGTCAGGTCGGTGCGGGTGAACCCCGGGCCGATGCCGTTCACGTGGATGCCGTGGGCGGCCCACTCGACGGCCAGGGCCCGGGTCATCTGGCGCACCCCGCCCTTGGAGGTGGAATAGGCCGCACCGCCGGGGCGGGAGACCGCACTCATGATCGAGTCGATGGTGAGGATCTTCCCCGGTTTGCCCGAATCGATGCGCTCCCGGGCGAAGGCCTGGCACAGCGCGAACACGGCGCTCAGGTTGGTGTCGACGATGGTGCGCCAGTCCGCGGGCGCGAGGGTCTCGGCCGGACCGCGCACGGTGGTGCCCGCGTTGTTGACCAGGATGTCCACCCCGCCGGTCTCGGCCACGACCCGCTCGAAAAGGGCGGGGACGCCGTCGACGTCGCGCATGTCGTGGGAGAAGGTCCCGACCCGGCGGCCGGAGGTCGCCAGCTCCGCGGCCGCCGCATCCAGCGTCGACTGCGTGCGCGACACGAGCACGAGCTCCGCGCCGGCCGCCGCCATGGCGCGTGCGATCCCCAGGCCGATCCCCCGGCTGCCGCCGGTGATCAGCGCCCTCCTGCCGTCCAATCGGAATTTGTCCATCATGCCCCTCCCGTGTGAGTCGATCGGTTTCATCAATTTGAATCAGCGCTCAGAGGATATTGACGCCGGCCGATCGAGTCAACCCCTTCGTTTGGGAAGACTGACCCGTTTTGCCTGCGGCGGTTGTGTCCGCCCGAATCTGAACGCCTTGGTGCACGGCCTCGCGCGGTCTGAGACTTCCCGTCCGGCTGCGGTTATTCGGAACACGGCGCTCCGGCGCGGGACGGACGTCACCCACCCGTTCGTGTTGACACGGAAAATATATTGTTATAATCATAATACAAACAAGGGTGAATACCGACCACACCGGCACCCACAAAGGAGGAGAGGCAATGCGGGTTTATGATCTTGTCATCAAAGGCGGGCAGCATCGTGGTGCCGTTTGTCGGGGTCCGGAAAGCGGATATCGGCGTCATCGGCGGCCAAATTGCGGCCATCGAAACCGACATCGACACGACCGGGGTCAAAGCGGTGATCGATGCCTCCGGCAAGCATGTGTTCCCGGGGGCGGTGGACTCTCACTACCACGTGGGGATCTACCGGCCCTTCGTCGAGGATGCCATGAGCGAGTCCGCGTCCTCGGCTTCGGGCGGCGTCACCACGATCCTGAGTTACTTTCGCACCGGCCGGGACTATCTGAACAAAATGGGACCCTACCGGGAAATCCTGCCCGAGTTGATCGCCCTCTCCGAGACTTCCTTCCTGACGGACTATGGGTTTCATCTGGCGCTCTTCACCGACGAGCACATCGGCGAAGTCGAGTGGCTGGTCAAGGAGGGCGGGGTCTCGACCTTCAAGTACTACATGTTCTACAAGCTCCTGACCCTGGCGGGCGCGACCCCCGAGGCGAACAACTACCTCATGATCGACAACCCCGTGGACTTCGGGTTCCTTTACAAGTTCATGAAGGAAGTCGGCCGCGTCCATCAGGCGTACAAGGACTACGGCGCGATCGGTTTGAGCGTGCACTGCGAGAACCCGGAGATCATCCGCGCCACTCAGGCGGAGGTCAAGGCCAACCCCAGCGGCAACCCGATGCAGGACTACAGCAACGCCCGGCCGCCGTGGCAGGAGGAGCTGGCCATCAACGAGGTGGCCATCATGGCCAGGTACACCAACTGCCCGGTGAACCTTCTGCACCTCTCCAGCCGCAAGGCCGTCGAGGCCGGCCTCGACGTGGCGGCCCGCTACCCCGAGATCCCGTTTCTGCTTGAGGGGACCCTGCACCACCTGGGGCTTTCCAACGACATGCGCCTCGACCAGAAGGCCAAGGTCAATCCGCCCCTGCGCAGCGCCGCGGATGTCGAATTCCTCTGGCAGGCGGTGATGGGAGGCATGATCCGCACGGTGGTGAGCGATCACGCCTGCGCCACGCTGGAGAAGAAAAAGGGCGACCTGTGGACCTCGATGCCGGGGTTCGGCGGTTCCTCCTTCATGTTCCCCGTGCTGGTGACGGAGGGTTATCACAAGCGGGGCCTGCCGCTGCAGCGCATCGCCGAGCTCAGTTCGGCCAACCCGGCCATCGCGCACAACCTCTACCCGAAGAAGGGCGCCATGATGGTCGGAAGCGATGCGGACTTCGCGGTGGTGGACATCGACACCGAAAAAGAGGTGACCCTCGAGCGGCTGCACACCGCCCAGGAGTTCAGCCCGGAGCTCGGGATGAGACTGAAGGGCTGGACCGAAACGACGGTGCTGCGCGGCCAGGTGGTGTTCGACCGCGGCCGGGTCGTCGGCCAGCCGGGGGTCGGCCGGTTCATCAAGCGCCCGGTCAAACTGCACTACCAGCAATAGGGGGCGCCCATGGGTCGTGAGAAACTGAAGAAATCCGACGCGGGCATGCGCCGGGACAAGGCCATCCCGCTTTACTACCAGCTGGAGACCGTTCTCAGGAAAAAGATCCTCTCCGGTGACTGCGCCCCGGAAACACCGCTGCCGAGCGAGGATGCCCTGGCCCAGGAATACAGCGTCAGCCGCATCACCGTGCGTCAGGCGCTGGCGTCGCTCGAACAGGACGGGCTGGTGGTGCGCCAGCGGGGCAAGGGGACCTTCGTTTCGAAGGAGGCCCAGGCGGTCGAGCTTCCGCGCTTCACCGGCTCGATCGAGGACCTGATGCTCATGGGGCTGCGCACCGCCACCCAGGTGCTGGAGTTCGTGTGGATCGATCCCCCGGAGCACATCAGAAGGCGCCTCGACCTGGATGGGGAGAAGGTGCTGCGCATCGAAAAAGTGCGGCGCCTTCAGGGCGCCCCTTTTCGCATGTCCTCAATTACCTGCCGCAGGCGGTCGGCGAAAGAATCCGGATGGAGCTGGTGAAGGCCAAACCGATGTTGATGATCCTCGAGCAGGACCTCGGCATCCGTCTGTCCGAAGCCGATCAGTCGGTGCAGGCCACCATTGCGGACGCGGAAATTGCCGCACTGCTTGAAATCCGGGTCGGGGACCCGCTGCTGCGATCGGAGCGCACCGTCTACGATGTCAAGAATCGACCCGTGGAGTATGTGTCGTCGCTCTACCGGGCCGACAAGTATGCGTTCAGCATGAAGCTGAAGCGTCACAAGATCAATGCGACGGCCAAATGGGGGGCCGTGTAACCGGTGCCGGGGCCGTTTGAACGAACGCGGTCCCGAGCCCAAGAGGAAAACAAAATGACCGATGTCACGATGATCGTTCGTGCGGGGACGCTGGTCCCCGCCCATGACCAGGGGCCGATTGCCGGCGGGGCCGTGGCGGTGGCCGGCAACACCATCGCCGCCGTGGGGACCTACGCCGACCTCGCGCGCCGCTTCCCGCAGGCGCCGACCATCGGCGGGGACGGCGACCTCTTGATCCCCGGGCTGATCAACGGCCACGGCCACGGCCGGGGGCTCACGGACTTCCAGCGCGGCGGCCTCGACAACACCCTTGAATCGTGGCTCTTCGACACGCGCAAGTACGTGCCGGTGGCGGTCTACGACGACCTGGCCTATTCGGCCGTCCGATTGCTCAAATCCGGGGTGACCACCAGCATGCACAACCATCTGCTGCAAAACCCGGTCGGCTACGAGCAGGAGTTCGAAGAGGGGCTGCGGGCCTACCGTGAGGCGGGGCTGCGGGTGCAGTTCAACCCGGCCGTGCGCGACCGGAACCCCTTCATCTACGGGGACAACCAGGCGTTCATCGAACGGCTGCCGGAGGACCTGCGGCGCATGGTGACCGCGCCGCCGCCGGCGGGCGCTCTCGGGGCGGGGAACTTTGTCGCGGCGGTCAGCGCGCTGCACCGCGCCCACGACTCGGACCTGACCCGGATCGGTTTCGGCCCGCTCGCGCCCCAGTGGTGTTCGGATGAGCTGTTGAAGGAGGTCCGCATCGCATCCGACCGGCTCGAGGCCCCGATCCATGTGCACGCGGTGCAGTCCCTCTTCCAGAAAATCTACGGTTTGGAGGCGCTGGGCAAAACCCTGATCCGCCACATGCGCGACACCGGTTTTCTCGGCCCGCGGGTGGTGATCGGCCACTGCGTCTGGCCGACCGTGGAGGACATCCGGATCCTGGCCGAAACCGAAACCGGGGTCACCCACCACCCCTCCTGCAACCTGCGGGTGCGCAACGGGATATCGCCGGCCTTTCACATGCTCGAGGCCGGGGTGAAGGTCGGTCTGGGGCTGGACGGGAAATCGATCAACGACGACGACGACCTGATCCAGGAGATGAAGGTCTGCTATCTCCTGCACCGGCTGCCCTCGCTCGAGCTGGATTCGCCGCACATGAGCGCGCGGCAGGTGCTGCGGATGGCCACCGAAACCAACGCCCGCCTGCTGGGGTACGGCAACCGGCTCGGCCGCCTGGCGCCCGGCGCCCTGGCCGACATGGTGCTGCTCGATTACCGCGCGCTCGGCCACCCCTTTGTCGACCCCTCCCAGGACCCGATCGATGTGCTGATGTACCGGGCCACCGGCCGGCACGTGCACACGGTGATGGTGGACGGCAAGGTCGTCGTGCAGGAGGGCCGGGTGCTGACCGTCGACGAGGGGGCGATCGCCGCCCGGCTGGCCGAAGCGGCCTCCCGGCCGCGCACCGAGCAGCAGCAGGCCCTGGTCCGGGCCATGGACGCGCTCAAGGCCCAGGTGAAAACCCATTACGCCGGCTGGACGCAGCGCGTGGAGGCGACGCCTTTCTTTGCGGTGAACTCACGCGCGGATGGGCTCAAGTGATGCGATCGACACCAACCCGATGAGGGCGAAGGCCATCGCCGCGGAGACGAAAAAGACCCCGTCGACGCCCACCCACGGGAACAGGAGCCCCATGCTCAAAGGTCCCAGGGTCTGGCCGGCCCGGATGGCCGAACCGTAGAGCGCCATCACGATCCCACGGTTTTCGATGGTGGAAAAATGCCCCAGGATACTTTGGACGGTGGGGATGAAAAGGCCCTGCGCCAGCCCGACGACGGCGACCGGTGCGGCCAGCAGCCACGGATCCGCGATCCAGGGCACGACGGCCAGGGCCAGGCCGTAGAGCAGGAAGCTCGCGCGCAGGAGGTCCCGGCCGGGGACCCGCGCACTGAGTCTTCCGACAAGTGCCGAGGACATGGCCGAGGAGAGCGTCATGGCCGTCATGACCAGACCGATGAGCGCCGGCGGCTGATCGAGTTTGAGCCCCATCAGGATCGGGAAATAGGTGAAATAGGCCCCCCACACCACGGTGAGCCCCAAAACGGTCGCCGCGTAGCTCAGCACGATGGGCCGCTGCCTCAGGGTCCGTGAGGCGTCCGCCAGGTAGTCGGTCAAACGCGGCGGCACCTGAGCGGTCGGGGTTTTCAGGACCCGAACCACCAACAGGGCGACCGGCAGTGCGAGGACCGGCAAGACGAAAGGGTAGCGCCAGCCGAGGGTGGCGAGCCCGCCGCCGATGGCCGTGAAGGCCGCCGCCCCGATGCTCAGCACGGCCTGATTGTAGCCCATGGCCGTGGTGCGGGTGCGCCCGGAGTAAAGATCGCTGATGAAGGCGATATTCAGCGAGCTCAGCGGGGCGGCGCCGATGCCCTGGACAAAACGCAGGAACAGAAGCGTCGAAAAATCCACGACCCAATAGCATGCCAGCCCGCTCAGGCCGAAGACCAGAAGGCAGGCGCCGACCACCCTCCGGCGGCCGAAGCGGTCCGCACAGGCCCCGATCAGCGGCATGATGAAGATGCCGGGCAGCGTGAACACCGTGATGACCAGGCCGATTTCGGACGGGGAGATCCGCATCTCCCGCACGATGCGGGGCAGGGCGGGCGTGATGGTGAACGTGCCGAGGATGGCCATCACGGTGATTCCGAAAACGATCTGCAGGTTCCCGTCTCTTAGCGGGGATCGCGGGTCGCCGGGCGGCAGCCGGTGCGGTGGGGCCGGGTTTCGGTGCTCCGGGTTCGTCTGTTGGGCGGTCATCGATCGAACGGCCGTTGCGGGGTGCGGACGGGAAGGGCCGCCTCCCTTTTTAATCGGCGGACAAATAGGCCTCCGCCTCGGCGGTTGTCAGAAGATCGCAGTATTTCATCCAAAGGTCCAAAAGCGCCACCTTGTGCGAGGCGCCGATGCGGTCGAAGACGGCGTCCGCCACCGCACCCACGTTGAGGTTGCGGGAGACCGCGTCGACGCACAGCGCCCGCACGCAGCCGCTGGTGGTGCCGCCGGTCACGATCAGGGTGTCCGCCCTCAGGCGGATGAGGGCGCTCAGCAGCGGGGTCCCGTACAAAGCGCTGGCATAGCTCTTTTCGACCACGATTTCCCCGGGCCGCGGGGTCAAGGCCGCGACGATTCGTGTCCCCGCGGCGCCCTCCACATAGGCGGACTGGTCCCGCTCGGTCTTGGCGGCGAACCCGTCGAAGTCGATGTGCCGCTGCACCTGGCGCGTGAACACCACCGGCACGTTCAGGCGGCGGGCCGCGGCCAGCAGCCGTTCGATGTTCTCCAGGGCCCGCCAGGCCGACGCGCCCGCGCCGGAGGGCCAGCGATCGAGCTGCTCGAGGATCGGCCGGTCGTCCCCGCAGTAGTTGTACTGCGGGTCGACGATCACCAGCACCGGCCGCCGGCCGAGCCCCCGCGGCTTGCCGTAGCCGCCCCGGCGGATGACTTCCCGGTCCGTGTCGCTCAGCAGATCATCCCAGACGGCCATATTCCCCCGGTCATTGCGGCGCGACGAGCGCGGTGAGCCGGTTGACATCGGGCAGTGTCTCGAGGCTCCCGGCGGCATCCCAGATCGCCGCGGCGGCGGGTCCGCTCCACGCCAGACCGGCCAGCTCGAAGTATTTCCGTCTCAGGTCCTCCGGGGTGTACGGGTCCTCGAAATCCCCTTTGTTGACATAGGCCTCGGCCTCGAGCACGCTGCCGTCCGTCAGCTGCAGACAGAGCCGTGACGGCCGCCTGCCCGGCATCATGGCCGTGAGCTCCGGGTCCTCGGTCACGCGGACTTTGAGCGCCAGGCCGCGGACGGCGGGGTCCCGGACCGCCTTGGGCATGAAGCACTCCACCCCCGCGTGGCCGTGCACGATGGTGGTGGCCACCGCGAACGGGATCGAAAATTTGGCGGCCAGCATGTTGCCGGGCCGGGTGTCGCAGAGCTGGGCGGCGAGCGAGTAGGTCATGACGTCGACCTGTGCGACCTGCTCGGGATGGATCCGCCCGCCGGGGGCCTTCGCCATCAGGCTCAACAGCGCATCCAGGGTGGCGTGATTGTACCGGCAGCAGGCGTGGCGCTTGAAATAGTTGCGGTTGATTTCAAAACGCGACCCCAGCTCGGCCGTCATGGCGGTGCGGTCGAAGGTCTCGGAGATGACCGCGCCGTATACCGTGCCCAGGCCGTCGGCCTCGCCCGTGAACCCGGAGGAGACCAGGTGGTGCGCCAGCACCCCCATGTGGTTGCTGACCCCGGAGTACACGTTGCGCACCGTGGCGCCCTCCAGCATGGTCTTGCGGCTGGTGGCGAGCGCCAGACTCGATGACACGTTGATGATTTCACGGAAACGGGCCGCGCTATAGCCGTGCAGCTTGGCGACGGCGGCGGCGGCGCCCACCGTGCCCCAGGTGCCGTGGGGGTGCATGGACATGCGGATCTTGGCGGCGATCCCGACGCGGGTGCCGATTTCGTAGCCGAGTACGAGGGCCGTGATCAGGTCGCGTCCGGACAGACGGCCCTCTTCGGCCACCGCCAGCGCCGCCGGCAGAACGTGGACCGCCGGGTGTCCGCGGCCGAACTGGTTGCCCTCGTCGAGCTCCAGAAAAGTGCCGGCCGTGCCGTTGATCAGGCCGGCGCTCAGGGTGTCGGTCTTGCGGCCGTCCCCCAGCAGGGTCGCAGGGCCCGCCGCCGGCAGCGGCCACCCGCTGCGCGAGCTGCCGGACCTCTTCCTCCCGGGACCCGGCGGCGATGACGGCCAGGGTGTCCGCCGTCACCTGCCGGGCCCGGCGCACCACCTCCGGCGGCAGGTCGTCGTAGGCCAAGCCGGCGGCAAAGTCGCACAGGTCGGTGAGATAGTCACTCATCGGAACACTCCTCGATTCCCAGGTAGACGCGCCGGATGCGCTCGTCGTTCAGAAGTTCGCTGCCCCGTGCCGGAGATGGCGATCCGGCCGTCTTCGAGCACAAAGGCCCGGTCGGAGATCGACAGGGCCTGGGGCACGTTTTGCTCGACCAGCAGGATCGTCACCCCGCTTTGCCGGATGGTGCTGATGGCCGTGAAGATCTCCTCGACCACCATGGGGGCGAGCCCGAGCGAGGGTTCGTCCAGCATCAGGAGGCGGGGCAGGGCCATCATGCCGCGTGCCAGCGCCAGCATCTGCTGCTCGCCGCCGGACAGCGTCCCGGCGGCCTGGCGGCTGCGCTCCTTCAATATCGGAAACATGTCCATGACCCGGCGCAATGATTCCCGGCGCCGCTCTTTCGGCCGCGGCAGGTAGGACCCCAGTTCCAGGTTCTCGAGGACCGTCAGGCTGGGGAACACCTTGCGCCCCTCCGGGACCTGCACCAGACCGGCGGCCACGCGTTCGTGGGCGGGGAGGGTGGTGATGTCGCGACCGCCGAAGGTGATCCGGCCGGCGGCGACGGGAATCAGACCGCTCAGGGATTTGACGGTGGTGGTTTTCCCGGCCCCGTTGCCCCCCAGCAGCGAAACGATCTCGTTTTCGCGGATGTCGAAGGTCACCTGCCGCAGGATTTGAACGGCGGCATACCCGGTTTCAAGCAGATCAACGGTCAGCATGCGGCGCTCCGATATACGCTTCGATGACCCTGGGGTTCGAGCACACCGCGGCCGTGTCCCCGGTGGCGATGCATTCGCCGTAGTTCAGCACGCAGACCCGGTCGGAGAGCCCCATGATCACCCGCATGGCATGCTCGATGATCAGCACGGTAACACCGCTTTCCCGGACTTTTCGGACCAGCTCGGTCACCACCCCCTTTTCCCGGGGGTTGAGCCCCGCCATGACTTCGTCCAGCAGCAGGAGCCGGGGCGAGCTGGCCAGGGCCCGGCCGAGCTCGAGGCGCTTGCGGTCCGGGGTGGTCAGGCTGTTGGCAGGGCTCAGTGCCTTGGGTTCCAATCCGATGAAGTTCAGCACCGACCAGGCCTTTTCCTCGGCCTCGGCCGCGGAGGCCGCCCGGTTGAACGCCCCGACGGCCACGTTTTCGAGGACGCTCAGGTTCCCGAAGGGTTTTACGATCTGAAACGTCCGCGCCAGCCCCAGCCGGCAGACCCGGTTCGGCTTGAGACCGACGAGGCTGCGGCCCTCGAAGGTGACCCGGCCCGCATCCGGCTGCAGGAACCCTGAGATGAGGTTGAACAGGGTCGTTTTCCCCGCCCCGTTCGGCCCGATCAGCCCCACGATCTCGTTCGCGCGCACCTCGAGCGACACCGCGGAAACCGCCTTCAGGCCCCGGAACGATTTGGAGACGTTTTCAAGACTCAGGATCGTCGCGCCCGTCACGTTCTGTCTCTCCTCCAGGGTAAGCGCTTGAGAAGACCGACCAGCCCGTCCGGCAGGAACAGGACCACCACCACCAGGATGCCGCCGTAGAACATCAGGTAAGCGCCGGAATAGGACTGGAAGGCGCTGCGGGTGATCTCCGAGAGCGGGGTCAGCACCAGCGAGCCCAGCAGCGGGCCGAACACGGTGCCGGGGCCGCCGATGATGGGCCGCAGCATGATCTCCACCGAGTTGACGGTCCCGAACGTGCTGTCGGGGTCGATGAACATCAGGTACTGCGCATAAACCACCCCGCCCAGGGCGGTCATGGCGGCGCTCGCGGCCATGGCCCGCAGCTTGTAGCGCAGCGAATCGATGCCCAGGGCCTCGGCGGCATCCTCGTTCTCCCGGATGGCCTGCAGGTAAAGCCCGGTGCGCCAGCCTTCCATTTTCCAGGTCCAGAGCAGGCTGGCGGCCAGCATCCAGAGCAGCATGTAGAAGAACGGGTCCTTGGCCGTGAACTGCATCAGCAGCGGGGCGTTGCCCTTGAGCGGGATGAGCATGCCGCCCGCGCCGCCGGCGTATTTCCAGCTCATGGCCAGGATGTGGAAGATTTCGGCGAAGGCCAGCATGATCAGGGCGAAGAAAGGCCCCGAGAGGCCGTAGCGGAAACTGAGGTACCCGACGAACAGCCCCACCGCCACGGCGACCAGCACCGCCACGAACATGCCGACCCAGGGGGTGACCCCCAGCTTGACGTAAAGCAGGCTGGAAGTGTAGGCCCCCAGCCCGAAGAAGAGGGCATGACCGAAGGAGAATTGCCCGGCATACCCGCTGAGCACGTTCCACCCCTGGCCCATGACGGCAAAGAGCATGATCATGATCAGGCTGTGGACCATCTTGGGCGCCACCAGCGGCAGCGCGTGCGCGGCCGCAAAGACCAGCGTCAGAAGGACCCAGGCGCGCCACCCCAGGCTTCTCCCGAGATGCGCGGCTGCCGGCGGTGCGGGTTCAGACACGGCGACCTCCGAAAATGCCAGTCGGCTTGAAGAGCAGGATCAGGATGAAAATCGCGAACGAGACGATGGTTTTCATCGAACCCGGCAGGAAAATGGCGCCGATGCTCTCGGCGACACCGATGATCAGGCCGCCCGCGAAGGCCCCCCCGAAGCTCCCCATCCCCCCCAGCACCACCACCACGAAGGCCGTGATCACGAAAAGCCCGCCCACGTGGGGATAGACCGGGAAAAACGGGGTGATGGTCGCGCCGGCCACCCCGGCGCAGGCGGCGCCGAGGCCGAAGGAAAAAAAATAGATCCGGCGCACGTTGATCCCCATGAGCACGGCGCCCTCCCGCTCCTCGCTTGCCGCGCGGATGGCCTTGCCCAGGTCCGTGCGCGCCAGGATCAGGTAAAGGATGGCGCTGCAGAGCATCGCGACCCCGAAGGCGAGGATCCGGACCAGGGAGAGGGAGATGTCGCCGATGAAATAGTTGACGCTTGAAAACGGGGTGGCCATGATCCGGTAGTCCGGCGACCACAGGAAGAGGGCCAGGTTTTCCAGGAACAGGGAGACCCCGAGGGTCAGCAGCAGCTGGTTGTGCTCGGGGGCGCTGATGATGGGGTTGATCAGGAAGTTCTGGATCAAGGCCCCGAGGGCGAACATCACCGGGATGACGATCAGCAGGGAGACATAGGGGTTGATCGACAGCAGCGTCACCGACCAGTAGGCGGTGTACATTCCGACCATCATGAGGGCGCCGTGGGCGAAATTGACGATGCGCATGACGCCGAAGATCAGGTTCAGACCGACGGCGACAAGGGAATACACCCCTCCGATCAGAAGTCCGTTGATGGCGGCTTGCAGGATAAAGTTGGCGTTCCACATGGCGTCGGCTCTAATCGGTGGACCGGGGCGGGCGGCCCGCCCCGGTCCGGGTGTTCAGGGGGCGTCAGGCCGGGACCGGGAAGACCGGGCCGGCCTGGGCGAAGGCTTTGGGCCACACGATTTTGATCTCGCCCTTCTGGACCTGCATCATCGGGGCGGCGGCGTTGACGTTCTGGCCGTCCGGGCCGAAGACGATCGGCCCCTGGGGCAGGATGTGCTCGGTGAGATTGGTTTTCGCCAGGGCCTCGCGCAGGGCCTCGCGCTTGTCGCTCTTGGCGCGCTCCAGGGCATCGGCGATGACGTAGATGGCCTGATAGGCGAAAACGGTGGAGGTGCCCATCGGGCTGTTGAATTCCTTCTGGTAGTTGGCAAACGCCGCCTGGGTCTTCGGGCTGAGCAGGTTGGCCTGGTAGTTGCCGTCCATGACGAGGTTGGTGAGATCGCCCAATTCCTTGATGAACTTGGGGTGGCTGTAGGCGCCGTTGCCGCAGCCGACGATCGCCTTGGGGGCCAGCCGCAGGTCCTTCATCGTCTTGTAGGCCCTGACACCGTCGCCGAAATAGCCGGTCGCCATCACCAGGTCGGCGCCGGCGGCCTTGATCTTGCCGACCTCGGTGGTCAAATCCGGCGAGCGCGGCGAGTAGGGCACCTGGAGCACCACCTCGAAACCCTGCGCCGGTGCCGTCTTCACGACGTGTCCGACCAGCGACTGGCCGAAAGCGGTGTCGTCGTGCAGATAGGCGATGGTCTTGGCGCCGGTCCCGGAGGCCTTGATGATTTCGGCCAGGTGCTTCACCGTCTGCTGGGCCATCTGGGCCGCATTGGGCTGGACCCGGAAGGTGTTCTTGAAGCCGCGGTCGGTGACCTCGTCGGCCACCGCCACCGAGACCACGAACGGCACGCCGAGCTTCTCGGCGATCTGGGTCGCCACCAGCGTCACCGCGGACTGGTAGCAGCCGATGACCGCCACCGCGCCCTCATTGGCGAGGCGCTCCATCTCCTTGATGGCCAGCTCCGGTTTGCCCTCCGAGTCCGCCGTCAGCACCTTCAGCGTGGCGCCGCCCAGCGACTTGATGCCCCCGGCCGCGTTGATCTCCTTGACCGCCAGCATCAGCCCGTTTTGAAGTTCCTGGCCGTCGAAGGCCAAAAACCCGGAAAGCGGGTGGATGTGGCCGATGGCGATTTCCTTGGGCGCCGCGCGCAGCAGGGTGGGGACCCCGAAGGTGCCGGCCGAAACCGCGGCCGCGGCCAGGGCCGTGGTTTTGATGAAATCCCGCCGTGACACCTTTTTTGCGAACAGATGAGTCTGCTTGGTACTGGCCATGGATCATCCTCCTTTCAAGTTGGGGGTGCGATCGTTGTCGGTGAAGGTGCAACAGACCAAGTGCAGTGAACCCGTCATGGGCCATGTCCGGCCGATGCGGGTTATTTCAGTGAGTTGCCGGCCTCCTCGCCGGCGATCATGCCGACGATCAGGGCGGCCATCAGGCCGTTGGCCGACAGATAGCCCGCGGGGCCGGATTTTCCCGAGAAGCCGGCGGCCGTGCCGCCGCCGGCATAGAGGTTCGGGATCCAGGTTCCATCCGGCCGCAGGACGCGCGCCCGCGAGTCTATTTTGAGGCCGCCCTGGGTGTGGAACAGGGCACCGGTGACTTTTACACCATAGAAGGGCGCTGTCAACGGCAAACCAAACTCGGTGCGGCCGCAGGCGTCGGGCGTTTCCCCGCGGGCGGATTTCTGGAATGCGTCGAAGGTCGCCATCGTCGGTTGGACGGGAAGGCCGAACCCTTCGGCCAGGGAGGAGATGCTCTCGAAGCGCCTGACCGCGCCCATCTCGACGCATTGGCGGAAATCCTCGTAGCCCAGGACCGCATCGTAGATGCGTTGGTCGAAGATTTCGACCGCACTCCCGCCTTCCTGACCCAGGACGTCCAGCGCGTGCTCCGAGTAGCCGTGGTACTCGTTGACGAAGCGGCGGCCCTGCCGATTGACCTGAAAACCGCCCAGGCTGATGACGGCCCAGGTGAGCAGGGTGCCGTGCGGGTGGGCCACCGACCCGTGGGCCTGGTAGGCACCCATGTTGGCGAGCTCGGCCCCCAGGGCTTCTCCCCAGAGAATGCCTTCGCCGGTGTTGCCCTCGTGGCCGAAGTAGTAGGCCGAGCTCATTTCCGGGATGTGGCGGGCGAGCATCTCGCGGTTGGCGCCGAACCCGTTCAACGCCAGGATGGTCCGGCGAGCGCGGGCGATGTTTTTCCCGATCCCGGCGATGTGCATCTCGGCGCCCAGGACCGCGCCGTCCGCCGCGCGGGCCGCGAGCCTCACGGCCGGGGCGTTGAAGGCGATGGAGATGTTGGGGAACCGGCCCGCCGCGCCGAGCAGCTCGGCCATCAGCTGCCGGCCCTTGCGGGTGCGGTTGGCGTGGATCCGGTGGACGGTGTGGCCCGGGTACAGAAAATCGGCCACCAGCTCGAGCTCGATGCCGATCCGCTCCGCAAGCCAGGCGATGAAGCGGGCGGACTCCCGGGCCACGTGCAGGGTCAGCTCGGGGTCGCTTTCATTGTGGTTTTTTCTCAGAATGTCGTCCGCCATCAGCCGCGGGCTGTCGCCGATCCCGGCTGCCTGCTGGGCCCGTGTCCCGGCCGCCGGGACCATGGCCTGGCTGAGTGCGGTGTTGCCGCCGCCGGTCTTCTCCTTTTCGACCACAAGGACTTCCGCGCCCGACTCGGCCGCCGCCAGCGCCGCCATCAGGCCGCAGCCGCCGGCCCCGATCACCAGCACATCCACCTCGATGTCCCACGGCACCGTCGGCGGGGTCGTCCACCGCCAGGATCAAGGGGTTTTGGCTTGTTCGTCATCAACCGGCAATCTCCTCTGTAACGGGATGTGAACAGGGCTCCGATGGTGCACCGGGCGCTCCGCCCCGGCCCTCTTTTCGAGGGCTTTCATAAATGACGCCGTGCAGCGGCGTCACAAGACGACGATCTTTTTTTCCGCCAGCACCCGGATCTCCTCCTCGGTGTACCCGAAGGATTTCAGGATCTCGGCGGTGTCCGCGCCGATCTTGGCCGGCGGGTCGCTGCGTTTGCCGAATTCATAGGCGCCCATCTGGAGCGGGAGCCGCGGCATTTTGGCGACGGCCCCGCTCGGGAAAAGGGTCTCGATCAGACCGAACGCCCCCTGGTTGAGCTGCGGGTCCTCGAAGAGGTCCTCCGGGCGCGCGATGGGGGCGAAACAGATGCCGGCCTTGTCGCAGATGGCGATGACCTCCTGCTTGGTGTGTTGCCGGATCATCTTCTCGACCTCGGGCAGGAACCAGTCCCGTTCCCTGATGCGGGCGTTGTTGGTCTTCAGGCGCTCGTCGGCCAGCCAGTCCTTGCGGTCGAAGGCCTCGCAGAACTGCTGCCAGTGTTTCTCGCTGATGATGCCGATGAACACCTTCTCGCCGTCGCGGGTGTCGAAGAGCTTGTAGACCGACCAGGCGCTGACCCGGGCCGGCATGGGCGGCACGGGTTCGCCGGTGAGCGCCGCGTAGGCCATGTGCTGGCCCATGAGAAACACCGTGGTCTCGAACAGGGCGCTTTTCACGAAGGTGCCCTTGCCGGTGCGCTCGCGGTCGTAGAGGGCGAGGATGGCGCCGATGGCGGCGAACATGCCGCCGGTGATGTCGATGATCGAGGTGCCGGCGCGGGTCGGCTCCCCCGGGGGGCCGGTCATGTAAGCGAGCCCCCCCATCATCTGGACCACCTCGTCCATGGCCACGCGGTTTTCGTAGGGGCCCGGCATGAATCCCTTCAGGGAGCAGTAGATCAGGCGCGGGTTCATCCGCGCGAGCGACTCGTAGTCGTAGCCGAGACGGTCCATGGTGCCGGGGCCGAAATTTTCGAGCAGGATGTCGGCGCCTCCCACCAGCTTGTGGATCATCGCCGCGGCCTTCAGGCGCCTTCAGGTCGACGGCCAGGCTCTTCTGGTTGCGGGTGAAATAGGAGTAGTAGCCGATGCCGAAGCCTCTCAAATTGCGGGTGGTGTCGCCGCCGGGCGGTTCGATGTGGATGACCTCGGCGCCGAGATCCGCCAGGATCATGGCCGCCGACGGCCCCATGACGGCATGCGTGAAAGCCAGCACCCTGATCCCCTGCAGGGGAAGCGGTCGGTTCGAAGGGTTCATGGTCGTTCTCTCCTCTGTTTCCTTTTGCGCTTGATTTCGTTGCGTGTCGCTGTCGCGGCGCGGCGGCATCCCCCTCACGCTCACGTCAGCCGGTAATCGCCGTGTTGCTTCAGGTACGCGACCAGGCCGCCCGCCTGCAGAATGTCGCGCATGACGGGGGGCAGCCGCGTGGCCGTGAGCACCCGGCCGCCGCTGCGGTTTTCAACCGTCCCGGCGGCGAGATCGATGACCAGTTCGTCGCCCGTCGCGATGTCGGCGTCGGCGACCTCGAGCACCGGCAGCCCGATGTTGATCGCGTTGCGGAAGAAGATCCGCGCGAAAGAGCGGGCGACGACGGCCGCGACCCCGGCGGCCCTGAAGGCCAGGGGGGCCTGCTCGCGCGATGAACCGCAGCCGAAATTGGACCCGGCCACGAGGATGTCGCCCGGTTGAAGAATGCCTCGGAACCGGGGGTCGAGGTCTTCCAGGACGTGCTCCGCCAGGGATTTGAGGTCCAGCGTCTTGGTGTACTTCCCCGGGATGATCGCATCGGTGTCGATGTTGTCGCCGTAGACGTGGGCTCTGCCCCGGAGGTTGTCGGCGGCCATGGCTACTCCTCGAAGCACCCGGTGTGGAGGGGGTTCGCGATGCGGCCGGCGAGCGCCGAGGCGGCCACCGTGGCCGGCGACGCCAGAAAGATGCGGGCATTGGGGTTTCCCATGCGGCCCTTGAAATTGCGGTTGCCGGTGGAGATCACGGTGTCGCCGTCTCCCGGGACCCCGTTGTGGGTTCCCACGCAGGGCCCGCAGCCGGGCGGAATGAAGACGGCGCCGGCCGCCGTCAGAATTTCGACCGTCCCGTCGCGCACCGCGTCCAGGAACACCATGCGGGAGGCCGGGCCGATCAGAAGGCGCACCCCCGGGGGGAGGTGTCTGCCCTTTAAAACCCGCGCCGCCGTTCGCAGGTCCTCCAGACGCCCGTTGACGCAGGTGCCGATAAAGGCCAGGTTCACCTTCTCGCCCGCCCCCTCGTCCACCGGCACGACGTGGTCCGGGGAGTGGGGCCGGCTCAGCATCGGGCCGAGCGCTTCCCCGTCGAGGCGGATCGTTTGCACGTACGCGGCATCGGGGTCCGGCAGGAGCGTTGACGCCGGGTACGGCAGCTCGAGCCCCGCCGGGTGCACGAAACCGGTCTTGGCGCCGGCTTCGATGGCCATGTTGGCGACCGTCATCCGCTCCGCGAGACTCAAGCCGGCGACGGCTTCCCCGCAGAACTCCATGGCCTTGTAGGTGGCGCCGGCGATGCCGGTTTCCTTGAGGACCCTCAGGACCAGGTCCTTGCCGCTGACGCCCGGCCGCAGCCGGCCCGCCACCTCGACCTTGATCGTTTGCGGGACCCGCAGCCAGGTCTTGCCGGTCAACAACACCGCCGCCAGGTCGGTCGACCCCACGCCCGCGCCCAAGGCCCCCACGGCCCCGTAGGTGCAGGTGTGGGAGTCGGCGCCGATGACCAGGTCCCCGGGCCGCACGATGCGGCGCTCGACCATGAGCTGATGGCAGATGCCTTCACCGGACTCGAACAGCACGCAGCCCTGACGGTCGGCAAACGCGCGCATCATCGCGTGCAGGCCGGCGATGCGCTCGTTCGGCGCCGGGGCGGCGTGGTCGATCACCAGCACGCAGCGGGCCGGGTCCCAGAGACGGCTGCCGCCCATCTCTTCGAAGGCCCGGATGGCGAGCGGGGCGGTGGTGTCCGATGCCATGGCGCAGTCCACGCGCGCCACGACCAGGTCGCCGGCGGCCGCCGGTTTGCCCGCATGGGCTGAAATGATTTTTTCCGACAGGGTTTGTCCCATGGGTTATTTCCGCAGGACGCGAATGTCTTCCCGCGCCAGCACGCGGTGCATCTTGCCCGAGAAGGGCTTGCCGAAGAATTCCTCGAGCTCGCGGCTCAGCACGGCGATGCGCCCGGCGTCGATGCCGGTCGCGATGCCCATCTGGTCGAGCATGCAGACCAGGTCCTCGGTGGCGATGTTGCCTGAGGCGCCTTTGATGAACGGGCAGCCGCCCATCCCGCCGAAGGCGGTGTCGAAGTGGGTGATCCCGACCTGGAGGGCGGCCAGCGCGTTGGCGAGCCCTTTGCCCTCGGTGTCGTGCAGGTGCAGGACGACGGTCCTGCCCCCGGCGAGCTCACGCACCCGGCCGCTGATGTCCTCGATCGAACGCGGGTGGGCCATGCCGGTGGAATCCGCGAGCGCGATTTCATCCACCCCCTGGTCGAGCTGCTCCTTGACGAGGTCGAGCACGACCGCCGGGTCGATCCGGCCCTCGAAGCGGCAGCCGAACACGCACTGCAGGCCGCCGCGCACCGTGAGTCCGAGCTGCTTGCCGGCGCGCGCCATTTCGACAAAGCGCCGCCGGGCCTCCGCCAGCGAGGCGTTGGCGTTCCGGCGGCTGTGGGTGTCGCTGGCCGAGATCGAGGCGGCCACGTGGGTGAGCCCGGCCGCCGCGGCGCGCGCGACACCCTTCACGTTAAGCACCAGGCCGCTGAAGACGACGCCGCCGTTCTTCCGCAGACCGGCGCACACCTGCTCGGCATCGGCCATTTGCGGGATCAGCTTCGGGTTCACGAAAGAGGTGACCTGGATGCGTGTGAGGCCGGCGTCGACCAGTGCATCGATCAGGGCGAGCTTCTTCTCCGTGGGCAGGAAGATTTTTTCACTCTGCAGGCCGTCCCGCAGACCCTGCTCCTCGATCACCACTGCCGCCGGAAATACCGTCATGCGCCTTGCCTTTCTGGGTTTTAAAGTATTAAAGACATAACTTTTATACTATTTGGTGTCAACCTTTTTCCGCATCGACGGCGGGTGTGTTCAGCGGCACCCGGAAACAGCCGTCCCGGCGGGCGGGACAGGGCCTTCCCTGGGCCGCGTCATGGGCTCTGCCGCCGCGCGGGTGGATGATTGTATTGTCAATATGACAATGATTCATTTGCGTCAAGCACCCCGGTAGGGGCAACGGTTGCCCTCGCAGGGTCCGCATGCTATGAGTTAAAAAGGAGGCCGTGCCCCGCCGTGTGGGGTTTGTCGTCAGTTCCGGCGGCGACCGTATCGGTCGAGGCCTTTTTTCCGGACAAGGTGACGCGTGCCACCCGGGCCTTATGCGGACGCTCATCATTCTATTCTCCCAGACCGGCCACACCGCCGCAATCGCCGCGTGCATCCGCGGCGGCCTGCGGGGCGCCGGGGCGAACTGCACGGTGGTCCCCCTTGCGGAGGCTCGTGCGGCCTCTCTCGCCGCCTACGACCTCGTCGGCCTCGGCTGCCCGGTCTTTTACTACCAAGAGCCGCTGAACGTCCGCGCCTTCATCGAATCCCTGCCGCCGCTCGCCGGGCAGGCCTGGTTCGTTTTCTGCACCCACGGGAGCATCATCGGGGACACTCTTCCCTCGCTCACCCGGCGGCTCTCCGGCCGGGGCGCCCGGGTGATCGCCCATCACGACGCCTACGCCGATGCGACCCTGCCGTTTTACCCCCACCCCACCTACACCAGCGGGCACCCGGACGAGCGGGACCTGGAAGAGGCCCGGCGTTTCGGGGCCGGGCTGGTCGATCGCTGCCGGCGCATCGCGGCGGGGGAGTCGAGTCTCATCCCCGCGTTCGAGCCGGTGCCCGAGGAGTGGGTCAAGAACGCCGCGATGTTCACCCCGCAGTTCCTGGCGCGGGTCTTCCCCCCGCTCATTATAAACCCGGACCGCTGCAGCCTTTGTCTTGAGTGCGAGCGCGGTTGCCCGGTCGGCGGGATCGAGGTCGGGGCGGCGCCGCCGCGGATCCAAAAGCCCTGCATCTACTGCTGGCGTTGCGTCAACCTCTGCCCGGAGGCCGCGATCGAGGCCGACTGGGAGGCGCAGGTGAAGCTCGCCCCCCGGCTCTACGCGCGCTACCGTTACTGGCTGGACGTCGCGTCGCGGCAGGGGCGCTTCCGCTGGCTGATGGACCCGGAGTCGATCGACTTCGAGGACCCCCACCACCGCCAGCGCGCGCGGCAGGCCCGGGAAAGAAAGCAGTTGCGCCGCAAATGAAATGAAGGTATTCACTCTATCTTGGCGACCTCGGTGCAGCCCTCGAAAGGACGATTCTGCATGGCCAAAGCAAACCGGATCAGCCATCGGCTGCGCGACCTCAAGCGGCGCCTGAAGCAGGAGAACCCGGTCCTCGAGGACGTCGTCGACAGCTTCCGGGAGCTCGACCGCATCAGCCGCCGGCTCGGTTTTCTGGACCGGGACGAGTCCCACGCCAACCGCACCTCCTGGTGGCCGCTGATCTCCGTGCTGGGGGTGTACTCCTCGGGCAAGTCCAGCTTCATCAACCACTACCTCGCCTACCGGCTCCAGGACACCGGCAACCAGGCCGTGGACGACAAGTTCACGGTCGTCTGCTACGCCGACGACAAAAACGTGCACGTGCTGCCCGGGATCGCACTGGACGCCGACCCGCGCTTTCCCTTCTACCGCATGAGCCAGGCCATCGACGAGGTCGCCCGCGGCGAGGGCCGGCGCATCGACGCCTACCTTCAGCTCAAAACCTGCGCGAGCGAGAAACTGCGCGGCAAGATCCTGATCGATTCGCCCGGCTTCGACGCCGACGCCCAGCGCAACTCGACGCTGCGCATCACCGACCACATCATCGACCTCTCGGACCTGGTGCTGGTCTTTTTCGACGCCCGCCACCCTGAGTCGGGGTCGATGAAAGACACCCTGGAGCACCTGGTGCGGGGCACGATCAACCGCCGCGATTCCAACAAGTTTCTCTATGTGCTCAATCAGCTCGACGCGACCGTGAAGGAGGACAACACCGAGGAGGTGTTCGCCGCCTGGCAGCGGGCGCTGGCCCAGTCGGGTCTGACGGCGGGCGGGTTCCACGCCATCTACCTTCCGGAGCTGGCCCTGCCGATCGCCGATGCCGCCCTGCGGGAGCGTTTCGAAGCCAAGCGCGATGCCCACCTGCAGGCGATTTACCGGCGCATCGAACAGGTCGGGGTCGAAAGGGCCTACCGCATCGTCGGCATGCTCGAGCAGACGGCCCACATGCTGGAAAAGGAGGTCGTGCCCCGGATCCGGCAATTTCTGACCGGCTGGCGGCGGCTGACCCTCTGGCTGGACGGGGCCGTGTTCGGCGGGCTGCTGATCGCTTTCCTCGTGCTGACCGTCTCCGCCGGATACTGGGATGGGTTGAGCCTCAACCTGCCCCTTTACAGCGGCCTGTCGGCCGTGCCGGTGATCCAATACCTCCTGCTCGGCATCTTGGCGGCCGGGGCCGTCTATGTCCACTTTTCGATCCGGCGCTGGGCGGCCGGCCGCGTCGCGCGCCGGCTGGCGTCCGACCAAAAGGAAAATGAGGCCCTGGCCAACTACCTGCGGGCCTTCGGCAAGAACAGCCGCTGGTTTCGCAGCATTCTTCGCCGCCGCCCCTGCGGGTGGCGGCGCGCGACCGCCCGCAGCCTGGCCAAGATTCGCGAAGACGCCCAGGACTATGTGCAGAAGCTGAACGACATGTACACCAACCCTTCGGGCGAAACCGCCGCCCCTCTGTCGGATTCGGACAGCCCGTTGGGGAAACCTCCCGGCCCCTGAGGCCGCCCCGGTTCGGCGGCTGGTCCCGGTGTGGGCGGCAAAACCCGCCTGAGCCCGTCGCCGAATCCGGCAGACACCGCTACGATGATTCCCCTTTTTTCTGAATATTTTAAAAATCAAAGCCAATTTTGATGAAATCATGAAAAATTTAAATTTTTATTGACATAATCATCATTTTCTTTTTATAGTTAACTGTGGCCGACTCATAAGGCAGCAGCACTGTCTTCGAGTGTTTTGCCCATCCCTTCCAGGGAGAACATCTGCCATGCGACTCGCTGAACGTATTGCGCGTCTGGGCACCGAAACGGCATTCGCGGTTTCCGCCGAGGCGGCGGCTCATGCCGCCCGGGGCCACAAGGTCTACCCGTTTCACCTCGGCGACATGAACCTGCCCACGCCGGAGAACGTGATGGAGGCCGCCACCCGGGCCATGCGCGACGGCAAAACCGGCTACTGCCCGAACGCCGGCATCCCGCAGCTGCGTGAGGCCCTGGCCGCCGACCTCAGCGCATCGCACGGGGTTCGCTACTCCCTCGCGAACGTGGCGATCCAGCCCGGGGGGAAACCCGTCATCGGGAAGTTCTTCCTGGCGCTGCTCAACCCGGGCGACGAGGTGCTCTACCCAAGTCCGGGCTACCCCATTTATGAATCTCAGATCGATTTCCTGGGCGGGGTCGGTCTCCCGTACCGTGTGATCGAGAGCCAAGACGGCTTCGCCATCGATCTCGACATGCTCCGGCGCCAGATCACGCCGCGCACGCGGCTGCTGGTGCTGAACGACCTGCAGAACCCCACCGGCGCGGAGTGCTCCGCCGCCGAGCGCGAAGCCCTGGCGGAGCTCGTGCGGCGGCACGATCTGCTCGTGTTGTGCGACGAGGCCTACTTCGACATCCGCTACGAGGGCGACAGCGTCTCCTTCGTGTCCTTGCCCGGCATGGCCGAACGCTGCGTGGTTCTCTACACTTTTTCCAAGAAGTTCGCGATGACCGGCTGGCGGTTGGGGGCGGCGGTCGGCCCACGGGCGGTCATCGACGTGATCGCCAAGCTCAACGTCAACGACGAGTCCTGCTCGAACCACTTCATCCAATACGGCGCCCTCGAAGGGCTGACCGGCGACCCGAGCGGGCCGCAGCGGATCCTTGACACCCTCCGCCGGCGCCGTGACCTGGCGGCGGCGCTCCTCAACCGCATCGAGGGAGTGCGCTGCCGGCGGCCGAACGCCACCTTCTACCTCTACCCGAACGTCACGGCGCTCATGCAGCGCATGGGCTTCACCGACTACGACGCCTTCCGCAAGGCGCTTCTGCTCGAAACCGGGGTCTCGCTCTGTACCCGGACGCATTTCGGCCGGCCTCTGGCCGGCGAGACCGAACGCTACGCCCGGCTCGCCTACTCCGGCATCGGTTCGGCCGACATTCAGGAGGGGCTTGACCGGTTCAAGGCCTTCGCGGAGCGCTGAGTCGGTCGTTTTTGACACGGTGTAAAGGTTTCCGACAGCCCCCTGCGGCCTGTTCCATCGGGCTTAGCGTTTTTTCGAAAATTTCCCCCATAATCTAAGCGTCTTGCGTCCAAATCACCCGCGAGGCCCGCTGGAACGGTTTTTGCCAGTGACTGCTGCAGGAGCCTTGCGCCACGCCCGCTCGCGGCCGCGCGGGCGCTTGCCTTGCGGTCTAAAACTCTGCTATGCAGCGCATGGAACCATGCCGGCCTCGGCGAACCCCGGCCGCCAAACCGCCATTGCCAACAGTTGAGGAGGACCTATGTCGGATATCATGGAGTATGTCAAAAGCCGCGACCCGCACGAGCGGGAGTTTCATCAGGCCGTCAACGAAGTCATGGAGTCGGTGAAACCGGTGCTGGATCAGAACCCGGTGTACCGCCGGGCCCGGATTCCCGAGCGGCTGGTGGAGCCCGAGCGGGTGATCCTCTTCCGGGTGCCCTGGATGGACGACCAGGGGGTGATCCAGGTCAACCGCGGGTTTCGCATCCAGATGAACAGCGCCATCGGCCCCTACAAGGGCGGGCTGCGCTTTCACCCATCGGTCAACCTGGGGATCCTCAAGTTTCTGGCCTTCGAGCAGGTGTTCAAGAACGCGCTCACGACCCTGCCCATGGGCGGCGGCAAGGGCGGTTCGGATTTCAACCCCAAGGGCAAGTCCGACAACGAGGTGATGCGCTTCTGCCACAGCTTCATGTGCGAGCTCTTTCGGCACATCGGCCCGGACACCGACGTGCCGGCCGGTGACATCGGGGTGGGGGCCCGCGAAATCGGCTTTCTCTTCGGCATGTACAAGAAGCTGAAGAACGAGTTCACGGGCGTCTTCACGGGCAAGGGGCTCAACTGGGGCGGCAGCCTGATCCGGCCGGAGGCCACCGGCTACGGGTCGGTCTACTTCGCCGCGGAGATGCTTGCCACCCGCAACCAGACCCTCGAGGGCAAGACCTGCCTGGTGTCCGGCTCCGGCAACGTGGCCCAGTACACGGTCGAGAAGCTGATCGATCTCGGCGCCAAACCCGTCACCCTCTCCGACTCCACCGGGTGCATTTACGACGCCGAGGGCATCAGCCGCGAAAAGCTCGCCTTCGTGATGGCCCTCAAGAACCTGCGCCGCGGCCGCATCAAGGAATACACCGACAAATACCCCGCGGCGGTCTACACGCCGGCGGACCCGGCGGCCGATCACAACCCCCTGTGGAACACCAAGGCGGACTGCGCCTTCCCGAGCGCCACCCAGAACGAGATCAACGCCAAGGACGCCCAGAACATGGTCGATGGCGGCGTCATGCTGGTCTCCGAGGGGGCGAACATGCCCACCACCCCCGAGGGGGTGGACATCTTCCTGGAGCACAAGGTGCTCTTCGGGCCGGGCAAGGCGGCCAATGCGGGCGGGGTTTCGGTTTCCGGTCTGGAGATGACCCAGAACAGCATGCGCCTGTCCTGGACCCGCGAGGAGGTGGACAACCGCCTGAAGATGATCATGAAGAGCATCCACCGTGCGGCCTCGGACGCGGCCGAGCGCTACGGCGCACCGGGCAATTACGTGGTCGGTGCCAACATTGCCGGCTTCCTCAAGGTCGTGGATGCGATGATGGACCAGGGCATGGTGTGAGCGTGAGGGCGGCCCCTGCCCGTTACGGCTCTTGGGTTGCCACCGGTGATGGCGGGGCCGGCCCGCCTTCACCGGCCTGGGCGCCCCCTCTCCTCAGGGGGATTTGCTCTTGACAGCGCTGTTGTCCTCGTTTAGATACCCTTACCATAGACGCACACGGGGTGGCCTGTTTTCCGGGGCCTGAGATCATACCCGTTGAACCTGATCTGGGTAATGCCAGCGTAGGGAAACGTGAATCGGAGCGCTTGTGCGGCGTGAATCCATCGTTTCCCCCGCGGGAAACGATTTTTTTTTGGTGCGCCCGGCCGGGGGCACCCACTCGGAGGTGGAAACCCATGGACATTCGACCGGTAGCGTCCGGTGCGCGCAATTTGGCCGGGTTCGATTTCTTCCTGCTCTGGGCCGGTGTCGCCATCTCGCTGGCGGAGATCTGGGCCGGCGGCTTTCTCGCCCCCCTGGGGTTCTGGCCCGGGGTGTGGGCCATCCTGCTGGGGCATTTGATCGGCAACACCTTCATGGGGCTCGGGGGGGTCATCGGCTCCGAGCACGGGATCATGTCCATGGTCTCGGTCCGGCCGGCCTTCGGCGTGCGGGGGTCCAACTTCGCGGCCGTTCTCAACATCGTCCAGCTGATCGGCTGGGCGGCCATCATGCTGATCATCGGCGGCCGCGCCGGGGCCGCCCTGGGGGCGTCCGCCGGCGGCATCCTCGCCACCAACGCCTTCTGGATCGTCGCCATCGGCATCGCCACCCTGCTGTGGGCCCTGGGGACCGGCAAGACCGTGTGGAAGCTCCTTCAGACCGCGGCGGTGATCGCCCTGTCGCTCGTGATCCTCGCCATGAGCTGGGTCTCCTTCGGCGGGCTCGCGCCGCAAGCGGCCGTCGCCGCCTGCCAACCGATGGCCTTCATGATCGGGCTGGACCTCGTGATCGCCATGCCGATCTCGTGGATGCCGCTGGTGGCGGACTACTCGCGCTTTGCGCGCGGCACGCGGCCGGCCTTCTGGTACACCTGGTGGGGCTATTTCCTGGTCTCCTCCTGGATGTACGTGCTCGGATTGCAAGTGGCGCTGACGACCGGCGCCGCCGACCCGGGACAGCTCATCCTGCAGACCATGGGCGGCCTCGGGCTCGCCGTCCCCGCCCTGATCATGGTGGTCCTCTCGACCATCACCTCGGATTTTCCGGATGTCTACTCCGCCACCTGCTCGATGCTGAACATCTCCCAGAAGCTCAGTGCGCGGACGGTCATGTGGATCGCCGGCCTGCTCTCCATCGTGGTGGCGCTCGTCTTCCCCATGGAGCAGTACGAGAACTTCCTTTTTTTCATCGGGGCGATGTTCGTGCCGCTCTTCGGCGTGGTGCTGACGGACTATTTCGTCATCCGCCGGCGCCGGCTCGATCTTGAAGACCTCTTTCGTCATGGGGGGCGCTACTGGTACTGGAAGGGGTTCAACCCGGCGGCCTTGGCGGCCTGGGCGGTCGGCTTCGCCGTGTTCGAACTCATGGCCGTGCTCAAGCTGCCGGTGGGCGGCTCCATCCCTTCCATGATCGTCGCGGGGGGCCTCTACTGGGTGTGGGCGCGCAAAAGAGCGGCGTAGGGCGGGCACCGTCGCGGGCGGGGGCGGCGACTCGGCCCGTGAAACGCCCGGGTCAGCGGGTCTCCGCTTCCTCCCCCGCCTCCCCGATCTCGGCCAGCTCGCGGTCGAAACTCCCGCCCGTCTGCTCGTGCCGGCGGGTCATGCGGTCGAGCTCGTCGAACGCGCGGTCGATTGCGGATTGGCAGGCGTGCAGGGACTGCGAGATCTCGGCGATCCGCGGGCCGTCGCGGTTTTCGGAGGCCGTTTGCATCTCGCGCTGCAGCCGCGCGATCTCCGCATCACCGGCCTCGATGTCCCGTTCCAGCCGCGACATCTGCTCCTCCAAGGGCTTGAGCGCCCGCGAGCGCCGGGCGATGACCTCCGAGCGCCGCTTGCGCGCCTCCTTGCGCGACACCCGGGGGGCTTCCGGGGCCTCCGGCGCCGCCTCCGGCCGCGGACCCGCCTTCTCGTCCTGCCAGCCGCCTTTTTCCAAGAACTCCTGATAGCTGCCGTCGAACACTTCGGTGCGGTCCTCGTGGAACACGATCAGCCGCTCGGCCAGGGCGTGCAGGAACATCTCGTTGTGGGTGACCAGGATGAGGGTGCCGCCGAAGCTGTCGAGCGCCGCCAGCAGTGCGTCGCTCGACTCCATGTCGAGGTGATTGGTGGGCTCGTCGAGCAGCAGCAGGTTTACGGGGGTCGCCAGGATCTTCCCCAGTGCGACCCGGCTCTTCTCGCCGCCGGAAAGCACGCGGATCTTCTTGAGGGCATCGTCCCCGGAGAAGAGCATGGCCCCGCAGATGTCCCGGGCGAGCTGGCGGTCGACGCCGGCATCCGAGTACAGGAGCTCCTCCTCGACCGTGCGGTTGTCGACCAGGTGCCCGACGTGGGTCTGCTCGAAGAACCCCATGCGGGTGGAGGGGTGGCAGAGGACCTCGCCGGTCTGCGGGGCGAGCTCGCCGGCAAGCAGTTTGAGCAGGGTGGTCTTGCCCTTGCCGTTCGGGCCGACGATGCAGATGCGCTCCCCGGCGGTGACCGTGATCCCGAAGTCCTCGATCAGCGGTGGGTCGGGGGGGTAGGCAAAACCCAGGTGCCGGGCCTGCAGGGCGTGCTTTCCGGACAGCGGTTGCTCGCGGAAGGAAAACTCCAGGTCCCGCAGCTTCTCCAGCTTGTCTTTTTTGTCCATCTTCGCCAGCGCCTTGACACGCGACTGCACCAGACCCGCAAGCCGCGCCTTGGCCCGAAAACGCGTGATGAACAGCTCGACCTCCTTGCGGCGGCGCTCGTCGTTGAGCCGGGTCTTTTCGTAGATTTCCTCGTCCTGGGCGATCTGGGAGTAGTACTTGTCGGTGGTGCCGACGATCTTGCGCACCTTCCCGCGGTGAATGCCCATGACGTGGCTGACCACCTTGTCCATGAAGCTCCGGTCATGGGTGATCACCATGAGCTCGTGCGGCCAGGCGATCAGGAACCGTTCCACCCACCGGATGGTGGTGATGTCGAGGAAGTTCGTCGGCTCGTCGAGCAGCAGCAGGTCCGGCTCGGCGACCAGGGCCTTGGCCAGGTTGAGACGCACCTGGAAGCCGCCGGAGAACTCGGTGGGCGGGCGGTCGAGGTCCGGCTTGGCGAAGCCGAGACCGGCCAGGACCTTCTCGGCCTTCCAGTGCTGATCGCGCTCGCCGGGCGGCAGGGCGGAGGCGGCTTCTTCGAGCACCGACGGGCGCGAAAACTCCAGGTTCTGCTTGAGGTAGCCGATGCGGTAGTGCTTGGGGACGACGAGCGAGCCGGAATCAGGGCGTTCCTCGCCGGCGAGCAGCCGGAAGAGGGTGGTTTTGCCGTGGCCGTTGCGACCCACCAGCCCGAGGCGCTCACGATGGTTGAGCGTAAAACTCAACCCTTCGAAAAGCACTCTGCCGCCGAAGCTCTTGCCGATGTTCTCTGCCCGGATCATGCCGACTGCTCCTTGAACCGACCCTCCCGCCTGTCCGGAACCCGTGTGGTGAACCGCTTGACTTTGCCGGAATAGTCGAACTATAAAGTGATAACGATTTGTAAAAAGAAAAAAAACACTGCCGGTGGCCTCCGTCGACGGCATCCGGCGTGCTCTCGGGATGAATGGTCCTGGGCGCATCCGGTACGCCGCCGTGGGCGGGCGCGGCACACCGGCGCATGGGCTTCCCGCCCCGCGAATTCGCCCCCGGCTGACTATCACGTATGGCTGATTTTGTCACTTTTAAAAATCCGGTGACCGCGCTCGGACGCGGGGTCCTCGACTCCATCCAGGGAATGGGGCGCATCTTCCTGTTTTTTGTCCGGGGGTTCGTGTTGATTTTCATGCCCCCGTTTCAGTTCGACAAGATCCTGAACCAGGTCTACTTCATCGGCTTGAAGTCCGTCTTCGTGATCTGCCTGACCGCGGCCTTCACCGGCATGGTTCTCGGTCTGCAGGGGTACTACGCGCTGGTCAAGTACGGGTCGACCGCCGCCCTGGGATCGGCCGTGGCGCTGTCGCTGGTGCGGGAGATGGGGCCGGTGCTCACCGCCATCATGGTGGTGGCGCGCGCCGGCTCGGCCATGGCGGCCGAGATCGGCATCATGCGGATCTCCGAGCAGATCGACGCCCTCAAGACCATGGACATCGACCCGATGCGGTATCTGATCAGCCCGCGGATTGCCGCGGCCTTGATCAGCTTCCCGCTGCTCACCGCCATCTTCGACGTGGTCGGCCTCTTCGGCGGCTACCTGTCGGGGTCGACCCTGCTCGGCGTCAACCCCGCTTTCTACTTCTCCCGGGCGCAGTCGAGCATTGAAACCGGCGACATCATCGGCGGGTTCATCAAGTCTCTGGTGTTCGCGGTGGTGGTGGTGACCGTCTGCAGTTACCAGGGGTACACGACCCACAAGCGGGCCGAGTTCGGCGCCAAGGGGGTGAGCATCTCCACCACCTCGGCCGTCGTTCTGTCGTGCGTGCTGGTTCTGGTGACCGACTACGTTCTAACCTCTTTTCTGCTCTGACGCCGCGGCCGCATGAACGAACAGCCCCTGATTCGCCTCGACGACATCACCAAGACCCTCGGCGCCAAACGGGTCCTGAACGGCGTGCGCCTGGACGTGTTCCGGGGGCAGATCACGGCGATCATCGGCAAGAGCGGTTCGGGCAAGAGCGTGCTGCTCAAGCACATCATCGGGCTGCTCGAACCCGACGCCGGGGCGATTCTCTTCGAGGGCAGGTCCCGATCGGTGATGAACTCAAGCGAGCGGCGGGCCCTCAGACACAAGTTCAGCTATGTGTTTCAGGAAACGGCGCTGTTTGACTTCCTGACGGTTTTCGAAAACGTGGCCCTGCCGCTCACCGAGCGCCGTGCGGTTCCTGTGGCCGAGGTCCGCCGGCGCGTGCACGAGAAGCTCGAGCAGCTCGACCTTCACGACGTCGACGGCAAATACCCGGCCCAGCTCTCCGGCGGCATGAAGAAGCGCGTGGCGCTTGCGCGGGCGCTGATCACGGACCCCGAGATCGTGCTGTTCGACGAACCGACCACCGGCCTGGACCCGATCCGCAAAAACGCCGTGCACAGCATGATCCAGGAGTATCAAAATCGCTTCGGTTTTACCGCCGTGATCGTCAGCCACGAAATTCCCGATATTTTTTTCATTGCCCAACGCGTGGCGATGATCGACGCGGGGCGCATCCGTTTCGAGGGCAGCCCCCAGGAGATTCAACGCTCGGCGGACCGTGAGGTGCGCAACTTCATCGAGGGACTCGAAAGCCCGCGCGACGAATTGACCGGCATCGGCTCCCAGTTTCTGGGGGAGAGCCAGATGCGGCAGGAGATGAGCCGGTTGCAGCGCCGCCAGATGCCCTTCTCGATCGTCCTGCTGGCCGTCGGTCTGCGCGAAGAGCCCCGGCGCATCGCCGGCCACATGACCGGTCAGACGGTGTTCCGGGCCTTTGCCCGCCACGTGGCGCAAAACACCTACGTCAGCGACACCTGCTTTCGCTATGGGCTCAACCGGATCCTCGTGATCCTGCCGGACACCGACGAGGATCAGGCCAGGAGCTTTTGCGGCAAGCTTTCGCGGACGATCGAGCAGACGGCGCTGTTCGATTCCATCGACACGGCCAAGGGGGCTTGCTGTGCCGTCAGCGCGGGCGTGGTCCAGGCGACGGAGGCGAGCGGTCTGGACGAACTGGTGGCGGAGGCCGAGCGGCGTCAAACCATATTTTATAGCCCGGAGAACCGAGGGCAAAGCAGCATCGCCAACGGCCCGCGTCACAACGATTCGGCACCGGACGGCTGACAGGGGCGGGGCTCGCGCCCGAGACCCACGGCGGGCTGCCGCTGCAAGAGTGCGCTGGAGGTTGAATGAAACGTTCATCGGTTGAGTTCGGTGTTGGCATTTTCGTCCTGCTCGGCATCCTGTGCGTCGGGTATCTGACCCTGCGCCTCGGGGAGGTCACTATCCTGGGCGAAGTGTACTACCCGCTGCGGGCCCGCTTCACCTCGGTCACCGGGCTGAAGGAAGGGGCCCAAGTGGAAATCGCCGGCGTGCAGGTGGGCCAGGTCGAGTCGATCTTCCTCGACCCCAAGGACCAGCGGGCGGTGGTCGGCTTCAAGATCAGACAGACGATTCAGCTGAGCGACGACGTGATCGCCTCGATCAAGACCGCCGGGCTACTGGGCGACAAATTCATTCAGCTCTCCCCCGGCGGGTCGGAAACGATCCTGAAACCCGGCGACCTGATTATCGAAACGGAGCCGGCCCTGGACATCGAGGCGTTGATCAGCAAATATGCATTCGGAAAACTGGAATGAGTTTTTGGCCCGGTATTTCGATACCCGCGTTCACCCCATTTGAGTGGAGGCACCATGTCCGAAGAAAAAGACAAGGGCTTTGTCGTCAAAGACCGTCGTGCGTTCACCCCGGAGGCCGAGCCCTCCCCGGAGGCGAAGCCCAAGGAGGAACCACAGGGCAAAACCCGCAAGCCTGCCGACCCGGCCGGCACGGAGGCATCGAAGCCGCGCCCGCCGTTGCCTGAAATCAATTTTCCGACGTTTGTGGCCTCTTTGAATGCGTCCGCCCTGGTCCACCTGGGGGCGATTGAGGACCCGGTCAGCGGTCAGCGCGAAAAGGACCTGTCGATGGCCAAGCAGACCATCGACATCCTGAGTCTGCTCCAGCAGAAAACCGCAGGGAATCTGACGCCCGATGAAGATTCCTTGCTGAAAAGCATCCTCTACGACCTGCGCATGCTCTATGTGAGGGAAAGAAAGTAAACCGTTTCCCGATCCCGGGCCGGGCGCCGGCCGGCCTCCATCGGGAGGCTCCCCCGCACGGGCGGTGTGAGCGTGCCTCGGGGGCAGCGGATCAGTGAAGGAGGGGACCGTTCTCAGGCAATGCCGATTCACGTCCTGTCCCCCGCCAAAGTCAACCTGTTCCTGCGCGTGACCGGCAAGCGCCCGGACGGGTACCACAATCTTTTCTCGCTGATGTGCCGTGTCGCCCTCTTTGACGAGATCCGCCTGCGGACCACACACGGTGCCACCTCCCTGAAGTGCTCCGACCCCCTGGTGCCGCAAGACGACACCAACCTCGCCTGCCGCGCGGTCCACGCTTTTTTCGAAACTCTGGGGCGGGGCGGGGCGGTCGAGATGGTGCTCGAGAAAAGGATCCCGGTGGCGGCCGGTTTGGGCGGCGGCAGCAGCAATGCCGCCAGCGTTCTGCTCGCCCTCAACCATCTGCACGGGTTTCCATTTTCGCGCAAGAAGCTCATGGCCATCGGCCGGACCTTAGGCGCCGATGTGCCGTTTTTCATTTTCCAAGCCCCGGCGCTTGCATCGGGTATCGGGGATCTCCTGCAGCCTTACCCGCTCCTCCCACCCCTGCACCTTCTTCTGGTCACCCCGGCGCTTGCCGTTTCGACCCGGACGGTTTTCAAGGGCCTGAATTTGCGATTGACAAAATGCAAAAAACAGCTTAGAAAAAACTCTTTTATAAAGTCGACGGCGTTCGACCCGCGGCTGCATTTATGCAATGATCTCGAAACGGTTACGCTGGCATTGCATCCTGGTCTTCTCGCCCTCAAGCGCTGGTTGAGCGACCAGGGGGCGCTGGGGAGCCTCATGTCCGGCAGCGGGCCGACCATCTTCGGGGTCTTCCCCGATGCGGGGGCGGCGCAGCGCGCCGCCGCGGAGCTGCCCCAGGGGTGCGGGTGGCGGCTGTTTGCGGCGGGTCTGCTCCGCGGGCCGCTCGACCTGATTCGCGAGACCTGAGCGCGGCCGGTTGGTCGGGAAATCGGCCGCGAGGGCGCGGATCGCGCTTTTCTGGGGCGTCGTCAAGCGGTAAGACACAGGATTTTGGTTCCTGCATTCGGAGGTTCGAATCCTCCCGCCCCAGCCAAACACCGGTGGGAACCGGCAGGGCGTTTGGACCGTGTGCGTCAGCCCTCGCCGGCATGAACGGCCCGCAGGGGGCTGCGAGTGCCTTTTCTTGATAATCGGAAGAGATCGTCAAGGCGGGTCCGCCCGGCACAGGGTGCGGGCCCCCGAACGGCAACGGTGACCCATGGAGCCCAGAGGCATCGCCATTTTCACGGGTAATTCCAACTCGGATTTGGCCAATAAAATTTGCGCCTATCTGGATCTGCCGCTGGGCGGCGCCAAGGTGACCACCTTCAGCGACGGCGAAATCCAGATCGAAATCAATGAAAACGTCCGCGGCAAGGATGTCTTCGTGATCCAGTCCACCTGCGCGCCGGTCAACGACAACCTGGTGGAACTGCTGCTGATGATCGATGCCTTCAAGCGCTCCTCGGCGCGTCGCATCACGGCCGTGATGCCCTACTACGGGTACGCGCGCCAGGACAAGAAGGTGGCCCCGCGGGTGCCCATCAGCGCCAAGCTGGTGGCGGACATGCTCACCGTCGCCGGGGCCAACCGGTTGATCACCTTGGACCTGCATGCCGGCCAGATCCAGGGTTTTTTCAACATCCCGGTCGACAACCTGTTTGCCGCCCCGGTGCTGATCGACTATATCCGGGCCAATTACGACCGCGACCTGGCCATCGTGTCGCCGGATGCCGGCGGCGTGGAACGCGCCCGGGCGTTTGCCAAGCGCCTGGATGCCGATCTGGCCATCATCGACAAGCGCCGCTCCGCCCCGAATCAGGCCAAGGCCATGGCCGTCATCGGCAACGTGCGCGGCAAGGTCGCCGTGATCCTGGACGACATGGTGGACACCGCCGGGACCCTGGTGGAGGCGGCCGAGGCGCTGGAACGGGAGGGGGCGCAGGAAGTCCACGCCTGTTGCGCCCACGCCGTGCTGTCCGGGCCGGCCGTGGATCGCATCCGGCAATCGGCGCTGAAAAACGTGGTGCGTGACCGACACCGTGCCCTTGAAACCGGCCGCGGCCGATTGCCCCAAGATCAGAGTGCTCTCGATATCCGCGCTGGTCGGCGAGGCCATCATTCGCAGCTACCGCGGGGATTCGGTCACCTCGCTGTTCGTATAGTCGCAGCTGATATCGCACAACCGTCTGAAAGCGGTCACTTTACCGTCAAGGAGGACTTCCCTTTGAAACAATTGGAATTGAACGCCACAATACGAACCACCAAGGGCAACAGCCCGGCCCGCGGCCTGAGACGAGAGGGCATGGTGCCGGCCGTGCTGTACGGACCCACCACGCAGCCGATGATGCTCGCGGTGAAGACCCGAGACCTCGAGCACATCGTGCAGAAGGGCAATATCCGCAGGACGATTTTCTCCCTCCAGCTTCAGGACGGCGGCAGCCAGGGCAAGCCGGCCGTCATCAAGGAACTGCAGCGGCATCCTGTGAGCGGGCAGTTCCTGCATGTGGATTTCTACGAAATCGACATGAACCGCAAGCTGCGGGTCATGGTGCCGATCGTCTCCACGGGCAAATGCAAGGGCGAGGAGGACGGGGGCATCCTGCAGATCATCGAGCGCGAGATCGAAGTGCTGTGTCTGCCGCAGGAGATCCCGGAGGCCATCGAAATCGATGTGACCGATCTGGAGATCGGCAGCGTTCTGCACGTCAGAGACATTCGGCTGCCCAGCGGTTCGGAATTGCCGCCGGGCGACAACTACACCCTCATCACCGTCTCCAGCCCGATGGTCGAAGCGGAGCCGAAAGCAGAAGTGGCCGAAGAGGCCGAGGGTGAGGAGGGGGAAAAAGCTGAAGCCGGCGAGGAAGCTGAAAAATAAGGTCCAGACCTTTACCCCCCCGACCTTGCGAGGATGGATCTTTTATTGCACGGGCGGGGTGCCGGACCGAGGCAGGCCCATGCGCCGCGGGTGGCCATGGACGGTGACCGCGATCCGGGAAACGCGCCGCGGCGCCTGCGTCTTGTCGTCGGCTTGGGAAACCCTGGGGCGAAGTATGCCGCCACCCGGCACAACATCGGTTTCATGGTGGCCGAGCGGCTCGCCGCGGATTTCGGGATCGGGTTCGATCGCGAAAAATTCAAGACCGCTTTCGGGCGCGGGCGGGTCGAAGAGCGCGACGTGATCCTGGCCAAGCCCCTGGCCTTCATGAACCGCAGTGGGCTCCCGCTGCGCCAGCTGGCTGATTTTTTTCACATATCAAGCGGGGACATGGTGATCGTCCATGACGACATCGACCTTGCTTTCGGACGAATACAAATAAAAGAGAAAGGAGGGCATGGCGGACACAACGGCATACGATCGGTGATCGATGCTTTCGGCGGAGGCGATTTCCCACGCCTGCGCGTCGGCATCGGGCGTTCCGTGAACGGGGGGTCCGTGGCAGACTACGTGCTCGACCGCTTCGATGCGGAGGAAGCCCGCCTGCTGCCCCGGATTATCTCGCGGGCGCGAGACGCCGTGGTTACCGTTCTATGCCAAGGCACAGGGGTTGGGATGAATCAGTTCAACAACCGAACCATCATTCTTACCGATTAACCTTGGGACTGTAGGGAGGAGAGGATGAACTATTTGCCGTTGGTGTGTACCCTCGTTGGAGCGGTCGGCGTTCTGTACGCCATCGTGGTTGCCGGCATGGTCAAGAGCGCCCCGGCCGGCAATGAGCGCATGCAGGAGATTTCCGGTGCCATTGCCGAAGGCGCGATTGCCTACCTGAACCGGCAGGCGAAGAGCATGGCGATTGCCGGGATCGTCATTTTTGTCATCATCGCGATCACCATGAAATTGAGCACGGCGCTCGGGTTCCTGGTCGGCGCCGTCGCCTCCTATTTCGCGGGCTACATCGGGATGCGGGTGTCGGTCATCGCCAACGTGCGCGTGGCCGAGGCGGCCCGCAAGGGCCTCAGCCCGGCGTTGCAGCTGGCCTTTCGCGGCGGCTCGGTGACCGGGATGATCGTGGCCGGCCTGGCCCTGACGGCCGTGGCCGGGTACTACGCGATCCTGCTCAACATGGGCGTTTCCAGCCGTGATGCCGTCATCGCCCTGGTGGCCCTCGGCTTCGGCGGCAGCCTGATCTCGATCTTCGCCCGCCTCGGCGGCGGGATCTTCACCAAAGGGGCCGACGTCGGCGCCGACCTGGTCGGCAAAGTCGAGGCCGGCATCCCCGAGGACGACCCGCGCAACCCCGCCGTCATCGCCGACAACGTCGGCGACAACGTCGGCGACTGCGCCGGCATGGCGGCCGACCTGTTTGAAACCTACGCCGTCACCGCCGTTGCGGCCATGCTGCTCGGCAACCTGCTGTTCCCGAAAATCGGCATGGCCACCGAATTCCCGTTGGTGCTCGGCGCCATCTCCATCGTGGCTTCCATCATCGGCGTGTTCTTCGTGCGTCTGGGCAAAAACGAGTACATCATGGGCGCCCTTTACAAGGGCATGTTCGCCGCCGCCATCATCGCGGCCGTCGTGTTCTTCTTCGCCTGCCAGAGCCTCATGGGCGGGTTGCCCGTCTCTGCGATGAACATCTACCTGTCGACCCTGGTCGGTCTCGTTCTGACGGTCGTCATCGTCATCATCACCGAGTACTACACCGGCAAGTACGGCCCCGTGAAGGGCGTGGCCCAGGCCTCCTCCACCGGCCACGGCACCAACATCATCGCCGGTCTCGCCGTCAGCATGCAGTCCACCGCGGCGCCCGTGCTCGCCATCTGTCTCGCCATCGGTCTGGCCCACTATTTCGCCGGGCTTTACGGCATCGCCATGGCGGCCATGGCCATGCTGTCCATGACGGGCATGGTCATCGCCATCGACGCCTACGGCCCGATCACGGACAACGCCGGCGGCATCGCCGAGATGGCCGAGATGGAAGAGAGCGTCCGCGCCGTCACCGACCCGCTGGATGCCGTGGGCAACACCACCAAGGCCGTCACCAAGGGCTACGCCATCGGTTCCGCCGGTCTGGCCGCCCTGGTGCTGTTCGCCGCCTACACCCAGGAGTTCGTGCTGCACGGCGGTTCGGCCGTGCTGAAGTTCGACCTGAGCGATGTGAACGTCATCATCGGGTTGTTCATCGGCGGTCTGCTGCCCTATCTGTTCGCCTCCATGGCCATGATGGCGGTCGGCAAGGCCGGCGGGGCGGTGGTCGAGGAAGTGCGCCGTCAGTTCCGTGAAATCCCGGGGATCATGGAGGGCACGGGCAAGCCCGACTATGCCGCCTGTGTCGACATCGTGACCAAGTTCGCGCTCAAGGAGATGATGATCCCGGCGCTTCTGCCGGTCGTCGTGCCCATCGTTGTCGGGCTCCTGCTCGGCAAGATCGCCCTGGGCGGTCTTCTGATCGGCAGCATCATCACCGGCGTGTTCGTGGCCATTTCCATGACCACCGGTGGCGCGGCCTGGGACAATGCCAAGAAATACATCGAGGACGGTCACTTGGGCGGCAAGGGCAGCGATGCCCACAAAGCCGCCGTCACGGGTGACACTGTCGGCGACCCGTACAAAGACACCGCGGGCCCGGCCGTCAACCCGATGATCAAGATTCTCAATGTTGTCGCGTTGTTGTTGGTGCCGTTCCTGCTCTAAAAGCTTTTTCAACGGCACTGTTTTTGTAAGGAGAGGATTGGCGCCGCGAGGCGCCAATCCTTTTTTGTTGATTCCGGTCGCTGGATATGGTAAAGAAAAATCGAATGGTTAGAGCGATCTTCGATGCCCGCTTCTCATAATCCACCGGATGAGTGACCCATATGGCAGGGAAAACGCCCAAAAAAGAAATCAAGAAGGTTGTTCCTAAAAAAGAGACCAAGAAGGTTGTTCTCAAAAAAGAGGCCAAAAAGGCTATCCCCAAAAAAGAGGTAAAGGGGGTCATTCTTAAAAAAGAGCTAAAGAAGGCGGCACCGAAGCTTTCCAAGTTCAAAATCGGGGACCTTGCGGTTTATCCGGCCCACGGGGTCGGGGAAATCCAATCCATCGAGTGCCGCACGGTCAACGGGGAAAAGCATGATTTTTACATCATGCGGGTGCTGGACAATGGGATGGTCATCATGATTCCCACCAGCAACGTCGACTCGGTCGGGCTGCGGTGTCTTATCGACCGCAAGGAAATTCCCAAGGTGTACGCGGTCATGCGCAACAAACCGGACCTGCTCGGCGACAACCAGACTTGGAACCGGCGCTACCGCGAATACATGGAGAAGATCAAAACCGGGTCCCTTTACGACGTGGCCGAGGTGTTCCGCGACCTCTTCCGTCTGAAGCTCACTAAGGACCTTTCCTTCGGGGAGCGCAAACTCTACGACACCGCCCAGGTCCTGCTGGTCAAAGAGCTCTCGAAGGCCAAAAAAACGGACGAGGACACCATCCTCTCGGAAATCGAATCCCTCTTCGCCTCGGAGGCCGCCTGACCCCCCTTGATCACCGTTATGAACCGCGGTGACTCCTTCTCGCTAGATGCCGGCGATCACGACGCCGGCAAACGCCTCGATGTTTTCATCGGCGAGCGCCTCCCGCGCTGCTCGCGCTCCTTCGCCGCCCAGCTCATTTCAGACGATTGCGTGCGGGTCAACGGGCAGCCCAAAAAACCGGGCTACCGTCTGCACGCCGGCGACGCGGTCGGCGGTTGCCTGCCTCCGCCGACACCGTCAGGCCTCCTGGCGGAGCCGATTCCCCTGCAGATCCTCTTTGAAGACGAACACATCGTGGTGGTCAACAAGCAGCCCGGGCTGGTGGTGCACCCTGCACCGGGGCACTACTCGGGGACCCTGGTCAACGGCTTGCTCCACCACTGCCCGGATCTCGGGGCCATCGGTACCGAGATCCGCCCGGGGATTGTCCACCGCCTCGACAAAGACACCTCCGGCACCCTGGTGGTGGCCAAGAATGCGCTCGCGCTGGAACGGTTGGCGGCTCAGTTCAAGAGCCGCAGCGTGAGAAAGGATTACCTGGCCCTGGTCCACGGTGAATTTTCAGAGGACTCCGCCACGATCAGGCTTCCGATCGGACGCCACCCGGTCGACCGCAAACGGATGTCGACCGCAAGCCGCACACCGCGTGCGGCGGAGACCCGCTGGCGCGTGCAGCGGCGGTTTCCGGGCGTCTGTCTGCTCGAAGTGGCGCTCAAAACCGGCCGCACCCACCAGATCCGGGTCCACCTCGCCGCCATTCGGCACCCCATCGTCGGCGACCCGGTCTACGGCCGAAAAAAAAACCATGGGGCGTTTCCGGGCTCGGCCGCGCGTGAAGACTTTCTTTCCCACGCCCGGCGCCAGATGCTGCACGCCTGGCGGCTGGGCTTTACCCACCCCGAGAGCGGTATTTGGGTGCAGTTCGAATCACCCCTGCCGGAAGACATGGCGGGGTTGATAAAGGCGTTGGAAAGCGAATTCGGAAGGGGGAATAGGGAAAGAGAATTCGGAATTCGGAATTCGGGAGGCGGAATAGGGAAAAGGCTGAAGACCGAAGGCTAAAGGCTGAAGGTAGGGATAAGAAAACGCCGCTTGATGCGGCGTTTTCTTTTGAAAAAACAGATTATGGAAGGCGCGCCGGCGGTTTCTACACCCAGCCTTTGAAGGCCATGAAGGTCAGCGAGAGCATGCCGGCGGTGACCAGTCCGATGGCGGTGTCCTGAAGCGGCTTGGGGGTGCGCGCCAGCAGAATGCGCTCGCGCACGCCGGCGAACAGGATCAGCGCCAGGCCGAACCCGGCGGCGTAGCTGAAGGAGACCACCACCATCTCGAGGAAGTTGTATTCCTCCTTGATGTTGATCAGGCAGACGCCCATGACGGCGCAGTTGGTGGTGATCAGGGGCAGGTAGATCCCGAGTCCGGCGTAGAGGGCGGGGATGCTCTTCTTCAGGAACATCTCGACGAACTGGACCAGCGCGGCGATGACCAGGATGAACGCGATGGTGCGCAGGTACTGCAAGCCGAGGGTCTCAAGGACGAAGCGCTCCACCGTCCAGGTGATGATGCCCGCCATCACCAGGACGAAAATGACCGCCATGGCCATGCCGGTGGCCGTCTCCATCTTCTTGGAGGTCCCGAGGAAGGGGCAGTTGCCCAGGTACTGGGCCAGCAGGATGTTCTTGATCAGGATGGCGCTGATCGACAGGACGATGAGGTCTCCCATGCGGATCTCCTATTTCTTCCCCAGAAGGTTCATTCCCGCCAGCATCAGCCCGAGGCAGATGAAGGCGCCCGGCGCTTGGACCATAAACTCGAACGGCTGAAACGAGGGCCCGAACAGCGGTATGGGGGTCTGGTAGAAGGTGATCGCACCGGTGCCGAGCACTTGCCGGAACGCGGCGAGCGCGGCGAGCGCGAGCGTGAAGCCGATGCCGATCCCGAGGCCGTCCAAGAGCGAGCGCACGATGCCGTTTCGGCTGGCAAAGGCCTCGGCGCGGCCGAGCAGGATGCAGTTGACGACGATCAAGGGGATGAAGATCCCGAGCGACTGAAACAGTGCGTAGGCGTAGGCCTGCATCAGGAGTTCCACGACCGTGACGAAGGTGGCGATCACGACGATGAACGCCGCGATGCGGACCTTGGACGGGATGATCTTGCGCAGGGCCGAGACCAGCAGGTTGGCGCAGACGAGCACGAAGGTCGTCGCGATGCCCATCCCGAGTCCGTTTTCAACCGTGTTGGTCACGGCCAGGGCGGGGCAGAGGCCGAGCACGAGACGGAAAGGCGGGATTTCCGCCCACAGTCCTTTGGTAAACTCCTGAGTCAGAGATTTTGCCATGGCGTGTCCCTATTTTTTGACTTCTTTCAGTTTTTCGGCGATCTGCGGCTTCAGCTTCTCGTAGAGGGCGACGGCATCCGTCACCCCTGAGCAGACGGCGCGCGAGGTGATGGTGGCCCCGCTGATGGCATTGACCGCGCCGCCGTCCTGAGTGACCTTGACCGGTTTGTCGACGGGGATCCCTTTGAACTGGGCCGCGAAGGAGGGGTCGCTCTTGGCCCGCGCCCCCAGACCGGGGGTTTCGGAGTGCGTGGTCACGCCGACACCGATCAGCTTGCCGTCCTTGACGTCGATGCCGACCATCAGCCCGACGTTGCCGCCGTAGCCCCCCTTGCCCGAGGCTTCGATCGCCACGCCCCTGGCCTCTCCCTCCATGATCCCGACGAAGAACGTCTTGGCCTTCTCGCCTTCCTTGATCTGAAAGCGGCTGGCGATGGGGTCGTTCGAGGCGCCCGCGAAGATCTCCCGCACCGCGGGCCCCTTGACGAACTCCAGTTCCTGGCTTTCGATGCGCTCCTTGGTGCCGTCGCGCAGGGCCGCCAGCAGGCCGCCCGAAAGGAGGCTGATCGTCGTCAGCACCACCACCATTTTGATCATCTCACGCATACGTTAAACAACCTTTCCGAGAGCGTTGGGCCTGATCTTGTCCAGCAGCGGCTGGACGAGGTTGCCGACCAGGATGGCGTAGACCAGGCCTTCGGGAAACGCCCCGATGTTGCGGATCATGACCGTGACCGTCCCCACGAGCGCGCCGAAGACCAGCATGGGGATGAAATTGACCGGTGAGGAGGAGTCCTCGGTCACCAGGAAAAAGGCGCCGATCAGGGTGTAACCGGTCAACAGGTGAAACCACGGGGAGGCGTAGCGCACCGGGTCGACCAGGTTGAAAATGAAGGCGGTCACGAAAGCGCCGGCCAGGAAGCTTGCGGATATCTCCCAGCGAATGACGCCGCGCAGGATCAGATAAACGCCGCCGAGGATGAGTGCGATCCCGCAGGTGCTGCCGATCCCGCCGATCTGCCGGCCGATCAGAAGGTCCACCAGGCTCACGTTCTGAACCGCGGAGGAGCCGAACGCCTTCGCCGCCGTCAGGTGGTAGGCCGGGTTGAAATCGAAGGCGAAGTTGACGAGGGCGGCGTCGAAATCGAGCAGGCTCTTCCAGGATAGCATCAGGATGGCGATGGCCACCGCCACCGGGTTGAAGGGGTTGGCGCCGAGACCGCCGAAAATTTGGCGTCCCACCACCACGGCAATGAACGTGCCGGTGACCACGGCCCACCAGGGCGTTGCGGCCGGCAGCATCATGCCGAACAGCAGGCCGATCACCGCCGTCGACCCGTCCCCGGCGGAGAAGGGCTGTTTGGCGGCGCGGTTGAACCCCAATTCCCACAAGACCGCCGTCGCCACGGCGAGCGCGAGCACCCCTAAGGCCGGAAACCCGTATTGGGCGACACCGACCACGGCCGCCGGCAGTGCGGCGAGGAACATCTGGTGGCTGCGGTCGGTCACCCTGCCGCCGTTGTGCCAAAACGGTGCGTGGGAGACGATGAGCTTTTTCTGATCACGCATTCGCGGCCTCCATCTGGCGCATCCGGGCCAGTTCGTGCTTGGCCAGGGTGATGTGCTGCAGGATCGGGATTTTCGAAACGCAGACGTAGTTGCACAAGCCGCATTCGATGCAGGAGTGCAGGTCGTAAGACTCCTCGGCGTCCCCGAATTTGCCGGCTTCCAGGTATCGCACGAGCAGGTTGACCTGGATGCGGGCGGGGCAGGCGCGCACGCACTCGCCGCAGTTGACGCAGGCATAGTCGGACACATGGGCCGCCTGGGAGCGGCCGAGGATCATCACGGCATCGGTGTCGGGTTGAACCGGGTGGTCGACTGCATACACCGCCGACCCCCGCATCGGCCCTCCGAAAACGATACGGTCGCCGGTATCGATGCGAACGTCGAATTTATCGAGTATGACGCCGATGGGGGTGCCGACGGGCGCCTCCACCAGCCGGCTGAAACCGTCTTTGGGGATGAGGGTCATGAGCTTGGTGGCCGGGACCCGCCCGCTCGCGAAGGCGGTGCCGACGGCGGCCACGGCCTCCGCGCTGATGAAGCCGTACCCGAGGTCCTCGCAGGTGCGGCCGGCGGGGACGGTTTGTCCGAAGACCTGGTGCATGACCATCTGCGGCAGGGCCGAGGGGTAGGCGGGGTCGACCCCCACCACCCGGGCGCCGATGTGGCCGTAGCCCTGGATCGCCTCCTTGAGGGTGAGGATCACGACATCTTCAAAGCCCGCCAGTTTCTTGAGGATGTGGATGCCGTCGACGACTTCCTGCTGCCGGGCCCGCAGCACATACTGCTGGGTGAGCACCCCGAGGTCCTGGTCGACCCCGCAGACGACGAGGGTGCGCAGGGGCCGATCGGGGTCGGTCAAACGTTCGAGCGACGGGAGTCCCGGGGCCGCACCAAGGAAACCGAGCGCGGTTTCCAGGGAGGGTTCCTGGCGCAGCAGCGCGAGCGCATCGTCGGGAGCATCCTCGGCCGCGACAGCGATGGTGATGGCCGTAAAATGCCGTCCGTAGTCGCCCTCGAACGCGGACAGACCGCTGACGCTGCCGGTCACCGGTGAGGTCACGTAACCGGCAGCCCCGGCATACAGGGCAATCTTCTGGCCGCTTTTGACGAGGTCCCCCGTTTTCAGCGCCGGTGGCGTGTTGACGGCGGCGGGACGCCGGTGCAGGAGCGTCACCGAGCCGTTTGCCGGCACGAACACCGGCGCACCGACCTTGGCGGGCAGTTTGCTGTATTCCAGACGGGGTTTCCCCAAACCGAAGAACGATCTCTGGGTCATGTTTCTTCCTTCCGATCAGGACTGCCGCGGACGGGCAGGACCCGGCGCAGACTTCGCGGTCAAAACATCAGAACATCACGTGGCATTGGGCGCACTCCACCGGGCCGGCCCCGTACTGCTGGTGGCAGCCGATGCACTGATCGTGGAGGGCGTCGGAGCGCTTGGGCATGTCCTTGTCACCTTCCTGGGGGTCGTGGCATTCCGAGCAGGAGGTGGCGTCGTCGTACTCCTCCTCGGAGAGCGTGTGGTGGCACTCACCGCATTTGAGCCCGATGCCGGTGTCCGCGGCATGCCCGGCGTGGTCGAAAAGCGCCTTGCCGGCCACGGTCTGGAATGCGATGCGGACCGGTGGCTTCGGTGGCTTGGCGGGAAGGGCCGCGTAGCTCACAATGCCGATCGCCAAAAGAACGGCGGTCAGCCCGAAGACGAGTTTCAACTCTTTGGCGGAGAACATCATCGACCCGAATCCTCGTAGGAATTAGGAAATCTTAAGAAAAGAGAGAATTCGACTACCACAACGCCATCGGCCTTTCAAGGATTTTTTAGGGTTTCCCGGGTTCACGCCGGCTCCTCGACCGCCTTTTCCGGTTGGGCGGCATCCGGATTGTAGCAGGTCAGGCAGCAGTTGAGACAGCGATCGCTCTCGCAGCGGGCGGCTTCCTCGGTCAGCACCTGGTCGACCTCCGCAAAAGAGCGGATGCGCTCGGCCGCGGGCAACTCCACCATCTCGGCAGCGCGGGCGTGCCGTGACGCCGACGACCCGGTCGAAAATCGTCTCCTTGAGGACCTTCTTGCGCAGTTCGTTGCTCTCGGCGTCCACGGGCAGGCCCATGACGAACTGGTGAATGGAACGTGCCGCCCGCCGTCCGCCCCCGATCGCGTCCACCACCAGTGCGGGTCCGGTGGCGACGTCCCCGGCCACGAAGAGGTAGGGGATGTTGGTCTGCAACGTGCCCGGGTCGGCTTCGATGGTGCTCCAGCGGGTGGTTTTCAGTCCGGCCGCGGGCGATTCGCTTTTGGTCACGAAGGAGACGTCGGGCGCCTGGCCGATGGCCGAGATCACCATGTCGGTGGCGAGCAGGGTCTCCGACCCCTCCACCGGCACCGGGCGGCGCCGACCGCTGGCATCCGGCTCGCCGAGTTCCATCCGCAGGTACTCGAGGTGGGTCACCCGCCCCTGGTCGTCGGCGACGACCTTGACCGGCGCGCAGAGGAAGTGGAACTCGGCGCCTTCGTGCTCGGCCGCCTCGATTTCCACCACGTTGGCCGGCATTTCCTTGCGGGTCCGGCGGTAGACCAGGTACACCTTGCGGGCCCCGAGGCGGATGAGGTTGCGGGTGCAGTCGATGGCCGTGTTGCCGCCGCCGATCACCGCGGCGACGGGCTTGATCGGCAGCTGTTCGCCGCCGGCGAGACGCGAGAGGAAGTCGATGCCGGTGTAACAACCGCTCGAGGTCCTCGCCCGGGACCTGCATGCGCGAGTCTTTCCAGGCGCCGATGCCGATGAAGACCGCGTCGAAGCCCTGGGTCTTCAGATCGGTCAGGTCGAAATCCTCGCCGAACCGGATCCCGGTGCGGCTTTCGATGCCGAGGTTCAGGATGCCGTCGATCTCCCAGTCGAGCACTTTCTTGGGGAGGCGGTACTCGGGGATCCCGTAGCGCAGCATGCCGCCCAGCTTCGGCATGGCCTCGAAAATGGTGACGCCGTGTCCCAGGCGCCTGAGGAAGAACGCGCAGGTCAGCCCCGCGGGGCCGCCGCCGACCACGGCGATGCGTTTGCCGGTGTCCGGTGCGACGGGGACCGGCAGCCGCTGACCGGAGTTCATTTCATAATCGGCGGCAAAGCGCTTCAGCTGGTTGATGGAGACCGGGTCGTCTTCGACCCCCCGGCGGCAGTTCTCCTCGCAGGGGTGGGGGCAGACGCGCCCGCAGGCGAGCAGGAGCGGGTTGCGCTCCCGGATGGTCCGTACGGCCCCGGCGTAATCGCCTTGCCTGATCTGGTGGATGTAGAGCGGGATGTCGATCTCCGCCGGGCAGGTCTGCCGGCAGGGGGCCAGGCAGTCGCCGACCTGGTTGAAGTGCAGCAGGCGCTCGGAGGGGGTTCGGATCTTCAGGAGGTTCTTGGGGCACACCCGCGCACAGGCGCCGCAGCCCACGCACTTCTCCTCGTCGACGACCGGGAAGCCCTCGGGGCCCATGGCGATGGCGCCGAACAGACATGCGCGCACGCAATCCCCATGGCCGATGCAGCCCACGCTGCAGACGCGCCGGCCGCTCCAAATGGCGGCTTCCGCCTGACAGGTGTTGACCCCGAGGTAGTCGAATTTGTTTTCCGCGCGATGCCCCCCGGCGCAGGGGTTGATGGACTTCGGCGGTTCGGCCAGACCGACCTCCATCCCCATGACGGCCGCCGCCTTCTGGGCCGACTCCATCCCGCCCACGACGCACACGTTCGGGGCGGCCTTTCCGGCGACCACCGCCGCGGCCGCGGCCGAGCAGCCGGCGAACCCGCACCCGCCGCAGTTCGCCGCCGCAAAGCATGCTTCGACCTGGGCGATGCGCGGGTCCTCGTAAACATAAAAAATGCGTGCCGCGACACTCAAGACGATGCTGCACGCCGCCCCCAGGGCCGCCATGAACAGGACACCCTCAACCATACTTTGTCCTCACCGAAGGCTGCTGCCCGGCCCCGTCCGTGTCGGGGGCGCCGAGCATGAGACCGGAATGGTTCCCGAAATAAAAATCCGGCAAAACGAGTTTCCATTAACAGGTCGATGCGCGGATTGCAAGGGATCTTTGAAGTCATACGGACTTCGCCATGAGCTCGATTCCGGCCTTGCGCTTTCCCGCCACGGCGGGACTGCCGCCGCGGCGCACGGTAACCCTCCTCTTGGTCTTTTCGACCCTTCAACCCCGACCCGGCGGGGCCGGGGCGCAGACGCCGCACAGCTCGCAGGCCCCGACCGTGCAGGTGGGCCCGGGCTTCCCCGCCAAGGCCCGCCGGTATTCCATTTTCAAGTAGGATTTGGCGATGCGGTGGTCGATGAAATCCCAGGGCAGGATCTCTTCCAGATCGCGCTCACGCAACGCATAGAAATCAGGGTTGAGGGCAAAGCTCTTCAGCGCCTGGGCCCAATTGCCGCGGTTCGCATGCACGCGGGCGAGGACATCGGCCACGCGGCGGTCGCCGCGGGCGAGCAGCGCCTGGATGTAGGCCCAGCGGGGCACATCGGCGTGGACACGGACGTTGGCGACGCGTTTGAGCCCGGTCTGAAGGCGTTTGATCTTGCCCTTGAGCGCGCCCGTCTCGGCCATGGCCGACCACTGAAAAGGGGTGAACGGCTTCGGTACGAAGGAGCTGACCCCCACGGTGATCGTGCCGATGGCGCCCCGGCTGCGGCTGGACTTGAGGAACCGGTGTTTGACCTGTTTGACCAGGGTGGCGATGGCCTCGACATCCTCCTCGGTCTCGGTGGGCAGCCCCACCATGAAGTAGAGTTTCAGGTTGGGGATCCCGTTGGCCACCAGTTCCTCGGCGGCCGCGAGCACGTGCTCCTCGGTGATGCCTTTGTTGATCACCCGCCGCAGCCGCTCGGAGCCGGCCTCGGGCGCGATCGTGGCGGTCTTCACCCCGCTCTCGCGCAAGGCCGCGATGAGCTCGGGCGACAGGGCATCCGCGCGCAGGGAGCTGAACGAGACGGCAACCTTCCCGCCGGCGAAGCGGGCGCACAGCTCGCCGATGCCCGGGTGGTCCGAGACCGCGGCCCCCACCAGCCCGATGCGGTCGGTGCGCTCGAGGCCGCGGGCGATGGTCTCGGCCAGGACCTCCACCGGTTGAAAGCGGGGCGGGCGGTAGACAAAGCCGGCGCTGCAGAACCGGCACCCGTGGGGGCACCCGCGGCCCACTTCGACCAGAAACGCGCGGCCGAAGGCGGTGTCCGCGGCCACCACCGTGCTGCAAGTCACCGCCTCGGTCAGGTCCGCGACGCGCGGGCGGGTGATCCGGGCAGGCACGTCCGCTTCGGGGGTGAAGGCGGCGAGAGTCCCGTCGGGGTGGTACTCCGCGCGGTAGAAGGCGGGCACATAGGCCCCCGGCACCTCGCAGGCGATGTCGCCGAGCATCCTCGGTCGGTCGGCCCGCCGGGCGAACACCTCGAGAAACGGCGGCAGGATCGCCTCGGCCTCGCCGACCAGGATGCAGTCGAAAAACTCGGCGATCGGTTCGGGGTTCAGGAAGCAGGCCACCCCGCCGGCGATCACCAGGGGGTGCTGTGGGCTGCGCTCGGCGGCGCGCAGCGGGATCCCGGCGCGTGCCAGAATGGTCAGCAGATGGGGATAGTCGCTTTCGAAGGAGACCGAGCAGGCGATGATGTCGACGTCGGCCACCGGGCGCCCCGACTCCAGGGTGGTCAGGCGCCCGGCGGCCGACTCGGCGTCTTCAGGCAGGAAGACACGTTCGCAGACCACATCGTCGCGGCGGTTCAGCTGGCCATAGACCGCCTGCAGGCCGAGGTTGGACATCCCCACGTGGTAGCGGTTGGGATAGACCAGGGCAACACGGGTCCTCCCGCGCCAACGCTTGCGGATGGCGCCGACCTCATCTGCCGGCATTTGGCTGTGGGGACCCTTGGGTTTCACCGTTTTCAGACCGGGACCGGGGTGGGCGAGTCTTCATCCCCCCGGTTCGAGGTCCCCATCATACACGCAACGGTCGTCGCTGGCAATCCGGCGGGCCCGCGGGTGAGGCAGAGCGGCCCGTCCGCGACCGTCAGTCCGCTTTGCGACGCAGGAAGGTCGGCACGTCCAGGTCGTTGTCGTCGAGCGCCATGCGGCCCACACCCCGGTACAGGGCGCCTGAGGTCTCCCCGACGGCGCGCCGGTTGCGGATGAAGGTCGGCTCGTCCAAGTCGAGGATGTCGCCGCGATCCATGTCGGCCGGCGTCACGTCCCGGACCTTGCCGCGCAGCGCCTGGACGACGCGCTTTTCCCTGTCTCTCTCGACCGGGCGTTCGGCTTCGGCCTGGGTGCCGATGCCGGTGGCGATCACGGTCACCCGCATCTCGTCTCCCAGGCTCTCGTCAACCGAAGTCCCCCAGAAAATCTCGGCGTCCTCGCCGACTTCCTTGTGGATACGTTCGGAGGCCTCGGCCACTTCCTCGAATTCCATGCTGCTCGAGGCCGTGATGTTCATGAGCACGCCCTTGGCGCCGGAGATCGAGATGTCCTCGAGCAGCGGGTGGGAGATCGCCCGTTCGGCGGCCTCGATGGCGCGGTTTTCCCCGGCGGAGATGCCGATGCCCATCAGGGCCATGCCGGCCTTGGACATGGTGGTGCGCACATCGGCGAAATCGAGGTTCACCAGGCCCGGCATCATGATGAGGTCCGTGATGCCCTTGACCGCGTGCAGCAGGATCTCGTCGGCCTTCATGAACATCTCCATCAGGGTCGCCTTTTTGGAGGCGAGCGCCCGCAGCCGGTCGTTGGGGATGGTGATGGCGGTGTCGACGACCTTCTTGAGCTCTTCCAGACCCTGCTCGGCGGCCTGGGCCCGCTTTTTGCCCTCGAAGGAGAAGGGCTTGGTCACCACGGCCACCGTCAGGGCCCCGAGTTCCCGGCAGATGTCGGCGATGACGGGGGTGGCGCCGGTCCCGGTCCCGCCGCCCAGCCCGGCGGTGATGAACACCATGTGGCTGTCGCGCAGGGCCTCGCGCAGGGCCTCGACGGTTTCGAACGCCGCGTCCCGGCCGGTCTGTGGATTGGCGCCGGCCCCCAGCCCCTCGGTCACGCTGTCGCCGAGCTGGATGCGCACATCGGCCTTGGAGATTTCGAGCGCCTGGGCGTCGGTGTTGGCGGCGATGAACTTGACCCCCTGGAGCCCCGAGCGGATCATGTTGTTGATGGCGTTGCCGCCGGCGCCGCCGACCCCGATCACCTTGATTTTTGCCGACTTCTCATTGTCTACGTAAGTGAACATCGGTTGCCCTCCCTGGATGAAAAAATAGTGTTAAGTGTTAAGTTTTAAGTGTTAAGAAGTTGTCCTGCCTGCCGACGACTTGATTGCACACCCATTTGCTCTCCCTGGTTTGTTTTTTTTTTCGCTTAAAACTTAAAACGTAAAACTTAAAACAGACATCGTCGTCAGACGACGTCTCAGACGACGTCTTTAAACCAGCGCTTCATCCGGTTCACGAGGCCGTTGAAGATGTTCTTGTCCCGGATGCGGAACTTGTTTTTGCGCTCCTTGTGCTGGTGGCGCGCCCCGTAGAGGACGAGCCCCACGCCGGTGGCGTACATGGGGTTGTTGACGACCTCCGCCAGGCCCTTGATCCGGTGTGGTGAGCCGACGCGGGTGGGCAGGCTGAACACCGATTCGGCGATTTCGGTGACGCCCTCGAGCAGCGCCGTGCCGCCGGTCAGCACCACCCCCGAGGGGATCAGGTTCTCCATCCCGGCCCGGTAGATCTCCCGGTTGACCAGGGTGAAAATCTCCTCCATGCGCGGCTCCAGGATCTCCCCCAGGATCTGACGCGGGAGCTTGCGCGCCTCGCGCCCGTTCACCCCCGGCACCTCGATGGTCTCGTCGGCCTGGATGCTGCGGGCGACGCAGTTGCCGAATTTCTTTTTGATCTTCTCGGCCTCCGGGTGCGGGCAGCGCAGACCGATGGCGATGTCGTTGGTCAGGTTGTCGCCGCCCAATGCCAGCACGAAGGTGTGTTTGATGCTTTTCCCCGAAAAGATGGCCAGATCCGTGGTGCCGCCTCCCAGGTCGAGCAGGGCGGTGCCGAGGTGCTTCTCCTCCTCCGAGAGGACGGCTTCCCCCGAGGCGAGGCATTCCAGGACGATGTCGCACACGTCCAGCCCCGAGCGGTTGGCGCATTTGACGATGTTGTGGGCCGAGGCCACGGCGCCGGTCACGATGTGGATCTTGGCTTCCAGGCGCACGCCGGACATCCCGACCGGGTTCTGGATGCCGGGCTGATCGTCCACGATGTACTCCTGGGGCAGCACGTGGATGACCTCGCGGTCCATGGGGATGGCGACCGCGCGGGCGGCGTCGATCACCCGCTCCACATCCAGGGCGGTAATCTCGGGGCCTTTGATGGCCACGATGCCGCGGCTGTTGAAGCCGGTGATGTGGCCGCCGGCGATGCCCGTGTACACCGAGGAAATCTCGCATCCGGCCATCAGTTCGGCCTCTTCGACCGCTTTCTTGATGGATTCGACGGTCGACTCGATGTTGACCACGACGCCTTTGCGCAGACCGATCGAGGGGTGGGTTCCGATGCCGATGATGCCGATCTCGTTGCCGGAGATCTCACCGACCACCGCACAGATCTTGGTCGTGCCGATATCGAGCCCGACAACGATGTCTTCCTTGCGCTGCATGTTCACCCTCCCTGAGGACCCGTCTGTCGAGGGTCCGTCTGCACCGGGTTCACGATCACCCGGCTGACGTCGTTGAGATCAATGCGGTCGAACGCGATGGCGGCCGGCTGGGACTTGAAAAATGCCAGCAGATCCGCCAGCAACCGGTATTTCGCCGGGTAGTCGTCGTAGCCCAGACGGATGGCTTTTGGCGTGTCAAAGGCGATGAGCGTCAGGCCTAGCTCCCGGTCCACCTGGATCGTGGAGAGCTCGCTGTTCGGCACTACGCTGCCCGCCTTGCGGCCCAGCGCGAGGACCTGCATCACCGCTTCCATGGGCCGGCTGGTGGGCGGTTCCAAGGCCGCCGCGGAGCCCGGGATCGGGAGCGCGAGGCCCGCCCGGGTGCCGGTGCGGTCCACCGCCCGGACGTCGGCCACCTGCAAGCCGTTGACTACCGGCAGGTCGGCGGGATCCGGTGACTCCCACTGCTTGAACAGTTCGCCCTGCGCGTTGAGCAGAAACCTGGGGCCGAGGCTGACCAAGGCCGTCGGCGTGTGCTCCCGGATGCGGATGCGCAGTCCCGCGGGGATTTCGCGCCGGACTTCGGCTTCGGCGATCCACGGGTGCGCCAGCAGCTTGCGCCGGGCGGCGGAGAGATTGACGCTGAGCACATTGACCCCCGGGCGTACCCCGGCCACCTCGGCGATGGTCTTCGGGGACAGGCGCTCGCCGCCATCGATCTGCAGGTCTTTGGCGTTGAAATAGTCGCTCTGCACGAACATGTCGTATACGAAGACGAAAAACCCGCTCACGAACACCACCAGCACGGCGCCGGTGAAGACCTGAAGCGCGAGCGCCACGCGGCCGAGCAGGGTCCGGCGCCTGGCCGCTGCGGCCCTGCGGCTGATGTTGTGGCGCGGCCGGCGCTTGACGGCGGCACGGCCGCCCTCGGGTTTGCGGGCTCGGGCGCGGACCATGGTCCTCATGCTCCTTCAGCGGCGCCGGCGTCAGTCGGTTGAGTCATTGTCCCTCAGTCCTTCAGAAGCGCTGTCCCGATCTTCCACACATCACCGGCCCCGAGGGTCAGCAGAAGATCGCCCGGTTGCAGGATGGTGTTCAAGCTGGCCACGGCCTCGGCCGCGGTTTCGGCCCAAAGGACCTGCTTGTGACCGTGGGCCTTGATGGCCTCGCACAGGGTTTCGCCGTCGACCCCTTCGATCTTCTCCTCGCCGGCCGAGTAGACCGGCAGCACGATAGAGGACGTCCGACTGGTAGAAGGCCCGGGTGAAATCGTCGAAGAGGGCCCGCGTGCGGCTGTAGCGGTGGGGCTGGAAGACCACCACGATCCGTCGCTCGGGCCAGCAGGCCTTGGCGGCGGCAAGCGTCACCTTGATTTCGGTCGGGTGGTGGCCGTAGTCGTCGACCACGGTCACCCCGTTCCGCTCGCCCTTCACCTCCAGCCGGCGCTGGACCCCGGACAGGTTCTCCAGGGCCTCCTGGATCCGGGTCACGGGGATGTCGAGCTCCACCCCCACCGCGATTCCGGCGGCCGCGTTGGTGACGTTGTGGATGCCCGGAAGATTCAAGACGAAGGCGCCCAGCGCCTTGCCCCTGTGCAGCACGCTGAAGCGGCTGCGGCGGCCGGCGAAGGAGACGTCCCGGATCTGGAAATCCGCGTGGGGGCTGGTGCCGTAGGTGGCGTAGCGCTTCTTGACCTGCGGAAGGATGCCCTGGATGGCGTCGTTGTCCAGACACAGGACCGCCAGGCCGTAAAAGGGGATCCGGTCGATGAACTCGAGAAACACCCGCTTGATCGAGGTGAGGTCGGCGTAGAAATCCAGATGCTCGCGGTCGATGTTGGTCACCACGGCGATCGTCGGGGAGTAGCGCAGGAAGGAGCCGTCGCTCTCGTCCGCCTCGGCGACGATGAAGTCACCCTTGCCCAGCAGGGCGTTGGTCCCGACGCTGATCAACTTGCCGCCGATCACCACCGTCGGGTCGAGACCGCCGCGAGGCGAGGACCGCCGCGACCATCGAGGTGGTGGTGGTCTTGCCGTGGGCGCCGGCGACCGCCACGCTGTACTTGAGCCGCATCAGCTCGGCCAGCATCTCGGCGCGCGGGATCACGGGGATCGATGCCTGCTGGGCCGCCAGGACCTCCGGGTTGTCGCCCTTGACCGCCGAGGAGATCACCACCACGTCGGCCCCCTGCACGTGGTCGGCCGCGTGCCCGTCGAAGATCGCCCCGCCCAGGCGCTTGAGACGCTCGGTGGTGTCCGACGCTCTTGAGGTCCGAGCCGGACACCTTGTAGCCCAGGTTGAGCAGCAGCTCGGCAATGCCGCTCATGCCGATGCCGCCGATGCCCACGAAGTGGATGTGGTATTTTTTGAGGTACATGGTCCCTCTTTTCGGTCAGCCGGTCGGCCGGTCGGCCGGTCGGCCCGAGTGCCGGGCGGCGACGAGTCGCAGGCAGTCGTCGACGATCCGCCGGGCGGCATCGGGTTTGCCGAGCTGGCGCGGCCCGGTCGGCCAGGTGCGCGCAGCGCCTCCGGGTGTGCGGTGAAGTGCCGGATGCGGGCGGCAAGCAGCGGCCCGCTCAGCTCCCGGTCGGGGATCATCTCCGCCGCCCCCTGCTCCGTCAGCGCGCAGCGCGTTCAGCCGCTGGTGGTCGTCGGCCGCGTAGCGGAAAGGGGACGAAGACGGCCGCCTTGCCGAGCGCGGTGATCTCGGCCACCGTGGTGGCGCCGGCCCGGCAGACCACCAGGTCGGCCTGCCGGTAGTGCGCGGGCATGTCGTCGAAAAACGCCTGAGCGCGGCCGGCGACCCCGCGGCGCTGGTAGGCCTCGCGCACCATCTGCTCGTCGGCTGCGCCGGTCTGATGGATGAAAAGAAGGCGCCCGTCGTCCACCAGGTGGTCCAGGGCCGCGACCACCGCGGTGTTGAGGCTGTGGGCGCCCTGGCTGCCGCCGATCACGAGCACGGTGAAGCGCTCCGGCGACGCGCCTGCCGGCGGCCAGGAGGCGCGCTCGGCGGCGGCCGCGACGATTTCCCGGCGCAACGGGTTCCCGGTCCACAGCACCTTGCGCGGGTCGAACCGGCCCTCCGTGTGTTCGAAGGAGGTGTAGACCCGCTCGGCCAGACGCGCCAGTGCGCGGTTGGTGATGCCGGGCAGGGTGTTCTGTTCGCACAGCACGACCGGTATCCGCATCAACCAGGCGGCGGCCGCCACCGGGGCGGCCGAGTAGCTGCCGAGCCCCATCACCAGCTGCGGCCCGAAATCCCTGAGGACCCTTGCGGACTGCAGAACGCCCCGGGGGAGGCGGGAGAGGGCCCGCAGCTGGTTCCACACCCCGCGCCCCTTGAACCCCTCGGCGCTGATCGACGCCAGCTCAAACCCCGCACGGGAGAGCGCGCTGCGCTCGAACTCGTTGCCGCGGCTGACGAACAACACGCGGCTTGCGGGGTTGCCCCGCCGGATTTCTTCGGCGACGGCGATCCCCGGGAAGAGGTGTCCGCCCGTACCGCCGCCGGCGATGACGACGTCCAGCCGGCCGCCGCGGTCGGCGGCGGCGCTGCCGACCGCGGCCGCGGCCGGCTCGGTGTCCGCCGGCGCCGCCAGCTGGAAACGCAGGGTCTCGGTGTGCACGCTCGTGATCATCGCCTTCCTCTCAGCGGCCGCCGGGCGCTGCCGATGTTCATCAGGATCCCGATGCTGGCCATGTTCAGCACCAGCGAGGTCCCGCCGTAGCTCAAAAACGGCAGCGTCAGCCCCTTGGTCGGCAGCAGCCCCAGGGTGACCGCCATGTTGATGCAGATCTGAAGCCCCAGGGCGGCGGTGAGGCCGATGGCCAGGTAGCAGCCGAAGAGGTCCGGGGCGTTGCGGGCGATGCGGATCCCCTTCCACACGACCACCGAGTAGAGCACGATGATGACCACCACCCCGGCCAACCCCAACTCCTCGCCGATCACCGAAAAGATGAAATCCGTGTGGGGCTCCGGCAGGTAGAACAGCTTCTGGTGGCCCTTGCCGATGCCGGCCCCCCACCACCCGCCGCTGCCGAAGGCCATCAGGGAGTGCACGATCTGGTACCCCTCGTCGGATTTGTACTGCCAGGGGTCGAGGAAGGTCATTACCCGCCGCAGGCGGTACTCGGCGCTGGTGATGACGTGGTATCCGATCAGACCCATGAGACCGCAGGTGGTGAACAGGCAGGTCAGACGGACCCCGCCCACGAACATCATGATCCAGGTCAGGGCGGCCAGGATGGCGGCCGAGCCGAAATCCGGCTGTTTGACGATCAACAGGGCGAACACCCCCATCACCACCACGTGGGGCAGGAAGCCGATGGAGAGCTCCTTGATCTTGTCGGCTTTCTTTTCCATGGAATAGGCCATGTAGACGATCAGGGCGAAGCGGGCGAACTCCGACGGCTGAAATCGCAGAGGCCCCAGGCGCAGCCAGCGGCTGGAACCCCCGGCCGTGACGGCCAGCGGCGACACCAGCACGGCCACCAGCATCACCAGGGCCGCCGCCACCAGCGGGTAGGCCATTGGGCGGTACCACCGGTAGGGGATGTTGCGGCACACCACGAGGGTGACGATCCCGACCAGGGCGAAGACCGCCTGCTTTTTCAGGAAGAAGTAATCCGATCCGAACTTCTTCATGGCCAGGGCGGAGCTGGCGCTGTAGACCATGACGATGCCGATGCCCACCAGGAACAGGACCGGAAACAGCAGCTGCACATCGTACACCGTGCTGGGGGGTGGTCCCTGCGTTCTGGCTTCGGCGATCGCCACGGGTAACGGCTCCTCTAGTCGCCTGCGGATCGGGTCGGGGCGGCCCGACTATGAGCTCGGTCCTGCAGGCGGTTTGCGTTCGGTCAATTGTCCCACCACCCGGCGAAAATCCTCCCCCCGGGCCCGGTAGTCGGTGTACATGTCGAAGCTGGCGCAGCCGGGCGCCAGCAGGACGGTGTCGCCCGGCGCCGCCGCCGCAGCGGCCAAGGCCACGGCCTGCCCCATGCCCTCCGCGGTGAGGGTCGGTACCGTGTCCCCCAGGGCCGCCCGGATTTTGTCCCCGGCGGCACCGATCACGATCAGGCTTTTGGCACGACGGCTCACGACGGGTGCGAGCCGGTGGAAGTCACCGCCCTTGTCGAGCCCGCCCATGATCAGGACCACCGGGGCGGAAAAGCACTCCAGGGCGCGCGCCACCGCGTCCACGTTGGTCGCCTTGGAGTCGTTGACGTAGTCGACACCGGCAACGGTGCCCACGGGTTCCAGGCGATGAGACAGCCCGGTGAAGGTGTCGAGCGTCTGCTGGACGCCCGCGGGGCTCGCCCCGGCGGCCAGGGCCGCCAGGGTCGCGGCCGAGGCGTTCTCTGTGTTGTGCGGCCCCCGCAGGCGGAAGCGGGTAAGATCGAAGGCCAGCGCGGCGCGGCCGGGCAGGCGCACTGTCAGGACCCCGCCGGCCGCGGCGGCACAGCCGCCCTCCGGCCCCGGCGCGTGGTAGTAAAGCGCGCGGCTGCGCAGCGCGGCGGCGCGCGCGGCGATGACGGCGTCGGAGCCGTTCAGGACGGCGATGTCCTCGGGTCCCTGGTTTTCAAAAAGGCGCATCTTGGCGTCGGCGTAGGCCGCAAAGTCCGGGTAACGGTCCAGGTGGTCCGCGGTGATGTTGAGCAGGACCCCCACGGTCGGGCGAAAGGTGTCGATGGTGTCCAGCTGAAAGCTGCTCACCTCCGCCACGACCACCTCAGCGGCGGGGGTCGCCTCCACGCAGCCGATCAGCGGGTTGCCGATGTTGCCCCCGACGAAGACCCTCCGGCCCGAGGCCTCCAGCATCCGGCCCACCAACTGCGTCACCGTGGTCTTGCCGTTGGTCCCGGAGATCGCCACGATGGGCGCGCGGATGAACCGGGAGGCGAGCTCGATTTCGCCGATCACCGGGACCCCGCGCGTGCGGGCCTGTTCGAGGGGCGGCAGGGTGTGCGGTACGCCGGGACTCAATACGATCAGCTCCGCCTGCGCGAAGGCTTCGTCGGGGTGACCGCCCAGGTCCAGCCGGACGCCCATCCCCCGCAGTTCCCCCACGCCCGGTCCAAGGCCTGATTCGGCCGCCGCATCCGTCGCCCGCACCAGCGCCCCGCGGCGCCGGAGGAACTTGGCCGCCGCGATGCCGGTGCGGGCCAGGCCGACGATCAGGATGTGCTTGCCTTCAAGGTGCATGATCGGTGTCGGTGCCTTTTTTTTAAGTTAACCCGGTCGGCTGCGCCCGGACCCGGGGGAGGGCGTCAGGCCGGTTCCGAGGCGAAGCCGACCGGGGTTTTGCCGACGCTATCTGAGCTTCAGCGTGCTCATGGCCAGAAGCGCCAAGGCAATCGCGATGATCCAGAAACGCACGATGACCTTGGGCTCCGGCCATCCCTTGAGTTCAAAGTGGTGGTGGAGCGGTGCCATGCGGAAAATCCGCCGGCCGTGGGTCATCTTGAAAAAACCCACCTGGAAGATGACCGAAAGGGCCTCGATGACGAACAGCCCGCCGACCAGCGCCAGGAGGATCTCCTGCTTGGTGATCACGGCGATCACGCCCAGGGCCGCCCCCAGCGACAGGGAACCCACATCGCCCATGAAGACCTGGGCCGGGTAGGCGTTGAACCACAGAAAGCCGAGCCCGGCCCCGGCCATGGCGCCGCAGAGCACCGCGAGCTCGCCGGCGCCGGGCACATAGGTGATCTGCAGGTAGTTGGCGATCTTGACGTGCCCGGCGACGTAGGCAAAGATCATGTAGGTGGCCGCGGCGACGCTCACCGGGCCGATGGCCAGCCCGTCCAGGCCGTCGGTGAGGTTGACGGCGTTGGAGGCCCCGACGATGACCAGCACCGCGAAAGAGGATGTACCCCCAGCCGAGCTCCGGGGAGACGGTCTTGAAGAAAGGCACCGTCACCTCGGTCGAAAAATCCGGGACGAGGGTGACCAGGGTCCCGGCCGTCGTCGCGATCAGCGTCTGCAGCACCAGTTTGCCGCGGACGCTCAGGCCCTTGTTCTGTTTCTTGACGACCTTCAGGTAATCGTCGGCAAAGCCGATGGCCGCGAAGCCGAGCAACACCAGCAGCGCGATCCAGACAAAGGGGGTGGTGAGGTCCGCCCACAGCAGGGTGGCGGCCGCGATCGCGCCCACGATCAGGACCCCGCCCATGGTCGGCGTTCCGGCCTTGCCGAGATGGCTCTGGGGCCCGTCCTCGCGGATGTACTGCCCGACCTGCAGGCGGTTCAGCCGTTCGATCACCCAGGGGCCGAGGAAAAAGCAGATGAAAAACGCCGTCAGGCTGGCATAGATGGTCCGGAACGTGATGTAACGGAACACGTTCAGGACCGAGAACAGCGTGTGCAGCGGGTATAGGAGATGGTAGAGCATGGCTTGAGTTCTCAACCCTCCGCGGGCGGTTTCGGATCGACGGACCCTTGCTTGAGCGCGGCGACGACCGCTTCCATGCCGGCCGCGCGCGACCCCTTGATCAACACCCAGTCGCCCGGGCGCAGATCGGCGAGCAGCGCCCGGGTGATCTCGCCGCGGCTGCCGGTCACGACGGCCTCGGCGGTCAGCCCGGTTTCACGGGCCCCGGCGGCCATCTCCGCCGCGAAAGGCCCGCAGGCGTAAAGCCGGTGGACACCGCTGCGGCCGGCTGTCCGGCCGGTGTCGCGGTGCAGGGCGGCCGCGGCGGGCCCCAGTTCCCGCATTTCGCCGGCCACGAAGAGCCCGCGGCCCGCACCGCGCAGCGACTGCAGAGCGGCGAGGGCGGCGGCCATCGAGTCGGGGTTGGCGTTGTAGGTGTCGTCGATCAGGCGGATCCCGCCGGAAAGCCGACAGAGGTGCATGCGACCGGCCACCGGGGAGAAGCCGGCGAGTCCGCGGCGGATTTCCTCCCCGGTGAGGCCGATCAGGGTCCCCACCGCCGCGGCCGCCAGGGCGTTGTGCACCATGAAGCGGCCCCAGGCGTTGAGATGGACCGTCGTGTGCCCCCCGGGCAGCCGCAGTTCGAAGTCGATCCCGGTCGCGCCCTCCCGCACCCGCTCCGCCCGGATCTCCGACCCCGGCGCCAGGCCGTAGCGCACGGGCGGCTGGGAAGTGCCGGCCGTCAGTTGCCCGAGCCGCGGGTCATCCGCGTTCAGGACCGCCCGCCCTTCGGGTGCGAGGCCTTCCAGCAGGGCGGCCTTCTCCCGCAGCACCCCTTCCAGGGAGCCCAGGCCCTCCAGGTGGGCCGGGCCGATGTTGGTGATGACCCCGATGTCGGGGGTGCAGATTTCGGCCAGACGGGCGATCTCGCCCGGCGTGTTCGTCCCCAGCTCGAGGACCGCCCACTGGTGCCGAGGGGCGAGACGGAACAGCGTCAGCGGCAGGCCGATCTGGTTGTTCAGGTTGCGCTCGGGCTCCAGCACCGTGAAACGCTGCGAGAGCACCCCGGCGATCATCCGGCGCGTGCTGGTCTTGCCGTTTGAGCCCGTGACGGCCACCACCGCGGCCGGCGAGCGTCGGCGGTGGAAGGCGCCGAGGTCCCCCAGGGCGCGGGTGGTGTCGGCCACGGCGATGCAGGCGGCGCGGCCCCGCGCCTGCGCCGCGGCCTCGCCGGCCCGGTCGGCGGCGACGAGCACCCCCCCGACCCCGGCGTCGAGCACCGTGCCGACGAAGGCGTGGCCGTCGTGGACCTCGCCGCGGATGGCGACGAAGAGCTCCCCGGGGGCGATCGTGCGCGAGTCGATCGACACGCCGCCGAAGACCCGGTGCCTTTCCCCGCAGAGCAGCTCTCCGCCGGTGGCTGCCACTATGTCGTCAACCGTCCACGTCATGTTCATGACCTGCTGCCGCCCCGCGGGGGGCCTTCACGCCGGGCGAGCGCCCGGCGCGCCTCGTCGCGGTCGTCGAAGGCGAGGACCGAGCGGCCGACGATCTGATAGGTCTCATGGCCTTTGCCGGCGATCAGGACCGTGTCGCCCGGCCGCGCCGCGCGAATCGCCAGACCGATGGCCCGCCGCCGGTCCGGTTCGACGACGAAGCAGCGCTTCCCCGTCGGCGCCGGCGTGCCGGGATCGGGGCACTCAGCGGCGCCGGCGGCACGCATTCCCGGCAGGATCTCTTCGATGATGGCCTCGGGCTTCTCGGAGCGCGGGTTGTCGGAGGTGACCACGGCCAGGTCGCTCCCCCGGGCGGCGATCGCGCCCATCTGCGGACGTTTGCCCCGGTCGCGGTCCCCGCCGCAGCCGAAGACGCAGATGACCCGCTCGGAGGTGAGCGCCCGCAGCGCCGTGATCACGTTCTCAAGGGCGTCCGGGGTGTGGGCGTAGTCCACGTACACGAACCTTCCGCCCGGGTCGGCGACGCGCTCCAGCCGTCCGGGGACATGCGCCACGGCCTCGATCCCGGCGCGGATCGCCCGCGGCGGCACGCCGACGGCCCAGGCGGCGCCGGCGGCGCACAGGATGTTCTCGACGTTGTGCCGTCCCACCAGGGGCGAATCGAAATCGAACACGGCCCCGGCCGCGGCGATGGTCCCGCGGACCCCTTTGAGCGTGCAGACGATGCTCTCCCCGCGCAAGGTCGCCCCGGCGCGCGTGCCGGCGGTCAGCACCGGCAGGGTCAGGGTCCCGGCCAGCTCGGCCCCGTGCGCGGTGTCGGTGTTGACGACGGCCTTGGCCTGCCCGGCCTTCTCGCCCGAGGCGAGGTAGTGGGTGAACAGCCTCTTTTTGGCCGCCCAGTAGGCGCCCATGTCGCCGTGAAAATCCAGGTGGTCCTGGCTCAAATTGGTGAACACGGCCACATCCAGCCGGCAGCCGTGAATGCGCTTGAGCTCGATGGCGTGCGAGGATGCCTCCAGCACCACGTGGGTCACCCCCGCGGCGCGCATGTCCGCCAGGATCCGCTGCAGGTCCAGGGACTCGGGGGTCGTCACCGGGTTGGCGAAGGAGCGGCCGTCGTAGCGGTAGTTGATGGTGCCGATGACCCCGGTGCGGTGCCCGGCCTGCGCCAGGATGCTTTCGATGAGGTAGCTCGTCGTGGTCTTGCCGTTGGTCCCGGTGACGGCGATCACGGTCAGCGCGGCCGACGGGTTGCCGTAAAAGCAGGCCGCCAGCTCCGCCAGCGCCTGGCGGCTGTCGCCCACGCGGACCACTGCGGCCGTTCCGGGGACGGGCTTTTCGACCACCACGGCCGCCGCGCCGCGCGCCAGGGCGTCCCCGACGTACCCGTGGCCGTCGGTGCTCTGTCCCGCGATGGCCACGAAGAGGCCGCCCGGTGCGACCTCCTGGGAGCGATAGTGCAGGGAGGTGATCTCCGGGTCCCGGTCCCCAAGGCCGCTCACGGAAGCCGGCTGCAGTGCCGCGATGAGAAGGGAGAGTTTCACCCTTGGTCCTCGCCGTTGATCTGGACCCGCAGCTTCTCGCTTGGGGGCTGCGGGGGGACGTTCAAGTAGTTGAGCGTGGACTGCGCGATTTTACGGAACACCGGTGCGGCGACCACGCCGCCGTACATCTGGCTGCGGGGCTCGTCGATCACGACGAGCACCGCGATCTGCGGCTTGTCGACCGGTGCAAACCCGATGAACGATGCCACGTGGCGGTCGTTCGAGTAGCGGCCGGTCTCGTCGATCTTGCGGGCGGTGCCGGTCTTGCCGCCGACCGTGTACCCCTGCAGGGCCGCATTGACGCCCGTGCCGCCGGGCAGGACCACCGTCTGCAGGATCTCCTTCAGGGTCTGCGCGGTCGCGCGCGACACCACCTGGTGGACTTCCTCGGGGGGGAACTGCTGCAGCACCTGGCCCTGTTTGTCGGTGATGGCCTGCACCAGACGCGGCTTCATGAGGACCCCGTCGTTGGCGATGGCGGACAAGGCGGTGATGAGCTGGAGGGCCGAGGCGGAGATGCCGTGGCCGAAGGTGATCGCCGCGGCGTCGATCGGCGTCCACTTCTTGTGGGGCATCAGCAGACCGGTGGTCTCGGCGGGGCTGTCGATGCCGGTCTTGCGGCCGAAGCCGAAGAGGCTCAGGGTCTGGTACAGCTTCTCGGGCCCCACCTTTTCGCCGATCTTGATGGCGCCGATGTTGCTCGAGAACTTGATGATGTCGCTCAGCGTCAGCACCCCGTAGCGGTGCACGTCGTGAACGGTGTTGCGGCCGATGCGGTAGGCGCCGTTTTCGCAGTTGAAGGTGGTTTTCGGCGACAGGTTGGCGAACTCCAGCGCGGCGGCGGCGCCGAACACCTTCAGGGTCGAGCCCGGCTCGAAGGGGTCGGTGATGGCCCGGTTGCGCCAGAGGGCTTTCTTGTAGTCGTCGTAGGAGTTCGGGTTGAAGGTCGGCGCCTGGGCCATGGCCAGGATGGCCCCGGTCCGGGGCTCGATCACGATCGCCAGCCCCGAGCGGGCCTTGTAGGTGTCCACCGCCTCGGTCAGGGCGGTTTCACTGACGTGCTGAACGGCCTGGTCGAGGGTCAGGATCAGGTTGTTGCCGCTGGCGCCGCCCTCGACCGTGGATTCGGCCTGGAACCCGTTTCCGAGCGCGTCGCGCAGCACCTTGATGCTCGCGTCCGTGCCCCGCAGGTAGGTGTCGTAGAAATACTCGACCCCCTCGAGCCCTTTGCCGTCCATGCCGGTGAAACCGACCACCTGGGCGGCCAGGGTCCGGTTGGGGTAGAAGCGGTTGGTCTCGGTGACGAACTCGACCCCGGGCAGGCGCAGTTGCTGGATCGCTTCGGTCTCCTTGGGGGTGGCCTGGCGTTTGATCCAGACGAAGGGCTTGCGGGAGGTGAGCTTCTTTTTGACCTCCGCGGGTTTCATCTGCAGGACCCGGGCGAGCTCCCCGGCGACGGCACCGACGTCCTTGACCCGGGCGGGTCGCACGGCGATCGAGGTGGCGTCGACGCTGACGGCCATCTCGCGGCCCCGGCGGTCGAAAATCGTCCCGCGTTTGCCCACGGCTTTCTGGGAATCCTCGACCTGGTCGGAGGCCTGCCGCGACAGCCAGGTGCCCTGGTAGACCTGGATCCACAGGGCCTTGCCGCCGATGGCGGCGAAACCCACCGTGAACACCACGCCGACCAGCAGGATGCGCAGACGGATGTACTTGCTTTGCAGAACGCTCATGGCATCACCATCACCTGGTTGGGGGCCGGCAGCGTCAGGCCCAGCTTTTCGCCCGCGATCTTGGTGATGCGCTGCGGGGATTTCAAACGGGCGAGCTCAACTCTCAGGTTGTCCTGAAGCTCGGTCAGGCGTTGCCGCTCCTTGGTCAGGGTCGAAATCTCGTACCCCACGCGCACGCACTGGACCCGCACCCAGGTGGAGACGAACAGCTCGACCACGAACACGCACAGGAGGGAAAGCCACAGCGCGATCAGCTTCGGGTTGCGGCGTCGACTGGTTTTGGATGCGGCTCCGCTCATGTCACCACCGCCGTCAGATGCGCTCGGCCGCCCGCAGCCGGGTGCTGCGCGCCATGGGGTTCAGCCGCGATTTCCGCCGCGCCCGGCCGCACTACTTTTTTGGTCAGCACCCGCATCAGGCTCCGGTGCCGTTTCGGTTCGACCGGCAGCGAGACGTCGGTTTGCGGGCCTTTTTCGAAGGCCCTCAGCCGGTGCTTGACGATGCGGTCCTCGAGCGAGTGGAACGAGAGCACGCAGACCCGCCCGCCGGGATTGAGGAGGCCCGGGACCTGGTCGAGCGTCGTTTCGAGGCGCTCGAGCTCGCGGTTGACGGCGATGCGCAGCGCCTGGAAGACCCGGGTGGCCGGGTGGATCCGCGCCCGGCCGCTGCGGCCGCCCGGGACCGCCTCGCAGACGAGCCGGGACAGCGCGCCGCTCGTCCGGATGGGCTCGAGGCGGCGCGCGGCGACGATCCTGCGGGCGATGCGTCCGGAGAAGCGCTCTTCGCCGTAGGTGTGAAAGAGATCGCGCAATTCGTTCTCCTTCAGGCGGTTGACGAGGTCCGCGGCCGTTTCGGTCACGCGGGTGTCCATGCGCATGTCGAGCGGCTCGTCGCGCTGGAAGCTGAAGCCGCGGCCGCTCGCCTCCAGCTGGTTCTGGGAGAGGCCGAGGTCGAGCAGGATGCCGTCCACCCCGGCGATCCCGAGGCCGGCGAGGATCGTGCCCATCTCGGAGAAGTTCTCCCGGAACAGCCTGACCCCTGCCGCCCAGGGGTGCAGGACGACGGCGGCGTTGGCGACGGCGTCCGCGTCCTGGTCGATCCCGATCAGCAGCCCGTCGGGCATGATGCGCTCGCAGAGGGCCTGCGCGTGCCCCGCCCCGCCCAGGGTGCCGTCGACGCAGACCATTCCGGGCCGGCAGTCGAGATACTCCAGCACTTCCTCGCGCATGGCCGGGATGTGGCTGTAGGGCATGGCGTTAAATATCGACCCTGTCGATGGATCGCCTGGCGGTCGGGTTCTTGAGATCCTCTTTCCAGGTGTTGTGTTCGCGGTCCCATCGCTCCCGGCTCCAGATCTCGAAATGATCGATGACGCCCGCCAGCACGATGTCCTTGGTCAGATCGGCATAGTCCCTCAAGGTCGGAGGAATCAGGATCCGATCGTGCTTGTCGCAATGGCACTCGTGGGCATTTCCGATGAACATGCGCCGAAATCGACGCAAGGTCTCGTCTTTTTCTTGGATTTGTATTATTCTGTTCTCGACGTTGGCCCATTCGGTGAATGTATAGGCCAGGAGACAGTCGTCCATGCCCGATACGATCAAGCCGTCGACGTCCTCCGTGCGGACCACCCCCCGGAACCGCGCGGGGATGACCACCCGCCCCTTGTCGTCGATGGTGTGGTATGAGCTTCCACGAAACATGATCTGACGCAATCCCCCACTTTCCCCCACTTTCCCCCATTAAATGACTAAAACCCTGAAAGAGTCAAGGAAAAAATGCGCGCAGGGATGACATTTTTTAATGTAATTTAAAAATCTTAACGAATTGAATCCACACCGGTGGTTTTTTTCGGCTCACGGGGCGGCGCAGTGCATTCACAGGCGCCTTTAATAACCTTGCCTCGCCGAACCCAACCCCTTTCTCACCATCCACGCCATGTCCCAGGAATGCCGATTGGGATAACTCCGCCCCTCGCGAGCGCAAGCGTCAAGGATCTGTCGATAGCCTATTGATTCTGACCGGTTGGGCGTCACGGACGGCAGCCATCCGCGTTTTAAAAAAATTCGCTTAATCGGTCGTTTTTATAAATACTTACGGTGAGCAGCGTCTATTTGGCGCTCCCTGCCTGCCTGTTTCGGCATCCTTGGCGCGCCGGCCCCTCACCGTACCGGCCTGGCGGCATGTAACTTGCAAAAACACGGCTTGTTCCGCTTGAAGCAAGGCTGTCCGGGAGGAAATTAACCCCCTCTCGATTGCTCCGAGGCACGGACAGGATCCGGGTCTGGCCTGTCCGGTCATCGGTTTTTATCAGTTTTTCTATTGATTGCATCGCGTTGGGTCGTCATCGGCGATGGAATCGAGGCGGCGGAGCTGTGTTCCAAGGACCCGTTGCCCGAATCCGTTTCCCTCCGTCACTCTTTCCCATCCGTCCTCCCGGGACCATAGGTGCCATGAATCGAATTCTGCGATCCCGCGTTCGGAACGTCATGGGGCGCCTTGGTTTATCTCGACAGCGAGCGATTCGCTCCATCAATCTCGAGGCCTCCCGGTCATGCAACCTGCGCTGCATCCAGTGCGCCAATCATGCCCACGCTTCGGAAATTCACGCGATTGATCGTACGAATGCCAGCGGCTTGATGACGATCGACACCTTTGAAAGGGTCCTGCCGATTCTCGATCATGTCGAGACGCTGGGGCTCGACAACCACGGCGAACCCCTGATGAACCCGAATCTGGAAACCTTTATCCGTCGGGCGAAGGAACGAGCGCCGCACCTGCACACCACGTTTACCTCCAACTTCATGCTGATGACCGCAGACCGCGCGCGTGCATTGGTGGAAGCCGGGCTCGACGGCATCCAGGTATCCGTGAACGGGACCACGAAGGCAACCTACGAAAAGGTTATGCGTGGGGCCGGGTTCGAGAAGCTCCTGGAGAATCTCGGGGCATTTGCCCGTGTCCGCGGAACAGTCGCAAACCGCTTGACCCTTTTTTCCGTCTGCATGACGACGATGCGTTCGAATCTCGAGGAACTGGTGCATCTGCCTGCGCTGGTGGCGCCGTTCGGGGTGGACCTGATTCGCGTGAACTGCCTGCTGCCGTTCAACCGAGCCGTACAATCGGAAACCCTCTATGACGATCCCGGCTGGAACAGACGGCGAATGGAAATCCATGCCGCCACTCTTTCCGAAGCCCGCAGATTAGGAATTCAGGTATATTTCCCCGCCATCACCAAGCGTGAACGGACTTGCACCTACCCCTTGCGCAATCTCGCGATCAGAGCCAACGGCGACGTATCGCTTTGCTGGATGTTGGACATCCCGCCCGGATATCATTTCTATCACCGTGACGAGGCTCACGCGCTGCCCTACGTGAGCTTCGGAAACGTCAACGATCAAGATGTCTTTTCCATCTGGAACTCCACTAAGCTTGTCGAATTCCGCCGGTTGTTCGCAGAAGGGCAGTTGCCTGCCTTCTGCAGAGAGTGCCCGGTCGGGGTGAATTTGATCTGTGGATGAAATTCGAACCACCCGGGCGGCTTGAGGCGGGTGAGGCGTCAGCGCAGAGGGGCTGAGGCATAATGCAGCAAATGGTCCGCCGGTTCATACCCAAATCATTGAAGGATCGCGTCAAATCCTCGCGGACCTATGAGAATTATCGTTCCCGGAAAAAGGCCTTAACCTCAAAACGCCTGGACATATGTTCCGCTCAAATTGCTCATTGCCTTCATCAGTCGCGCTGTGGGTCGCTATCCGGGAAAGTCTGCTTGGAGATCGGCAGCGGCTGGGTCTTGAGCCATGCGGTTGTCTTACATCTACTGGGGGCAAAAAAAGTAATTGCTACTGACGTGGCCTTCCATGCGCACCCCCAAGTGCTCTACAACGCCATTCATACATCGGTTGCCTCCGTCATTCGTGATGTTCTGTCTCCCTTTGAAGACCATGCACTGATCCGCCGTCGTTTGGATGACTTGATGCGCGTTCGGCGTTTTGATTTTGACGTGCTCAAAAGTAAAGGCATTGATTATATGGCTCCTTTTGACTTCGCCCGCGACAGACTGAACCAGCCCGTAGACTTCGTGCTGTCAAATTCGGTTTTGGAGCATGTTCCATGTGAAGATGTGTCTTTGTTGCTGAGGAATTTGGCCGCGGATTTGAATCCGGGCGGAACGATGATCCATTGTATTCATTTGGAGGATCATAGCGATATCCTCGGCGACCCCATTTGGCTCTTATTCAATCCCAGGCAAGAAATACACGCGTTCTCTTCAATCGTCGATGGGCAATAGGATCAGAAAAAGCGCCCTGGCGGGAATACTTCGCGGGATCGAGGACACTGAAAGCGATTTCATCTATGAATGGTCGCGACGTGATAAGGAGCTTCCCGTTCCTATCGATGCTTCAGTTCATTATGAAGACTTGAATGATCTGCGAGTCAGTCATGTCGGCGTCTATACCCGGAAAAATCCGTTCCCGGAGTAAAAAGCGCGTGCTGCCGACCTCCCGTCAGAATACAAAAACCCAACTGCTGCTGGCCTACCACTTCCCGCCCCGGTCAAACGCGGAGTCCATTGTGACGGCGAATATGGTGGATGCCCTGGCCGGCTGGGGCTGGAGGAGCATCGTCTGCACGGCGCGTGTCGCGCCGGACGGCGCGGAAGCGGATGAAACGCTTCTCGATCTTCTGCCGCGCGACCTGACGGTTCACCGATGCCTTGAATTGCCCCTGCGCAAACTGCTGCGGCTGCTGCGGGTCATAAGGCTGGAGAAACTTGCCGCCCGCCTTGCGTCTCTGCCCGATGAAAGCCTCTTGTGGCTTCCAGCGGCCCTGCGGCGGCTCAGACGGTTGGGGATGATGGATAGATGCCCCTGGGATGTCATCCACAGCCGTTCTCTGCCGATCTCAGGACACCTGCTGGGACTCCAGGCCAAACGTTTGCTGGGATTGCCCTGGTTGGCTCACTTCAGCGATCCCTGGGTGGACAGCCCGTTCTACACACCGATATCCATCCGCCTGAAGTCCCTGCATGAACGCTGGGAACGCACCATCATCCGCTGCGCCGATCGGGTGACTTTCACGAACGAAGTCGCACTGAAACGGGTAATGGCGAAATACCCGAGTCAGTGGACGGATAAGTGCCGCGTGGTTCCCCACGGATTTGTGAGGGCCTCCCCCTCGGCAACTGGCAATTTCCCCTTCGAAAAGGGCTGCCTGAATATTCTCTATCTCGGAAGTTTTTATGGGCTGAGGCAGCCGGAGCCGATCTTCAAAGCGCTGCACCAGTTGAAGTTCGATGATGAAATCCGGCGCACGGTACGGGTCTGGCTCGTCGGCCGGATGCCTGCGGACCGCCTCGCCGGTGAGGCGAGGGCGCTGGGAATAGAGTCCATGGTCAGATTGCTGCCGCCCGTTGACCACTCCTCGGCGCGGCGGATGGGAAGCGGCGCCGACCTGCTCCTGACCCTCGATCCGGCGTGTGCACAGCCAGACCTTTTTTCGCCCTCCAAGTTGATCGAGTATCTCGGCATGGGCAAACCGATCTGGGGCGTGGTCGCTCGCGGCGGCGCCAACGCCGACCTGATTGCCGCTGCGCGGGGAGTGTGGCCGACATCACCGACCCCGCGGAGGTGGTCGCTTCCCTGCGCCGCTTGGTGCGCCAATGGAAACAGGGTCGTCTGTGGCCTCCGGATATCGACCACCCGGAAATTCGCCGCCATCTAATGGAACACACCACCGGCTGCCTCGCCGGCATTTTGAACGAAATGCTTTCGGCCGGCAGTGACACCTCGCGCAGGGGGATTTAGGACGTGTCCTTCGCCACCGCTCCACGCCAGAAAATCGAACGTATCGGACGCCAGGTTCTCGGGCGTGTCCGCTCCGTCCAAAAACAGGCCGCGACCCTGCCCGATCGCGTGTCGCTGGCCCATCTATCGCCGCCGGCCAAGGCCCTGCAGTGGGTTCAGAGGCACGAGCTTCCCACCGGAGGCGTTCGGGTCCACTCCGAGCATCGCTGCGGCTACCCGGAAGTGACCGGTTACCTCGTGCCGACCCTCCTGGACTACGGTGAGCGCGAGCTTGCGCGACGCCTGGTTCATTGGCTCATGTGCACCCAGCGTGCGGATGGCGGCTTTCCCTGCCACAACGGAACACCCTATGTGTTCGATACCGGACAGATCCTGCGCGGTCTGCTGGCGGCTTCGGACTTGGTTGCCGGTGCGCTGGACTGCGCCGAGCGCGCCGGGGACTATCTGTGCCGGCAGATGCCGGGGGAGGGCCGGGAGGGGTTCGGCAACCGCTACGGTGGGGTGATGCCGGAGACCGTGCACCTCTATGTGCTCCCGCCGCTGATCGCGGCCGCCGAAAAGCTGCACCGCCCGGATTTCCGCAGCGCCGCCGAGAATTGCTGCAGATACTACATGCACCATCCGGATTTCCTCAAAATGACGAGCCTGACCCATTTTCAGGCATACGAGCTCGAGGCCCTGATCGAGTTGAACCATGCCGAGTCGGCGCGCCCGACGCTCGACGCGCTTCAGAAGCTGCAGGCGGCGGATGGGGGGCTCAGGGGCTATCAAGGCGTCACCTGGACGTGCTCTACCGGGTTGGCCCAGCTTGCCGTCTGCTGGTATCGGATGGGAGATTGGGAGCCTGCCGACAGGGGCATGCTCTGGCTGGAGCAGCACCAGGAACCCGGCGGAGGCTTCCGCGGCAGCTATGGAGCCGGGGCGGCCTATTTCCCGAAGGAGGAGATCTCCTGGGCGGTCAAGTACTATCTCGACGCACACCGGTGGCGTGTGCGAAATTTTTTCAATCGATCGGCAAATCAGTTCCCGGAAGTGATCGATGCTGCGGACGGGCGTGTCCAGGCCGTGCTGCAGACGATTCGGCCAGGAGACCGAGTACTGGAGGCAGGGTGCGGCAAGGGCCGGCTGCTGCGCGCCGTGGCGGATGCCGCCCCGGACTGCCGCTTGACGGGTGTCGACATTTCAGAGGCGTTTCTGGCATGTCTGCCTTCCGGCGTCACCCCTTTGCTGGGCAGCATGGAGTCCATCCCCTGCCCGGACGACGCTTTTGACGTGGTCTTCTCGGTCGAGGCCCTCGAGCACTCGCCGAATCCCGACGCGGCCATTCGCGAAATGATCCGTGTCGCGCGGCCGGGAGGCTGGGTCATCGTGATCGACAAACAGCGGGCTCACTGGGGTCGAATGAGCTGTCCGCCTTGGGAACGGTGGCCCGCGGTCGAAACCCTCAAATCCCTATTAGGGCGCGGCTGCGACGAGGTGGCCGCCCGGCCGGTCGCATTCGATCGACGGACTGCAGCGGATGGAATGATGGTGATGTGGCGCGGGCGCAAACGGACGGCGTTGAACCGGAGCGCCTGGGGTGCGGAGGTTTCCTCCCGACTGAAACCGGAGGCTGTCGCCGAACGAGTGAGAACCAATCAGGTCGGCGAATGGAGCCGGGCGGTGGTGTTAAATACCGCGCCCGGGGAGCGGGTGCTCGAGCTCGGGGCCGGCACCGGGGAGACCAGCCTGATTCTCGCGCGGGGAGGCCGGCAAGTGGTTACCCTCGACTTCAGCCGCGAGAACCTTCAGTTCATCGGTGTCTGCGCGGGCCTGCTGGCCTTGGAAACCCGGGCGGTGTGCGCCGATGTCAGGGCGGCGCTGCCGTTTGCCGATGGGACCTTCGATTGCGTCTGGAGCTCCGGGCTGATGGAGCATTTCAGCCCCCACGAGCGCCTGGCGATTCTCCGGGAGCAGCACCGTATCAGCCGCAGTAAAGTCATCGCCATCGTACCCAATGCCGCTTGCGTGGCCTATCGGGCCAACAAGGCGCTGCGGGAGGAAGAGGCGGTGGCCCTATGGCCTCGAGACCCCTTTGTTCTCATTACGCGAGGAATTGGAGGCGGTTGGGCTGGGCCTGGTTTCGGAGAGCTCCGTCGAGGCCGGGTTTGCCCTGTCATTTCTTCCGCCGCGCCATCCCCTGCGCCGGGCACTGATGCGCTGGATGGAGCGAACCCCACCGCACGAGCTGGAAAGCTGCCGCCAGGGGTATCTGCTGGTAACGGTGGGCGTGAAGCGACCGGGGAGTTGATCCATGCAACGCATCCTCAGTATCATCGGAACCCGGCCGGAGGCGATCAAGATGGCTCCGGTCATTGCGGAATTGGCCTGCCATTCTTCACGGATCCATTCTGTCGTCTGCGTCACCGGTCAGCACGCCCAGATGCTTGAGCCGGTGCTCAAGCTCTTCCGGATCATCCCTGATGCGATCTGGCGGTAATGCGGCCCGATCAGGGTCTGTCCCAGTGACGGCCGCCCTGTTTACGGGGATCGATGCCACCGTCGCGCAGCACCGACCCGATCGGATTCTGGCCCAGGGCGATACGACGACGGCCATGGTGGCGGCGATGGTCGCCTTCTACTCATCGGATACCCTTCGGCCATGAGAAGCCGGCTGCGCACCGATTGCCTTTTTCACCCGTTTCCCGAGGAGGCCAATCGCCGCATCGCCGACACCCTGGCCGACCTCATGTTCGCACCCACCGCGCCAGCCGACAGCGTCTGCTGCGGGAGGGGGCCCCCGATGGCCGAGTCCTGCTGACCGAAACACCATCGTCGATGCGCTGCATTCAATGGCCGCGTTTCCCCTGGATTGGTCGCGAGGGCCTTTGGGGCGTTTGCCGGACGGAAAAGAACTCGTGCTCGTGACGGCGCATCGCAGGGAGAGTTTCGGCGGACCTCTGCACGAGATCTGTCTGGCAATCGCCGATCTCGCCCGGATGTTCGAACCCGAGGGGGTTCACTTCGTATATCCGGTGCACTTAAATCCACAGGTTCAAAAGCCGGTGGCCGAACTTCTCACCGGATTGCCTAATGTGAGCCTTCTGCCCCCCTTGGACTATCTGTCCATGGTTCATGTGATGCGCCGATCGATCCTGGTTCTGACCGATTCCGGGGGCATCCAGGAGGAGGCCCCCAGCCTCAAGGTGCCGGTCCTCGTGCTGCGCGAAACCACCGAACGTCCCGAGGGGATTGAGGCCGGTGTTGCTCGACTGGTGGGGACCCGCCGCCATCAGATAGTCGATGGCGCCGAACAACTGCTGCGGCACCCCGAGATGCGTGCCGCCATGGTGACGTCGGTCAACCCCTATGGCGACGGCCGGGCCGCGCCGCGGATCGTCGCGCGCCTTTTGGCGGAAGACTCCGTCCCTGAACCCCTCCACCCGGCCGCGGAGCCGTCGCCACCGGCGCCCCGCGAGCATCGATCGATCGGAAGGTCTCCCGGAGGGCGTCGGGGAGTGATCACATGCCACGGCTGACGCTTTTCTATATCTATTTCCATGATGTCGACTACATGCCCATTCATGTCGACGAGGTCATCTGCGAGCTGGCCCGCCGGGGCCACCTTGTGCATCTGTTTACGAGCATCCGCGGCCAGACGGATGCACCTCGATTGCTTCGGGCCGGTGTTCAGTTGCACAATATCCGCACGCTGCGAGCACGGTACATTTCAGAGCCGCTGTTCATGCTGCGGCTGTTTCCGGCGCTGTGCTTTTGGATTCGCCGGTGCCGTCCGCGGCTATTGTACGTCCGGCATGGGGCATCATGCCTGGCCGCCCTGCTGGCGGCAAGACTGTTTCAACGGCCATGTTTCATCGAAGTCAACGACATCGTCCTCGATAAACTCCAATTCGCCAAGATCTCCCGTATCAAAAAGGCTTGGACGGAATTCTACCACGCGCTTTCCCTGCCCCACGCCGACTGCATCCTCGCTGTCACCGCGCAGATCGCCGAATGGGTGAGGGCCAGATATGCCATCGCGCCGATGAAAGTGGTCTCACTGCCCAACGGCGTCAACATAGAGCGTTTTCAACCGCACTCCAAAGCAGTGTCGCGTGGGCGTTACGGTCTGAGCCGCGATGCCCGGATCATCCTGTCCCTCGGCAGCCTTTTTCCATGGTCCGGGATGGAGGTTCTCGTGCAAGCCGCGCCGAAGGTCATCGCGGCGCATCCGGACTCCATCTTCGCCGTGGGCAGCGCGGAACAGCCGTACCTGGGCGAGCTTCAACGCATGGTGCACGCGGCCGGACTGGATGACCATTTCCGCTTTTTCGGCCTCATCCCGTGGGGGGAGGCCTCGCACTTTATCAGTACGTCGGATGTCTGCGTGGCCCCGTTTGTGTTCAAGGCAATCCGGTCCGGAATTTCATCTTTGCGGGTGCTGGCGTATCTCGCCTGCGGCAGACCGGTGGTCGGCAGTGATATTCCCGGTCTGGGTGATTGGCTCGAAAAAGAAGGCATCGGCTTCTCATTTCCCATGGGGTGCAGCGAGTCGATGGCGCGGATTTTGATCCGGGCACTGAACGACGGGGAGCTTCTGCGGGAAATGGGACGGCGCGGAAGAGGGATAGCCGTGCGACGGTGTTCCTGGGAAAAAATCGTCGACCGTCTTGTTGACCTCTTTCCAGGGCAAAAGCGATCTGCCGGGCCCGAAGGCGACTCATGCAACTAAAGCTCTGTCTCTGCGGGGAATCCCGCAGCATCCACTCCTTGAGGTACTTGCGCTATTTCGTTCGCAGCGGACACGAGGTGCACGTGGTATGTGGCCAGCCCCCCGGAACCGTCCGATGCGGCGGGAATCCGCACCCATAGGATTCGGCGTGACTTCCATGCGCGCGGGATTCGAAAAATCGCGGATTACTTCATGCAAGCGCTGCGGTACGCGGCCTGCATCCGTTCTATCCGGCCGGATCTTTTAAATGTGATGTTCCTGACCGATTACGGCCTGTTTGCGGCCCTCAGCGGCGTACGACCGCTGGTCATCGTTCCCTGGGGGTCCGATGTGCTACGCCACCCCTACCAGAAACGTTTTTGGAAACTGGCCGGCCGCTTTGCCCTGCGGCATAGCGACCTGGTGCTTTGCAACTCGCAGACCATGAAACGCGAACTGGTCAATACATTCGACCTGCCCGAGGAGCGAATTCACGACGTCATCTGGAATGGGGTGGACCTGGATTTCTTTTCACCCGGAAAGCCGGGGGCCTTCCGACGTCGGATGGGCCTGGAAGACAAGACTGTTTTCTTCAGCAACCGTGTCCTGAAGCCGATCTATCGCGTCGACCGCATTCTCGCCATGTTTGCCCGCATAAGGCAGCAGGTGCCCGACGCCGTTCTCCTGATCGGCGGAGACGGTCCCGAGAGGACCCGTTTGGAACACCTGTCGGCCGAGTTGGGCGTTGCCTCGGCGGTGACCTTTCTCGGATTTGTCTCCCGGGAGCATCTGCGCGAGTATCTGCGACTGGCGGACCTTTTTATCAGTGTCCCGGAATCGGACAGCGCGGCGACGTCCGTGCTGGAGGCGATGGCTTGCGGCGCCACTATCGTCGCCGCGGATATCCCGGCCAACCGTGAGTGGATACGGCATGCCCAAAACGGGTGGCTGGCGGATCCCACGGAATTAGAGGGATTCACGGCCGTCTGCCTGGGCGCCCTGCGCCAACCGCTGGACCCGGAGACGCTGCAGGTCAACCGGAAGCGGATTGAAACCGAGGCGGATTTCGAGACCAACATGCGGGCGGTTGAAACTTTGTTCCGGCAGATGACCGCCAACACATCGCGCCCGCTCAAAAAGTCTGCGACCGCCCGCTACGCCTTCCGGAACGGTCCTGGAGCGTCCGATGGCCCGGCACTATAATCTTCCGACATGGGTCCTGGCGAGACGGCTTGCAGCGTTCCGCGGCAGCGGTAAGGGCCGGGTTGGATCGGGGCCGCAGCCATGAAGAGCCTATTCTATATCTCCTACGATCTGAACTCCCTGTCGATCCATTCCTTGGAAATCATCCGTAATCTGATCGAAGAGGGGGTCGATGTCCATTTGTTTTGCCCGGACCGGTTTCGATTGCCGCGCCACCTCCACCCGCGCTGCCGCCTGAAGCGCGTGCGCCAAGGGGCCGGGCCATACATATTCAGGAGTTTCATGCTGCAAGTGGCACTGGTCTGGTATGTTTTCTTGCGGTGCGCCAATGGCCGACCGGACCTGATCTATGCCCGACAAACCTATTCCGGTTTTCTACCATGTCTGTTTTCGCGCATTTTTGGAATCCCCTATTTCGCCGAAGTCAACGGGATCGTCGCCGGTCGAAAAAGGGGCGCCGACAATCTCCCGCGGCGGCTCAAACGAGCGCTTGAAAGACGCTGTTTGCGGTTGGCGGACGTCATCATAGTTCCGTCCCTTTTCCTGAAGCATCGCGTGGCCCGGCGCTACCGGTTACCGTCCGGCAAGATCGCCGTGGTCTCGAACGGGGCCAACGAGACTCTGTTCCGACCGGTTCCCGCGGATGCCACTCACCCGGGGACCCAGGCTGGTTTTTTCTCAGTCGGCTTCGTCGGCAGCATGGGTGCCTGGCAAGGGATCGATGTGCTCAAGGCGGCGATCCGCCAAGTGGCCTGCCGGGACCGCGAAGTGCGCTTCGAAATCGTCGGTGACTACACTCCCGACGGCGATCACCGCCGAATGGCCGCATTCGGCGGCGAGGCGCTGACCGAATGGGGCCGCTTTATCGGCCGGCACAGCCTGAGCGGGCGCGTCGCCTGCCATGGCTTCGTGGACTATGAGGCGTCGGCGGCCTACATGCAGCGTTGCGATGTGCTCCTGGCGCCTTATGCCGACGAATATCGGGAGTACGGGGGCGGCTCGCCCATGAAGCTTTATGCGTACCTGGCCTGCGCCAAGCCGGTCATCGTCTCGGACTTGGGCGAGCTGACGGACGCTCCGGCGTTGCGCCGCCACGATGCCGCCTTTCTGGTACCGCCGGATAACCCGGAGGCATTAACAGAAGCCATCTTGACGCTCAAGCAGGACCCCGAAGGATGTGCGCGCCTGGGCGAAAATGGGCGTCTGTTTGTATTGAGATCACGCAAATGGCGGGATTCCGCAAAGCAAATCATGAAACTCTACGATCAGCGATTCGGACCCTATCGACATGTGGCGGCGATTGGTTAAGGCGAAGCTGACGGTCCTGCAAGTTGACCGGCTGCGATTCTGGGTCTACTTGATCAAGAGCCTGCGCTATATTGGGCTGCGGTTCACCTGCCCGATATGCGGTGGAAAATTCCGGACGCTGCTGCCTGTCGGCGGTTCGGGACGTTGCAACTCAAGATGTCCCCGTTGTGGGTCCGCTGAACGTCACCGGCTGATCTGGATCTACCTTATGCATCACACCCACATCCTGAAAAAGCGTATGAGCTTTCTGCATGTGGCCCCGGAGTTCAGTCTTAGGCGCCTACTCGGAGTGCACCGAAATTTGGACTACATCAGCATCGACCTCCTAAAAGACTCGGCCATGGTTCGCATGGACGTCACCCGGCTCGAGTTCCCGGACAACAGCTTCGACGCCATCCTTTGCTCCCATGTGCTCGAGCACATTCCGGACGACCGGTGCGCGTTGCACGAGCTCCACCGAGTGCTCAAACCCGGCGGCTGGGCCATCTTGAACGTCCCCATCCAGGGAGACACCACTTTAGAGGATGCCGTCACCCGGACGGCGGAAGAACGCAAGCGATGGTACGGCGATGAGGACCATGTCCGCGGCTATGGCAGGGATTACGCTGAGAGACTGTCGCAAGCCGGTTTCCAGGTGACGGTCGTTGATTTCCAAGACCAGTTGTCCGCGGATGAGATCGAACGCTGCCGCCTGGCGGCGGACAGCCGGCCCCTGGAAGTGCTTCACATCGGAGTCAAACCGGAGGCGGCGGTGTGAGGCGATGATCAAGAAAATTCTCAAGTCCACCCTCCTCATGGGGGGCAGTGCCTTTCTGGTGATGGCCCTCGACCTGGTGCGGGTGAAAATCCTGGCCCTCACCCTTGGACCGGAAGGGGTCGGCACGCTTTCGGTTCTCAATCACTTCCATACGGTCGCCGTGACCTTCACCAGCCTGGGGATCGGGACGGGCGTGGTGAGGTGCGTTTCCGCTTCTTGCCGAGAAGGAGATCACCAGACGGAGCAAGAGGTGATCCGCAGCGCCTTTCAATTCTCTTTGTTGCTTTCGGTCGGCTTCTCGCTGATAGCGATCCTCTTCAGCTCTCAGGTGTCGCGTTGGATCATGGGAGATGCGCGCGGCTCTTTCTGGGTGATGGTGTATGGCGGCACCCTGCCGCTGATTGCTTACACCCTGATCTCCGGCAGTTACCTTCAGGGGCTCAAACGCATCGCCGCCATGGCGAAAATCAACCTCTATCGGAGCCTTCTCTCGATCGTTTTCATCATCCCGGCCGTTTGGTTTTGGGGACTGGAGGGTGCCGTTTTTTCCGTCGTGATCGTCTCCGGCGTGCATGTGTTGCTGAATCATCATTATCTCAAGACCGAACACTATCTCCGCGCCATGTTTGCATGGAAACCGATAAATATGGCGACGCTGAGACAACTCCTGCCCTTTGGAGTGACGACCCTCATCACCGGTGCCACTTACACCCTGGCGCAACTGGGGCTGAAAATCCTGATCGTGAGAAATCTGGGTCTGGAGATGAACGGGCTTTATCAGCCGGTCTGGGCCCTCACGATGACCTATCCCGCCTTGGTGCTCTCATCCATGTCGGCCTACTCCTATCCACGGCTCTGTGAGCTGTCCTCTGCGCGGGACATGACCGAAGAAATCAATGCGATGCTGCGAGTGGCCGTCATGTTGATCACGCCGATCATGTTTTTCTTGGTGCTGGCGCGCCAACCCATCGTTCTGGTTCTCTACAGCGCCAAGTTTTCACCCGCGGCGGACTTGATCCCTTTTCAGGTTCTGGGTGACTTTTTCAAGATCCTGACCTGGTCGGTGGGGGCGTTTCTCCTGCCGATCCAAAAATTCCGTCCCTTCGTCCTGGGAGGTGTGATTACCGACGGGCTGCTGGTTGCCGCCGCCGCCGCCTTGATCCCTGCGTTGGGGCTGCATGGCGCCGTCGCCGCCTTTGTGCTCAGTTATGGCGTTAGTTTCCTGTTCCACTATGGGTTGGGCCGCCGGTACATTCAATTGCGTCTCTGGCCCAAGAATCGCAGACTATTAGGCTGCTCTTTCCTCGCGCTGTGCGGGTTGATTGCCAGCAGCCACTATCTCTCGTTCGCTTCCAGTTTGGGAGCAGGGGCCGTCATCACCGTTCTTTGGGGCTTTTGGACCGTTGAAAAGGCCGAGACCTTGAAACTCAAAGCGATGGTCCTTGGGAAATGGTGCGGCAATGAATCTGTTTGACCGATGCCGGTATCGCCTCCGACAGCGGTTTTCGAGAAAACCGGGATGCGATGCGACCAGAGGTTCGGAGGCGGCGCCTTGCAACAGTGCAGGCGAAGTCCTTTATGCCTCGCCGCCGGCCTTGGCGTTGAGGTGGCTCAAGGCACAGGAGCTCGCCACGGGCGGCATGCGGTTGCACTCCGGGAGTCTGAAGGCCAGTCCGGGAGTTACGGGTGGGCTCGTGTCGACCCTGATGCACTATGGCGAGGGGAAGCTGGCAGAAAGACTGGCCTCCTGGCTGCAGCGCGTTCAGAGCGCGGACGGTGCGTACCTTTCAGAGGATGGCATCCCGTCCCTTTTTGAAACAGGGCATGCGCTGCGCGGTTTGGTGGTCTTCTCGGAACGTGCGCCGGAGGTGTTGGGCGCCGTGGAGCGGGCGGCCGGCTATCTGCTGCACCGGATAAACCGACACCGTTGGAAGGGGTGCGATTCCGGCTCGGAGGAGAGTGGGTCGCCCGCGATGTGGCTCTGCCTGCTGCCCGCCTTGCGACAGGCCTCAATCGCGCTCGAACGCCCCGATCTGCAGGCGGCCGTGGCCCGCCGGGCGGATGAGCTCAGCCGACTTGTCGGCGTTGCGCCGGATGGGCCAACCCACGATTTGGCTGAAACACTGGAGGCATGGATCGATCTGGGCCGCCCGCAGCATGCCGCCCCCGTTCTCGACCGGCTGCAGCGTCGACAAGACAGAAAGGGGGCGGTTTCCGCCTGGGCCGGTTGCGCCTGGATCAGCATCTCCGGACTGGCGCACCTTGCCGTCTGCTGGTACAAAACCGGCCGCCGCGAACCCGCTGAGGGCGTCATGAATTGGTTGGATGCACACCAGCTGGCCTCGGGCGGTTTTGCAGGCAGCTGCGGCAGGCAGGCCGCGTATTTCAAGGGCATCGAGTTGGCCTGGGCCGTCAAGCGCTATTTGGACGCGCATCGGCTGCGGTTGAAAGCCGCTTTCAATGGGCCGCTGATGGACATGCTGCCCGCGGAAATTTCCGCTGCGGACGGACGGGCGCAAGCGGTGCTCGAAGTGGTCCAACCCGGGCATCGAGTCGCCGAGATCGGGTGCGGGCACGGGCGTTTCCTGAAGATGCTGCGCCACTGTGTTCCCGATATCCGCTGCACCGGTGTGGACATATCCACCGCTATGCTGCAGCAGCTGCCGGCTGACATGGAAACGCGTGAAGGATCGATGGAGTCGATCCCGCTGCCGGATGAAAAATTCGACCTGGTTTTCTCGGTCGAGGCCATCGAGCACGCCACCAACCCGGAGGCGGCGGTGGCCGAGATGATCCGCATCACCCGGCCGGGCGGGTGGGTCCTCATCCTCGACAAGCAGCAAGCGCACTGGGGCCGCAAGGTCTGCCCGCCCTGGGAAAGGTGGCCGAGTTTCGAAGGCATGCAGCGGTTGCTGAGGAGAGGCTGCGACGGGGTCTGCGCTCGGCCGATCGCCTACAACAACGTGCCGGCCTCCGATGGGCTCATGGTTGCCTGGCAGGGCCGGAAACGGGCGCGGCCGGTGGCCATCGAGGAAGAATGCCGAATCAATTGCTGCTGACCTTCAGCTTCCCCCCCGTCGCCAACGCCGAGTCCATCGTGACCGCCAAAACGGTCAGGGCGCTCGAAGGGTGGGGGTGGAAAACCCGGGTGGTCACGGTGGCGCCGCGTTGGAGATGCTTCCAGGAAGACCCGGGGCTCTGCGATCTGCTGCCGCCGGGTGTCCCGATCCACCGCGTGGCCCCGCTGCCGCTCGTCAAACTCCCGAGACTGCTGCGCCGCCTGCGGCTGAATTATCTGGCCTTGCTCATGGACTCCCTGCCGGACAACAGCCTCTATTGGTATCTCGCCGCCCGACTGTCTTTGAGCAAGATCGTTCGGCAGTCGGGCGTGCGGCTGCTGCACTCACGGTCCACACCCCTGGCCGGTCACTTTCTCGGTTTGGCGGCCAAGCGGCAGACGGGGCTTCCCTGGCTGGTCCACTTCTGCGATCCCTGGATCGATGGACCGCTTTACTCTTCGCCCCACCCCCGGTTAACCCGATTCCATGCCCGCTGGGAAAGACGGTTTATCGCAGCCGCAGATGCGATCACCTTCACCGCCGAGGCGGCCTGCGATGTGGTGATGAGCAAGTACCCGCGGGAGTGGAAACGGAAATGCCGGGTGATTCCGCACGGGTTCGTCTTGCACCGTGAGGATGCCGGAGCGCAACGGCTGCTGGATTCCGGCTGCCTGAACGTTTTATACCTGGGCAACTTTTACGGCACGAGGCACCCGTACGTCTTGTTCCACGCCATGCACCGGCTGAAGGCTTGCGGGCCGTCTCGACGACCGGCTGCGGATCCGGCTGATCGGGCGCATGCCTCATGGGCACTATGCCGAAGAGATCGAACGGCTGGGGATCGAACGCCACATATGCCTGCAGGACGCCGTCCCCTACGCGGTGGCCCGAGCCTTCGGTCATCAGGCGGATGTGCTGCTGGTCATCAATTCGGTCACCCGCGAACCGAATTTTTTCCTGGAGTCGAAGCTGATCGACTACTTCGGGTTCAGGAAGCCGGTCTGGGGCATCGTCTACCCCAATGGCGCCGCCGCCGAGGCAGTGCGCGTTTCCGGTGGTTATGTGGCCGATATCGAGCGCGTGGGCCACGTCGCCGAAGTTCTGGATGCCATCACCGGCGACTGGCAGGCCGGCCGGTTGAACCATCGCGGAAATTTCAGCGACCCTCGGATTCAGGGCTACCGGATCGAAAACACCACCAAACAACTGGCCGGCCTCATGGATGGAACCATCCGAGGCGGCTCGGGCATGCCGTGAACATCTGCTTCATCGCCAAGGCGCACGTCATTCATACCCAACGCTGGTTGAAGCGGATCGCCGCCGGCGGGCACCGGGTCCATCTGATATCGAGCTCCCTGTCCCCCATCGACGGGGTCCATCTGCATCAGATGGCGCTCTACGACCGCAATCCCCTGGCCGCCCTTCGGAACGCGTGTCGTGCACGCCGCCTGATCCGGGATATGAATCCGGACATTGTCCACCTTTTCGGACTCTACAGCGTCGACAGCCCGGCCCTGCTGCCCCTCGTCATCTGCCTTGCCGCGTCTGGTCATCACCCCCTGGGGGACGGATGTGGTTTACGACTTCGGCCGCCGCGAACCGCTGAAATCGACGTTTGTCAAGCGAGTCGTTTTGCGGCAGGCCGAGCGCATCACGTCGCTGTCCCGGTTCATGACGCTGCAGGTGAAGCCCTACCTCGGGAATAGAACCATACCCGTCGACGAGGTACCATGGGGGGTCGACATGGATTTTTTCCACCCTCGCTACCGGCAAAGCGACCCGAGTCGGTTCACCATTGGAATAACGAAGCTGTTTCGGAAGAAGTACGGGCATATCCATCTGCTCGAAGCCGTCGCTTGCCTGGTTCATCAATTCGGTATCCGCGACCTCGAGGTCGTGATGCTGGGAAAAGGGGGCCTGGAAGAGGAACTGCGCGCGAAATGCCGCTCGCTCAGGCTCGATGCTCATGTGCGTTTTCCAGGCTTCACGTTTGACGATACGACGCTGCGGGACCATTTCGCCCGTTTCGACGTCTGTGCCATGCCTTCGATCTACCCTTCCGAAACGCTCGGGGTGGCCGCCATCGAGGCGTCCGCGATGGAGATACCGGTCATCGGCAGCCGGATCGGGGGGATTGCCGAGGTGATCGACCATGGGGTGACCGGATTGTTGACCGAACCCGGGGATTCCCAAAGCATTGCCGACGGTCTGCTGAAACTCTACCGCCAGCCGGAACTGAGGAAAAAAATGGGTGCCGCGGCCAGGAGGCGGGTCTGCGCCAAATACGATTCCGATGCCTGTGTCGCTGCCATGAACCGCTGCTATCAAGCCGTCCGGAGGCGGCCCGCGGGGGGCGGGAGTACCGCGACACCCCACGGGATACTCGGGCGGGAGATTGGGGCGCTCCGGCGCCGGCGGCAGCAAAACCCGGCCGGTGTCCATTCGGTATTTGAAAAGGACGTTTAGATGAGCTTCCTGCTGATTTGCCCTCCGCAGAAAACCGTCTACGGCCCCCCCGCGCTGCCGCGGCTGGGCATGGCTTATCTATCCGCCGCCCTGCGCGCCAACGACATCGAGCACGCGGTCATCGATCTGGGGCTTTATCCCGATGATTGGCAAAGCGTCCTGCGGCCCCGGCTGAAACGACACGCCTCTTTCGGCATCACCGCCACCAGCTTTGAGTTCCACAGTGCCTGCCGGACCGCTGAATTCATCAAATGCCATTCGCCTTCCGCGCCCATCATCCTGGGCGGGGCGCATGCCACCCTGCTCGGCCCCGGGATCCTGTCGGAACACAAGGCATTCGACTACTGCCTCACGGGCGAGGGCGAGGAAATTCTCCCGCGGCTCGTAATGCATGCCGAAAAGAACGCCGGAACCGCCGCCGATATCCCGGGTGTCTGCTTCCGGCAGGTCGGCGGGGTCCGGTCCGGCGCGTGCGCCCGCATTGAGGCATTGGATACGCTGCCGTTTCCCGCCTTCGACCTGTTTGAGCTGCACAAATACACGGATGCTCCCAAGACCCTGCCGATTCTGACCAGCCGCGGCTGCCCTTACGGCTGCATCTATTGCAGCGTCGGTCTTGTCATGGGCCGGCAATTCCGGCCGCGGAGTCCGGAGAACATCCTGGCGGAGATCCGCCATGACATGGAAACCTTCGGCACGCGGTCGTTCAGCATCAACGATGACAACCTGACCTTCGATATCGAGCGGGCCAAAGCCATTTGCCGGGGCATCCTCGACAGCCGTCTGCGCATCAGTTGGAACGCGTCGAACGGTATCCGCGTGAATCACCTCGATGAGGAGCTGGTGAGCCTGATGAAGGCTTCCGGCTGCCGCGAAATCGCCGTCGGCGTGGAAAGCGTCAACGACAAGGTACTGCAGGCCCTGCACAAGGGGGCCAGTGTGAACACGATCGAAAACGCCATCCGCTTGATTAAAAAGCACCGCATCCTCCTGAAGGGGTTTTTCCTCATCGGGTCGCCGCAGGAGACTCCTGCCGACACGCGCGCATCCCTCGAATTCGCCCTCAAGCACTGCGACACCTCCCGCTTCAGTATGCTGACCCCTTATCCGGGGACACGTTTGTGGCAGTGGGTGGAGGAAAACCATTACTGGACCGTTGCGGAGCCGCTGAAGGAAATCGGCAATTTCACCCACATCGGCGCGGCGGCGACCATGTTCGAAACGCCCTGTTTTCGCCAGGCCGAAAAAGAGGCGGTCTATCGCGACGTCTACCGACGGCTGGGTGAACGCGAAAAACAATCGACGGCCGCCAGGCTTTTCTCGCAGGTTCGGGGATTGCTTCGGCAACTGAAAAGAACCCGGGGGCCATGTCCCCCCCGCCAAAAACCAGGGCGGCCTCCCGGGGCAGAAGACGCTCCCGTTCCCTGTGATATCTCCAGTCGAAAAAAATGGCGGCGGTCGGGAAGCCTGGAAAGGACCGGCGGCATGATCCGCAGCCGGGACGATCTCAAAGCCTGCCTGCTGGCCGACGGTGTCACTTCGCGCAACAGGCTGAAGGATGTCTGCGGCAACGACATCCAGCGGTTTCTGATCCTCTTGCGCAAGGCGGAATATTTCACCAACTGCGCGAAGGGGCCTTGCGGCAGACTGCTGGCCCGTTTCTACCGGTTCAGGCTGCAACGGCGCGGCCTGAGGCTGGGGTTCACCATCCCGATCAACGTGTTCGGCCCCGGGCTCTCGATTGCCTATCCCGGTACCATTGCGGTGAGCCCGATCGCCCGGGTCGGCGCCAACTGCCGGCTGCACACCTGCGTGAACATCGGCACCTTCGGCAACCCGCCCGGGGCGCCCCGCATCGGCGATAACGTCTACATCGCGCCCGGCGCGAAGCTGTATGGCGGGATCGAAATCGCCGACGGCATCGCCGTGGGTGCCAATGCCGTGGTCAACCGGTCCTTTTTGGAGAAGGGCATCACGATCGCCGGAGCGCCGGCTCGGAAGATCAACTCCCGGGGGGCCGCCGGCTTGGGTTTGCTGCCGAAGGGGGAGCATATGCCCTCTGACCCGGTGTCGGCCCGACCTGACCCCGCCCCCGCCGCTGTCTTTGCGCAACGAGCAGGACGAGGGGCTCAAACCAAACCGGAACCTCCATGTGTGGAATCTGCGGACAACTGAGATTTGACGGCCGCCCGGCCGATTCCGAACTTGTTCTGCGGATGCGGGAGACGCTGAAGCACCGCGGACCGGATGACCAGGGGCTGTACGACATCTCCTTCGATCGGGGCGGGCTCGCCATGGGGCACACCCGGCTGGCGATCCTGGACCTGACCGCTGCCGGACATCAACCCATGATGGACACGAGCGGACGCTATCACATCGTCTTAAACGGCGAGGTCTACAACTACCTGGAGCTTCGCAAGGACCTCGAGCGGCGGGACGTCGAGTTCCGCAGCCATTCCGACACAGAGGTGGTGCTGGCGGCCTATGCCCGTTTCGGCCGAAAAGTGCCTGCAGATGTTCAACGGCATGTTTGCGCTGGCGATATGGGACGCGATCGACCGGACTCTGTTCTGCGCCCGGGACCGCCTGGGGGTCAAGCCGTTCTACTACAGCTGTAAGAACCGCGTATTTTGCTTCGCCTCCGAAATGAAATGCCTGCTGATGGCGGTCACGTTCGGCCGGTCCCCGACCCGCAGGCCGATATACGATTATCTGTCACTGGGGATCATGCATCACGGCGAAGGCTACGTTTTCGCCGACATCCGTCAGCTGCCGGCCGGTGGCAGTCTGCATGTGGGTGTTTCCGAGTCATCGCCCCGGCGCTACTGGCAACTGCCCGAACATGCGAGCGCGGAGAACGACTGTCCGGATATCGAACAGCTGAAGTCGCTGCTGGTCGACAGTGTCCGGCTGCGCGATGCGCAGCGACGTTCCCGTGGGGGTTCTGCTCTCGGGAGGTCTGGATTCTTCCGCGATCACGGCCATGGCGGCCTCGCGACCCATTCTCCCCTGCATGCATTTTCGCTCCGATTCGACGACGCCTCCGTGGACGAGTCGCATCACGCCCGTCGGGTGGCCGACCATTGCGGGGTCTCCTTGAGGCTGACGCGACCCGAAGGCTTGGGGCTCTGGCAGGAGCTGGACGACATGATCCGGGCCCAGGATGCGCCGACCCACGCGCCGGAGGGTCTACTCCAATTGGTGCATGATGCGGTCCGTGGCCCGTTACGGCATCAAAGTCCTGCTCTGCGGCCAGGGAGGAGACGAGCTCTTCGGGGGCTATAACTGGTACCCGAAGTATTTGCTGGTCTCCCTGCTGCTTGCCGGCAAGTGGCCCGCCTTTTTGCGGGAAATCAACCGGCTGCCGAGTGGTTTTCCCAACGCCAACACCCGCCACGCCGGGGCATTGCTGGCGGGTCTGGTGCATGGTCTGCTGCCTTCGGCCCTCAAATGCCGCATCAAGCCGGAGATACTCGGCCTTGAGCGGATATTGAAACCGCGATGGCGAAAGGCCATGCGGTCGAGCGATCCCGTCAATCTCCAAGCCGTCGATCCCCGGGGATTGGGGGCCAAAATGCGTCACGACCTTTTGCAGAACAACGTCCCCCTCTACCTGCACTACGAAGACGCCAATTCCATGGCTTTCGGTCTCGAGGAGCGGGCTCCGTTTCTGGACTACCGTCTGGTGGAGTGGGCCAACCGTCTGCCGCTGGGGTGGAGGATCCGCGAGGGGACCAGCAAATATGCGTTGCGACTGGGCCATTGCGGAAGCATTGCCGTTCTTCGATCGTTGAGCGGCGGGACAAAGCCGGGCTGTCGGCCCCGCGGGACCAATGGCTGCGTGTCGGTTTGAGGAACCAGATCGAAGCGCTGTTCGCCGGCGACTGCCGCATCTACACCGATTGCCTCGAACGCGGCGCACTGCTGCGGGAGCTCGACCGTTACTGGTCGGGTCATGCCACGCCGCTCGTGCGGTTGATCTGGCGGCTCATCAATCTCGAAAAGTGGATGCGGCTCTACGGCTGAAGCGAACGTGAGAATCGCCGGCATTGATATCGAATGGGTGATGACATGCCTGCGGTCATCGAAAGCAGATGAGGTTCGGAATTGAGGATTATCCACTACAGCCACTGTAATCTGGGCAGCACCGAGGCTTCCACGGCCCACGTCATGGAGTTCGCCGAGGGCCTGGCCCGCAGAGGTCACCGCGTGCGGGTCGTTTCACCGCGAAAAGGAAACCTCTACCCCTATCCCACCGCCTGCGAGATGACTTATGTGCCCATCATCAAGCGCAAAGGGCTGCGCCAGCTCTCCGCCGTTTTCTTCGGATTCTTTACTTTGATCTGGCTGAAGCTTACCTGGAGGCCGGATTGTCTCTACATTCGGCGCTTGACGCTGGATCCCTTACCGGGAATCTTTGCCTGGCTGACGCGAACTCCGCTCGTCACCGAAACCAACGGACAGGTGGAGATCCATCGACACGAGATCCCACAGCCCCGGTTGTGGGATCGCTTCTGGTACCCGCTGCTTCTCCTTTTCGAACGCGTGCTTTTCACGAACTCACAAGTGGTGACCGCCGACGGGGACCGCCGGCTTGCTGTGTTCCGGCGGCGGTACCCGCTGATCGAGGGACGCTTCCGTATGGTGCGCTCCGGTGGGATCGACCTGGATCGCTTCCGGCCGACGGACAAGGCGTCGGCTCGCGCTCGACTGGGGCTGTCCGCGGATCGCCGGGTGCTGGTCTGGGTCGGAACCATCTTCGCCTGGAGCGGGTTGGAGGTCCTGCTTGAGGCCGCGCGGATCGTCGGAGAACGAGAGGCGGATGTCTGCTGGCTGATCATCGGGGATGGACCGGGGCGGGGTTCTTATGAGGCACTCGCCCACCGCCTGGGCATCGCAGAACGCGTGCGGTTTGCCGGTTACGTACCCAACCGCGAACTGCCGCTTTGGCTGGCGGCCGCCGATGCCGCCCTCGCCCCTTATACGCGCCTGCGTCTGGGGCGCGAAGACTTCACGTCCTATAAGATCTTCGAGTATCTTGCCTGCGGTCTGCCGGTCGTCTGCTCGAACGACAACGGGTCGAGCAACATCAATCTGGTGGCCGCCCACCAACTGGGGGTCACGGTGGCGCCCGAGGACGCGCCGGCCCTGGCCGAGGCGGTGTCGAAGGTGCTCGACGACGGCCGCTTTAACGGTGAGGGGTTCAGCCGGCGGGCGAGGGGGCTTCTGGGAGAACTGGATTTAACCTGGGATTCTCTGGTGGATCGCGTGGAGGCGATCTGCGGAGAGGCGGCAGCTACCTCCTCAAGGCGCGTCAGATCGCAAAAACTCACTGCGCCGGAATTCCAAGACACGAAGTCGAACCGAAGAAATGGCACCTGATGTGCGGAATCTGCGGCATTGTCGCTCACACGCTGGAACCCGGCAAGGAGGACCACGCCCTCCTGAACCGGATGACCGACCGGCTGCGGCACCGGGGCCCGGACCGGGCGGGTGTTCTGTTCCGAGTGACACCGGGCGGGTGGTGCGGTCTTGGGCACCGCCGGCTTTCCGTGATCGACCTGTCCGGCGCCGCCGACCAGCCCATGACCAACGAGGACGGCACGGTCCGGGTCGTTTTCAACGGCGAGATCTACAACTACCGCGAGCTGACGCGCGAGCTCACGGCGCGCGGTCATCGTTTCAAGTCGCTGAGCGATACGGAAGTCCTGGTTCATTTGTACGAGGAAATAGGGGATGATTGCGCGCGGCGGCTGAACGGCATGTTCGCCTTTGCGATCTGGGATGAACCCCGCCGGCGCCTCCTTATGGCGAGAGACCATATGGGCATCAAGCCGTTGTACTACGCGCTCGCGGGGGGGGATCTATACTTCGCCTCGGAGATCAAGGCACTGCTGTGTGTGCCGCAGCTATCCCGGGATATCGATTTCCAGGCCCTGGATGCCTACTTCACCTACGGGTTCATCCCCGGGCCGCGAACCCTGTTCCAAAATATCCGGTGTCTGCCGCCGGCGACCTGCCTCATTTTCGAGAACGGCGTCATGCGTCAAAAGACTTTCTGGTCCCTCGACCGCGGTCCCGGTTGGCGACTGCCCGAAAATGAAATCGCGGAAAGACTCTGGGAGTTGCTGTGCGCGGCGGTCAAGCGCCAGATGGTCAGTGACGTTCCGTTGGGGGCGTTCCTGAGCGGCGGGATCGATTCGAGCAGCCTCGTGGCGGCCATGAGTCAGGTGAGCGACAGCCCCCTGAAAACCTTTTCCCTCGGGTACGATGGCGAACCGGGCGATGAGCTGGCGTATGCCGGTGCCGTGGCGCGCCACTGCAATACGGATCACCGTGAGCTCCGGGTGGCGCCGGACGGGGTCGGCATGCTCCCGAAACTGCTCTGGCATCTTGATGCGCCTTTTTTCGACAACTCCATCATCCCGACCTACTCAATCTCCCGGATGGCGCGAAGCGAGGTCACGGTCGCCCTGTCCGGCGACGGAGGGGATGAGTTGTTCGGCGGCTATGAATGGACGCGGCGCCATCAGTACCGGGCCCTGTACCGGCGTCTGCCTCAGCACCTCAGAAAACCTATCGACCGGATGATGCCGGCTGGCATGCGACTGTCCGATGAATACGGATTGAGCCGTCTCTCCAAGGCAAGGCGCTTTCTACTCGACCTGTCCAATACCGCCGAATTCGGGTTCCGGCGGCGGACGACGGTCTCGGCCGCTTTTCGCAGCCGAATGTATTCCGAGGGCCTGAAGAACGAACTGGACGGTTTTGATGCGGCCGGAGACCAGCACCGTTTTTTCGTCGAGGCGCCGGTGAGGGATGAACGCGATGCGATGCTCTATGCGGACATGATGTCCTACCTGCCGGACGACTGTTTGTTCAAAGTGGATCGCATGAGCATGGCCCACGGGCTGGAGGTGCGCGTCCCGTTCCTCGACCGGGAGCTGGTCGAGTTCGCGGCCCGAATCCCCTTCGATCTCAAGATCAAGGGGTTCACTTCCAAGTACATTCTCAAGCGCGCCGCGGCGCGCCATCTGCCCGATTCCATCCTCAAGCAGCGCAAGCAGGGCTTCACGGTGCCGATGGCTTCCTGGCTGCGCAACGGGTTGGGCGATCTGGCGGAGCGGATCCTGCTGGGAGAGTCCCTTCAACGCCGGGGCCTCTTCAGTCGGAATCGACTGAAATGGATGCTGGCCGAGCACCGGTCCGGAAGGCAGGCCCTGGGGCATCGCATCTGGGGCCTGGTGGTTTTCGAGACCTGGGCCAAGCTCTATCTGGACGCCCGGGTGGCGGCGGCGCCCGACATCCCCTTGACGGAGTTGGCCTACTGAGGTCGAGACCCGGATGAACGCGATATCACAAACGAGATCATTTGTCCGCCACCGCAACGACGCTTCCCGGCCTGGTACCCAAACAGTCGAGGTCCTGCGGCCACGCCGGCCGTGCCCCGGCGACGATCCGTTGCTGTCGGTGATAATCCCCACCGCGGACGGCCACCGCAACGGCTACCTCCCGGAGCTTCTCTCACAGCTCTCGCACCAGACCTTTCAGCAGTTCGAAACCATCATCGTCGCCGGGGATTGCCGGCAGGGGCGGGCGATCAACATCGGGGCGGACATCGCCCGCGGACCGTATCTGCTGACCCTCGACGACGACACCCGGCTCGCGGCCGAGGATGCCATCGAGCGCCTGATGTGCGTCATGGCGGCTGACTCTGCGATCGGCATGGCCGGCGGCATCAACCGCATCCCTGAAAACGCGACCGCCTTCGTGCGGCGGGCGATGGCGGAGCTGCCGCGGCGCTCCACCCCCGCGGTGCGCGAGGTCACCGACTCGGACCTGGCCGAGCACCCCCTGCTCATGATGCGCCGGGACGCCTTCCGGCGCGTGGGCGGGGAGAACGAGCTCATGCCGCGCGGTCTCGATCCCTACCTGCGCCGGGAGTTTCGAAGATGCGGCTACCGGGTCGTGGTCGTCCCGGGGGCCGACTACGCGCATTTGCCGCCGCCGACCTTCGCCAAGCTGCTGCGGCAGTTCTTTCGCAACGGACGGCAGTCCGCCTTTTGCTCGCGCTGGTTTGCCGAGTGGTTGGTCGAGACCCCTGACCGGCATCTCAGCCGCTTCGCCGAGCGCAGGCCCCTGCATTACCGCGTCTGCCGGCATGTGGTCCGGATGCTGGTCAACACCCTGAAGGGCCGGTGGCTTTATCTCGGCGCCTACGCGGCCTACGCCGCGGGCTTTGGATGGGCGGCGATCCGGCGCGACCCGCCTGCCGTGCAGCCCGTCCCGGCCGGACCGGAAAGGAGACCGGTGCATGCGGAGCGAGGATAGAAGTGGTTTCAGAACCTCGGATTGCGCCTGCGGGCAAGGCGCAGGCCGCTTCGAAAGCGCAGCAACTTTTTTCGATGGTGAGCATTTCGAGAGGCCGGCAACGCCGCCCCCGGGCGTCAGACGGGGTGATGAAACCACTTCTAATCCATCACCGGCGCGGGTGGTCCTGTTGACCCGCAGCGGCCGGCCTTCCGGAGAAATGATCCTGCAGGCCCTGACGGCGGCCGGCAAGACGGTGGCGGGCGTCGTGGTGGAAGGCCGCAGCCGTCTGCTGTTGCGCAAAGGGCTGTTCGCTTTTCTGCGGGAGAGCTGGCACCGACACGGCCCGCTGTTTCTGTGGCAGCGGGTCAGCGAACTCATCAGGCGCACGTGTCGGGGACGCGGCGCCTCGCTGCGGGAAACCTGCGCCGCTTACAAAATCCCCTGCCATTGCGTCCCGGACCACAACGGCCGCGAGTCGCTGGATATCATCCGCGGGCTCGGCCCGGACGTCCTCCTCACGGCGAACACACGCATCATCGGCGCCCCCGTCATCGGGCTCGCCCGGACGGCTGCACTCAACGTCCACACGGGGAAGCTGCCGGAGTATGCCGGTCTGGATTCCATATTCTGGGCGCTCTACCACGGCGAGAACCAGATCGGCGTGACGGTCCACTACCTGACCCGCGAGCTTGACGGCGGCGACATCCTGCTCCAAAGGCTCCTGCCCGTCGGACGAGACTTCAGCCTCGAGTCCCTGACCGATGCGGCCCACCGCGCCGGCGCGGAGATGGTCGTCGAGGCTGTCGCGCGCATCGAAAGGGGGCCGGTCATCGCTGCACCCCAGGACCCCCGCCGCCGTGCCTGTTTGCCCTGGCCGACGCGCGCTCAGCGCCGGGAATTGCGCAGGCGTCTGAAAGAAAGAGCCCATGGTTGCTGATTCCGGAAAGCGCCTGATGATCAACGCCGACGACTTCGGCCTTCTGCCCGAGGTGAACCGCGCGGTGATCGAGGTGTTTCGGGCGGGCTCGCTCACGAGTGCGACATTGATGGTGAACGCGGCCGGCACCGACGAGGCCGTCGACCTCGCCCGGCGGCATCCCGGCCTGGCCGTGGGATTGCACTTCACCCTGACGCAGGGGCGGCCGGTGTCCGCACCGGATCGGGTCCCCTCTCTGGTGGATGCCGAGGGTGTTTTTTGGCGGCGCACGGATTTCGAACGCCGGCTGCTGTGCGGCCGGATCCGGCGTGAAGACGTTGCGCGTGAGCTGAATGCTCAGCTGACCGCCTTTCGCGCCACGGGACTGCCGATCAGCCATATAGACAGCCATCATCATGTCCACATGTTTCCGCCGGTGTTCGGTGCCGCCCTCGCTGCGGCGCGGAGCAACGGCTGCCGCTGCGCATCCCGCGCATATCTCTTCGTTTCGTGCGATCCCTCGCCGGCCCTCGAGACCTGGCCGCCGTGGGGAAAAAACTGATCCTGCTGACGTTGATCCGGATCAGCACGCTCCGCCACGGGGCCGAGGTCCTCGGTCCGGATCGGCTCTGCAGCATTTATGACCTCGTGCCCCTTCCTCGGGCGGTCACACCGGCGCATTACCCGAGTCTCCTGAGAAAAGCCGGATGCGGGGTCACCGAGCTCATGGTCCACCCGGCCTACCTGACGCCCGAACTGGAGCGGCTTGCGGCGGGCAGCCGGATGAAGGACTGGGAGCGTCGTGCCCTGGCCCACCGGTCGTTGATTCAGGAGGCCGCTGCCATGGGGTTCTCCGTCACCAGCTACCGCGAACTTTCGCGCGCTTCCGCCCCGCGGGTGCGCTTGGAGCAATCGCGGACCGCCTGCGATCAGGTCAGGGGGTGACGCGGATATGAACGTCCTTTTCGTCGCCGATGTCCCTCTGAATTCGCCTCAAAGCGGCTCCGAGCGCGTGCTCTACGAGCAGGCCGCCGGTATGGCGCAAAAGGGCTGGACAGTCCGGGCGCTCACGCGCCACAACGGCGGGCTTCCGCCTGGGGCCCGAAGAGTGGGCGCCCGGGTCCTCGAGACATGCGTCGGGATGGACACGGGCAGTGTACCGCGCTTTTTCGGTACTGGGCTCCGGCGCATCCCCCCCGCGTTCGATGCCCTTGCCCGAAGCGTTCCGCCGTTCGCGGTGGTGTGTCATCATCCCTTCAACACCTTTTTCCTGATCGCCGGCGGCAGGCTGCGACGGCGGCCCTTCGTCCACGTGTTCCACTCGCCGACCCATGCGGAATATCTGCTGGCCAACGAACGGCGCAGCCGACTGCGAAATTGGGCGCCGGCCGCGATACGCAGGGGGATCGAGTGGATCTGCCACCGCCGGGCGGCCAGAACGATGGTCCTCAGCCGCTACATGGCGGACAAGGTCAAGTCCCTTTACGGGATCCCCGAAAGCCGGTTGGTGGTCAACCCCGGCGGAGTCGATCTTGTCCAATTTCGACCGCCCCCCGATCGGCCCGCCTTAAAAAACGAGTTGACGCTGCCCCCTGGCCGGCTGCATTTGCTGACGGTTCGCAACCTGGAGCCGCGCATGGGGCTCGACAACCTGCTGGCTGCCATGGCGGCCCTGAAGAACGAAGGCCTGCCGGTTCACCTGGTGCTCGGGGGCGACGGGCCTGAGCGGGCGCGGCTGTCGGCGCTGGCTGCAAGGCTCGGCCTGCGGGGAAGCGTGACGATGACAGGTTTTATCCCGGCCGAACGCCTGGCGGACTACTACGGGGCCGCCGATTTTTTTGTGCTTCCGACACGGCGGCTGGAAGGCTTCGGTCTGGTGACCCCCGAAGCCCTGGCCTGCGGGACGCCGGTGCTCGGCACACCGGTCGGCGGAACCCGTGAAATCCTGTCGCGATTCGACTCCCGAGTTTCTATTTGCGGGTACCACGCCGGAGAGCATCGCCGCCGGGATCAAGGCGGCGGCATCGCGATTTGCGGTTTCTACCGATCGCTACGCGGAATTGCGTCAGCGCTGCCGGATTTTCGCCGAACAGCACTATTCCTGGGGCCGCCACGTGGATCTCCTTGAGGCGGTCGTACGGGAGGTGTGCCGGAATGACCAACCGCTAAAGCAGGACATGGAAATGACGGAACGGACGAAGCAGATGGAGGTGGCTCCCTGAGCACCGCCTGTATCTGCTGCCGATCCGCCGAATGGGTCGGCGACCCGGCCGGTCTTCGCGGGTATGCCCGCTGCCGGTCCTGCGGTCTGATTTTCGCGCTCCACCCCGGCATGGCCGGCGACGAAGAGCAGGTCCTCAGGCATTACCGGTGGGAAGACCCTCATGGACAGGTGGCCGAGTCGAAACGGGTCCTTTTCAACGGGCTGCTGGATCACCTTTCCGCAAGGGTCGGGAAGCCCGCGGGGTCTCTTCTCGATGTCGGCTGCGGGTACGGCTATTTCCTGGAGTTGGCGCGCAGCAGAGGTTGGCGCACGTTCGGTGTGGAGATCGTCGATCAGGCCGTGTGCCGGGCCCGGGAGTGCGTCGGCCGGTCGCGTGTCTTTCACGGGCGTTTGCGCGATGCCGGTTTTCAGTCGGGCAGCTTCGATGCCGTCACGCTCTGGGACGTGCTTTTTCTGCAGACGGACCCGGCGGCCGAGCTCGAAGAGTGCCTTCGACTGCTCCTCCCCGGGGGAGTGATCGGCCTGCGGTTGAGAAATGCCCGTTTTCAGCTCGGCCTTCACCGTGTGATTGAACCGGCAAGAAGGGTGGCACCGGATGCGCTCCGGAGAAGACCCGATGTCTTCCACCGGTTCTGTTTCACCCCCGAGTCCATCCGGGCCCTGATGCTGCGGGTGGGGTTCGAGCGCATCGGGGTCGACAACTCGCCCTTGACGGCCGGGGACCCTTATGCCGTTTCATGTTGGGGGACGGGGGTAGGAGCCGCCAAGCGCCTTTTGTGGCTGGGGTGCCGGGCGATTCGCCGATTGACTTCCGGGAGGATTCTCGCAGGACCGTCGCTGCTCGCTTGGGCCAGAAAGCCCCAAGCCGGACCCAACGCCTGAAGGAATGGATATGAGCCGATCGGCTTCAACACAGACCGTCAAGATCATGCACATCATCACCCGCCTGGACATGGGCGGGTCGGCCCAGAACACGCTGCTCACCTGCCGCGAGCTCGCCGGCAAGTACCGGACGGTGCTGGTCCACGGGTTGGCCCGGGAGTCCGGGATGACGGCAGCCGAGCAGGCCGCGCTTGCCGTCGCCAAAACCGATGCCGTCTGCCGCGGGGTCAAGTTCATCCCGGTGGCGCCCCTGGTGCGGCGGATCCGGCCGTTCTCGGATCTGCGCGCGCTGCTGGCGCTGCTCTGGCACTTGTGGGTCGAGCGGCCCGACATCGTCCACACCCACACCTCCAAGGCCGGCATCCTGGGCCGGCTGGCCGCTCGTCTGGTCGGGATTCCGTATGTCGTGCACACCCCCCACGGCCACGTCTTCCACGGCCATTTCGACCGTCTGACGGCCGGGGTCTTCCTCGTCATCGAACGTTTTTTCTCCGCGTTCACCGACAAGCTGGTCGCCATCAGCGCCGGCGAGCGCGAGGACTATGTCGGTCTGAAGGTGGCCGCTGCCGGTGATGTCGTCACGATCCACAGCGGTGTCGATGTCGATTCCTTCTCCACCGGCAGCCGGGACCCGGCGGCGAAGAAGCGGTCCCTGGGCCTGGACCCACGGCGCCCCCTGGTCGGTTTCGTCGGTTGGCTGCTGCCCATCAAGGGCCCCATGCACCTGCTGAACGCCATGGCCCGGGTCTGGAAGAAACACCCGGACGCGGTCCTGGTGATGGTGGGGAAAGGGGAACTGGAGGCGAAGCTGCGGCAGCGGGTCGCGGCCATGGGTGCCGATGACCGGGTCAAGTTCCTCGGTTGGCGGGAGGATGTGCGCGAGGTCATGCCGCTCTTCGACGTGTTCGTCCTTCCCTCGCTCAACGAAGGCATGGGCCGCGTCCTGGTCGAGGCCATGGCGGCCGGGGTCCCGGTGGTGGCCAGCCGCACGGGCGGCATCCCGGACCTCGTGCGGGACGGCGAGACCGGGATTCTGGTCGCACCCCGGGACGAGGCGGGGCTGGCCGAGGGGTTGTCGTGCCTGCTGGCCGACACGGCTCAGGCACGCCGCATGGGTGCAACGCGGGAGGCTGCGCTGCCGGGAGTTCAGCCTGGCTTCCATGGTCGAGAAACTCGACGCCCTCTATCTTGATCTCACCGGAGCCCGGAACGCCGGGGGCGGCCCTCGTCGCGGTCGAGAGGGTGCCGCGAACGGCCTCCCGTCAGCCCCGGGTTCCCGAGGGGGAAAAATGCCTGCCGTCTGGCTGAACACCCTGCGGCGCGGGCTTGCGCGCCGGGCTGCCGCAGACCGGATCCGCGGCGCCCCGGCCTCGGCCGGTTTGCGAAGCGATGCCGCCCGCCTCTGGCCCTTCCTCCGCACCCACCGACGGTTGGCCGCCGGCGGGGCCTTGTTCATCGGCCTGTCCACGCTCATCGGGTTTGCCCCGCCGTTGGTCACCCGCTATCTCGTGGACGAGGTCATCATCGGTCGTCAAATGGGCTTGCTGGCCTCCGCGCTTGCTCTATTGGTGGCTTGCCTCGCCGCCGAGAAACTCCTGCGTTTGGCGGAGGACTACTGCTTTGCGCGCTTCGAACAGCAGGTGCTGCTGGGGATCCAGGAAAATCTGCTGGAACGCACGCTCGCGCTGCCCAAGGCCTTCTTCGACGCGCAGCAGACCGGCTACCTCACCCGCCGTCTGACCGAGGACGTCGAGGGGCTGCGGTTCATTTTCTCCGGGGCGATGGTGCATGCCCTCGGGCAGTTGCTGCGGCTGGCCGGCGGGTTGGGGCTGCTGCTCTACCTCGAGTGGCGTCTGGCCCTGGCGGTCGTCGCGGTGCTGCCGGCTCTCGGCTGGGCCTTGCATTTTTTCTCCGGCAGGATCCACCGGCTCAGCCGGTCGCGGCTCGAGTACCAGGCTCAGGCCGCCGGCAGAATCCAGGAGTCGCTGGGCGAGGTCGCGGCGATCAAGGCATTCGCGGCCGAAGAGCGGGCCCGCGACCGGATCATGCCCCCGGTCAGAGGTCTTTTTCAGGTGGCCCTCGAGCAGTCGATGGTCGCCTCACTGTCCGGGCTGCTGACCCAGTCCATTCCGGGGATCGGCAGGGTGGTCGCCCTGGCCGCCGGTGCCGTGCTGATCCTCAGGGGGGAGTGGACCCTGGGGTCGCTGCTCGCCTTCCAGGCCTATCTGGCATACGTGTTCGGCCCGGCCCAGTTTCTCTCCTCCGTCAACCTGCCAACTGCAGCGGGCGCGGGCCGCCCTGGAGCGCGTGTCGGCCCTGTTCGACGTTGTTCCCGAAGACATGCGGGAGGATGGCCTGCGGGTCGAAAGTCTGAGTGGCGATATCGAGTTCAGAAGCGTCTCTTTCTCATACGGCGGCCCGGTCCCGCGTGCTCGACGATGTCTCCTTCAAGGTTTGCGCGGGGGAGACCGTGGCCGTGATGGGCGCCTCCGGCGTGGGCAAAACCACCCTGGTCAGCCTGCTGCTCGGGTTTTACCTCCCCACCGCCGGGAAGATTCTCTTCGACGGGCGAGCCGGTCGAGGCCTACGCGCTCCGATCTCTGCGCCGCAGGCTGGGATATGTGTCTCAGAACCCGCGTCTGGTGAGCGGCAGCATCCTCGAAAATCTCCGATTGGGCGCACCCGGAAGCCGCCATGGAGGAAGTCCTGAAAGCGTCGCGGGCGGCCGCCATCCACGAAACCGTTCTTTCCATGGCCGCCGGGTATCACACCCGTGTCGGCGAGGGCGGGGCGAGCCTGTCGGAAGGCCAGAGACAGCGATTGGCACTGGCCCGGGCCCTGGTGACGGACCCGGACATCCTGATCCTGGATGAGCCCACCTCGGCCCAGGACGCCGGGACCGAGCAGGTCCTGCTGGCGGCTCTTTCCGAATGGCGCCGGCGGAAAACCCTGGTGGTGGTCACCCACCGGCAGTCCACCGCGGATCTCTGCGACCGGGTCCTGCGTCTTGATGAGCATGGGCGCCTTGCCGAGACTGCGCCCATGGGGCCGACCGGCTTTCCCCGGAAGGTTCTCGACCGGAGCCGCCGATTGACAGGCACATGGCAAGTGTATAAGAATGGACATAAGATAGTCATTCTTTGCGGCTGATCACGGGAAATGAAAAATCCCCTCGAAATTGAGTCCAGGCTGCGAGCAGTTGATCGCATCCGGAAAAATGCGCGGATCCATCGTCGCCGCATACACTTTCGGGTCATGCCTGCGAGAGGATTTCAAGGACCGCTCCGACATCGACCTGGCCTTCCTGGTTCCGCACGTGGTCTATCGGGAAGACCCGCTGAAGGCGATCGCCCCGGCCCACATCCTCGCGGCAGGAGATCGGGCTGGCGCTCGACCGCGAGACGGACGTGACGATTCTGAACTCCGCCTCCCTGGAGATGGCCTTCGAGATCATCACCCGCGGTGAATGCATCTACGAGTCGGACGCGGAAGACCGGATTCAATACGAGCTGAAAGTCAAGGGAATGTACCATGACTTCAAGCCGTTCATCGACGAGCTGCGCGCCGGGCGGTTGAAGGGTCTCTCCCGTCGTAAGGGGCGAGCGTGAAGACCATCGAGCGCAAGATGATGACCGTCCGGGAGCGCGTTGAACGCTTGCACACGCTTTCGGGGCAGTTGGCGTCATTGCGCGACTATCAGCGCTCGGTGGATGCGCAGGACATCGCGGAGCGCAACCTTCAGATCGCAATCGAAGCCTGCATGGACATCGGAAAGATCATCATCTCAGTCAAGGGGCTTTCCGAGCCCCAGGACAACAAGGGGATTTTTCTGGTCCTATCGAAGGCGGGCATATTGAGCGCCCGATCGCTGGAGTTTCTGATCCCCATGTCCGGGACCCGAAATATTCTGGTGCACGGCTACGACAAGGTGGATGACAGACTTGTCTACAGTATCCTCAAAAGGCATCTCAACGACTTCGAGGTCTTTCTGGCCGAGGTCCGGGATCATCTGCCCGGAAAATGACGAAGCAAGCACCACGAAGGCTCCCATTCCCTCGCGCCCCGTATCGGCGCACCGTGAACCCGGCCGCGCCGGCCCAACCGGATTGATCGATCGCCTTGGAAACCGTTGACTATTCAACCTGGAGCAGCGGCGTCAAGCGGCGCGTCGCGGGACGCCGCGTCCCGCTGGGCGGGACCCTCGAGCTGACCCGGCGCTGCAACAACCGCTGCCGGCACTGCTACAACAACCTGCCCGCCGGCGACCCGGCCGCCCTGGCGGCCGAGATGGGCACCGTCGAGGTCTGCCGGCTGATCGACGAGCTCGCCGCGGCCGGCTGCGTCTGGCTGCTTTTGACCGGCGGCGAGATCCTGCTCCGGCCGGACTTTATCGAAATCTATGATCACGCCAAGGCGAACGGCTTTCTCGTCACCCTGTTCACCAACGCGACCCTGGTCACCGCCGAGCTGGCCGACCGTCTCGCGCGGGCCGGCCCGTTCTCGATCGAGGTCACCCTCTACGGCGCGACGCGCGCGACCTACGAGGCCGTCACCGGCGTTTCCGGCTCCTTCGGCCGCTGCCTGCGGGGCATCGCGCACCTGAAAGACCGCGGGCTGCCGCTCAAGCTCAAGAGCACACTGCTCACGGTCAACCGGCACGAGATCTGGGAGATGCAGCGCTTCGCCGAAGAGGACCTGGGGCTGTCCTTCCGCTTCGACGCCCAGCTCAACGCGCGCTGCGACTGCTCGCAGGCACCGCTTATGGTGCGCCTGACCCCCGAGGAGGTGGTGGCCCTCGACCTGGCCGACCCCGAGCGCGAGGCCGCGCTGCGGGAGCTCGCCGGCCGCGGCGTCCCGTCGGACGGCCTCGCAGGCGGCCGCCGAACGCTCTACGTCTGCGGCGGGGGCGCGCATTCCTTCGCGGTCGACCCTTACGGCCGCCTGCGGCTTTGCGCACTCTCCTCCGGCGCAGGCTATGACCTGAGAAGCGGGAGCTTCGCCGAGGGCTGGGAACGTCACCTGGCTCGGGAGCGGGAGCAGGCCATGGACCCCGGCAGCAAGTGCGCCCGCTGCGCGCTGAACGCCCTCTGCGGCATCTGCCCGGCCAACGGCGCGCTCGAGTGCGGCGACCCGCGGCAGCCGGTGGACTTTCTGTGCCGCGTGGCGCACCTGCGCGCCTACGCGCTCGGTTTGGATATCGCCCCGCACGGGGAGTGCGACTACTGCCGGGGCGGGTCGAAGTTCGAAGAGATGATGCAGACCGCCGAACGGGTCGCCCGCGTCGCCGGAGAGCCGAGGTGACGGCCATGCTGACGGCGCTCTGCGAGGAGCTGCTCGGCTCCGGCCAGACGGTCCGGTTCCGCGCCCCCGGCCACAGCATGTCGCCGCTGATACGGAGCAACGAGATGCTGGTCGTTCAGCCGATCGACCCCCGGGCGGCGCGCAAGGGGGATATTCTGCTCTACCGCGCAGCCGACCGCCTGACGGCCCACCGTCTGGTAGGCTTTGTCCAGGGCCGGGAAGGCGCGACCCCGCAGCTCATCCTCAAGAGCGATGTCTGGCTGTCGACCGACGAGCGTGTCCTGCCGGCCCAGGTCCTGGGCAAGGTGGTGGCGGTCGAAAGGAAGTCCGGACTGTGCGACCCCTACAGCCGTAAAACCCTGCTGCTGAATTGGCCCCGCAAGATCCTGCTGGAAATCGTGCGCGGAGTCCAAAGACTCATCCCCGCCTCCTTTCGATTATAGGCAGACGGTCCCATCGGGCGTCCGCGTGAAGCGCCTTGGTCGTCCCCCAAACGGCCTTCGCCTGCCTGGAAACCCTCCCCTATTCCCCGGTGGAATTCATTCTCAGGTGGCGTAGACGCACTCTTCCAAGTAAGTTGACCTTTTTGGTGGGAGCGGCATCTTGCCGCGAAATGATCGCGGCTGGAAGCCGCTCCCACAAAAACAAGACTTACTTGATGATAAAGTGGCGCTGCGCGCCATGAATCGCTTCTAACCGCGAAACGCAGGTGCTCAAGGGCGTCAGGCCCGCTCCTCTTTATGCGGCTCCCGTTACCGGTTTTTCCTCGAGGCGCCCCCGCCGTTCCTCAAGTGACGCAGCCGTTTGCTCCGGCGGCGGAAGCGGGTGCTTTGTCGCCACGGCGGCCTATCCCGCGGGGCAGGAAGGGCCATTGTGGCTGCTGATACCGGAAACGGCCGGTCTGCTCGGCCTCGGCCGTAGGAAATGGCGTCTATAATGTCCGGGTAGATTTTGCCTGGGCGCGGCGAAGCCGATTGCGCCTGTCGAATCGCCCCGGTCGAGACCCGTTTCATATACCTATCCTATCCTGAACTTGACTTGCAAATCGAAAACATCTATTTTAAATTGCATGTATAAACGAATATTATCTTTACCTTTGAGCGATCGGGAAACCTGTTTCCTATGGGGGCCGCGACAGACCGGCAAGAGCACCCTTTTGAAACAGCTATTCCCTGGCGCCAAAATCTACGATCTGCTTCTCTCAGGCGAATATCAACGCCTGCTGCGCAACCCCGGAATCCTGCGCGAGGAGTGCCTGGGGGATGAATCCCTGCGGCGGGAAAAGTCCCCTCCGGTCATTATCGATGAGGTGCAGAAAGTCCCAGAGCTGCTCGATGAGGTCCACTGGCTGATCGAGAATGCGCGCATTCGGTTTGTGCTCTGCGGATCGAGCGCCCGAAAAGTCAAACGCGGCCAAGCGAATCTCCTGGGCGGACGCGCGGTGCGCTACGAGCTGCATCCGCTTGTATTTCCGGAATTGGATAATTTCTCGCTGAGCGATGCACTGAACCGGGGGCTGCTGCCGCGGCATTACCCAAGCCCCCACGCCCGGCGCCTGCTTGAATCGTACGTTGGGGACTACCTCAGGGAGGAAATCGCCGCTGAGGCGTTGACGCGCAACATGCCGGCGTTCGGGAGATTTCTTGAGATCGCGGCGATCACCAGCGGCGAGCTGGTCAATTACGCGAACATCGCCTCGGAATGCGGCGTCAGCTCGCCGACGGTCAAGGAATATTTTCAGATTCTCGAGGACACGCTCATCGGGAAGATGCTTCCGGCCGACCGTCGCAGGGCCAAAAGGAGGCTGATTGCGGCGCCCAAGTTCTATTTTTTCGATATCGGGATCGTGGCGTACCTGACCCGTCGCGGCAAGGTGCTGCCCGGCAGCGAGCTGTTCGGAAAGGCATTCGAGCACCTCATCTGGATGGAGCTGTCGGCGCATGCAAGATATTCCGAAAAGAACTATCCGATCTCTTACTGGAGAACCTCCACCGGCCTCGAGGTCGATTTCGTCCTGGGTGAACACGAGGTGGCGGTCGAGGTGAAATCCACTACGATGGTTACCGACAGGCACCTGAATGGGTTAAGGGCCTTGCGCGCGGATTGCGCCCCGCGGCGCTCGATCGCCGTCTCGATGGACCCCAGGCCTCGCAGGACCCAGGACGGGATCGACATCCTGCCCTGGGCGGATTTTCTGGGGAGGCTTTGGGGCGGAAACTTATTGACCTGATTCGAAAACATCGCCTCTCATCAGACCCCGTCCAATCGCATTCCAGCCGGCCCTTCGATTGTCAAGTGAACTGCCGCATCATCGCAGCCCGGTGATCATGATCCGTCTTTCTGAGCCGGCGCCTGAAAGGTGAAATTAGCCCTGCCAAGTAGCCCTCTCACCAGAAATCTGCTCAGGACTGATAAGGCTTTTTCTCTCATAGACGCTTCAATTGCCGAGTGATGGATAAAGTATCGATCAATATATGCCGATTATCAGTCAGTAAGCCAGGGGCATAGCGCCTGGCCTTGCCCGGATAGCGCCGTGCCCCCGGGCGGACCGTTCGCAGCCGACGCGGCAGGGAGGCCGGTGAAGGCATTGTCTCTGAAAAACACAGGAGAGGTTCTTTGGGCGCAGCGGCGGCAAAACTTAAAATGATGACCGCGACGACCTGTTGGCGCAAATGGTGGACGCTGGTGCTGGCGGCGGTCGTGGGGCTCACGGCCGTCCTCGGCGCGGCGGGGTCGGCCGCGCCGGCACGCGGGTCGGCGAGCAGCACGTACGTGGGCAACGTCACGGGCGACCTGCGCGCCTTCGGGTACCGCGGCCCGCGCAAGCTCGTGCGCGACGCGGACGGCTACTGGTACGCGGTCTGGACGGGCTATGTCGGCGGCCAGTACCGCGGCGTACATGAACAAGTCGAGCAACACCGACGGCACCGCCTGGAACACCCCCGTGCATGCTGTGCGGCAGCGGCGGGATCGCCTTGAACACCGCCAGCGCGTGCTTCTATCCGGCGATCGACATCGACCGGGCGAACGGCCGGATCCACCTCGTTTTCCAGGTCGGAGACGACTACCTGTACTACGCGAAGCTGACCGACCTCGGCAACTGGAACAGCGCCACCTATTGGAAGAACCTGCAGGAGACCTCGACCGGAAGCGAAGTCCTCTCGACGAACGACAACGACTTCTATATAGGTCAACCCGCGGGATATCAGCCGACCATCGCCGTGGACAGCGGCGGCAACCCGCATGTGGCCTGGTGCGAGGAGGAAACCGGCGGCAGCGGCACCTACCGGCCATACTATGCCACCGGCAGCAATTCCGGGGGCTGGAATTCGAAGGTCGAGCTGTCGAGCACCACCAAAGGCCTACCGACAGTGGAGGTCGACAGCAACGACCGCGTGCACGTGTTTTGCCTCTCGGCGACCTACATCTACGAGTACTACGCCGACAGCCCTTACACCAGCTTCAGCGGACCGGATACCGTTATCAATTCATTTTACATTATGAGCACCCAGGGCCTGAGCGTTGCGGCCGACGACAACGGCAAGATCCACCTGGCGGCGCATGATACATCGGGGAGCGACATCTGGACAGCCTACTATGACGGCTCGTCATGGACGACGACCCAGGACATGGATGCCGCCAGCTGGTACAAGCCGGACGTGGGCGTCAAGCTCGGGACCGGGGGGATCGATCATGTCGTCATCGCCGCTGACACCACGGACGGGAGCGTTTACTCCTGGAAGTGGAGCGGCTCGGCCTGGGGCCAGCCGGAGACCGATACGGGCGATAACGCGGACATCTACATCTCCCTTGAAAAGAAATCCCCGGCCCCGACCCGCGACCAGGGGTTTCTCTACTTCGATGACAACGGCGCGACGGACGCCGTTTACTTCGGCCGGGTGACCGGGATCGGCCCGCGGGCGCCGCTTGTCGCCTACACCGAGTACAACAGTTCCTACGACGACATCATCCGCTACCGGGGCTTCGACGGGGCCGACTGGGGCAGCGAGGCGGACGCCTACGACACGAACGACTCCGGCGCGCTCAAGTGGCATGTCGCGGCGACGAGCGCCGACGGCAAGAAACAGGCGGTGGTGGCGGTGGGCACCGGCAGCAGCACGCTCTACGCCTCGCTTTACGACGGCAGCTCCTGGACCACGGCCGATCTGGGGGCGATCAAAACCTCCGATTACCGCTGCTTCGCCGCGGCCTACGAACAGCAGAGCGGGCAGTTGGTCATCGCAGCGGCCACGAGCACCACCAACCAGATCAAGTACTGGGTGCGCGACGGCAGCTCATGGGTGGTCAACGGCAGCACCTACACCTTCAACGATTCAGATGGTCTTTACAGCTCGCTCAACTGGCTCAGGATGGACGCGCGGCCAGATTCGAACCAGATCGCCATGATCCTTCGGGCAAATGCCGATCACGTCGGGGGCTTGATCTGGAACGGCGAAACCAACAGCTGGGGCAACGACAAGAAGCTGAGCGATCAGCGGCCCACGCCCACCGCCTCGAATCTATGCAATGCGGATGTCAAGTACATGCGCGCCGGTCCCTACAAGGGCCGGGCGGTCTTCGTCTGGCCGAACAATGCCACCACGATTTACAGCTGGACCTGGACCGGGCGCCTACTGGGAGTCCGCCTATAAGCCCAAGACCAGTGCAGCCTCAGGCACAATTCTGTGGGTGGAACTGGCGGCGGACCCGAACTCGAGCAAGCTCCTGGTGGCCCTGGGCGACTGCCAACGACTACCTCTACACGGTGGACTGGGGCGGCTCGAGCTGGGGCACGGCGCGCGCGGTATCGACCGACCTTCTTTCACCGTCTGGTACGGCCGGCGCTTTGCGGTCAGCTTCGAGAGCGGCTCTGGCCACCAAGGCCACGCGATCATCGCCTACTCGGACTCGGCCAACCTCAAGTACCGGCACAGCTCGGACATCTCCGGCGCCTGGGGCTCGGAGACCGACATCAGCACGAGCTACGACTGCAACTGGGTGGAGCTCGCGCTCGATGCGGACAACACGATCCACCTCATGTGCCAGGAGGAGGACGGGCCGGACGATTTGCTCGCCTACACCTGGAACAACAGCTCCTGGACGAGCGAGGGGATCCTCGAGACCGACCTGCAATATGATTCGAACGGCACCTACGAGGCCTTCGCGATCACCACCTTCCCACCGGCTGCGGCGAGCGATGCCGGAATGGCCGGCATGGGGCCCATGGTGGGGTATTCGGTCAGCACCTCCCCGCAATGGGTGACCCGTTACAGTATCTGGGACGGCAGCGATTTCTCCCCTGAAAGCACCGGGCCCACCTTCGGTGCGTCGGTTAATATCGACTGGGTCGTGGTGGAGACCACCCCCACCGGCAAGATGATGGTGGGCAAGGACAACGCGAACAACGCGTACGCGAGCTTCTTCGACGGCACCTCCTGGGGCCCGGTCAAGAGCCTGGGCGCAGTCGCCAACAACGGCTCGCGCGGCTTCGATGCCGCCGTGGAGCGGCTTAGCGGGCGGGTCATGATCGTGGCCGGCTCGGGCACGAGCCTCAAGTACTGGGTCTACGACGGCGGCTCCTGGGTGGTGGACGGCAGCACCGTCTCGGGCTCGCTCGGTTCGGGGACGAAATATTTCGTCGAGATGGCCTCCCACCCGAGCTCGAACGAGATCGCGCTGACTTTCTGCGATTCGGTCAACGACGCTTATGGTGTGATCTGGAGCGGCAGCGCCTGGGGCAACGAGCAGATCCTGGATGCCAACCTCAGTCTCAGCAACTACTTCCAGCCCGTGGGGGTGGAATACATCCGCAGCGGCAGCGGGGCGGGCAAAGCCATGTTCGCCTGGGGCGCCACCGACGGCACCGCGAAAATGGAATCGCGCACCTGGAACGGGAGTACCTGGGACTCGGAGTTCGCCGCGATCGACCCAGGCGGCGGCATCTGCTACCTGCGCCTGCATGCGGACCCCAACAGCAACCGGATGGTGTGCGCCATCACCCGGTCGAACTGGACCGGGGTGGTAGCGGTTTTCAACGGGACCTCCTGGGACAGCCCGGTCACGGTGGACACCCTCTTCGGGCACGCCTACCGCCCGATCGACGCGATCTTCGAGACCGCCTCGGGCCACGAGGGCGATCTTCTGGTGGTCTACAGCGACGCGACGAACCTGCGCTACGTGCACGCGGACTGGAACGGCAGCTCCTACTCATGGGGCAGCGAGACCAATGTGGATGTCAACTACGACGGGCTGTGGGTGCAGTTGGAGTACGCGGCGAACGACACGATCCTTCTGGCCGTACGCGACAACAGCGCTAACAAGCTCGGCACCTGGAGCTGGAACAACAGCTCGCTCACCGCCGAGCGGGTGATCACTTCAAGCCTGACCAGCCTCTCCCAGTCCCACCAGCCCTTTTATCTTTCCCCCAAGGGCTATTTCGACACCGGGATGACCCAGGCGCACTACCGGTGGCGCAACGACGACGGCAGCGAGTCCGCTGCGACTTTCGCGGTCACCGAAGACAAGAAGATGGGGCTCGCCAAGCAGACGACCAAACGTCTGCGCTTTCTGGTGAATAACACGGGCGGGACGACGCTGCCGGCCTTCCAGCTGCAGGTGGCGGAGACGGCCACCTGTTCCTCGGGCACCTACTATCCGGTGGGCGGCGGCAGCGGTGCGGGTACGCACTGGGCGATGTCGGCTTCGGGCTACCTGGCCGACGGGGGTATGACCTCCAACGTCGCCTCGGGGCTGACCGACCCGGGAAGCACTTCGTTTGTGGGCGGGCAGGTGAAGGAGTCGGGGAGCACGACCGGGACACTTTCCGTCGGCGCAAACGAGTTTGTCGAGGTCGAGTACTCCATCCAGGCGACGGCAAGCGCCACCAGTTCAGGCGACTACTGCTTCCGGCTCTACGACGCCTACCAGCAGAGCCCGTTCGGCACCTACACGAACTACGCGCAGGCGCAGGTCTTGGGGGTGACGGCGGTGCGGCTTTTGAGCTTCGAGGCGAAGGGGGAGGGGGAGGCGGTAGCGGTCAGCTGGCAGACGGGCCAGGAGGTGAAGAACAAGGGTTTCGAGCTCTACCGGGCGGCGAGCCTGCGCGGGGAGTACGTGAAACTGAACCCGGGTCTGATCCCTTCTATCTCGGTATCGGGCGAGGGCCGCAGCTACCGCTTCCTGGACGCGGACGTGGTGCGCGGGCGGCTCTACTACTACCGGCTTGAGGACGTGGATGTCCTCGGGGACCCACACGCCGCACGGGCCCATTTGTGTCGACTGGGACGCGGACGGGATTCCTGACGACTGGGAGATCGCGCACGGGCTGGACCCCACGGTGAACGACGCGGGGGCGGACCCGGACGGGGACGGGGCGGCAAACGGGCTGGAGTACCGACGGGGGACCGACCCGCATAACCGCGACACGGACGGGGACGGGGTCGCGGACGGCGATGAGCGCAAGGAGCAGAGCGGGCAGGGCACAGCCGGAGGCCTGGGGGCGCTGCGCGGGGTGACGGTGATCGCCTCCGATGAGACCGGGCGGACGATAGAGCTTGCGACCCCCGCCTTCGACACGACGGCGGTGAACGAGGGGGCGGAGGCCTTCGAGCGGATCAGGGTCGCCTCCTACGTGCACGGCTACAGCGGGGAGCCGGGGAGCCCGCGGCTGCCGGTCAAGGGGCTCTTGATCGAGGTGCCCGAGGGCCGGCAGGCGAAGCTCACGCTGCTCTCCGTAGAGGAAGAGCGTCTTTCCGGCTACCGGCTCTACCCGGCCCCTTTGCACGAGCCGGCCGGCGAGGAGCTTTTGGAGCTCTTCACCTGGGACGAGCCGGCCTACGAAAAGGGCAGCTTCTGCACCCTCCAAGACCGCGGAGCTTTCGATCGCCTATCTCTACGGCGGGGGGGTCAAGCAGCGGCTGTTGTTCTACCCGTTTGCCTTCAACGCGGCGACGCGGCGAGCTTTTGCAGCGCCGACTTGATCCGGGTGCGGGTGGATTTCGTGGCCGAGACCGCCGGGCAGGCCGCGCTAACGCGCACGGCGGCCGCGGCGGTAGCCTCCGCCGGCTGGCCGCCTCCGGCCGGGGCGGCGGCCTTAAAGATCACGACCGCCGCCGAGGGGATTCACCGCATCACGCAAGAGTGGCTCACGGCGCAAGGCATAGGGCCCACGAGATCGATGCCATCGACCTCTCCCAAGTGCGCCTGTACCACCTGGGGGCGGAGCAGGCGCTCGAAGTCAGCGATGCGAACGGCAACGGGCGGCTGGAGGCGGGGGACTTCATCGGCTTTTACGCCGCGCCGGTGCCGGAGGCGTACCGCAAGTACACCCGCGACAACCTCTACTGGCTTATCAGCGGCGGCGGGGCGGGGCCGCTCAGGATGCAGACGACAGCGGGCGCCCCGGCCGGGGGGGTGCTCGCGGCCAGCCATGAGAGCACGCACCGCCACGAGCGCGACCAGCTCTACCTGCCGTCTGCGCCGGGGGCGGATGGGCTCGACCGCTGGATCTTCTCCTCCTCCTCGATTGCCTGGGGCCCGGGCTGGGGCGATGCGCAGGCGGGGCAGCCGAAGAGCCTCACAGTTACCCTGCCCGGGGCGCTCGGCAGCGGCACGCTCACGGTGCGCCTGTACAGCCCCTATGATCTCTCGCACACGGTGACGGTTGCGGTCAACGGGGTTACGGCGGGCGAGGCTGTCTGGAGCGGGATCGGCTTCGGTGAGGCGAGCTTTACCGGGGTCGCGTTCATCCCCGGGGCGAACACGGTCTCGATCCTGTGCACGGGGGCGACCGACAAGGCCGGGGTGGACTGGATCGAAGCGCGCTATGCGCGGGACTTCGCCGCCGCCTCGGACGCGCTCAAGTTCAGCCACGCAGGGGGCTATCGCTACGCGCTCACCGGCTTTGCGGGCGCGGACATCGCGCTTTACGACATCACCGACCCGGCGTCCGTCAGCCGTGTCACCGGTGGGACGGTCTCAGGCGCAGGGCCTTTCAATTTGGAGGTCGAACCGGCGGGGTCCTCCGGCACCCGCAGCTACCTGGCGGTGGGTACCGCTGCGATCCCCACGCCGGCCGCGGCGGTGGCGGACACCGCTTCCAACCTGAGCGAGCCGGCCGAAGGGGCGGACTGGATCCTGATCACCTCCCGCGGGCTCGGCTGGGACGAGGCCGGGGGGCTGCAGGGCTGGGTCGAGGACCTGCTCAGCCTGCGGCGGGGCCAGGGGCTGCGCTGTGCGGTGGTGGATGTGACCGACATCTTCGATGAGTTCGGCTACGGCTTTGCGGCGCCGGCTGCGATCCGGGCGTTTCTGGCGCACGCGTATGCCAACTGGCCGGCCCCGGCCCCGCGTTACGTGCTCCTGGTGGGGGATGCGACCTACGACTATCAAGAACAACTGGGGGCTAACGCCTGCCCCGGTGAACCACGTGCCCGTCTGGCTGATCGCCACCCCCTACGCCGGGGAGACGGCGACCGACGAGCGCTACGTGCAGTTCGACGCCGAAGGGGGTCTGGCCGCCATGGCGATCGGCCGGCTGCCGGCGGCCACGCTGGCCCAGGCCGAGGCGATGGCGGCCAAGATCGTGGCCTACGAGAGCACGGCGAACACCAAGAGCTGGCAGCGGCGGGTGGTGCTCGCCGCCGACAACCTGGTCGAAGACTGGGAGTCGGTCTTCGAGACCATGGGCGAGGACGCCGCCGCCCTTCTGCCGGCCGGCATGCAGAACCCGCAGCGCTTTTATCTCAAGGAGTACGAGGACGAGGCGCTTTCGGTCACGGACCTGACCGCGGACCTGATCGCCGCGATCAACGCCGGGGCGCTGATCGTGCACTACAGCGGGCACGGCAGTGTGAACCTGTGGGCCACGGAGCGCATCCTAGACAACCGCGCCGGGGCCTATCGCAGCGACGTGGACGCGCTCGAAACGGGCCGATGACCCCGTTTGTGGTGAACATGGCCTGTCTGTCGGGCTACTTCATCTACCCCTTTGCGGGCTCACTGTACCAGTCGCTGGCCGAGGGGTTCATGCGCACGCCCGGGGCCGGGGCGGTGGCGGCGCTGATGCCGACGGCGATGACGGCCACCGACGGCCAGCACGTGCTCTCCAATGCGCTCTACGAGGCGCTCTTTGCCGAGGACCGGCGCGTGCTCGGCGAGGCGCTCATGGCCGCGCGCGAAGCGCTTCTGGCAAACGGCGGGGCCTCCTACCAGCAGACCGCGGACACCTTCATGCTCTTCGGCGACCCGGCGACCGTCCTCAAGGTGCCGCTGCCGCGCCGGCCGGCCGGGCTTGCCGTCGCCTGGCAGAACGGGCAGGCCCTGCTCGCCTGGTCCGCGGCGCGCGACTGCGACGGCCACCCGGTCGCAGGCTACCACGTCTACCGCCGGGCGGCCGGCGAGCCCGCCTTCACGCGGCTGACCGAAACCCCGGTCAGCGCCCTTGCCTTCACCGACACCGGGCTCACCGCCGGCATCACCTACACCTATGCGGTCGCGCCGTGGACGCCGACGGCGACGAGAGCGTCCTCTCGGCCACCGCCGCGGTCAGCTTCGCCGGCACCCAGAACCAGGAAGACGCAGGCTCCGGAGGCGGCGGAGGGGCAGGGTGCTTCATCGCCACGGCCGCAAACTCCGCGGGGCAGGATGGGCCCCTGTGGCTGCTGATCCCGGCAGCGGCCGGCCTGTTCGGTTTCGGCCGCAGAAAAAGGGGCCTCTTCCTGCACCGGGGCAGGGGCGGGCAGGTCTGGCTTTGCCGTGATGTCGAAGACAATGGATTGTGCATGGGCCTGTGCCGGAGGCAGTTTCCCTATCCGAAAAGCTTAATCGGGAAACAATCCGAGGCTTTTAAACAGGCTTTCCAGGTAGGAGTTGAGATCTCCAAGGTCCCGGCGGACCGTCTCAAAGAGAAGCTTCAGTTCAATTTTTCCGTACTCGTGCACGATCAGGTTGCGCAGGCCGACGGCCATTATCATTCGCTCCGTCAACTCGACTTCCAGCAGTCCTTTTTCCTCGAGCAGGTAAAACATCTCGCTGGCACTTCCGGGCACTCCCCAGCCGTTCTCGCTGATGATGTGCGCGGCGATGTCGATGCAACCTTCCACTGCCAAGTGCAGGTTGAAAGCCACGACGTCCTGCCGGTCGATGTCCGCGAGAAAGACCTCGAGTCCGGACTCTGTTTTAGCGGCAATCCGGTCGAGATGCCCCCTGACGGACGCGGCCTTGGCGATGATCATGTCCCGATCGACCAATCTAAGCCCTCCCCATGACTCTGCGGATCATGCCGTCCTGCATTATCTTGCGATAGTGATTGAATCCGGCGATGCGGGCGTAGGCGATCATCCGAAACTCAGAGAGCCTTTTAGGGTCATTGACCAGCAGGCACCGACCCTTGCGGAAGATCTGAGCGAGCAGCGCTTCGCCGGCGGTATTCATTGCCACGGGATGAACGTCCCTGCGCAGGAGTCTGGGAAGCCGAACCAGAAAAAGCTCGATTCGGGAGAGAATCAACTCCTTGTCGTTTGAGTCGAACAGGACCGCAATATCCACGTCGCTGCCCGGAGAACCCTTTCCCGCAGCCTGCGAGCCGAAAAGGTACACGGCGACAATGCCCGCGTCAACCCCTCGGAAATATGCCGTTATGGTTTCGTCAAGGTGCATTTCATAATCTTTCCAGAATCTTTGCTGTCTTCATCTTAATGAATAGCCTCACAGCCGTCAAGGTCGTTATCATCAAATAAATCTTGTTTTTGTGGGAGCGGCTTCCAGCCGCGATCATTTCGCGGCAAGATGCCGCTCCCACAAAAAGAGGATTACTTACTTGTGAGTGATCGAGACGCGACCCCGTTCCTTCACGAAACCGGGCGCCTTCCCTGAAGACCGCGCTAAAGCCTCAAACCTTCCGAACAAGCCCCGGATAATCGCTCCTGAGAGCAATCTGTTCATATTTACTTTTTCATGCGTGTCGTTAAAGCAAACCGATATTTTGTCGATATTATGATCGATGGACCCTCACTGCAAAATATGGAGCGTCTCGAGATGACCGGCATAGAGCTTAAAATTGAGGGAAAAACGCCTTGAGCACTACGGTGGAAAAGAGAAAAAAACCGACCCGCGTCTCCCATCGGCTTTTTCCGGCCCTCTGGGCGGGTCTGATTTTCGCCGCGGGGTTGTTTGCCCCGGCAGGGCTTTATTGCGCCGTCCTCTCCTCCGGAACCGTTCCCGACCCCATGATCCAACCCCACCCCGCAGGGACCGGGCCGGCGGCCACGATCGCTCGGATGCCCCTGGTGTTCATCGAGAACCGCGGTCAGGCGGACGAGCGGGTGGACTTCTACCTCCAGAGCCCCGGGCGGTCCGTCTACTTCACCCCCACCGGGGTCACCTATGTGCTGAGCGGATCCCAGCGGGGCGAGGCCGCCCGGCAGGGCGCGGCGGCGGAGAGCGAGGCCGCTGAGCCGGAGCCGGGCGGAAGTGAGCGCCGGTGGGTGGTGAAGCTCGACTTTTTGGGGGCCGATGCCTCGGTGCGGCCGCGGGGCCGGGACCCCGGCGCCACGCAGGTGAGCTACTTCAAAGGCTCACGGGATGAATGGAAGACCGGGCTGCCGACCTACGGGGGTCTGGTCTACGAGGAGCTGTGGCCCGGGATCGATCTGGTGTTCACCGGCGAGGGCGGGGTCCTTAAGGCGACCTACCTGGTCAAGCCCGGTGCCGACCCGAATCAGATCCGGCTGGCCTACCGCGGGGCCGAGGAGGTGGGGATCACTGCGGAGGGGCACCTGCGGGTGTCCACCCCGCTGGGCGGCCTGGAGGAGGAGGCGCCCTACGCTTTCCAGGAGACCGAGGCGGGTCGCGCGACGGTGGCGGCGGCGTTCACCCTGCAGCCCGCGGGGGAGCCGGGGGGCAGGTCTACGGTTTCCGGCTGGGGGACTACGACCGCACGAAGACCCTCGTCCTTGACCCCGCCGTGTTGTCCTACTGCGGCTACATTGGTGGCTCGGGCACCGATTACGGCTTGGCGGTCGCCGTGGACGCCTCCGGCGCCGTCTATATCGCCGGCTACACGAATTCGACCCAAACGAACTTTCCGGTCAGCGCCGGGCCGGACACGACCCACAACACCGGTTACGACGCCTTCGTGGCCAAGGTGAATGCTTCCGGCACGGCGCTGGTCTACTGCGGCTACATCGGCGGCAGCGGCGACGACATGGGCCGGGCGATCGCCGTTGACGCGTCCGGGAACGTCTATGTCACCGGCGAGACGGCCTCAAGCGAAGCGACCTTTCCGGTGAGCGTCGGCCCGGACACGACCCACAATGGGGGCACCGATGCTTTCGTGGCCAAGGTGAACGCCGCGGGTACGGCTCTGGTCTACTGCGGCTACATCGGCGGCAGCGGCACGGACATCGGACGGGGGATCGCGGTGGATGGGTCCGGGAATGCCTATGTCACCGGCGAAACGACCTCGAGCGAAGCGACCTTCCCGGAGGCCGTCGGCCCCGACCTGACCTACAACGGCTACAACGATGTCTTTGTGGCCAAGGTGAACGCCGCCGGCACGGGCCTCGACTACTGCGGCTACATCGGGGGTCAATACGATGACGTCGGCAATGGGATTGCCGTGGACGGCTCCGGGAACGCCTATGTCGGCGGCAACACGGCAAACTCCCCGGCCACCGGATTCCCGGTGACCGTCGGGCCGGACCTGACTTTCAACAACGGCACCGATGCCTTCGTGGCCAAGGTGAACGCCGCCGGCACGGCCCTGGTCTACTGCGGCTACATCGGCGGCTCCTCGTATGACACGGCAGATGCGATCGCCGTGGACAGCTCCGGGAATGCCTATGTCACCGGCTACACATCCTCGACCGAGACGACGTTTCCGGTGAGCGTCGGACCGGACCTGACCCACAATGGCGGCAACGACGCCTTCGTGGCGAAGGTGAAGGCCGACGGCACGGGTCTCGACTACTGCGGCTACATCGGCGGTTCGGGCGCGGACTACGGCAAGGCGATCGCCGTGGACAGCTCCGGCAATGCCTATGTCGGCGGTTACACGGCCTCGGACCAGGCGACCTTCCCGGTGAGCGTCGGCCCGGACACGACCCACAACGGGGACAACGATGCTTTTGTGGCGAAAGTGAAGGCCGACGGCACGGTTCTCACGTATTGCGGTTACATCGGCGGCTCCGGCAACGATCGAATCTATGGGCTCGCGGTGGACGGGTCCGGAAATCTTTACGCCGTCGGCTACACGGCCTCGGACCAGGCCACCTTCCCGGTGAGCTTCGGGCCGGACACGACCCACAACGGGGGCAACGACGCCTTCGTGGCCAAGATCGCCACCTCGGAAACCTCGCTGCCGATCGGGATCCAGATCGACGGGGGATACGTGGGCGACGTCGGCGGCTGGAAGGCGCTCGGGCACCCCGGCCAGCGCAAGCTCGTGCGCGACAACGACGGCTACTGGTACGCGGTCTGGGGCTCCTACACCGACTCCCAGCACCAGATCTACATCAACAAGTCGACCAACACCGCCGGCACCGCCTGGAACACGCCGGTCAAGCTGGTCGGTACGAGCGGGATCCTGCGCAACACGGCCAACCAGCTCTACTACCCCTCGATCGACATCGATCGGGTCAACAACAAGATCCACCTCGTCTGGCAGGAGAACGAAGGGGGTTCAGGTCAGCTCTTCTACTCGAAGCTGGTCGACTTGTCCAACTGGAACAGCGGCTCGTACTGGAAGAGCGTCCAGGAGAGCTACACCGGGGCGCAGGTCATCGACAACAGCAGCGCCAGCGCCTCGGACGCCTCGCTTGCGCCGAGCATCGTCGTGGCCCCTTCCGGCGGCCCGCTCGTTCTCTTCTTCAAAAACCTCAGCGGCTACAACCTGCCCTTCATCCTGTATGCGCAGCCCTTGAAGCGATTTCAACTCGGTCCTCTACCTCTACGGGACGTTCGACCGCCAATTCGCCTACGGGAGCATCGACGTCGACAGCGGCGGCCGGGCCTACGTGGCGGCACGGCGCAGCACGGAGAACGACATCGTCACCTGGACGGTCGACAGCCCCTACACCAGCAAGAGCGGGCCGAGCGTCCTGATCGGCCCGAACGGCAACAGCCTCAAGTTCACCAGCACCGCGGTCGACAGCTACGGCCGGGTGTACGTGGCCACGCTCGAGGAGACCGACAACGCCGTCTGGACGGCCTACTACAACGGGTCCGGGTGGGCCGTGACCCAGGACATGGACTCCGCCGGCTGGCAGAACCCGGATGTCGGCGTCAAACTGGGTGCAGGCGTCACCGACCACATTCTCATCGCCCCTGCCGCGGGGGCCTCACCCAACAGGCTCAACTACTGGCGCTGGGGCGGCTCGGCCTGGGGCCAGCCGGAGACGGACACCGGCCGGGACTCCGACGGCTACGTGTCGATCGAGAAGAGCTCGCCCCGGTTCAAGGGCGACATCGGCTACCTCTACTTCGACGAGAACGGGTCCACGGACCGGGTCTATTTCTGCACCATCGGCGGGCTGGACACCGGGCCGCTCGACCCCCTGGTCACCTACACGCGAGTACAACACCTCCAACGACGACATCCTCCGCTACCGGAAGTACGCGAGCGCGGCCTGGGGCAGCGAGTCCGACGCCTACGACACGAACGACTCAGGGGCGCTCAAGTGGCACGTGGCGGTGACGAGCGCCGACGGCAAGAAGCAGGCGGTGGTGGCGGTGGGCACCGGCAGCAGCACGCTCTACGCCTCGCTTTACGACGGGAGCTCCTGGACCACGGCCAATCTGGGGGCGATCAAAACCTCCGATTACCGCTGCTTCGCCGCGGCCTACGAACAGCAGAGCGGGCAGTTGGTCATCGCGGCGGCCACGAGCACCACCAACCAGATCAAGTACTGGGTGCACGACGGCAGCTCATGGGTGGTCAACGGCAGCACCTACACCTTCAACGATTCAGATGGTCTTTACAGCTCGCTCAACTGGCTCAGGATGGACGCGCGGCCAGATTCGAACCAGATCGCCATGATCCTTCGGGCAAATGCCGATCACGTCGGGGGCTTGATCTGGAACGGCGAAACCAACAGCTGGGGCAACGACAAGAAGCTGAGCATCAGCGGCGCCACGCCCACCGCCTCGAATCTATGCAATGCGGATGTCAAGTACATGCGCGCCGGTCCCTACAAGGGCCGGGCGGTCTTCGTCTGGCCGAACAATGCCACCACGATTTACAGCTGGACCTGGACCGGCGCCTACTGGGAGTCCGCCTATAAGCCCAAGACCAGTGCAACCTCAGGCACAATTCTGTGGGTGGAACTGGCGGCGGACCCGAACTCGAGCAAGCTCCTGGTGGCCCTGGGCGATGCCAACGACTACCTCTACACGGTGGACTGGGGCGGTTCGAGCTGGGGCACGGCGCGGCAGGTGAGCACCGCCCTCCGCTTCACCACCTGGTACGGTCGGCGCTTTGCGGTCGCCTTCGAGAGCGGCGCAAGCCACAAGAGCCACGCCGTGGTCGCCTACACGAATTCTTCCAACCAGCTGAAGTATGCCCACACCTCGGACATCACCGGCGCCTGGGACTCGGCAGCAGACCATCAGCGCGAGCTACGACTGCAACTTCATCGAGCTGGTGCCGGACGCCGACACCACGATCCACCTGATGTGCCAGGAGGAGGACACCCAGGACGATCTGCTGGCCTACACCTGGAACAACAGCGCCTGGACCAGCAAGGGGATCCTCGAGACGGATCTCCAGGCCGACGGAAACGGCACCTACGAGGGTTTCGCGATGACCGCCATGCCGCCGGCAGCGGCGAGCGACCCCCCGAGCACGGGAACGGGGCCGCTGGTGGGGTTTTCGGTCAGCACCAGCCCGAGCTGGGTGACCCAGTACAGCACCTGGGACGGCAGCGACTTCTCGGCTGCCGGCACGGGTCCGACCTTCGGCAGCTGGGTGTACATCGACTGGATCGTGGTGGAGACGACCCCCACGCGGCAAGATGATGGTGGGCAAGGACAACTCCACCAACATGTACGCCGCATTTTTCGACGGCAACTCCTGGGGGCCGGTCAAGAGCCTGGGGTCGGGCACCGGCAGCTCCAACCGCTGCTTCGACGCGGCCGTGGAGACCTTGAGCGGCCGGGTGGTGATCGCGGTCGGCTCCAACACCGACCTCAAGTACTGGGTCTACGACAACGGGACCTGGGTGGTGGACGGCACCACGATCACGGGGCTTGACCTCGAGCGGCAACAAGTACTTCATCGAGATGGCCTCGAAGCCCGGCTCGAACGAGATCGCCCTGGTCTTCACGGACTCGAACGCCGACGCCTTCGGCCTGATCTGGAGCGGCAGCGCCTGGGGCAACGAGCAGACCCTGGACACGAATCTCACCTACTACAACAACTTCCAGCCCGTGGGGGTGGAGTACATCCAGAGCGGCACCGGAGCGGGCAAGGCCATGTTCGTCTGGGCCGCCAACAGCAGCCTCGAGTCGCGCACCTGGAACGGCAGCGGCTGGGACGCGGAGCTCACCGCCGTCAGCACCACCAACAGCGCCTGCTACCTGAGGCTGCACGCCGACCCCAACAGCAACAAGATGGTCTGCGCCATCGACCGGGCCAACTGGACCGGGGTGGTGGTGATCTTCAACGGGACTTCCTGGGACAGCGCGGTGACCGTCGACGCCCTTTTCGGCCACGCCTACCGGCCGATCGACGCCATCTTCGAGACCGCCCCCGGCCACGAGGGCGACATCCTGGTGGTCTACAGCGACGCCACCAACCTGCGCTACCAGCACGCGGACTGGAACGGCAGCTCATACTCCTGGGGCAGCGAGAACGATGTCGATGCCAGCTACGACGGGCTGTGGGTGCAGCTCGAGTACGCGGCGAACGACACGATCCTCCTGGCCGTGCGCGACAACAGCGCCAACAAGCTCGGCACCTGGAGCTGGGACAACAGCACGATGACCGCCGAGCGCGTGCTCACGACCAGCCTGCAGAACTCCTCCCAGTCCCACCAGCCCTTCTATATTTCGCCCAAAAGCAGATTCAGCGCGGGGATGACCCAGGCGCACTACCGCTGGCGCAACGACGACGGCAGCGAGAGTCCGCGGCGACCTTTGCGGTCACCGAAGACAAGAAGATGGGCCTCGCCAAGCAGACCACCAAGCGGCTGCGCTTTCTGGTGCAGAACACCGGGGCGCTGACGCCGGCGGCGCTGCAGCTGCAGGCGGCGGAGACGGCCACCTGCTCCTCGGGCACCTACACCGCGGTGGGCGGTGCCGGCGGGGCCGGGGCGCACTTTGCCATGGCGGCCTCGAGCTACCTCACCGACGGGGGCATGACCTCAAACGTCGCCTCGGGGCTGACGGACCCGGGGGGCATATCGTTTGTCGGCGGGCAGGTCAAGGAGTCCGCCGCCACCACCGGCACGCTCAACATCGGCACCAACGAGTTTGTCGAGGTCGAGTACTCCATCCAGGCGACGGCGGGCGCCACCAGTCAGGGGGACTACTGCTTCCGGCTCTACGACGCCGCGCAGCAGAGCGCGCTCGGCACCTACACCAACTACGCGCAGGCGCAGATCCTGGGGGTGACGGCGGTGCGGCTTTTGGAGTTCGAGGCCAGGGGCGCCGGCGGGGCGGTGGAGGTGCTTTGGCAGACGGGCCAGGAGGTGAGGAACAAGGGCTTCAACGTGTACCGTGCGTCAGGTCCGTTCGGGGAGTTCGTGAAGCTGAACCCCGAGCTGATCCCCTCGGCGTCGGTCTCGGGTGAGGGGAGGAGCTACAGCTTACCGGGACGCCGGGTGCGGTGCGGGGGCGGCTGTACTACTACAAGCTCGAGGACGTGGACGCCTCGGGCACGCACACGCCGCACGGGCCGGTGTGTGTCGACTGGGACGCGGACGGGATCCCGGACGACTGGGAGATCGCCCACGGCCTTGACCCGACGGTCGAACGACGCGGGGGCGGACCCGGACGGGGACGGGGTGGCGAACGCGCCTGGAGTACCGGCGGGGGACCGACCCGCGCAACCGCGACACGGACGGGGACGGGGTCGCGGACGGCGATGAGCGCAAGGAGCAGAGCGGGCAGCGGCACGGCCGGAGGCCTGGGGGCGCTGCGCGGGGTGACGGTGATCGCCTCCGATGAGAGCGGGCGGACGCTAGAGCTGGAGACCCCCGCCTTCGACACGACGGTGGTGAACGAGGGGGCGGAGGCCTTCGAGCGGCTGCGGGTCGCCTCCTACGTGCACGGCTACAGCGGGGAGCCGGGGCGGCCGCGGCTGCCGGTCAAGGGGCTCTTGATCGACGTGCCCGAGGGCCAGCAGGCGAAGCTGACGGTGCTCTCCGTCTACGAAGAGCGTCTTTCCGGCTACCGGCTCTACCCGGCCCCGGTGCACGAGCCGGCCGGCGACGAGTTGCTGGAGGTCTTCACCTGGGACGAGCCGGCCTACGAAACAGGGCAGCTTTGAGCCGTCAAAGACCGCGGAGCTTTCGATCGCCTATCTCTACGGCGGCGGGGTCAAGCAGCGGCTGTTGTTCTACCCGTTTGCCTTCAACGCGGCGACGCGGCGAGCTTTTGCAGCGCCGGCTGATCCGGGTGCGGGTCGATTTCGTGGCCGAGACCGCCGGGCAGGCCGCGCTAACGCGTGTGGCGGCCGCGGCGGTAGCCTCCGCCGCCTGGCCGCCCCGGCCGGGGCGGCGGCCTACAAGATCACGACCGCCGCCGAGGGGATTCACCGGATCACCCGAGAGTGGCTCACGGCGCAGGGGCTAGGGGCCACGGAGATCGATGCCATCGACCTCTCCCAGGTGCGCCTGTACCACCTGGGGGTGGAGCAGGCGCTCGAAGTCAGCGATGCGAACGGCAACGGGCGGCTGGACGCGGGGGACTTCATCGGCTTCTACGCCGCGCCGGTGCCGGAGGCCTACCGCAAGTACGCCCGCGACAACCTCTACTGGCTGATCAGCGGCGGCGGGGCGGGGCCGCTCAGGATGCAGACGACAGCGGGCGCCCCGGCCGGGGGGGTGCTCGCGGCCAGCCACGAGTGCACGCACCGCCACGAGCGCGACCAGCTCTACCTGCAGTCGGCGCCGGGGGCGGATGGGCTCGACCGCTGGATCTTCTCCTCCTCCTCGATTGCCGGGGGCCCGGGCTGTGGCGATGCGCAGGCGGGGCAGCCGAAGAGCCTCACCGTTACCCTGCCCGGGGCGCTCGGCAGCGGCGACGCTCACGGTGCGGCTGTACAGCCCCTACGATCTCTCGCACACGGTGACGGTCGCGGTCAACGGGGTGAAGGCGGGCGAGGCTGTCTGGAGCGGGATCGGCTTCGGTGAGGCGAGCTTTACCGGGGTGGCGTTCATCCCCGGGGCGAACACGGTCTCGATCCTGTGCACGGGGGCGACCGACAAGGCCGGGGTGGACTTTATCGAAGCGCGCTACGAGCGGGACTTCGCGGCCGCCTCGGACGGCTCAAGTTCAGCCACGCCGGGGGCTACCGCTACGAGCTCACCGGCTTTGCGAGCGCGGACATCGCGCTTTACGACATCACCGACCCGGCGTCCGTCAGCCGTGTCATCGGTGGGACGGTCTCAGGCGCAGGTCCTTTCAATCTGGAGGTCGAACCGGCGGGGTCCTCCGGCACGCACACCTACCTGGCGGTGGGGACCTCCACGATCCCCACCCCGGCCGCGGCGGTGGCGGACGCCGCTTCCAACCTGAGCGAGCCGGTCGAAGGGGCGGACTGGATCCTGATCACCTCCCGCGGGCTCGGCTGGGACGAGGCCGGGGGCCTGCAGGGCTGGGTTGAGGACCTGCTCAGCCTGCGGCGGGGCCAGGGGCTGCGCTGTGCGGTGGTGGACGTGACCGACATCTTCGATGAGTTCGGCTACGGCTTTGCGGCGCCGGCTGCGATCCGGGCGTTTCTGGCGCACGCGTATGCCAACTGGCCGGCCCCCGCCCCGCGCTACGTGCTCCTGGTGGGGGATGCGACCTACGACTTCAAGAACAACTGGGGGCTAACGCCTGCCCCGGTGAACCACGTGCCCGTCTGGCTGGTCAGTACCCCCTACGCCGGGGAGACGGCGACCGACGAGCGCTACGTGCAGTTTGACGCCGACGGCGGGCTTGCCGCCATGGCGATCGGCCGGCTGCCGGCGGCCACCCTCGCCCAGGCCGAGGCGATGGCGGCCAAGATCGTGGCCTACGAGAGCACGGCGAACACCAAGAGCTGGCAGCGGCGGGTGGTGCTCGCCGCCGACAACCTGATCGAGGAGTGGGAGTCGGTCTTCGAGACCATGGGCGAGGACGCCGCGGCCCTTCTGCCGGCCGGCATGCAGAGCCCGCAGCGCTTTTATCTCAAGGAGTACGAGGACGAGGCGCTTTCGGTCACGGACCTGACCGCGGACCTGATCGCCGCGATCAACGCCGGGGCGCTGATCGTGCACTACAGCGGGCACGGCAGTGTGAACCTGTGGGCCACGGAGCGCATCCTAGACAACCGCGGCGGGGCCTATCGCAGCGACGTGGACACGCTTGCCAACGGGCCGATGACCCCGTTTGTGGTGAACATGGCCTGTCTGTCGGGCTACTTCATCTACCCGTTTGCAAGCTCACTGTACCAGTCGCTGGCCGAGGGGTTCATGCGCACGCCCGGGGCCGGGGCGGTGGCGGCGCTGATGCCGACGGCGATGACGGCCACCGACGGCCAGCACGTGCTCTCCAATGCGCTCTACGAGGCGCTCTTTGCCGAGGACCAGCGCGTGCTCGGCGAGGCGCTCATGGCCGCGCGCGAAGCGCTTCTGGCAAACGGCGGGGCCTCCTACCAGCAGACCGCGGACACCTTCATGCTCTTCGGCGACCCGGCGACCGTCCTCAAGGTGCCGCTGCCGCGCCGGCCGGCCGGGCTTGCCGTCGCCTGGCAGAACGGGCAGGCCCTGCTCACCTGGTCCGCGGCGCTCGACTGCGACGGCCACCCGGTCGCAGGCTACCACGTCTACCGCCGGGCGGCCGGGGAGTCCGCCTTCACGCGGCTGACCGACACCCCGGTCAACGCCCTTTCCTACACCGACACCGGGCTTACCGCCGGCATCACCTACACCTATGCGGTCAGCGGCGGTGGACGCCGACGGCGACGAGAGCGTCCCCTCCGCCACCGCCGCGGTCAGCTTCGCCGAAGTCGGTGTGGACCCGGAAGGGACGCCGGGCTCCGGAGGCGGAGGCGGGGGCGGGTGCTTCGTTTCTTCGGCCGGTTCGGACAATGGTTTGGGACTGGGCGAATTGGGTGCGGCGATGCTGTTGGTGGTTTGTGTGCGGTGCGTTTCACGCCGCCAGGACCCGACCTTGTGGTGGACCCGCAGTAAGCTGGCTCGGACGTGGGATCGCTTTCAGACGGGGTCGGGTGAAACCTTGTCCCACGTGCGCAGCCCTGAAACCCTTTTGAAATGGGCGTCATAGGTGATGACCACCGATCCCGTTTCGATGGCGTGCGCCGCGATCCACGCATCATTGATCGGCAGGGGTGTACCGGCCTGCTTGAGGGTGGATTTCACAAGCCCGAACACTTCTGCCGTTTCCGAGGTCGCGTTCAAAATCTTGACTGCCGGTTTCAGCAAAAAGCGTCGCAGGGTGTCTTTGTTCTCGCGTTCCCTCGACCCGCCTGCAAATCCGGCATAGAGCTCGCCAAGTACAAAAACGGACATGTAGACCGTTTCTGCCATTGAGATGGCGTCCAGGACGTCCACCTCCCCGGTCAGCAATCGGGTATAGGCGTTGGTATCCAAAACGATTTTTTTCACTGCCAGTCTCCAGCGTCGACCTCACGGGTCGGAGTGGTGTTTTTTTCGAACTCGGTCAGATCGGCCTCAGACCATTCGCCGCAAAATTCTTCGAATTCGCTGCGGTTCGCGTTAAGCTGCCTTGGTTTCACCCCGAGCGCTGACTCCAACATTCTTTTTATGGTCCGGTTGACGCTCAGTCCATCAGAGCGGGCTCTGGCCTTGATCAACTCAGACAGTTGTTCATCCACGCCGTGAATCGTAATTGATTTCATTCGCCCTCCATTGTGAACCATTAATGGTTCATCAGCATGCTTCATATATTTAAAAAATAAACCATATTGATGCGAAATTCAAGATCTATACTTTCCCCGGCCGGCGGCCATGGAGGGGTTCTTGACTTTGATCCCCTATGTTCGGCTTGAGCAACTCGCTGTTCCGTGGTAACATTAGGATAAAGCGGATTGTGGTGCGCAACGGAATAAGAGCGATGAGCGGAGAAGGGCCTTGACGATCGAGGGTGAGCGGGTTTACCGTCGCAACGAGAATTTTGTGTTCCGGCGCATCGAGGGCGAGACGATCCTGGTGCCGATCCGCGCCAGCGTCGGGGACCTCGACTGCATTTACAGCCTGAACGCGCTCGGAGCGCTGGTGTGGGAGCGTCTGGACGGGAAAACGGGCATTGGCGAGATCAAGCGCGTGATTACGGACGCCTACGACGTGCCCGCCGCCAAGGCCGAGGCCGACCTGCTGGCGTTTCTGCAAGAGATGAAATCGATTGACGCCGTGGTGCCGGCCGACCGCTGATACGGGAGACAAAGCCGTGAAAGAGCAAGAACAGAAAGAGAAGAAACCCTACGAAAAACCCAAGGTGAGCCGGGTCACACTCGACGCCCAGTGCGCCGTCCTGGGGTTCTGCAAGGGCGCAGCCGGCGGCGGGCCGGTGACCGGAGAATGCTCGACCGGTTTCGAAAACTGCCAGTCATACGGCTCCTGATTACCATCAGTCCCCCCGGTTCGCATGCCCCAGCGCCTGTCCCTTCAAATTGCCGGTATCCCCCTGACCATCGAGTGGCCGCCAGCGGGCGGTGCGGTGCAAGTCCCACAGAGCTACCGGTCGTTTGCCCATGACAGACAGGGCGGCATTATCCTGCGGCTCGAATCCGGGGTCTTTCCCTCGCCTCTCGGGCCCGCCCTTTTCGACACCCCGCCCATCTGGTCCCTGCACCGGTCGGGGCCGGAGTCGATTTTTCGCATTTATCCCGGCGACCCCGATCGCGAACGCACCCTCGTGATCCCGGATGCGGGCGGGACCGCCCGGCTCTGGGTTCCCGGCGCCTGCCCGGACCCGTTTTTCGGGCCCGCCCTGGAGCTCTTGATGATCACCCATCTGGCCCGCGGCCAGGGTGCGGTGGTCCACGGCTGCGCCGTCACTCGCGGGGGGAAGGGATGGGTGTTCGTGGGGGAATCGGGGGCGGGCAAGAGCACGCTCTCCCGGTTGTGGGCCGGGCGGCCGGGGGTCGAGGTCCTGAGCGACGACCGCGCGATCGTGCGTCGTGAGGGCGGCCGGTTCACGCTCCACGGCACCCCCTGGCACGGCGAGGCGCGCTACGGAGTGCCCGGCGGGGTGCCGCTCGAGCGCATCTTTTTCATCCGGCACGGTACGGTGAATGAACTGAAATCGGTCGCCCGGGCATCGGCTGTGCGGGAGTTTCTGAAGTGCTCGTTCCCGCCGTTCTGGGATGCGCACGGGACGGCCTTCACCCTGGAGTTCTTCGACGCGCTGGCCGCGGCCGTGCCTTGCGCCGATTTGGCCTTCGTCCCGGACCGGGATGTGGTCGATTTCGTGCGCCACACCGCCGCCCTCTCTCCGGACCGTTCGCCAGGGGATAGGGGTGTCTGAGAGAGGAAAGGCTGGGGGAGAGTGCTTGCGCAGTGCCGATTATTATTACCGGCAGTCAAATACGCAAAGGTCGTCATGCCGGACTTGATCCGGCATCCGTGCCTGGATTCCGGCATTCGCCGGAATGACGAATATTGCCATATCAAATTGCCGGAGTAATAAGGGCCATGAAATTGAATGGGCACGTTATGTAACATCTCCCCTGCCGCTCTTTGCCAAAGAGGGGTGATCCCTCCCTTTGGTAAAGGGAGGCCAGGAGGGATTTTCAGAGAGCGTCTTGAATCTTATGAGACCATAAACAAGTCTATGGGCGATAAGCCTTCAGCCTTCAGTCTGATTTTCGTAAACCCTCACCTTTGGTCCGGATGAGGAAACGGTACCGATGACCGGCGATGGTCGCATGCACGCTCTTGAATCGCGATTGCTGCTCTGGGCGGCCGCCGCCGGCCCGGGCCGCGCCGCGGCGCCGGGGTGGCTGCCGGAACGGCTCGGGACGCACGCCGGGGCGCAGCTGGTCGAACGCGCCGTGCGGGAGGGCATGGCGGGCTTCCTGTACCGGCGGTTGAAAGGCGCGGGCCGCCTCGGTGTGCTGCCCTCAAGCGCCGCCGGCAGGCTGGAGTCGGTTTACTACCTTACGCTCCGCACCAACCTGAAACTGCTCTCCATCGTAGTGGAGGTCTTTTCCCGGAAAATACCGGTGGTGCTCATGCAGGGGGCGGCGCTCCTCGTGCGGCTGTACGAGGATCCCGGCCTGCGGCCGCTGAGCGACGTCGATCTGTGGGCCCTGCCGGGCGACAAGGGACAGGTCCTGGCGACCCTCGCCCAACTGGGGTTCAGGAACAACCCGCAGGCTCCCTTGCTTTTTCGGAGGGGAGAATTCCTGATCGATTTCCACACCCACCTGCTGGGGGCGGAGCGGATCCGCGCGCGTCGCTTTCTTCTCGGGACAGCCCAGGAGCGGGTCTTTCAGGCCTGCCGCCGGCACTCCCATGACGGTTGCGAGGTCGTCTGCCTCGATTCCCTCGACCATGTGCTCCACGCCACCTATCACGCCATCAAGCACAATTTCGAGCGCCTGGTCTGGCTGGCGGACCTCAATCACATGACCGTCGGGTGGAACGCGGCCGATTGGGCGGCGCTGAGGGAACGGGCGCGGGAGCTCGGCCTGGGGCGCCTGGTCGCGATCCTGGTCGGCCTGCGCCGCGAGGTCTTCGGGTTCGAGCCGGTCGGGCCGGTGGGCGCGGACGCCGGGATTTCCCCTCTGGCCCGTTACCTGCTGCGCCGGCGGCGCGGCGGCCCGCTGCCCGTCTGGTCTTCGCTGGCCCTGCTGTCGGCCGGCGGCCCGCTGCGGCAGCTCGTCGCTGGCCATGGAGAGCACGCTTCCCCCGGCCGGAGTGTCCTGCGCCAGGTGTTTCCGGAACATGCCGGCCTGAGCGACAGTCGGCTCTACGGCAGGCGCATCCGGCAGCTCCTGGGGATGCTGCGCGGCTAGACAGGTGGCATTCGCCGGGTGAGGCCTCCGCGGACGGTCCCGGGACCGCTCAGAGCAGGATCGCCAGGCTGAAGATCGCCAGGTTGCCGAGGACGTGGATCACGATCGGGACGAGGAGGTTTTCCTCGATCTCGTAGGCGGCGGCGAACAGTAGGCCGCCGACGATCTGCGTCAGCGGGATTCCCCCTCCGCCGGCATGCAGGCCCACGAAGATCAGCGTGCTCCCCGCCATGGCCGCCGCCACCCCCCAGCGTCGCAGAAATCCATAGAGGACCCCGCGGAAAAAAAGCTCTTCGGCCACCGGGCCGATCAGGGCACCGACCACCAGCAGCAGCGCTATTTCAGACCCCTGGTCGGGGACGGCCGTGCGGACCACCCGCAGCGGGTCGTACCCTGCCAGGGCCGCCGCCAGCGCCGCAAAGCCCGCCAGCGCCCCGAAACCCGCCGACCAGATCAGGCCGCGGCCCAGACCCCTCCGGAACCCGCCGCGCCCGAGCCCCACGATGCCCCATCCCGCCCCTGTCGCGGCCACGACGGCCGCCATCAGCGCGATGTCGGCCACCCGCGCCAGACCGACCAAGGCCAGCGGCGGGGCCGCACCGTTTGCGATCGCACAGCGCGCGAGCACTTCGATCGCGACCACCCCTGCCGTGGCCAAGACCAGGGTTTTCAGCCCGATGTGGTCTGTTTCCATCCAAGCGCCCTCAACGCCCGATAGGCGTAAAGCTGTTCGTACCACTCCGACGAAGTCTGCAAGCGCTGCAGGATGAGACCTGTCGCGCCGCCTGGCCGTTGCCGGGCGAGGCTCTCGATCGCCATTGTCCGCACGTTGAGGTGGGGGTCGTCGAGCAGCCGGGTCAGCGCGGCGGCGGCCCGCGGTCCGGGGGGTGCACCCAAAGCCCGCGCCAGCCAGTAGCGCACCTGGGGATGGGGGCTGTGGAGAAGGTCCCCAAGGGCCGGATAGGCGGTGAGGTCGCGGTCCTGCTCCGATCCTTGCCTGAGCGCGGCGACCTGCCGCTGCCAGCGTCCCGATGCGAGTGCCGCTTCGTATCCGCCCTCCGGTGATGGCGGTTCGCGGCTGAAGTGAAACGCGGCGAGAATGCCGATCCCGAGCAGCAGACAGGCCGCCGCGGTCAGCGTCTCTCCGCGCCGATCCGCGGACACCAGGCCGAAAAGCACTCGCAGCAGGGCGAAGACCACCACGAAGAGCGCCACCGGGAAGGCCACCAGCACCCCCAGAAAGGTAACCCCACGGAATACGGCCCAGCGGTCGGCCGCGGCGGAAATTTTCGCGAGTGTCTCGCGGGGGGCGCTCAAGAAGCGTTCGGTCGAGAGGTCGGCCAACACACGCCCGTCCTGCGTAAACACCAGGCGGCCGCCGGACGCTTGAACGCGAAGGTCCGGATCGCATTCGGGGTCCACGGGAAGGTAGTCGTGAGCGATCAGGTCGCGGGCGAGTGGATCTCGGAGACCATGGGCCATGGGGCCGTCCAGGGCCACGGTCTTGACCTGGCGCTGCCCGAGCGGCTTGAAGAGCTCGGCCGGGTAGAGCGTGTAGCGGTAGTAGGCGGAGCTCACCCTCGCGCCGACGGGGTTCGCCATCAGCAGGTGGTCCCTCAGGTCGGTCATCAGGTTGCCGTCGTACTGGGTGGACCACCCCAATGCCAGGATCAGCACGGGCAGCACGCGTGAGAGCAGAAGGCGTCGCCCGGGCGGCCGACGGCCCCCGGCGGCAAATGCGAGGGTGATCGCGGACACGGCGGCCGGGATCGCAAGGAAATAAAGGCTGACCCACACCTCGACCCCGCGCAGATTGACCGCGACCAGGGCGGCTGCCCACAGGGCCAGCAGGGCGGTCGCCGGCCGGCCGCCGGCCGCCTGCCAGACCGGACCACCACCAGGCGGCCGCGGCGGAAAGCAGCGCCAGCGCGGCGCCGACGGTCAGGGTGAACAGCACCCCGCCGCCGAAGGCGGTCGCCCAGGTGCCCAGGCTCGGCATCACCACCTGGTTGGGGACCGGCTGAAACCCTGCCGCGGCCACCGCCTTCATCTTGGCGAACAGCCGCAAGTTGGAAGCATGCACCTGGAAAGTGGCGATCGTCTGGGCCAGGCCCATGCCGGCCAGCAACTCCGCGGCCGGAAAGACGGCGGTGTAGGCTCTGCTAAGAAATCTCACCCCGGGGCACTCCGCGACGGGCCGCGTATCGGCCGTGTTTTTATTAATGATATCAAATTGTAACAAGCTCTTCCGGGTGTCTCCGGATTTGCTTAACTCACAGTGTTATGATACCATTTTTCCAGGCTGACTGGAAATGTTAATCGTGACGGACGGGCGGGCATGCGCTACGCGATCGGGACCTTGTGATGCTTTTCATTCTCCTGCTGCTTGCCTGCGGTTCGGCCTGGGCCGGCGGGAACGGCCAGCTGTCGGCGGTCATCCATGTCCACTCCACGTTCAGTTCCGGTCGGCTGTCGCCGGCCGAGCTCGTCGAACGCGCCCGGGCCGAGAGCCTGGATGTGCTGGTGTTGACCGACCACGATCGGGTGGCGATGGAATACGGGCTGCCGCCGTTCCGCCGCCTCTTGAAACTGGGCGTTGAAATGAAGTCCGTCGTCGGCGGGGGGCCGGAGCGCTTTTTGGAGGAGATCGCCCGGCTGAACATGGGGCAGTCCTCGGTCCTGCTCATCCCCGGGGTCCAGTCCTCGCCGTTCTACCACTGGGGCGGAAGCCCGTTGCAGGGGGAACTTGACGGCCCACGACATCCACAAGGAGCTGCTGCTCGTCGGGATGGGGCGGGCCGATGACTACCTGGGAATCCCGACGCTGCACAACGGGTTCTCCACCCGCTATGCTTTCGAGAAGCTTGCCGGTATCGCTCCGGGAGCGGTGGCCGCCTTTCTCGGTGCGGGGCTTTTTTTCTCGCGCCCCGGCCGGCGGAGATGGGGCGGGGCCGTCCTCGCCGTCGTCGGCCTTCTGGCGGTCTGCGACCGGCACCCCTTTCCGAGCTCGCGCTACGACCCGTACCACGGCGACCAGGGGATCGCCCCGTATCAGGAGGTGATCGACTACACCCGCGGCCGTGGCGGCCTCGTGTTCTGGGCGCACCCGGAGTCGAATCACGCCGTCGGACGGCGTGCGCGCGGGGCCGGTGACGCTGAAGACGGGGCGACACCCCGAGGACCTGGAACAGGCCAAAGAGTACACGGGTTTTGCCGCCCTCTACGGCGACACCTCGACGCTCACCGAACCAGGGGCGCTCTGGGACCGGCTGCTCCTCGGATATTGCCGCGGCGAGCGGAGCGCTCCGGTCTGGGGGATTGCGGAGGCCGACTACCACGGCGAGCCGGGGGAATTTCCGCTCGACACGTTCCAGACCGTGCTGCTCGTCGGCGACAAGACGCGGGCCGCCGTGCTGGCGGCCCTGGCCGAGGGGCGCAGCTACGCCGTTCAGAAGGCAAAGGGGTACCGCCTGGTCCTGGAGGGATTCGAGGCACACCACCCCGCAAGCGGCCGGTCGGCCGGCCCGGGTGAGACCATTGCCGCCGGCCCCGCGCCGGTCGTGCGCCTGCGGCTGGCCGCCTCCGACGGCAGCACGCGCCGGGTAGCGGTGGAACTCATCCGCGGCGGGGAGGTGGTGCGGTTCGTCGAAGGGAAAACCCCCATGGCGATGGAATTCACGGACGTCTTGCCGCGGGAGGGAAAGACGTTTTACCGGGTTGCGGTGCGCGGCGAAGGCGACAGCCGCCTGCTCTCCAACCCGATTTTCGTCGACGGAAGCTCATGATCCTGGCCGTTCACCAGCCCCAGTACCTGCCCTGGCTCGGGTATTTCGACAAGATGCTCAAGGCCGACGTGTTCTGCTACCTGGACAACGTCCAGTACAAGAAAAACGAGTGGCAAAACCGCAACCGCATCAAAACCGCGGCCGGCCGGCAGTGGCTGACCGTGCCGGTCACCTACCGGTTTCCCCAGAAGATCGGCGAAGTCGGCATCGACCACACATCCGATTGGGCACGCCGTCACCTGCAGGCGCTCTGCACCAACTACCGCCGGGCGCCGTATTTCGAGCGCACCGTTCCCCTTTTCGAGCAGGCCTTCGCCCGGCGCTGGGAGGGCATCGCCGAGCTCAACCTGTATCTGATCGAACGGCTGCGCGAGGGGCTGGGCATCGCTCACAAGCCGGCGGTGCGCGCCTCGACCCTCGAGTTGACGGAGGATCCCACCGGCCGGTTGATCGACATCTGCCGTGCGCTTGGTGCCGACACCTACCTGGCCGGGGCGGGCGCCGCCGGTTACATGGACATGGGGCGTTTCGAGCAGTGCGGGGTGCGGGTGATCCACCAGGATTTCAAGCACCCGGTGTACCCCCAGCTTTTCGACGGCTTCCAGTCGCATCTGTCAATCGTGGATTTGATCTTCAACTGCGGCCCGGAAAGCGCGGGGATCATCGAGCAGGCCGGGCGGCAGTGATGAATCGTCTCAGGCTTGAGGGATCGCCAAACGGTCATGACCGCAAGAGTGCGAGAGGTTTGCGATGAGCAAAGTCAACATTCTGGCCATCGGCGCCCACCCGGACGACATCGAGTTCGGTTGCGGCGGATCGCTGATCAAGTACACCCGCAATGGCCACCGGCTCTTTCTGCTGGTGATGACCGGCGGCGGCCGGGGGGCGCCGGCGGAAACCCGTATGACCGAACAGCTGACATCCCAGCGGATCCTGGGTGCCGAGGAGATTTTCTGGGGCGAGTACACCGACACGCATCTCAGCGTCGACGCCGATCTCATCCGCAGGATCGAGGAGGTGATTGCCGCGGTGAAGCCCGAGTTCATTTTCTGCAACTTCCCCGACGACACCCACCAGGACCACCGTCATCTGGCCCAGGCCATCATGTCGGCCACCCGCTACATCCGCAACGTGCTCTTTTACGAGGGGCCGACCACCCAGAATTTCAACCCGCAGGTCTACATCGACATTTCCGACACGCTCGACCGGAAGATCGAGGCCCTGCAGGCCCACCGCTCGCAGGTGATGAAGACCAACATCGAGAACCTTTCGATCGTCGAAATGGCCCGCTCCTTTGCCAATTTTCGCGGGACCCAGGGCAGGGTCAGGTATGCCGAGGCGTTTCACTCGCTGCGGCTGTTCATCAACATATGAGGACGGCTTCGCTGAAAGCCCGGAGCCTGCGTTGCGCTTCGTCCCGCGCGTCGCTGCGGCGTACGGCCGGGTCGCTGTAAAGCGGCGCATCAGTCCGTGATCGCGTGGCACTGCGTTGCCCTCCGTTTGGAACTGCTCACATACGGAAACGTATGCTGCGCTTTCCAAAGCGTCGGGCGCCTTGGCTGACGGCCTGATGCTTGCTTTAAAGCGACCCGTACGCCTCGATACTGACCGAGGCGGGAACTCGCGCGCCTTGGCTGCGGGCTTTGATCGAAGCCGTCAACACCGGCTTCGCGGAGAGTCCGGAGCCTGCGTTGCGCTTCGCCGCGCGGTCGCTGCGGCGTACGGCCGGGTCGCTGTAAAGCGGCGCATCAGTCCGTGATCCGGCGTTGCGCTTTCCCGCCGAGGCGGGACGCTCGCTGCGGCGTGCACGGGCTGAGCACGGCCGTGACGGGATCCGGTGCTGAGGGCATTTTTTTGTGGGAGAGGCCTCCGGCCTCGATCGTCGAGGCTGCGTGCCTTCGCCGAAGGCTTCGGCGCCCAAGGGAAGTTGTTCCCACGAGTTAAACCTCCAAAACAGGTCTATTCGAATCATGACCGAGAACACCTTATTTATTCCGCACTCGCGACCCACCCTGGGCGAAGGGGAGGCTCAGGCGGCGGCGGGTGTGGTCCGTTCCGGCCACATCGCCGAGGGCCGGGCCCTGGCCGGGTTCGAGGAGGCCCTGAAGGCGCGGCTCGGCGTCGCGCATGCGATCGGCGCCAGCTCGGGTACGGCGGCGCTGCACCTGGTGCTCGCCGCCATGGGGATCGGCCCGGGGGATGAGGTGATCATCCCCAGTTTCGTCTGCTCGGCCCTCCTGAATGCCGTGGCCTTCACGGGCGCTTCAGCCGTGCCGGCCGAAATCGACCCGCGGACCCTCAACCTGGACCCCGACGACGTCAGAGGACGTCTGAGCGCGCATACCAAGGCCGTGATCGTCCCGCACATGTTCGGCCTGGCGGCTGATCTGGATGCGTTTATAGAATTGGGCGTGCCGGTCGTCGAGGACTGCGCCCAAGCGGTGGGCGGGACCTATCGCGGCCGGCCGCTCGGCAGCCTGGGCTGCGCTTCCGTTTTCTCCTTTTACGCCACCAAGATGGTCGCGGCCGGGGAGGGCGGAATGGTCGCGACCGGGTCCGCGGACCTGGCCGCCCGCGTGCGTGACCTCAAGACCTATGACCGCAAGGATTCCTGGCGGCCGCGGTACAACTACAAGCTGACCGATATTCAGGCGGCGGTCGGGTCGGTCCAGCTTGGCCGGCTAGACGACTTCATCCGCCGTCGCCGCGAAATCGCCCGCCGCTATCGGCGCGCCCTCGGTGCGCTCGGGCTGGTGCTCCCGGCCGATACCCCCGAACACCTTTATTTCCGCTTCGTGGTCGACCTCGGGTCGGACGGCACCAGGTTCCTCGAGCACGCCCGCCGGCGGGGTGTCGGGTGCGAGCGGCCGGTCCACACCCCCACCCACCGCCTCCTGAACCGCACGGGTTACCCCTTGACCGAGCAGGCCTGGCGGCAGTGCGTCTCTCTTCCCCTTTACCCCTCACTTTCCGATGACGAGGCGGAGCGGGTCATCGCCGTTGTCGCGGGCCTCATCGCCGAGACCGTCCGCTGAACCGCGACAACTTGCGCAGTCCACGCAACGGTCCGCGGGGCAGCGAGCGAGCGGTTGTTAATGGTCCCATCATCATCCAGAGGCTCCTCTAAAATCCCTCCTGACCTCCCTTTACCAACGGCAGGGATCACCCCTCTGTGGCAGAGAGGGGCAGGGGAGATGTTACCGAACGGGTCCATTCAATTTCGAGACCGTCAATAGATCGCTGCATCCCTCACGGTAGAAGAACCCCCGCGGCCTTTTACAAAGCACCCCAATCATGTCCCCCGCCTGGTACCGGGAACGGCCAATAGGGCCGTCCCCAACTTCCCGACAGTCGCCGGATTGATGAAAAACCTACAGTTTTTTCGTGCCGAGCCGATAAAGACCACAGAAACTCAAAAAAAATTAGAGGTTTGAACCGTAACAGCGAGCGCATTCCCCGCCGCTTGCGGCGGGGTTGGCGAGCGAATCAAAAACGACCCCATTCCTTACGGTCGAAGATTCCGCGCAGCTTGCTGCGGGGAGATTCAATTATCGCCGCACCGGTTGCCGCTGATCGACACAAAGATTGCTTAAGTCGGGAAGGCCTTACGATCTGAAATAAGCGAAAAATCGTTCATTTTGGAACAAGGCGGTCGAACGCATGAAAGCTCAGACATCATTAGACAATTGGGCGGTAGTGGATTCACCCCTGCAGTATCTGGTGGCGCCGTCGGCTTGCGACAAGCCGGCGCGGGCGCGCACGCGGACAATAGGCACCCTTGTCGCTATTCCCGTCGGCATCGCCAGCCTGCTCCTGCTGACGCCGCAGGCCCAGGCCATTTTTTACGGCTTGGGGCTGCGTTGGGCCTATGTTCTGATGGCGGCCTTCGGCATTTCCTTCAGCCTGACGCCCGTGGTGGCGCACCTGGCGCGGCGCTGGGGCATTCTCGACCTTCCGGACCCGCGCAAGACCCACGGCCGCGCCACCCCGCTGCTCGGCGGTGCGGCGGTATTTTCCGGGTTTGTGGTCTCTCTGGTGGCCAACGGGATGGTTTCCCCCCAGCTGATCGCCCTGCTCAGCGCCACCATGATTCTCTTTGTGGTCGGCGTGTTCGATGACTGGCGCGAGGTGTCGGCCGGCCTCAAGCTGATGATCCAGCTGGTGTGCACCGCGATGGTGATGAGCTCCGGGATTGTGCTGCAGGTGCTGCCCGCGGGCTGGGGGACCTGGTCGACGCTGGGGAACCTGCTGCTCACGGTGCTGTGGATCGTCGGGATCACCAACGCCATGAACTTCTTCGACGGCATGGACGGCCTGGCATCCGGGCTGGGCGCCATCATCGCTTTTTTTCTGGGGGCGGTGGCCTTTCAGACCGACCAGCCTTTTCTCGGTTGGATCGCCGTGGCCATGCTGGGCGCCTGCGCCGGTTTCCTTCCCTACAACTTGAAGTGGCGCGGGCCGGCGTCCATTTTTCTCGGCGATGCGGGCAGCACCGTGATCGGGTTCGTGCTCGCCTGCATCGCCGTCTACGGCGACTGGGCCGACGGGCGCCCCTTCCTGTCCCTGGTGTCGCCGCTGCTGATCTTCTGGGTCCTGATCTTCGACATGGTCTACATCTCGATCGACCGCATCGTCACCGGAAAGGTGGTGAGCTTCCGCGGGTGGATCGAATACGTCGGCCGCGACCATCTCCACCACCGGTTGGCCGATGTCCTGGGCTGCCGGCGGAACAGCGTTTTGTTCATCTTCCTGATGAGCCTGTGCATGGGAACCAGCGCCCTGATGCTTCGCCGTGCCGGCACGGCGGAGGCCGTCTTGCTGGTTCTTCAGGCATTGATCGTCGTGGTGCTGATCAGCTTCCTCGAGCGCCGCGGCCGGTCGGTTCGGGGCAACCCGGATCGGACCGCCGGGGGCTGAGGTCTGGGTTGGGCAAAGGACTGCCCAAATTTTCGGATAATCCGATTTTTTTGTTCTCGCACTAAAGTTTTTTGCAAAATGGACGATTCCAGAAAATGAACGTAACGGGTTGCCTCAAAAATCGGGAACACGGATGGGCAGAGGCTGCCGGAGATTTCTGATGGCAAAGGAGCAGATCGGATATCATGGAAACCGTCATGCAGCCACATAGGAACCTTGAGCCCGGGCCAGACAAGGCCTCCCGTCGTAACGGGGCCCGGATGTTCACCTTTGCCAGGCTGGCCGCGGATCAGAGTGCCGTGGGCGCAAAACCGGGCGTTCGCACGGTGGTGTCACCGCCTGTGCCCGCCGCCTGCGACGCGGAACGCAAAGAGCTCTACCGGCAAGCCGGTCTCTACCTAGAACAGGTGTTCGCCGCCGTCCGGGCGCGCAAGCCCTTTGAGATCGAAACCGGCCTCAAGATCGTGCGGCAGATGGCCGCGGAGAGCTCGCCGCGGGACCCGCTGTTCAGCCTGGCCCTGCACCTGGACGACCGCCTCCAGTTTGCCGTCCACCACTCCGTCAATGTCGCCGTCTATGCCGTCAAGATGGCGCCGTACCTGGGCTACGATGTCCATCGGCAGGAACAGGTCGGCCTGGCCGGACTGCTGCACGACGTCGGCATGGCCTTGGTCCCCGAGAACATCGTGAACAAGCAGGGCCCTCTCTCCGCATCGGAAATGCAGGCACTCAAGGAGCGGCCGAATCTCGCTTTCAAGATCCTCCAGGGTCTCGGTCAGGAGTACGCCTACCTCGCCGAGTGCGCGGCCCAGGTCTACGAGCGCATGGACGGAACCGGCTACCCGCAGGGTCTATCGGCCGTCGAAATCAATGAATTCGCCCAGGTCATCAGCCTGCTGGATCTTTATGAAGCTTTGGTGCACTCACGCCCAAACCGCGACAAGCTCGGCTTTTTCGACGCGGTGAAGTACATCTTCAAAAGCTGCAAGACCCAGTTCCAGCGTTCGCACATGAAGGCGTTGTTGAGACTGTTCACGGTGTTCCCCATTCACAGTTACGTACGCCTGAATTCGGATGCGATCGGCAAAGTGGTTGAAACCTATCCCGACCAACCGATGCGGCCGAAGGTGCGGGTCGTCTTCGACTCACAGCGGCGCAAGGTCCTGACCGAGCGCATGATCACCCTTGCGGAGGAGCCGCTGCTCAACATTGTGGCCTGCGTTTCGCAGAAGGAGATCAAACAAATCATACGGGGGATTCCCGCAGGGCCGGCGCCTTCGCCGGAGAGCTGGCTAACGGTTCCGGAGCCGATCCTGTGAGACGGTCTGGCCGACCGTATTGAGGCCTGGTGATGCCATGTATCTGGACTATTGGAAACTCAAACAGACACCGTTTGCGAACGTACCGGCGCGCGACGTCTTCTATCGATCGCCCCAGCACGAAGAGGCGCTGCGGCGGCTGCTCTACGTCATCGAGCACCGCAAGGGCGTGGCCATGCTGACGGGCGAGGTCGGCTGCGGCAAGACGACCGTCACCAAGGCGCTTGCGAACCATCTCAACCGGGAGCGGGTCCAGTTCCAGATGATCGCCAACCCGGCCCTGGGACCGGAGGAACTGCTCAAGGCCATCGTGCTCAAGCTGGGCGGCTCGGTAGAGAACGGAAACGGGTCCAAGACGATGGTACTCGACCAGTTGCAGCGGTTGCTGCTCCAATCCGAGACCGCCGGTCAAACCACCGTGCTGGCGATCGACGAGGCCCATGTGATCGGCAACCGCGAGACCCTCGACGAGCTGCGGATGCTTCTGAACTATCAATCGGACGATCAATTCCTCCTGACCCTGATCCTGCTCGGCCAGCCGCCGCTGCTCGGCAACGTTGCCAGGCTGCAGCCACTGAAGGAGCGGATCGCCGTCAAATTCAACCTGGAGCCCCTCGATTTGAACAACACCATGCGCTACGTGCTCTTCCGGCTCAAGGCGGCCGGGGCCGTGCGCGGCATTTTCACCCGCGAGGCCGTGGATCTGATCCATGGTTTCAGCGGCGGGATTCCGCTGCGTATCAACAACCTCTGCGACCGCTGCCTGCTCATCGGGTTGATGCACAAGACCCAAGTGGTGGACAGCCGGATCGTCGGTGATGCCATCAAAGATTTAGGGGTCTGACCATGCCAACAAACCCGCGACGGTTGCCGTTTTCTACAACGCGCCGCACCATGGGCTTTCTCGGAGGGATGCTCGCCGTCCTCCTAATGACAGCGGCGCTCAGCGGCTGCGCGCCGCATGCCGTCACCAAAGCGCCGGCGGAAAGCGTCCGAGCCACCGGGCTGACGACCGCCGCCAAGACCGTGGCGGTCGCTCTCGCCGATGTGGATGGGGACGGCAATCTCGATATCATTGGGGGCGCCGGCGAACCTGGTCTGATATCCATCAGCTACGGCAACGGTAAAGGCGGTGTCGCCGCCACGCAGCACCTGACGGTTGAGGGGGATGTGCGCTCGGTGGCCGTGGCCGATGTGAACGAGGACGGATCCCCCGACCTTATCTACAGCGTCCAGCGGCAGTCGTCGGGCATCCGGGTGTGGATCAACCAGGGCGGCCGCAGCTGGCAGCCGGGCCAAGGGCCGATCGAAATCAACAAGTACGAAGGCATTGCGACCGCCGATCTCAACGGCGACGGCCACCTGGACATCGTCGCGGCCAATTCATCTTCGGACAGCCAGGGCGGCATTCAGGTGTGGCTGGGCAGCGGCCGCGGAACCTGGGTCCCCGGGCCTTCGCCGACCGTCACCGGCATCTACATGGACGCTGCGGTGGCCGATTTCAACGGCGACGGTATCCTTGATGTTGCCGGGGCGGGATGGGGCATCAACGCGGCGCTGCGGGTGTGGCTGGGCATCGCCGGCACCGGCGGGTGGACGGCGCTGCCGCCGGTGGTCCCAGGCAGCTATTATTCGGTGCGCACCGCCGATATCGACGGGGATGGAAAATTGGACCTCGCGGCGGCGGCCTACAAAGCCGGGGTGAAGCTTCTGCTCGGCGATGGCAGGGGCGGATTTGTCGAGAGCGCGCGGCTCGAAGGGCGGGTCGAAGGCGACGGGTCCGGAGCTTCCGTGAACCCGGTATTCAAATCAGGGGAATTCAGCTTCTGGCAGGTGCTGCCGGTGGATGTGAACGGCGACGGTCTGCTGGACATTGTCGCGGGCTCCCTGGACCACCAGGGGGTGGTCTGCTGGGTGAAGAAAGGCGACTCCGACTGGAAGCATTATTCCGGGGCGTTTCCCGCTACCGGCATCTATTACGGCCTTGCCGCCGCGGATCTGGACGGGGACGGGCGGCCCGAGGTCTGCGCGGCGAATTACGGTGAGGGGATCAAAATCTGGCCCGGCCGAGCGCAGAAGATCCAGACGGTCGTCGCCTCCGACCCTCAGGGTGGATCGATCGCGTCCCGGGCGGAGGAGTCCGGTCCGCGGGAAAACGCGGTGTTCAAAACCGTCAACGGCGTGCCCGAATACAAGATCGGCCCCGGAGACACCTTGGAGATCACCCTCTGGGAGGGCAGCAGCGCCACGCGCCAGGAACTGCTGGTCAGGCCGGGCGGCCGGATTTCCTTCGGGCTGGTCGAGAACCTGCCTGTCGGCGGCTTGACCGCGGGCGAGCTCGACAGCCTGCTGACTGCCCGGCTTGGACAGTATTTCAAGCGGCCGCAGGTGGACGTGGTGGTCAAGCAGTACGGCAGCCGTTCGGTCAGGCTGCTGGGGGCAGTAACGAAGGCCGCGCACAGCGGCACCAGCAGCGGTGAGCACATCCTGCGCGGACGCGCCACCGTTCTCGAGGTGCTCACCTCGTGGGGCGGCCCCACCCCGGATGCGGATTTGAAATCGGTTCGCATCCGGCGCAAAAACGGCGAGACCGTGTCGCTCAACCTCTATCGTGCGATCATCCAGGGCGACGCCAGTCAGGACATGGTGCTCGACGACGGCGACCTGATCTATCTGCCGACGCTCTCCAAGGAAGCCAACCGGGTGTACGTGTTCGGGGAAGTCCAGAAACCCGGTGCCTACACCTTCAGCGGATCGGAGATGCGCCTGATCGACGCCATTTCCGAGGCCGGCGGGGCCACCGCGTTCGCCTACCAGAGCGATACCAGGGTGGTGCGCGGCGACATCACCCAGCCGGAGGTTATCTCCGCGGACCTGAACCGGTTGATCGAAAAGGGCGACCGGTCCCAGAACATCCTGCTCGCCAGCGGGGATCTCGTGTACGTGCCGCGCAGCGGTCTCGGGGATGTCAAGCTCTTCCTGGACCGAATCCGGCCCTTGCTCGAGCTGGCGATCTGGCCCGCACGGGTCGTGATCGACTGGAACAGTGCGGCCCACATTACCGGGATCAAGTAATCGGTATCCGATCCCCGGAACCAAGGGGTATTTCGCATGGCACAATACGACGTCGATTTAAGGGATTATTGGCGGATTATCCGCAAACGCAAGGCCTCGATCGTTTCGATGATCTTGCTGGTCGGTTTGTGCAGCTACGGCTTTGCCAAGTTCAGGGAGCCGTCGCCGCTGTATGAATCGACTGCCGCCATCAAGATCGACCGTTTCTCCAACCTGGCATCAGCCCTTACCGGAGCGTATTGGCGCCAGTCGGAGAACATGGAGACCCATGCCTACATCATTGCGAGCCACCCGGTGTTGCTGCGTGCCGGTGAGCTCTTGGGCTGGGTCCAGGCCCGGAACGAAGCGGTGGCGGCTCCTGAAGACGAAAGCCGCGTGCAGGTCATCCTGAAATTGAAGCGCATGGTCGAGGCCAAACCCCAGGAGGGGACCCACATCATCAACATCCGCGCAATTTCAGCGCAGGTCGAAGAAGCGGCCCGGGTGGCCAACATGACGGCCCAGGCCTACCGCGATTACAATATTCAGCAGAACAACAAGAAGACTTTCGAAACCCGGGCCTTCATCGAGGAGCAGCTCGGGCAGACATCCGAGCGCCTCAAGCGGGTGGAGCGTGAATTGCAGACGTTCAAGGAAGTGAACAACCTGATTTCCATGGACGCCCAGACGGCCAATACGCTCAGCAAGATGAACAGCGTGGAAAACGAGCACGAGAAGATCCGCGCCGAACGCATGCAAATCGAATCGCAGCTCAAAGCGCTCGATTCCGCCGGCAAGGGCCACGCCGAAAAGCTGATGGGTTTTTTGCTCGCGGCCCCACAGGGCTCCCCCCACGAGCACATTCGCAACAAGCTGAGCGAGCTCAACCTCAAGCGCCAGACCCTGCTGACCACCCTGACCGAGCGCCACCCCCAGGTCGAGGCGGTGACGAGCGAGATCCAGGCTTTGTTCGGGGAAGTGCGCCGGGAGCTGAGCTCGCTCCTGCAGGCCAGCATCAGCCGCGAAGCCGAGCTGGCGCAACGGGTGAAACTGCTGCAGCGCGAGAACCAGAGCCTTCCGGAAAAGGCATTGAAGCTCGTACGGCTGCAGCGTGAGGTCGAGCTGCAGGAGACGCTTTACTCGCAGCTCAAGGCCAAGTACCAGGAGGTGCTCATCCAGGAATCCGGCAAGGTGGAGGAGGTCTCCATCGTCAAGCCCGCCATGAAACCGGAGAAGCCCTTCAATGTCCCCTCCAAGCTGATGATTGTCCTCACCGGCCTTGTGATGGGTACGATCATCGGGATGGTGTTGGCCTTCCTGGCCGAAGTGTTTGACACCTCCATGGGCACCATCGAGGACGTGGAAGAGCTGCTTGGCGTCCCGGTGCTCGGGGTGATCCCCCATTTGAGCGTCGATTCCAGGACGAAAGGACGCCCGGAACGCAAGGAGGGCGCTCACAGCCGGGCACACGACCTGGTGGTTCAATATGATCCGAAGTCCCAGGCGACCGAGTCATTCCGTGCCTTGAGGACCAACCTGCAGTTCCTGCGATTGGAATCGAAGGGCAAGCTCTTTCTGATCACGAGCTCCTTCGTCCAGGAAGGGAAAACCCTGAATTCCGTCAACCTCGCCCTCAGCATGGCGCAGGCGGGCAACAAGGTCTTGCTGATCGACGCCGATCTGCGCAAGCCCAGCGTGCACCGGGTTTTCGGCCTTGGCCGCGAGCCGGGGATCACCGACTATGTTCTCGGCAATTATCACTGGCGCGAGGTGGTCGAGACCATCTCCGACGTCATCCTCGGGGATTTCGAGATCGAAGACATTCTGAAGACGCCGGGTATGGACAATCTGCATTTCGTCACCGCCGGCACCAAACCCCCGAACCCGACCGAAATCTTAAGCTCCGAGCGTTTCCGGGAGTTTCTGAGGGAAGCCCGGCAGGAGTACGATTTCGTCTTCATCGATTCGCCCCCCATCCTGCCGGTGGCCGATGCGACCGAGATCGCCCCGATGATGGACGGTGTCTTCCTGGTCTACACCGTGGGCAAAATCGGCCGTGGCGTACTGAAACGGGCCAAGTCCAACCTTGACAACGTGGATGCCAAGGTCCTGGGGGTGGTGCTGAACAAAGTCAAACCCGAGGCGGGACCGGATTACTTCCGCTACCACTCCCACTACTACTACGGCCCGGATACACCCGGCCCCCACGCTTCGGCCACGGACCGGGAAGGCGGCGGCCTGCGCTGGCCGACCGCGTTGGCCAAGGCCGTCGGAGTGCTTGTCTTCGTGACGGCGATATCCGTTTTCACCATCGGGGTTCTCTGGCAGGACCTGCCCGGTCTATCTTCCGGGATGGCTTCTGTCCTACGCCCAGGCACTGTTCACCAATTGAGAGCCCTGATGCCGATCATCCAGGCCATCGAAGCGTCCCGGCCAAACACCCCAACGCCGTGGAGGCCGCCATGCGCAACGCTGCCATAGGCATTGTGTTCTTGGGGATCGCCCTGCTGACCGGCGGAATGGTCGCCCAGGTCCCGCCGGCCAAAATGCTGATCTGCGTCTGCGCGCTCGGTCATTTTTACGGTGACCTTCATCAACACCGAGTGGGGGCTGTACATCCTGATTTTTTCGATGCTGCTCTCCCCCGAATTCATCGCGGGCGAAACGGGCCGCGGCTCTCTTGGGGCGCGGGGTGACCCTGCGGATGGAGGACGTGCTGCTGGCTCTGATCGGTCTGAGCTGGTTTGCGAAAAACGCGGTGATGAAGGACCTGGGGCTGTTTTTGAAGACACCGCTGAACAAGCCCATCCTGTTTTACATGCTGGTCTGCGTGCTGTCCACCGGCTTCGGACTCATGGCCGGCCGGGTGGACCCGAAAACCGGCGCCTTGTACGTGCTGAAGTACTTCGAATATTTCATCGTTTTTTTCATGATGGTCAACCACGTCCGCAACGGCACTCAGCTGAAGCGTTTCGTGTTCTGCCTTTTCCTGACCGCGTTTCTGGTCTCCGTGATCGGCTTTTTTCAGATCCCCGGCGGCGAGCGGGTCAGCGCGCCTTTCGAGGGACCTGTCGGCGAGCCCAACACCTTCGGCGGCTACCTTCTCTTCATCGGCATGGTGGCCGCCGGTCTGGCGGCCAAGGTCAAAGATCGCAAGACCCGGCACCTTCTGCTGCTGTTGATCGTGTGCATGGTGCCGCCCTTCTTTTTCACCCAGTCCCGCTCGTCGTACCTGGCGTTCATTCCGGCCTGCATGGTCCTGGGGTTCATGACCGAACGGCGGCTGATCATCGTGGGGCTGCTGGCCGTCGGACTTCTCCTGAGCCCGTTGTTCCTGCCCTCAATCGTCAAGAATCGGATCTTGTTACACGTTCAATCAGCCGGAGGTGCCCGGCCAGATCACCATCGGCGATGTGCGTCTTGACACCTCCACTTCCGCACGGCTTCAGAGCTGGAAGGAGGCCTTGGGTGATTTCAATCAGCACCCCTTCATCGGCTACGGCGTGGCCGGTTACACTTTCGTCGATGCCCAGTTTCCGCGGGTGTTGACGGAGACCGGTCTTGTGGGAGTGGTCGCGTTCCTCTACCTGTTGTATTCGGTGTTCAAACTGGCGTTTCAGCGCCTCAGGGAGACCGAGGACCCGTACTACCAGGGGCTCATCATGGGGTTTCTGGCGGGTTTCGTCGGGTTGGTGGTGCACTCGCTTGGAACCAACACGTTCATCATCGTCCGCATCATGGAGCCCTTCTGGTTTTTTGTGGGTGCCATCACGGTGATCCCGATGACCGAAACCCAAACGGCAACCGCGCGCGGTTCTGGCCCTGCCCGCCACCCTCGGCCCGCTCCGCGAGGGACTCCCACCGCTTTGCCCCGCTTGACCTTCCGGACGGCCCCTGGTAAGGAGCCGCAACGGGGCGTCTAACCGGACCCGGCATCTCCCACTCAAGCCGACCAGGAAGCATTTCCCGAGTCGATGGCGATGCGCGAGCGCATCGTCGGAATCGAAATCCCGGGGTAACCCATGTCCGGATAAAACGAAGGGGGGAACATGCGCCGTAAGGAAAAGGAAATCACGGAAACCACCGAGGTCGAGGCCGTCATCGCCGAAGCCAAGGTTTGCCGCATGGCCCTGTGCGACGGGGATACGCCCTACGTCGTTCCGCTCTCCTTCGGCTATTCCGACGGAACTTTCTATTTTCACAGCGCGGTCGAGGGTCGCAAGATCGACATCATCGGCCGCAACGACCGTGTGTGCCTCGAATTGGAGGCCGGCGTGGCGCTCAAGCCCGGAACGAAGGCTTGCGATTGGGGCGTGAGCTTCCGCAGCGTCATCGGTTTCGGGCGGGCGTCTCTGATCGAAGACCCCGACGCCAAGCGTCGGGCGCTCGACATCATCATGGGGCATTACACGCCAGGCGCCTTCGAGTACTCCGAAGCGGCCCTCGCCAAGACCGTGGTCATCCGGGTGGACGTCACGCAGATGACGGGCAAAAGGTCAGGCTAAAGGCTAAAGGCTGAAGGCTGAAGGCTGTCAGCCCATAAGCAGAAAAAGAACGGCACGACACAGGTGGGGTCACCTCCGGACGACCTTCCCTCAGACATTGCTCTCCCTTTGCGGGTGGGGTTGATGTTAATCCTTCGTGGTGTCCGATAAGTGACAAGATCGTTTTGCGAAGTCATCACGGACGGCGTTCCAGCCACTTTTCCGCCAGCAGCAGCCCGCAGATGGACTTGGCGTCCTGGATCTCCCCCCGGCCGATCATGGACAGAGCTTCAGTCAAGGCAAAGCGGTGCACGGCGATGATCTCGTCGGCGTCGAGGTCCTGGGTTGCCGCGCCGAGCCCGGTGGCGAGAAAAAGGTGGATGCGTTCGTCGGAATAGCCCGGCACCGGGGTGATCTCCCCCAGCTTGTGCCAGCCGGCGGCCGCAAAGCCCGTCTCCTCGGTGAGCTCGCGCCGGGCGCAGGCGAGCGCCGGCTCACCGGGTTCGAGGGTGCCGGCCGGGATTTCCCAGATGTAGTCCTTGAGCGCGTGCCGGTACTGGCGGACCAGGACCACCTCTTCGGGTTCGATCAGCGCCACGATGGCGGCCGCCCCGGGATGCGCGACGTATTCGAGGTCGGTGGTCCGCCCGTTGTCCAGGGTGACGTTTTCCTTGATCAGCGAGAACACCCGCCCGCGGTGGATCAACGCGCGGTGATTGACCTCGGCACACATGAGCACCTCCTATGTTATTCGACCGGCAGCCAAATACGCAAAGTTCGTCCTGCCGGACTTGATCCGGCATCCACACCCGGCCTGGATTCCGCATCACATTCTGAAAACACTTCCCTGCGATGATTCACTCTGTGACAGTTTGCGGCGAAGCTGTCACCCTGCCGGCAAAGGGGCGCCGTCCTTGTGGGAGCGGCTTCCAGCCGCGATCGGATCGCGGCAAGATGCCGCTCCCACAGAAAAGACGGTTGAAGTCGTCAAGCCTGGTTTTCCTACCCCGTCGCTCCCTCCGCGTCAACCGCTTTCGCCTCCAACCCGGCATCCGATCGGGCCCCCCCGCGGGCCGCCCGTGTCCGCACCGTGCACCGCTTGACCCTACGCGCATTAAAAGCTAAAGTTCCGCCTGTTGCCGGGCCGTTCGGCGCAGCCCTTGCGCGTCCGGTCGCCCGATCCATGCAGCGGTTGGCTGGAACTTATTTCGTCGGTTGAAACCCCGGACCCTGGAGGCGTCACGATGAACCGTCCCGACATCCGCACGGCCCTGCCCGGGCCCCGCGCGCAGGAATTGATCCGTCTCGATTCGACGCATGTCAGCCCCTCCTACACCCGGGCCTACCCGCTGGTCGTGGAGCGCGGTGAAGGTCTCTGGGTCCTGGATGTGGACGGCAACCGCTTTCTGGACTTCACCGCCGGGATCGCCGTCAACGCCACGGGCCACTGCCACCCGGACGTCGTCGCCGCCGTCAAGGACCAGGCCGAGCGGCTGCTGCACATGTCCGGCACCGATTTTTACTACACGCCGCAGATCACCCTGGCCGAAAAACTCGCCAGCCCTGGCCCCCGGGGAGAGGCGTCAAGCGCGTCTACTTCGGCAACTCCGGCGCCGAGGCGGTGGAGGCGGCCTTCAAACTGGCCCGCTGGCACACCAAGCGCGAGTTGAACCTCGCCTTTTTCGGCGCCTTCCACGGCCGCACGATGGGCGCCCTTTCCCTCACCGCCAGCAAGACCATCCAGAAGAAGCACTACAACCCCCTCGTCCCCGGCATTACCCACATCCCCTACGCCTACTGCTACCGCTGTGCCTTCAACCTGACTGCTATCCGAGCCTGCGACCTTTACTGCGTCCGCTGGATCGAGGACACGCTTGTTTCGCACCACCGTGCCGCCCGAGGAGGTGGCCGCCATTTTCGTCGAGCCGATCCAGGGCGAGGGCGGCTACGTCGTGCCCCCGCCGGAGTTCCACCGCGAGCTGCACAAGCGTCGCCGAGAAATACGGGATCCTCTACGTGGCCGACGAGGTGCAGTCCGGGATGGGCCGCACCGGCAAGATGTTCGCCATGGAGCACTTCGGGGTCGCGCCGGACATCATGGCGCTGGCCAAGGGGATCGCTTCCGGGTATGCCGCTGGGGGCCACGGTGGCCCGCGCGCATATCATGGACTGGGAGGCCGGCTCGCATGCCTCCACCTTCGGCGGCAACCCCCTGTCGTGCCAGGCGGCCCTGGCCACCATCGACCTGCTGGAAGCGCGGCTGATGGACAACGCCGCGCGTGCAGGGCGAGCGGCTGATGGCCGGGCTGCGCCGCCTGCAGACCGACCTTCGAGTGCATCGGGGACGTGCGCGGCAAGGGCCTGATGGTGGTGTCGAGCTGGTCAAGGACCCGGAAACCAAGGACGCCGGCGGCCGACTGGCGCGCGGCGAGATCATCCAGCGGGCCTTCGAGAAAGGGCTGCTGCTCCTCGGGTGCGGCGAGAACAGCATCCGCTTCTGCCCGTCCCTGACGGTGTCGGCCGATGAAATCGACCTGTGCCTGACCCTCTTCGAGGAAACCGTGAGGGAGGTGGCCGGGTAGAACAACGGCTTAGCCTGAAGATGGTCCCCGGGTGCGACTGCTTGCGGCATCGAGCTCCGATGCCTACTGTGAAAGCCGCCCATCCGGGGTTTTACGTCTATGAGGGATGAACTCGAAAATAGTCATCAAGGAGGGACGCCGATGGAAGCGATCCTGGCCGAACTGGACCTTCTGGGGGAGCAATCGGGCGCCTCGACCGGCTCTTTTCTGAAATGCCGGGGCGAGCTCCTGCGCTCCTTCTCCCCCATCGACGGCCGTGAGCTGGGGTGCGTGCGCACCGCCGGCCGGCGGGAAACCGAGGAGGTCCTCGGGCGCGCCGCGGAGGCGTTTCGCCTCTGGCGCAGCGTGCCGGCCCCCCGCCGGGGCGAGATCGTGCGCCGGATCGGCAACGCCCTGCGCGTGCACAAGGCCGAACTCGGCGCGCTGATCACGCTCGAAATGGGGAAGATCCGCGCCGAAGGCGAGGGCGAGGTCCAGGAGATGATCGACATGGCCGATTTCGCCGTCGGCCAGTCGCGCATGCTCTACGGTCTGAGCATGCACAGCGAACGCCCCGGTCACCGCCTCTACGAGCAGTGGCACCCGCTCGGGCCGGTCGGCGTGGTCACGAGCTTCAATTTCCCGGTGGCCGTCTGGGCCTGGAACGCGATGCTGGCGCTCATCGCCGGCGATGTCGTGGTCTGGAAGCCCTCCTCCAAAGTGCCCCTTTGCGCCATCGCCGTTACCAAGATCGCCGGTCGGGTGCTGCGGGACAACGGGTTGGGCGAGGGCGTTCTGAACCTGCTCATCGGCAATCGTGAGGAGGTCGGCGAGACCCTGATCCGGGACCGCCGGGTGCCGCTCGTCTCGGCCACCGGCAGCACCGCCATGGGGCGGCATGTCGGCCAGGTGGTCGCCGAGCGCCTGGGGCGGACCCTGCTCGAGCTCGGCGGCAACAACGCGCTGATCGTCAGCCCCGGCGCCGACCTCGATCTGGCGCTCAAGGCGATCCTCTTCGGCGCCCTCGGCACCGCCGGCCAGCGCTGCACCAGCATCCGCAGGGTGATCGCCCAGGAGCGCATCTTCGATCAGCTGGCCGGGCGTCTGACGGATGCCTACGGCGCCGTGAAGATCGGAGACCCCCTCGCGGAAGATACCCTGATGGGGCCCCTGGTCGACCGCGCGGCGGTGGACCGCCATGCAGCAGGCGCTGGCGCGGCTCAAGGCCCAAGGGGGGAGGGTCCGTACCGGCGGGGAGGTGCTCGCCGGGGGGCTGTTCGCGGCCGGGACCTACGTGCGGCCCTGCCTTTGCGAAAGTCCTCCGGACCTCCCGCTGCTGCAGGAGGAGACCTTCGCCCCGATTCTGCACCTCCTCCGCTACCGTGAGATCGAGGAGGCCATTGCCCTTCAAAACGAAGTGCCCCAGGGGCTCTCCTCGGCCATCTTCACCAACGACCTGCGCGAGGCGGAGCTCTTCCTCAGCGCCCGGGGCAGCGATTGCGGCATCGCCAACGTAAACGTGGGCACCTCGGGGGCCGAGATCGGGGGCGCCTTCGGCGGCGAGAAGGAGACCGGCGGGGGGCGCGAGGCGGGCTCGGACGCCTGGAAAGCCTACATGCGCCGGCAGACCTGCACGATCAACTGGTCCTCGAGCCTGCCCCTGGCCCAGGGGGTGCGCTTCGAGCCCTGGTGACGGCTCCGCCCGGAGTTGTCACGTGTCGGAGTCAAGCCCTGCGAGCCAGCCCTCGACCGCCTGGGAGACACCGCCCTCGTCGTTGGAACCCACCCCCGCAAACCGACGTCTGAGCTCCTCCGGGGCGTTGGCCACCACGCAGCTCTTGTGCGCCCACTCGAGCAGGTCCAGGTCGTTGAAATCGTTGCCCACCGCAAGCGTCCGGCGATGGGCGATGCCCAGGCGTGAGGTCAGCCACGCCACCGTGCGGCTTTTGGACACCCCCTCCGGGAAGATCTCGATCCAGGTCGAATGCCCGTCGAGGGGTGAGGTCGTTCGAATGACGGTCAGGCCGCTGAGTCCCTGGCGCACGGCCGCCAGGGCCTGTTGCGCCCGCTCCGGCGGCGCGATGGCCACCAGCTGCGCGGCGGGGCCGAAGGCTTCGATCGGGCCGTCCAGGGGGAAGGCGCTGCCGCGGTAGACCGCCAGGCGGCGCTCGAAGTCCGGGCCGGGGGAAGCGCTCGCCACATAGCCGAAGACGTGGTTGTGCGGCACGGGGCGATGCACCATGAAATCGAGCCCCAAGCCGGCCAGCAACTCGAACGGCCGCCGCAGCTCCGAGAACTCCAGACACGCGCTGCGGAGAAGACGGCCGGCCGGGTGATCGACCACCCCGGCCCCGGTTGAGAAGACGATGAAATCCACGGGCCAGTCGCGGACCGCGACCGTGTTGAAGGAGAACATGGACCGGCCGGTGGCGACGACCCGCACGATGCCGCGGCGGCCGAGACGTTCCAGACACTCGCGGTCAACTGCGGCCAAAGTCCGGTCCGAGCGCAGCAGGGTCCCGTCGAGATCGGTGACGAAGATCCCGGCCGGCGGGCGACCGGTACGCGGCGGCGGCACTGAGTGTTCGGTGAGGATCGGCATGGTTGCGGAATAACCCGGCCGCGATCTCCGGGCGAGCGCCGCCGCGGGCGGCGAAACGGCAAGTCCTCACACCGACTGCGGCAGGCGCAAAGAGTTCGTGGCCGCTTGCGGCGGCCGGCACGGTACCTGTGAGTCAATCGCCCATCCCCCGGCCCAACCACGACCCGCTTCCGTGGCGCGGAGGGGACGGTGCGGCCCCATGTTAGAAAAGGCATGAACCCGAGTCAACAAAAACCGGGGGTCTCGACGGTTTCGAAAAACATTCATCCCCCCGATCGGGAAGCCGCGTGGGATGGCAATCAACCCCTCCCTCAGGGGGAAGGCGGAGCGAATACCGACCGGGCGTGACCGCGGTGAGGCGTGCCTCCCTTTTTCCCTGCGGGCTAACCGCCTTCAGCCTTCGGCCTTCAGTCTGGTTTTCGTCTCAAAAGCCATCAATCTTCCGTCAAGTAATTGCCGCTAGTGGACGATATACCTTTTACAAAGCGCGTCGGGGGGGCCATCAGCGACGGCTGAGGCCGGCCGGGTGAGACCCGGGTGACGCGCCGATCACGGCGGAGGTGATATGGGATCCACTGGCAAGGAAGCGATTGTTTTTTTCGACAAGCTCGGGTTCGGGTGGGTGGTCGACGGCGTGCTGCTGAAGCACATCAAGCTCGGCTTATGGAAAGAGGACGACATCCCCAGCAGAAGCCTGATCAAGATCATCGAGAACATCCTGTCCGAAAAACCCCTCATGTAGGGCGGCCCTGGAAACGAACCGGCCGGGGGGTGGGGTGGATTTTGCCGGCGGGGCCTGCTATTCTGGCGCCGCCGGGTTGGGCCGGCACCCGGCGCATCGCACCTCAACCCTCAACAGAACAATGAGTCATGGCAAACCGAACCGCCAACCACCACGCTTTTCGGGGTCTGCTGCAGTCCGATGACGGCTACATCACGAAAGTCCTGAGCGCCGACCGCAAACGGATCGTCTTCGAGACGACCTTCGGTCTGCGCGCGCCCCTGGCCGAATTTCTGCGCGAACGACCCGAGCACATCCTCTTCAGCGAGCGCTCGCGCATCGCGCGTCTCGGCGTGCAGATCGAAAGCGAACCGCTCTCGCAGGCGAAAACCCGCGGGGACCAGGCGACCCTCAGGCTCGAGGCCTCGGCCGTCATCCCCGGGTACCCGGGGCTTGAGGCGCTGCGCGAGTTTTTTTCCCTGGGGCTCCCGGTCGGAAGGCTCGTGTATTGCGACCCCGGCGCCCTGCTCACCTCGGAGGAGGTGCTCGCGGCGGTCGAACGGGCGGAGCTCAAACTGCCGGCATCGACGGCGATCTCGAGCGACGGCACGATCGTCATCGCCCCGCACAAGATCGTCTGCCGCCTGCGCGAGGGGCTCACCCAAGATGTCCTCGGCCGCATCCTGCTGCGCGAGGACGGCCGGGAGCTGCTCAACCGCTACCAGGTGGGCTCGGCGGTCCAGGCCGTCGCCATTGCCGCCGGCGAAGGGGTCATCACCACCTGCTCGATGTATCTCAACGAGCACTTCGTCGTGCTGCAGAGCGGTTTTTCGCTGGGCCGCAACCTGGCCGCCACGGTGCTCGACCCCATCAAGACCCGGGGCATCCGGATCTATCTCGAGATCATCAACCAGAGCGAGCACCTCATCGTCAACCCCCTGATCACGGCCAAGGTGTACCGCGCCGCGCGCCGGGAGGAAGGCGGCAACGGGCAGCGGCCCGGCCGGCTCCACCCCGTATACTCCTTCGCCCAGATGAGCGGGCTGGCCGGGCGGTTTCGCCGCCGCAAGCCTTCGAACTGCCACTTCATCGACCGGCCGATCGCCGTGTTGCCCGACGACGGCCCCGGGATCCAGAAGGCCCGCATCTTCGCCAACGGCCCCCACGAGCCCTGCGAGGTCACGCGTGCCATGTGCGCCCTGGCGCGGCGGGACTTCTCCCCGCAGAGCAACTGCACCCACATTTATGCCACCCACCGGCTGCAGGCGGCGCTGGACGCGGGGCCTGCCGCCCTGGCGGCGAAATTTTTCCCCAACATGGTGGAGCACCGCGACCTGGTCAACCTCACCTGCGAGGGCCGGATCGAATCCCTCTATTTCCTGGAACCTTCCAGCGAGCACGGACCGTTTCTGTCCCAGTTGGACCACAACCGGCTGCAGGAGTATCACGCCTTCGGACTGGACGTGTACTGGGTGTCCGGGTTGAACCGGCGGATGATGGTGCACACGATCCGCGACGGCATGGGCTATTTCGTGGCCCCGGAGCGGCTGGCCGACTTTCACAAATCCATGCTGTTTGCCTTCTACGGCTCGAACCAGAAGCTCTCGCGCCGCGGGCGTCGGCGCATCGGGGACCTGCTCGACGCGCTGATCGCCTTCTGGGGGAAGAGCATCGGCATCGTCACCGGCGGCGGCAGCGGCGTGATGGAGCAGGCCAACACCCTGGCGCGCGAGCGCGGGATCCTCTCCGGCGCCAATTTCCTGGACATCACGGACCAGTCCATGACGACCGACGTGGACTTCTGCCAGGTGTTCCAGTCCACCTGCCGCCACAGCCGCCAGAAGTGGTTCGAGATCGCCTCCTTTCCGATTTTCAACGTCGGCGGGCTGGGGTCGCTGGAGGAGTTGGGCATCACGCTGTGCAACATGAAGCTCGCCATCCTGGAGCCCGTGCCCGTGATCCTTTTCGACACCGAGGGCGACGGCAGCTACTGGAGCGGGGTCCGGCAGCAGATTCACGAAATGATCCGCCAGCATCGCGCGCCCGCCTGGATCGCCGACAACATCGTGGTGACGGACGACCCCCAGACCGTCATTCGCGTCTACCGCGAGCGGTTGCAGTTGTTTTAAAAGAAAGGGTTCAAGGGGTCAAGGATTCGAGGGTTCGAGGGTAAGAAAACAGGGCGGCTTAAACCAATTCCTTTTCTTTTCACTCGAACTCCCCCTTGACCCCTTTCCCTATCCCCTCAGCGTGAAGCGGATGCGCAGGGTGCCGTCGGCGTGGCTGACGGAGGCGATCCGGAAGGCGGGGATCTCCCCCGTCGAACCCACGTGGGGCCCGATGCAGGGGCAGGCGTCGTAGTCGCCGACCCTGACGATGCGGATGCGCTCCCCGGCGCCGGGGGGCAGCTTGCCGGTGAAGTAATGCCGCTCGGCCGTCTCGCGCGTGACGAACTCCTCCGTGACGGGCAGGTCTTCCCGGATGATGCGATTGACCTCGGATTCCACCGCCCGGGTTTCCGCCTCCGACAGCGGGCGCTCGAGACGGTAATCGCATTTGGACTTGCGACGCTCGATGTGGGCGCTGACGCTGCGGCCGCAGGCGAAGGCCCGGTCCATCGTCTGGTTCAGAATGTGCTCGGCGGTGTGCATCGGCGCATCGTAGGCTTTCATCGAATCCCCCTGTTTCCCTCCACCCCCGCCCCCGGCAACGGCGCGACGGCCCCCTTGAGCGAAATCCGTTTAACCCCTTCCAGAAACGACGCCGTCAAGTGCGCGGCGCCGCGGTGCGTGTAGATCTCTCCCTGCGGGGTGATGCCCCGGATGGTACCATCCGCGAGAAAGGCCGCCAGCAGGGCGCGGCCGGTTTCCACCCGGTTGCCGGGGTTGAGACCGGAAGGCGGCGCGATTGACGGGCCGGGGAGCCCCGGGCCGCTGTCCTGAAGCTGCTTCATGAAATTGAGCACCCGCCCCAGACGCAGCAGGGTGGCGGCTTCGAGCCGGCTGGTGGTGTGCGCGACGGGCAGAGCGCTCGAGCGCATGCGGCTGAAGGCGGAGGGCAAAACGCCCAGGTGCCGGCAGCGGTCGAAATCGGCGCTGCCCGGTGCCGGGTAGAACACGGAAACCCCCGCCAGGACCCGGCGTTCGGCCAGGAAGAGCAGGTCCTGCAGGGAATCCTCGGCGCGCTGGTCGGGGGCGCCGACGATGACGTAGCCGACCGCCGTCAGGCCGGCTTCCGCGGCGCATTCGAGGGCGCGGTCGAAGGCCCGGCGCACATCGGCGCGCCTGAAGCGCGCCAGCTGCGCCGGCTGGGTGGCGCCGAGCGACAGGTTGAGGGCTTTGAAGCCGGCCGTGTGCATCGCCGCGATCACCTCGGCGTCCAGGCTTGGCGGGTAAAGCCCGTTCATGGCCCGCAGCTCGAGCGTGCCGGCGCCGAAGCGCGTGCCGATGCGCTCGAGGAGCTCGAGAAACCAGCGGCGGTCGAGCGAGAGGTTCTCGTCCTCGAAATCGACGAAGACCGCCCCGTACCGCGCGACCGCCTCTTCGATCTCGGCCAGCACGGCGGCGACCGTCCGGCGGCGGTAGGGGAGCCAGGAGTCCGCCCCGACGCTGCAGTAGGAGCAGCGCATCGGGCAGCCGCGGCTGGCCGCCACCACGACACTGCCGCGGCCGTGGCGCCGGTAGTGCCGCCGGTCGAGCAGATCGAGAGACGGCAGGGGGCAGTCCGCAAGACGCGTCATCACGGCCGGCGGGTTGAGGTGGATGGTGCCGTCCGCCCGGCGGAACCCGATCCCGGGGACGGCGCTCAGGTCGGAGCCGGTTCGAAGTGCCGCGGCGAGCTCGGGCATCGACGCTTCGCCTTCGCCCCGCAGGATGAAATCCACCGTCGGCGACTCCAGCACGCTCTCCGGCGCTACCGTCGGGTGGTGCCCGCCGAGCACGATTCTGCAGCGCGGAAGGCGGTTTTTGACCGCCTGCGCCGTGGCGAGCGCTTCCCCGAGGTAAGGGGTGAACAGGGCGGAGATGCCCACCAGGGGCGCCGCGCTTTCCGCCGCCAGCCGGGCGATGTGCTCGAAGCTCGCGCCGAAGTGCCGGAAGCCGTGGAAGAGGGCGAACGGGGAGGTGTCCGGCTTCCCGTAGAACGCGTTCAGATCGCTCAGCTCGTCCGGAAGATCGATCGGCCGCGATTTGCCGTTGGCCAGGGCGTCGATCAGGGCGACCGAGAAACCCTTACGGTTCAAGGCGGCGGCGATGCAGGCCAACCCGTAGGGGATGGTGCGCTTGGCGGTCAGGTAAAAATCCCGGATCGGTGGCTGGATGAGCAGGACGTCGGGCATAGTGATTAACGGTCTCTAAATTGAATGGACCCGTTCTGTAATATCTCCCCTGCCCCTCTTTGCCAAAGAGGGGTGATCCCTCCCTTTGGTAAAGGGAGGTCGGGAGGGATTTTCGGAGAGCCTCTGGATTATGATGAGACGATTAATAACCATATACTCGCAGTCGATACGAATCAATGCTTTAGGGGGAAAGGGGTTACCCTATAACCGGATACCGGTTGACATCCTTTCATTTGGCCGATATGTAACCTTTCATTTAGCCGAACATCCGACTTTCGAATGGACGCAATGATGGAGTCGCCCCTATATCCGCGATTTGCACGCAGGCGCCTGGAGGAGGCGCTGGAGGACACCCCGGTGGTGTTGGTCCATGGGCCGCGCCAGTGCGGTAAGACCACTTTGGCGCGTATGGTCGGTGACGCGGCAGGCTATGAATACGTTACCTTTGACGACGACGTCCAACTGGCAGCCGCCCAGGCCGATCCGGTGGGGTTTGTGGCCGACCTGGGGGACAGAGCCGTTCTGGATGAAGTGCAGCGTGTTCCGACCCTTTTTCTATCGTTGAAATCTGCTGTTGACCGGGACCGCCGGCCGGGCCGCTTTATTTTGACCGGTTCGGCCAATGTGCTGTTGGTCCCCAAACTGGCGGACTCGCTGGCGGGGCGCATGGAGATCCTGAGGCTGCACCCGCTGGCCCAAGATGAACTTGCCGGCAGCATGTCTCGTTTCATTGAGGCGCTGTTTATCGCTCGGTTTCGAAAGCATCGTGTCGAGCGCCTCGGTCCGGCGCTGGCAGGACGGATTGCCGCAGGCGGCTACCCGGCGGCGCTTTTGCGCGCGGCACCGAAACGACGCACCGCCTGGTATCGTGACTACATCGAAACGGTAGTGCAGCGGGATGTGCGCGACCTGGCTCGCATCAGCGCTCTAGGGTCACTGCCGCGGCTGTTTCAGCTTGCCGCCGGTCAAACCGCACGACTGGTCAATGTGGCCGAAATGGCATCGGCGTTTCAGTTGAGCCGGCCGACCATCCGGGATTACGTGGTGCTCTTGGAAAGGATATTCCTTCTGGAACAGTTGCCGCCGTGGCACAGCAACCGACTGAGTCGCCTCATCAAGACGCCCAAGCTGCATCTTGCCGACACCGGTCTTGCCTCGGCCCTGGTCGGTGTGGACGCCGAAGTTCTCCATAAAGACCGCCCCATGCTGGGTCAGCTGCTGGAGACGTTTGTGTTCCAAGAGCTCAAGCGGCAGGCGGGTTGGAACGAAACACCCGTTCAATTCCACCACTTCCGGGATAAGGACGGCGCGGAGGTGGATATCGTGCTGGAGCAGGCCGGAAAAGTGGCGGGTGTTGAGGTAAAAGCCGCCGCTACGGTCACGGAAAAGGATTTCCGGGGTTTGAAAAAACTGCGGGGATCGACCGGAGAACGATTTGCCGCAGGGGTTGTGATGTATGATGGTGAGGCTGTCGCCGGCTTCGGTGATCAATTATATGCCGTCCCGATCCGTGCGCTTTGGGAAACGACCTAACCGGTTGATCCGGGAAGCAGCGATCCAATTACCAAAGGGAGGGATCACCCCTCTTTGGCAAAAGAGGGGCAGGGGAGATGCTGCTGTGCAGGTGTTTGGGCTGAAGCCCATAAAACCTTCAGCCTTCAGCCTTCGGCCTATCGACCTTTGCGGCCCACTGCCTGAGCAGGGGTATGAATTTGTGGTTGGCCTGCGGAAACGGGTAGTTCGGGATCTCCGCGAGACGGATCCAGCGGTGTCCGTCGGGACCGTTCAGGCGGACCCGGCCCGACAGGTGCCGGCAGCAGAACACCTGCATGACGACGCGCAGGTGCGTGTAGCGGTGCCGGACCTCCGCCAGGGGGGCTGCGACCGCGACCCTGAGGTTCGTCTCTTCGCGGATCTCCCGCACACAGGCCTCTTCCGGCTTCTCGCCGTCGCGGATCTTGCCCCCCGGGAATTCCCAAAGACCGCCCAGGAGCCCGGCGGGGGGGCGGCGGGTGATCAGCACGCGGTCCTTTTTGAACACCACCCCCACGGCGACGGCCACCTCGGGGGGCGTTGCGCGCGCGACCCGCAGCGGGTAAAGAGCTTCGGAGCCGGTCCGGTGCGCCCGGCAGTGGCGCGCGAGCGGGCAGCGGCCGCAGTCCGGGCGGCGGGGCGTGCACACCAGTGCGCCGAGCTCCATCATGGCCTGGTTGAAGAGGCCCGGCCGGCGGCGGTCGAGCAGCATGGCCGCGGTCGGGTGGAAGTGCCGGTCGGAGCCGGCGGCATTGACCGGGGTAGTCCATGGCGAAGAGACGCGCCAGGACCCGCTTGACGTTGCCGTCCACCACGGCCCAGGGCTGGTCGAAGGCGATGCTCAACACGGCCGCGGCGATGTAGTCCCCCACGCCGGGAAGCTCCCGGAACTCCCCCCGGTCGGCGGGAACCTTGCCCCCGTGCCGTTCCACCACCACGCTTCGCCGCCCGGTGAAAATTGCGGGCCCGGGTGTAATAGCCCAGGCCCTCCCACGATTTGAGCACTTCCTGCAGCTCGGCCCGGGCCAGGTGCGCGACATCCGCAAACCGCTCGATGAAGCGCTGGTAGTACGGGATCACGGTCGTGACCTGGGTCTGCTGCAGCATCACCTCCGAGACCCAGATGCGGTAAGGGTCCCGGGTGCGGCGCCAGGGCAGCGGGCGTTGATTTTTTTCGTACCAGAGGACCAGGCGCCGGCGCAAGGCGCTCAGCTGCCCGGGTGGCAGCGCGTGCGGGTGTGGTTCCGGTCCGGCGGGGCCGCTGGCGGAGGCCGGTCGGGCCGCGGTGTCCTTCCGGCGTGGGGCGGGGCCCATCGTTTTACCCCTTGCCGGTCCGGGACCCGGAGAGCCGCTCGATCAGTTGTTCGATATCGCTGACCGACTCCTTGCAGGCCGCGCCCTCGCACAGATGCGCGGCCGCCTGCCCCCGGGCGACCTGCAGGCCGTCGGTGTAGCCCGCGAAGCGGGAGAGGCGTGCGGCGTTGTCCTCGCTCTTGAACAGGGCCACCTGGTTCGGGGCAAAGCCTCGGTTGAGCGCGGCAAGCAGGCCGCGGGTGTCAGCGGCCTCCGCGGTTCCCGCCACGACGATGTCCTTTCCGGGGCGCAGCGCCAGGTCCAGCCCGCAGAGGAACCCGGTAAAGGCCGAGGGCATTTTGACTCACCGAGCCGGCAAAGGCCCGCACAAGCTCCTGGGCTTTTTCCGCCCAGCGGGTCTCCCCGGTCAGCCGCGAGAGCCACAGCAGGTTGGTGAGCGCGACCGAGTTGGCCGAGGGGAGGGCGCCGTCGTAGAGCTCCTTGGGCCGCACCGGCAGCTCGAGGTGGTGCGGGTCGACCAGGAAAAAACCGCCGGCGTCCTCGTCCCAGAAATCGGCGACCATGACCTGCTGCAGGGCGGCGGCCTCCTCGGCGAAGCCGATGTCGAAGGTGGCCCGGTAGAGGTGGAGCAGCCCGTGGATCAGGAAGGCGTAGTCCCCGGCGTGGCCGGCGATGGCGCGCTCGCCGTCCCTGAAGCGGTGAAGCAGGCGGCCGTTCTCGGCCCGCAGGGTCGTCAGGATGAAGCGTGCGGCCCGGACGGCGGCCTCCTTGTAGTCCTCGCGGCCCAAGACCAGGCTCCCGGCGGCCAGGGCGGCGATCATCAGCCCGTTCCAGTCGGTCAGGATCTTGTCGTCCTTGAGCGGGGGGATGCGCCGGCTCCGGGCCTCGAACAGGAGACTGCGGGCCGCCTGCCAGCGGCTCTGCAAGGACCTCCTCGTCCAGGTCCAGCTCGCGGGCCCAGCGGCCGAGCGGCCGGGTGAGGTGCAGGATGTTGGCGCCGGTCGGCCGGCCCGTGGCCTCGTCGTGGAAGTTGCCCTCCGGCCTCAGGTTGAAGATCGGCTCCCAGAACCCGGCCTCCTCGACCCCCAGCACCCGGCGAAACTCGTCCACGCCCCACACGGTGAACTTGCCCTCGACCCCCTCGCTGTCGGCGTCTTCCGCCGAATAGAAGCCGCCTTCGGGGGCGGTCATGTCCCGCAGGACGTAGGTGAAGATCTCCCGGGCCGTCTCGGCCGGCAGCGGGTCCCCGCCGACCTGGTGCGCTTCCAGGCAGGCCAGGGCGATGAGGGCCTGGTCGTAGAGCATTTTCTCGAAATGCGGCAGGAGCCACTCGTGGTCGGTCGCGTAGCGGTGAAACCCGAACCCCACGTGGTCCCAGATCCCGCCGAGACGCATGGCCGTCAGCGTCCGTTCCACCATCTCGAGCGCCCGCGGCTCGCCGGTGCGTGCGTGGCAGCGCAGCAGAAACAGGAGCCGGTGCGGGGTCGGGAATTTCGGGGCCGGCCCGAAACCGCCGTGGCGGCCGTCGAAGCTTGCGGCGATGTCGTCATAGGCGCGGTCCAGCACGCGTACGCCCGGCTCCTCGGCGGACGCGTACTCGAACGCTTTGCCGAGCTGCGCGGTGAGGCCTTCGGCCGAGGCGGCGATCTGCCCGGGCTGCTCCGCCCACAGCGTCTTGACCCGTTCGCAGAGCTCGATCAGGCCGCTGCGGCCGAAGCGGTTGCGTTTGGGGATATAGGTCGCGGCGAAGAAAGGTTTCCGGTCGGGGGTCATGAAAATGCTGAGCGGCCAGCCGCCGCTGCCGGTCATCATCTGGCAGGCGGCCATGTACACGGCGTCGATGTCGGGGCGCTCCTCGCGGTCGACCTTGATGCAGACGAAGGTGTCGTTCAGGTGGCGGGCGGCTTCGTCGTCTTCGAAGGATTCCTTCTCCATCACGTGGCACCAGTGGCAGGTGGCGTAGCCGACGGACAGGAAGATGGGCTTGTTTTGCGCCTTGGCCGCGGCGAAGGCGGCCTCGCTCCAGGCGTGCCACTCGACCGGGTTGTGGGCGTGCTGCAGCAGATAGGGGCTTTTTTCGTCGATCAAGCGGTTGGGGGCCATGGGGTTGCTCCTCGGGGATGTCGGTCGCCGGTCTGTTCGGTCGACCCGTCTGTCCGGTCAGCCGGTCGACCCGTCGTTCCGGTCATCCAGTCGACCCGTCAACCGGTCGCCCGTCTCCGTGTCTTGAACTGCCGGATTTGTGCGGAAACGACGGACCTCTACCATAGGCACGATCAGGGATGCTGGCAATGCACGGCGCGGACCGACCGGCCGACCGGACAGACGGGCAGACGGGTCGACCGTCCTATCGACCCCCCAGGTGCGCATAGGGCGGGTGGGTGGCGATCCGCGGGTCTTCGAGCGGCGCGCCGACGGTGAAGTGGTAGAGGCTCTGGTACTGGTGGGAGTCAAGCCCCAGCAGCTCGTGCACGGCGTCGTCGAAGAAGCAGCCGATGCCCGTGCCGCGCACCGCGAGCGCCTCGGCTTCGAGGTAGAGGACCTGGCCGATCATGCCGCTCTCCCAGAACAGGTGCCGGTAGCGGTGCGGTTCCCGGCGCAGGGTCTCCTCGAAACGCGCCAGCATCCCCAGGGAAAACGCTCCCTCGCCGGCGATCTCCTGGTGGCAGCTCACCCGCGTGGCGGTCGGCCGGAAGTTCCCGCGTTCCAGCAGATAAAGGGGAAAGCCCGGTTCGACCGCTTCCCAGAGGAACTCCGGACGGGTCAGGCCGCGGATCTCGGGCAGGTCGTCCTCATTGCGGCAGAAAAAATAGAGCCCCGGGGCCAGGCCTTCCACGCCGTGGACGAAGATCGCCAGGTGCAGGGCGGGGGGGGCGGTCCAGGCATCGAAGGGGGCCGCGCCGTCGCGGGCCAGGGTTTTGTCGAGCATGGCGACGAATCCCCGGCGCGGGATGCCGGGGCCGCGGTCGAAGGCCGTGGCGCTGCGCCGACGGCGGATGATGGCCGCGGCCGACAGCGGCGACTCGGGGGCGGCGGCCCACGGCCGATCCCCGTGCTCTGCGCGCGCGGCGGCGGTGGCGGGCTTGCAGCTTTGCGCGGCGGCACGGGTGATGATTTCCCAGTCGACGTGCTGCGGGCTGAGGGCATTCGGGCGCCCCTGAAATGGCAGAGCGCCGAAGGCAGCGACCAGGTCGTCCGTCAGTCCGGGGTCAACGCCCGGCTTCTGGCCGGGGTGAACCCAGCAGAGCAGGTCCGGGTGCTCCTCGTCCAGCGCCGGGTAGGCGGCGCGATCCAGGCCGAGCACTAGCTTAACCGCATGGTCGGACAAAGCGGCCAGGTGGGCCATGCGCCAGCCGTAAAGGTTGGCGGCAAACCGCAGGGCCGCCAGGGCGTGGCCGACGTCGTGGTTGCAGTAGCGCAGGGCGCGTTCGCCGTACTTCCATGACTCGCGCCAGAAAATGCTGGTGAGCCCCGCCAGGAACCCCTCCCCGCCAAAGTGCGCGCGGATGCGGTCCCACAGCGCCGGCGGCACCGCCGCCCGCCGCTCGAGGGCGTGCTGCAGGGGGGTGTAGTGGAAGACCCCGGCCTCGCCGGCCGCGGTCGGCGGCAGCACGAGATGGGTCTCGGTGGGGTGCAGGTTGCCGCTCGAGGGGTTCATGCGCAGCGGCCAGCGCGCGCCCCCTGACGCCTTCCAGGCCGAAAGGCCCATGGAGAGTTCGAGGAAGCCGGCGATGGCCTCGAGCGTGAACGGGGCGGCCTGCGCCGCCGGCTCGTACAGGCCGCGATGGCCGCCCGGCGGGTCGCTGTTCAGAAGCGGCAGGGCCAGGGCCGGGGCGCCCGCGTAGGTGCGAAACGGCTCCGGCTGGTTGGCCCAGTCCATGTACCCGAGCGACCGGGCGTAGCGCTCCTCGCGATGCTTGGTCTGCTCGTGGTAGTTCAGGATGCCTTCAGCGTCCGAATCCGACATGGCAGCCGTGTGGGGCCTTGCCGCGGGGTGGCCAGGCGTTCCCGAAACGCCCCGGCAAGGCCTAGAATGTGTTGCGGTGCGTGAACTCCGCGATTTCCCGGCGATTGGGGGCCGAGGAAACCTTGGCCGGGTACCCCAGGGGAATCAGCGCGACCAGTTCGCAGCCGGCAGGCAGCTTCAGGGCGGCCCCGGCCTTGTCGTGATCGAACAACCCGACCACCACCGTTCCCAGACCGAGGGCGTGGGCGGTCAGGCAGATGCTCTGGCAGGCGATCCCCAGGTCGAACATGAACCAGTCACCGAACTTGGTGGTCGCCAGGTCTTTGTAAAAACCGGAGCTCTTCAGCTTGCCGCAGAGGGCGAGCAGCACCGGCGCCTGGACGATGGCGCTGGCGGCCGGGTTGCCCTTGGGGGGCAGGCTGGCCTGGACCCGCTCCTTGATGGAGGCGTCCGTGACCACCACCAGTTCCCAGCATTGGGTGTTCGCCCAGGACGGGGACCAGCGCACGGCTTCCAGCACCGCGTCCAGGGCCTCGGGGGGTACCGGCTTGTCCTCGTACTTGCGGATGCTTCTGCGTCCCTTCACGATGTCCATGAATTCCTGCATGCCCCAACCCTTTCTTTCGATCGGCCAGTGGTTTGTGCGACACCATTCAGTGCTGCTTCTGGCAGTGGCAGTCTTTTTCCCCGCAGTGGTTGCAGACGTAGGTGGTCACCGGCGGCAGCGGCCGGGAACGATTCTTTTTATGATACCGATAGGCGGCGTAGGCCCCCAGTGCCAGCGCCATCAGCGCCAATGTCACCCACATCCGGCCACCTCGTTCGAGTGGAAGTGGTTTCATCTCCCCGTCTGACGCCCGGGGGTCCCGCCATGGCGGGATTGCCGGCCTCCCGCGATGCGCACCACCTGTTGATGCGCTTCGCGTTCGAACCTTTCCGCACCCTGTCGCCGCCCTTGCAGGCGTGACTCGTGTTTGTCACCCCTATCACCCCGACCGATTCCCGTCAACCGAGTGCGCTTCGGGACAGCAGCCGGTCCCAACACTCCGCCCCAAAAAGAAGCAGCGCCTCCGGGGGCGCTGCTGGGATCGATCTTCTCGGTCGGTGGTATCAGATTTCAGTGGGTTTCGCAGGAGCTGCCGCAACTGCCGCAGCCGCCTCCGCTTGGGGCGAACTCGATGCCGGAGCTGATCCGGAACCCGTACCCCATGAAGTCGACCTTCACCGGTTTGGCTTTTTCGTAGAATTCCTTGTCGATGACGAACTGGAACCCGTTCACGTTGAAGAGGCTGTCGGTATCGCGCGGCTCATCCAGAGCCATCGCCAGCGACGGACCGCCTCAGCCGCCCTCGTTCAGAAAAATCCGGATCGGCGAAACATCCTTGTTTTTGAAGTATTCAGCGATTTGATCATGCGCTGCGGGGGTTACCTCGACCATGTTGATCCTCCTTGTGCGGCCACGTCGGTCTGTTTTCCGCGCTGCCGGTGATATGCCAATCATAGAGAAACCGTATATTAGAGACCGTTGCCGTGTTTGTCAATCCAAATCGGCCGGCGGGGGTGAAAATAACCCGGACTTTTTTGGGCGGCGTCACCGGACCCCGGGGGCTCGGGCAGGCGGAGCGCCGCTGGCCGGTTACTGCAGCGTTGCGAGATACCCCGTGTAGACGGCGGTGTAATCGGGCGAAAACAGAACAAAGATCACCTTGCGGATCTGAGGGTGGTCCGTGAGAAAGGCGACCGTCGTGTCCACCGCCACCCGGCACGCCTCCTCGATCGGGTAGCCGTAAACCCCGCAGCTGATGGCCGGAAAGGCGATGGTGGCGATCCGGTGCCGCACCGCCAGCGCCAGGCTGTTGCTGTAGCAGCCGGCGAGCAGCGTCGCGGTCCTGGGGTCTGCCCCGGTAGACCGGGCCGACCGTGTGGATCACGTGCCGCGCCGTCAGCCGGTACCCCTTCGTGATCCGGGCCTCGCCGGTGGGGCACCCTCCGATCCCGCGGCATTCCGCGAGCAGCTCGGGCCCCGCCGCCCGGTGGATGGCGCCGTCCACCCCGCCGCCGCCGAGCAGCGTGGTGTTGGCGGCATTGACGATGGCGTCCACGTCGAGTCGGGTGATGTCACCCTGGCGTATCTCGAGTTTCGCGAGGGTTTCCTTCTGCATGCCTCCTCCTGGTGTCCTGCGGGGTTGGAATCACCCCGGCGTCACAGATCGTAGAGGGTCTCATCGCGCCGGGGCGCAGGGTGCCCGCCGCCCGGCTTTCCCCCTTTCTTTCCGGGCAGCACAAAGGGGTCCTCGCCTTCGAGAAGATCGCCCATTTCCGCCTCGATCTGATCCGGGTCCTCGCCGCGTTCCATGCGCCGCAGGGCCTCGGTCATGCCGGGGCCGAGCTCGAGCCCGGTCATGTCGGTCAGCTTGCGCATCAGGTTGGCTGCCTGGCGCGGGTCGTCCTCGCTGATCGACTCCGCCTCGCCGGCCAGCGCCTGCATCGCTTTTTCCATCCGACCCTCGTCGATCGGCAGATCGTCCCCGTCGCCTGATTCCTTGGCCTTGCCGGTGAAGGCAAACCGCGACATCACCCGGGAGAGCGTCCGGGTTTTGCACCTTGGGCACTTCGGCTTCTTTTTCGTGTCCACCGAGCGTGAAAAGAAGTTGAAAATCGTGTTGCAGTCCGCACAGAAGAACTCATAGATCGGCATTTTCCACCCTCTCTTCGGCCTTGCGGGGGATTGCGACACCACCCCGAGCCTGAACCTAAAAAAGCGAGCGCCTTCCCCCGCCGCTTGCTGCGGGGAGACTCAAATCCGCACCAGGCTCAAATTATAAAAAAACGATCGGTTCCTTGTCAACCGCCAGATCGGAAGCCGGTGGGCGATCTTGATTAAATCGCCACCGCGAGCGCCTGCCGCGCCGCTTGCAGCGGGATGCTTCACACCCGGCGGCCGGCCGAAGCGCCCTAAACGCGCCGCCTGACCCTCTTCATCCCGATTGACTTGCCGCAGCCCATCTGTTATGCCAGCGGCAAAAAACCGGTTTAAAGAAAGGAATCCCTGATATGGAACGCACTCTGTCCATCGTCAAACCCGACGGCGTCGCCCGTGGGCTGGCCGGCGAAGTCATCCGGCGCATCGAGGGCCTGGGGCTCAAGATCGTGGCCATGAAGATGGTGCACCTGACCCGGGCCCAGGCCCAGGGGTTTTACGCCGTCCACCGCGAACGCCCGTTTTTCAACGACCTCACCGCCTTCATGAGCTCGGGGCCCGCCGTCGTCATGGTGCTCGAAGGCGAAAACGCCATCGTTCGCTGGCGCGATCTGATGGGCGCCACCGACTTTCGCAAGGCCGCGGAGGGAACCATCCGCCGCGAATTCGCCACCGACATCGAGAAGAACGTCGTGCACGGATCCGACGCCCCTGAAACGGCGGCCTTCGAGATCGGGTATTTCTTCAACCGCTTCGAGATCGTTGTTTGATGGCCGTCAAGGTCAACCTGGCCAACATCGCCATCGTGCTGGTCCAGCCCCAGATCTCCGAGAACATCGGGGCGGCCGCCCGCGCCATGTGCAATATGGGCCTGCGCCGGTTGATCGTGGTGGATCCCCCACGCTGCGACCTGACGCGGGTGTGCAAGATGGCCACCCACTCCGCCCTGGACCTGGTGGAGGCCATGGAGCACTACGATTGCCTGGCGGAGGCCCTCAAGGAGTTCAGCTACGTGGTGGGCACCACCGCCCGGCTGGGGGGGCAGCGCCAGGTCGTCAGCCGGCCGGAGCGGCTGGCCGAGACCCTCGTTCCGCTGGCCGAGCACAACCCGGTCGCGGTCCTCTTCGGGCCCGAGGACCGCGGGCTCACCAACGAGGATCTTCGCCACTGCCACAGCCTCGTCTCCATCCCCACCGCGGATTTCTCCTCCCTGAACCTCGCCCAGGCGGTCATGGTCATCTGCTACGAATTGTTCCGCTTCAACCTGGCCGCCCCCCGACAGTTCACCCCCCGGCTGGCCAATCGCTTCGAGCTCGACGCCATGTACGCGCAGCTCAAGGAAGTGCTGGTGCGGATCTCCTTCATCAACCCGGACAACCCCGACACCTTCATGAACAACCTGCGGCATTTCGGCACCCGCATGCAGCTGCGGGCCAAGGAGGTCCAGATCGTCCGGGGCATCTGCCGGCAGATCGACTGGTACGGAAACCACTGCTTCGACAAAGGGCGGGGCGCGGCGCAAGGCCCGCGGGATCAGGCAGCCGCAAAGGCCCCCAAACCCCGGGATGAGGGCTGAGACATGCGCCTGATTCGATTCGGCCGGCGGGGCGCGGAGAGGCCGGGCTTGTGGCGGGAAGGGCGAATCGTCGATTTGCGCAATCTTTTTCCGGACATACCGGACATCAGCGAGGAGTTTTTCCGGGACGGATGGGCCGAGCGGGTCGCCGGCGTGGAGGAACCCGGTGTGCCCCTGGAGGTGCGTCTTGGCAGCCCGGTCGCCCGGCCTTCGAAGATCATCTGCCTCGGGATCAACTTCGCGGCGCACGGTCAGGAGGGCGGGTTCACGCCGCCGGAGCGCCCGGTCCTCTTTGCCAAGACCCCCAATGCGCTCAGCGGCCCCTACGACCCCATCCTCCTTCCGCGCAGCAGCGGCCAGGTGGACTGGGAAGTCGAGCTTGCGGTGGTGGTCGGCCGGCAGGGCAAGCGCATTCGCCGCGCCGAAGCCATGGACTACATTGCCGGTTTCTGCGTGATGAACGACGTTTCCGCGCGTCAGGCCCAATTCGGCGACCCTCAGTGGTTCCGCGGCAAGTCCTTCGACACTTTCGCCCCCCTCGGCCCGGCCCTGATCACCCCCGATGAGGTGGGGGCCGTCGACGACCTGATGCTCACGGCCGTCGTGGACGGGGTCGTGATGCAGCAGGACAGCACCCGTCACATGATTTTCGACGTTCCGGCCATCCTGGAGTTCATCAGCGAGGACATCACGCTTCTGCCCGGCGATGTCATCGCGACCGGAACGCCTCCCGGTGTCGGTATTTTCCGGGACCCGCCGGTGACGCTTGCGGCCGGCAACGTGGTCGAGTGCCGGATCGAGAAGGATCGGCGCCATCCGCAACACCGTGGTCGCGCCGCAAGCGTGAGGGGGCGGCCCGAGGTCCTCCCCCTCCTCTCTGAGTGGTGCGCCGGATCACGGCCGCAAGGCCCGTGCCGCCTCTCAGCGACCGGCCGGGAGACACCGGGCCGGCGATGGCCCTTCCTCCCGTGGAAGACCCGGGGCGCACCCCTCCGGGTCGGAGGGGTCGTCCAAAACCCGGCCGCGGTCGAGTCGGAGCGTGTGGGTGATGCACGGCAGCCGGTCTTCCGGTTGGTGGGTGACGTAGAGCAGGTTCGATGCGCTGCGGCTTCCGATCTGCTCCAGGATCCGCAGCAGGTTTCTTCGGTTGGCGCCGTCCAGCCCGTCGCACGGTTCGTCGAGGATCAAGAGCAGCGGGGACTTCACCATGGCACGCGCCAGCAGGACCAGCTGACGCTGGCCGTAGGAAAGCCGGCTGAAATCCTGCTCGACCCAGGCGCCGATCCCGAGGGTCTCGGCCCACTGTCGGGCGGTTTCCTTTTGAGTCCGGGTGCAGGTGCGGTAGAGCCCGACCGAGTCGAAGAACCCGGAGCAGATCACCTCGAGCGCCCGGATGTCGTGGCGATACCGGGCCTGGAGATGCGCGGAGACGAGGCCGATGCGTGCTTTGATGTCCCAGATGTTTTCCGCGGAGCCCACCCGTTTGCCGAAGAGATGGATGTCATTGGCATAGGCTTGGGGGTGGTCCGCATGGATCAGCTTGAGCAGGGTCGATTTCCCGGCCCCGTTCGGTCCGAGGACCATCCAGTTCTCGCCGCTTCTCATCGTCCAGTCGACCCGGTCCAGGACGCGCACCCCCTTGTAGGCGACGGTGACCGCACGCATGCGGATCAACACGCGCTGCGCTTCTCCCTCGGGCCGGCCGCCCTCCGTCCCCACGGGGGGCGGTGCGACCCTGAGCGGGCCCCGCGGCGCGGCGCCAACCCCCAGGGTGTCGGTCACCGCGTCCCGGGCCTCCTTCAGGACATCCTCCCTTTTCCCGGCGAGCCGGACCGACCCGTCGCGCAGGAGCATCAGGTGCGTGATGCCGGGCAGGAGCTCCTCGCGGCGGTGGGTGACCAGGACGACCTGCACGTTTTCGGTCATCAGGCGTTCGATGATCGCGGACAGGCCGCGGCGCGCGGCACGGTCGAGCCCGTCGAACGGCTCGTCGAGGATCAGCAGGCGGGGGGTTTTCATCAGCGCGCGCGCGATCAGGGTCTTGCGCATCTCCCCGGACGAAAGGGACTGGATGTCCTTGTCGACCAGGGCCTGGATCCCGAGCCGGTTCGCCAGCTCCGCCAGGCGCAACCGGATGCCGGGGCCTTCGGCGGGGACCCGGTTCAGGATGACGTCGCCGACGGTCGTGATCTCGTGGACCCTGCCGCTGTAATCCCGGGCATCCAGCGCGAGCTCTTCCTTTTTCAGGAGCTCCTTGTGCTGCTCGGGCGAGACATAGGCCGTCGCGTCGGCTTCCGGCGGGCTTTCCGCGCAGCCTTCGCCCGCGGGGCGGCGCGTGACCCGGCCCTGAACCACGGGCACCAGCCCGGCCAGGGCCTTGGCGAGCGAGGTCTTCCCGGAACCGTTCGGGCCGAGCAGGGCCCAGTTTTCCCCGGGGCGGATGCGCCAGTTCGTGCCCTTGAGCAGGACGCGGCGGCCCAGGCGGATGGCGACGTCTTCAAGGGATATGATCGGTTCCGGTTCCATCAGAATCGCGATGCTCGAAAATATTCATGCCGCAAGCGCTTGGAGTTTGACGAACGTGCGAACAAAACGTTAACTTTGCAGCACGCTCAGCCAGTCGTCAAGTCCGACCCCCGGTACCTCCCACCGGTTCGCGTCGGTGAATTCCGCGATCACCCGCCTGACCTCCGATGTCTTGCGGCCTTCGAGCGCCGACTCGAGCCGCGGGATCGCCCGGGGCGGGGTAGCAGAAGAAATCCCCGGAAATCGAAACGGCGGCGAAGGCGCCCTCGCGGACCTCGAAATCGGCGCGGATCAGCCCCCCCTGGGCCTTGTGGACCTTCCGGACGACATGCACCCCGGAGCGGATCTTGACCTTGGCGCCGGTAACACCCCTTCCCGGCTGCATCAGCCACTCATCGCTCAGCAGGGTCGCGCCGCAGCTCGTCGGCCTTGGCGCGCAGCTCGGAGTCGACCCCCTGCGGCGCGAGCGGTCCCAGGAGTTTCTCGAACTCCTCCACCAATAGCCGGTTCAGGCGCTGATCGGTCCAGGCGTCGGCCTGCTCGGCCCCCAACTCCCTGCGGATGGTCGACAGGTTCTCCTTTAAGGTCTTGTGCACCTTGTCGCGGAACTTCTCGTCGGGCACCTTGAGAACCCGCGCCATCATCTCGTAGTTGAAGTCCACGATCAGGTTGCCCACGAAGACGATCGACGGGCCGATCTCGCCCACCCCGCTGCCGCTGATCTTGCGGGCGCCGGCGATCACGTCGTTGATGGGCTTGTACTCGGCGGCGATGCCGAGGCGGCGGTAGACGCTGACGACCGGCTCCAGAAACTTCCGGTAGAACACCTCCCTGGCCGCGGGGATGCGCGGGTCGTCGGCCCGCAGCACCAGCTGGAAGAAGAGCTGGTTGCCGTCGAGATAGACCGCGCCCCCGCCCACGTCGCGCCGGAACACCGGGATCCCCCGGCGGCGGCAGTAATCGAGGTCCACCTCCTTGGCCGGGTCCTGGTGGAACCCGATGCAGACATAGGGGCTGGACGGCGACAGCAGGATCAGTCCCTCGCGGCCGAGCTCCGCCAGGGCGTGGTAGAGGAGCTGGGAGTCTTGCCAGGTCTGCTTGCCGAGATCGTACAGGTGCATCGGAAATGTCCTTTCGGATCGTATCGTTTCACTGGTTTTTGAGGGCCTTGCGGACCAACTGCACGATGTCCAGGACCTCCAGCTTGAGCTTGTTGCGCCGGACATGGCTCATCATCGAGCGCACGCACTGCTGGCAGGAGGTGACCACGGCCTGCGCCCCGGTCGACTGAACCTCATCGATTTTGAGCCTGGCGATGCGCCCGCGCCAACTCCGGGTCCACCATCTCGAGGTTGCCCCCGCCCCCGCAGCAGGTGCAATTCTCGGCGGTTGTGAGGAAGCTCGACGAGTTTCACCCCGGGGATGGCGCGCAGGATTTCCCGCGGCGGGTCGAACACCCCGGCCCCCCGGCCGAGGTCGCAGGGGTCGTGGTAGGTGACTTTCATCTCCAGGGTTTTCAAGGGGAGCCGCCCCTGCCGGATCAGGCGCTGCAGGTATTCCGCGGCATGGGAGATCTTCACCTCGCCGGGGTAGTGCTCGAGCCACATCTGGTAGCAGGAAGGGCAGGAAAACACCACTTCTTCGGCGCCCCGGCGCCGGACGGCCTCGCCGTTGTGCGCCACGAACTCCTGGACCTCATCGCGCATGCCGGCGCCCAGAAGCGGGAACCCGCAGCACCACTCGTCTTCGCCGAGGAGCGTGAAATCGACCCCGGCGGCGCCCAGGATCTCGACGAAGGCCTGCGGGATTTTCTGGGCGAGCGGGAAGTAGGCCGAAACGCACCCCGTGAAATAGACGACCTCGCGCCTTGTCGCGGATAAAGCCGTCCGCGGGCGGCTCGTCCAGGTCCTCGACCCACTCGGCCCGCTCTTCCTGGTCCTCGGCAAACACGTTGTGCGCGCTCTCAAGGTTGCGCTTGATCATGCCGAGCTTGGCGGGCGCGTTTTCGGTGTCGGTGCAGTCCGCGCGGACCGACACCCACAGGTCCTTGAGCCGGATCCCGACCGGGCAGATCTCCTGGCAGCTCCCGCACAGCGTGCAGCGGAACGCCGCCTCCCCGAACGCCTTGGCCTTCTCCTCGGCATGGCGGGTCCTTCTCAGGATCTTCCCCAGGAGCGGGTGGCGGCGTTTCAGGAGATCCTTGAGCTGTTTGAGACGCGTCACCGCCGACAGGCCGCCGTCCAGGGAGGCGGACACGGCGGGGCAGACGTCCGCGCACAGCCGGCAGTTGGTGCAGGCCTCGATCGCCAAAAGCTCTCGGATGCTGAATTTGTGGGGTGCCATCAAGGCTTCTCCCTGAACCGTTCTGTGCGCATCAGGCCATGGGGACCGGGCCTCACCGGTGCCGGGCAAACGCGTCCATGGCCAGGACCACCGGTGAGAGGATGATGTGCGTTAACCGGCTGAACGGCAGATAGGCCGCCAGCGCCGCCGTCAGGGTCGCGTGCAGGTACCACGCGTACCCGTAGACCTCGGTCAGCCACGGGTGTCCGGCGAGCAGCCTGGCGATGGCGAAGCCGACGAACGCAAAACCCGTCCCGTCCCCGGTCATCGCCATCCGTAGTCCCTCGAGTGCGAAGCCGGCGCCGAGAACCGCTGCGATCAACACCAGGGCCGGCCAATCCCGCTGCGGAAGGCCGGGCATCCCGCGCGAGGCGTCGCGCCGGCCCCGCGCCGCGGTCAGGGCGACCCCCGCCAGAATCATCACCCCCGAAATATCGAACACCGCCTCGCCCAGGGAGTGGTTCTTGTCGAGCAGGACCCAGGCCCCGCCCCAGGCCGGCGCCCACACCGAGGCCGCCAGGCCGAGCAGCCCCCAGGCGCAGCGGACGATCATCGGGTAGAAGATCAGCCCGTGGATCAGCCAGCGTCGGGGGGAAGCCCTGAAGAGCCGGCGCTGCAGCAGCACGTCTAGGAAAACCGCTTTCAGGGCCGCCGCCCGGCGGGGGGGGGCGTTTGGGGATCCTCCTCCGAGCGTCTTCGGGTGCCGTTTACGCGTGGGCGCAGCGGCGGGTCGTGCGCCCCGGCAGCCCGAAAAAACCGTCAGGCAGACCAGCCCCGCGCCGACTGCGAAAACGGCCAGCGCAATCCGGGTCGGGATGTCCGCGGCGGAAATCGTCGCCGGGTGACAGGGCAGGCAGAGGAGGCCCTTCGGCGGCAGCACCATGGCGGCCGCACCCAGCCGGTTTCCGCTGAAATGGCAGCGCCGGCACTCGGACCGGTCGTTGACATCCACCAGCGTGTGGCTCTGCAGGGGTGCGGCCAGCGCCCTTGTTTGCAAAAGGAGGACCCGCCGCGTGGCGGGGTCCCGCACGGGGGTCCCGCCCTGCATGTGGCAGGCTTCGCACGCCACGGACAGGTGCGCATCGTGGGCCTTGCGTTCGTCGTGGCGCGGGTGGCACCCGGTGCAGGCGGCGGTCTTCTGGCGGTCGTGGCCGTAGGCGGGGGCCTGGGGGTGGCAGGTGGTGCAGGCGACGGCGGCGTGGGGTGTGCGCTGCGGCGTCTCGCGCCCCATCAAGGGGACGGTCCGGCCGGTGATCCCCTGCGGCTCGGTGTCCCCGTCCCCATGGCAGTGCCGGCAGAACCGTTCGATGCGTGCGGCCGCCTGCGGGTCGCCAGGCTCGGGCCGCCGGTGGCACCCCATGCAACCCTCCTCGCCTGCGACCCCGGCGGGAAGCGTCTTCTGCGGCGCGTGGCAGGTCCCGCACTGTCCCTGAGGCGGCCGGTCGGGGTCGTAGCCCTCCGACCGCGCTCTGCCCGCGACCGCCGTGTGGGGGTCGTGGCAGCGCAGGCAGTCGGCATGGCCCGCGGGGTCTTCGATATGCGCGGACCCGTGGCGGTGTTCTTCGAGATCCTGCGCGACGTTGCGGTGGCACCCGGTGCAGTGTGCGGCATCGAAGGCATCCCGGGTGCTCTTGGACGTGCGGCGCGGGTCCGGGTGCAATGAACGGGCGGGGATCTCCGCATGGCACTCCTCGCAGGCGAGCTGCCCGTGCGCGGAGACATGGAAGCGGGCGCCTTCGAGCCACCAGGACGCTTCGAGCTCCTGCCCGTCGAGAGCCAGGAGGAATACCCCAAGCGCCAGATAGTAAAAAAGCCGCGCCGCGGCGGCCCTGATATCGCCCATGGTGGTTCGAAACCCGGTCGGGGAAATCGGCAAAAACATCTGCGCGGGGGCGGGCGGTCCGGCAGCATTGCAGGCCGCCCCTCTCGCGTTGGTCCGCTAAAGTTTCAGCGTTTCCTTGTGTTTTTCGATTTCGGCGCGCAGCCAGGGCCCGACGGCCGCCGCCCCGTGGTAAAGACGGCTGAGGTCCGGGGTCCCGGTGGCTTTGAGTTTGTACATCCAGCCCCTTCCGTAGCAGTCCGAGTTGATCAGGCCGGGTTCGGTCTCGAGCTCCTCGTTGACGGCGATCAACTCGCCGTCGAAGGGCGCCAGCACTTTGCCGAGCCATTTCCCGGACTCCACTTTGGCGAACTTCTTGCCGGCCGAAACAGGCTTGCCCTCTTCGGGCAATTGGACGAAGACGATCTCCCCGGACAGTCTCTGGGCGAAATCGTTCATGCCCATCAAAAAGCCGTCGGCCTCCTGGCGCAACCAGAAATGGTTTTCGTCGTAGTAGAGATCGTCGGGCAGATTGAATCCTTGAATTTCCAAGAGCCTTTCCCTCCTCGTCCCCCGCCGTGGTTCCAAGCTGTCGCGCACGCGCGCCGGCAGTGCCACGGGCGTGTCTCCGGCCTTGGCCTTTTTGCCGGGTTACGCTGAGCCGACCCGCGCGGCGATAGCGTCCCCCATTTCCGCTGTTCCGAGAACGGGGCGGCCGGGGGCGGCGATGTCGGCCGTGCGCAGCCCGTCTTCGAGTGCGCCTGAGACCGCCAGTTCAATGGCTCGGGCGGCCTCCTCGCACCCCAGGGACAGGCGCAGCATCATGGCGGCCGAGAGGATCTGGGCGATGGGGTTGGCAATGCCCTTGCCGGCGATGTCCGGGGCCGAACCGCCGGCGGGCTCGAAGAGGCCGAAGCGCTGCGCGTTGATGCTGGCCGAAGGCAGCAGGCCGAGGGAGCCGGTGATCATGGCGCATTCGTCCGAGAGGATGTCGCCGAACATGTTCCCGCACAGCAGAACGTCGAACCGCCCGGGGGCCCGCACGAGCTGCATGGCGGCGTTGTCGACATACATGTGCTCGAGGCGCACATCTCCAAAGTCGGCGGCGACGCTGCTGACGACCTCGCGCCAGAGCACGCTTGTGGCGAGCACGTTGGCCTTGTCGACCGAGGTCACGAGCCGGCGGCGGTCGCGGGCGAGCGTAAAGGCCGCCGCGCGATGCGCTCGACTTCCAGGCGCCGGTAGGCCATGGTGTCGAAGGCCCGCTCCTCGGGCCCGCTGCCTTCGCGGCCACGCGGGCGGCCGAAGTAGATGTCGCCGGTCAGCTCGCGCACGCAGAGGATGTCGAACCCGTCCGCGACGATGTCGGCTCTGAGCGGGCTTGCGGCCTTGAGGGCCGGAATGATTTTCGCCGGTCGCAGGTTGCAGAAGAGGTTGAAGTGTCGCCGCAGGGGCAACAGCGATCCCCGCTCGGGCTGTCGTTCGGGCGGCAGGGCCTCCCACCGGGGGCCGCCCACCGCGCCGAAGAGGATGGCCGCGCTCTCTTCACAGGTCTTCAGCGTGGCGGCGGGCAGTGCCTCGCCGCAGCGCTCGATGGCGCATCCCCCGACGTCCGCCGTCTCGTAGCTCAACCCCAGGCTGAAGCGCCGCTTCACCGCATCGAGGACCTTGAGGGCCTCGGACATGATCTCCGGCCCGATCCCGTCGCCGGCAAGCACTGCGATTTTCCGATTCATTTGAAACCTCGATCGGTTGCGCTCATCAGTATCGGTTGTCCGCGTACTCCAGCCAGCCGCCGGCTGCGACCAGGGAGCGGTCGAACTCCGAGAGGGCAAAGGGGATATCCTCGGTACCGGCGTCCGAACGGATCTCGATCACGCCGCTCGCCACATCCGCCTCGGCAAGGCACTCGTAGGCGGCATGCTCCCGGAAGACCCGCTCGATGACCGCCGCCGGCAGCTCGACGGCGAGCAGGCCGCAGTTGAACATGTTCTGGCGAAAGATCCGGGCGAAGCTCTCGGCGATGACCAGGCGGATGCCGTTGGCTTCAAGGGCCCAGGGCGCATGCTCGCGGGAGGAGCCGCAGCCGAAATTCGCACGGCTGATCACCGCTTGCCTGCCCGCGATGTCGCGGCCGGGGTCGAACCCCTCCAGCCGGAAGTCCTCGAACAGATAGGGTTTGAGGGCCTCGCGGGCGGTCTCGGTCAGGTACCGGGCCGGGATGATTTCATCCGTGTTGATGTCCGCCCGGTCCAGGAAAAGAAGCCTGCCGCCAAATTTTTTCATGATGATCGTCCCGTCGGCGTGTAGAGCTCGGAGTTGGCGATGGATCCGGCGATGGCCGAGGCCGCGGCCGTGGCGGGGCTCATCAGGTGCACCATGCCGCCCTTGCCCATCCGGCCGGTGAAATTGCGGTTGGAGGTGGAGGCGCAGACCTCGCCTTCCGCCAGGACCCCGGTGCTCATCCCCAGACACGGGCCGCAGGTGGGGTTGGTGACGCAGAAGCCGGCATCCAGAAAGATCGCGAGGAGCCCTTCCGCAAGGGCCTGCCGCTGGACCTTGGGGGTGGCCGGCGCGATGATCCCGCGCACGTGCGGGTGAATGCGGCGGCCCTTGACGACACCGGCCGCGGCGCGCAGATCCTCGATCCGCCCGTTGGTGCAGGAGCCGATGAAGACCTGGTCGATCGGGGTCCCGGCCATCTCGCGCACCGGGCGCACGTTGTCCGGCCTGAACCCGTGGGTGACCAGGGGCTCCAAGGCGGAGACGTCGTGGCGGAGGTCCGCCTCGTAGACGGCGTCCGGGTCGGCCCACCAGGTTTTAAATTCCGCCGCGGCCGCCTCCCGGTCCGCGTAGTCCTCGGCGATGAACTCCCAGAGGTAATCGACCGTGACCTTGTCCGGGGGGCAGATCCCGCAGGTGGCCCCGGCTTCGACCGCCATGTTGCACAGCGTCATGCGCGCTTCCATGCTCATCGCGGAGACCACGGGCCCCGCGAACTCGATGATGCGGTCGGTGGCGCCGTCGACGCCGATGCGGGCGATGATCGAAAGGATGACGTCCTTGGCGAACACCCCGGCCGGGAGCTCCCCGTCAATGCTGATCCGGATGGTGCGCGGCCGGCGGAAGGCGCACACCCCTTTGAGGATGCCCACGGCCGCGTCCGTGGTCCCGACCCCCGCGGCGAAGGCGCCGAAGGCCCCGTGGGTGCAGGTGTGGGAGTCCCCCATGATCACGGTGAACCCCGGTCGGATGAACCCCTTTTCCGGGAAGAGCGCGTGGCAGACGCCGTTTCGGCCGATGTCGAAGAAGTCCTCGATCCCGTGACGCCGGACCCAGTCCCGCAGGATCTTCCCCTGGGTGGCGGTCTTGGAGTCCTTGGCGGGGCTCACGTGGTCGATCACGGCCTTGATCCGGGCGGGGTCGAACACGCGGTCCTTGCCGCGGCGGACGAGGTCGACGATGGCCGTGGGGGTGGTGATCTCGTGGCAGAGCACCGCGTCGAGCCGCAGCACCCACACCTCCTCCGTCGGCCGGTCCACCACATGCGCCTCGAATATCTTCTCCGCTACCGTCCTACCCATTTTTTTAATTTTTTCCTTTTCCCTTTCAGCCTTCGCCTTTTTTTACTCCGCCTTCCGCCTTCCGAATTCAGCCTTCCAACTTCCGCCTTCGCCTTTTTTACTCCGCCTTCCGCCTTCCGAATTCCGAATTCCTCAATCCGTGTCCGTCTTCAGCACTGCGAGGAAGGCGGACTGCGGGATCATCACCTTGCCGACCATCTTCATGCGCTTCTTGCCCTTCTTCTGTTTGTCGAGCAGCTTGCGCTTGCGGGAGACATCCCCGCCGTAGCACTTGGCGAGCACGTCCTTGCGCAGGGGCGAGACCGTCTCGCGCGCGATGACGTTGCCGCCGATGGCCCCCTGGATCGCGATTTTGAACATCTGCCGCGGCATTTCATCCTTGATCTTCTCGCAGGCGGCCCTGGCGCGCGGGACGGCGGCATCGCGGTGCACGAGCAGGGAGAGCGCATCCACGCGCTCGCCGTTGATGAGGATGTCGAGCTTGACCAGGTCGGTTTCGCGGTAGTCGATGAGGTCGTAATCGAAGGAGCCGTAGCCCTGGGTGATGGACTTCAAGCGGTCGTAAAAGTCGTAGATGGCCTCCGCGAGCGGCATCTCGAAGATCATCTCCAGCCGGTCGCTCGTCAGGTACTGGTAATTCGTGTTGGCGCCCCTGCGTTCCATGCACAGCTTCATCACCGCCCCCATGTACCGGTCCGGGACGATGATGGTGGCGCGGATGAACGGCTCGAAGGTCGACTCGATCCGCGTCGGGTCCGGGTAGAGGGCCGGGTTGTCGATGGTGTCCTCGGACCCGTCCCGCATTTTGATCCGGTAGCGGACCGACGGTGCGGTGAGGATCAGCGACAGCCCGTACTCGCGCTCGAGGCGTTCCTGGACCACCTCCAGGTGCAAAAGCCCCAGAAAGCCGCAGCGGAACCCGAAGCCGAGCGCCGCCGAGGAGTCCTTCTCGTAGACGATGGCCGCGTCGTTCAGCTTGAGTTTCTCGAGGCCGGCGGCCAGTTCCTCGTAGTCATCCGCCGCCACCGGGTAGATCGAGGAGAAGACCACGGGCTTGGCTTCCTTGAAGCCGGGCAGCGCGGCCGCACAGGGGCGGTTCTTGAGCGTGATGGTGTCCCCGCAGTGGGTGTCGCTGATGGTCTTGATCCCGGCGATCAGATACCCCACCTGGCCGGCGACGAGCTCCGGCATCGGGATCTGGCGCAGCTGGAAGATGCCGACCTCCTCGACCTTGTAGGTGGCTTTGTTGGCCATGAAGGTGATGACGTCGCCGGCCCGCACCCGGCCGTCGAAGACGCGGAAATAGACCACCGTGCCGCGGTAGGCGTCGTAGAGGGAGTCGAAGATCAGGGCGCGCAGGGGCGCCTCCGGGTCCCCGCTCGGGGGCGGCAGCCGTTTGACGACGGCCTCGAGCAGCGGCTCGATCCCGATCCCCTCCTTGGCCGACACCAGCAGCGCCCCCTCCGGGTCGAGCCCCAGGTCGGAGTCGATCTGCAGCTTCACCCGCTCGCTGTCCGCCGAGGGCAGGTCGATCTTGTTGATGACGGGGATGATCTCCAGGTTGTGCTCGAGGGCCAGGTACAGGTTGGCGAGCGTCTGGGCTTCGACCCCCTGGCTGGCGTCGACCAAGAGCAGCGCCCCGTCGCAGGCGGCCAGCGCCCGGGAGACTTCGTAGGTGAAATCGACGTGGCCCGGGGTGTCGATCAGGTTCAGGGAATAGGAATTCCCGTCCGCGGCGGTGTAGGGCAGGCACACCGTCTGGCTCTTGATCGTGATGCCCCGTTCGCGCTCGATGTCCATGGAGTCCAGGATCTGGTCCTGGAAATCCCGGTCCGCCACGATCCGGCTGGCCTGGATGAGCCGGTCGGAGAGGGTGGATTTCCCGTGATCGATGTGGGCGATGATGCTGAAGTTTCGAATGTGGCGCATATATCAGGGATGCAGGCCGCGGTGCGGCTGCTTGGGCAGCTTGGCGGCGTTAACATGAAAGTTGACTCTGCTTTACGTTCCGGGTATATTACACTCTGTGAGCGAAATCATCTAATTAGCAGCGAACCGCAGCCGGTGTCAAGGCAGCGATGACGGTTTATGCGCGAAACGGGCGCACAGGCCGTGTCCGCGAGGCTTTGGGGGGCATTGGGCATGGAGAAACGAGTCCTTATCGTCGACGACCGGGCCGACGTCTGTGAATCGATGGAGGACTATATGCGCCTGGCCGGTTTTGCCTGTTGCTCGGCCGCCAGCGCGGAGCAGGCCCTGGAGCTTCTGCGGCAAAGCCCTCTTCGACATCGTCATCACCGACATAGTCCTCGGCCCCGCGGGCTCAGCGGGCCTCGATCTCACCCGGATCATCAAAAAAGAGCACAATTCCGACGTGATCGTGATGACCGGCTACAGCGACAATTTCTCCTACGAAGGCGCGGTCGGAATCGGTGCCAGCGATTTCGTCGTCAAACCGGTGCGGATGGAGGAGCTGGTCCTGCGCGTGCGGCGGGTCCTGCGGGAGCGTGAGCTCACGGAGGAGCGCAACCGCATGATGGAGAAGCTTCAGAAGCTCGCCATCACCGACGGTTTGACGAACCTCTACAACTCACGGCACTTTTACAGCCAGATCGAGCTTGAGGTGGATCGCGCCACGCGTTACCACCACCCCCTGGCCCTTCTGCTGCTCGACATCGACCACTTCAAGGAATACAACGACACCCACGGTCACCTGGAGGGCGACAAGGTGCTGGTGCGGTTCAGTCACGTGTTGAAGAGCTGCCTGCGCACCAACGATTCCGCCTACCGTTATGGCGGGGAGGAGTTCACGGTCATTTTGCCGGAAACCGCCGCCGATGAAGCCCGGCCGGTGGCCCAGCGGATCCGGGTGGCCCTCGAGGCCGAAAAGTTCTTCCCCCCCTCGGGCCTCGAAGTCTCCAACACCATCAGCATCGGCGTCACCGAATATCAACCTGCCGAAGCCATGGCCTCCTTCATCAAAAGGGCCGACCAGGCCATGTACATGTCCAAGCAAAACGGCCGCAACCGGGTATCGGTCCTGTTCGCCCCCCCGGCGTGCGTGCCCGCCTCGCAGGCCTGAAGCCCCCTCCCCGCTGTGTGCGCGCCGCCGGCCGTGCCCGCGGGCGTGCCACCGTGTGCCCGTACACCGATCCGCGTCGGGCTTGAGCGGTTTACCGCCGGCCGGCGGGTCCTACTCGCTTTCGCCCGCGATGGCGACCCTCAGGAGCAGATCGGCTTGCTCGACGGCCGCACCGGGCTTGCCGAGACCCTTGAGACGCAGCAATGTGCCGTGCGCCGACACCGGCGGGGATCTTGAGCCGCAGGAGTTTTTTCTGGTGCCCGACGGAAACGGCAACGAGTTTGCCGGTGCCCTGGAGCGCCTCGCTCGGCGACACCGTGATCGTGCCGTAGACATGCGGGGCATCCGCCGACACCTCGGGCCGGACAAGGTGCAGGCGCGCGGTGGAGCGGCGTGCCGACGCCCGGCGCAGGGGGGCCGAGGCACCGGTCTCCGGCATCGACTGCAGAATTTTGAGCAGCACCATCCCGAAGACAAACCCGCCGATGTGGGCCCACCAGGCGACTCCGGCCCCACTGTTTCCGGCGGCGTTGATGAATTGCAGCACGAACCAGAACCCCAGAAAAATGAAGGCCGGGATCTCGATGAAGTAGGGGATGATGATGATCGGGATCAGGGTCAGGATCCGCGCGCGGGGATAGAGCAGAAAATAAGCCCCCATCACCCCGGCGATGGCGCCGCTGGCACCGATGGTGGGGATGTTGGAGTAGCGGTTCAGGAGCATGTGCGCGAGCCCGGAGGCCAGACCGCACAAGAGGTAAAACATGCCGTAGCGCAAAGGGCCGAGGCGGTCCTCGACGTTGTCCCCGAAAATATAGAGCGACCACAGGTTGCCGAGCAGGTGCCAGAAGCCCCCGTGCAGAAACATGAAGGATACCAGCGCGAACACCTGCTCGCCGGCGGAAAAATAGTGACGGATGACGGGGACCGAGTATCGGGCGGGCACCAGCCCGTACTCGTAGATAAACCGCTCGAGCTCCGGCCCCTGGGCCATTTGCACCAGGAACACCAGGATGTTGACACCGATCAGCGCATGGTTGACCAGCGGGTAGGTTTGCGCCCGGACGGTGTCACGCAGCGGAATCATAGGCTTTGATCTTGTCTATGTTGGCCTGGATTTTCTGCTGTTTCTCCAGCAGGCCGTCCTGCTGTGCCTTGACCTTCGTCACGACCTCCGCCGGCGCCTTGGCCAGAAAATCCTGGTTGTGGAGCTTTTTCGAGGTGGACCCGATTTCCCGGGCGATTTTGTCGAGTTCCTTTTGGAGCCGTTGGGTCTCCTTGGCGAAGTCGATGATCCCCTCGAGGCGCACGTAGACGGTGGCCTCCCCGGCCACGGCCGTGGCCGAGGCCTTCGGCCGTTCGGGGCTGGCGGTCACGGCGACGGAACTCAACCGGGCCAGCGCCGCGATCATGTCCTGCTGTTGCGTGACCAGCGTCCGGCAGGCTTCCTCCGCGCTGAAAACGACCGCTTCGAGCGCCAGCCCGGGCGGCAACCCCATCTCTCCGCGGATGTTGCGCACCCCCGTGATGATGTCGATCAGCAGCCCCATCCGGGTCTCGGCCCGAGGGTCCGGGGCCGTCCCCGCGGCATCGGCGCGGTCGGTGGGAAACGCGGCGCGCATGATCGAGCCCTCGGCGCCGGGCAGCTTGTGCCAGATTTCCTCGGTCACGAAGGGGATGAACGGGTGCAGGAGGATGAGCACGTCGTGGAGCACCCGCCACAGCACCGCGAGCGAGGCCTCGCGCGCCTCGGCCTCGAGTTTGCCGTGCAGGGCCGGTTTGATCGCTTCGAGGTACCAGTCGCAGAACTCGTGCCAGACGAAGTTGTAGAGGACCGCCGCGGCGTCGTTGAAGCGGTAGGCGTCCAAGGCCTGGCGGGCCTCGACCGCGGCCCGGTTGAGCCGCGACAGGATCCAGCGGTCCGCCAGCGACAGGGCGGCGGGGGGCGGGGTCTCATAGGGTTGCTCGAGATGCATCAGGGCGAAGCGGGCCGCGTTCCAGAGCTTGTTGATGAAGTGGCGGTAGCCCTCGACCCGGCGCTCCGACATCTTGATGTCGCGGCCCTGGGCGGCGAAGGCCGCGAGCGTAAACCGGAAGGCGTCCGTCCCGTAGCGCTCGATGATCTCGAGCGGGTCGATGACGTTGCCCTTGGACTTGCTCATCTTCTGCCCTTCCTCGTCGCGCACCAGTGCGTGCACATAGACGTCGCGGAAGGGGACCGCCCCCATGAAATGGATGCCCATCATCATCATGCGGGCCACCCAGAAGAAAAGGATGTCGAAGCCGGTCACCAGGACCGAAGTCGGGTAGAAGGTCTTGAGCAGGGGGGTGTGGTCCGGCCACCCCATGGTCGAGAACGGCCACAGGGCGGAGCTGAACCAGGTGTCGAGCACGTCCTCCTCCTGGGTGAGCCGGCGGCTGCCGCACTGCGGGCAGGCCTGCGGCGTCTCCATGGCCACCACGATCTCGCCGCAATCCCTGCAGGTCCAGGCCGGGATCTGGTGACCCCACCAGATCTGGCGCGAGATGCACCAGTCGCGGATGTTCTCCAGCCAGTCGAAATAGGTGTTCGCCCAGGTCTCGGGGATGATGCGGGTCTCGCCGCTTTTCACCGCCGCGATGGCCTTCTCCGCGAGCGGCTTGGCCCGCACGAACCACTGCAGCGAGAGGTTGGGCTCGATCATCGTCTTGCACCGGTAACAGTGGCCGACGCTGTGGCGGTGGGGTTCGACCTTCACCAGAAGCCCGGCACGCTCGAGTCCCTCCACGACCTGCTTGCGGCACTCGAGCCGCTCGAGGCCTTGGAATACCCCGGCCTCCGCCGTCATGCGTCCGTCGTCGCCGATGACCTTGGGGCTTGCCAACCCGTGGCGCCGCCCCACCTCGAAGTCGTTGGGGTCGTGGGCCGGGGTGATTTTAAGCCCCCCTGTGCCGAAGCTCATGTCGACGTAGCTGTCCCGGATGATCGGGATCTCACGGTTGACGAGCGGCAGCACGACGCTCTCTGCGCTGACCTGCCGGTAGCGCTCGTCCTCCGGGTGGACGGCGACGGCCGTGTCCCCGAGCATGGTTTCGGGCCGCGTGGTGGCCACCACGATGCCGCCGTCGCTGCCGTCGCTGAAGGGGTAGCGCACGTGGTAGAGGTTCCCGTCGACCTCCTCGTGCTCGACCTCGAGATCGGCCAGGGCCGTGTGGCAGCGGTGGCACCAGTTGATGATGTACTGACCGCGGTAGATGAGGCCTTGCTGGTAGAGCTCCACGAACACCTTGCGCACGGCCCGCGAGAGCCCCTCGTCCATGGTGAAGCGCTCCCGTGCCCAGTCGCAGGAGGCGCCCATGCGCTTGAGCTGGTTGATGATGGCGCTGCCGTATTTCTCGCGCCACTTCCAGACTTCGGCGATGAACCGCTCGCGGCCGAGCGCGTGGCGGTCCGTCCCCTCCTGGGCCAGTTTGCGCTCGACGACGTTCTGGGTGGCGATGCCGGCGTGGTCGGTGCCCGGCATCCACAGCACGTTGTCCCCCCGCTGCCGGCGGTGACGGCAGAGAATATCCTGCAGCGTGTTGTTGAGGGCGTGCCCCATGTGGAGCACCCCCGTGACGTTGGGGGGCGGTATCACGATGGAGTAGCCCGGGCGCGGGTTTTCCTCCTCGGCGGCGAACAGGCCGTTTTCCTCCCAGAATTCGTACCAGCGGCGCTCAACATCGTGAGGCTCGTAGCCTTTGTCCAGCAGATTGGTGGCACTCATGCGGTTGTCGTCCTCCATTGTGAAGCTGCGCCGGTGCCGCCCGCTTGGGGGCGAGGGCTTCGGTGCAGGCAAGTCGAATCGAGAATTATGCAGCAATCGAAGGAATTATCAACAGATTTTTTGAAGAACCCTGCGGCGGGCTGTGAGGAAACGCTTCGCGGATGCGGTAGAAGCGGGGGAAACCTGCCGTCCCGGCGGGGGGCGCTGGAGGGGGCGGCACCGCAGCCGCCCCCGCCCGCGGCAAACTCACATCGGCGGCAGGGCCGGGACCCCTTCCGGGAGCCCGGTCCGAAGCGGCCCGGCAGGCTCCGGTTGCGGCGGCGTCAATGGGTGTCGTTTTCGAGGTCGTTTTCGAGCAGAAGCCGCTTGAGCTTCTCGATTTCACTGGAGACGGTCTTTTCGATCGCCTGCACAATGACGGCCTCGATTCTGCCGGCGAATTTCCGGTCGATGATGCGCTCCACGGCCGCGTCGATCTGTTCGTTCGAAATCGGCGTGCCCTCGAAAAGGTCATCGGCGGCAGTCTGTTCTGTCGGGCTCGAGCCCACCGAGGAGAGCAGGGGGGCCACGGCGGCTGCGGCCAGGGGAGAGAGCTCCGGGTGGGATGGCTCCGGCGTCTCGCGCATGTGGCCTGCCGCCTCTATGCCGGCGGGAGGCGGCTCGGGTTCGGTCTGCTCCCCACCGGTGGGCGTCGCGGGCATCTCGGCCAGGTCCTCGGCATCGCCGGCGGCTTCGGCGGCAATGTCGTCGAGCCAGACGATTTCGTTGTCGGCCTCGTCCTCCTCAAGATCGAGCAATTCCGCGGCGTCGTCTTCCTCCTCCTCGGCGGGTTCATCCTCCGCGAGCATCAGGGGGTCGTCGTCGATTTCCTCGGCTTCCAGAAATTGCTCGTCGAACTCCGTGATCTCGGTGATGGTGCCGAGATCGGCACTCGTGTTCTTGCCCGTGCCGTCGAGCTCCTGGAAGAGCCAGTCGATGTCCCTGGTTTCGGCGGTTTCTACGCCGTTCGGAGCCGCTGTCTGTGTTCCGGGTTCGGGAACGGTGGGGCCTTCTTCGGGGAAGTCATCGAGGTCGATGGCGTCGATGTCGGAAATTTCGGGCAGTTCATAGGATGCCTCTTCCCCCGTTTGGGGGTCCTCACCGAGACTGATGCCGATCTTGCGTTCGAGTTCGAGCAGATTTTTTTCCAGATCCATCAAATCAGGACCGCCGGCTGCTTCCTCGACCTCTTCGACGAGATCGATGATGGGTTCGTTGGTGTCCGCCGGCTGGTTTTTCGGTTTTTCGGGGTCCCTTTTGTCGGAATCGAACATGACGGATCTCCCTTGATTCTGGAGTTAGGGCAGCGGAAAGTTGACTTTCTTACAATAGCACGGAAGGATTAATCATTCAAACAAATGTCGGGGCCGGGTGCGCCCTCTCCCACAATCCGTTTGCATCGGCGTCGATTAGCGTATAAATGCTTTCGGCAGGTCCGGATCGCCGGTGAAAGCACCTCTGAGCCTAAACCGGGATTTCCGGGGCCGGGGCAGGGGCCTGATGGCCGCCGCCGACATGAAGGGAATTTTTTTGTGGGAGCGGCCTCCCCGCCGCGATTTTGTCGAGGAAGGGGAATTTTTTTTGTGGGAGCGGCGTCCCCGCCGCGATTTTGTCGAGGTCTGATGGCCGCCGCCGACATCGAGGGCGGACCGGCGGCCGCGGTCTGAAGCCATGCGCTGTTTCTTCGTAGAGTCCGGTCAAATCGAGGGCTCCCGGGCCACGCTGGCCGGAGCCGAAGCCCGGCACCTGAAAAACGTGCTGCGGCTCAAGCCGGGGGACAGGGTCCGGCTGTGCGACGGCACGGGGATGGAACACGAGGCCCGTATCGAGGTCATGGCCCCGGGTCGGGTAGTTCTCGCCGTCGTCGACAGCCGGCCGGCGCCGGGGCGGCCGTCGATCCGTCTGGACGTGGCCCAGGGGTTTCTCAAGGACAAGAAGATGGACCGCCTGGTGCGCCAGCTGTCCGAGCTGGGGGCCGCGCGCTGGCAGCCTTTCGTCAGCAGCCGCGCGGTGGCCCGGCCCGAGGGCGGGCGAGCCGACGCCCGCATGGAGCGCTGGCAGCGGATCGCCGTCGAGGCGCTCAAGCAGTGCCGGCGCGGGGACCTGATGGCCGTCGGCGACATCCTGACCTTCGAGCAGGTGCTCGCGCTTCGCCCCGCCTACGATCTCGGGGTCATCTTCTGGGAGCAGGCCGCAAGACCACTGTCTGCCGCGGCAGCGGCCGGGTGGCGCGCGGCGCCCGCCACGGTGCTGGCGCTGATCGGCCCGGAAGGGGGCTTCGCGGCGGATGAGGTCGGCGCCGCCGAGGCCGCCGGGTTCGTCAGCGCCGGCCTCGGGCCGCGGGTCCTGCGCGCCGAGACCGCCGCCGTCGCCGCCTGCACCGTCATCCAGCATCTCTTCGGCGACCTGGGGCCCGGTCAAAAAGAGCTTGACAAAAACCAGGGCCTCGCCTAATTACATCAGGCTGAAATCTGGTTGCAGTGTGTGCCGAGGTAGCTCAGTCGGTAGAGCAGGGGACTGAAAATCCCCGTGTCGGCGGTTCAATTCCGTCCCTCGGCACCAGTAATTAAAAGGGGCTGGCGGTAATTCCGCCGGCCCCTTTTTCTACCTTGGGCGTAAATAGGCACTAAACAGCTTCGGATAGATTTCAACTGAACACTGTCGGCAAACCTGTTTGTCACGATCCCTAAGCCGTGGTATATTCTATTCAGCTGCTGCAGAGCAAAGACGATACAAACAGGGTAAGTGGCTATGAACCGTGAACATATCAATAGGGAATCAGTCCTATTCGTTCTTCGGTCGGCGAAACCAAGATTTCAGCAATCCTATGGACTGAGACGCCTTGGAATTTTCGGCTCGGTGGCCAAGGGCGGCCATGGTCCGAGCAGCGATGTGGACGTGGTGGTGGATTTGGAGCGGCAGGACCTGTTTTTCCTCATCGGCATCAAACAGGAATTGGAAGAGACGCTGCATGCTGCGGTGGATGTGGTCAGTTACCGCACTGCCATGAATCCGTACCTGAAACGCCGTATTGACACCGAGGCCATCTATGTATGATCGGGACTTGGTGATCGAGATTTTCCGCCAGATCCACCATGCGTGTCTGGTTGTGATGGAGCGTTTTAGGCCGATCCGCTCCGTTGAAGATTTCACTGGGTCTCCAGCTGGAATGGAAAAACTGGACGCCATCTGCATGCAACTGATTGCTATCGGCGAGAGCCTCAAAAAAGTCGACACCATCACCGACGGACGGCTCCTGCCGCATTATCCGGACGTCGACTGGAAAAGGGCCAAGGGAATGAGGGATATCCTGAGCCACCATTATTTCGACATGAACGCTGACGCTATCTACGATGTCTGTGAGACCAAAATGGCGAACATGGCGCAAAGCATCGATCGGATTCTTCATGATCTTTCGGAAAAGGAATCCAAATAACCGATGCTCTCGGAGTTATCTCCGGAGCCGCAGCCTGGAGCATCTGGCTGTGCCCAAATTGTGCCCGTCAAGGTCAAATTATTCCCGATGAAAACAAACGAAACCCGAAACACCTCTAACAGTACTAATAAATTCAGAATGTTGAAATTTTAGGTTTTTTCGTTCCTGCCATTGCGGGTCTGAAAATCCCCGTGTCGGCGGTTCAATTCCGTCCCTCGGCACCAGTACACAAAGGGGTTGCGGCTTCGGTCGTAGCCCTTTTTTCTTTTTTAGGCGATGTAAAAATGCACTTGCTTATTTTCCTAAAATAGACTATTTTCTTGAACAGGAAAATGGATATAAATAGGAAAATACCGAATCAAAAAGAGATGGTCAACCTGCTCAGAAGCGGTAAGGTCGTTCTGCCGCCGCTCTCCTTCCGGGTTTTAAAAGATAAACCGGAGAAAACTAAAGCCATCGGTTTCGACGTTTTGGTTGAGGCTTCCTGGCGCGGAAACACGGCGAGGTTCGCCGTCGAGTGCAAAGCCCTTTCAACACCCAAGGCCTTCAAAGCTGGCCTCAATCTGCTGAAAACCGAGACGCTTCCCAAGGGATGCTGGCCTCTCCTTTTCTTACCGTTTCTCAGCGAGCAGCAGTTGCAGGAGCTTGAGCAGGAACAGATCAGCGGCATTGACCTTTGCGGCAACGGTGTGGTGGTAGTGCCGGGAAAGTTTGTCATATTTCGCAGCGGCGGGAAGAACCGTTTTTCCTCATCGGCTCCGATCAAAAACATCTATCGAAAAAACAGTTCCATGGTGGCGCGGGTTTTTCTCTCGTGTCCAGCCTACGAAACCGTTCAGGAGGTTTGCAGCGAGGTCAACCGGCGCAACATACTGGTGGAGTGTTGGAACAAGAGTCTCATGAGCCTGTCCACGGTGTCCAAGTCCCTAAAGACGCTTGAGGAGGATTTGATCATCGATCGAAAAGAGACGATTCGCCTGCTGCAGCCCGCTAAGCTTTTAGAGAAACTAAGCCGGAACTATGCTTCCCCAAACATCAACGAAAGAATCCCCATGAAGGTCCAGGCGGAGGGGGAAGCGCTCCGGCAGTTGCTGCGAAGACAATCAGAGGAACTGGGTCTTCCCATCGTTGCGGCTGGGACGTCATCGGTAGGGCAATATGCGGTGATGCAGCGCGGGGATCTTCTGAGCGTTTATTGCCCGCGGTTGGAACTGCTGTTGGAGCGGCTGTCCGGAAGCCGCACGGACCGCTTCCCGAACGTCGAAATCATAGAGACGGATGATGAAACGGTATATTTCGATGCACGGGAGAATGCGGAGTTCTGGTGGGCCTCTCCGGTGCAGGTTTATCTGGAGCTTATGGCCGGCGACAAGCGGGACAGGGAGACAGCCGAACAGGTAAAATCGTTTATTTTGAAGGGCGTTGAGCAGGCCAGGCAATGATCACCATCGTAGACCTTCAGACATCGCTGCTCGACCTGCTCCACGAAATGGAGGGCTCGGAAGTCAACGTCATCATCGGCGGCGGCTTTGGTATCTACCTTAAAGTCGTCCACGTGGCCAAAGAGGGCCGTAGAACACTCTGGCGGGAATGGCCCGAGCCCCGTTCTACGAATGATCTTGACCTCTTTCTGCGCCCTGAGCTTCTCATCGAATCTGAAAAATTGAAGCCCCTGGCTGAGGCCATCGAACGTCTTGGATATCAGGCCGTCGCCGGCGCGGAAAAATACCAGTTTGTTAAGCCCGGCGCGGGAGGTGCTGATCCTGGCAGTGTAAAAATCGATATCCTCACCGGGCCTCAGAGTCGGTTCAAGGGTACGAAGGTCCGAGCGGATGCCCGCCGCGCACGTCCCCATCCGTCAATCGGCATTCATGCCCATCCGGTAGATGAGGCGCTCACCTTGGAGGACGGGCTGTTGCCAATAGTTCTCGCAGGCGCGCTCAGTTCAGGAGTGCCCAGCAAGGCTGAGATCTTTTTGCCCCATCCCTATACTTTTGCGATGATGAAGCTGTTCGCGTTCAGGGATCGGGTCCAAGATGCCGACAAGGATTTCGGACGATACTCCGCGGATCTTCGCCCAACTGGACGAGTGGCTGCGGCACCGACTGCGGGCGATTCACCTCAAGCACTGGAAACGGGGCAAGACCATCTATCGGGAGCTGCGGCGGCGGGGACTTTCCAACGTCGCAGCGGCCAGGGTGGCGGCCAACGGCCGGCGCTGGTGGCGAAACTCGGCCATGTCCATCAACGCAGCCTTTCCCATCCGCTACTTCGACGGGTTGGGGCTTCCCCGGCTCGCCGCGTGACCTCAATCTTTCGAACCGCCCGGTGCGGATCCGCATGCCGGGTGGTGTGGCAGGGGCGCCGTGAGATCCTCACGGTCCCCTATGCCGATTATGGTTGAAATCCGCCCGTTTTTTCCACCTATCTGCAACAATGCATGTTCTGCGCGAATGTCTCATTAAAACCGAATGCCCCATTAAAACCCATTTAAACGAAGATACCCACTCTATTGCATACGACTGACCTGACCCCTGAAAACCGGTCTATATTTTGTGCGAGCATTCTGGCATAATCTCGGGCGTAATTGAGGGAGGTCGGCATGAGTCGGAAAAATTTCACCACAGAGAAGATCAGGGATATACTGCGGGAGGCGGAACTTGACCGTCGCATCACCGGCAGTTAAAATAGGGTGAAAAGAAAGGGCTTCACAAAACCATGTTGCACCCGGTGACAGTTTGGCAGCAATCTCCCGGCAGGGTCCTCCTGCGCGCCGCCTGCATTCCGGACATCACCCGGCGCGGCGGAAGTCGCCTTGGCGCCGCGGTTGCGCCATGAGACAGCCGGGGCAGGAACATACGGCATCCAACCCGGAACGAGGAGTGTCGCATGGACTTCGAACGATACTACCTGGACCTGTTCGAGCTGTTGAACAAGACCTGCCAGAAGATCGCGAATGGGCGCTATGACAAGGAGGACGCCCGCCTGCTCTTCGAGTTGTCCAAGAAAGGGCGCTACCCGGGAATTCTTGCGGAGCTGGCCGAGTCCTTCGGGATGATGCTGGTCAAGGTCGAAGCCAGGGAGTTCCGGCTCAAACAGACCATCGAAGAGCTGGAAAATTCGAAAGCCGGGCCGGCGCGCCGGCCGGAAGACACCCCGCCGGGACCCTGAAGGCGGGGTTCGATGTGGCCGCCCCCATGCGGGAATCGATCGTTCCGAAGGTGCCGCAAATGAGTTGGCCGGCAAAAGGAGGGGAAAACAGGCCACCCCGGATTTCAAGACGGTGGTAATTCCGGAAGCGGAGCGTGGAAGACTTCTATTGCTTATGGCCATCGATCAAATCCGGGTTTTTGCTGCCATACCCGGTTTCTTTTTTGTTATGGATTGTTGAAAATCTTCTTTGACAGCCCTCAATGTGTCCGCATTCCCCAGCAGATCCACTCCGCACATCGCCAGGGCCTGCATTCCGTGCATCATGGCGGTTTTGGCCCGCTCGGATTTTGATGCGGCGGCAAACTCGTGACTGTGGCCGACAATTTCCTGCCCCGGTTCGACGATTCCGCCGCTCGGGTGAATGGCGGGAACCACCTGGCTCACATTTCCCATGTCCGAGGAGCCCCCGAGTTCAGAAGCCGACTGCTCTTCCACCGCGACTCCCAGGGATTGCATATTTTCGCCATATAAATCCATGAGCACATTGTTGGTCATCAGAGGTTGGTATGCTTTTTCAAAATCAATGTGAATGTTTTCGGTGGCGCCTGTGGCCAAAGCAGCCGCCTTGACACAATTCTTGAATTTCTCCAGCACTTCATACGTCCGGTCTAATTCGGAGGCTCGAACCGCAAACGTCCCTCGGGTGTACTCCGGGATAATATTTGAGGCAGCCCCGCCATGCGTGATGACGCCGTGAATCCTGACATCATCTTTCAGCTGCTGCCGGAGCAGGGCGATATTGTTAAACAGTTGAATCATCGCATCCAGTGCGTTGATCCCCTCATGGGGTTTGGAGGCCGCATGCGCAGGTTTGCCGTGGAATTCCACCACCACCGGAAAAGCGGCGAGGTTCCACTTGCGCTTAATGTCTCCGGAGCCGCTCGGATGGATCATCATGGCAGCATCGATATCGTGAAACACACCTTCTTTGATCATCGAAATCTTGCCGCCCCCGCCTTCTTCATCCGGAGTCCCAAGAACGATGATACGTCCTTTGAGCCCATCTTTGAGCTTTGAAAGCAAGATGCCGGCGCCGGCACTCATCACTCCGATCAGGTTGTGTCCGCAAGCGTGCCCGACTTCCGGCAGCGCGTCATACTCGGCCAGATATGCCACGGTTGGCGAACTGTGGCCATTTAAGGCATACGTGGCGCGGAAGGCTGTTTTGAGGCCCGCGACTTCGCGTTCAACCGCAAAACCGTGCCTTTCCAACAAGTTGGTGAGCTTTTCAACTGCCTGAAACTCCTCCGAGCCCAATTCCGGGTGTGCATGAATGAACAGAGCGGTTTCCCACATTTCCTGTTCGATGCCCTCGGCTTCTTTTTGAATTTGTTGCTTGATTTTTTTCAGCATGGTGTTTGTCGTATAACCACTTTAAGTTGTAGTGGATAAAATTATTCATGGCTCCATTTGAGTCGTGCGGGGCATATTTTAGCGCGCCAAGTTCCCCGGACACAAGGACAATTTCCATACGGCCCCTTTGGGTGGAGCCTCCGAGCTTCGTCGGGGATGATACCGCGAAAAGTCCAAATGGATCCCGGCTCAACGGTTAGAATAGGTTTCTTCATCAAGGTTGCATGCCCGCACTTCCGAGAGCGGTTTGAACCGCTTCGGCGGAAAGTCGTTCAATGTATGGCCTGAGCTGCTGGATGACGGCCGGACCGAGAAGCCGCAGGTCGCTCTCCCATGGAAAGTTCGACAAAGATGATTTGCTGCAGGGTGCCCGCCCATAGGCGGCCAGCGCGGCCGGCCGGGGCTGGAAAACGGCTACGATAACATTGGCATAGGGGGCCGCCGTGTTTTGGCCCACCGGGAGCAGATTCGAGAATTCCGACAGCAACCGCGCCCTGGTGAAGAGCCCGTATCCTTTGGTGGCAACCGGACTATTGCCTATCTTAAAACAGACGTTCTGCCCCCACAAGCCGGAGTCGTAGGTGCTCACGGAGATGATTGCATCCAGCCGGTTTTCTTCGGCCGTGCGTTCCAGAAAAGCCTTCAGGTCACCGGGCATCCACGTGTCGACGGCCTTGAGGATATCCCTTGACATGGATTGGTCCCAGCCGGCAGAGGCGGTTACAGGAAGGGGAACGAACGTGTAGCTGCGGCGGGTCCTCAGTTCTTTTTCGATCGTTCGGTTGATGTAACCCGGGATGTCCCAGTCCACGATGTACCCATGGGTGTACCCGTCAATGCGCAGCGAGCCAACATCCACGTGGGTCATCTGCGGTTCCAGGAGGTTCAAGATCCCGATGCGGGCCGACGGCGGCAGCTGCATCCGAACCGGCTGGGATCCTGCGCAACCCAGGGCGCTCACCACCAACAGAATCACTGCCGTACAACACCTGTGCATCTTATTCATCCTCTCGTTTTTCATATTTCGGCTTAGCGGCAAAATGGCCGCTGGTGGGATCTGCTGCAGGTGAGCGGCGGTCCTGATCGCACGCGCCGACAGGCATGGCCCCGCTGTCAAGGATAGCGATCCAACCCATTCTTGACGTGTTCATGTTGCCTTTTTCCTTTCCTTGGGAATTCAATCACAAGGAAACTTAAGACATTCCGGGCCCTGCGGCAATCATCGGCATGGCTCCTTCCATAGGTGGACCAACAGTCCCCCTCCAAACCCCCTGAACGTCCCCCCCAGGGTCGTTCGAGACAATCGTTGCTGCAGTGAGATTTGTTCTCGAACCTCTTGTGGACCGTGGCGGTAACAACACCGGGGCCGCAGGGCGGGATTGAAGTCGCGACCCGATCCGATCGATGCTGACAAAACCGATTTAATACATATTCTCCGGTCAAATCGTACTTCCCGACCCATACGCTCAAATGCATGCCCCGAATGACGCGAAGTCCGTTCTAACCCACCTGTTGTCCTTTGGAGGGCCTTGCGACCATGACCTCGATTGCGAAATGTCCAATTGCCGACAGACGTCATGAGTTTGAACTGCAGACCAATCCGGACATTCCGGTGCGTCCTTTCGGCCGCGCCATTCTGTGGTTCCTTCTCATTTTTTTGCTGACATTGGTTGTTTCTCCCGCCGCCGGTCAACTGCAGGCCGCCTCGGCGCGGGATATTCAAAACGCCCAGCGACAGGCTGCCGAGTTTCACCGGAAAGGGAACTACGTCGAGGCACTCAACCTCAGGAAAAAGATCTATGAGTGGAGCCGCCTGACCTATGGCGCCCGGCATGTCCAGACCGCCGCCGCCGCCTTCGATCTCGGCAAGGCCTATATGACCATGGGCGAGCTCGGCCCGGTGGAGCCGTTTTTCCTCGAGGCGTTATCCATATTTCGCGCCGGGGGGAATCAGCATATCAACAATGTGGCAACGATTTTGAACTCGCTTGCAACCTATTACTCAAGCATTGGACAGATTGCCGAAGCGGAGCGGGCCTACAACGAATGCTCCCAGATTCTGCAAGCCCGCCGCGACACCGTCAGTCTTCTCACGGTTCGCCACAATCAGGCCACGATGTACCGCCAGATCGGGCTTGCCCAGGGCCAATACGCGCAACGGGTCGCTGACGCCGAGGCGCGCGAGAAACTCGTAGCCGAGTCACGCACCTGGTTCGTCAGGGCACGCGATTTACTTTCGCGGGATCTCAATACGCTGAACGGATTGAAATTCCCCCCCGAGGATACCCGGCGGCACAACCGGGAGAGCGTGCTCGGTGAAGTTTACCTCGATCTGGGCAACTTCGAGGAGGCCGACCGGCTGTTTGTCAGCGCGAAGCAGTTCTGGGATCGCAACTACGGAAAGGACACGCATGGCCGCGACCTTCTCAACCTGGGCCTTTCACGTCTGGCGCTGGGACGATATGAAGAGGCGTTGGACCTGTTTAGCCGTGCGACGGAACTGGTGCTGAAGGGACTCGGCGAGGACAATCCGACACTTCCGCTGACCTTTGCCTTGCAGGCCAGAGCGCTAGCGCATCTGGGCCGGTTAAAAGAAGCCGCCGAGACCATGGAGAAGTGCCAGCGGCTCGAGCGAAAGTACGTGCTGCGGGTGTTCCCCTCGCTCTCGCAGACCGAGCAGCTTTCTTATCTGTTCCGGCCGGGCTATTTGGAGGGGCATAACCTCGACCTGGCCCTGGCCATCGGTGTTGCCGGAAGCAAAAATGACTTGATCGCTGCAGGATCGGCTGAATGGCTCCTTAATGCCAAGGCCATGGTGCACGAGTTGCTGGCCGAACGCACTTTGGCCGCGCGCAGCCAGACTGGCGGAATGGGGGCCGATTTGATCAAAACCCAGGCCGCCATCGCCAACCTCATCACCCGTCTTCACGATGCGAAGGAAGGCTCGGACGAATTCAACTCGGCCCGCAAAGGCCTGTCTCAATGGTTGCAGCGCGAAGCGGAGCTGACCAAACAACTGGGAAGAACCCGTGGGGGCACTGCGAGCCCCCAATGGATCGAGCTGGATGATGTCCGCAAAACCATCCCCAAGGAGGGTCTCCTTGTGGAGTTCGCCCGTTTTCAGGCCCCCGATTTCGGGGGCAAGGGCGCTGATGCCATCGGCGGCAAGCCGCGCTACGCGGCATGGCTCATACCCGCCGCCGGCGAAGGGAAGGTGAGAGTTGTCGATCTGGGTGATGCCGCACCGATTGAAACTTCGGTAAAGCAGTTGCGCGACACCATGGACGATGACGTGCGCCAATTGCGGGAGAGGATTTATGCCCAGGCCGACGCCGAAATCGCCGCCTTCGCCAAAAAAAACAATCTGACGAAGACCGACGCGGGCTATCGGAAACGGCTCAATGAGATCGCCACGCAAGCGCAGAAGGACATCACTGAAACGCTGCGGGCCAAGGCGCCCGAAATGCTTGCCGCCTACCGCCGCAACGCCTCCGACTGCGCCAAGCGCATCCTGCATCCATTCGCTCAAGAGCTCAAGGCGGCCAGACAACTCATTTTGAGCCCGGATGCCCATCTTTGGCTCCCCCCCTGGGCCGCTCTGCCGCTTCCGGGCAACGGGCAATTGCTGCTTGAGTCTACACCGGTCGTATTCGTGGTCAGCGGCCGTGATCTGCTCACGGCCCGCGTCAAGGGGATTAATGCCGCCGCGCCGGTCGTCATCGGGGATGTGAACTACAATCGGGGTGTCCTCACCCGTGCCGATCAAGTCGAATTTCCGGCGGCGCGCTTGTACTGGTCGCCCGTGGAAATCAAGGGCATCCGGCCCCATCTCGAGACCTATGCGAAGATGGCGCCGGTGATACTGTCCGGAGACGATGCTTCGGAAGAAAGGCTCAAATCGGTCCGTCATCCAAAGGTGCTCTTTCTCAGCACCCACGGAGTGTTCGGTGCCGTTGATGAAAACACGTTTCGTCCCGGCCAGCGCGGCCTGCTGCTGGAAAACCCCTTCTTGCGTTGCCAACTCAGCTTGGCCGGCACCAATCGCCGACCCACCGGCGAGATAAAAGGCGAAGATGGCCGGCTTTACGGGATCGAAGTCGGAGCGCTTGACCTGCGCGCGACCGAGCTCGTCGTGCTCAGCGCCTGTCAAACCGCCTTGGGCGACGTGCACGCCGGGCAGGGCGCCGCCGGCCTCCGGCAGGCGTTTCAGTTGGCAGGTGCCAAGTCCGTCGTGGCCACCCTCTGGTCGGTGGACGATGCCGCCACCACTCTTCTGACCATTGCGTTCTTTAAAAGGTTGGGAGAGGGCATGTCCAAAGCGGAAGCACTTCGTCAGGCCCAGCTCGAATTATTTGCCAAAAAGGAGATGTCCCACCCCTTTTTCTGGGCCGCCTTCACCATTACCGAAAACGGTCGCATCTCATTCTGACCGCTCAGATCAGCCGGCGGGCCGCTTTCGCCGCCGCCAGGAGACTCAGCCAGGAAGGCACTCTGGACGACACCATCGACTTTCTCTCCGCGAACATGAAGCTGGCCGGCGCTGCCGCTCCCCGGCGGACGGTGACCGACGATTTTCGCCTTTGATCCGCGGATACGAGAGAAATCCCCGCCGCTTCCCGCGGGGTGAGCGGGTGATTTATGAAAGGCGGGTTATGGGGTGCGGCGTCATCTCGTCGGCAATCGCGTGATGACTCCTGTGGGAGTGGCTTCCAGCCACGACGATCGCGGCAGGATGCCGCTCCCACAGAAAACATCCCACCGAGCATCAACATCGTTGAAATACTCAGTGCCTTGAGGTCGAAGACCCCTGCTGTTTGCTGCAGAAAGCTTCCAAGACATTCCCATCCGCGCGGCGACCGACGGCCTCCTTCCCTCTCTTAACCCTTTTTTGATCTGCGCCCGGGGCCCGGAACCGGGTTCCCGAATCAAGAGCAGCTTCAGGAAGAAGCCGTTTCCCGCTACCCGGCCAGCCACTGCGCCGCGGCGAAGACGCCGACGGCGGTCAGGAACACCGTCGCCGCGGGGGGGAGCAGGAGGCGGTAGGTGGGCGCCAGGCGCGCCCCGTAGTACTGCAGGGTCATGACCAGGCAGGCGTGCATGGGCGAGAGCATGTGGGCGCAGATCCCGCTCGCGAGCGCCAGCATCGCGTAGTACGGGGCGAGGGGGCCGGCCGGGATCAGCGGGAGCAGGACCGGGAAGCTCAGCCCGACGAAGGCGGTGGTGTAGCCGGTGATGAAGGCGATCAGCGCGGGCAGCAGGACCACCAGGGCCAGGGGCGGCATCCCCAGGGCCGAAAGCTGCGCGGCGATGCGGTCCATGGCCGCCGTCGCCAGCAGGATCTCCTTGAAGATCATGATGGCCCAGATCAGGGCGGCCAGGTCGAGGGAGAGGTGCCGGCGCGCGAGCCGGGCCAGCGCTGCCGGCCGCAGCCGCCAGACGAGGGCCGTTCCCGCGGTGACCAGCGCCAGGCTGTAGGCCAGGTGGATGTCGCAGGCCAGGGTGAGCAGGACCACGAGCAGGAAGGGCAGCAGGTTCAAGAGGACGTCGCCGGCGAGCCGCCCCAGCGCCCTGACGCCCGGGCGGCCCTCCGGCGCGGCGGTCCGCCGCACGCCCCTGAAGCCGAACAAGACCCCGGCCAGGATCGCCGCCGCGCTGAGCGGCAGGTTGGCGACGACGAGGTCGACCACCGGGATCCCGAGAATCCCGGCGGTCAGGAACACCGCGGCGTAGGTCGGCACGGTGTACTCCCACACGTGGCGGAACCAGTAGTTCAGGAAGGTCCGCCGTTCGGGCGAAAGCGCCAGCTCGTCCGCGGCCTCGGCCACCAGCGGGGCGGAGAGCATGGCGCCGCCCACCACCGGCAGCAGGCCGACCACCGCCGGGATGAAGGCGAGCGTCGGGCGGGCGTCGCCGAAGATGCGGCTCAAGGCGGCGATCGCACGTCCGATGCCGCCGGTTTCCTTCAGCACGGCGCTGAAGACCAGCACGAGCTGCAGGGCGACGACCAGTTTGAAGTTTTCGGCATCCAGGACCGCCCGCAGGATCCCGTCGCCGATCTCGACCGGGGGCAGGCGGTAGAGCAGGCCGAGCGCCGCGGCGCTGGCGGCCAGGGTGATGCTCAAGGCGACCTTGAGCCGGACCAGGACGACGATGGCCGCGATCACCAGCCCGATCTTCAGCAAGTCCGCCATGAGCCTCGATACGCCCCCTCAACCATCAGCCGGGTCCGCGGCCGCGGCCGCACGCCGTCGGCCGCGCCACAATCTTTATTCTGCAAGCCGGGCCGCCACGGCATCGATGAACCCCTCCGTCGACTGGTGGCCGGCCGGCCGGGGCTCCATGAGGGGCAGGAGGTCCTTGGTCACCACGCCGTCCTCGATGCAGCCGATGACGGCCTGCTCCAGCTTCGCGCCGAACCCCGTCACCCGCGGGGTGCCGTCGAGCTCCCCGCGTTTTTTGATCGCGCCGGTCCAGGCGAAGATCGAGGCCACGGAGTTGGTGCTGGTGGGGTTGCCCTTGAGGTGCTCGTAGAAGTGCCGGCGCACCGTGCCGTGGGCGGCCTCGTATTCGAACTTGCCGTCCGGGGAGACCAGCACCGAGGTCATCATCCCCAGGCTGCCGAAGCCGGCCGCGATCACATCGGAGAACACGTCCCCGTCATAGTTGCTGAGCGCCCAGAGGATGCCGCCGGCCTGCTTCATCAGCTGCGCCGCGGCATCGTCGATCAGCATGTAGCGGTAGCCGATGCCGGCCGCTTCGAAGTCGGCCTGCCGCGCCGGCCACCTCCTGCGCGAACACGTCCTTGAAAAAGGCGTGGTATTTCTTGCTGATGGTGTCCTTCATCGAAAACCACAGCTCCACCTTCTCGTCGAGCGCGTAGGTGATGCAGGCGCGGGCAAAGGAGCGGATCGACTTCTCCAGGTTGTGGATGCCCATGACGACCCCGGGGCCCTTGAAATCGTGCACCAGCAGCCGCTGCTCCGGGCCGCCCGCGGGCGTGTAGACGATCTCCACCGTGCCCGGCCGGTCCACCACCAGCTCCACCCCGCGGTAGAGGTCGCCGTAGGCGTGGCGGCCGATGACGATCGGCTTCTGCCAGCTGCGCACGGCCGGGGAGATGTTTTTCACCATGATGGGCTTGCGGAAGACGGTGCCGTCCAGGATCGAGCGGATCTGGCCGTTGGGCGAGGGCCAGGCGCGCTTGAGATGGTACTCCGTGACGCGCTCGGCGTCCGGGGTGATCGTGGCGCACTTCACCCCCACCCCGTAGTGTTTGATGGCGTGCGCCGACTCCGTGGTGACCCGGTCCTCGGTCTCGTCGCGCTTCTGCACGCCGAGGTCGAAGTATTTCAGGTCCACGTCGAGAAAGGGCAGGATGAGCTTCTCCTTGATCATCGCCCAGATGATGCGCGTCATCTCGTCGCCGTCCATCTCCACGATCGGGGTGTTGACCTTGATTTTCGCCATGGGCCGCCTCCTTGGGTTCCAGGGGGTATCTGCCGGTCTTTTAGCAGGATTCGCGGGCGGAGTCTAATGCGCCTCGCGTCCGTCCGGGCCGACCGGTTCGAGCCACAGTGTGTCGTAGGGCTGGAAGTCGACGGTAAGCCCCGCGGCCCCCACGGCCCATTCCCGATGGGAGAGCAAATCCCGCCAGGCCGCCTCCCGGTCCGGGAGCAGTCTCAGCGGGACCGTGACCCGGGTGGCACGGCCGGTGACGTTGGTCATGGCCAGGACGTGGCGGTCGTTCTCCGGCGCGGAGCGCAGGACCGCGAAGACGTCCGGGGAGAGGGTCAGCACCTGCTGGCCCCCGTTGGGGTGGAAGGCGCGGCGGCCGACGCGCGCAAGGTTGACCCGGCCCTCGAGGCGGCGCAGGAGGTCGAGCTTCGAACCGGGACGCCGCATCTCGGCCTCGACGGCCGCGGCGTCGATCTGCCCGCGGTTCACCTCGCGCGCGACGTCGGTCTCCCGGGCGCGCTCGAAGTCGTTCGCGCTGCCGAGGGCGCCGTGGATGTAGACCCCGGGCACGCCGGCGATGGCGAGCGCCAGGCTGCGCGAGGCGATGTAGCGCCGGACCTGAAATGCCAGGTCTTCGCCGCCGGCGGCGGGGTTGACGGCGCTCCACCACGTGCTGTTGATCTCGTAGGGCTCGGTCCCTTCCTCGGTCGTCTTGAAGGAGACGAAGGCCCCGTGGCGCTTTGGCGGTCCGCACGATGTGGTCGATGTCGGCGGCGGGCAGGACCCCCCGGGCGCCCATCAGACCGATGCCGTCGTGGGTGTCGAGGATGTTGAAGAAGGTCGCCGTGTCCGAGGGGGCACTTCAGCCCCGCCGCCCAGCGGGTGAGGGCGGTCGCGTCCGCCCGGTAGAAGGTGTGCAGGACGAGCGGCGGCAGCGCGAAGTTGTAGACCATGTGGGCTTCGTCGGTCCCGTCGCCGAAATAGGAGACGTTCTGCGCGTGGGGCACGTTGGTCTCGGTGACGATCGCCACCCCCGAGGCGGCGGTCTCCAGCACGTCGCGCAGCAGCTTCACGATCTCGTGGGTCTCGGGCAGGTGGATGCACTCGGTGCCCGGGTCGGCCCAGATGTAGGTGACGGCGTCCAGCCGCAGGATGTCCGCCCCGCAGCGCACGTAGAAGAGCACCCCGTCCAGGATGCGCATCAGGACGTCGGGGTTCCTGAAGTTGAAGTCGATCTGGTCGGCGGAAAAGGTGGTCCAGACGTAGCGGGGCCCGGCGATGGTCTCGAAGCGTGTCAGGATGTCGGAGACCCGGGGGCGGAAGATCTTGCGGCGCTGCTCGGCCGTGAGCTCCTCCGGGGAGCGGTAGGCGATGAAAAAATCGCGGTAGAGCGGGTTGCCGTTGCGGAACTCGCGGAACATCTCGTTTTCGGCGGAGCAGTGGTTGAGGACCGAGTCGAACATCAGGTCGTAGCGCCGCTTGTGCGCGCGGATGTCCTCCCAGCTCCCGAGCTTCGGGTCGACCCGGGAGAAGTCGACGACCGAAAAGCCGCGGTCGGAAGAATACGGGAAGAACGGCAGCAGGTGGAGGGTGTTGAAGACCCCGCGGTTGTACTTGCCGACGAACCGGTGCAGGGCGGCGAGCGGGGTTCGCCCGTCCCCGCGCACGATGTCCCCGTAGGTGATCAGGACCATGTCGCGCTCCGAGAAGCGCTCGGCGGGGTTGTAGTGCCGCTCTTTCTCCAGCATCTCGGGCGGCTTGTGGGCGCAGTGGACCTGGATGATGCGCTCGAGCTCCGGCAGGGTGGCGGCCGCCCGGTCCCTGCCGTAGAGGCGCTCGAGCCGGGCGCGCATCCGCTCGCGCCGCGCCGGCGGGACCTGGAACAGGGGGCGGGTGTAGTCGGGGTCCGGGTTGTAAAAGGTGCGCCGGCGGGCGGCGTCAGCTCTTTTGTCCATGGGAGCCTCCTTGGGAAAGAGGGAGCACCCGTCAGGGCGCTCCGCAGCATGCCGCACCCGCCGACCGTGCGGTCGCAGCAGCCGGCGCGTGCGAGGGGTCAGCGGCGGCGGGCGCCGGGCTTGATGTGGCTTTTCAGGACCCGGCTCTCGCCGCCGCGGTCGAGGTCGTCGAGGGCGAAGGAGAGGGCCGCTTCGAGCAGGGCCGACTTGTTGTCCACGGCGGCCCCGGCGAGCTTGAGCTCGTAGAACTTGGTGTTGAAGCGCTTGAGAAGGTCCCCGGAGATGTAGAAGCCGGCCTTGCGCTTGGTCTCACCGGCGGGCGGGGCTGTGCGCCGCCCCCCGCTGGCGGTCTCCACCGGGTCGGGCAGGCCCTCCTCGAACAGATCAGGCTCCGTTTTGCGGCGGGTCGGCATCGTTGCCTATCCTCCTTACCAGGGTGTCGTAGTCCCGGGCGGCGGGGCTGGCGGCGTCGTACTCGAAGATGGTCCGCCCCTTGAGCGGCGCTTCCGCCAGCCGCACGGTGTAGTGGATCGGGGGGCAGAGCTGCCGCGGGAAGTAGCGCTCGAGCTGGGTCATCATCTCCTGGCTGTGGCGGGTGCGCCGGTCGAACATGGTCGGCAGGACGTACTTCAGGCGCAGGTCCGGGTTGAGCCGCTGGGCCGAGTGCAGGTAGCGGAAGAAGGTCTTCAGCCCCTCGACGGCCGGGCCCTGGAGGGCGACCGGGCAGAGCACCTCGGTCGCCGCCATGAGGATGTTGACGCTCAGGATATCCCAGCCCGGGGCGCAGTCGAAGATCAGGTAGTCGATGCTCCCCTCGCGCGGGACGAGCTTCTGCCGGAGCACCGATTGACGCACTTCGCGCGGCTGCTCGCCCAGCCAGTTCTTGAGCTCCACCAGGCGGATCCCGCCCGAGAGGACCCACAGGTTCTCGCGCGCGCGGTGGACCGATTCGTTGCGGCCGACCGCGGCGCCGCCGTCGTTCGTGCCGGTGATGAACTCGTAGAGCCCGTAGGCCGGCTTGACGCCGAGGAACCGGGCCGCCTGGTCCTGGGTGTCGCAGTCGACCAGCAGGACCCGCCGGCCGAGCGCCGCGAGGCCCCCGGCCAGGTTCACGGCCGTGGTGGTCTTGCCGACCCCGCCCTTGGCCATGGCGACGGCGATGGTGCGCATCGGGGTGATTTCTCCTGTTATAGAAATATTGAATTCTTCTATTCTGATGTTCGTATATTAGCGCGTCCGCAAGGTCAAATCAAGCGGAAAATGAGGGGGCCGAGTCGAAGCCCAATCCTTGTGGGAGCGGGATCCGGCCGCGACGAGGACGAATCCTTGTGGGAGCGGCATCCTGCCGCGACGATCGCGGCAAGGATGCCGCTCCCACAAAAAAAAAGGTTCCCACTGCCTTTTATTGAACCGGCGGCTGAACAGGCTAATACCGTCATGCCGGGCTTGATCCGGCATCCAGAAGGCCGCTGGATTCCTCCCGGACTTGATCCGGGATCCGCCGGAATGACAACGTAAGGACGACTATGAGACGGTTATTAAACCGGCAGCCAAATAGGCAAAAGTCGTCATGCCGGACTTGATCCGGCATCCGGATTTTTCTGGATTCCTCCTGGACGTGATCCGGGATCAGCCGGAATGTAGATTGGCGCAATTTATTGCCGATCCATTAATAAGTGTGCCGTTCCCTTGTCCGCGGTATGGTCACGCGATAGGGGGCTGAGGGGGAATGGATTGAAGGGATCGGCACGCCTCGGTTGGTGCCGTTCTTGCAGTTCCTTCGTGCTTCCAAGTAAGTTAATCTTTTTTGGTGGGAGCGGCATCTTGCCGCGAAATGACCGCGGCTGGAAGCCGCTCCCACAAAAACAAGACTTACTTGCTGATAACGTGGCGCTGCGCGCCATGAATCGCTTATTAATGGTCTCATAATTATCAAGACGCACTCCGAAAATCCCTCCCGACCTCCCTTTGCCAAAGGGAGGGATCGCCCCTCTGCGGCAAAGAGGGGCAGGGGAGATGCTGCGGAACGGGTCCATTCAATTTCGAGACCGTTCATAATTCTTTAAGGAGAGGCGGGGCCGTTGGGAATGGCGGAGTTGTTTTCGGGCTGGTCGTTGTTGCTCTCAGGCGGGCTTGCCGCCGCGGCCGGGTTCATGCGCGGGTTTATCGGCGTGGGCTCCGGCATGCTCATGGCCCCGGTGTTCGCGATCCTCTTCGGGCCCCTCGAGGCCGTGGGGATGATCATCCTGCTGGACTCCGGCGCCACGCTCCAAATGCTGCCGTCGGTGTGGCGCCTGATCGAGTGGCGGGCCATCGTCCCGATGGGGATCGCCGCCGCGGCGCTCATGCCGGTCGGGACCTGGCTGCTGATGAGCCTGGACCCGGCGCTCATGGCGCGCGCGATCGCGTTCACCGTCCTGATCTGTGCGCTCGTGCTCATGTCCGGCTGGCGCTACCGCTCCCCGAGGCGGCTTGCGGCCTCGCTCGGCGTCGGAGGCCTGTCGGGGGTTCTGATCGCGGCCACGAGCCTCGGCAACCCGCCGGTGATGCTCTACTTCCTTTCGGGCGCGGACCCGGCCGCCACCACGCGCGCGAATTTCACCGGGTACTTCGCCCTCACGCTGGCGACCCTCCTCGCCATGATGGCCCTGCGGGGGTTGATCGCGGAGCCGACGCTCCTGCGGGCCGGGATGCTGCTGCCGCTATATCTGGCGGGGGCCTGGGGCGGGGCGCGCTGCTTTCACGGCGCAAGCGACCGCTTGTACCGGCAGGTGGCCCTGTGGCTGCTGGTTGCGGTCGGGGTCTACGGGGTGCTGCGCTGACAGGCTGTGGATAAACGGCGCCTCAGGCCGTGATCCGGCGTTGCGCGGCTTTTGGAAATGCTCCCATATTATCGAATATGCGCCGCTTTCCAAATCGCCGCGCGCCTTGGCTGACGGCCTGGTGCTTGTTTTCCACAGCCTGCTGAGAGGCCGGCAGGGTCACTTCCCGAGGCGCGCCATCACCTCGCGCACGATCTCCCCCACCAGATCCTGCATCTTGATCTGGCCCTCCGGCGCCGCCGACGACAGCGCGGGGCGCAGGCCGAGGAGCCGCGCCGCGTTGTCGTACATGATCTTCTGCCGCACCTCGGGTGTGAAGGCCAGCCGCTCGTAGCTCTTGAGGGAGACCCTGAAGTCGACGAAGGGGTGGGCGCTGGCATAGAGGATCTTGTCGCCGATCATGGTGTTGGCGGCCTCCACGTAGGCCTCGGCCATCGGGGAGAATTCGTATTCGGACAGGTCGATGTAGACGTTTGCGTTGCGCTGGGCCACGGTGATGGCCTCGTTGACCCACGGGTAGCCCCCGTGGCTGATGATCATTTTCAATTCCGGGAAATCCCGGGCCGCCATGTCGATGTAGCGCGGCGCCACGTGGTCGATGATGGCGTTCGGAACCAGCGTGGCCGGGCCCGTGGTGAAAATGATCGGGATGTCCAGTTCGCAGCACTTGGAGTAGATCGGGTAATACTTGGCGTCGTGGGCGTAGATCTGGGCGAGGTAGGGGTCGACCGCGGCACCCCGCATCCCCAGGTCGGAGACGCAGGCCTTGAGCTCGTTGATGGCGCGCATCCCCTTGTGGGGGTCTAACCCGACAAAGCCGATGAACTTGTTGGGGAAGGCCTTGACGAACTCGATCACGCTGTCGTTGTTGGACTTCGCCCCGTAGGTGGTTTCGCAGTCCCGGCCGGTGATGACGGCATATTCGATGTTGTGCCGGTCCAATTCGGCCACCACCTCGGGAACCGTTTGGGGTTTCATCTTCGAGAAATCGATCGTCTCGCACAACCCCTTGAACATTTTGCTGTTCTGGATCCCTGTGAGCACCTCGGCAGTATTCGGCCGGAACCGGAAATCGATGACCTTCATTGCCGCCCATCCTCCTTCTTCTGTTCCAGAATGCCCTCAGCGCGGGCAGTGGCAGGCCGATTCCCGCCCGGTGAGAGGTCCTCAAGCGCCGCAACACCTATTTCCCGACATCAACACATCTTTAAGCATTTAGCAAACTCGGTGCCACCCGTAAACGCCGCCAGGGAGAAATCAACCGCTCGTCGCCAAACCCAGGCGTCACCGCGCCGCCGGGGAACCCCGGCGCGTCCCCAAGGGCGGCGGCCGGGCCATGGGGCCCGTTTGTCCCCCGATCGAGCTCGCGGATTTGTTGCAGTACTGCAGCGCTTATCAGCAACCACATAAAATATCAAGAACTTAAAAATGGACGAAAGCCTCCGGTGCGTGCAATCCTGCACACCCGTCGCGCGGGGCATTTTTTGAGCCCGTGTTCTGGATCGGGTAATAAACTGGAATCAAATTGGAATCTTTTTCCAGGCGCACACCGGGGACCCGGGCGGTGCCAAATTCATTGTTGCGTCGTTGCAACAATCGCAGGCGACTGCGGGGACGGTTCGCTTGCGGGCCGGCTGCCTTGACTTTGCACCGGGATCCGCAATAAGAGACGTGTCCAGGCCTTGCGCACCGGCCGGCCTCACCCGGCCGGGGAAGCGCCGTCACCGGCTTCTTGGCGCGATAGTTGCAAAATTGGTGCGCCGGGTCTTTCGTCCGGACCCATGCATCGCAAGCACCCCGTGCGGCGCAGGCGGGTTCGGGCCGTGCGCCGGCAGGGTCACGGCCGGCGGCTGATCGTTGCCGCCGGTTCAACAGGCAGGAGGTTCAAGGCATGGGCAAGCGCATCATCGCCGTGGAAGACGTCCAGGAAGCCTTCCGGTCCGGCAGCAAGCGGCTTTCGGCTTCCCCGCGGGAATTCATCGTCACCCCTGGTGCACGCGACAAGGCCGCGGAGCTCGGTGTCATTCTGGCCGACGACCCGGACGCCCCGTCCTCCGCCCCCTCGCCCCAAACCCCACAGGGCACGCCGTCGCAGACCGAGCAGGTCGTGCGCGAGGTGTGCACCCTGATGAAGCAGCGCCTGCCGCAGGAGGTGCCGGCCGAGCACCTGGAGCGCTTGATACGGGATGTCGTCGCCGCCCGGGTGGCCGGTTCAGGCTCGGGCCGGCCGGTTTCCGGGCAAGACCCGGGAGCGTTGTGCGCGGACGGGGTGTGTTTCGTCAACGGGGCCCGGCTGCTCGAAAGCGGCGCGAGCCTCATCCCGGTTTCCGAGAAGGTCCTGGTGGCGGACGCCATCCGCTGCGGCGAAAACGTCAAGCTCTGCGGCGGCTTAATGGAGTGGGAAAAGGCCGAGTTCAGCCGCGAGGTCGAGTTCCCGGAAATCGGGGTCGTCATCTCCGGCGAGCTCACCCTGACGGTCGGCGCGAAAAAGCTGACCGCCAAGCCCGGTGACATGGTCTACTTCCCCAAGGGCGCCCGGGTGGTGTACAGCGCGCCGGGCAAGGTCCGGATCGCCTGTGTGAACTGCATCCCATGACGGCGGGGCATCCACCGGTGGACATCCTCGAAGCCTGCATCGAGTCCTGCCGCAAGCAGCCGGGGACGGTGGTGTTCCCCGACAGCCTGGACCAGCGCGTCCTGGAAGCGGCGGCGCGGTTGAAAAGGGAGGGCATCGCGGAGCCCGTGCTGGTGCAGTCGCCCTTTGCCGTTCGCAGCAAGATGCGGGAGTCGGCCGTCCGCTCGGCCGGTTTCGTGGTGGTCGATTACACCAGCGCGGGCGTGCTCGAAAAAAACGCGCGCATGTTCGCCGACATCCGCAAGGAGGCCGGCCGGCCGCTCTCCGAGGAGGACGCCCTCGCGGCCGCCCGCTGTCCGCTGGCGGCGGCGGCGATGATGGTGCGGCGCGGCGAGGTGGAGGTCGGTGTTGCCGGCAACCTGTCCACGACCGCGACCGTGATCCGCACGGGGCTGCTGATCCTGCCCCGCAAGGCGGGCATCCGCACGGTGTCGAGTTTTTTTCTGATGCTCAGCCCCGACCACGAGCGCCAGTTCGTTTTTGCCGACTGCGCCGTGGTGCCCGAGCCCACGTCGGAAGCCCTGGCCGACATCGCTCTGGCTTCCGCGGACATGGCCCGCAGCCTGCTCAAGCAGGAGCCGCGCGTGGCCCTGCTCTCTTTTTCCACCAAGGGCAGCGCGCAGCACCCCCGGGCCGAAGTGGTGCGCCGGGCCGCGGAGATGATCCGCGAGCGCGCCCCGGACCTGCTGGTGGACGGCGAGCTGCAGTTCGACGCCGCCGTGGACCCGGAGACGGCGGCCATGAAAGCCCCGGGCAGCATCATCGAGGGCAAGGCCAACGTGATCGTCTTCCCCTCGCTCGAGGCGGGCAACATCGCCTACAAGCTGGCCCAGCGGCTGGCCAACTATACCGCCATGGGGCCGTTTCTCCAGGGTTTCGAAGGCGGGTGGCACGATCTGTCGCGCGGTTGCAGCGCCAAGGACATTTTCAAGGTGGCCGTGCTCGGCATCTGCATGCGGCGCGGCAACCTGCTCAACTGACACGGGACCCACATCATGTGAAGGAGGTAAGGCGGTGGATGCTTTAGGGATGATCGAAACCAAGGGGCTGGTGGCCCTGATCGAGGCGGCGGACGCCATGGTCAAGGCGGCGCGGGTGCAACTGGTCGGCTACAAGCAGGTCGGCGCCGGCTACGTGACGGCGCTTGTGCGCGGCGACGTGGCCGCCTGCAAGGCTGCGACCGACGCGGGGGCGGCGGCCGCCAAGCGCGTGGGCGAAGTGATCGCGGTGCACGTCATCCCGCGGCCGCACAGCGACCTCGAAGGGGTGTTCCCGATCGAGGTCAAAAAATAGCGACCTGCCCGGGAGTGTGGCGTCACGGCAGGGGGATGGTGGATGGACAGGCAAACGCTGCTCAGATTGATCCGTGAGGCCGGCGTCGTCGGCGAAGGCGGGGCCGGGTTCCCGGCGCACGTCAAGTTCGACGCGCAGGTGGGGACGGTGATCGCCAACGGCTGCGAGTGCGAGCCGCTGCTCTACTCGGACCAGCACGTGATGAGCGGCCATGCGCCCGAGATCGTGCGCGCCCTCAAGGCCGTCATGGCGGCGATGGGGGCGCAGCGCGGCATCCTGGCCATCAAGCGCAAGTACACCGGGGTCGCCGCCAAGATGGAGGCGGCCATCGCGGGAACGGGCCTTGAGCTCGCGCAGCTCGACAATTTCTACCCGGCGGGCGACGAACACGTCCTGGTGCACGAGCTGCTCGGCCGTGCCATCCCTCCGCTCGGGCTGCCCCGGGATGTGGGGGCCGTGGTGTCCAACGTGGCGACGCTCTATTCCGTGAGCCGGGCCATGGACGGGGCGCCCGTGACCCACCGGGTGGTCACGGTGACCGGGGCGGTGGCCCGCCCGGGCATCGTGCAGGTCCCCATCGGCACGGCCGTGGCGGAGTGCGTCGGCCACTGCGGCGGCCCCACGGCGGCCGACCCGGTCTACCTGCTCGGCGGGCCGATGATGGGCCGCTTCGTCGACGACCCCGCGCGGATGCAACAGGAAGTGATCACCAAGACCGGCGGCGGGGTGATCGTGCTGCCCCGCGGCCACTACCTGCACCAGATGGCGACCCTCTCGGTGCACGCCATGCAGCGGCAGGCCGCAGCCGCCTGCATCCAGTGCCGCTACTGCACGGACCTTTGCCCGCGGCACAACATCGGCCACGGCTTCGAGACCCACCGGGTGATGCGGGCCTTCGGCGGCGGGGTCGACACGGCCATGGGCGCCCTGCAGGCCTCCATGTGCAGCGAGTGCGGGGTGTGCGAGCTGTTCGCCTGCCCCATGCGCCTGTCGCCGCGGCGGATCAACGCCATGTTCAAGGCCAAGTTCAAGGAGGAGGGGCTGCGCTACGAGGGGCCGCGGGAGATCGTGGATGCCCAGTCGATCCTCAACGCGTTTCGCAAAGTGCCGACCGCGCGCCTGGCCATCAAGCTCGACATCGCCCAGTACATGGACCTCAAGCCGCGGGACGCCGGCGAGCTCCACCCGTTGTCGGTGGAGGTCCCCCTGCACCAGCACACCGGCGCCGCGGCGCTGTCCCGGGTGCGCGTCGGCGACACCGTCAAGCCCGGGGACGTGATCGGCGAGATCCCCGAAGGGGCTCTGGGCGCGAGGGTCCACGCACCCATCGGGGGGGTGGTGACCCGGGTCGACGAGCGGGTCGGTATCGAGCTGCTCGATGGGGGGAGATGACATGGAAAACAACCTCCAGTCCGTGGGGATGATCGAGTTCAACAGCATTGCCGGCGGCATCGAGGGTGCGGACTTCATGGTCAAGGCCGCGCTGGTCGAACCGTTCATGATGAAGACCATCTGCCCCGGAAAATTCGTGGTCGCGGTGCACGGGACGGTGGCCTCGGTCCAGGCCTCGGTCGACACCGGGCTGGAGTACGGCAAGGACGCCATCATCGATCACTTCGTCATCGCCAACATCAGCGCCGAGGTGATCCGCGCCATCGCCGGCGCCATGGGCGATTTCCGCGGCCGGGCGGCGCTCGGCGTGATCGAGACGTTCTCGGCCGCCTCCTGCATCGTGGCCGCGGATGCGGCCAACAAGGCCGCCGAGGTGGATGTGCTCGACGTGCGGCTGGCGATGGGGCTCGGCGGCAAGGCCTTCTGCCTGCTGTCCGGGGACGTGGGGGCCGTGGAGCAGGCGGTCGGCGCCGGCGCGGCCGTGGCGGCCGCGGGGGGCCTGCTGGTCAGAAAGGTGGTCATCCCGGGCGTGGCGCCGGAGGTGCTGCGCCACATCTTGTAACCGGGTCTTCTGGATGGATGGACCGGGAGGGACCCGTTTCCCGGATCGTGAACCGCAACAGCGAGCGCATTCCCCGCGGCTTGCGGCGGGGAGATTCAAAACCAACATCAGCGCCGGATGGTGAAGAGAGGTAGAGATGGCAGAAAATGAAGCCCTGGGGTTTGTAGAGACACAAGGTCTGGTGGCGGCGATCGAAGCCGCCGACGCCATGGTCAAGGCGGCCCGCGTGCGGATCAAGACCGTCGGCAATGCGGATGCCGCCCTGATCAGCGTCATCTGCGAGGGGGACCTCGCGGCCTGCGCCGCGGCCGTGGACGCCGGCAAGGCGGCGGCGGCGCGGGTGGGCGATCTCGTCGGCAGCAATCTGATCCCGCGGCCCGACGACGACACCGCCGCCCTGGTCAGCGAGCACATCGACACGATCATGCCGCCCCGGCCGAGCCCCGGCGGCAAGCCCAAAGCCAAAGGCAAGGGCGGGAAATAACGAACCGAACGCCGCCATGGGGCGGCGCATCAACCTGCCCCCGCGTGGGGCGGCACGAGGAGAGATGACATGGACATGGGCGCTTTGGGAATGATCGAAACCAAGGGACTGACGGCACTGATCGAGGCGGCGGACGCCATGGTCAAGGCGGCGCGGGTGACGCTGGTGGGGTACGAGCGGATCGGGGGCGGGTTCGTGACCGCGCTGGTGCGCGGCGACGTGGCGGCCTGCAAGGCGGCGACGGATGCCGGGGCAGCGGCCGCGCGCCGGGTGGGGGAAGTGGTTGCCGTTCACGTCATCCCGCGTCCCCACGGGGACCTGGAGACGATTTTCCCCGTTTCCAAGAAGTAACACCGGGGTGACCGGGGCCGGGCGCTGCGCCAGGCCCGCATGCCGTGACGGGGTGCGGGAAGGGGCGGGGCACGGTTTTGCGGTGCGGGCGAGCCACAACTCAAGCGGTAGGAGGTCGCCATGGAACTGGGCAAAGTCAGAGGACAGGTCGTTTCCACGGTGCGGGACCAGGGGCTTCCGAACCTGACGTTCCTGCTGGTGGACATCGTCGACGAGAAGGGCAACGTCACCTTTCCGAGCCAGGTCGCGGCGGACACCATCGGGGCCGGGGAAGGCGAGCTGGTGCTGCTGGTGCGGGGCAGCTCGGCGCGCCTGATCCTGGAGGGCCGCACCCCGCTTGACCTGAGCATCATCGGGATCGTGGACCAGATCACCTCCGGCAAAGAGGCGGTCTACGACAAGTACGCGAAGTGATCGTGGAACCCCGCCGGCGGCATGGGGCGGATTTGCAGGCCTCTCGAAATGCTCGCCGCCGCTGAGGGCGGCCCGCTTTCGAATCGGCCTGCGCCCCGTCGCCGCCCTTGCCGGCGTGAAGCGGGGTCGTGACACCATTTCAATCAACCAGAAGGGTTGCTGCCCGTTGGAGCTCCGATGCAACTGCGACAGGAAGACATCGAATCGATCGTCAGCGAAGTCTTGAAAAAACTGAGCGCCGGCCCCGCGCCTTTGGCGGCGGGTGATCGCCAGGGCGACTGGGGGGTGTTCGAGCGGCTCGAGGACGCGGTCGCCGCGGCGACGACCGCCTACCGCCGCCTGGAAACGGTCGCCCTGCGGGAGCGCGTGGTGGACGTGATCCGCCGCGCCGCCCGGGCCAACGCCCGGCGGCTGGCCGAAATGGCCGTGGACGAGACCGGCATGGGGCGCATCGAGGACAAGGTCAGGAAGAACCTGCTCGTGGCCGACCGGACGCCGGGGCCCGAGGCCCTCGCGCCGAGCGCCATGACGGGGGACACCGGCCTCACCCTGGTGGAGAACGCCCCCTGGGGGGTCATCGCCTCGGTGACGCCGTCCACCAACCCGGCGGCGACCGTGATCAACAACGCCATCAGCATGATTTCGGGCGGCAACGCCGTCGTCTTCGCCCCGCACCCCGCGGCCAAGCGGGTCACCCTGGAGACCATTCGGATCCTGAACAAGGCCATCACCGAGGAGGCGGGGACCCCCAACCTGATGACCTGCGTGCGCGAGCCGAGCATCGAGACCGCCCAGCAGCTGTTCACCTTTGCCGGCATCAACCTGCTGGTCGTCACCGGCGGGGAAGCGGTGGTGGAGGCGGCGCGCAAGACCACCAACAAGCGGCTCATTGCGGCCGGGGCCGGCAACCCGCCGGTGGTGGTGGATGAGACCGCCGATCTCAAGCGTGCGGCGCGCAGCATCTACGACGGGGCCTCGTTCGACAACAATATCGTCTGCTGCGACGAGAAGGAAATCATCGCCGTGGACTCCATCGCCGACGGCCTCAAACGCGAGCTTGCGGCCTGCGGCGCAATCGAGATCTCACGCGAGCAGGCCGAAGCCCTCGCCCGGGTCGTGATGCTCGACTACCCGGGCCCCCACCCCCGGCCCAACCCCAAGTGGGTAGGGCGGGACGCGGACGAGCTGGCGGCGGCCGGCGGGTTCAGCGTGCCCGAATCCTGCCGCCTGCTGATCGTGGACGCGGGCCGGGACGTGGATCACGTGTTTGCGCGCGTCGAGCAGATGATGCCGCTGGTCCCGGTCCTGCGGGCGAAGGACTTCGAGGAGGCGCTCGCCTGGGCCATGCGCCTGGAGCGCGACCGCAGGCACACCGCCGCGATGCACTCGCGCAACATCGAGTACATGGACGTCATGGCCCGGCGCGTCAACACCAGCCTTTTCGTGAAGAACGGGCCCTGCATCGCCGGGCTCGGCGCCGGGGGGGAGGGCTGGACCTCCATGACCATCTCCACCCCGACCGGCGAGGGCGTGACCAACGCGCGGACCTTCGTCCGGCTGCGGCGCTGCACGCTCGTGGGCAGCTTCCGCATCGTCTGAGGGCGACGCCGCAGGAAACCCAAGCTCTGCGTTGCGCTGCATCGCGCGGGCGCTGCGGCGTACTCAGAGTACGCCTCGCGCCGCGCGATTTGCGACGCCTTGATCTTGGGCTTCCTGCGACGTCGCCCTGCAGGGGGGGTATAAAAGACCGCGCGCCTTGGCTGACGGCCCGATACTTGTTTTCCGGGAATGCGGATACGGCGCCTTGATCTTGGGTTTCCTGCGGCGTCGCCCTGCATGGGGGGTATAAAATACCGCGCGCCTTGGCTGACGGTTCGATACTTGTTTTCAAAGAGCGCAGCTACGGCGCCTTGATCTTGGGCTTCCCGCGACGTCGCCCTGCAGGGGGTATGAAAGACCGCGCGCCTTGGCTGACGGCCCGGTACTTGTTTTCCAAGGATACAGCTACGACGCCTTGACCCGGGCCGCCGGCAAACTCATCCGTAAAGCCGCACAGCGACGAAGCCAGATCAGGTTCCATTTTGTGGGAGCGGCATCCTGCCGCGATCGTCGTGGCGGGTAGCACTCCCACAGGGGTTGCCGCTTCATGGCCGATAGGATGGCGCCGCGCGTCATCACCTGCTCATAACGAAGACATGAAGAACGCCATGCCGATAACCTGGGATACCGCCAACCAGCGCCTTGCGCGCGCCGCGCTCCTGCTGAACGACACGACCCCGACACCCGCACCGGGTCCCTTCCGCGTGGGGGTCGACCTGGGGACGGCCGACATCGTCCTGATGGTGCTCGACGACGCGGGCGAGCCGCTGGCCTGTTTCCTGGAGTGGGCGGAGGTGGTGCGCGACGGGGTCGTGGTGGACTACATCGGGGCGGTGGACATCGTGCGCCGTCTGCTCGGCCTGGCGCAGTCGAAACTCGGTGCCGAGTTCACGGAGGCCGCGACCTCCTTTCCCCCCGGCACGGACCCGCGGCTGTCGACCTACATCCTGGAAACCGTGGGGCTCGAGGTGGCGGCGGTGCGCGATGAGCCGACCTGCGTCGCCTGCCTGCTCGATCTCGACAAGACCGCGGTGGTCGACGTCGGCGGGGGCACTACGGGAACGGCGGTGGTCCGCAACGGGAAGGTCGTCTTCAGCGCCGACCAGCCGACCGGCGGCCGGCACATCTCACTGGTGATCGCCGGTCGCTACGGCATCCCGTTCGAGGAAGCCGAGCTGCGCAAGCGGCAGTCGCCATCGGACGAGACCCTCAAACTCGCGCGTCCCACGCTGCAGCGCATGAGCGACATCGTGGCCGGCCACATCAAGGGCCACCCGGTCGAGCGCATCATCCTGACCGGCGGCACCTGCTGCCTGCCCGGGGTGGACGGCGTGTTCGCCGAGGAATTGAAGCTTCCCGTGCAGCTGCCCTGCCAGCCCCTGCTGCTCACCCCGCTCGCCATCGCATCCCTGGCGCGGGTGCCGAAGAAGGACCGGGGCGCACGCCGAAATGCCGCCGGCCGCTGAGGCCTTTGCAGGTTGCGGGTCTTCAGCGTCTCACGAGTCCTTGGGGCGGCTGCTGTCGCGGGTCTTGCAAGGGGATGGGGCCGCTTGGCAAAAGAGCGGCGGGGGCCCGGGTGCGGCATCCGCATCGGTGCGCTCACTGACCCGCGGCCACACTCCGTGGATCGCCGTTTTCAGCCGTTTCCGGCGCGCGCAGGTGGGCGAAGTCGGAACGGATGAGGGCGCGGATCTTCCGGATGTTCTCCTCGCCGAGCTTCCGGTCGCCCATGGGGAACTCGCGTCCCAGGTACTCGTACTTGGGTTTTCCCATGCGGTGGTAGTCCAGGGCCTCGAACCGGATGTTGGCCATGCCCTGGATGTGCTCGAGGATCGGCCGGATGTCTTCCACGCGGTCGTTGAAGCCCGGGACGATCGGGGTCCGGACCCAGACCGGCAGCTCCGGGAACCGTTCGCGCACCCGCCCCAGATTCTCGAGGATGAGCTCGTTCGACACCCCGGTGAAGGCCCTGTGTTTTTCCGGGTCCATACTCTTGACGTCATAGAGCAGGGTGTCCAGGAGGCCGCAGGCGGACTCGAGGTCCTCCCAGCCGCAGAAACCGCAGGTCTCCATGGCGGTGTCGATCCGGCGCCGCTTGGCTTCCTTGAGCAGGGCGGCCGAGAACCCCGCCTGGTGCATGGGCTCCCCGCCGCCGAGGGTCAGGCCGCCCCCCGAGCGCGAGTAGAAAACACTGTCCTCTTCCACCGTTCCGATGACCTGCTCCACCGTCATGGTCTCGCCGTAGACGTTGAGCGCCTGGGAAGGGCAGGCCTTGGCGCAGAGCAGACACTCGTTGCAGACCTGCCGATCGATTTCGACCCGTTCCCCCGCCCCGCTCCTGATCGCCCCGGCCGTGCACACCTCGAGGCAGCGCACGCAGTGCTCGAGCGTCAGGCACTTGTTCGCGTTGTAGACCAGCTCGGGGCCCGGCTTCTGTGATTCCGGGTTGCTGCACCAGCGGCAGTGCAGCGGGCAGCCCTTGAGAAAAACGACGGTCCGAATGCCCGGACCGTCGTGAACGGAGTACTTCTGGATGTTGAAGACGATGCCTGTTTGTTTCATGGCCGGGTCCGAATGTGGCGGGTCCTTCGAAACCAAGGCCGCCGGGTTCGACTGAAAAGGGAATCGGGGCGGCGCCCCGACTCCCCTTGGATCTGGAGCCTAGATCTGCTCGTGCCCGGTCCTGGCGATCAGGTCGTTCTGCAGGTCCGGGGAGAGGTCCACGAAATAGGCGCTGTAGCCGGCGATGCGCACGATCAGACCGCGGTATTTTTCCGGGTCGCGCTGGGCCGCGATCAGCGTCTGCTGGTTGATCACGTTGAACTGCACGTGCCAGAGCTTCAGATCGCACCAGGTGCGGATGAAGGAGACCAGTTTGCGCGTGCCCTCGTCGCCGGCCACGCACTTGGGCGTGAACTTGATGTTCAACAGCCGCGCCGCGCGTTCGCGGTAGTCGCAGTTCTTGGTGGCGAAGTTGGACTGCAGGACCGCGGTCGGCCCTTTTTTGTCGGAGCCCTGCGAGGCCGAAGAGCCGTCGGAGAGCGGGGTCCAGGCCTTGCGGCCGTTGGGGGTGGCGCTGACGACCTTGCCGAAGGGCACATGCGAGGTGAACGGCACGAGCCGCAGGTCGAGGTGCACCCCGAGCTCCTTGGCGTACTTGTGGGTAAACTCGACCGCGGCGCGGTCGACCGCCTTGGCGATCTGGTCGGCGTAGGGGTCGTTGTTGCCGTAGCAGGGGACGTTCATCAGCATGTGCCGCACGTCCTCCTTGCCCTCGAAGTTGTTCTTGACGGCATCGAGCACTTCCGCCATGCCGAGTTTCTTGTCCTCGAAGACCAGTTTCTTGATCGCCGAGAGCGAATCCACCACCGTGCCGTAGCCGATGAACTCGAAGTACCCCAGGTCGATGCCGCCGGGGATCTTGGGCTGGTGCAGGTCGATGCAGTGCTGCATGCACAGGTCGTGCAGCGCCGATCCGAGCGGCACGGCGAAGTGCTGCGCCCGCAGGCGGATGATGTGGTGCTGCTGGATGAAGGCCTGTTTGATGAATTCCGTCTGATGGGTCAGGTAGGCGTGGTAGAAATCCTCCCAGGTCTTGAATTCACGCGGGTCGCCGGTCTGCTGGCCGATCTGCTCGTCCCCGTATTTTTTCATCTTGCCGTTGTAGAGGGTCATCTCCAGGGCGGCCGCGAAGTTGATGTAGGCGCAGCCGCTGGTGTAGGTGTCGCGGTTCGGCATGCGCGCCTCGGCGCAGCCCGAAACCGCGTAGTCGAGCACCTCTTCGAAGGTGGCCCCCTTGGACAGGTAGAGCGGCACGACCTCCTCGTCGTTGATCAGCTTCGGGAACCCTGAGCCTTCCTTGATCGTTTCGGCGATCTCCCAGAGGAAGCGCTCGGGGGAGCGGGAGTGGATCCGCGCGGCCAGGTCCGGGTAGTGCATCGGGAAGTCGCGCTTGGATTTGAGGAAGAGATAGCTCAACTCGTTGGTGGCGTCGCGGCCGTCCTTGGTCTGGCCGCCGATGGTGACCGCCTCCCAATGGGCATAGCCTTCGTTGATGGCGCCGCCGGCAGGCGAGATGTAGAGATCGATGAACTGGGCCATCGCGACCCACATGCACTCCATCAACTCGATGGCTTTCTCTTCGGTGATCCGCCCCTCGTCCATGTCCTTTTTGTAGTAGGGGTAGAGGTACTGGTCCATGCGGCCGTTGGAGATGATCGTGCCGGTCTTCTGCTCGATGCGCGAGAACATCTGCACGAACCACTGGGACTGCATGGCTTCGTGGAAGGTCGCGGCGGGGTGCTCGGGAACGCGGTGGCAGATCCGGGCGATCTCCTCCAGCTCCGCCTTGCGCTGCGGGTCTTTTTCATTTGCCGCCATTTCCGCGGCCAGACGCGCATGCCGCCGCGCCCAGATGACGATCGCGTCGCAGACGACGACGATGGCTTCCAGGAAGGGCTTCTTTTCGACATTGTCCACCGGGCTGAACGGGTCGAGCGCCTGCAGGCGCTCCTCGGCTTCCTGGCGGATGCCTTTGAACCCCTTTTTCAGCACCTTCTCGTAGTCGTGGACCCACTGGAGGCTGGAGCGGAAGGAGGAGGTCTCGTTGACGATGAACCTCGAAATCAGGGGGTCCTTGCGGGTCGAAGGTGTAGCGGACGGTTTCCTCCGGCAGCGCGACGGCCAGCGCCTCGTGGTAGGTCTTCCCCTTCCAGTAGGGGGCGACCTCGCCGATCAGCACCTGAGCGTCTTCCGGGCTGATGTCGAAGGGGGACTGGACCCTCTCGGAAAGCTGCGCGATGGCCAGGTCGAGGAAGTCGCCGTCGAGCTCCGGGTAGATGATGCCGTAGCGGCCCTGCTGCCCTGAACGGCCGACGATCAGTTGGTGGTCGTCGATGTAGACGGTCATCTTCTCGGCGATGTTCTTGAGGGCCTTGGCCCAGCGCAGCATCAGGTGCTGGCCCTCGGTCTGCCGCATCGACTCGGTAAAGTATCGGGCGCGCTCGACGTCGATCTTCGGGCGCTGCATCTGGAACGCCTTGATGATGCTGAACACCCGCTCGCGGTCCTTCTCGTACTTGGCGCCGCGGCCCTCGATTTCTTCCTGAAGCCTCGATTCATGTGGGGACAACACGTCACAGCATTCCATGGCCTTCTCCTTATTTCGTTTGTCGCGTTGGTTAGAGCGGTCACATTCGCCTCCGCGCGTCGCGGAGGGTGGTGCGGGTGGTGATTGCCGCGATAAAGATTCCCAAACAGCACAGCGCTTATTTAATAGTAATTCCTAAATAAGCAAATCCCATGCCTTGCACTGGAAAAGTTGTCGGAAAAACGGACCGGAGGATCAGTGCGGTCTTGATATATTTTAACATATTGTAATTAATTGAATAATTAAATTGTGTCCGGCGACGCGTGGAAACCGGGAAGACGCAGGAGGAGGTTGCGATCGTTGCAATATTGCAACTAAACGCGAAAATATACAAAATTATCATTCCAGACTCGCCCGCAATGTTGTAAGGTTGCAACGGCGCGTGCAATTATGCGACAACCGCGCCGGCGTCGGGTGCGGGGGGCTTGAAACATTATTGTCTCAATGTTTCACCGCATTGGGGACGACAAGCCGGCATCATTTTTAACTATCTGAATATAAAATAAAAACAATGTCATTAAAAATGTGTTTGGATCAGGCCGGCAATTGTCTCAATCCGGTGGGCGTGGCCCGATAATTGCTGCTTTCGGATGGCAGTCGGCAACGCATGTTTCATTCCGCTTTCAATAAGGGGCTGCAAAAACAAAACATGCGTACACGGAAGGTCTTAGGGTTCGGCAAACGGTTGCCGTCACGACCACAATCACCATTCAAAGGAGGAGAGACGATGAAGAAATTCACCTGTTGGCTGATCGTTTTCGGTTTCTGCCTGGCCTTTATCGGCACGGCGGATGCCCAGCAGAAATACGATCTGAAGATCCAGACGGCGGTTCCCAGTTCCAGCATCTATTTCAAGCTGATCGAGCGCATGGCGGGCCGGATCGACGCCATGTCGGCCGGACGGCTCAAGATCGAGGCGCTGCCGGCGGGCGCGGTGGTCGGCGTGTTCGAGATCCTGGATGCGGTCAACACGGGCATCGTCAACGGCGGGTTCGCCTGGACCCACTACTGGTCCGGCAAGCACCCGGCCGGCCTCCTGTTCTCGGCCCCCACCGCCGGTCTCGGCGTGGGCCTCGACCAGGTCAGCGTCATCTCCTGGTTCTATGACGGCGGCGGGGACGAGCTCTACCAGCAGTGGTTCACCGAGGTGCTGAAGTACAAGGTCAAGGGCTTCATGTGCATGCCCATGGGTCCGGACCCCTTCGGGTGGTTCGCCAAGCCGTTCAAGAATCTCGAGGAAGTCAAGAAGCTGAAATTCCGCTCGCCCCCCGGCATCCCGGCCGAGTCCTTCAAGGTGATGGGCATGAACCCGGTCTCCATGCCCGGCGGCGAGATCGTGCCCTCCGCCCAGCGCGGGGTCATCGACGCGGCCGAGTGGATCGGCCCGGCCGACGACGCGGCCCTCGGCCTGAACAGCGTCTGGAAGAACTACTATCTGCAGGGTCTGCACCAGGCGATCGACATCGGCGACATCTACGTCAACCTGGATTGGTGGAACAAGCTGCCGAAGGACCTGCAGGCCATTTTCCAGTCCGGCATCATGGCGCTGATCACCGACACCTACAACTGGAACGTGAGCCAGAACAGCAAGGCCCTGAAGAAGTTCGTGGTCGAGGACAAGGTCCAGGTCCAGGACACCCCGGCGGACGTCTTCCCGGCCTACATGGCGGCCACCAAGGAAGTCCTCGAGAAATACGCCAAGCAGGACCCCTTCTTCGCCAAGGTCTACAAGTCCATGGTCGACTGGGCCAACCTGACGGTGCCCTACACCTCGAAGACCAACGGCCTGTATTCCAACATGGGCAAGAGCGCGATGGACAAGAAGTTGGTGGGTTACGACAAGTAAACCGAACACCGGCCGGACGCCGACGGCGTCCGGCCGGATGCTTCAGCGAGGCATGGTAACCCAATGGCAGACACTCCAGAAGGAACGGTCGGCGGCCTGCACAACGCACCGCCCGCCCTGGCGAAAGCCATCCGCATCATCGACGGCATCAGCATCCTGAGCGGCAAGGCCGTGGGCTGGTTGATCCTGCCCATGGTCTTCAGCCTCGTCTACGAGGTGTTCGCGCGCTACCTGTTCAACGCCCCGACCATCTGGGCTTCCGACATCAGCCAGATCCTCTACGGCATGTTCTTCATGCTGGGCTCGGCCTACGCGCTGCAGCGCCAGCAGCACATCCGCACGGACTTCCTCTACGGCAAGTGGTCGGTGCGGACCCGCGGCCGGGTGGATGCGGCGCTCTACATCATTTTTTACTTCCCGGCCCTGGTTGTTTTTCTGTGGTTCGGCATCGAGTATGCCCACCGTTCGATCCTGTTCAACGAGAGAATCGTCACCAGCGCCTGGATGCCGATCATCTGGCCCCTCAAGCTGGCGATTCCGGTATCCACGCTGCTGCTGCTGGTGCAGGGCTTGTCCGAGTTGGCCAAGAGCCTCTACGGCGCGATCACGGGTGTGAGCCTTTTAGAGGAAGTGGCAGGCTCCGAGACCTGACTTTGGGAGACCATCTGATGAGTCCTGAAATTCTTGGTTTGGTGTCACTGGGATCTTTGTTCATCTGTATTTTCGCAGGTTTTCCCATCGCCTTCACACTGCTCTTTCTCGGGTTGGTGACCGGCTACATCGGCATCGGCCAGGTGGTGTTCAACCTGATGACGCTGCAGGTCTACGCCATCATGACCGAACAGGTGCTGGCGGCGGTCCCGTTTTTTCTTTTCATGGGGTACCTGCTGGAGAGCTCCGGGTTGATGGAGCGCCTGTTCAAGGCCTTCCAGCTGATGCTGGCGCGGGTGAGCGGCTCCCTCTACGTGGCGGTCACCGCCACGGCCACCATCTTCGCCGCGGCCACGGGCATCGTGGGGTCGTCGGTCACGCTGCTGGGGGTCATGGCGGCCCCGACCATGAACCAGAGCCGCTACAACGTGCGTCTTTGCGCCGGGTGCATCACGGCCGGCGGGACCCTGGGCATTCTGATCCCGCCGAGCATCATGCTGGTCGTCATGGGGCCGGTGGTCGGGGTGCCGGTGACCGACCTGTTCGCCGCGGCCATCCTGCCCGGGGTGCTCCTGGCCGGCTTGTACATGGGCTACTGCCTCATCCGCTGCAAGCTCGACCCCTCCCTGGGGCCGCCCCTGCCGGTGGAGGAGCGCGCCATATCGATGGCCTGGATGGCCAAGGAACTGGTCCTCGGCGTGTTGCCGGTCTCCTGCGTGATCCTGGCCACCCTGGGCAGCATCCTCTTCGGCATGGCCACGCCCACGGAGGGGGCCGCCTGCGGGGCGGCCGGGGCCCTGGTGCTCTCCCTGGCCTACCGCAAGCTGACCTGGAAAGACCTGCAAAACTCGATGTGGCGCACGGTCGAGATCTCGGCCATGATTCTTTTGCTCTGCGGGGCCTCGAACTTTTACGGGGCCGTGTTCTCCCGGCTGGGGTCGGCCGGCTACATGACCAAGGTGCTCCTGGGGATGAATCTCGACCCGATGATCATGCTGGTCGCGATCATGGCGCTGATTTTCGTGCTGGGCTGGCCGCTCGAGTGGGTCCCCATCGTTTTGATCATCATCCCGGTCCTCATGCCGCTCGTGCGGGAGATGGGCTACAACCTCACCTGGTTCTGCACCCTGGTGGCGGTGACCCTGCAGACCGCCTGGCTTTCACCGCCGGTGGCGCTCTCGGCCTACTTCCTCAAGGGGGTCGTGCCGGGCTGGAAGCTGCAGGACATCTACGCGGGCATGATGCAGTTCATGGGGCTGCAGGTGCTGGGGATGGCATTGATCCTCGCCTTCCCGGCGCTCGCCACCTGGCTGCCGGTCGTCATGCGCAACTGAGGCGCAGGCGTTTTGCGGTGATCCGAACCAAAAAGGCGGCCGCAAAGCCGCCTTTTTAGCTGGGCACCCGACAGGGCGTTCACGTGCGACCCGCGACTCCACGCTTCATCGGCTATGCATTTGACAGCCCCGAGGGGCTCGCATAGAATCGCGTCGCCGCCCCGCGCGCTTTCAAGTGATGATCGCAAAGCCGGCAAGGGCACCCAATGGAGAGAGGCTCCCGGATGAACACCGCTGAGAACCCCTACGGGCTGGTCGAAAAGCGGGTCGAAAGCATCCTGGACGTCTTGAGCGACGGGATCTACATCACCGACCGCGAGGGCAACACCCTTTTCGTCAACACGATGTACGAACGGCTGACCGGGCTGAGAAAGGAGGACCTGGCCGGCCGCAGGGTGCAGGACCTGGTTCAAGAGGGAGTCTTCGACGTCGTCCTCAACCCGCAGATCATCAAGACCGGCCAGCCGGCCACTTCCGTCCAGACCACCAAGAAGGGCCAGAAACTCATCCTGAACGGCCACCCCATCTTCGGCGAAGACGGACGAAGTGGCCCTGGTGGTCACGTTTGTGCGCGATGTGACCGTGATGAGCCAGCTCCGGGAGCAAATCGCCTCCCAGAAAAAACTGCTCGAGCAGTTCCGCACCAGCGTTCAGTACATCAATGCGGAGAAAATCCACAAATTCCCCTTGAGCGGTTTCAAGAGCCGGGGGATGGTGCAGCTCGGCCATCTCATGGGGAAGGTCGCCGCCACCGATGCCACGGTCCTGATCCTGGGGGAAACCGGGGTGGGCAAGGAGTTCGTGGCGCGCTCCATCCACAGCGCCAGCCCGCGCAGCGATAAAACGTTCTTCAAGCTGGACTGCACCACGATCCCGGAAAACCTGATCGAATCCGAGCTGTTCGGGTATGCCTCCGGCGCTTTTTCCGGGGCCAATGTCAAGGGCAAGCCGGGGCTGTGCGAGATGGCCGACCAGGGGACCCTGTTCATCGACGAAATCGGCGAGCTGCCCCTCAGCATGCAGGTGAAGCTTCTGCGGCTGCTCCAGGACCAGGAGATCATGCCCGTCGGCGCGACCCGGGTCCACAAGGTGAACGTGCGGATCATCACCGCCACGAACCGCGAACTGGAAAAAGAGGTCGAGCAGGGGAATTTCCGCAGCGACCTCTTCTACCGGTTGCGGGTGGCGGTGCTGAGCATTCCCCCGCTGCGGGAGCGGCGGGAGGACATCATGCCGCTCGCCGGCTACTTTCTGGAAAAATACGCGGCCAAGTACCACAAGGAACGCAGCTTCGGGCCGGACATCGAGCGCGTGTTCACCGGTCACGCCTGGCCCGGCAACATCCGCGAGATGGAGAACCTCATCGAAAGCCTGATCGTCACCTGCGAGCGGCCCGTGATCGAGGTCTCCGACCTGACCGGCTGCATGCTCAACGAAGGCCTGGAACGCAAAGGAGGCAATCTCTATGAAAGCCTCGACACCCGGGGGCGCTCCCTGAAGGAGATCGTGCGGGACCTGGAAAGGGAGATCCTGAACGGCGCGATGGAAGTGCACGGGTCCATGGCCAAGGTGGCCGAGCTGCTGAAGGTCGACCGCACCACCATTTTCCGCAAGCTGAAAAAAGACGGCTGACCCCCACGGCGGGCCCGATCGTGCGGCTTCCTCTAGGCCTATCGCCTTGAGAGGACCCCCAGGGTTTCCCGGAGGATCTCGAGCTCCTCGTTGGTGGGGATGACCAGGACCTTCACGCGGGAGGCCTCGGCGTGGACCGCCCGCGCCCCGTTTTCAGCCCCGGCGTTCTTGCCGGGGTCCAGGACGATCCCGAAGCCGCCGGGCGCACCGAACCCGGCGCACACCCGCGCGCGCACGCCCGGGGAGTTCTCACCGATGCCCGCCGTGAACACCAGCGCGTCCAGGCCGCCCATGGCGGCCGCATAGGCCCCGATGTATTTCTTGATGCGGTAGGCAAATGCCTCCAGGGCGAGGGCGGCCTGGGGATTTCCGTCATCGCAGGCTTGCATCACATCCCGCAGATCGTTGCTGCCGATCCCGGCCAGTCCGAGCAGGCCGCTTTGCTTGTTGAGCAAATCGTTTGTCGCCGTGAGGTCGAGCCGGTAGTGTTGCATCAGGTAAAGCACCGCGGCCGGGTCGATATCACCGCAGCGCGTGCCCATGATCAATCCCTCCAAGGGCGTGAAGCCCATGCTCGTGTCGACGCTCATGCCGCCCTTGACGGCTGTGATGCTGCACCCGTTGCCGAGGTGGCAGGTGATGAGTCGCAACCCGGCGAGGTCCGCGCCGAGAAACCGGGCGGCCTCCTCAGCCACGAATTTGTGGCTGATGCCGTGGAAGCCGTAGCGGCGGATGCGCGCCTCCGTGTAGAACCGGTGCGGAAGGCCGTATATGAAGGCGTGGGGCGGCAATGTGGCGTGAAAGGCCGTGTCGAACACCGCCGCCTGAACGGCGTGCGGGATGCGGCGTTCACAGGCCTCGATCCCCTCGAGGTTGGGCGGGTTGTGCAGTGGGGCGATCCGGGCGCACTCGGCGATGATGGACTTGACGTTCGGGTCGACCACCACCGGTCGGGTCAGGTGCTCGCCCCCGTGGACCACGCGGTGGCCGACGGCATCGATCTCCCCGATGCGCGCGAGCACCCCGTGGGAGGCGTCCGTCAAGGCGCCGAGAATGGCCCCCACCGCTTCATCCGCATCGGCCGCCGGAAGTGCTGTTTGGAGAGGGTCTCCCCCGTGGCGGCGGTAGTTGAGCCGCGTGCCGTCGAGCCCGATGCGTTCGACCAGGCCGGCGGCCAGGACCGTCTCGGAGCCCGAGGCGAACAGGGTGAACTTGACCGACGAGCTACCTGCGTTGAGTGTCAAGATCGGCATAACTAATCTGGTACCAATTGGCGCGGGGTCAATAGTTCGCTTCAAGCATCCCGATCACATCCGCCTCGGTCACCTTGCGCGGGTTGTTTCAGGATCGGCATCGATGCTGATACCCGTTGGATGAGGTTATCCCCGATCGGCTGTGCGCGGCCGAGCCTTTTGCGGCCGGCCGGCGTCCGCAGGCTGTTTTCCGGCCCCTTCAACGGACTCGGGGTAGTAGAAGCGCCGGATGTACCCGGCCTGAGCCTCGAAGGACCAGTGCACCTCCCGCCAGACGCGCTCCAACGCCGGCCGGTCGCTCTTTTCGAAAGCCTCGATCAGGCGGTCGTGGTCGTCGCAGTTGTTGAGCTCCCACTCGGCGATGTAGCCGCGCCGGGGGAAATCGTAGAGCCGCTGTTTCATCGGCATGATGATGCGCTTGAGCGGTGCGTTGTCGGACAGCGCCAGGAAGACGTCGTGGAAGCGGATGTTCCCCTGGTAGTAGGACTGGAAATCCTCCCGCCTGATCGCGGTCCGCAGCGCCAGATTGATCCCTTTCATCTTTTCAAGGTGAAAGCCCTGGACCTGTTCGAACACGTCCAGAATGACGGCGGTCTCAAGCGCCCCGATGACCTCGTAGCAGTGCCGGATGTCCTCCAGGGTCAGCCGGTTGACGAACACCCCCCGCCGCGGGGAAATAGTGACGAACCCCTCGGTGTCGAGCTGCAGCAGCGCATCGCGCAGTGGGGTCTTGCTGATCCCAAGCTCCCGGCTGATCGCGTTCAGGTTGACGGCGGCGCCGGGGATCAGCTTCCCCCGTGTCAACTCCTCCCGGATGAAGTCATAGACCTGCTCGCGCAGGGATCGGGAATTGATGATCATCGGGTTCACCCTGTTTGAGTTGGCGTGGCGTACTCTTTCTCTCAGGCCGCCCCCGTGTCAGTCGCTCGCCCCCGCGGCGCCGATCACACCGGCGGATGTGCAACTATCACCGCCTCAATAGTTCGCTTCCAAAATCCCGATCACGTCCGCTTCGGTGACCTTGCGCGGGTTGTTGCTGATCAGTCGCACCGCCCCTACCGTGGCCTTGGCCAGGGCAGTAAACTCCGAGCGCGGGACCCCGTAGGTGCCGAGTTTGTACGAAATGCCCACGTCGTCGAGCAGGCTCTTGACCGCCCGGACCGAAAGACGCGCCGCCTCCATTTTGGAGAGCCCTTTGGTCCGCTCACCGAAGGCCTCGGCGATCCGGCAAAACTTTCCCGGGTCGGCGATCAGATTGAACTCCATGACCCAGGGGAGAATAAAGGCGGTCAGCTGCCCGTGGGCCAGGTGGAACTTGCCCCCTATGGCCAGCGCCAGCGCGTGGTCCAGCCCGTTTTGGGTGTTGGAGAAGGCCATGCCGGCCAGGCAGGAGGCGTGCAGCATGTTCTCCCGCGCCGAGCGGTTGTCCCCGTTGGCGTAGGCCAGGCGAAGGTTTGCGGCCACCAGGCGGATCGCCTGCAGGTTGAGGGTGTCGGTGAAGATCGAGGCCCGCACCCCCACGAACGATTCGATGGCGTGCACCAGGGCGTCCATGCCCGTCATGGCGGTCACCCGCGGCGGCAGGGCCAAGGTCAGCTGCGGGTCGAGCAGGGCCGTGCGCGCGAACATGTGCTCGCTGACGATGCCTTTCTTGACCTTGTTCTGCGTGTCGGAGAGAACGCAGATGGAGGTCATCTCGCTGCCGGTCCCGGCCGTGGTGGGGATGAGGATGAGCGGCGCCCCGGGCCGGGGCACGAGCTCCATGCCGAAATACTTCTCGATCGGGCCCTCGTTGGTGAGCAGCACCGAGGTGACCTTGGAGATGTCGAGCGAGCTGCCGCCGCCGAGGCCCACGATCACGTCCGGCCCGAAAGCCTTGGCGGCCGCGGCGCCGGCCAGGGCCACCTCGATCTTGGGGTCGGGTTCGACCTCTGCGAAAACCTTGTAATCGACCTTGGCGCGGTCGAGCACCCCGGTGACCTGGTCCAAGACCCCGGCGGATTGGATCCCCGGGTCGGTCACGACCAGCACTTTCGAGCCTTTCACGCGCTTGATCTCTTCGGGCAGATTCTCAATGGCGCCGAAACCGAAGGCGATCCGGCGGACGGTTTCAAAGGATTTGATCATCTTCGGTCCTCCATCATGGCGATTTCACCCCTGTGGGGGGGATGATTCCCTTGTCTAAAGAAGCAACTCGGTCTCGTCGGTGATCATTTGGCGAAGTTCCAGGAACTCCCTGTCCGTATGCTCACGGGGACGCGGCAAACTCACCGGGTAGGCGGATTTCATCCGGCCCGGCAGCTTTCCATTCAGAGTGATGACGCGGTCTCCCAGAAAGACCGCTTCATCGATGCTGTTGGTGACAAAGATGACGGTCTTTTTCTCTGCGGCCCAGATACGCGTTGTTTCCTGTTCCATCAGATAGCGCGTCTGGGCGTCCAGTTGGCCGAAAGGTTCATCCAAAAGCAGGACCTCGGGGTTGTTGGCATACGCCCGGGCAATCCCCACACGCTGTTTCATGCCCCCGCTCAGTTGATGCGGGTAGGCTTTCTCGAACCCTCCCAGACCGACGAGATCGATGTAATGCGCGGCAACCTCCCTTCTTTTCCGTTTTGCGATCCCCTTGATCTTGAGCCCCATTTCCACGTTGCCCATGACCGTCTTCCAGGGGAAGAGGGTATACTTTTGAAAAACCATCCCTCGATCGGGCCCTGGTCCGGCCACCTCCTTCCCGTCCAACAAGACCTGGCCGGTCGTGGGGCGTTCCAGACCTGCGATGATCCGCAGGAGAGTCGATTTGCCGCATTGGCCGGGGCCTGCGATGACCAGGAATTCGTTTTCGGCAACGCAAAGGCTGATGTCCTCGAGGACGTTGATCACGACCTTGCCGCGCAGTTGCTTGAAACTCATGCTGACATTGCGGCATTCGATCTTGTGATTTTCAACGGTCATTGCGGCAGTTCGACCTTCCACGGGCAAACGATCCTTTCAAGCTTGCTCAACATGAGGGTGATCAGATAAGCCGTGAGGGCGATGACGATCATCCCGCTCACGATCATCGCGGGGTTGGACATGGTCATGCCCAGGACGATAATAAACCCCATCCCGGACCTCGCACTGACCAGTTCGGCGGCGAGCACGCAGCTCCACGCCACGCTCAACGAGATTTGCAGCCCCGCGAACAATGCCGGGAACCCGGCGGGCAGCGTGACTTCGATCATTTGCTGCCACCGGTTGGCACCGAGCATGCGGATCGCGTCGTAAAGGGCAGGGTCCACCAACCGAATGCCGTTGAACGAATTGATCAAGGCCGGGACGAGGGCGCCGATGGCGATAATGAACACCTTGGACTCCTCGCCGATGCCGAACCATAGAATGGAAAGCGAAATCCAGGAGATCGGCGGCATGGGCTTGAAGAGATCGAAAACGGGTTTCACCAGAGCGTTGACATACCGGTTCAAGGCCATGAACAGGCCAAGCGGCACCCCGATTCCGGCGCCGATGACAAAGCCGATCAGCACGCGATGAATACTGGCCCACAGATGACCCCACAAGTCCTTGCCCGCCAGCCGTTCCTGGGCAATTCGCAATAACTCACGGAAGACGTGAGCGGGGGTCGGCATGTAGGTGGAGTATTTCGATGTGACCGCCGCCCAGTGCCAGATCATCAGAAAGCAGAGTATCGATAAGCCGTAAAGGAAGTATCGGTTCTTCATTATCCTGGAGACGGTGTTGACCAAACCTTTGGCACCGCCGCCGGCCTGCGTCGGAATCCGTTGTTCGATGACCTGGTTCATGTGGCCGCTCCTCCCCGTTCGAGGCCTGCGGTCAGCCGCCGTTCGACCCAATCGATAATCTGGCTGATGATCCAACCGGTGAGCCCCACCATGAGCATGCCCAGGACGATCATGTCCGGTCGCAGCAGCCTGCGGCCCATGGTGATCAGGTACCCCAGCCCTTCATCAGCGGCAATCAGTTCGGCGGCCACCAGGGTCGTCCAGGCCAGTGCCAGAGCGATCTGAAGGCCTCCGAACACCATGGGCAGGGCGGACGGGACGCATATCTTCATGAAGATCTGCCAGTCCGAGGCCCCGTAGGTGCGCGCCATTTGAATGAGCGTGGGGTTTGCCATGCGGACGCCGGTGTAGGCGTTGATCACGCACGGCACCACGGCGCAGGCCCAGATGATGAACACCTTGCCGGTCAAGCCGATGCCGAACCAGAAAATGGCCAGCGGGATCCAGGCCACCGGCGGGATCGGGCGGATCATCTCGAAAATGGGCCTGGCCAGGCCTTCGGCGACGACGAACCAGCCCATCAGCAACCCCAGCGGGATCCCGATCCCCAAGGCCAAAATGTAGCCCAGCAGGGCTTCGGACACGCTGACCAGGGTGTGGGTCAGAAGAACCGCACCGTCCGGGTCCGGATTGGTCAGTTTGTCGATGAAGATGGCGCCGACCTGCTTCGGGGACGCCAGGAGGACATTGGGCACTGCCCCGGTGTCCAGCAGCAACTGCCACACCACGAAGAACCCGATGAAGCTGAGCCACGGCGTGAGCCGGAGACCCAGGGGGTCTTTCAGCTTGTCTGAAGAATTCATTGCGCCAGTCCTGAGGTTGTGGCGGCGGAGCCACGGCTCCGCCGCCGGTTGGCATGATCCGGTCCCGGTTACATCCCTGCCGCCATTTTCAGGAACTTGTCGGTGATGAACGGCGTGCTCATGACCTTTTCGCGCTCCTGGGCCGCTAAACCGTTTGTTGTCCGTAAAAAACTGCGAAAGGGCGTCCATATACCCATAGGCCTGGCTCTTTCCCTTCGAGCCGTCAAAAATAGCGAGATTCTGCTTCAGGTCGAGCATCGGATGGAGCTCGATGTCCATCTTGACCATGTCCATCGTCAATTCGACGCCGGCCCACTCCTTCAGAAACTTCTGGTACTCTGCCGCCTGACTGACGGTTTCTTTCTTCTGGCGGGTCACCTGGTCAAAGTACATCTTGAGGAAGGCGGCGACTTTTTCAGGGTTTTTGTCCCCGTATTCCTTGCTGGTGATGAGGACCAGAGGAACCGTGCCGCCGCAATCCTCGCCATTGGCCACCTTCTTCCAGCCCTTGCTCAGACCGGCCATGGTGAACGGCGCCCACAGGGAGACGATGTCCCCTTTCCCGGACTCAAAGGCCGCGACCGCCTGGCCCTGCTCCATGTTCAGTATCTTCACGTCGGCATCTTTGAGGCCGAGGCGCTTCAGCCACGTGCTCAACACGTAATGCCCCGAAGACACGGTCGAGGTGAGGATGGTCAGCCCCTTCACCGTCTCCGGCGAGCCGTACATGTTGGGGTACTTCGGGTTGTGGCCTTTCACCTTGAGGATGGGGCTGTCCGGCCGGACCAGCACGAAATTGTTGAAGGCGTCATCATGAGTCATGCCGATCATGTAGGCTTGATAGCGCAAGGCCGCCATCACCATCGGGACGGCGCCGGTGGCCCCGACATCCCAGGCCTTGGCCGGCAGCGCCTCGACCTGGGGCATGCCCGAATCGAAGTACACCAATTCCATGTCGAGGTTGTGTTTCTTCTGGGTTCCGTCCTGGATGGCCTGCCAGGTCAGAAACGATTCGAATTCCGGCTGATGGCTGACTTTGAGCTTGATCGGGTCCTTGGCAAAGGCGGGTGAGGACAGAAGACAAAGAATTCCTGACACGGCGACGATTGATTTCCACAAGCCACTGCGGATGCCTCTACTCATGTGACACCTCCTTTGTTGTGCTGCGTTGTCGGAATGGGTTTGCGCCCGCGGCCTCATACGCACTTGCCGGTTAAAAATCGCCCCCGGAATGGGGGTTTCGGGAGTGCCGCGAGGCCTACCACCACCGGATGAGATCGGTCACCTGCCTGCGGATGCGGATAAACTCCGGGTCGATGAAACTCCGCGGGCGCGGCAGGTCAACCTTGATTTCGGCTTTAACGGTTGTCGGTTTGTTCGTTAACACCAGGATGCGTTCGGCGACATAAACGGCCTCCTCGATGTTGTGTGTCACAAAAATGACCGTACTGCCCAGGGTTTGCCAGAGTTTGACCAGTTCATCCTCGAGGTAGCACCGGAGCTTGATGTCCAGTTGGCCGTAAGGCTCGTCCATCAGAAGCAAATCGGGGTTGGTGGCGAACGCCCGCGAGACGGCCACCCGCTGCTCCATGCTGGCGGATATCTGGTTGGGGAAAAGGTTTGCGCAGTCTGAAAGCCCGACCAGGTCGAGAATGCTTTTCAGGCGCCGCTCCCGTTCGCCCGCCGGGACTCCCTTGATGTTCATGCCGAAATCGACGTTGTCTCTCACGGTCAACCAGGGCAGGGATGAGGGTTCCTGGAACACAAAAGCCAGATTGTGCTTCTTGGGGTCGGCTTCGCGGCCGTCGATCAGGATCTTGCCTTTCGTGGCGGGAATCAGCTTGGACAGAAGATTGAGAAAGGTGGTTTTGCCGCAGCCGGTAGGACCGACGATGGCCAGCAACTCTCCTTTTGCAACGGAAAAGTTGATGTTGTCGAGGACCAGCAGGTCCCCGAAATTTTTGGTCAACTCGAGCACTTCAACCTTGGCTTCGCGCTGGGGGCTCGGTCCCAATTTTCTTCTCCTTGTCGGGCTCAGACGTCGATACGGGCAAACCGCAGCCCGTACCGACGGTTCGGCATTCTGAACTATTCCTTGTATTCGGCGTCGGAAATTTCCAGCGCCTTGTCGATCACCGCCATCGCATGGTCGATCTCGTCTTTGGTGATGGTCAGGGGCGGTGTCAGCATGAGGACGCTGGCGGCACCGGCCAGGATGTAGACGCCCTCCTCAAAGAGCCTGGACAAAATCTTGACCTTGGCCGTGGCCGGGTCGAGGCGGCTCCAGCAGGGCCTCGTGGACGGGCTCCCGGGTTTTCCTGCTTTTCACAAGCTCCATCCCGCAAAACAGCCCTTTGCCGCGGACTTCCCCGACGGAGGGGTGTTTGTCTTGGACTTCCAGCATCTTTTGCATCAGATACTTGCCCATCTCGGCGGACCGTTCGACGAGCTTGTCTTGCTGGTAGGCGTCGATCGTGGCCACGGCGGCCGCCATGGCCAGGGCGTGTCCGGAGTAGGTGTGGCCGTGGAGATAGGGGAATTCCTCGAACTTGTCCGCGACCCATTTTCGGACACAGGTGGCCCCCAGCGGAACATAACCCGAGGTGATGCCTTTTGCCGTGGTCAGGATATCCGGCACGACGTCCCAGTGCTGCACCCCGAACCACTTCCCGGTGCGGCCGAAACCGGTCATCACCTCATCGGCGATGAGAACCACTTCGTACTTGGTGCAGATTTCCCGAATCCTTTGCCAGTAGCCATCGGGCGGCACGATGACGCCGCCGGGCCCCATGATCGGCTCCGCGATGAAGCCGGCGACGCGCCTGGCCCCCCCTCGCGGAGGATGACGTCTTCAACGTGCTTGGCGCATTGCAGGTCGCAGGCCGGGTAGGTCGCCCCGAAAGGGCAGCGGTAGCAATAGGGCTCCAGGCAATGCAAGGTGCCGGGGACTGCGGGCTCGTAATTCCAGTTTCGGAACTCAGCCGAAAGAGACATCGACCCGTATGTGGAACCGTGGTAGGCGCGGTAGCGCGAGATGATTTTTTGCTTGCCCGTGACGGCACGGACTATTTTCATGGCCCCTTCGTTGGCTTCGGTCCCGCCGGTTGAGAAAAACGACTTCGTCAAATCCCCGGGGGTAATATCGGACATGAGTTTGCCGAGGCGTGCCTTGGGCTCCGTCGCCCATTGCGAGTTGACCGCCGGCAGCTTGGCGGCCTGGTCGGCGATCGCCTTGACCACCCGATCGTCCGCGTGGCCCAGGTTGCTGAAGACGAACTGGGCTGAGAAATCGAGGATTTTTCTTCCGTCCGCCCCGTAGATGTAGTTGCCCTTCCCCTTTTCCGCCACAAACGGCTTCAGCCCTTTCTGATTGGTCCATGGGTAGAGCACGTGCTCGGTTTCATATTTGATGATGGTTTCGGGATCCAATGATTTCGTTTTTTCCATTTGTGGCCTCCTAAGGGTGGAAAGGATGATGACGGAAATTCATCTTAACAAGAACTATGTCGGAGAATGGTTTCCCGGCCCGTTTCAGCTGAAACGGCCGAGATCGCTTCATTCTCCGGTTCATTGCCGAATTGGTTTCTTCCGGCCAGAACCACCGGGAACTTGACCTCGGACAGGATGCCGTCGTTTTTCAGCAAGCGTTCGGGTAGCGCAGGGGATCGGCGAGTCGATGACAGCGAGAAAGCTCTTGCGGGGAATCCTGAGACGGCAGCGGGCGGTCTTTGTTCGCGGAGAAGGGCCACCCTCATGTTGCCTCTCTGATGCTCGGGTTACAATCGCATACATAGGCGCATCGGATTCGACTGATGTCTGATGTACCAGATCAGTTGTGGCGGCGTCAAGATAAAATTTAATAAACAAGTCAGATTCTAACTTATTGTTATAATACATAAATTATTAAACCGGTCGAATCCTTTGAAACTCAACCGTCAGTACCCTTTGCACATGACAAGGCATCGCGCCCTAAGGCGTCATGCAGAGCGGATTTATCTTGATGGTTGATAAAATCTGATATATCAGATTTATAAATAAGAACCAACGCCCCCGTACAAGGCAGGAAAACAGGAGGACACATGCCCCAGCAACTTCCTTCGCAGGCGCGGATCGTCATCATCGGCGGCGGGATCGTCGGCTGCAGCACGGCCTATCACCTCGCCAAGATGGGCCACACCGACCTGGTCCTGCTCGAACGCAAGGAGCTCGGCTGCGGCACCACCTGGGCGGCGGCCGGCCTGGTGGCTCAGCTACGGCAGAACCGCTTTCAAAAGCGAAAACGGGGCGCTGCTCTTCGGCGGGTTCGAGGCCGTCGCCAAGCCCTGGGGGATGAAGGGTATGCTCGAGAAGTTCAAATACAACGAGCTGCACAACGACTGGGACCAGTTCGGGACCTTCATGGAATGCGGGCTGCAGCGCTTCCCGGACCTTGAAACGGCCGAGATCCGTCACCTGTCCAACGTGCCCGAGAGCTTCACGCCGGACAATGCCTTCATGGTGGGGGAGGCGCCGGGCGTCAAGAACTTCTTCGTGGGCTGCGGCATGAACTCGGTCGGCATCGCCAGCGCCGCGGGCTGCGGCCGGGCGCTGGCCCAGTGGGTGGACCAGGGCTACCCCGAGGAGCACCTGTGGCCGGTCGACATCCGGCGCTACTTCCACCGGCAGATGAACCAGCGCTATCTGCACGACCGCGTCGTGGAATCCGTGGGCATTCTCTACGAGCACCGCTACCCCAACCGCCAGCGGACGACCGCGCGGCCGGTCATCTGCTCGCCGCTTCACGAGCGGCTGGCCGCAAACGGGGCCTGCTTCTCCATGCTCGCGGGCTGGGAGCGCGCCGACTGGTTCGCCCCCCCGGGAATCGCCCCCGTGCACGAGTGCAGCTGGGGCCGCGCCAACTGGTTCCCTTGTCAGAAAGAGGAACATCTGGCGGTGCGCGAAAAGGTCGGCCTCTACGACCTGACCTCGATGCACAAGTATCTCGTCCAGGGGCCGGACGCCGAGTCGGTCCTGCAGCGGGTCTGCGCGGGCGATGTGGCCGTGCCGGTCGGGACCGTGGTCTGCACCCCGATTTTGAACGAGAAGGGCGGTTTCGAGTCCGACGTGACCGTCACGCGTTTCGCCGCTGACGCTTTTTTCATCGTGACCGCGCTCGGCACCGGGGTGCGGGATTTCGACTATATCCGCCGCCGCCTCCCGGAGGAGGCCCGGGCGACGGTCACCGATGTCACCCGCGCCTATGCGATGCTGGCGGTGATGGGGCCGGACGCCCGCAAGCTGCTCTCGAAGCTGACCGATGCGGATCTGTCCAACGCCGCCTTTCGGTTCCGCTCCGCGCGGCAGATCGATCTCGGCTACGCGCGGCCCTGGGCCCTGCGGGTGACCTATGTCGGCGAGCTCGGCTGGGAGCTCTACATCCCGTCGGGGTTCGCGGTTCCGGTCTTCGACGCGATCATGGAGGCCGGGGAGGAATTCGGACTGCGCCTGGTGGGGATGCAGGCGGTGAACTCGCTGCGCATGGAAAGCGGCTACCGCCACTGGGAGACCGAGATCGGCCCCGAGGACACGCCCTACGAGGCCGGGCTCGGCTTCTGCGTCGACCTTGAAAAGGGGGACTTCGTCGGCCGGGAAGCCCTGCTGCGGCAACGAGGAAAGAGGCTCAACCGCAAGCTGGTCATCTTCACCCTGGAGGACCCCGAGCCATTGCTGCTGCGCAGTGAGCCGGTCTTTCGCAACGGCGAGCACGTTTCCGAGATCTACCTCCGGCGCCTACGCGTTCAAGCTGGGGGCCTCCATCGGAATGGGGTACCTCAGTCGTGCGGAGGGCATCACCGACGACTGGATTCTTTCCGGTAAATACGAAATCCTCGTGGAAGGCCGGAAATACACGGCCAAGGTGCACTTGAAGTCGCCGTACGATGCGAACAATGCCCGGCCGAAAATGTGACTCGAACCCGCTATCGAGGCGAGCGCCGCCGCGCGAGACATATGGGGATCGATCGGGCCGGGCGGATGAGTCCATCTTAATCCGCACTGCGGCGCGGCATTCGCTTCAGCCTGCACTCGCAATGTCCGGTGACACAAGTTTTTCGAGCAGACCGAGGTAGGGTGCGACGGCTTTCTGCGGTCCCGGGGCACACAGGCAGACCTCACACACAATGACATTACCGCCGGCCTCGAACAGGGGGAGTATTCTGCGGGTCTTTTCCGCTTGACCGGTTTGGGGTGCCGTTATAATCAGGTGCGCTTTAAGGCGCAAGGATCGTACCGATGTTTCTCGAAAGCATAAGCCGTCCATCGCCCCCGCGCCGCCCGGAACAGGATTCAGGAAAATTGCCGCCATGATCCCCACCGCGTCCCTGCGCGAACAGATTTATGCCTATTTGAAGGACCGGATTCAAAGCGGCGGTCTTGAGCCGGGTGCGGCCATCAACCTCGACCAGATGAGCCGGGAGCTCGGTATCAGCAAGACCCCTTTGAAAGAAGCCATCATCAAGCTGGAGTGCGAGGGGTTCGTCACCACGCTGCCGCGGCGCGGCGTGCAGGTACGGGCGCTGACCTATCAGGAGTTGAAGGAATATTACGAGGTCATCGGCTACCTTGAGTCGGGGGTGGTCTATTCGGTATTCGAACAGCTGCAAAATCCGGCCCTGATCGAGAAAATGAAGAATTCGAATGCCGACCAAATCGTGGCGCTCAACCAAAAAGACTACGATCGCTATTACCACCTCAACCTCGCGTTTCACGATATTTTTTTAGCGCTGTCCACGAACAAAACGCTTCAGGAGCTGGTGGTCCCGCTTAAAAGGCGCCTTTACGATTTTCCGCGACAGACTTACTGGGAGGAGTGGGAGCAGGTCAATCTGGAGGAGCATGTCAAGTTTATCGAGTGCATCGAAAGCGGCGACCGTCTCGGGGCGGCGGCCCTGATTCGGGACGAGCATTGGGGCTGGAAGAAGCATGAGCCGTTCTTCATCAAGTTCTACAAGTTCGACCCCTCGCCCAGTGGGCGTTGACTTTATTGAAGCCCCCCGCCGCAAGCGGCGGGGAATGCGTTCGCTTTCGCGATTCAAACGCCTGTCTTTCCGGACCCGAGCGTCAACTCCACGATCGTCGCCCCCCAGCCGCCGGCTTCCGGCGGGGCGTCCTTGAAGGCGCGCACGTGCGGGTTTTGAGCCAGGAGCTCGCGGACGCGGTTTTTCTGAAACCCCGTGCCTTTGCCGTGGATGATGCGCACCGTGGCGAAGCCCGCCCGAACGCACTCCTGCAGATAGTCCTCGAGCAGGCCGGGGATGTCCCGCGGCCGGAAAGTGTGCAGGTCCAACACGTCTTCGATCGGGATTGTGACGGGCTTCACGCCGACTCCGGTCCACGGCACCGCTTCGGGCGGTGCGGATTGTGTTTTCAAGGCCGATGGGCTAAACAGGATGGGAAATAAGGCACGACAGGGCCAAGGGGCGGGCGCCCTCTCGATCGGGCCCCGCTTGCACGCATCGAGGCTGCCGTGACGCGCGAAATCCTCATCCTTTATGGTCTTCCGGTGTGCGCCTATCTCCTGGGCTCCGTCCCCTGGGGGGTGGTGCTGACGCGCCTCTTTGCCTCCGCCGACGTCCGGCGGCAGGGCAGCGGCAACATCGGCGCCACCAACGTCGCGCGGGTGGCAGGGCCCGGCCTCGGCCTGGCGACGCTCGCGGCGGACGTTCTCAAAGGGTACGTGCCGGCGGCGCTCGCCGCGGGGCTCATGGCCCCGGGGATGGAGGCGGAGATCTACCGCACGGCCGTTGCCTTGCTGGCCTTCGCGGGGCACCTCTTCCCGGTCTTCACCCGGTTCAGGGGCGGCGGAAAGGGCGTCGCCACCGCCGGCGGCGGTTTCCTCGCGCTGGCGCCCGCCGCCCTGCTGGTCGCGCTGGCGGTGTTTCTGGCCGTCGCGGCCATCTCGCGCCGCGTCTCGGCCGGCTCGCTCGCCGCCTTTGCCGCGCTGCCCGTCGCCGTCTATCTGACCACGCACTCAGTTGCCGTTTGCGCCGGCGCCGTGGTGGCGGCGATTTTCGTTTTCATCCGCCATGCCGGCAACATCTCGCGGCTGATCGCCGGGACCGAGCCCGTTTTTCGGCTCGGCAAGAGGCCGGACCGCTAACCGCACCGGCCGCGGTGCCGCCCCCCGTGAACCGGCCCCGCTCTCATTCCTTTGAGCTATCCGCCTTCAGCCTTCAGCCTCTTTTCTAAAAAAGCCCCCACAGCACGGCGATCCCCCCTGCCAGCGCCACATGGCTTTCGACCAAAAACTCCAGCCGGACGCCCGGCAGGATCAGCCCCCTCTCGAAGGCGAGGATGATCGCGACCATCGCGGCCGGGCAGAGCGCCAACGGCAGCGCGAGCGAGGACAGCACGCCCGCGGCGGCCAGCAGCGGCAGACCGGCGGCGAGGGCGATCAGGACGCCCTTCAGAAGCCGCAGCGAACGCTGCTCCCCGAGCAGGGTCGGGATGGTCTCTTTGCCCACCAGGCGGTCGCCCTGCATGTCCAGGATGTCGAAGAAGGCGGTGCGCACGAAGACCAGCCCCGCAGTCCAGAGGAAGATCAGCAGGTGGTCGGGCCGCAGTTCGCCGAAAAACGACAGGGCGGGCAGGACGGCGGTCACCACTCCCCAGGCCACGGCAATCAGGATGGTCTTCGACCCGGGGACATCCCTGATCCGGCGGTACCCGGTCCCGAAGAGCCCTTTCGGCAGAAGCGTGAGGTTGTAGGAGAGCCCCGTCAGACTCATCACCAGCAGCAGGCCGAAGGGCAGCGCCCCCTGGACGGCGGCGATGATGAGCCCGGCCGTTCCGCAGGCGAGCGCCACGGCGGTCAGGGGGCGCCGGCGGCGTTCGTAGAAGTTGGCCCGGTCGGGTTCGTTGAACCGGTCGGCCGTGCCGCCGGTCAGATGGTTCAGGATGTGCATGGACTGCACGTAGAGAAACGCGATCAGGACGAAGGGCAGGGGGTTGCCGACCGCCTGCAGCCGGGTGCAGGCGAAGCACAGTCCGGCCGCCCCCAGCGAGAGGTAGGCGTTGGTGAGCAGGGCGGCGCGCAGCGCGGCGTAGAGCGCCCTGCCCCAGCCCGACTTGCGGCTGAAGAGCATCGCCTCCAGGGTCATGTAGACTTTGCGGATCACCCAGTTCGGCGTGGAGGCCCCGGCCGTGATCCCGATCGTACGGGCGCCATGCAGCGCGCTCAGGTCGAGCGCGCGCAGATCCTCCTCGCCTTCCACGAGGAAGGCGGGCTTGCCGGTCTGCTGCGCGATTTCGTAGAGGCGCTGGGTGTTGCCGCTCTCCCGCCCGCCGACCACGAAGACGGCGTCCACGGACTCGGCCAGCCGCTGGACCTCGGCCTGGCGGCGCTCGGTGGAGTCGCAGATCGTGTCGAAGACCTTGTAGTGGGGGTGATTGCGGGCGGACCACTCCTTGACCGCCTGGAAGGTGTGGGTGTTCTGGGTGGTCTGGGCGACGACGATGGCTTTCTCGAATGCCGGCAGGCCGTCCAACTGCCCGAGGTCCGCGACGACGTGGCCGTTGGCGCCGGCGTACCCGAGCAGGCCCGACGACCTCCGGGTGGTCCGCGTCGCCGACGATCACCACCGCAAACCCCTGTTTGGCGTGCTTGCGGATGATGGACTGCACGCGGATCACCCGCGGGCAGGTGGCGTCGATGACGGCGAACCCGGCGCCCTTGAGCGTGCGCTTGATGTCGGGCGGCACGCCGTGGGCCCGGATCAGCACGGTGCCGCAGCCTTTTTCCGGGATCTGCCTTCAGGGTCGCGATGCCCTTGTCCGCGAGCAGCTCCAGCACCTGGGGGTTGTGGATCAGCGGGCCGTAGGTGCGGATCGGCCCGGCGTGTTTCTGCGGGGCATCCAGCACCATTTCAACGGCCCGGCGCACGCCCATGCAGAAGCCGGACATCTTGGCGATGACGATTTTCATGGTCTCGTGGTCACAGGTGCGCGCAGTGCTCGATCGGCGCGGAATCCAAGCCTTCGCTTAACACTTAACACATAAAACTTAAAACTTGTCCACTCACAACTTTTCCGTTTTCAGGCGATTCTGCCGCGCCCGCTTCGACAACCTCCGGCCCTCGCCCTTCTTGCGCGTGGACACCCGCCGGGAGGGCTCCTCTTCTTCGGTGTCGCCGACGGTGTGCATGGCGAGCGCCATGGCGATCCGCTCTTCAAATTCCGGGGATCCGATCACCGCGGACCCGCCGGCTTCCGCCGCGCGCGCCACGGCCGCATCCGAGGTGACGACCAGGGCCAGCTCCCGCTCTTTGCGCGCCATGCGCACGATGACGGCGTCGGCGGGCTCGCCGCCGCGGGAGTAAAGGATGCGCACACCCTTGTGCCGGTCGCGCTCCGGGGAGAAGGGGGGCGCCTGGGCGCCGTCGAAGACCACGGTGATGCGGTGCGGCCGGAGCAGACGATACGCGGCCAGATGCGATACCAGGGCCTCGCGGCCGAGGGCGATGTCCTGGCGGTCGAGCGCGCTCAAGGTTCGCGACTGGCGGATCAGGTTGTAGCCGTCGATGATGAGGTGGATGGCCATGGTGTGTAGAAGAGGTCAGTCGGTCGCCGGTCGGTCTGCCGGTTGGCCGGTCAGCCCGTCTGCCGGTCCGTCGGCCGGTCATCCGGCTTCTAATGATTTCTCTATTGGGCAACCTGTTTCAGGACCAATCGGCTTCCTTGTCGGAATTTTTCGGCCGCCTTCATCCCGCGGGCGACCGGCCGACCGGCGACCGAAGTCGGGGATCATCCGCGGTTCGGACGGCGCAGGTGCTCGAGGAGTCGTTCGAGGTCGTCGTCGCTGTAGAATTCGATTTCCACGCGGCCGTGCCGGCCCGACTTGCGGATGGTGACCTTGGTGCCCAGGTGGCGCGAGAGGTCCTCCGAGAGGCTGGTCAGGTAGGGCGCCTGGGCGGCCTTGCGGTCGACGCGCGGTTTCTTCTTCTCCGCCTTGAGGCGCCGCACCAATTCCTCGGTTTCGCGCACCGACAGGGCCTTGGCGATCACCGTCCGCCAGGCCGCCAACTGCACCGCGGCGGTGTCGGCGCCGAGCAGCGCCCGGGCGTGGCCCATGCTGACGGTGCGGTCGATGATGGAGGCCTTGATCGGTTCGGGGAGCTGCCGCAGACGCAGGAAGTTGGCCACCGCCGAGCGGCTCTTTCCGACCCGGGCCGCCGCCTGGTCCTGGGTCAGGTGCAGCTGGTTGATCAGCCCGTGATAGGCATCGGCCTCCTCGATCGGGTTCAGATCCGCGCGCTGGATGTTTTCCACCAGCGACAGCTCCAGCATCTGATCGTCGTTGACCTCCTTCACCAGCACGGGGACCTGGCCCAAACCCGCCCGGCGGGCGGCGCGCAGGCGCCGTTCACCGGCGATCAGCTCGAAGCCCGGGCCGTTCTTGCGCACGACCAGGGGCTGGAGGATCCCCTGCTCCCGGATCGACGCGCGTGAGCTCCTCGAGCTCCTCGTCGGTGAACTGACGGCGGGGTTGAAACCGGTTCGGCCGGATGAGCCCGATGTCGCAAAAAAGGTAGTTCTCCCGGGGCTCGGGGCCGGCTTCGGCCTCCGGGATGAGGGCCCCCAGGCCCTTGCCCAAAGCCAGCTTCTTGCGCTTGGGCGCCGTTTCCGGGTGTTGCGGATTGTTCTCCATGAGTTACCTTAGATAGTGACGGTCTGGCGCGTGTGGTTCATGAGCTCTTTGGCCAGCGCCACGTAGCATTGCGCGCCGGGCGAGGTGGCATCGTAGAGGATGATGGGTTTTCCGAAACTCGGCGCCTCCCCCAGCCGGATGTTGCGCGGGATGGTCGTCTCGAAGACCAGATCCTTGAAGAATTTGGACGCCTCCTCGGCCACCTGGTGGGAGAGGTTGGTCCGGCGGTCGAACATGGTCAGCAATATGCCGGTGACGCTCAGACCCGGGTTGATGGAACGCTTGATGAGCTTGACGGTCTGCAGCAGCTGGCCGAGCCCCTCGAGGGCGAAGAATTCGCACTGCAGGGGAATGATCAACGAGTCGGCGGCCGCGAGGGCGTTGACGGTGAGCAGGCTGAGGGACGGCGGGCAGTCCAGGATGATGTAGTCGAACCGCTCCGAAAGAGGGGTGATCAGCCGTGTCAGGGCGCGTTCCCTTTCCGGCTGCCGACATCATCTCCACCTCGAAGCCGATCAAGTCGACGTTCGACGGAATGACCTTCAAGGTGAGGATGGCGCTGTCATGGAGAAGGCCGTCCCCCTCGGCGCGGCCGAGCAGGCCGTCGTAGAGGGTGCGCTCCAGGGCGTTTTTGTCGATCCCCAGGCCGGAGGTGGCATTGCCCTGGGGGTCGCAGTCCACCAGCAACGTGCGTTTCTCGAAAATCGCCAGGGAGGCCGCCAAATTGACCGCCGTGGTGGTCTTGCCGACGCCGCCCTTCTGGTTGGCTATGCAGATTACCCTTGCCATCTCAACGGCTCTACCATAAAATTGTCGGGTTGGGAAGAACCATCAAATACGTGACCTCCGCTTTTCGGGTGGGTTCCGGAGACCTCCCGCACACCGCCCCGCGCCCTGCATCGGGCCTGCCCCCGGCCGAACCGAAGCCCCGGCCTCGCGGCGGGGAGCGAGTGTTCGACGGCCGGGCCGGAAGAGGCGGTTCAAGGAAAGGCAGCCAATGACATTTGCCCAAAAACACCGGACCCTGTCGACCGCCGTGGCGCTGATGCTGGTCGTCTGCCTCGCCTGGCCCCGCAGCGGATTCGCCATCACGATCGGCGAGGAGGAGGAGCTCTCGCGCGAGATTCTGCGGATCATTTTCAAAAAAGCCGAGGTGATCGAGGACCCCTATGTCTCGGGCTACGTCGGGCGCATCGGCAGCCGCCTGCTGTCGCATCTGCCGGAGCAGCCGTTCCGCTATCGCTTTTACGTGCTCAACGATTCGAGCTACAATGCGTTCGCCACCCCGGGGGGACACATTTTCGTTTTCAGCGGTCTGCTGGCCGCCATGGAGAGCGAAGAGGAACTGGCCGGGATCCTTGGGCATGAAATCGCCCATGTCACCTTGCGGCACATATCGCAGAAGATCGAACTGGCGAAAAAGGTCAACTGGGCGACCCTGGCCGGGATGGCGGCCGGGGTACTGCTCGGCGCGGCCGGCGGCGCCGGGGCGGCCGCGAGCGCCGTCACCTTGGGCTCGGTCGCCACGGGGGCCGCCACGCAGCTGGCCTTCAGCCGGGACAACGAGATGCAGGCCGACGAGTTCGGCCTGAAATTCCTGAACGAAGCCGGATACGGGGCTGACGGGTTGCTCGGCATTTTAAAGAAGATCCGCAGCAAGCAGTGGTTCGGCAAGGAGCAGATCCCCTCCTACATGATGACCCACCCGGCCATCGAAGACCGTATCGCCTACGTGGGCTCCGCGATCGAGGGCGCCGGGGCCGGGGGCCGGGCCCGTGTCAACCAGGCCGAATTCGAGCGCATGCAGACGCGGCTGATGGCCGAATACGGGGATACGAACGCCGAGCTGAGCCGGCTTGGCCTGGAGGTTCAACGCAACCCCGGCGACACCCTGAGCCGTTACCGTTACGGTCTCGTGCTGGCCAAAGCCGACCGCCGGGAGGAGGCGATCACCCAGCTCAAGGCGGCGCTCGCGCGCAATGCCTTCGACCCATACATGCTGCGCGACCTCGGGAAAACCTATTTCCTCGACGGTCGACTGCCCCAGGCGCTCGGCACCCTCGAAAGCGCCCGCGGCATGATCCCCGACGACCCGGAATGCCTCTTCTACCTCGGCCGCACCCTGCAGGAGACGGGCCGGGGGAGCGAGGCGATCGCCCTGTTCAACGGCATCGTCCAGCGCACGAGCAGCTTTCGTGAAGCCTACTATTTTCTCGGCAAGAGCCTCGGGGAGCAGGGCAACCTGGCCGACGCCCATTACTACCTAGGCCTCTATCACCTCAAAGGGCGGGACTATAAAACCGCGGCCGCCCAGTTCCGCCAGGCCCTCAAGCACATGGGCGACACCGAGCAGCGCGAGCGCGTCGAGCGCTACTTGAAGGAGGTCGATCTGGAGATCAAGGCCGAGCGTCAGCGCCGGGTGATCGAATAGACGGGCGGTCGGCGGCGTTCCGCCGCCGCGGCCCGCCCCAGGTCCGGGCTAAGGCCGGTCGAAGCGGGCGAAGTGCATCGAGAAGGTCCCGCGGCCCTGGGTGGCCGACCGCAGCGCGGTGGAGTAGCCGAACATGCGCGAAAGGGGCACGGTGACGGCGACCACCTGAACCCCCAGCTTGTGCTCGATCGACTCGATTTTCCCGCTGCGGGAGTTGAGATCGCCGATCACCTCCCCCAGGAAGGTGTCCGGTACGAGAACTTCCGCGGCCATGATCGGCTCGAGTTGGAAGGGGGTGCCGCGGTTGAGCGCCTCCTTGCAGGCCATGGCGGCGGCGACCTTGAAGGCCAGCTCCGAGCCGAGGGTGTCCTTCGGGGCGGCCCGTTTGAGGGTGATTTCCAGATCCACCGCCGGGTATCCCGAAAGGGGGCCGCTGCCCAGGGATTCGAGCGCCCCCTGGCGGACGGCCGCGGCCAGCACGGCGGGCAGCGTCTCCTCGGGGACCTCGGAGGCGAAGCGGACGCCCTCGCCGCGCGGCAGCGGGGCGACCGCCAGGGTGACCTCGGCGAAGTGACGCTGGCCGGCGATTTCCCGATCGAAAACCATCGTGGCTTCCGCCCGGGAGGCGATGGTTTCGCGGTACATGACCTGGGGCTTGCCGACGTTGACGTTGGTGTTGAACTCGCGCAGCATCCGGCTGACGATGACCTCCAGATGCAGCTCGCCCATCCCCGAGAGGATGGTCTGCCCCGTGTCCTCGTCCTTGCGGACCCTGAGCGTCGGGTCTTCGGCCGTGAATTTTTCGAGGACCTCCTCCAGCCGTTCCTGGTCGCTGTGGGTCTTGGGTTCGACGGCGATGAAGATGACCGGTTCGTAGACGTCGATGTTCTCGAGCAGCACCGGCCGTTCCGGCGCGCAGAGCGTGTCGCCGGTCGAGGAGTCCTTGAGGCCCATCACGCCCACGATCGTGCCGGCGCCGGCCTCCTCGACGCGCTCGCGCCGGTTGGCGTGCATGAGCAGGATCCGGGCCAGTTTCTCCTTGCGCTTGAGCGTGGGGTTGTAGACGTCGCTGCCGGCCTTCAACCGCCCGCTGTACACGCGCACGAAGCACAGTTTGCGGCCTTCCATCATGGCGACCTTGAAGATCAGGGCCGCCAGCGGCTCGGAGTCCCTGGCCGGGCACATGACGGCGTCGCCGGTGTCCGGGTGGGTGCCGCGTGCGGGCGGGATATCGGCGGGGCTCGGCAGGAACTGGGTGACGGCGTCGAGCAGGGGCTGGATCCCCTTGTTTCTCAAGGCCGACCCGCAGAGCACGGGGACCAGCTTGAGCCCGATCGTCGCCCGGCGGATGGCGGCCACGAGTTGGGCGGTGTCGATGGGGGTCTCGGCGACGTAGCGCTCCATCAACTCGTCGTCCTGCTCGGCGACGGTCTCGATCAGCTTCTCGCGGTGCGCGGCGGCCTCGGCGGCCAGCTCCGGCGGGATCTCGCCGGCGGTGTACACGGTGCCGAGGGCGGCATCGTCCCAGCGGATCTGCTGCATGCCGATCAGGTCGATGACGCCCTGGAAATCCTCGCCCGTACCGATCGGGACCTGGAGCAGGAGGGGGCGGGCGTGCAGCTTGGTGGTCATCATGTCGACGGTGCCGAAGAAGTCCGCCCCGATCCGGTCCATCTTGTTGAGGAAGGCGATCTTGGGGACACGGTATTTGTCGGCCTGGCGCCAGACGGTTTCGGACTGCGGCTCGACGCCCTCCACCGCGCTGAACACGCCGATGGCGCCGTCCAGCACGCGCAGCGAACGCTCGACCTCGATGGTGAAGTCGACGTGGCCGGGAGTGTCGATGATGTGGATCTCGGCATCCTTCCACAGGCAGGTGGTCACCGCCGAGGTGATCGTGATGCCGCGCTCCTGCTCGTCCGGCATCCAGTCCATGACCGCTTCGCCGTCGTGGACCTCACCGAGCTTGTGCGAGCGGCCGGTGTAGAAGAGGATGCGCTCGGAGACGGTGGTCTTGCCGGCGTCGATGTGGGCGATGATGCCGATGTTGCGGATGTTGGAGATCTTGGTTTTCTTCATCGTGCCTTGCGGCCGGCGGTCCCGGCCGCCGGTTCCGGGTGAGAAGGTTCAAGCTGAATGAGCGAATCGTCTTTTTAAGACAAGCCGCGAACGATGTCAAGGAAAGCCGGGGAGGCGCAAAGCTGGCGATGACTTACAATTTCGACCCTGAGCGCTGGTACGTGAACGAGCGCGGCTTCCTCGAGCACGAGCTGAAGGAGCGGGCGTCTGACCCCGGCCGGGTTCAAGGCCGCCCTGGAGGATCTTGACCGCCGCTGCGAGGAGATGTGGCAGCGGCTGGACGGGACCTATCAGCTGCCGTCCGGCGGCGGGTCGCACCCGAAGGCCTTCGAGGAACCCGCTCGCGTGCTGGGGCTGGCGGTGGTGGCCGATGACATCACCGGGGCCGCGGACAGCGGCATCCAGTTCGCCGTGGCATTTCACCCCGGTCTATCTCATGGACCACCGCCGCCTGGCGGACGGAATCCCCGTTGCCGAAGGCGCCCCGCAGGCCGTTTCCGTTTTCACCTCCACCCGGGACGCCGACCCCGAGTCCGCCGGGCGGACCCTGATGGAGGTCGGACGCGATCTGGCGGCCCTGCGGCCCGGCCGGGTCTACAAGAAGATCGACTCCTGCCTGCGGGGGAACATCGGCGGCGAGCTGGAAGCCCTCATGGCGTCCCTGGACAAGGATCTGAGTTTTATCGCGCCGGCCTTGCCGGCTCAGGGCCGGACCACCCGTGACGGGGTGCACCGGCTGCACGGGGTCCCGGTCGCGTTGACCGAGATGGGGCGCGACCCGCTTGCGCCGGTGGGGGACTCGCGCCTGGAGGAGTGGATCGGCCGACAGACGCGGCACGCCTGCTCCCATATCCGGCTCGCCCTGCTCGAGGCCGGGGAGCAGGCCGTGGCCGCGGAGGTCGACCGACGGCGCGCCGCCGGGGTTCGGCACCTGACGTTTGACGCCGTCAAGGACGCCCATCTGGACGCGCATCGCCGCCCTGGCGCTCGGACGCTACCCGGGGGCCCTGCTCTGCGGCTCGGCCGGGTCTGGCCCGGGGTCTGGCCGGCGCGTTGGCCGGGCACCGGCCGCGGGTCGAGACCGCCGGGCCGTCCAGGGCGCTTGGCGCGGCGGGGAACTTCCTCATTGTGTGCGGTTCGGCCTCTGAAACCCTCCACCGCCAAGTCGATGAACTGGTTCGGGCGGCGCCCGTGGCGCTGGAGGAATTGGCTTGCGAGACCCTGCTCGCCCGTGCCGGCGCCGAGGCGCGCGAGGCCGCCCTGCGCCGCACTGCGGACGCCCTCAGCCGGAGTTCCGTGGTCCTCAGGATCGCCCCCCCGGGGAAGACGGGGGAGCGCGTCGATGCCCGCGCGCTGACCGCTGCCTTGGGACGGTTCGCCGGTGCCGTGATCGCGGCCCGCAGGCCCGGGGGGATTTTCCTGTCCGGGGGGGACACCGCGGCCGCCGTGCTCGCGGCGGTGAAAAGCCGCGCCATCAGACTGGAGGGCGAACTGGCCGACGGCGTGGTGTGGGGAACGGTTCAAGGGGGCGACATGAACGGGCGTCCGGTGGCCACCAAAGCGGGTGCCTTCGGCCGCCCCGACGTTCTGGTGCGGTTTCACGCCGAGCTGCAAACGGTGCTCGGGGCGCCTTGACCCCCCCCTCCTGTGCCGGCTGGTTGACAGCCGGCCGGTTTTTGACTAAATATCAGGGCTTTTGCGCTGCCGCCGACAGGGCGGCGCGGCGCGCCATAAACCGTATTTATTACTGCCCGGTGACCCATGACCACGGTAACCATCCCTTTCGGAGGCAAGCCGCTCGGCTTCGACGTGCCCGAGGCCAATCTCTCCCAGGTCCTGAGCCCCCACCCGACGGAGCCCGTCGCGGAACTGGACGCCGCCATCGGTGAGGCCCTGGCGCACCCGATCGGCCAGCCGCCCATCGAGGAGTGGGTGCGTGCCGACGACCGGGTGCTGATCGTCTGCGACGACAACACACGGCTCACGCCGGCCGACCGCATGATCCCACCCCTGCTCGAGCGCCTGAACCGGGCCGGGGTGCCCGACGGCCGGATCGGCTGCATCATGGCGCTCGGCACTCACCGTTACATGAGCGCGGAGGAGATGCGCGAGAAGGTCGGGGTCGAGGTGTCCGCCCGCATCCGGGTGTTCAACCACGAGTGGCGCGAGACCGGGAACCTGGCCGACCTCGGGCGCTCCGCCCGCGGGACGCCGCTGCAGGTGAACCGGGCGGTGGTCGAGGCCGATGTCGTGATCGGCCTGGGGGCCATCGTGCCCCACCACATCCCGGGGTTTTCAGGCTCCTCGAAGATCATTCAACCCGGGGTGTGCGGCCCTCGGACCACGGCCGAAACCCACATGCTCGCCTGCGAGGGCGGCGGGGACTCTTTCCTGGGGATCGAGGACAACCCGGTGCGCCGCGACATGGACGACATGGCCGACCGGGTGGGTCTGCGGACCATCTTCAACGTGGTCATGGACAGCGAGGGCCGCGTCTGCGGTATTTTCTACGGCGAGATGCGCGCCGCCTTCGCGCGCGGCGTTCAGCTTGCGCGGCGCATCTACGGCGTCCCGTTCCACGGGGCCCCCGATGTCGTCGTGGCCAACTCCTACCCCTGCGACCTGGACTTCTGGCAGTCCCACAAGGCGCAGTACCCGGCCCAGCGCATGGTGCGTCCCGGCGGCACGCTCGTGATCTGCACCCCGGCCCCGGAGGGGGTGAGTCCCGTTCACACCGATCTTCTGGATTACACGGCCTGGCCCTCGGCCGAGATCAAGGCGGCCTACCGGGCCGGCCGCCTGACCAACGGCGTCGCCGCGGCGCTGGCCGTTGCCTGGGCCACGGTGCGCGAAAAAGCCGATGTCATCACCTACTCCCCCGGCATCCCCCCCGAACACAAGGTGAAACTGGGGCACACGCATGCCCCGAGCCTGCAGTGGGCCGTCGACGAGGCCCTCCGCCGGCAGGGCCGCCGGGCCCGGGTGGCGGTGCTCACGCATGCGCCGGACATGCTCCCCGTGGCGGCGGGGCAGGGGCAGGCCGACGGTGCGCCTGCCTGACAGGCGATTAGTGCACCGGCGGCTTAACAGGCCAATACCGTCATGCCGGACTCGATCCGGCATCCGGTATTTCTCCGGGTTCCGGCTTGCGCCGGAATGACGATGATTGGCGTAACTTGTTGCCGATCCAATAAACAGGAGCCGCCCGCGAAAGAGGGCCCGATACCCCGCGGATTGATGCGGGGAGACAGACACCCATTTCCAAAACGACGAGGAAGAAAGACCGATGAGCTCAGACACGCGACCCATAGTGGCGATTTCGATGGGAGACCCCGGCGGCATCGGCCCCGAGATCTGCGCCAAGGCGCTGGAGCACGGGGAGCTCCACGACCTGTGCCGGCCGGTCGTGGTCGGCACGGCCGAGATCATGACCGACGCGGTGCGCTTCAGCGGCCTGACCCTAACCGTCAAGGGCCGTCGGGCGGGTGGCGGAGGCCGCGTTCGCCCGCGGCGAGATCGACGTGCTCGACCTGGCCAATCTGCCGCTGGCGGAGCTCAGGCACAAGCAGGTCACCGCGGCGCAGGGCCGGGCGTCCTATGAGTACGTCGCCAAGATGATCGAGCTCGCGCTGGCCGGGGAGGTCGACGCCACCGTGACGGGGCCGATCAACAAGGCGGCCTTGAACGCCGCGGGGTTCCATTTCGCCGGTCACACGGAGATCTACGCCCATCTGACCCAGACCCGCGATTATTCCATGATGCTCGCCGAGGGCGGCTTCCGGGTCGCCCACGTCTCCACCCACGTCTCCCTGCGCGAGGCCTGCGACCGCGTCAAGAAGGAGCGGGTCCTGAAGGTCATCCGCCTGGCCGACGAGGCCCTGCGCCGGCTCGGGATCGACCACCCGCGCATCGGGGTGGCGGGTTTGAACCCCCACTGCGGGGAGGGGGGGCTTTTCGGGGTGGAGGACGACCAGGAGATCGCGCCGGCGGTGGCCGCGGCCCGCGCCGACGGCATTTCCGCCGAGGGGCCGCTGCCGGCCGACACGATTTTCTCGAAGATGCGCGGGGGCATGTATGACCTGGTGGTGGTGAACTACCACGACCAGGGGCACATCCCCACCAAGCTGGTGGGTTTCCAGTACGACGATCGCACCGGCACCTGGGGCGCGATGGCCGGGGTCAACATCACCCTCGGTCTTCCCATCATCCGGACCTCCGTGGATCACGGCACGGCCTTCGGGAAGGCCGGCGAAGGCCGGGCCAACCCGCAGTCCATGGTCGAGGCCGTGGTCCTGGCCGCCAGGCTCGCTGCCGGCCGGGTCGGGGCTTAGGGCGAAAGACCCAAGGGGCCGCCGGCCAGATCCCGCTGCGCGCGGCCTCAGCCCAGCGTGCAGCCGCGGCTGGCGGGGCCGACGAGCCCCCGGTAGCGATCGAGGAGGCTCCCTTTCTCCAGCGCGACCCGGGCCGGGGGGCGCAGGGTGTTGCGGCGCGCTTCGAGCACCTCCGGCGCCACCTCCAGGTCGATGCGGCCGGCGGGGATGTCGATCGTGATGCGGTCCCCCTCCGCCGCCAGGGCGATGGGCCCCCCCAGGTAGGCTTCCGGCGTCACGTGGCCGATGCAGGCGCCCTGCGTCGCGCCGGAGAAGCGGCCGTCGGTGACCAGGGCGACCGATTGGCCGAGCCCCATGCCGATGATGGCCGAGGTCGGCAGGAGCTGCTCGCGCATCCCCGGGCCGCCCTTGGGGCCCTCGTAGCGGATGACCACCACGTCGCCGGGTTGAATCCGGCCCCCGAAGATCGCCGCAAGCGCGTCCTCCTCCTGCTCGAACACCCGTGCCGGGCCGCTGTGCCGCAGCATCTCGGGCGCCACGGCGGCCTTCTTCACCACCGCCCCCTCGGGCGCGAGGCTGCCGTAGAGCACGGCCAGCCCGCCGGTCGGGTTCAGCGGGTCTTTCACGGGCCGGATGACCTCGGCGTCGCGGATGCGGCGGCCGGTGAGGTTCTCCGCCATCGTGGCCCCGGTGACCGTCGGGCAGTCGCCGTCGAGGAGCCCGGCGTCCAGCAACTCCTTCATCAGGGCGGGCACGCCGCCGGCGTTGTAGAAATCCAGCGGGAAGTGCCGGCCGGCGGGCTTTAACAGGACCAGGTGCGGGGTCTTTGCGGCCGCCCGGGAAAACTCCTCGAGCTCGAGCGTCAGGCCGGCTTCGGCGGCGATGGCCGGAAGGTGCAGGCAGGTGTTGGTGGAGCCGCCCACGGCCATGTCCACGGCGAGCGCATTGCGGAAGGCGGCCGGGGTCAGGATGTCGCGCGGCCGGAGGTTCGCGGCGTGCAGATCCAGGATCAGCCGCCCGGCCCGGCGGGCGAGCGCCATGCGCGCGCCGGAGGTGGCCGGGGTGAGGGCGCCGTCGGGGACCGTCATGCCGAGGGCCTCGGCCAGGATGTTCATGGTGTTGGCCGTGCCCATCAGGGCGCAGGCGCCCGGCCCCCAGACCGCCACCTCCTCGAAGGCCGCAAGCTCCTCGGTCGTCATCTGCCCCCGTTCCACCAGCCCCTCGGCTTCCATCAGGTCGGTGTAGCAGACGCGCTTGCCGCGGAAGCAGCCCGTGTCCATGGGGCCGCCCGAGATCAGCAGGGCCGGGATGTTCAGCCGCGCCGCCGCCATCAGCATGCCCGGGGTCACCTTGTCGCAGTTGGTCAGGAGCACCATGGCGTCGAAGGCGTGCGCGGTGATCATGATCTCGATCGAGTCGGCGATCAGCTCGCGGCTCGGCATGGGCATGCGCATGCCCTTGTGGCCGGTGGCCAGGCCGTCGCAGACGGCGATGGTCGGGAACTCGAGCGGGGTCCCGCCGGCCTCGGCGATCCCGAGCTTGATGGCCTGGCAGAGCGCGTTCAGGTGGATGTGGCCGGGCATGAGTTCGTTGAAGGAGTTGACCACGGCCACGAGCGGCTTGTCCAGGTGCTCGGGGCGCCAGCCCATGGAGTAGAAGCAGGGAGCGGTGCGTGGCGCGGTCGACGCCCTTGGTCATTTCGGATGAGCGCAACGGGCCGCGGGGATTTTGACGGTCACTCATGTCGTGGTCCTTTCGCAAAGCGGAAAACGCGTCGGCCCCGGGTGTCTTCGAAAACACGGACGCCGGGGGCCGACGGGAAATGAATCAGCCGCGGTGCGGCCCGAGGATCGAGGCCGCCCATGGTCTCAGTACCCCATCAGCAGCTTCGGCAGAAAGGTGCTCAGCCAGGGCACGTAGGTCACGACGGCGAGCACCGCCAGCGACACCAGGAACGAGGGCCAGATGGCCTTGCCCAGGCGGTCGATGCTGATGCTCCCGACCCCGCAGACCGCAAACAGCACCGCCCCCACCGGCGGGGTGATCAGCCCCAGGACGAGGTTGAGGCAGATGACGATGCCGATGTGGACCGGGTCGATCCCCATGGTGGCCGCGATGGGGGCGAGCACGGGGGTCACGATCACCAGCGCCGGCGCGGTTTCCAAGGGGATGCCGAGCAGGAGCAGGAAGACGTTGACGAGCAGCAGGATCATGTACGGCGAGGTGGTCAGGTGCGAGATCCAGTCGATCAGCAGCTGCGGGATCTGGTCGGCGGCGACGATCCAGGCGAAGGGTTCGGACATGGCGATCAGCAGCATGACCATGCCCGATTCCAGCCCGGCCTGGAGCAGCACCTTGGGGATGCTTTTGAGCGTCAGGCGCCGGTAGACGAAAACCCCGACGATGACGGCATAGATGACGACCACGCCGGCCGCCTCGGTGGGCGTGAAGACGCCGCTCAGGATGCCGCCCATGATCAGAAGCGGCATGAAGATGGCCGGCAAGGCCTTCCAGGCGGCGACCATGATCTCCTTGGTCGGGGTCTTGGGGTCGGTCGGGTAGTCGCGTCGCACCGCCACCCAGTACATGTAGAGCATCAGGGCGGCGCCGAGCAGCAGGCCGGGCAGCACCCCGCCCAGAAACAGGTAGCCGATCGAGACGTTGGCCGTGACCCCGTAGATGATGAACGGGATGCTCGGCGGGATGATCGGGCCCATGCACGAGGCCGTGCAGGTCAGGGCGGCGCCGATGTCCTCGTCGTAGCCCGCCTTCTTCATGGCCGGGATCATCACCACCCCGATGGCGACCGCCGTGGCCACGGCCGCGCCCGTGATGGCCGAGAAGATGGCGCAGGCCATGATGGTGGCGAGCCCCAGGCCGCCGCGGATGTGGCCGAGCAGCAGCCTTGCGAAGTTCACCAGCTCCCGGGTGATGCCCCCTTCGTTCATGAGGTTCCCGGCGAGCATGAACAGGGGGATGGCGAGCAGCGGGAAGGTGGCCAGCCCGCCGAAAGTGGTCTGGATCAGGGTCGTGATCGGGATGTCGCCGCTGATCAGGGCATAGGCCAGGGCCGAGCCGCCGAGCGCCACGATGATGGGGGCCGAGATGCACAGCAGGCCGATGAAGGAGAAAGCGAAGACGGCGATCATGACTGTGCTCCTTTCGGACCCAGGCCGAGAAACGCCAGCAGCTCCTCCAGGGTCAGGAAGAACATGATGAAGAACCCCAGGGGCAGGGCGGCGTAGGGGAAGCTCATGATCAGGCCGATGGCCGGAGAGGTCTGCTTCCAGTTGTAGACGGTCTGGAAGAGGCCGTAGCCGAACATGACCCCGAAGAAAAACAGCGGCACAGATGAGGCTGATGAACTTCAGCGCGTTGGCGACGGCCGGCGGCACGGACTCCACCACCGAGGTCATGCTGACCTGGTAGCCTTTCTTGAGGCCGACCGCCCCGCCCAGCATCGAGGCCCAGACCAGCGAGTAGGTCGACACCTCGCCGGACCAGATGGTCATCTTCTCGAAGACGTAGCGGCCGATGACCTCGTAGGGGATGACGACGGCAATGACCCCCATGAAGAGAATCGTCCCCCAGCTCCCCAGCTTGACGAGCAGTTCATTGAATCGCTGAAGCAGGCGCATGGCGAGGGCTCCCTGATGGAAAAGGCGCCCCCCCGGCTTGCGGAGGGGTGCCCATGGCACGGTTATTTCGCGTTCATGATCTTTTCGATGTCAGCCTTGGGGAACTGGCTGCTGAACTCATCGTAGGTCGGCATCATGGCCTTCTTGAAGCTTTCGCGGTCGACGTCGCGCACCACGGTGACGCCCTTGTCGGCGATCTCCTTCAGCTTGGCCTCCTCCGCGTCGCGGTTGACCTTGCGCTGGAACTTGGCCACTTCCTGGCGGTTTTCAGAAAGAGCTCCTGGTCTTCCTTGGGCATGGCGTCGAAGGTCTTCATGCTCATCAGAAACGGGGTCGGCGAGTACACGTGGGCGGTGAGGGAGAAGTTTTTCTGCGACGTCCCAGAACTTGGAGCTGTAGTAGACCGCCATCGGGTTCTCCTGGCCGTCGATGACCCTCTGCTGCAGTGCCGTGTAGACCTCCCCCCAGGCCATGGGGGTGGGGTTCAGACCGGCGTTCTTCCAGGCGGAAAGGTGGACCTTGTTTTCCATGGTGCGGATCTTCAGCCCCTTGGCGTCTTCGACCTTCGTCACCGCGACCTTGTTGTTGGTCAGGTGCCGGAACCCGTTTTCCCAGAAAGCCAGGCCCTTGATGCCGGCCTTCTCGAAGTCGTCCAGCAGCTTGCGGCCGATGGGGCCGTCGAGCACCAGGTCCACGTGGTTGAAGTCGCGGAACAGGAACGGGAAGTCGAGGATGTTGATGGACGGGCTGAAGCCGCCGAGCGGCCCGGTGGAGGTCACGAGCAGATCGATGGCGCCCTGCTGGATGCCCTCGGTCATCTCGCGCTCGCCTTTGCCGAGCTGGTTGCTGGGGTAGAGCTTGATTTCGATGCGACCGTTGGTCCGCTCCTTGATCAGGTCGGCGAACTTCTGCGCCCCGACCATGTAGGGGTGATCCATGCTCTGGGTGGAAGCCAGCTTCATGGTGGCCTTGTACTGGGCCGCGGCCGGCCCGACCAGGGCGGCGACGATCAAAACGGCAAGACACAGCATCAACATTCTTTTCATTGCGATTCCTCCTTGCGACGTGGGTGGGGTTGAACCAATTCGGCTGCAAACCGTGGGTCCGCAACCTATTTTGGCAGTGGGTACAGTGTCAAGGGATTATTCTCGCGCGTTGCCGCGGGTTCGACACCGGCGCGGATATTGTTCTCCGTTCGCTTTTCCGCGGGGATGAACCCCAGGGACCGGGAGATTTCCATGGCGGCGTGCCCGGATTTCCTTCTCGAAGCGGCGCACGGCCGCCGGCGTGAAGCGCTGGGTCGGTCCGGAGAGGCTGATGCTCGCCACCACGGACGCCGGAGGAGTCCCGGATCGGCGCCGCAACACATTTCACACCGGGGTTGAGTTCCTCGTTGTCGCGCGCGATGCCGCATTTTCGGATGGAGGCAAGCTCGCGCTTCAGCTGCCGCCAGGGTCGGTGATCGAGTGGCGGGTGTGGGCCTTCAGCCCGCGGGCGGCGACCAGACGGTCGACCTCGTCATCGGTCATGCCGCTCATCAGGGCCTTGCCCACCCCGGTGCAGTGCAGCGGGTTGCGCTGGCCGACGTGGTTGATGATCCGGATCGGCTGCGAGCACTCCACCCGTTCGATGTACAGGCACTGGTCCCGATCCGCCACGCACAGATAGCAGGTCTCCGGCGACCCGCTCGACCAGCTCTCCATGGTCGGCCGGGCGCGGAGCGCAGGTCCAGGTCCATCTTCGGCCAGATTTCCCAGGAAAAGAATCTCCGACCCCAGCCGATACTCGGTCTTGTGGGGCGTCACCGGGCTCAGGAATCCCTCCTGTCTCGAGGGTGGTCGAGGATCCGCTGCACGGAGCTCTTGTGGTACCCAGAATGGCGGCCATGTCCTCGGCGGTCCACTCCCGGCGCTGCGGTGAAAACAGCTTGAGCAGGCGCAAGCCTTCACCAGAGACTTGATCTCGTTTCGAGGTTTGACTTCTCCGCTACGCATGACTTCCTCGAACCACCGGTAGCGTCAGCGACGCCTGCGGCATGACGGTGATTTTCGGTGACGGCGAGGGACACGCCGCATAGGCCATCCGCATGGCCTCCTCCAGGTCGGCCACCGTAAACCCGATCGCTTTCAGCGCCCGCGTTCTCCGGCCGTGTAACCAGGATGATCAGGCCTCTTCAGGCTGCACTCGAACTGCTTCATGGCTACCCAGCCGTCGAGGTAAAAAAGCACTCCCGCAGGCGGCGTCGAGATCGGCGATGGATGGGAAGCCGAACCATTTGAAAAACGTCTCGGGTCACGCACCTGCAGGACATTCCGAGAGGATGACGGCCATGCCGCCCGGGCGCATCGCGTAACAGGCGTTGTCCATTGTCTTGCCGGTCTGGTAAAGATTGATGTCCCTGGGGTACCCGCCGGCAGAGGCGATCACGATGTCCGCCGGAGCATCGATGTCAACACTGAAAACCCGGTCCACTAAATCGGTGGCCTCGTGCCAGGCCGAGCCCAGTTACCGGCGAACACCCGGCAACCTCGCCATCCAGGTTGGGAACGATATTGACGAGAAAATCCGGCTGCACAAAACCGGCGATCTCCATCATGTCCTCGTGCAGGGGGTTGCCCCGCTTGACCCGAGAGGCGCACTCCGGGTTCGAACCGCGACCGGCCTCCGGATCTGAGCCCCAGCAAATGGTTCTGCCGGATCGTGTTCGATGTGGGCAAGGCCCGGCAGGACGCTCTTGCGGCCGCCACCGTAACCCGCCATGTAATGATAGATCGTTCCGCCTGTCAGGATCAGTCTGTCGGTCTCCACGGCGATGACGGCTGACGCGAACTTCGGTGCCGCGGCTCGTCCGGCCCAGATAGACCATGTTATCTAGACTTCGAGGCATCGTGGTTGATCACCTTCACGCGGTGGCAGACATCCCGGCCGCAGATCTCCATGTGTTCATCTGCGGTGTTGAGGCGGTGTCCGCCCATTGCCACCACATGGTCACATTCTCATCCGCCACCCCCGCCTCGTTCAACGTCTCCAGCAGAATCGGCAGGGTCAGATCGTTGCGCTGCCACACCCGTGTGATATCGCTCACGGCGATCGTCACCCGCTCACCGGGCCGGACCAGCTCCCGCAGCGGCGGGGCGTCGATCGGGTGGTCAAGGGCATGCCGGTAGGCCTGCGCCAGGTCCGGGACAGCCGGGTAAGTCCGGCCCTGATCTCGCAAAGCACCTGCGCCGTGGTCGACCTCCAACCGAAATGGAGTCCTTTTCCGTATTTCAGCGTAAAATCCGCAATTCCATGGTTGATCACGCTCCTGGTCACGCCTGTTTGCCCGCTTCAGCAGTTCCTGCAGCTTCTCGGATTTCGGCCTCCGGCATCTTATAGCAATGCTCGGGGGCCGGGAAACCGCCCTTGTGCCACATCCTCCTTGAATGACCGTCAGCGCCTGCACGATCTCCTGGCCGATGCTCGCGTACTTCTTGACGAACTTCGGGGTGAAGGCCTCGAACATGCCGAGCATGTCGTGGACGATCAGACACTGGCCGTCGGTGTGCGGCCCGGCACCGATGCCGACGATCGGGATCTCGCGCGCGTTCGGTGATGATCTTGCCGACTTCCGGAGGCACGGCCTCGAGCAGGATCATGCAGACCCCGGCCTCCTCCAGCAGCATGGCGTCCTCGATCAGCTGCACGGCGGCCGCCACGTCGCGACCCTGGGCCTTGAACCCGCCCAGCATGGCGATCGACTGTGGCGTCAATCCCGAGATGGCCCACCACCGGCACCGTCGCCTTGATCATGGCCTTGACTGGTATCGAGCATCTTCGCGACCGCCCTCGAGCTTGACTGCGTCGCAACCGCACTCCGCCATGAAGCGACCTGCATTGCGCACGGCGTCCTGGGGGCAGACCTGGTAGCTCATGTACGGCATGTCCCCGATCAGAAAGACATTGGGAGCCCCTTTGCGCACCGCGTGGGTGTGCGGGATCAGCAGATCCATGGTGACCGGCAGGGTGGAATTGAAGCCGTAGGTGGTCATGCCGATGGAATCTCCCACCAGGATGATGTCGATGCCTGCCTTTTCCTCGAACTGCGCCATGGGGAAGTCGTAAGCAGTGAGCCAGGTGATCGGCCTGCGGTTTTTTTTCTTTTCGAGCAGGGTGTGTACCGTGACTTTTTTCAAATTCAGGCTCCTTTCGTTGCTGATGGCCTTTTTCGGATATTCGCGGAGGATGACCCTTCTTTACGAAATGGTCCCGGAGGCTGTCAAGGGAAATACCGTATTTCGAAATCGATAATCGCAATACGATATTTACCTGCGGCGGATCCGGCGCGTGGCGCCACCGGCAGGGGTCGTGTCGAACGGCAATGGCGAGCGCATTCCCCGGTGCCCGCGGTGGGGAATGCGAGCGAACCCGCAGATAGACCGGATTCCTTACGGTCGAAGATCCTCAGCCGTTGGCTGGGGGGCGCTTCGAAAATCTGGCCCAAGCACGGCCGGGGTGAGCGGTCGGTCCGGAGCGCGCGGCGGTGCGGTGGCCGGGATGCGGCAAAAAAAACCGGGATCTCGAAGATCACCCGGCTTTTTTTTAATTTGGTGGAGCTGAGGGGGCTCGAACCCCTGGCCTCATGACTGCCGGAGTGATTGTTGGCTGAATAAAGACAGAGGGTTGCGGAATTTTCAGGATGATGGTTTAATATTTCTTAATCCATCATGTTGAATCTTGCACCTTCGGCAACCCTCGGATTCATACAAACGTGCATAGTGAAGCCGAATGGATGAACAGCGCTGGCCGCGGAGGGATTACCTTTGGATAGAATATAAATAGTCGGTCATCTGAAGTTAGGGTTTGACATTCGAGCCCATAAAAATGCAGATTCGGAGTGGGATGAGATGAGATATACAGACGAACAACTTGAAGCGTTGCTTGCCGATATGGAATCCGACCTTTCCGAACGCAAGGAATCCTGGAAAGGTGACGCGCCGGTAAAAGGAAGGCAGGCGGTCTGCGCTTTTGCGAACGATTTACCCGATCATCAAAAACCTGGTGTTCTCTTTGTGGGTGCGACGGACGATGGCAGGCCAAGTCACCTTAATATCACCGATGAGCTATTGCGCACCCTTTCCGATATAAGGACCGATGGCAATATTCTCCCACCTCCTACTACTATGATAGAAAAGCGCATCCTGAATGGTGTGGAAATGGCGGTTGTCACAGTGCGACCATCCGACACGCCACCGGTGCGCTACAAGGGGAGGACCTGGATCCGCAGCGGTCCGCGGCGCGCTGTCGCAACTTCTCAGGAAGAGCGAATTCTCAACGAAAAGCGTCGATTCCGCGATATCCCGTTTGATGTCCAGCCCATTACGACCTGTCCTTTATCCACACTCAGTCGTGTACATTTTGAGCAGGAGTATTTGCCCTCGGCCTTTGCTCCGGATGTGGTTGCGGCCAACGAGCGCTCTTACGAGCAAAAGCTCGCTTCATGCCGGATGATTGCCTCCGCTGATGATCCCACACCTACGATCTTGGGGGTGCTAGTTCTGGGAGTTTCGCCTAGAGACTGGATCCCTGGCGCATACATCCAATTTCTCCGCATCGCTGGAATAAACCTCAGCGATCCCATTCAGGATGAAGCGATTGTCGATGGCGACTTGGGCCTGGTGTTACGGCGCATCGATGAAAAAATGGACTCCCATAACCGAGTCGCAGTCGATATACATTCGGCTGACCGTGAAGCCCGAACGATGCTCTATCCCCGAGTCGCCCTTCAGCAATTGGTTCGCAATGCGGTCATGCACCGGACCTACGAGAACACAAATGCGCCGGTACGGGTCTCCTGGTTTGACGACCGTATCGAAATCAACAACCCCGGAGGACCCTTCGGCGTTGTTACAAAGGAAAACTTCGGCCGGCCCGGCATCACAGATTATCGCAATCCCAACTTGGCCGGTGCCATGAAGGTTATGGGTTTCGTCCAGAAGTTCGGCATTGGCATCCAAACCGCACGATCGGCGCTGACACGCAACGGCAACCCGGATCTTGAATTTCAAATCGAACCGATGACCGTACTGGCAACGGTCAGGAGGCGTCAATGAGTATTCCTGTCCTGACTTTTTTCAATAACAAGGGAGGGGTAGGGAAGACCTCCCTTGTGTACCACCTGTCGTGGATGTTTTCCGAACTCGGCAAGACAGTGGTCGCCGTGGATCTCGATGCCCAGGCGAACCTAACCGCGGCTTATCTCGATGAAGATGAGCTTGAACGGCTGTGGGAGGACAAGATAAATACCTCGACCATTTACCGGGCAATTGAGCCGCTCACTCAGGTGGGGGATATCAAAAACCCCGACATCCAGAAAATGGCCCAAGGTCTCTATCTGGTTCCCGGTGACGTGGCCCTGGCGTCGTTCGAAGACACCCTGTCACTGGCCTGGCCAGCCAGCATGGACGACAGCAATCTGTACCGGAACTTTCGAATCCTGACAGCCTTCTGGCAGGTTGCCCAAATGGCCGCGGCCAAGGTCGGTGCGGACGTCATTATGGTAGATGTCGGTCCGAACCTCGGTGCTATCAACCGTTCAGCTCTGATTGCATCCAGTTATGTTATCATTCCTCTCGGAGCCGACCTCTTTTCCCTGCAGGGCCTAAGAAACCTTGGCCCGACGCTTCGGTCGTGGCGGAATCAGTGGAGAAAACGAATAGAAAACTGGACCCATCCCGAATTCTTAATTCCCGATGGCCAGATGCGGGTTCTCGGATATATCGTCCAACAGCACAGCGTACGGCTCAGTCGGCCGGTTAAGGCGTATGATAAATGGGTCAAACGTATGCCCTCCGTCTATCATGAGGCTGTGCTTCAGGACTCTACCTCCATTTCCAATCCTGCTCAGGACAAAGAATGCCTTGCCACGCTGAAACATTATCGCAGTCTGGTGCCGATGGGGCAAGAATCGCGGAAACCGATATTTCATCTCACATCAGCCGACGGCGCCATCGGCGGCCACTCACAGGCCGTGCAGGAGGCATACAAGGACTTCAAGGACCTGGCTGAAGAATTGATGAAACGAATGGATGCAGCGAAAATTAGACAGACAAAAGCATGACCGACGATTTCAGAACTTTTCTGCATCCCAGGCGCACCCTGAGGCGCTTCACCAAAAAAAAGAAAAGCGGGCCTTTCGGCCCGCTTTCTTATTGTTTTTATTGGTGGAGCTGAGGGGGCTCGAACCCCTGGCCTCATGACTGCCAGTCATGCGCTCTCCCAGCTGAGCTACAGCCCCAGTTTTGAATCCGTTTTTTTTACGGGAATTGAACTTTCCTGTCAATAATTATTTTTTTGCCTCCCCGTAACCTGTTGACAAAAAAACCTGTGAAAAATAGAATGACTAATTTAAGGAACGATTGGAAAGCCAGGGTCGGGCGATGAAATCCGTCGTCTGCGGCCGGGAGGGGCTATGGAAGGGGGGCGGCCAGCCGCTGCAGCTTCCCGCCGGCTCCTCGTAGCGCATCAACAAACAACCACCTGGATTTGCTGTGACCGATTCTGCCATGAACCCGTATGCCAGACCGCCGCGATCCTTCTCGCGCTCCCCCGGGAAAGCCGGTGCCTACAAGGACTTCGATGCCACGGAACTTTATTGCCCGCGCTGCCGGCGGGCGGTTCCGGTCCGCAAACGCCTGCTGCTGGTTCTGCCCGAGGGCGACAAGTACGAATATCTGTGCGCCTTCTGCTCCGAGTCGGTCGGGACTAAGGTCAGCCGCGGGCAGCCGCCGCTGAAGTTGATCATCTGAGAGTGAGGCCACGGGCGGCACCCCCGCCGGCACGGCACAGCGGAAACGGAGAAACCAATTATGCTTGTTTTCATGCGCAAACATGCAGGGACTTGGATGATCAAGGCCCTTCTGGCGGCCATCGTGGTCGTTTTCGTGTTCTGGGGCGTCGGCAGCTGGACCTCTCAGGATGCCGGCCGGGTGGCGACGGTCAACGGGGAGGTCATTTCCCAGGAAGCCTACCGCACCGCCTACAACCGCATGCTCGACCAGGCCCGGCAGAGTTTCGGGGCCGGGTTGAGCGACGAATTGCTCAAAACCCTGCAGCTGCCGCAGCAGGCCCTGGAACAGCTGATCGACCGGACCCTGCTCAGGCAGAGCGCCGAGCGATTAAAGCTGCGCGTGACCGACGAGGAACTGGCGCGGTCGATCCGGGGGATGGAAGCCTTTCGGTCCACGGGCACCTTCGATCCCCGTCGCTACCAGCAGGTGCTGTCGCTCAACCGGCTGACCCCGGAGGCCTACGAGGCGGGCCAGCGGGAGTCCCTGCTGATCGAAAAACTGCTGCGGGTCGTCACCGATACCGTCAAAATCTCGGAGATCGAGGCCGAGGAGTGGTACAAGTGGAACAACAGCACCGTCCGGGTCGACTACGTGCTGGTCGACCCGGAGCGTTATTCGAAGCTCAGCGTCTCCGCGGAAGAGATCTCCAAGTACTACGACGGCCACCGGGAGACGTACAAGACAGAGCCCGAGGCGAAGGCCCGCTACGTCCTCTTTAAGCCCGAAGACTACCTCGACAAGGTGTCGCTGACGGCGGAGGAGGCGCGTGAGTACTACGACATGAATCCGGAGCGCTTTGAGGTCGCCCCGACGGTCGAGGCGCGGCACATCCTGATCCGGGTCGGCGCCGATGCCGCGCCCGATGCCGTTGAGGCGGCCAGGCTCAAGATCGAGGACGTTCTGAAACAGGCCCGCGCGGGCAAGGATTTCGCCGAACTCGCCAAGCAGTACTCCGAGGACGGCACCAAGGAGCGCGGCGGCGCCCTCGGCGCCTTCAGCCGGGAGGCCATGGTGAAGCCCTTTGCGGATGCGGCCTTTGCCTTGAAAGCCGGGCGAGATCAGCGACCCGGTGCGGACGCAGTTCGGGTGGCATCTGATCCAGGTCGAAAAAGCGAACGAGGGGCGGACCCGGAGCTTTGAGGAGGCCCGTGAGGAAATCGAAAACCAGCTCAAGCGCGAGCGCGCCCGCGGCCTGGCTTTCGACGCCGCCGAGGCGGTCTATGACGCCGCCTCGGGCACCGGTGATCTCGAGGGCCCTGCGGCGGCCCGCAAGCTGAACGTGCTCACCACCGAGTTTTTCACCCGCCGGGGGCCCGTGAAGGGGATCGCGCAGAGCACGCCGTTTACCAAGGCGGCTTTCGAGCTGGCCGCCGGCGACATCAGCGAGGTGATGGATCTCGGCGACAGTTACGGCCTCATGCAGGTCGCCGAAACTCGACCCTCCCGGGTCCCGGAATTGTCCGAGGTCGAATCGGCCGTCCGCAAGGACCTCATCCGGGACAAGCAGGTCGAGGAGGCCCGGAAGGACGCCAAGGCGATCCTGGCGGACGTGAAAGCCGGGGTTTCGATGGAGCAGGCCGCCAAGAAGATCGGGCTGGCGCCGAAGGCGACCGATTTCTTCAAACGCAGCGACGCCATCGCCGAACTCGGCAATTCGGCCGAGGCCGTTCAGGCGGCGTTCACCCTCTCGGAGGGCAGCCCGCTGATCGAAGAGCCCCTCAAGACGCCCAAGGGTTTCTGCGCCATGCGCTTCGGCGGGCGGCGCACGCCGCCGCTGGAAGACTTCCCCAAAGAGAAAACGAAAATCCAGGAGCAGCTCCTGCAGCAGAAAAAATTCAAGGCCTGGGAGGCCTGGCGGGACCAGTTGCGCAAGGCGGGCGACATCGAGCGCAAAAAGGACCTGATCAGCGGCTGACGCGCCCGGCACCCGGGCGGGCGGATTCAGGTGTCGAACTTGGGGGCGGTTTTATCAGACCGTCAGATCCCCTCCGGTCACCCCATGGGGGGGAGTGCGGGCCCTCGAAACACCACCGAACGCACCATGGAGGCAACTGCTTGCGAATCGGCCCGTGCCTTGGCTGCGAGCGCGACTTGAGGTGGTGACACCGCTTCCATGCACCCTGCAAAAAGGCCGGCCGGGCGACCGAACGGCAAGGAGGAGGGATGGCTCGTCCGAAACCCAAAGGTCGGGGCGATGGTTCCGGCACCGCACACATGACCAAGAAATGCCCGCATTGCTTCATCTACCTGCCCTTGGACGCCGGGCGGTGCAGTTCCTGCGGCAACCCCGTCGGGCCGGTGAACCACATGGGGTTGGCCCAAAAGGTGACGAACTGGCGCAGCTACCTGGTGGCCGCCGCCGCCATCCTGGCCTTTTCCTGGTTCCTGTGGTGGGGGTTCTTCCTCGAGTAACGAAACCACGTCCGACGACTTCGATCAAAGCCCGAAGCCAAGGCGCGCGAGTTCCCGCCCCGGTCTGTTCGAGGCGTTCCGGGTCGCTTTAAAGCAAGCATCAGGCCGTCAGCCAAGGCGCCCGAGGCTTTGGAAAGCGCAGCATACTTTTCGTATGTGAGCAGTTCCAAACGGAGGGCAACGCTGGATCACGGACTGAGGCGCGGCGTTACAGCGACCCGCCTGTACGCCGCAGGGAGCGCGGGACGAAGCGCCACGCCTGATCCGGGCTCTCTGCGCAGTCGTCCGACGACTTCGATCAAAGCCCGAAGCCAAGGCGCGCGAGTTTCCGCCGAGCGAGGCGTACTCCCTGTACGCCGCAAGCGAGTGCGGGACGAAGCGCAACGCCGGATTCGGGCTTTCAGCGAAGTCGTCGTCAATACCGCACCGAGCGCCGCTCCAGTATCTCCTCCGGGATCATGTCGATGAAGCGCGACGGGCGGTCGAGGACGATGCCGAGGGTCCGGTCGTAGACCTGGCGCGGGTAGGTGTAGAAAAGCTGGTGCCGGGCGCGGGTCGAGGCAACGTACATCAGACGCAGTTCCTCCTCCATCTCCTCATCGCTCGACAGGGCATACAGCGATGGAAAACGCCCGTCCAACGCCCAGATGACGAACACGCTGTGCCACTCCAGGCCTTTGGCGGAGTGGATGGTCGACAGGATCAGGCGGTCTTCTTCACCGTCGCCGGCATACAGCCGGTCTTCGGCGCTGATGTTCGGCGGCTCGAGCGCCATGTCGGTCAGAAACTGCTCGAGGCGGCCGTACCGCTCCAGGATGCCGAGCAGCTGTTCCAAGTCCTTGGCGCGCCGCGGGTGGTCGTCGAAGTTTCGCCTGAGCAGCGGCAGGTAGTATTCCACGACCGCGGCCCCCATCGCCGGCGGCGACATCTCTTCGCCGGCGACCCTCCGGAAGAGATCCTTGAGTCGGCTCGATCTGCGGGTTTTTCATCTCGACGGAAAACAACCCCTCCAGCCCCGGTCTTGAGGCCGCGATGGTTTCATAGATGCGTTGGGCGTTGCGCGGGCCGATTTTCTCGATCAGCAGCAGGATCCGCTGCCAGCTGATGCGGTCGAGCGGGTTGGCCATCACCCGCAGATGCGCCAGCACGTCCTTGATATGGGCCGACTCGGTGAATTTGAACCCGCCCACCTTGATGAAGGGGATCCCCGCCCGGGCCAGCTCGATTTCCAGGTCGAATGAGTGAAAACCGGCCCGGAACAGGACCGACAGCTCTCGCAGCGGGACCCCGCGACGGTGCAGCTGCCTGATCTGCTGCACGATGAAGAGCGATTGGCTGTTCTCGTCCTCGGCCTCGACCAGCTGGGGAAGGGCCCCGCCGGTTTTGCGCGTGAAGAGGTGTTTGGGGTATTTCTCGCGGGCGCGTTCGATGATGACGTTGGTCAGGTCCAGAATGGGCTGGGTGCTGCGGTAGTTTTCCTCGAGCCCCACGATGCGGGTCCCGGGGAAGAGCGCGGGAAAGTCGATGATGTTGCGGAAGTGAGCCCCGCGAAAGGAGTAGATGCTCTGGCTGTCGTCGCCGACGACCACGATGTTGTGGTTGCTGCCGGCGAGCAGACACAGGATCTCCGCCTGGACTTTGTTCGTGTCCTGGTACTCGTCCACCATCAGGTAGCGGTACCCTTCGGAGATGCGCCGGCGCGTCTCCGGCGAATCCTGCAGCAGGCGCTGGAACCGGACGAGCAGGTCATCGTAGTCGAGAAAGTGATGTTCGCGTTTGCGCAGGTCATAGGCCTCGAACAGGGCGGTGATGATCTCGAGCTGTTCGAGCAGGTGGGGGTAATCGGAATCGACGATTTCCTCTACACTCCGCGCCTTGTTGACGGCGCGGCTGAAGAGGTCCGCCAGGGTGTTCTTGCGGGGCAGGGGCCGGCCCTTGACGGCGGCGCCCATCTCCTTGCGCAGCAGCCCGATGAGATCCTCCGCGTCGGCGCGATCCAGGATGGCGAAGTCCGGCGGCAGACCGGCGTAACGCGCGTACTGGCGCAGTTTCGCGTTTGAAAAAGAGTGGAAGGTCCCCCCGGCGACACGCTCGCAGCGGTCGTCGAGCAGCCGGGCGGCGCGCTGCAGCATTTCCTGCGAGGCCTTGCGCGTGAAGGTGAGCAGGAGGATCGCGGCCGGCGGCACGCCTTCCGCCACCAGCCGGGCGACCCGGTGCGTCAACGTGCGGGTCTTGCCGCTGCCGGCGCCGGCGATGACCAGCAGAGGGCCCTCGTCGTGCGCCACGGCGGCGCGTTGCGCGGCGTTGAGCTCCTCCATTCCCGGCAACGACAACGGCGCCTTGCTGCCGGCGGTGGTGTCTTCGGGGTTCATGACTTCAAAGCGTTCCCGGTGCGGCCGGGGGTGAATGGACTGCGGGTGTGGCGATCATGAGGGGCATATAGCAGAAAAGACCGCCCCGGTCATGACCTTTTTTGGGGGGCGTCAATTTCTCCGAACCCGAGCGTTTGGTTGACTTTCCGAAGCACATGTCATATCCTACCGCAATGAAGTGTATTCGACTCCTTGATTGACATTACGACAAGGGAGGAACTCTCAATGGAAAAAACAAAAGAGCAACTGGCGGGGATCGCCAAGGCGCTTTCAGGCCTCTCCAAGCAGCTGGACCGGATTTCCAAGCAGGTTGGGATCCCAGGCCCCGGCCAAGGCGCTCAAGGGTAAAGCCGGTCGCAAACCGGTCAAGAGCGTCCCGGTCAAGACAAAGCTGAAGCAAAAGGACACGGTCCTGGACACCGTCTATGACTCCATCAAACGCAGCCGAAACGGGATCACCATACCCGTGTTGCGCAGCAAGACAGGCCTCGGCGCCCGCCAACTCAGCAATGCACTCTACAAGCTGACCAAGAAGAATCTCATCCAGACGAAATCCCGCGGTGTCTATGTGAAGCAATAGCCGACGCATCGGCCCCCAGCCCGCCTGACGCAAACGGGTCATGACCTTCCGCCGGCGGCCGCGCGCCGGGCGGGGGGCATGGCGCTCACGCCTCCCGCAACCCGCCCGCGACGGGCGATTGCCCGCCGCCATGGACCGCCTCACGGGGTGTCGACGGCGGCAGGCGCGTTGCGAGCGGATCCCCACACGGTCGCAAGGCCCCGGGCAGGGGCTGGATGCCCCAAGGAGCGCTTGTCTGTTGCATGTGCCGCCGGGCTGTGATACTAAAACCCGCTCGAGCGAAATCCGATACTCGGCCGAAACCACCCGCAACCACCCCCTTGGGTTCGCGTTTTAAGCATGACCGATCAGAAGCCATCAAACGGATTGGGCGCCGCCGCCTGGAAGCTGTTCGCATCCGTGCGCCTCACCATCGTCCTGCTGCTCACGCTGGCGGCGACGTCCATCGTCGGCACCCTGGTGCCGCAAAATGCCGACCCGGTCGCCTATCTCAACGCCTTCGGGGAGACGTTCTTCCGGTTCTTCGGCGTGCTGGGCCTCTTCGACCTTTATCACTCGTGGTGGTTCCAGCTCCTCATGCTGCTGCTGGCCGCCAACATCATCATCTGCTCGGCGGATCGGCTTTCGGCCCAGCGCCGGATCCTCTTCGTGCGCAAACCCCGGTTCCAGGCCTCGCGTTTCACCAACCTGCCCGACCGGGTCGTGTTCGAAGACGAGCGGACGCCCGCGCAGCTTCAGGCCCTCTTTGAACCTTATCTCTCCCGGCGTGCCCGGTCGGTTCAGGTCGAAGCCGTCGCGGGCGGGTTTTTGATGTTCGGCGAAAACGGGCGCTGGACGCGCTTCGGCGTTTATGCGGTGCACTTGAGCGTGGTGCTGTTGCTGATCGGGGGGTTGATCGGGTCCATCTTCGGCTTCGACGGGTTCGTCACCATCCCCGAAGGGGAAACCGTGCAGCAGATCTCCCTGCGCAGCGGCGGGGGAAGGCTGAAGCTCGATTTCGCCGTGCGCTGCGACGACTTCGATGTCAGTTTCTATGAGACCGGCGCGCCAAAGGAGTTTCGCTCGAGCCTCACGATCCTGGAGGACGGCCAACCGGTGTTGCAAAAGGACATCGTCGTCAATGACCCCCTCCGCTACCGGGGCATCAGCATCTTCCAGTCCAGCTACGGCACCCTGCCGTCGAACGAGGCCGTGCTGAGCTTCACCAGCCGGCAGACGGGGATGGTCTACACCCAGGAGGCGCGGGTCGGCTCCGAGATCACCCTCCCCGAGAACCTCGGCGTGTTCGTGCTGAACGAGCTGCGTCACGAGGCGCAGTTCCGCGGACGCCCCGTGGGGGACGCCTTCGTCGGACGGCTGGTCCCGCCGGGTGGATCACCGGAGGAGATCATTTTGCCGGTGCGTTTCCCGACCTTCGACAAGATGCGCCGCGGCGAGGTCGTCATCGCCGTGGACCAGTTCAAGCAGCGGCACTACACGGGCCTTCAAGTCAACAAGGACCCCGGGGTCTGGGTGGTCTACGCCGGGTTCGTGCTGATGATTCTCGGCTGCTACGTGACTTTTTTCAACAGCCACCAGCAGATCTGCATCGAGGCCACCCGGCAGGGGAATACCACGCGGGTGGCGGTGGGCGGCACCGCCAACAAAAACAAGGCCAGCGTGGCGCGCCGGGTCGAACGGCTGGCCGGGGCCCTGCAGGAACTGAAATAGGATGGCTCGGTGAACCCATCGAGACAGGTGGTTTTTTTGCGGTTTTCTCAACCGTTACGCAGTGCCAAAAAACCGGGTCCCGGGTGCCGCGCATCGGCCGGGGCCGATTTCGGGAGAACGCCATGAACAGCTCCCTGGTTCTGTCCGCCACCACCTTCGTTTACGGGCTGGCGGGGTTTCTCTACATTTTCGGGTGGGTCTTCAGGCGGCCGTCCGCGGCGAGGTTCGCCACCTGGGTGTCCCTTCTCGGCCTGGCCGGCAACACGGCCGGGTTCATTCTGCGCTGGGTCGAGTCCTATCGGCTCGGTTTCGGGCATGCGCCGCTGTCCAACCTCTACGAGTCGCTGATCTTTTTTGCCTGGGCGATCGTTCTCACCCACCTCATCGTCGAGCGGCGCTACCAGAGCCGGGTGATCGGCGCGTTTACGGTCCCCCTGGCATTTCTGGTCATGGCCTATGCGTCGCTCAGCCCGAACATCAGCGACCGCATCCAGCCCCTGATCCCCGCCCTCAAGAGCAACTGGCTGATCGCCCACGTGGTCACCTGCTTCATCGGGTACGCCGCCTTTGCCGTGGCCTTCGGGGTGAGCATCATGTACCTCGTGAAGCTCAGCGAAGCCGAGGGGCAAGACGGGCTGCTCAGCCTGCTTCCGCGACTGACCGACCTGGACGAGCTGACCCACCAGCTGGTGCTGTTCGGGTTTTTGTTCCTCTCGGCCGGGATCATCACCGGCGCCGTGTGGGCGAACTCGGCCTGGGGCCGCTACTGGGGCTGGGACCCCAAGGAAACCTGGTCGCTGATCACCTGGTTCGTCTATCTGGCCCTGATGCACGCCCGTCTGATGCGCGGCTGGCGCGGCAAGCGCATCGCCTACCTGTCCATTCTCGGCTTTGGGGCCGTGATGTTCACCTATTTCGGCGTCAATCTGCTGCCGGGGCTGCACAGCTACCAATCGGCGGGCTGACCAGCCCGGGAGGCCCGCGACTGCAGCGCATTTCTCCTTGACAATTCCGCAGGGATTAAGGTACAGGATTCGACTAAATTTCACTGCGGCCGGACGTGCGGAGCGCCCCTTCGGGCCTTGCCGCAGGCCGGTTGACGTACGCGCCTTGGCGACCATTAACAAACTCAGTTCGACGGAGTGTCCATGGAGAAACCACAAGCGAACGTCACATCGGAAGGTTCAGGGCATGGCGCAAAAGAGGATGGGCCCGGCGGGCCGATGATCCTCTTTTTTATTTTGGGGCTGGCCGTGAGCCTTATCGTCGGATGGGTCGTCTTTCCGCAAGCTGCTTTACTCCCAGAAGAAGCAGCCCATCGACTTCAACCACGCGCTGCACAACGGGCTGGTCGACAACGGCTGTGAGAGCTGCCATTTCTTCCGGGAGGACGGCAGCTACTCCGGGGTTCCGAAGCTGGCCCAGTGCATCGACTGCCACGAGGAGGTCAACGGCGAGGACCCCGAGGAAATCAAATTCGTGGAGCAGTACGTGCAGAAGGAACGGGAAGTCCCCTGGCTGGTGTATTCCCGTCAGCCGGACTGCGTCTTTTTCTCGCATGCCGCCCATGTCAAGACGGGCAAGATGGACTGCGTCACCTGCCACGGCCCCATCGGCGAGTCCGAGAGCCTGAGGGTCTACGAGGAGAACCGGATCACCGGCTACAGCCGGGACATCTGGGGGTCGAACATGGCCGGGTTCAAGCGCAACTCCTGGGACCGCATGAAGATGGACGACTGCGCCGAGTGCCATGCGCAGGCCAAGGGGGTCGCCCCGGGCAGCGTCCAGACCCTCAAGGACGGCTGTTTCGTGTGCCACAAATAGCCCGAGCGCGCAGCCGAAGCGATGAAAGTCAACCTGTTCGATGCACGAGGGGAAAGATAGATGAAAATCGACCGCAGAAGTTTTCTGGCATTCGTCGTCGGCGGCGCGGCCGGGACGGCCCTCTCCCCGCTGCCCTGGAAGCTCACCGATGATCTCTCCATCTGGAGCCAGCGCTGGCCGTGGACGCCCATCCCCCCGAAAGGCGAGACCACCTATGTGACCTCCACCTGCACGCTGTGCCCGGGCGGGTGCGGCATCAGCGTGCGCAAGGTCGAGGAGCGCGTGGTCAAGGTCGAGGGGCTCGAGGGACACCCGGTCAACGACGGCGGCATCTGCATCCTCGGCCTCACCGGTCCGCAGCTGCTCTACGGGCCGACCCGGGTGCGGACGCCGCTGAAAAAAACGGACGGCGCCTGGCGGCCGATTTCCTGGGAGAAGGCCATCGCCGAAATCGCCTCCAGAGCTGGTCGAGCTGCGATCCAGTGAACAACCCCACGCCGTGGCGTGGGTCTCGGACACCGACCGCGGGACGACCGCCGAGTTGTGCAAGCGTTTCCTGACGGTCTACGGGTCGCCCAACTACATTCGCACCCCTTCGATCCAGGATGCTTCGGAGGCCGCCCTCTATCTGTCGCAGGGCAACCGGGCCATGGCCGGCGTCGACCTCTCCGGAGCGGATTTCGTCGTGAGCTTCGGCAGCGGGCTGATCGAGGGCTGGGGCTCACCGGTCTACATGTTTCAGGCCCGCAACCGGATGCACGCGCAGGGCGGCCGGGTCGTGCAGACCGAACCCCGGCTGTCCAAGACGGCCGCCAAGGCCGACCGCTGGATCCCCATCCGACCGGGCACCGAAGGCGCTCTCGCCCTGGGCATGGCGCATGTCATCATCCGCGACGGCCTGTATCGCAAGGATTTTGTCGAAGGCCGCGCCACCGGTTTCGAAGCCTTCAAACAGGTCGTCGGCGCGGGCTACGCGCCCGAGGCCGTCGCCAAGGTGACCGGCGTCGCGGCCGGCACCGTCGAGGAACTGGCCAAGACCTTTGCCGGCGCCAGGAAGCCGCTGGCGATCTGCGGTCGCGGCAGCGGGCGGACGCCCGGTGCGCTGCAGGAGTCGCTCGCGGTGCATTTTCTGAACGCGCTCGTCGGCAGCATCAACCGGCCGGGAGGGGTCATCGCCGTGCCCGAGCCGGAATACATCGACTGGCCCGAGCCGGAAATGGATGCCATCGCCTCCAAGGGCATGCAGCAGCCGCGCATCGACGGGGCCGGCACCGGCAACTACCCGGTGGCGCGCTACCTGCTGAACCGGCTGCCGGAGGTGATCGCCTCCGGGCAGTCGGTGCCGATCCAGGCCCTCTTCGTGAGCAGCGCGAACCCCGCCTACACTCTGACCGACACCCAGGCCGTGGCCAAGGCCTTCGACAAGATCCCCCTGATCGTGAGCTTCTCCCCCTACATGGACGAGACCGCGGCCATGGCCGATTACATCCTGCCCGGCCACAGCCATCTGGAGCGGTACGAGGACGTGCCGGCGGCCATGGGGTTCCCCCGGCCGATCATCGGGCTGGCCAAGCCCGTGTGCACGCCGCTGTTCGACACGAAGCACGTCGGGGATGCGGTCATCGCAGCTGGCGAAGGCCGTCGGCGGCCCGGTGGCGGGGGCCTTCGGGTGGGACAACTACGAAGCGTGTCTGCGCCAGACGCTGGGCGACAAGTGGGACACGCTCGTGGCGAAAGGCTTCTGGGTGGATGCCGACTTCGCCCCGGCCGGCTATGAAACCAAAAGCGGCAGGTTCGAATTCACCAACGCCGAGACCGGCCGGCTGCCGGCCTACGCCGCCCACAAGGCGCCCGGTGATGAAAAATCCTACCCGCTGACCCTGATCCCCTACGACAGCATGCGGCTCGCCAGCGGCACGATCGGGTCCCCGCCGTATCTGGTGAAAGCGCTCGAAGAGACGGTTCTGAGGAACAACGACGTGCTGGTGGAAGTCAACCCGGCCACCGCCGGGGAGCTGGGTCTGGCGGACGGCGCCGTGGCGCTGCTGAGCACCCCGAAGGGCAAGGGCCGCGTCAGGGTGCGCCTGTTCGACGGGATCATGCCGGGGCTGGTGGCCCTGCCGCGCGGGTTGGGGCACACCGCCTACGACAAGTTTCTGGCGGGGAAAGGGCTCAACGTCAACGAACTTCTGGGGGCCGTCGAGGATTCCGGCACCGGGCTCGAAGCCGCCTGGGGCATCCGGGCCAAACTGACGAAGGCATAGCGGAGCGGGTTTCACGCGACCACAGGTCTGAACCCATTTCCAATAAAAGGGTGTTCGAATGGATCAGCAAAACGGCAAGAACAAAAAGTTCGGGATGGTCATCGATCTGGACAAGTGCACGGGGTGCGGTGCCTGCATGGTGGCGTGCATGTCCGAAAACAACGTCGCCTTCCGCGAAGACGAGACGGACAAGCTGCTGAGCGTTCACTGGATGCGGGTGTACCAGCTGACCAACCGCAAACCCTTTCCGGACACCGAGGAGTGCTACCTGCCCAGACCCTGCCAGCAGTGCGAGGGGCACGACGGCCATTCGCCCTGCGTGTCCGTCTGCCCGGCCACCGCCACCGACTATGACATGCACACCGGCATCGTCAGTCAGATCGTGACCCGCTGCTTCGGCTGCCGCTACTGCATGGCCGCCTGCCCGTACCACGTCCGTCAGTTCAACTGGTGGGACCCGGTCTGGCCCGACGGGATGGAGCGTGCGCTCAACCCGAACGTCTCCGTGCGCATGCGCGGTGTGGTCGAAAAGTGCAGCTTCTGCTTCCACCGCTACCAGATCGCCAAGGACAAGGCGCTGCTGGAGGGTCGCCGGGAGCCGGAAGAGCATGAGTATCAGACGGCCTGCACCCAGGCCTGCCCGGCGGGGGCCATCGTTTTCGGGGACCTGAACAACCCGAAGCATGCCGTTCACCAGATCGCTCAACCGGACCGCGCCCATGCGGGCAGACCCCGCAACCCCAAGGCCTTCCGGTTGCTCGAGCGGCTGGGCACCAACCCCAAGGTGTACTACCTGTCGAGCAAGGAGTGGGTCCGCAAGTCCGGGGACAACGAGGTCAAGAAGCAGCAGGGCGCCCCGAAGGCTTGAGGGCCGGACCTTTTTCACACGCGCACAATCTAAACCGGCAACGAGGTAGGAGATATGGATGCTGCATTGATTCCCAAAGGGGTGACTCGCTGCTCGCTCGGCCGTTTCTCCCTGTGGATCGCCGTCGTTAGCGCCGTCCTGCTCTGGGGGGTGGTGGCGATGTTCCTGTGCTACATCAAGGGACTCAACCAGACCAACATGAACAACGCCTACGGGTTCGCCCTCTGGATCTGGGCGGACCTGGCCGTGATCGCCCTGGGCGGCGGGGCCTTTTTCACCGGGCTCCTGCGCTACATCATCGGCAAGGACGAGCTCAAGCACATCATCAACTACGCCGTGCTGATCGGGTTCGTCTGCTACAGCTCGGCGCTCCTGATCCTGGCGATCGACGTCGGCCAGCCCTTGCGGGCCTGGTTCATCTTCTGGCACGCCAACGTGCACTCGATGCTGACCGAGGTGGCCTTCTGCCTGACCTGCTACTTCGGCGTGCTCACCATCGAATACGTGCCGCTGATGCTCGAGAACCGGCAGCTCGACAAGGTGCCGTTTTTCCACAACCTCGGCCACAACATGCACGAGATCATGGCGGTGTTCGCCGCCACCGGTGCGTTTTTGTCCTTTTTCCACCAGGGCTCTCTGGGCGGTGTCACCGGCGTTCTCTTCGGCCGGCCCTTCGGCTTTCGGGAGCACATCCTGATCTGGCCCTGGACCTTTTTCCTCTACACCTGGTCGGCGGCGGCCTGCGGGCCCTGCTTCACCATCTTCATCACCCGCATCACGGAGATGGCCACCCGCAAGAAGCTGGTCAAGGACAACGTCATCGACCTGCTGGCCAAGATCGCCGGCTGGATGCTGCTGACCTACATCATTGCCAAGATCATCGACACCTGGTACTGGGCGGTCACGACGGCCCCGGCCATGGGCTTCACCCTGATGGACTTTTATTCCAACAACCCGGGTTCGGCCTACGGCATCTGGATCCTGATCGCCGAAATCGGCATCTGCGGCGTGGTCCCGGCCCTGATCCTGGTCAACGGCCGCATGCGCGGCGACAAGCGCCTGCTCTTCACCGCCGTGACGCTCGCGGTGATCGGCGCCTGCCTCAACCGCTGGGTGATGGTCCTGCAGGCCCTGGCCGCCCCCGTGCTGCCCTTCGAGGGCTGGGCGACCTACTTTCCGAGCTGGCAGGAGATCGCCACCACCATCCTGCCGGTGGCCTACGGCATCATTCTGATTTCACTGTCGTACCGCTATCTGCCGATTTTCCCGCAGGAGCGGGAACTGAATCCGATCGAAGGAGGCAAGTGATGTTTCCGTTCAGCTTCGAGTGGGTCTGGGACATGGGCCACATAGTTTTTCACGGAGGCCTGTGGTATGCGCTGTCCATTCTGGGGATGGGGGTGACCTACTGCGTGATCAAGGCGATCTACGACACCACCCAGGGCAAGGGGGGGCATCACGGCCACCACTAGACCGACTTTGTTGGGATGACACCGGGCGCTTCCCGAGCAAGCCAGGCGGGGAGCGCTTTTTATTTTTTTTAAAGAGTGAATTTGCACAATGGATAAAATAGTCGTCGAAGGCGGAAAGCCGCTGAATGGCGCTGTCCGGATCAGCGGGTCGAAGAACGCCGCCCTGCCGATCCTCTTTTGCGCCCTGCTCACGGACGGGGTCAGCCGGTTTCATCGCGTCCCGCGCCTGAAGGACGTGGACAGCACGGTGCTCCTGCTCTCCCGGCTCGGCGCCCGGATCGAGGTCGACGGGGAGACGGTCCGGATCGATGCCGGCGGCTTGGACAACCCGGAGGCGCCCTACGAGCTGGTGCGCAAGATGCGGGCCTCGGTCCTGGTCCTGGGGCCGCTGCTGGCGCGGCTGAAGCGGGCGCGGGTGTCGCTTCCGGGCGGCTGCGCCATCGGTGCCCGGCCGATCGATCTGCACCTGAAGGGGTTTGCCCGTCTGGGGGCCGACATCACCCTGGAGCACGGCTACGTCGAGGCGAGCGCCAAGCGGCTCGTCGGCGCCGACATCACCTTCGACACCGTCACCGTCACCGGGACCGAGAACATCATGATGGCGGCCGTCCTGGCCGAAGGCATCGACCGTGCTGCGCAACGCGGCGCGTGAGCCGGAGGTGGTCGCCGTGGCCGAAGTGCTCAACCGGATGGGCGCCGACATCGCCGGTGCGGGCACCCCCGAGATCACCATCCGCGGGGTGGCGGCGCTCGCGCCGGTCGAGGCCGACATCATCCCGGACCGGATCGAGACCGGCACCTTCATGGTGGCGGCGGCGCTCACCGGCGGCCGCGTCCTCATCACCGGCTGCGAGCCAAGCCACGTCGGCGCCTGTATCGGCAAGTTGCGCGAAGCCGGGGCGGAGGTCGCCGTCCAGGGCGACACCCTCACCGTTACGGGCGACGGGCGCATCCGCGGCATCGATTTCCAGACCCAGCCCTACCCGGGGTTCCCGACCGACATGCAGGCGCAGTTCATGGTGCTGATGAGCGTCGCCTCGGGTCAGAGCATCATCTCCGAGACCATTTTCGAAAATCGCTTCATTCACGTCAGCGAGCTCAAGCGCCTGGGGGCCGACATCCAGGTTTCCGGCAACATCGCCATGGTGCGCGGGGTGGCCCACCTTTCGGGGGCCCCGGTGATGGCCACCGACCTCAGGGCCAGCGCCTCGCTGGTGCTGGCCGGACTGGTGGCCCGGGGCACGACCGAGGTCCAGCGGGTCTACCACCTGGACCGCGGATACGATGCTCTCGAGACAAAGTTTGCGGGGTTGGGGGCGGCCATCCGGCGCGTCAAGTGAGACGGCGGCGCTGAAAGCCCGATTTGCTGCGTTGCGCTTCGCCCCGCGCTCGCTGCGGCGTACAGGGAGTACGCCTCGCTCGGCGGGAGCTCGCGCGCCTTGAACTCGGGCTTTGATCGCCGCCGTCTTGGATATGCGGCGCTGAAAGCCCGATTTGCTGCGTTGCGCTTCGCCCCGCACTCGCTGCGGCGTACGGCCGGGTCGCTCTAAAGCGGCGCCTCAGTCCGTGATCGCTCTGCACTGCGTTGCCCGCCGTTTGGAACTGCTCACATACCGAGACGTATGCTGCGCTTTCCAAAGCGCCGGGCGCCTTGGCTGACGGCCTGATGCTTGCTTTACAGCGACCCGGGACGCCTTGAAACAGACCGAGGCGGGAGCTCGCGCGCCTTGAACTCGGGCTTTGATCGCCGCCGTCTTGGATATGCGGCGCTGAAGGCCCGATCTCGGGATGGCTTTTTCCCGCCTCCGGTGGGAAAACCGTGGGCCGATGAAGGCTGAGAACCTCTACCACCGCCCGATCATTCCCTTGACGGTTGCCCTGATGGCCGGCATCGCATTAGGGGCCGCCCTGCCGGGGTTCGGGGTCTGGGTGCTGGTCCCGGCGGCGGTGGGCGGGGCTGCGGTCGGCCGCTGTCTGTTGAAACAGGCCCCTGCCGTTGTCTCACCACTGATCCTTTTCGCCGCCCTCGGGTATCTCGCCATGCAGCCCTGGGCAAGCCCGCGTTTTCCCGACGACCACGTGAGCCGCTTCGTGGACACCGGCACCTGGGAGATCACCGGTGTCGTGGACTCGCGGCCCGAGGGGTTCGAAAATCGCACCCGGTTTTTCCTGCGGGTCGAAGAGCTCCGGGCGCGAGCAGGAAACCCGCCGGGTCCGCGGTCTGCTGCGGGTGACGGTGCTGGAGGACGACCCCGCGGTCGCCCACGGCGACCGCGTCCGCCTGCGCAGCCGGATCCGGCCGATTCGAAACTTCGACAACCCGGGCGGGTACGATTTCAAACGCCACATGGCCGATCTCGGGGTGTGGGCGGGGGCCTTCGTGCCCGGCGCGAAACTGGTGCCGGTGGAAAAGGCGGCGGGGCAGGGGCTCCTGGCCGCCGTCGATGCCGCCCGCTCGCGGATCGCCGCGCGCGATCGACCGGGCGGTCGGCATGCCGGAGGCGGCGGTGCTCAAGGCGCTCGTGATGGGCGACCGGTCCGGGTTGCCCCCGGCGGTCCGCGAAGCGTTCACACGGACCGGCACCGGCCACATCCTGGCGATCTCGGGGCTTCACATCGGGATCGTCGCCTCGGTCGCCTTCGTGTTCTTCCGCTGGCTGCTGGGGTGGGTGCCGGCGCTGCTCGAGGCGGGGAGGGTCCGGAGGGTCGCGGCCCTCTTGGCCCTGGTCCCGACGGTCGCCTACGCCCTGATCGGCGGGTTTTCGCCGTCCACCCAGCGCGCCCTGCTCATGGTGGGGGTCTTCCTTCTGGCGCTGCAGATCGAGCGCGAGACCGATCTGATGAACACCCTGGCGGTGGCCGCGCTCGGGGTGCTTTTGGCCCATCCCCCGGCGTTGTACTCGGTTTCGTTCCAGCTCTCCTTCAGCGCCGTCTTTGCGATCGTCTGCTGGCCTCGAAGCGACGCGGCGCCGGCGGGCGGCCGATCCGGCCCCGGGCGTCGAGGCCGGGAAGGCCGCACGGCTCCGGCGCGGCCTCGCTCCTTTTCCTGCTGGTGTCCTTTTTCGCCACCTGGGGAACCCTGCCGCTCACGGCCAGGTATTTCAACCTGGTGTCCCTGGTCGGGCTGGCCGCCAACTGTTTCGTCGTCCCCGTGGTCGGCTACCTGGTCGTGCCGCTGGGGCTGGCCGGGGCGGCCCTGACGCCGCTGGTCGAACCGGCGGCGATGGCGCTGTATCGGATCGGCGGGCTCGTTCTGGGTCTTTCCATCCGCCTGATGGAATTCATGGCCGCGCTGCCCTTCGCCGCCGTGCGCACCGTGACCCCTTCCCACCTCGAAATTCTCCTGTTTTATGCCGCCAGCGGCGCCGTGCTCGTGCTCATCCGGAGCCGGTACGGGGTGTCGGTTCTGTCTCCCACCGCCGTCGGTCGGGTCCCCGGGCCGCGCCGTTTCCCGACGGGCGGCCGGGGGGCCGCGGTGGCGGTCCTGGCTGTGAGCCTTCTCGCCGGGTGCGCCGACGCGGGCTACTGGCTCTACCAGCGGTTCTGGCGTGCGGATTTGCGGGTGACCTGGGTGGATGTGGGCCAGGGGCAGGCCGTGCTGCTGGAGCTGCCGCAAGGGTTCACCATGCTGGTCGACGGCGGCGGGTTTGCCGACAACACGGCCTTTGACATCGGGGCCGCGGTCGTCGCGCCCGTGCTCTGGCATCGCAAGATAAGGACCGTCGACACCCTGGTCTTGAGCCACCCCAACAGCGATCACGCGAACGGGCTCGTGTTCATCGCCGAGAACTTCAATGTCGGTGCGCTGTGGACGAACGACGAGTCGAGCGATTCACTCGGGTACCGGGTCCTGATGCGCACCGCTGCCGAGCGCGGCATCGCGCGGCCGAGGTTCGCCGACCTGGAGCGCCGGAGCGTCGTCAATGGCGCCACGCTCGAGATCCTCTACCCGCCGCTTGATTTTCTCGAGCGCCGCGCCCGGGAGCGCTGGCGCAACGAGAACAGCAACAGCCTGGTGCTCAAGGTCGGCCTCGGCGCGTTTTCCGTCCTGCTGCCGGGGGACATCCAGCGGCCGGCCGAGCGGGAGATCGTGCGCCTCGCAGGGGAAATGCTGCGCAGCACCGTGCTCACCGTGCCCCACCACGGCAGCCGGACATCGAGCTCCGAGGAGTTCCTCGAGGCGGTGGCACCCGCTTCAGCGGTGTTCTCGTGCGCGGACCGCGAGGAGTTCGGCCTCCCCCACGCGTTGGTCCTCGAACGCTACCGCGAGCGCGGGGTCCAGGTCTATCGCACGGACCGGCACGGCGCCGTCAGCCTGACCACCGACGGGCGGAGTTACTGGATGAGGCCGATGGCGGGCGAAAAGTGAGATCGATGCAGCCAGGGGAACGGGCGGCAGCCGGGCGATGCCGCTCCCAAGACGGGAGGCGGTTTGAACTTTGGGGGGCGGTTCCTCGACTTAACGGAAAAACCCCGGCAGAGTCGCCCGGGGTCGGGTTTTGAAATATCGGAGGCGGATTTCGACGGGTCTAGAAATTGACCTGCCACTTGGCACCGGCATACCACTCGTAGCCTTCATCCACCCCGGTTGGGTTGTCCATGTAGTCGAAGTACCCGATTTCCGGAACGAGGAAGACGCCCGGAGCGAGCGTGATCACGCTCTGGCCGTAAATTTGCCAGGCCTCGTCTTTCTTGTCCGCAGCGCTCTGGTCGTCGCTGCGGAAGCCGCCGCCGACTTCGAATTTGACGGTGTCGGTGAGCTTCATCCCGGCGACGAGGGCGGCCTGCCAGCTCGTGCAGTCCCGCACATCGTCTCCGGCGGCGTTGACGACCGCGCCGGCATTGTTGTCGTTGGTGTAGCCGAGGCTGTTCCATCTGGCCGAGGACCAGTTCTGGCCGTAGTTGAAGCCGCCGCTGACGTAAAATGCCCCCACGTTCACAGTCGACTCCCCGCCGACGAGCCAGGTGGTGACGTCGAGGTCATCGGTGTTGGTTCCAACCCCGTTGTCCTTGATGGTATAGGCCTGAAAGCCCCCGAAGACCCTGAAGCTGACCTTGTCGAAGCGCATCTTGTAAGAGGCCTGGAGCCGCGGCATGAACTGGTCGACGTCGCCCCCGGTTCCGAGATCGGGCGTGTTCGGCTCCTGGGCGGCGAGCTCGAAGCCCCCGATCTGGAGGGTGATCGCGCCGGAGCGGAAGTCATAGCCGGTGCCGATGCCGTTCAGGTCGTTGTCGGCGTCGAACACCGAGTTGGAGAATTCCTGATAGATCAGGCCGTAGTCCTTGCCGACCTTCAGCGACATGTTCGGCGCAAAGTTCCAGACGCCGAACAGCCGGCGGGTGTTCACGCCGCCGTCGTGGGTGTTGGCCGAGCGCATCGCCAGCTCGACCAACCCGCTGACCTGATCTGCCTTGACCTTGGCGCCAAGCCGGGAGTTGCCCTGAAAATCCCAGATAAGATCGTCGTCATCGTCCTGATTTCCATTCGGGCTGGTCTTGCCGTAATCGTTGTGGTCCCAGAATGTCGCCATGCGTGCACTGCCGTAGAAGCTCCAGTCCGCGGCCATGGCCGGTGCCGCCAGAAGCAGAGCTGCAACAAGGGCAATAAATTTCTTCATCACATTCTCCTTTTTGGAATAACGATCTCGGGTGTTGGTGATCGGCCTGTTGCGTGGATGGGGGGCTGGTTGATTAAGTGCGGCCTCCTCTCCGCGGCCCCCGGCCGCTGCGAAGAAGAGCGGCCCTTATACGGGATTGCACCTTTCTGTGAATATTTATCACTTAAGCTTTGATGGATTCGTAAAAAGCTAAGCGGCCAATGCGAGGCCGTCGTCGGCCTGAGCATGGCCGGGAAGAGAAAATCCGGCCCAGTTTCTGATCAGGCCAACAAATCGCTCTTTGAAAGACAAAAAATGCACCTGTAAGGGCTGAGAGTGAACTGCGGCGGCCCGCAATCGGGCTTTGATCCGGGCCCGCTGCACCCGAACCGCCCGCATCAGGTTGAGCCCTGCCGCCTTGAGCACGGCAGCGTAGCGCACCGCGGCCAAGCCGCGTACTCTCAAGCGCTTGACTCCGGTCAGGGTGGCGTACTCGCTCATGGTCGCCTCAACGCCTGCGCGCCAGCGATAGCGTTCGATAAATTCATCGGTGCGTTCAAAACGACGCCGGAGGGCCAGGCGATAGTTCTTGCTGCGGTAGCGAAGATAATAGTACTTCTTGCCCGGCTGGACCGGACAGTCGGCCACCCGCGGGCAGCTGCGGCAGCACTCGATGGCAAAGCCGGCCACATAACGGTCTTTCTTCTGCTTGTGGGTGAGCTTTTGCGGAGCCTGTCCCTGGGGACAGCGGCTCACGCGGCCAGTGTCATCGAAGACAAACGCGCTCAGATCCATCGACTGGGTCGAGTTGCCCTTCATGCTGGGAGCCACCACCTCTACCCCAAGGCCTTGGGCTCGGCTCACATTATCGTCGCTGCCGTAAGCCGCATCGGCCAGTGTGCTTTGGGCTGAGAGCCCGCGCGCCTGCGTGTCTTCAATGGCCGGTAGAAGCGCATGGGTGTCGCTCACATGCGCGGGCTCCACGGACACGTGGGTGATCAGGTTGAGTGTCTGCTCCTTTTGCGCGGGATCCTCGGTGGTGGTGTAAGTCTCCATGACCTGCACCTGGTAGCCTTGGCCCTTGTGCCCATCGTAGCTGGCATCCGGGTCCGAGGGGTTCTGAAGCGAGTCGCTGGGTACTTCGCAAGCCGGCTTGAGCTTCAGCCGGGTCCCATCATCGGTATCGCCGATCTCACAGTGATCGGCCAGAACCCGCTGCATCAGCTTGTAGCTGTGCATCTCGCAGACCGCTGAGTGCTCTTTGAACTGCTCGATGAGCGCCAACAGATCCGCACTCACCTGCCCGAGCGTCTTCTCGGCCACCGTGGGCTTGACCATGGAGAAGGCCGAAAGGGCCTTGTCCGTCAGGTAGCGCTCGCGCAACGACTCGCTCGATCGCCTCGAGCCGTTCGGCGTGGTGCCGCTTGAGGTTGCGCAAAAACTTATGGATCACGCGGCTGAAAATCCCGATGCGTGAAAGCCGGCGCATGTTGGAGAAAATATGCACCGAATCCAGCCGCTGCTTGCCGGTATCCACCCCGAAGAGTGCGGCCAACTTCTGGCTGGTGCGCGCAAACAGCAGCGCGTCCAGGTTGTTTTCAATCACCAGCTGGCGCGCAGACCAAAGCGTCTTGGCGCACAGGTACTTGGCCGAGTCGGACTCCTGGGTGATGTTGAGCGCATAATGCCACTGGATGTCGAAGCAAAACTGTGTCACCGCCTGCTCATCGGTGAGATCCATGGCTTGCTGTAGCAGCAAGGCCCCCAGCAAGGCGTACAGCTCTTTGCTGGGCCGACCCAAATCGCTGCAAAAAGACGGGCTGATCTGCCCCACGGGCAACTCTTCCAGGATCTGGGCCCGGAACAGCCCCGGCCAGCCTTCATCGAGCAGCCGGCGCCGTTTGGGGCTTAAAAAGGCCCAGGGATCGAAAAGTTCTTGCTGTTTGTGGTCTTTGATGGTGATCATGCTTTTTACCCTAACGGTTTGAATTTTCTAATAGATTACTATCAAGCCGGACCGGGAAAGTCAAGTAAAAAATGCATAAATATCAATAAATTTCAAATAAATTATCAAAGATCGACTTTTTACGAGTCCATCAAGCTTTGTATGAAGTCAAGTTAATAGTATGTGAGCTGTGCGGCGGCACCGCACAGCCGTTTAGGGCCGGTTTTTCGGTTGGGGCACGGATCTCACCGACGGGTGCGGAGCGGCAATCGACATGGAGGCGACAGTGACACCTTTTCGGCGAAGCAGGGCACGGGTTCTGTTTTTTCTGACCGTGTTCCATTTCGGCATGAGTATTCTCATCATCCGGCTCACCTTTGCGCTGACCGAACAGGCAGCGTTAAACCCGGACGGGAATGGGCAGATGGTCGTCCTGCTGGTGCGTCTGACCCGGCTGCTGCACTTTCCGCTGGTGACCCTGGCGCTCTATCCCCGGGAGTGGTTCCCGGGGGGCTGGGTCTATGTCCCGATGGCGCTGAACAGCGTGATCTGGGCGTGCGGGATCTACTGGGTGGTTCGGCTTTTCCGTGGTGCTGCCGCCCGCTGAGATGTCAAAGGACCGCGCCCCGGCACGCGGCCGGCACGTTCCGAAACGTGAAAGAGTCGAGGGGGACGAGAGTGGGCCATCCGCGCCCGGAGCGTCAATCGATGGCGGCGACCACCTCGAAGCCGGCCTTTTTGAGGGCCTTCTTGATCATCGCGGTCTTGCAGGCGGCGAGACGAAAGGAGTAGACGCGCTTGCGCGCCTTCTGGAGGGTCATGCTGACGTTGATGAGGTCGCCGCCGTTGTCGGCGACGATCTGCAGGGCCTGCTTGAGGGCGTCGGGCGTGTCGCCGGCGGCGACATCGATGCGTGAGCTGGCCGAGAGGATCCCCATCATGTCGATGAAGGCGCGCAGCATGTCGGTCTCGGTGATGATCCCGACCAGACGGCTGTTCTTCGTGACCGGCAGGCCGCCGATCTTGTGCTTGTAGATGATCAGGGCGGCCGTTTCCAGGTCGTCCTCCGGGCCCACCGTGATGGGGTCCTTGATCATGAGGTCCTTCAGGGTCACGTCGCCCAGCATCGAGGGGATCAGCCCCTGCTTCAAGTCGGCCAGGGTGAGGAGCCCGTCCAGCTTTTTTCTGCCGGAGACCACCGGCAGGTGGCGGATGTGGTTGGCCTTCATCAACTCGATGGCCTCCCGGATGGAGGCCGTGGCTTTGATGGTGATCGGGTCGGGGATCATGAGATCACGAATCAGCATGGCTCTTCCTCGATGACTTCCACAAGCGCTCGTTTCGGCACCATGCCGAACGCGTTCAGGCTGCGGCGGTCTCCATACTGCTTTTTTTACATCGATTCGGCTGGGTTTGGCAACAGAATATTCGCTTCAGCAGGCGCGGTGGGGGATGTGGCTGCAGAGCGGCTCCTCGGCCAGGTAGTCGCCGGTGGCCTCGTAAGCGCGCGCCCGGCAGCCGCCGCAGACGCGCTTGAACTCGCAGCGCCCGCATTTTCCACCCAGACGGTCGAAGTCCCGCAAGGCGGTGAGCACTTCCGAGTGCTGCCATATCTGCGCAAAAGAGGAGCTGCGAACGTTGCCGCAGGGGGTGTCGAGAAAGCCGCAGGGCTGGACGTCGCCGCGGTGGGAGACGAAGCAGAAGCCGATGCCGCCGAGACAGCCGCGGGTGACGGCGTCTAGGCCGTGGGTCTGAAACGAGACGGACTTGCCCTCCTGCGCGGAACGCTGGCGCAGGATGCGGTAGTAGTGCGGGGCGCAGGTGGCCTTGAGCTCGAGCGGCGTCTTGCCGCGCTGCTCGTAGAACCAGTTGAGCGTGCGCTCGTACTCTTCGGCGTCGATGGCCTGGTCGACGATGTACTTGCCCCGGCCGGTCGGCACCAGCAGGAAGATGTGATGGGCCACCGCCCCCAGCTCGACCGCCAGCTGCTGGATCTTGGGGATCTGCTCGAGGTTGATCTGGGTGACCGTGGTGTTGACCTGGAACGGGATCCCGGCGGCCTTGACGTGCGCGATGCCCTGCAGCGCCCCCTCGAAGGCCCCGGGCACCTTGCGGAATTCGTCGTGGGTCTCGGCCGTGGCGCCGTCGAGGCTGATGCTCACGCGCTGGATGCCGGCGGCGGAGAGTTTGCGCGCGATCTCCGGGGTGACCAGGGTGCCGTTCGGCGCCATCACCATGCGCAGCCCCAGACCGGTCCCGTAGGCGGCGACCTCGAAGATGTCGGGCCGCAGCAGCGGCTCCCCGCCGGTCAAAATCACGATCGGCTTGGCGACCTCGGCGATCTGGTCGAGAAGTCGGAAGGCCTCGCGGGTGTCGAGCTCGTCGGCATGGTGACCCAGGGTGGCGGAAGCCCGGCAGTGGACGCAGGACAGGTTGCAGTTGCGGGTCGTTTCCCAGGCCACGAGGCGCAATCCCGGTCCTGATCCGCTTGCGCGTGCTTAGTTCTGGGTGAGTCATGGTCGATCCATTTCGCACGAGCACCTTTCTTCGGTCAAGGTGCTGCCGAGCTGCGCTGAGGTAAAGTCCCGTCGGCACGAAGCGTTCCGTTTCTCTCACCCGACGGGTGCACCGGATCAGCCCGGCTAGACCTTTACGACCTCAGCACCCTGGCGGCGTCCATGGCGAAATAGGTGAGGATCAGGTCGGCCCCGGCGCGCTTGATGGCCGTGAGCGTCTCCATCATCGTCCGCTGCCCGTCGAGCCAGCCCATTTTTTCGGCGGCCTTGATCATGGAGAACTCGCCGCTGACATTGTAGGCCGCCAACGGCAGGTCGATCTCCTGCCGCAAACGGCAGATGATGTCCAGATAGGCCAGCGCGGGTTTCACCATGATGATGTCCGCGCCCTCCTCGATGTCCATCGTGGCCTCCCGGACCGCCTCCAGGGCGTTCGCGGGGTCCATTTGATAGGTCCTGCGATCGCCGAACTTGGGGGCGGAATCGGCCGCCGTGCGGAAAGGTCCGTAGTAGGCCGAGCAGTACTTGGCGGAGTAGGCCATGATGGGGACGTGACTGAGGTTGTTCTCGTCCAGGGTCTCCCGGATCTCCGCGACGCGGCCGTCCATCATGTCCGACGGCGCGACCATGTCGGCCCCGGCCTTGGCGTGCGACAGGGCGGTGCGCGCGATCAGGTCCAGGCTGGCATCGTTGTCGACCACCCCGCCTTCCACGCATCCGCAATGGCCGTGGTCCGTGTACTGGCACAGACAGACGTCGGTGATGACGGCCAGCTCCGGCACGGCGTCCTTCACCGCCCGCACGGCCTTCTGCACGATGCCGTCCGCGGCGTAGGCGGAGGTCCCCAGCGCGTCCTTGCGGTCCGGGACCCCGAAGAGGAGCACGGCGGGGATGCCCAGGCCGAAGGCTTCGCGCGCGGTCTTCGCCAGGTTGTCGACCGAGAGCTGAAAGTGGCCGGGCATGGCCTCGATCGGGTTTTGCACCCCCTTGCCGCCGATGGCGAACAGCGGCAGGATCAGGTCGTCGGTGGTCAGGACCGTTTCACGGATCATGCGCCGGAAGGCTTCGCTCTGGCGCATGCGGCGGGGCCGGTAGTCGGGGAAGAGCATTTTGTCCTCCATGGGTTTAAGTGATGGGCTAAAGGCTAAAGGCTGAAGGCTGAAGGCTGAAAAAATAAACCCGCCCTCCGCCAACACCACATCCATCCCACTTCAGACTAACAGCCTTCAAACTTAACCTCCCACCGGCTGTTCACAGCCGGTCGGGGCATGCGTCAGCGCGATCTCCTCGTCGGTCAGGTAGCAGGCCGGGTCGGGCGCCCAGACGTCGCCGCTGACGGCCTCCGCCCGCACCCTGAAGTTGCCCCCGCAGACGTCCAGCCAGCGGCACTCGGCGCAGCGGCCCTTGACGTGCTTCTTTTTTTCCTTGAGCTGCCGCATCAGCGGGTTGGAGGTGTCCATCCAGATCTCGGAAAAGGGGCGCTCCGTCACGTTGCCGAAGCTGTAGTGGCGCCAGAACTGGTCGGCGTGGACCGCCCCGTCCCAGCTCACGCAGCCGATGCCGCGCCCCGAGCTGTTGCCCTCGTTCCACTCGAGCAGCTCCAGGACTTCCCGGGCGCGCTCGGGGTTCTCCTTGAGCATCTGCAGGTAGATGTACGGCCCGTCCGCGTGGTTGTCGACGGTGAGGACTTCCTTGGGTTTGCCGAGCTCGTGCAGACGCCGGGTGTGCGCGAGGATCAGATCCAGCGTGCTCCGGGCCTCCTCGCGGCTCAGGTCCTCCTTGACCAGCTCCGATCCCCGGCCGGCGTAGACCAGGTGGTAGAAGCACACCCGGGGGATCTCCATGTCCTCGACCAGCTTGAAGACGGCCGGGATCTCGCCGACATTGTAGCGGTTGATCGTGAAGCGCAACCCGACCTTGATGCCGGCGGCCTGGCAGTTGCGGATGCCGTCGAGCGCGGAGCGGAACGCCCCCGGTACGGCCCGGAACCGGTCGTTGACCGCCTCCATGCCGTCCAGGCTGATGCCGACATAGGACAGTCCGATCTCCTTCAAGGTGCGCGCCATTGCCGGGGTGATCAGCGTGCCGTTGGTGGAGATGACCGCGCGCATGCCTTTGCCGACGGCGTAGGCGGCGAGCTCCGGCAGGTCCCGGCGCACGAGCGGCTCGCCGCCGGAGAAGAGCACCACCGGCACCCCGAACGCCGCCAGGTCGTCGAGCAGGGCCCGACCCTGGGCGGTGTCGAGCTCGCCCTCCGCGGGCCGGTCCTTGGCGTGGGCATAGCAGTGGATGCACTTCAGGTTGCAGCGCCGGGTCACATTCCAGACGACCACCGGCTTCTTGTCCGCCGAGAACTGCAGCAGGTGCGAGGGCAGCTGGGAGGAGTCGCGCCCGTAGCGCAGGGCATCCGAGGGCTCGACGGTCCCGCAATAGAGCTTGGAGATTCCAATCATGGGTCAACCATTTGTCGGTGTGGTTTTGATCAAGCCGCGGATGTACTCCTCGGGGTCGAGCAGCGCGGAGCGGGTGATGAAAAATCGGCTGCGGCCGCTTTTGTCCCGCACCAGTTTGAGCCCGTGCTCGAAGTGATTGTTCAGCCGCGGGTAGACGTCCTTGAACTCGAGCGTGTTCTCCACCAGCATTTCCATGATGAAGTCGATGGCGTCCTCTTCGAGCACGATGTTGATGTCGTGGTTTTTGAAAAAATAAAGCTCCACGTTCTTGATCTCGTCGTAGTAGGACTTGATGCGCTTCACGGCGCTGCCGGTGTCGACGATGTTTTTGGAATAGTAAGCCGCCACGATGTCGATGCGTGCCGGCGTCATGGTCAGGCTGTACTTCTCGGAGAGATGTTTGCGGTTGGCCTGCAGGTATTCCTTGATCGCGTGTTTCTCCTCGTCCGCCAGGCGCTCGAAGGCGGGGCGCAGGCTCCGGGTCCGGGGGATCGGCCAGCAGCCGCGTGAGAGCCTCCTGGGGGTTTTCGAGGGTCTGCGTGGTGACCGGAAACCGCTTGGTGCCCGAAGACGGCAGTCTCTTTTCGAATTCCAGCAGGGCTGCTTCGATCACGCTCACCAGCCCGCGCGCCCCGGTGTTTTCGGCAAACGCCAGGGCGGCCATGCGGCGCAGGAAGGCCTCCTCGAACTTGACATCGATGCCGTAGGCGGCGAAGTCGAGCTTTTTCCCCAGGATGATCGGGTTGTTCGGGTTTTTGAGGATCTGGTAGAGGTCCTCCTCGCTCAGGTGCTCGAAGACGGCCTTGACCGGCAGGCGGCCGACGAACTCGCTCTCGAAGCCGAACTCGATCAGGTCCTCGGCCTTGACATGCTTGAGGATGTCGACGTCCTCCCTGGCGCTGGCGATGCGCGCGCCGAAGCCGATCCCCTGCCGGGCCATCCGCCGCCGGATCACCGGGACCAGCTCCGTGAAGGCCCCGCTCATGATGAACAGGATGTTCTTGGTGTTGACGGACTGCCGCTCGCGCTTTCCGGTTTTGCGGAAGCGTTCGATCTCCTGCATCATCGAGATCGGGTCGTGGGGGACCTTGAGATCGACGTCGGTCTCTTCCATGGGTTTGAGCAGCGCGCGTTGCACCCCGGTGCGCGAGACGTCGGCCCCGATCAGATTGCGGGCGGAGGCGATCTTGTCGATCTCGTCGATGTAGACGATGCCGTTCTGGGCCAGCTCGATGTCCTCGTCCGCCTCCCGCACCAGGTCCCGGATCAAGTCCTCCACGTCCCCGCCGACGTAGCCCGTCTCGCTGAACTTGGTGGCGTCGCCCTTGACGAAGGGGACCCCGATCTTGTTGGCGATGAGCTTGATGACGTACGTCTTGCCCACCCCGGTGGGGCCGATCATCAGCACGTTGTTCTTGATGCCGCCGGCCATGCCCTCCAGGGCGTCGCCGCGCTGCCGGGCCCCCCGGATGCGGTTGAAGTGGGTGCAGATCTTGGTCGCCAGGATCGCCTTGGCCTGATCCTGCCGCACCACGAACTGGTCGAGGTAGGAGATCAGCTGCTCGGGCTTGAGGTTGAAGTCGATGGGTTTCTTTTCGCGCGGGGCCGCCTTGGGCTTGTCAGGGCCTGCCTCCTCGGGCACCGCCATCGGCGACATGACCTTGACGTGGCTGCCGAATTTCTTGGCCAGAAACTCGCCGATTTCCTTCTCGAGCTCCTTGGGGTCGGGGATTTTTTCGTTGTGCATGCTCATAGGGGCCAAGTATAACCACCGGGGCTGAAAAATGCAACCGAGGCGCAACAGGCGGGCGCGCCGGTCGAGCGCGTGGCGGCGGTGCCGTGATCGTTCCCTGCCGCCCGCGGTGCCGCCCCAACTTCGCCATCGTGCGCGGGGAGGCCCGTGCAGATGCTTGACGGGAAACATCTCATATCCTAAAATACAGCATTCGATGCGACGCACATAGAGATCAACCCGCCATGGGCGCACTTCGCACCATCGCAGGAGGGATAGGGCAATGCCGGTCTGTCGGACAATGTGGACCCCGACCGTCGGCCCGGGGGTGCCGCAAGGATCTTGCCGGCAACCGGCACGGCGCCGCATTCACGGGCGCGTTTCCCCGCCGCCCCAGCCGTGCCGGATCCCTGGACCGGGAGGGACATGATCCGCCCCGTCTGCGCCCTGATCACCCGCTTTCGCCCGGAAACCGTCGTGCTGGCTGTTTTTTTCGCCTTACTGGCCGTTCTGCGCGTGATTTACGGCGACCCGCTCACCGCCGACAAGCTCACCGCCAAGGTGCCGGCCGTCGCCATGGCACTGATCGCGGCCGCCGCCTGCACCGACCGTTCGCGTCTTTGGCGGGGATGGACCGCGCGCGGGGTAGATGGCCCGCGCCCGGACGCCCTGCGCACCCTGATGGACTGGCTGCCCGCCATCCTGTGCATCCTGGTCTACGAAAACCTCCACGACCTGGTGCGGCTGATGCACGCGGAGACCTTCGACCCGCAACTGGCCGCAGTCGACGCCTGGATTTTCGGCGTTCAGCCGACCCTGTGGCTGCAGCGCTGGACCACGCCCTGGCTGACCGACCTGTTGAGCGCGGCCTACGCGTCCTATTTCATTACCCCCGCCATCCTGGGCGGCCTGCTTTACGTGTCGGGCCGCATCGCCGAATTCAGGACCTTCATGCTGGTCGTGATCGTGACGCTCTACCTGGGGTTCCTCGGATACGTTCTGGTACCGGCCGTCGGCCCGATTCATTTTCTGAGCGGCCAATACGACGCGCCGGCGCGGTTGTCGGGGCTTGTCTTCCACCGCGGGGCGGAGGCGCTGATGGAAGCGTGGCGTCCGATCCACCGCGACTGTTTTCCCAGCCTGCACACGGCGGTCAGCACCCTGACCTCGCTGTGGGCCTGGCGCACGCGCCGGAGCTACCGCCTCGGTCCCCTGGTGGCGGCGATCTACCTGCCGCTCAACGGCGCGCTGTGGTTCGCCACGGTCTACCTGCGCTACCACTGGGTGATCGATCTCGTCGCCGGCTGGCTTCTGGCCGCGGTCGTCGCCTGGTCGGTCCCGCCCCTCGCGCGCCGCTGGTACGCCCTGCAGGAAGCCGGCGACGGACTGAGGGGAACGGATGCCTGAACCCCTCACGGCGTGGCGGGCGCTCGAGCGCGCCGGGCGGGTGCGCTGGGCGTCCGCGCTCGCGGCCCTCGCCTTCGTTGTGCGCCTGCCGGTGTTCTGCGGGACCTTCGCGAGCGGCGACGAGGCGACCTACAGTGCGCTCGCGGCCGCTCTGCGCGACGGCCACCGGCTCTATGCCGCTGCGGTCGACCACAAGCCCCCGCTTCTCGCCGCCGCCTATGCCGGGCTCCAAGCACTCGCCGGGGACGACCCCATCCGCTTCGTGCACGCCGTGTCCATCCTCGTCGTGGTTGCCACGGCCTTGATGCTTTCGGCCGTGGCCGGTCGGTTCGGCCTGGGCGTTGCCGAGGGGCGTGCCGCCGCCTTGCTCTATGTCCTGGCGGCCTCCACGGGGCCGGCCAAGGATGTGCTGGCGGCCAACGGCGAGCTCCTGATGGCGTTGCCGGCGGTGGCCGCGGTTTGGGTCGCCCAACGGGGCGGATCGCGCGGTGCGCGGGTCGGGGTCCGGGGCCTGGCGCTGGCCGGCGGCAGGCATGCTGGCCGCGGTGGCGGCCCTCGTCAAGTACCAGGGGCTGGCGATCCTCGCGCCGCTCGCCGTTCTCGCCGCGGACGGTGGGAGAGGTCGCCAGTTCTGCGCCAGCGTCGCCGGTCTGCTGGCAGGAGTCGGCATCCCGCTGGCCGCGTTGGTGGGGTGGTATTGGCGCAGCAACGATCTGGGGTCGCTCGGTTTCTGGTTGTGGACCTATCCGCTGCGTTACGCCGGCACGCTCGACCCGGGGTTGGCGGCCGCCAACGCCTTGAGGATGAGCGCCGCGTGGGGTCTGCTCAGCGCGGGGCTGCTCGTGGCGGCCGTCGTCGGGTGGCGTGCGGGTCGCCGCCTGAGCGATCGCCCTGCTCAGCGCGCGTGGCGCTGGTGTGCGGCGCTCTGGGCCGCGGGGGCGCTGGCGGGCGTTGCCGCCGGCGGGCGGTTTTTCCTGCACTACTACCTGCAGCTGCTGCCGCCGCTTTGCCTGCTGGCCGGCCGCGGGCTGGGCCGCATGGCGGCCGCGGGAGGGTCGCGGCGGGTGCTGGCGATCACGGCAGCGCTCATTGTGCTGCCGCTCGCCGGGTTTTGGGTCGTCAATGCCGCCCCCGGGCGATTCCACCCGCAGCGCGCGGCCGAGGATGCGGCCTACCGGCGCATCGGGGACTTCGTCAAGGCGCGCACGCAATCCTTCGAGAGCCTTTTCGTCTGGGGCAATTCGCCCGAGATCTACTACTACGCCCGCCGGCCGATGGGGACGCGTTTCCCCTTCTGCAACTACCACTCGGGCAAGATCTGGGGCACGCCGGCCGACCGCGCCGGCGCCCCAGTGGATTCGAGCCAGGTGCTCGAACCCGCCTGGCGCATGCTGCTCGCCGACATCGATCTGAGGCGCCCGGCGCTGATCGTCGACGCCGCCGCGGCCGGGCTCGACCGCTGGCAGGGCCACGCGATCGCACGCTACCCGTCCCTGTCGGCCGTCGTGGCCGCGCGCTATCGTCATCTGGCGACCGTCGCCGGCGCCGATATCTACGAGCGTCTGGACCGCAGCCCCGGCGAGGCCCCGCCCGGTCGGGGGGGGGCCGGACGATGAGCACGCCGACGCCGATCTCCCAGGCAGTGATCCTCCTCGCCGACGGTGTCGGGCCCGGGCTGCTGCAGCGGCTTGCCGCGCGCGGGCGTTTGCCGGGGCTGAGCCGCCTCGGCGCCCCTGGAGGCGACCGTTCGATCCGCGGCGCCGTCGGTGCCTTTCCCTCGACGACCGGGCCGGCGCACCTGCCGTTTCTGACCGGGCGCTTCCCCGGGCCATGCAACATGCCCGGGATCCGCTGGTTCGATCCCGCCCGCTACGCCGCGGGCCTGTTTGCGACAGGGCGCTTCCGCAGCTACATGGGGCCCGGCAACCTGCTGGCGGCCCGCGATCTGGCACCCGGCGTGCGGACCGTCTTCGAGCTCGTGCGCGACCACGCCAGCATCGGGGGGAACATGTGCCGCGGCGTGCGCCGTGCCCGCAACCTGACCCGCTGGAGCCGTGTGGCCGTCTCGTTCGCCTCCTACCTGGGCGAGAGCCGGGCGCTCTCGGACGCCATTGCCGCCTCGCGCCTGATTCAGGCGGTGCGCCGGCGGGTGGCGTTCGTCTTTGCCGTCTTCTACGGCATCGACGCCTCCGCGCACAAGTGGGGCGGCGGCCGCGAGGTCGAGGCGGCCTGCGAACGCGTCGATCGCGTTGTGGGAGACCTCCTGGATCGGCTCGAAACGGAAGGCCGGGCGGCGGAGACCCTCGTGCTCCTCGTCTCGGACCACGGCCACTCGCCGACGGACGTGCACCTCGACCTCCACGGGCTGGTCGCGCGCGTCGCGGGCCGCACCCTGGCCCACCCCTGCCTCTGGCGGGGTCTGGTCGACGCGCAGGCCGCCGTCATGGTGTCCGGCAACGCGATGGCCAACGTCTACCTGCGCGAAGAGGGCTGGACCGCCCCGAAAACGCTGGACGCCCCCGGCGCCGGGCTGGCCCGGCTCACGGAGGCGCTGCTCGCCGAGCCCGCGGTGGACCAGGTGATCGGCGCCGGCGTCCGGGGCGGGGCGGTGGTGATGTCGGCGCGCGGGCGGGCCCGCATCCGGCGCGTCCCCGGCGGGATCGCCTACGACCCGGACCCCGGCGGCGACCCGTTCGGATACCCGGCCGAGTTCGCCGGAACGCGCGACGAGCGCACCTGGCTGGCCGACACCTGGGGCAGCGACTACCCGGATGCACCCGTCCAGGTGCTGCAGATCCTGGAGTCGGCGCGCGCCGGGCACCTCGTCGTGACGGCCAGACCGGGGTGCGACCTGCGGGCGCGGTTCGAGAAACCGCCCCATCGGGGGTCGCACGGGTCGCTGCATCGATCGCACCTGATGACGCCGCTTCTGGCCAACCACCCCCTCACCCCCGGTCCGGCGCGGACCGTAGACGTACTGCCGACGGTGCTCGCGGCGCTCGGCATCCCGGCCCCGGCGGGGATCGAGGGCCGATCCCTCTGGCCGGCCCTCGCCCCGGGGGGAGCGTGACCGCGCCCCTTTTTCATCCTCGTTGGATCGCCCTGGTGCTGCTCGCGGCACTGGCCGGCGGTTGCTTCGTGGCGGTCGCCGCCCCAGCCGCCGGCGCAGGCATCACCGAGGAGATTGACCCGGAATACATCGTTTTCCTCCCGCCGGGCGGGATCTTCGGGCTCAGCCCTTCGGAGGATCGATTCGAGGTCGAAATCGCCCGGCGCGAGCGGTCCCCGGCGCTCGCAAAGGTCCACTTGAGACTTGCGATCACCCATGCGGGGGCCCCGCTCACGGTCCGGGAACAGACGGTCCCGGTGGCGGACGGGCAGCGTGCCGTCATTCGCGAGACCGCCGTGGTTCCCGTCCGGGAGACGATCCGCCGGGGGCGTCTGACCGGCCTGTGGCAGGCGTGGCGCTACGATGGGTTCGCGCTGGAGGCCGAGGTGCGCGAAAACGGGCCGGAGGGCCGCCTCATCTATCGCCGGCACACGCCGGATCTCGAGATCGGCATCTCGCGCCGCGGCTTCTACGACCGCTACGGAACGCCGCTGGCGCTCGGTGGGGTAGGGGTGGCGCTGCTTCTGTCGCTGGCCGCCGCCCGGGTGGTGCCGCCGGGCAAGAGGCGCCGCACGCACGCCGCGTTCGACCTGGGCGTGCTGGGTCTTGTCGGGGCGTTCACGCTGGGCTTCACCCGCTACGGCATGCTCGCGGTGTGGCCGGCGGCGCTGGCGCTGCCCCTCATCCCCGGCCGGGTCAAGGAACGCGTCTGCGGCCGTGTGACGGACACCCTGTCGGTGGCCCGGCAGGCCCGCGCCGCCCCGACGTCGGTCTCCTGGGCCCCCGCGGCGGCGGTCGTCATCGCGGCCTCATGGATGCTGGGTTGGCACGTTGCGCTGCTGCTCGCCTTCGGGTTCCAGCCTTCGGATTTCAGCGAGTATCTCAAATTGCTCTCGGCCCTCTATCTGGCCGCGGCGCTGGCGATGGTGTTGCCGTTTTGCGCCGCGCTGGGACGCCGCGCCGGGCGCGGCAGGCCGCTGTGGCCGCTCATCGCCCCGGCCGTCTTCCTGCTCCTGGTGTGGGTGGGCGTGCGCGCTCTCGACTGGGGGGCCTTCTTCTTCACGTCGGGGCACATCGACGAGGATTTCTGGACCCACGCCTTCCACGGCCGGATGCTGACATTTCTGGGCGAGCGTCCGGTGCGGATCATGCTCGCCGCGGCGGCCGGGTCGGCGGCCCTGCTCGGTCTGATGCTCCGGCGCGCGGTGCGTTTCGCACGCCGGTTCGGCGCCGCCGGCCCCGGGCAGGGCGGACGGTTTTTAGAGACACTGCTGCGCGTCAATGCCTCGGCGGCCATCGCCCTCGTCGTGGCCGCGGGATCCCTCTGGCCTTGCGTCTTTGCGCCATCCGGGCGCGACATCAGCGACAGCATCCGCGAGGCCTTTTCCGGGGTGCCCGAGGTGAAGGTGGCGGTATCCCTGGCCAACACCCTGCTGGTCCCCGAGCCTGCCGACCCGCCGCCCCTCGACGCGGCGCTTGGTGAAAAGCTCGCCCGCGCCGGCATTCGCCTGAACGCCGTCGACCCCCGCTACCCGCTCATGAAGCCGAGTATCTACCTCGACCCGGTGAAAGCCGCGGGTGCTGCGCGGCCGCGGGTCGCTCCCGGGACCAACCTGATCGTGATCCTCGCCGAGTCGCTCTCGGCCGGGCTGGTGGACGAGAAGGTCCACGGCGTCAGCGGCCTCACACCGCACATCGACGACTTTCGCGCCCACAGCCACACCTTCCGCAACCTCTACAGCGCCGATTTCCCGACCATCAAGGGCCAGCTGGCGGTGCTGGCCTCCTTCGCCTTCGACCACCGCGGGCTCGCGATCACCGCCGACGCCGGCAACCCGCTCAAATCGCGCTACCTGTTCCTCTCGGACGTGCTGAGCCGCCGGTGCGGGTACGTCGCCTATCACCTGCAGTCCGACTACGCGAGCTTCGCCGGAACGGCGAGCATCCTCGGACGACACGGTTATGCGCGCATCGCCTCGGCCGAGGACGCCGAGCTGCAGCGCCGGGCCGTCCATTCGATCGCCAAGACATGGGGCCTTTACGACGAGGACCTGTTCCGGGCGCTGGCCGCGATGCTCGCGGAGGAGGCCTTTCAAAGACCGTTTATGTTGAGTGTCGCGACGACCGACATGCACTTTCCCTACGCGACACTGAAGCGTCACCCGGGCACCCACGGCAACGCCCTGCTGGATTCCGTCCACTCGGAGGATGCCGCCTTCGGCATTTTCTGGGAGGCCTTCAAACGCTCGCCGCGGGCCCAGGACACCCTGGTGCTCCTGACGGCCGATCACGCGCTCGTGCGCAGCCTGGTGCGCAGCGGCGGCTCCGACCCGCGGCTGTCGGAATTCGACTACATTCTCGGCGCCCTCTACATTCCCGGCGACCGGCGCTGGGCGGGCGGGGGGACCGACGCGGTCTGCACCCAGCTCGATCTCGCGCCGACCCTGCTCGACGTCATGGGTGTGGACACCCCCAACCCTTTTCTCGGGCTTTCGATTTTTTCGGAGCGCCCGAGCCACCCGCTGGCCCTGGCCCGGGAGATCCCCATGGATCGCTGGTCGCCTGAGGAGCGCGTTGCGGCGCAGGCGATCGGCTGGACGGCCGGTGATCACCGGCAATTCCAGGCTTGGCTGCGGCACCTCGCGGTCACCAACCGGGTGCTGCCGCCGGAGGGCCCGCCGGTCCGGTGAGCCCCGACCGCCGCGTTCCGCAGCCTCACCTAGACGCCTGTGCGGCGGGTCGGGGCGAGGAGTGTGAGCCCGATACCGATCCACAGGAAGCCGCGCACGCGGCGGATCAGCATCAGGGCGAGCGCCGACGCGGGGTCGAGGCCGATGGCGGAAAAAATCAGGCAGGCCGCGGTTTCCTGCACGCCGATCTGGCTCGGGATGATGCTGAAAACGAGATTCACGCCGGCGTGCGCGACGGCGATCACGAACATCGCCGCGGCGAACGAAAAAGGCACCCCGAGCGCCGCCATGATCAGCCAGGCCTCGACTGCCCCGAGCACGCGGCCCGCGAGGTGCAGGCCGAGCGCGGCCCAGAAACGCCGGGTGCGCCCCCCGAGAAACCCGCGTGCACGCCGATCCGCCCGCTCGACCCCCTCGGCCCACCGTCCCCCGGTCTTGCCCAGCCGGCGGGCGATCCCGCGGGAGAGGGCGCCGAGCAGCCCGCTGCCGCCGGCGATCCACAGGCCCGTCGCCATGAGGGCGATCAGGGCGGTTGCGGCAACGCCCCCCGTCAGGAGGGAGTGTTCGATCCGAAAGGCCTGCGCCCCCAGGGCAAGCCCGGCGACCATGAAGAACGGGGCGCTCAGCGCGTGAACGACGTTGTCGCCGACGACCGAGGCCAACGCCGCGTCGGCGGCGGTGCGGCCGCGCAGAAGAGTCAATTTCAGGGGCTCGCCTCCGAGCGCCATGAAGGGCGTGAGGTTGTTGACCGCCTCGGCGGAAAGATGCACGCGCAGGAGCGTGGCGAACGGGACCGGGGTGTCCAGGGCCAGGCGCCAGGCCCAGGTGTTGAGCGCAAACCACGCGAACGAGACCGGAATGAGCCACAGCAGGGCCGGTCCGCCCCGGGACAGCTCCGCCCAGAGGCGCAGCGGCCCCACACGGACCACCATCAGCGCGAGCAGCCCTAGCCCGAAGGCGAGGGCGGCCGCGTGCACGGCCTTTCGCAGCGGCCCCTTCACGAGGCCTCCGCCGCGTCGCGTCGCAGACGGTAGATCAGGACCCCGCCGACGTTCGCCTCGAGGCGATAGC
>CAVQUW010000002.1:0-3381 GCA_963716785.1 uncultured delta proteobacterium | reverse complement strand
AGCATGGCCGTTGGAGTGGTTTTCTGAGGCCGTTCTCGACTGCCTGATAAAATCACGGGTTCCTCGGGCCCAGAAGCGTCATGAAGGCGCCCTGCTTCGGGTCTTTGTCGATGAATCTCCCGATCCACTCCTGACCTGAGGCCGATGGCGGCGATCTCGCCAAAAAGACGGGCGTCGTTTTCAAGTCCTTTGGTGAATCCGTTTTCATAACCATACCGGATGGCGTCGACGGCAAAACGCGCCGCGTAGGTTCGGGCGGCGCTGATGCTGCGAATGGCCTCCCCGGCGGGCTCCGGGGCGGAAAGAATATTCCGGACCGCCTCGTCCTCCATGAGGCGCGCCAACTCGCCGTGCTGCCGTGCGGCGATATCGTCCCACGCCTTCGCCGATGCCCCTCTTCGGTTTGAAGCCAGTTCCCCTGCGACCCGGAAGGCTCGCGCCAGTGCGGTGGCGGAATGGTGGAACTCGTCCGCCAGGCCGATGGCCACGGCCTTTCTGCCGCCGATCGGCTCGCCGTTGACGGACATCTCAAGCGCCATCCGGGGCCCGACCAGCCTCGGAAGCCGCTGCAACCCCCCGTAGCCGGGAATGATGCCGAGCTTGATTTCAGGCTGCCCGATCCGGGCGTTCTCGGTCACGATCCGGTAATGGGTGCTCATGGCCAGCTCGTTGCTGCTCCCAGGGCAAAACCGTCGATCAGCGCGACGACCGGGATGCCCAGGTTTTCGATCTCGCTGAAAATGCTCAGGTTGTAGGCCGCGATCGCGGCGATCCCTTTGGCTGTGTTGCCTTTGAACTCGGTCAGGTCCGCCCCGGCCACGAAGGCCCTGGTCCCGCTGCACAGGATGACGGCGGCAACCTTCCTGCCCTTGAGCGTCCCTTTGGTTTTTATCTCCCGGAAGACTTCCGCAATCTGGGATAGCAGCGACGCGTTCAGCGCGTTCAAGGCGTCGACACGCTTCAGGGTGATGATCCCGATGCCCGACGGGGACAGGTGGACATCCAGGTACTCCTCTTTTTCGGGTGCGGCCGAGAGCAGGGTCTCCCCGAGGAAGGCGTCGGCATAGAACCCGAGCACCGGCCGGCGGCGTCGGCCTGGACCAACGCGACGCCCTTGGGCTTGCCGAGCCGACCGTCCAGCATTTTCTGCTGGACCTCGGGCAGCCCGGCAAGGGACACGACCTCCAGGTCTTCCTGTTCCATCACGATCTTGTTCTGCGCGAACAGCCGCACGACCTCGCCTGCCTGGGTGGTGCGGTACATGTGCGACCCGCAGATCGATATGCTGCGACTGCCTTTGACAACGATGAACCCGCAGGGCATCTCCTCGCGCTCGCTGAAATCGCGCAACAGGAAGCTGCTGTAGTGAAGTGTGCTCTGGTCGGAGCGCTCGACGATGAAGTCCGGGCTGGTCCGGGGGCCGAACACTTCCCAGACGGCGCGGCCCATGGCGCGCGCCACCGACATGTAGCGGGTGCCGTACTCGGGATTGGACCGGCCCTCCGCCGTCAGCGGGTCGGGCATGTCCTCCGACAGGTCGAACCGATCGCGGTCGATGATGGCGGCCGAGTCGAGCCCGAGTTTGACCAGTGCCTCGATCCCCTGCGCCTCCTTTTTCCGGGAGGCGATGACGATCAGCTCGGCGCTGCGGGCCAGGGCGGCTTGGACGAATTCCTGCGCGTACCCGTCCGCCCCCCAGACGAGCCCTCGCTTGCCCGGCAGAAGACCGATCTCGGAGAAAATTTCCTGCGCCGACCCGTTCCTGAAAACCAACTGTTTCTGCCTCATCCACACCCAGCGGGCATCCATGACGAACCGGCGCCCCGTGTAGAAAAATGTCTCCTTGTACTCGCCTTTCAGGCCGCTGCCGGTGGCGCCGAAGAAATCCAGGCACCCGTTCTCGGCCAGGGCCGAGACAAGCAGCGGAAAGTTGGTCCCACCGGTGTGCTCGAAGATCTTGTCGATCGGCTTTCCTCCGTTCGCCAGAAACACCTCGCTCCTGAAGGGATCGGTTCGTTTCATCCAGTTCTCGTAGGATTCCTCCGGTGGAACGACACCGTAGACCTCTTGCGGAATCCGGCGCCGATCGACAAAGGCGTCCGCGATCCCGCGTTTTATAAGAGATCGGCCCAACTCGGGATTGGACCCCATGAGGATGACGCGCGCGCCGAGGGCCTTCGCGATCTGGGCACCGGCGAAGCTCGTGCCCTTGCCGCCGCCCATGAGCAAGATGCTGTCGCCGGGCCCGACGGCCAGCCGTTCCACGACCGCGCGGTAGGCGGTGCCGTAGGTGAGCAGCATGGCCGCCAGCCGCTCCGGGCTTTGCGCGTTCAATTCCGCGGGGACCGGAATGGCCCGGACCTGGTCCACCACCGCAAACTGGCAATTGAACCCGTCGTGGGTTTCGTATCCCCGGATGATCCCTTCATCGGTCCACGAGTCCAGAATGACCGCCTGCCCGACCCTGAGTCCCTTGACCGCCGGGCCGGCGTCGACGACGATTCCGAGCGCGTCGCTGCCGGGGACGTGAAGGGTGTCGCTGTCGCCGCGGCCGAACGGCGGCACGGGCAGCCCCAAGGCTGCAAAGTTGGTGTTGAAGTTCGGCCCGGAGGCCAGAACGGCCACCAGGACACGGGTGGCGTCTTCTGGGGTTCAGGTGGGGGACCGGACTTCCTCCAACCGGATGACATCCGCGGGCTGACCTATTGGTCGCGGCGGATCGTCAAGGCATCGATTAGCCGCGGCAACGGGTCGCTGATGCTGGGGATCTTCTATCGGCCATTTGTCCTTCAGATCACCCGCCATGCTGTCTCCTCATACTGCACTAAAAATTGATGACTTGTAACACAAAAATCAGGCTGAAGGCTGAAGGCAATCAGGCCATAGGAAAAAATGGCTCGCCACAGGTGGTCATCCCCGGCCGAACTTCCCCAGCCATCCTCCTGCCCTTCCGGGAGGGGTTGATTTTCATTCTTCGTGGTGTCCCTGAAATGGGCATGAACTTTTTATGAATCATCAAAACCCAACGGACGTTCGAGCGGTTCGAGACCGACTGGTCTGGTTCGATCTGTTCCACAAATGACTTCCATTGTCAAACCGGAACCGGGCCCCTCGCTGCTTTCAATCGCAGGCGGCCATGCCGGGCGGGTTCACCGGTGAAAAATGCGTGCCGGGGAATTGCAACCGGCCGCGGGTCGTAAAAAGAAAAGGCCGCCTGAAACCCGGTCAAAGGGCCTCTGACGGCGCGGGGGAGGAGGCTGTGGTGCGGGGAGAACGGGGAGAGGGGGGCCGTGGACCCCCCCCTCCCCGAAGAGGCAATGTCACATGCCGGAATGCTCAAGCGTCCACGCGCTTACACGGTTTTGGCGCGCGCCTTGATCT
>CAVQUW010000001.1:0-18696 GCA_963716785.1 uncultured delta proteobacterium | reverse complement strand
ACCCCTGGGCTCCCTGGCCGGGAATTATTAATAGTCTCATAATAATCCAGACGCTCTCCGAAAATCCCTACTGACCTCCCTTTATCTAGGGAGGAATCCCCTTCTTTGCAAAACGGATTTTCCCATCGGCCTTCAGGATGTTATCTGAACTCGGGCTGTCGAGTGGCGCTGTGAGCGGCTTTCAGGGCAGTCTTTCCAGGCCCGTGCGGTTGACCAACGGCCGCAGATAAAGGGGATGGTGGAGGCTGCGAACCTCGTGCTGGAGAACGTAAGCCGCGGTCGGCTCGCCGGGGGACCTGATTTCTTCAAAGCGGTATTGGAAGGCGTTGTCTTCGGAAGTGATCAGCCCCTGCTTCTTGAGCCGCTGGTAGGGGCCTGAAAAGTGGGGCGTGTAGATGCAGATGTGATGGCCGTCATAGGGCTGGATCGCGTCCTGGGTCTCGGAATAAATGATTGACTGACCGGGCCCCGCAGAGACCGTCGCCGACTGCCCCCCCTCTTCGTTCTCCTTCAGCGCGGCATCCGCTTGCAGGACGGCGGAATAAAATGACGCGATCCGCGGGGCGGCATCGAAGGGCACCGTCATCGTCAGATACGCAATACCGAGCGGGGATTGGAATCCAGGGTATTGTTCATGGATGCGAAAGCGATTCCCCCACGGGCATGCGGCGGTAACGAACTCATCGCCGTCGTCCCATCGGAATTTCGTCCCGGCTAAAAGTTTCCGAAGCCCGGACAACCGTTCCCTCAGCGAGGCCAGGTCCGGCACCACCACACCGATGTGCCCGCGGAAATGCTGGGCCTCGCCGGTTTCCAGGTGCAGCTGCTGCCTGCCGGCGTTGACCCACATGTTGGCGGTGCCGACCATGTAATAGGGGTCGCGTGTCAGGCCGAACCCCTCGAGGTAAAAAACCGTCGCCAGGCCTTGATCCGGCACCCGCAGATTCACATGCTCGAGGAAAACGATGTTGCCTAAATCCTGCGCTCTGCGGTCCGGTTGGGTCATCTGCGTCATTGCCCGCCTCCGGTATTTATAATGAGGTTGCAGCCGGAAACCCGAATGAGTTAAATCTGATGGGTTCGTAAAAAGTCATCCATTTTTTGAGATCATTCTCCTGGCAAGCTGGACGGCTGCCGAGGCATCGGCGCCGTACCCGTCGGCGCCGACCTGATCGGCAAACGCCTGCGTGACCGGGGCCCCGCCGATGATGGTCTTCGCGCTCACCCCGGCCTCCTTGACCGCCTTGATGGTCGACGCCATGGCCGGCATGGTGGTGGTCAGCAACGCTGAAAGCGCGATCACCTGTGCCTGATGGCCTTTGGCCGCCTCGATGAATTTTTCTGCGCTCGCGTCGACCCCGATGTCCACGACGGTCAACCCCCCGCCCTCCAACATCATCGCGACGAGATTCTTGCCGATGTCGTGGAGGTCGCCCTTGACGGTCCCGATCACCACCGTGCCCCTGGAGTGGGAGGACTCGCCGGTCAAATGCGGCTTTAAAACGGCCAGGCCGCCCTTCATGGCCTGGGCGGCCATGAGCATCTCCGGCACGAAGATGTCGCCCGCGCTGAACTGCTTGCCGACCTCGTCCATGGCCGCGATGAGCGCGTCGTTGAGGATGGCGCTTACTTGCGTGCCGGCGGAGAGCTCCGCCCTGACCAGGTCGGACACCCTCGCTTCGTCGTATTGGAGTATGGCGTGGTGGATTTCTTCAAGGGACATTCGTTTTTCTCCTTATGAAACGGTGTGTCTTTCACCATGGAGTCCCGGCCGGAAGACCTGATCAGGTGATCGCATTTACTGTATGGTCCACCCCCCGTCGATCGCCAGGATGTGGCCCGTGATGCTGCGGGCCAACCCCGTCGACAGGTAGAGCACGGCGTGGGCCACCTCCTCGGTCGCCGGCAGCCTCCCGAGGGGGACGTTGTGCATGACATAATCTTTGAACGCCTGGTCCTTGAACATCTCGGCCACAAAGGGGGTGTTGATGAAGGTGGGCGCGACGGCGTTCACCCGCACCCCGCGGCCGGACCACTCGAGCGCCAGGGTGCGGGTGAGCTGGTTGACGGCCCCTTTGCTCGAGCAGTACGCCGCCCGCAGCGGCAGGGCCACCGCCCCGGCCTGGGAGGAGACGTTGACGATGCTCCCCGAGCCGCGCGCGACCATGTGGCGGCCGACGGCCTGACTCAGCCAAAACAAGGCCCGCAGATTGATGTTCATGACGGCGTCCCAGTTGTCGACGCTGACCTCCTCGGCCTTTTGCGGCCGATTGATGCCCGCGCTGTTCACCAGGTGGTCGATGTGGCCGAACTTGGCCAGCATGGTCTCGGTCACTTGGGCGGCCGCTTCATCCCGGGTCAGGTCGGCCGCTTGCCAGCCGACCTCGGCCCCGCCTGCGGTCAACTCCTCGGCCAGGGCCGCCAGGGCTTTTTCGTTGCGGGCCACCAGAAAGACCCGCGCGCCGGCCTGGGCGAAAACGCGGGCCACGGCCTGGCCGATCCCGCTGCTGCCGCCGCTGATCATCGCGGTCTCCCCCTCCAGGGACAGAACGACTCCTTTTTCTGCAGGCATACCGGGCTCCTTTCCGAAAAAACGGGTGCCACAGCTTCGAAATACATTTTTCTTTTCACAAAGCCGTCATGGCTGATGACTTTGTAATAAGCCCGAGTTCAAGGCGCGCGAGTCCCGCCGAGTGAGGCGTCCCGGGTCGCTTTAAAGCAAGCATCAGGCCGTCAGCCAAGGCGCCAGGCGCTTTGGATAGCGCAGCATACGTCTTGGTATGTGAGCAGTTCCAAACGGCGGGCAACGCCGGATCACGGACTGAGGCGCCGCTTTACAGCGACCCGGCCAGTACGCCGCAGCGCGCGCGGGATGAAGCGCAACGCCGAAATCGGGTTTATTACGAAGTCATCAAAGTGCACTGGTCCATGATCCGCCGCGGCACATCCTTGTCATTGCTGGCATTCTTCGGGGTGTGCGCCACGGCCTTTCCGTCGCCCCCCGACTCGAAGAGATGCATCTTGTCCATGTTCAGGGACAGCTCGATCTCCTCATGCAGCTTCAACGGGCAGGCCGCCCCGATGATGGCGGAAAGCTCCAGGTCGCCGACGGAAAGGTCCACGAAAATTTCCTTGCCCAACGGCTCGATGACATTCACCCGGGCCGTGAGGTGCTGCACGAAAGACGGCTCGTCCGCCTCGAAGCGGCGCACCCGGATGTCCTCGGGCCGGATGCCGAACACGAACCGCTCGCCCCCGTGGCGCCGAACGAGGGCCGCCTTGTCCGGGGGGACCTGAAGCCGGCACTCGCCCAGGTCGACAGAAAGCTCGCCGCCGGATTCCGTGACCGCGGCGTCCAGGAAGTTCATGGCGGGGCTGCCGATGAAGCCGGCGACGAAGTGGTTGCTCGGGAAGTTGTAGAGCTCCAGGGGCGCCCCCACCTGCTGGATGCTGCCCCGCCGCATCACCACGATGGTGCTGCCCATGGTCATGGCCTCCACCTGGTCGTGGGTCACGTAGACCACGGTGGTCTGCAGCCGCTCGTGCAGCTTCTTCAGCTCGGTCCGCATCTTCACGCGCAGCTTGGCGTCCAGGTTGGAGAGGGGCTCGTCGAACAGGAAGACCTGCGGCTTGCGCACGATGGCCCGGCCGAGGGCCACCCGCTGCCGCTGGCCGCCGGAGAGCTGGCGCGGTTTGCGGTCCAGCAGGTCGTTCAGGCCGAGAATCCCGCTGGCCTCCTTCACCAGTCGGTCGATCTCCTCCTTGGGGGTCTTGCGCATCTTGAGGCCGAAGGCGATGTTGTCGTAGATGGTCATGTGCGGGTAGAGCGCGTAGCTTTGAAAGACCATGGCCACCTCGCGGTCCTTCGGCGGCAGGTCGTTGACGAGCCTCTCCCCGATGTAGAGCTCGCCCGCGCTGATGTCCTCCAGCCCGGCGATCATGCGCAGGGTGGTCGACTTGGCACAGCCCGAGGGCCCGACCAGAACCAGAAACTCCTTGTCCGGAATTTCCAGGCTGATCTTGTCGATGGCCACGAAGCCGTTGGGATATTCCTTTCTGACATCCACCAGTCGGATCCCCGCCATGGGTGCTCTCCTTTGCCTTCGGTTCCGGGACGATGGCTCCCGGCTGATTCTATCCTTGCGGATAGGAGTCTCTGAACGCCGCGACCTTTTCAGCCGCGATCTGGCCCAAGGTGACGCTGTCCGACATGACCATCAGCATCTGGTAGCCGCGCGCGAACTTGGCGCCGGCATCCGCGCTGCTGCCGGCGATCGTGGCGAGCGCCTTGCCCGAGCCGACGACCTTGCTCTCGACCAGGGCGATGGCCTCCTGGACCTCTTTGTGCCCGGGGTCGCAGAAGTGCCCCATGCTGGTGGCGAGATCCATGGGGCCGATGAAAATCCCGTCCAAACCCTCCACGCGCAGCATCGCATCGACATCGGCCACCGCCGCGGCCGTCTCCACGGCGGTGATGACGAGGGTCTGCTCGTTCGCCTGTGCGAGGTAGTTCTTCAGGCTGTCGAGGCCGTAGCCGGGCGCCCGGGGGCTGGCCGCCACCCCGCGCACGCCCTGCAACGGGTATTTGGCCGCGGCAACGGCGGCCTCGGCCTCTTCCCTGGTGTTGACATAGGGGACCAGAACCCCCTGCGCCCCGCTGTCCAGGATGCGTTTCACGGCGACCATGTCGTTCCACGGCGCCCGCACCAGGGGCGTGCAGTCGGTGGCGCCCACGGCCATGCACTGGTGAGCCAGTGTCACGAAGTCGCCGGGCGCGTGCTCGAGATCGATCATCAGAAAATCGAAGCCCGCCCGGGCCATGACCTCGGCGCTGAAGGGGCTCGCCAGCTGGGCCCAGGCGCCCACGACCTTTTTGCCCGCCTTGAGGGCCTGTTTCACCTTGTTTTCGAACACCGGTTGGTGGATCATCTTCTTTCACCTTTCCATGGTCAATTGAAAGCCGTCTTCAGAGATCAGCCGATCGGGTACTCCCCGTGCTCCCGCGCCGCTTCGAACAGCGCGACCACGTTTTCGGGCGGCACGTCGGTCATGATGTTGTGGCAGGGGGCCAGCACAAAACCCCCGCCGGGAGCCAGATCGCGGATGCGCCGGGCGACGTCCGCCCGCACCTCGTCCGCCGAGGCGCGGTTGAGCAGCTGCTGCACGTCGATGCCCCCGTGGAAGCAGATCCGGCGGCCGAACTCGGCCTTGAGGGCCGCGGTGTCCTTGTAATCGTCGAGCGAGGTCTGGATGGGGTTCAGCACATCCACCCCGATCTCCACGAAATCCGGTATCAGCCGCTTCACCGCACCGTCGCAGTGATAGATGATCTTGATGTGGGGGGCAAGCGACTTGATGTGGCTAAAGAGGGCCCGGAACCGATCCTTGAGGAACTTGCGGAACATGGCCGGCGAAATCAAAAGCGAGCTCTGGGTGCCCAGGTCGTCGGTGAGGTAGATCGCCTGCACGTAGGGTCCGACCCGGCCCAGGTACTCGGTGTACATCTCCATGAAGAGGAAGAGGAGCTTGTCGAGCAGCGCTTCGGCCAGGGTCGGGTTCAGGCCCAGGTCCATGAAGAACTTCTCGTAGCCCCGCACCCAGAGGGCGCTCTGCAGGATGCCGCCCTTGATGCCGTCGGCGCCGACCACGAAGCCGGTCTCATCAAACAGGCGCCGCGCTTCTTCCGCCAGTCCGGCGAACATGCCGGGGTGCTTGGGATCCGGCCAGGAATAGGCGTCAAGGTCCTTCAGGCTCGCGGCTTCCGCCAGGGGAGACGAGGCAAAACTGAAGAACTGCCCGGTCCAGTCGAAGCGGCTGCCCCACATGTCGTAGTACACGTCCTTGCCGTCCACCCGGTCCGGACGCAGCCCGACCCAATGGGGCACCAGCCAGCGGAAATCCACGCCGAACTTCTCCAGCAGGGCTTCGTCCAGAAACACATTTTGGCCCATCTTGTCCAGGATGTTCTCCTGGTTGTTCATCCAGCTCGGGTTGCCCAGATGCGTCTTCAACTGGAGATAGGCGTCCCGATGGGGCGAACTGACCTGCTTGCCCCAGTCCACCGGCACGCGGTCGGGTTCCTCGTGGGCCATGGCGGCGGCAAATCGTTCGCGGGGGGTCATGCTCATGGTGCCTCCTAGAAATTCTCGTCCATCACCACCGGCGTAATTCCCGTGAGACGGCAGACGTCAATCAGCTCTTGGACAAAGCCTCCGGCCACGCCCGATATGTGGTTCGACCCGAACTCGTCCATAAAGCGATCGAAGTCAAGCGTGACCCGCACGAAGGCGGTGGGCAGCTGATGCTTGCCGCGCGCCTTGATGAATTCGGAGAGATCATCGCTGGTCAACTCGATCACCTCGGCCGGTATGATCGCCATTTTGTACTCCCCCGCCGAACGGTAAAGACGCGCGAGGGTGATCGGCCCCGGGGCGGCGGTGAAGTAAGGGATGCACCCTCCTCCGCGGCGGATGCTGGGGTTGAGCTCGATCTTCTTGAGGTTCGCCGAGGGGTCGTCGCTGCGCCCGGCGAACCACGTGCAGAAGGCGCCGCAGTTCGGCAGGCACATGATGCCGGCATCGTTCAGGATGTGGCTGACATCGCCGAAGTAGGTGGGTTTGCCGCCGCTCACCTCCTTGAGGATCTGCATGGTCAGGGCGCCGTCGCCGTCGGCCTCGCAGCCCATGACCACCGACTCCTTGGGCCCTTCGTGGTCGGCCAGGGCCGGGAGCAGCCCGGCGCTGATGCACTGGGGCACGTGGTCGCTGGCCAGGTCCGGCATGCACTTGATGGCCACGAAGTCGAGCCGCCGCTCCTGGATGATGTCCTTGGTGGCCAGATAGCAGGCGCACTGAAAGGCGAGCTTTTCCGGGGTGGCCTTCAGGCCGTCGTAACGGACGGACTTGACCGCCCCGGTGAGCCATTTCACCATGACGGCCACCCGCGCCGGGTCCATGGCCTCGGCCCGCCGGATGATCTCGAGCTGATCGAAGTGCTCGACGTCCACCCCGAACTGCGCGCGCCACTGCATGGGGTCGAAGGTCGCGGTGTCGATCCCCAGGGAGCGCCCGCCGAAAAGGCCCATCTCCTGGCCGCGCAGGCGCCGGACGGCGCCGGCCGCCCGCAGAAAGGGCAGCAGCCGGCTCGCGTATTGCGGGCCGCCGAAATCCTCGCGCAGGCGCAGGTGGTCCTTCCCGATCTGAGTGAGAGCCCCGCCGGCCCCCATCAACCCCACGCTGCCGTGAGTCGAGGGGTGGCGGTTGGTGACCAGGGCGGTGGGCAGGTCCAGTCCCATGACCCCCCGCAGCACCAGGTTGGGCGAGGTCCAGCAGGGGATGTGGGCGATGAGCGCCTCGACCCCGGCCTTTTTCAATGCCGTCACCTGGGCGTCGATCTCAGGCTTGTGCCGGGCCACGCCCTCGGCCGAGACGAGCTCGATCTCAAGCGACCCGAAATAATCCACCGCCTCCTTGTGGCGCGGCTCCGCCAAAGCCTTGAAGTAGTGTTCCCACTCGTGCTCACGGGAATCACCGAACGTGATCAGGCCCACTTTGGGATGTGCCATTGCGATTCTCTTCCTTGTTTTGGCGCGAAGACTGAATTCTCCACGCCGCGTTTTATGCCGCTAGGCGAGCCGGGTGTGAAGGTCCGAGTCGAAGGACTGGATCATGCGCCCCCCGTCGTTATAAATAGTCTGGCCCATGATGAAGTCCGAATCCTTTGAGGCCAGGAACACCGCCACACGCCCCACCTCTTCGCATTCCCCCACGCGGCCGAACGGGGTGCGCTTCAGGATCGAGTCCAGGCCCTCGTTGCTCTGGGCCACCCGCTGCATCAATTCGGTCATGATGGCCCCGGGACCGATCGCGTTCACCTTGATACGGTGCTCGATCAGGTTGAGCGCCATGACCTTGGTCAGCTGGTTGATGCCCCCCTTGCTGGCGCAGTACGCCACCTGCTCCTTCAAGCCCAGCACGGCCATGACGCTGGACATGTTGATGATCGCCCCGCCCTCGCCCTGTTTGACCATCTGGCGGGCGGCGGCCTGGCCGCACAGGAAAATGCCCTTCAGGTTGACCGCGATGATGCGGTCCCAGTCCTCTTCCGTGACGTCCAGGAAATGGGCCTTGCCGTTGATCCCGGCGTTCGCGACCATGATGTCGAGGCGCCCGAACTTCTCGACGGTGCCGGCCACCAGGGCGTTCACCTGGGCGGAATCGGAGACATCGCAGGCGATGAAATGCGCCGGCCCGATGCCCGCGAGCTCCGCTGCATGCTTCTCGCCCAGATCCCGGCTGCGTCCGGTGATGACGACCTTGGCGCCCTCCTTGAGGAATTCGCGGGCGATGCCCAGACCGATGCCCTTGGTGGCGCCGGTGACAACAGCGACTTTGTTTTTCAGCTTCATAAATCCCTGTCCTGTGTACCGGGCCGTCCCCCACGACCGGCACGGCCCGGTTGAGAGGCTTATCTATTTGGTGCGGGGCCGCACCCCGATCGGGTAGCGCTGCATGATCTCGCCGATCAGATCGCTCACGAGCTCCACGCAGCGGGTGACCAGCTTCTCGCCTTTCTCCCGGCTGGCTTTCGTGGGGTCGCCGACGACGCCGCTCTTGAGCTCGCAGTACTCCGGCAAGGCGAACGTCCCCTCGAAGTGATACATCTGGCCGGGTTTGGCGGCGGCGCCGGGGGCGATCTTCCACTTGGGGTCGATCAGTCCCTGGCACTCTTCCTTGACGGCGAGGCTCATGTCGACCCATTTCGGGTAGAGGTAGAGCGCCACCGAGGTCTCGGCCTCGTCGGCATGCCACATGTGGTCCTCCAGGACGACCTTGTCGTCGCGCAGGAAGTCGTACCAGTGCAGGCTCAGCACGAACGCGCCCTCGCGGCCCAGCTTGTGCACGGCCACGATGGTGGAGGAGACCTGCCCGTGGGCGCTTACGATGATGAATTTGTTGTAGCCCGCCACCTGGGCCCCGCGGATGATGTCGCACACCATGGCGGTGTGGGTTTCGTATTCCAGGGGCAGGGTCCCCGGCATGTTCCAATGGTGGTAGGGGTGGCTGCCGTACATGGGACAGGGCAGTGCCATCGCGCCGGTCTTTTCGCAGATTTTCTCGACGATCCCCATGGCGTTGAACGCATCCGAGCCGTTGGGGCAGTGGGGTCCGTGCTGCTCGACGGCGCCGAGCGGCAAGACGGCCAGATCGCATTTTTCCTTGGCCCAGGCGGTGACCACGGGCCCGGGGTTTTCGTGCCACCATACGGATTTTCTTTGCACAGACATGTGAATCCTCCTTGAAAGAACTAGTTATGTGACATCGGGTGACTTGGTTATTTCAAAGGCTCCAGCCGGGTGGCCGTACCCAGTTTTTCCGCCAGTTGATTCAATTCGTCAAAAAGGTTTTGCGCCAAGGGGATCCCGTTCCGCCGCCGTTGGCCCTCGGAGCGGTACTCGAGCTCGCCCGGCAGCAGCATCTCCCGGGTCTCGTCCCACATGGGCGAGGCCTTGACCGTTTGCTTCATTTCGGCCATGCGCCGGCCGAAGTCCTCCGGGCTGATCAGCGCCGAGGGGTTGATGGCGATCATCAGATGGCCCGTGCCGCTCGGGCGGTCCTTGGCCCGGTACATGTTCATGATGCCGGACAAGAAGGCGCCGCCGGTCATGACGCCGCACAATACGTCCACCGCGAGACTCATGGCGAACCCCTTGTGGCCGCCCATCGGCAGAAGGTAGCCGTCATAGCCCTTCACGGGGTCGTCGGTGGGCCGGCCGTCCTTGTCGGCCGCCCAGTCCAGCGGGATCTTCTTGCCCTCCTTGGCGGCCAGCAGGAGCTTCCCGCCGGCAACCTGGGAGAGGCTGATGTCCATCACGAAAGGGAATTCGGCGAAGGTGGGGGCGGCAAAGGCGATGGGATTGTTGCCGGCGACGGGCTTGCTGCCCCCGGGCACCACCATGAGCGGCCCGACGTTGGTCATCGCGATGCCGATCATCCCTTCCGCGGCGGCCTCACGGGCGTAGAGCGCCGCCGCGCCGAAGTGGTTGGAGCGCATGGCGCCGATACAGGCCACCCCGTGCGTGCGCGCCAGCTCGATCGCACGGGTCATGGCGCGATGCCCCACCACATACCCCATTCCATCGTCGCCGTTCAAAACCTCCAGCGCACCGAAGCTTTTCTCGGCCCTGATCTCGGGGTTGGGTTTCACCGCCCCGTTTTGCAACCGCTCCAGATAGATGGGCAGCCTCAACACGCCGTGGGAGTCGATGCCCCAAAGGTTGGTCTTGACCAGGCACTCCGCGCAGTAGCGTGAATCCTCCGGGTTCATTCCGGTGGCGCCGAAGGCCTGCTCGATGAACCGGCCAAGGGCCTCGGGGTTCACCGCAACTTTCGTCATGTCGTTCATCACTACTCCTGTCGAATACTCGTTGGTGTCCATCCAGAAACGGCGTCTTTCGGCCCATGCCGGTGTTCTCGCTCTTCGCAATCCTCGGCGTAGACCCACTACGCCTCCGGTTGCGAAATCGCAGCGGCCTCGGCCTGAACCAATCCAATCGTTGGGCCTATTTTTTATAGCGCCGCACCCGCAGGTCCGCCTGCTCCTTGTGCCCGGCGAAGTTCTCGATGGCGCACAGCCGGGAGCAGTACTCGCCGATCATGGCGCTGGCCTCCTCGCTGACCATCTGGTACGTGCAGGTCTTGATGAACTTGCCCACCCAGAGGCCGCCGGTGTAGCGGGCCGCCTTCTTGGTCGGCAGGGTGTGGTTGGTGCCGATCACCTTGTCGCCGTAGGACACGTTGGTCTCCTTGCCCAGGAACATGGCGCCGTAGCTGGTCATGTGATCCAGGAAGTAGAGCGGCTCCCGGGTGAGGATCTCGACATGCTCGGCCGCGTACTCGTTGCCCACCGCAACCATTTCCTCCCGGCTGTCCACCACCACGATCTCGCCGAAGTCGTCCCAGGATTGTCCGGCGACATCCCCGGTCGGAAGGATCTTGCGCTGCCGCGCCACCTCCTTGAGGGTGTCCTGGGCGAGCTGTTCACTGGTGGTCACCAGCCAGGCCGGGCTGTTGGTGCCGTGCTCCGCCTGGCCCAGCAGGTCCGTGGCCACCATCTCGGCATCGGCGCTCTCGTCGGCGATGACCAGGATCTCGGTCGGCCCGGCGAATAGGTCGATCCCCACCCTGCCGAACAGCTGGCGCTTCGCCTCGGCCACGTAGGCGTTGCCCGGGCCCACCAGCATGTCCACCGGGGCGATGGTCTCGGTGCCCAGCGCCATGGCCGCGACGGCCTGGACCCCGCCCAGCAGGTAGATGTCCTGCGCGCCGCCGAAGTGCATCGCGGCGATCGTCGCCGCATGCGGCTCGCCCTGGGTGGGGGGGGTGCAGGCGATGATGCGCTTCACACCGGCCACCCGAGCGGTCAGAATGGACATGTGGGCGGAGGCGACCATGGGGTAGCGGCCGCCGGGCACGTAGCAGCCCACGCTGCCGACGGGGATGTGCCGGTGACCCAGGATGACCCCCGGCAGGGTCTCCACCTTCAGGTCCAGAAGGGTGTCGAGCTGCCGTTTGGCGAAATTGGCCACCTGCTCCTGGGCGAAGCGGATGTCGTCGATCGTCCGCAAGGGCAGGCTCTTGATGCACTCCTCGATCTGCTGTTCGCTCAGGCGGAAGCTCGCGGGGCTGAACTTGTCGAATTTATCGGACAGCTCGCGCACGGCGAGGTCGCCCCGGCTGCGCACATCGGCGATGATGCCTTCCACGATCTGGCGCACCTTCAGGTCGTCCGCCTGGATGTCTTGAGCGCTCTTGCCTTTTTTAATGTATTTTCTGGCCACTTTTTTCCTCCTGTCGATGCCTCGGTATTTTCCGGTGTGGATTGCAATCCGCCCGAACCCACCCGGTTCTTCCAACTGCGGTGGCAGGTCCCGTTGCCGCCTACTTCACCGCCCCCATGGTCAAGCCCTCGATAAAGTACTCCCTGATGGTGAAGGAGAGCACGAAAATCGGCACCATGATGATGATCCCGGCCGCGGCCATGTGCTCCCACAAAATGCCCCGATCCGTGAACAGGCCCATCAGGCCCACCGTGAGGGTGACGGCGTCACGGCTGGTCAGAATCAGGGCGAACAAAAACTCGTTCCACGACTGGATGAAACCGAACACGGCGCTGGTCACCACCCCCGGCATGACCAGCGGCAGGGTGATGTGCCGCAGCACCTGGAGGCGGGTGCAGCCGTCGACGACCGCGGCCTCCTCCACCTCCGGCGGCAGGGCATCGATGAAGCCCTTGATCATCCAGACCGCGAACGGCAACACAAAGGAGAGGTTCAGCACGATCAGGGCCAGGCGGGTGTCCAGGAGCCCCATGGTCCGGAACAGCACAAAAAACGGCAGGACCACCACCACCGGCGGCACGAACTGGGAAGAGAGGACGCTCACCATCAGTGCGTTTTTGGCCTTGAACTGGAAGCGGCTGAACGCGTAGGCCGCCAGGGTGGCCACCGGGATCGCCACGGCCACGGTCGCCAGGCTGACCAGGAAGCTGTTCAGCACCTTAGGCCCGAAGGAGAAGGGGGGCTTGAAGATCTGGATGAAGTTCTCCACGGTGGGGGCGAACAGCAAGCTGGTCGAATAGGCATCCCGGGATTGCTTGAAGGCGGTCAGGACCATCCAGAAAATGGGCAGCGCCATGAAGACCAGGGTGCCGAAGAAGCCCAGCCAGCGCATCCCGGCCCAGAATTTTTCATCGCGGGTGGCAGCCATATCAGTTATCGGTTCCCTTCATGAGAAAACGGACATAGACGAAGGCGAAAATAAACATGGTGGTGACCAGAATGTAGGCCAGGGCCGAGGCGTAGCCCATGTCGTAGAAGGTGAAACCGGTCTTGTAGACGAAATAATTCATGGTTTCGGTGGCCCGCCCCGGGCCGCCGCCGGTCAGGGTCACCACCTGGTCGAACATTTTGACGCTGAAGATGGTTTTCAGAAGCCCGACCATGATGATGATGGGTTTCAAGAGCGGCAGGGTGATGTACCAGAACACCTGCAGGGTGCTGGCCCCGTCCACCCTGGCGGCGTCGATGGCCTCGCTCGAAATCGACCCGAGCGCACCGATGAACACGAGAGCGATGTAAGGCGCCCAGCCCCAGACCTCGGTCATGGCCAGCCAGAACAGCGCCCAGTAGGGATCTCCCAGCCAGACCACGTCCTTGAGAGGGGGGATCAGGGTGTCGATCAGGTAGTCGATGATGCCGAATTGGGGGTTCAGCATGAAGCGGAAGGAAAACCCCTTCAGCGCCGGCGCCATGGCGAAGGGGAAAATCAGGAGCGACTTCATCAAGGTGTTCAGCTTGGTCGCGCGCTCCAGCACCAGGGCGATCCCCAGGCCGATCACCATGGAGAGCACCACCGAGATGACCGTAAAGACCACCATCACTTCGACGCTGTTCCAGAAGTTCGCATCGCTGAAGGCGCGGGTGTAGTTTTCAACGCCGATGAAGGGTCCCGGTTTGGGGCTGCGACTCAACTGCCAGTGCCGGAAACTGGTGATGAAGGAATAAACGAAAGGGTACAGGGTGGTGCCCAAAAGCAGCAGGAAGGTGGGTGCCAGCATCACCCACTTGGTATATTGGCCGTGCTTTGTCGTCTTTAGCATCGGGAGGCCACCTGCATTGGTTTGATGTGCCTTCGGGTCTTCGTTCCCGGCTCAAGATCGGGCGCCCGTGTCCGACGCCCGATCTTTTCGCCGGACCGCGGCTACTTGTAGTATCCCGCCCGCTTCATGATCGCTTCCACTTCCTTGGCGGCCTTATCGAGCTGATCTTTGACCGGCGCGCCGCCGGCGATCTCGCTGATGGCCACTTCCAAGGCGTTGCCTACCTCCGGCCACTCGGGCACCATCGGCATGGTGTCCGACACCGCCAGGCTCTCGGCCGCGACGGCGTGCATGCCGTCGGAGGTCTTGTTGACCTCGGGATCCTTGAGGGTGGCGTTCTGGACGGCGACGATGGTCATGGTCTTGGGATCGCTCTTGTCGATCACGTTGGCTTTTTCAAGATCGGGGTTGGAGACCCACTTGATGTACTCCATGGCCGCCTCCTTGTGTTTGGAGCCGGCGGCGATGCCGATCTGCATCGAAAGGGCCAGGGTGGCCTTGCCCTTGCCTTCCCAGGCCGGGACCGCTGCGAACCCCATGTTCTTGGTGACGACCTCTTTCGCCTTTTCGGGGTTCTGCAGCACCCCCATGTGCCACCACCACAGGATGACCATGGCCGCCTTGTCCTGGGCCACGGCCTGGTTGGCCTCGTACTCGCTGAAGAACTGCGACCCCTTGGCCGCCACCTGGTGTTTGGCCATCACGTCGATGTAGCGCTGGGTGGCCTCGATCCCGGCCGGGTTGTTGAAAACCGGCTTCCAGTTCTTGTCGAAAATGTCGCCGCCGTTGCTCTTCAGGTAGGCGTACCAGACGAACAGGTTCTGGCCGGAATAGCCCTTGCCGTAGTACATGGCGATGCCGTCCATGCCGCCTTTGTCCTGGACGACCTTCGCCGTCTTCTCCAGCTCGGCCCAGGTCTTGGGGGGCTCGAGGCCCAGCTTCTGGAAGACATCCTTGCGGTAGAGCAACAGCTGCGGATGCCCCCGGAGCGGTATCCCGTAATACGTGCCGCCGTATTGGCCGCCCTTGACATAGGCCGGCGGGTAGCGGTTCATGTCGATCCCGGCGGTCTTGATCATGTCGTTGAGCGGCACCAGGAAGCCCTTGAGCGACGGCCCCCAGGCATCCAGGAAGAGGTAAAGGTCCGTCTCGCCGCGGCCGGCGACGCCGTCGGTGGTCAGCTTTTCCTTCAGATTGGGAAACGGGGTGAAACGATATTCCACCTCGATCCCGGTCAGTTCGGTAAACTCGGGGGTGTGCTTCAGATGGCCCTGGAACTGGGGCGCGTGCGACAAGAGGTAGATCAGCTTGGTGCCGGCATAGGGCTTTCCGGCCTTTAAGCCGTAAGGCATTTTGCCATCCGCGGCCATTGCGGTCCCCCAGCTCAGTGTGACCATCGCGGCCAGAGCCGTCAACCAGGTCAGAAGCTTTACGGATCTCATCATCTTCCCTCCTTCGAACCAATTTTGCGTTTAACTGACAGGGTCCCGCCCCCTGTGGGCGGACGCTCGTGGGTGAAATGGAGAAAGGCCGGGTACCAGAACGCGGAGGCGGTAAAGGCTGGTCGAGGCTGTGATGTAAAGCCCCTGGAGGTCCCCATCTCCCCAGGTGAAATTAGCCGCCTTCTCCGGTGTGCGGATGATGCAGATGAGCTCGCCGTCTTTGTCGAATACCTGAATGCCGCCGGGCCCGCAGCAGTAGAGATTTCCCAGACTGTCGAACTTCATGCCGTCGGCGACCCCCTCGCCTTCGGCGGCCAGGCGGGCGAAAAGACGCCCTGCGCCCAAACGGCCGTCCGTTTTCACCGGAAACTCCCGGATGATCTGCTCCCGGGAATCGTTGACCAGCAGCCGGTCCTCATCGGCTGAAAAGCACAGCCCGTTGGGAAAGGTGAAGTCGTCCGCCAGGAGTGATAGGTCTCCGGTCTCCGGCGTGAGCCGAAACACTCCCTGGAAATCCAGCTCCCGGCGCCGCTCCACGCCGTAGACCGGACCGCGGCCCGAGGGCGGGTCGGTGAAATAGATGGCGCCGTCGCGCGCGACCACCACATCGTTCGGGCTGTTCAGCTCCTTGCCCTGGTAGTGGCCGGCCAGCACGCTGACCGTCCCGTCGGGTTCGGTGCGCGTCAAGCGGCTGGTGGCATGCTCGCAGGTGATCAGCCGGCCCTGGCCGTCGTAGGTGTTGCCGTTGGCCATATTGCTGGGCTCGCGGAACAACGCCACCCCGTCCGATGCCGACCAGCGATGGATGCGGTTGCCGATGATGTCACTGAAAAGCAGGAAGTGCTCGCGCGGGTGCCAGACCGGTCCTTCGACAAACCGGAACCCTTGCGCCAACCGCTCGCATGTCGCGCCAGGGTCGAGAATCGAAGGGTCTTGCGGTCGAAAAACTGTCAGGACATTTTTCATGGATAGGACACCCGGGAATGAATACGTATGCAATCCGTACCTTAGCAATTCCTGCGTGTCAACAAAAAAATGTAGTGCCGCCGGTGAGACCCCTCTTCCGGGCCGTGGGACCCTTGCTTACTGCGGCGGGTTCACAGCCCGCAAACCTTCCGCCTCGGTGGGCAGCCGGGCCGACCCGCGGGTAACCAGGGTCCCGGGCAGAATACGGATGGTCCGTTCGCTGTCGGGGCTCGCGATCGCCGCCAGGAGCACATCGATGGTCAGCTCCACCAGCCGGTTCACGGGCTGGTGGATCGTCGTGAGATGGTACTGGGGCCAGGCCGCCATGGCCACGTCATCGAAGCCCACGATGGAGACATCCTGCGGAATCCTTATTCCCATCTCCCGGGCGCGGTCCATGGCCCCCATGGCCATGAAGTCGTTGGCGCAAAATACGGCGTCCGGCCGCTTGGGTCCGGCCAAAAGCTCCGCAGCGGCCTTGAACCCGGACTCGTAGCTGTAGTCCCCCGCGGCCCGGCGCCACACCTGCATGCCGTGCTCGGAAAGCTTCTCGCAGAACCCCCGGTCGCGCTCGCGGTTGGTGGAGCTGGCCTCTTCTCCGGCCATATAGGCGATGCGGCGGTGTCCGGCGCGGCAAAGCAGGTCGGCCAACATCCGGGCCCCGCCGGCATGGTCGCAGGAAACCGCGTTCACTTCGATGTCGAGGGAGGATCGATTGCACAAGACCACCGGCACCCCCAATGAGGCGCAGTGCGACGCCATGGAAGATGAAAGGGTGGCCGAGGTGAGGACAATCCCATCCACTTGATACTGCAGCGCCTGGGGGAGCGCATTTTCCAGGGCCGTATTGTCCTCGGCCTTGAGCAGCAGACTCCAGTAGCCCTTCTCCTGCAATTTCTGCGTGAAGACATTCAACAGCCGGGCGTAGAAGGGGTCGTCGATCTTGAGCATCATGATGCCGATCAAGCGCGTCGATTGCCGGTTGAGGCTGCGGGCGATGAAATTTGGCCGATACCCCAGCTCCCGGGCCGCGGCCAGAACCTTCTCGCGGGTTTCCGGGGAGGCGGACGCCCCGGGTGTGAATGTTCGGCTGACAGCGGACTGCGAGACCCCGGCCAGGCGGGCGACGTCCTTGGAGGTGAATTGGTGGAATTTCCTGCGTGGTGACATATGCAATCCCCTGTGCCGTGTTCACACATCCCCGCCGCGGAGATTGGTGCGGAGGCCGATCCCATGGCGCTTTCGGTTCGTCGGAAAACGAAATTTGCATTCGTATGCAACCATAGCATTCTATCTAAATTTATGTCAAATTGATCTCACCAAAGAATAGGGGCCGGAGAAATACCGGGATGAGTGAAAGGAGGTCCACATGGAATGCACACGCTGCAGCGCACCGATCCCTGCGGGCGAGGAGCGAGAGCATCTCGGCCGCAGGCTCTGCGAAGACTGCTACATGGATGTGTTGTCGCCGGCCAAGGCCTGCGACCCATGGGCCGTGCACAGCGCCAAATCCTTCGGCAGGGAGCTCGGCGGCAAATTCGAACTGACCGACACCCAGCGCCGAATCCTGGCCATCCTCGAAGAGACCGGCGGCGCAACGCCCGGACACCTGGTGGAGCGGCTGAACATCTCCCCGATGGACCTCGAGCGCGAGATCGCCGCCCTGCGGCACATGGAACAGCTCCGGGCCGAACTGAGGGACGGTAAAAAATACATCCGGCTCTGGTAGGGGGGCTGCGACCGGGTGCCGCGGCTATTCACTCCAGGCTTTTTTGCTGCGGGCAATTTTTTTGCGGACCACCGGCCAGGTCTCCCGCGTCAGAAACGACTCGCCGTAGCGTGCGAGCATCGCATCGAAAATCGCGGCCGGGACCGTGAACGAGAGTTCGTCGGTTTTATAAAATTTCCTGGCCGACGGGTCCCAGCCGCCGATCACCGCCTTGCGCTCGCCTTTGGCCAGGTAGTGCAGGGGCCAGATCGCCAGGCTGCCGCAGCCGGCGCTCCAGGGGGAGGCCACCACCTCCGGGTCGTCGGTGACGTAGGCCGCCAGCTGGTGCAGGCCGCACAGCGATTCCGGCCGGGCGAAAAAGGTCACCAGCTCAGGCGCCTCCGATGCGTCAAAGAGGCCGAGCGGCTTGACGATGCAGTATGGTTTCGGCGCCGGGCGGGGGTCGACGTGGGCGAAGATCCGCCGCAGCTGGTCCGGGGAGGAGCAGTAGTGCTCCCCGGCGGTCCAGTTCGGGATCCCGGTGGAGACGTAGTGGATGATCGTTTCGGTCTGGGGCTTGTTGAACCCCAGCCAGAACGCCGCACCGGGACACCCGAACCGCTCGGCGGAAAAATAGGCGGCCGTCCTTTTTTTACGCGCGCGCCAGATGTGCCCCATCGCGCAGGAGAACTCCGCGAAGACGCTTTTCCAGTCGATTTCGTTCCGGATCTCCTTTTCACGGGTCGGGAGGTCGATGGGCTTCGGGGTGAACCCCTCGGCCGGCCTCGCGTCCGCGTAGAACAGCCCCATGGGCTCCTCGTCCAGACCCAGGAGGTCCAGCAAACCGGGCACTTTTTCCCATCGGCCAGTGTTCATGTCCACCTCCTTGTGATGAAGATGCGGGATGGCACCCCGGACCGG